>JBHLKM010000001.1:0-422622 GCA_048886685.1 Candidatus Hodarchaeota archaeon
TTTTGGCTACCTGATTGTGCTCCAATAGTGATATTGTCATTATTCCCATATTTTAAAACCAAATTTAATGTCTCTTGATTAACATGTTCTGGTCTTACTTCAGATGGAAATGTCCCTACAAAAATTCTCGCATTTTCACCTATGATTTCTCTGATACTGAATAATAATTCCTCAAGTTTCTCTAAATTTAACGTTTTACCATCCTCAGAGCCATAACTAAATGCATTAGGGGTTATAAATCGTATATCTGTTAAATCTCCATAATAATCTTTAATTATTTGAACATATTGACAAATTGCTTCGATACTTCTGTGTCTGGGAGTAGTCCCTAAAATATAGGGTGTTTGACAAAAGTAACATACATAAGGACATCCTCTTGTTATTTCAATTGCTCCAAATCGAGTATTTTTAGTAGGAAAAGGAGGATATTTGTTTAGATCGATTAACGCACGTCTTTTTGTATAAATATATTCGTTATCTTCATTTTTATAGGCTATCCCTCTTATATCACTGAGCTTTTCATTAGAAATTAGTTTATTAACCAGTTCTATGATTGTATCCTCTCCTTCTCCAATTACAGCAATATCAAAACCTATTTGAAGGGTTCCAGAAGGATCTCCCGTTGGATGAGATCCTCCTGCTACAAGTGTACAATTCTTTTGAAACTTTTGTCTTAGTTTATCTACTAATTCTCGGATTTCGAAAAGCTGAGTGGTGAAGAAAGAAATAGCAACTAGTAATTTATCATAAGATTCTACTATATCTTTGAGTGTTTCCATAAGTTCATCTTGCGAACTTAAAAAATAGAAATCAATGCTTTCAAATATATCATCTGTTTCGATTGCGCCAGTTATAGCATTTAAGCTATAAAAATTTTGTCGATGATAATAGATTAAAAGTGCGATTTTCTTCAAGTAAATTTTACCTTAAGAATTATACGATTAATAATTAGATATAATATAATACAATATTTTTTAAACTAAATCTATAAATGGTTATTTTATAGGAATAAAAAAAAAGATTATTTGCGATATTATAATGATATTTAACTGGTTTTGGGCAACTTTGCCAAGTGAGGTCAGTCAATCTATTTTTGATTTCTTTAGTTTTGGGCATATAGCAATGGGAATCGTAGTTTTCTCATTATTATCAATTATTTCGACGATAAGAAATTTATTCGATCCAAAAAACTTCAAGGTACAAAAATCTCATTGGATATGGTTTTTTGTTGGCACTATTATATTTGCTGTATTTTGGGAGATTATAGAAAATAGTCTTCTGTATCAGTGGGGTTTAAAGCACCAGGATGAACTAGATAGTGTTATAAATGCTATTTCTGATATTATTCTCGGAGGATGTGGTGCGTTAATATGCTGTGGCTTCGCGTATCTTTTCTATGAAAAAGTGAAGAAATATGAGTTTCCTTTATTTTATCTTTTCAATGCTCTTTCATTTGTACTATTTTTTATAATTTATTTGGTTCTTGAATTTTAATTTCCCATGAATATATCTTTTTCATTTTTGTATTATTATTTAAAAAGTAAAAAAAATAATTAAGAAATAGTGAGAAATTAATGTTAATGAATGAATTTATCGCCACAGATACCTCTGAGGTTGGTATTTCTTGGTTTGATTTCTACTCTATCGGGCATATTTGTTTTGGAATCGGTTTATTTTTATTCTTTTCATTGTTTTACACAATCCCTAAAAGAAAGTATGGCACTATTCCAATTTTTTCGCTTTTATTCGTTTTTATCCTCACCGTTGTTTGTTCTATTATTTGGGAGGTCGTTGAAAATTTAGTTTTTCTTGATTTAGAATGGAAGTTTGAAGATCGGGCTGATAGCTGGCAAAATATAATCACCGATATCTTTTTATGTGCTGTTGGAGGGCTTGGTACTTGGTTATTTGCTTATATCACGTTTGAGAAAGAGAAAAGTGTTTTTGCATATTATACTTTTGGATTAATTGGATTTGGAGTATGGATTAGCATTTTCATAGTTCTCAGATACTTAACCTTTCAGAATTCTCCAATGATTTAATTAAGTTTTATATATTATTATTTAATAAATCGCGAGAAAATGTTAGACCTTTTCAACTACGTAGAATGGCAACAAGGTAATATTCCTCTAATACTCTCTGTACCACATGGAGGAACACTAGAATGTGAGAACATTCCAAAGAGAACATCAGGAGTTTTAGGAATTGATGGTGAAACAATCGAGATTGCCAAGATTTTAATTGCCCTAATTCAAACCTTCTTTAAACAACAATATTCCCAATTTAATACTCCATCATACATAATTTCTAAAGTTCGTCGAAGTAAAATTGATTTAAACCGAGAGGAATCAGAAGCATATGTACAAGGATCGAATATCGCGAAGCAAATCTATAATTTTTATCATAAAAAAATAGAAGAATTTGTACTAGACAACTTGAAAATATATGAGCGTTCACTAATAATTGATTTACATGGTTTTGAAAAAGCCAATCGACCACCTGGCTTCCGAGATGTGGATATAGTTTTAGGAACAAATAATCTAGAATCATTTTACTCAGAAAAAATACCAAAAAAAGATTGGGGAAAAAATATTCGAGGTAGAATTGTTGAAAAATTCCTCGAATTAAGTATCCCTATAGCTCCCAGTCATCCTAAAAGAGGTGAATATGTCTTAACTGGAGGTTATATCACAAAAAAATATGGCGCTTCTCTTATACCAAACAGTCAAGCATTACAAATCGAAATTTCAGATAGGATAAGAGTACAAGATGGAGAATTAAGGAAAGTGGTATTAAATGCACTGGCTAAGATTTTATTTGAGGATTTAAAAGGTATTACGAAAAAATAAGAAAATCTCTATATTAATTGTTCATATCTAAAATCATATTAACAATTCGATTGATAAACTTACTCTTTTGAATCTTACAAATATGAGCAACCTTCTTATAATTAAAAGATTCTGCTAATGTATCAAGATATGAAAGGTTATATAAAATTGAGATATTGTCATCATTTTTCATGAAAAGCATATCTATTTCTTGTTGAATTTTGTTGTCGCTGATCTTCTTCCTCTTTTTTACCCTTTTATTAATCTCAGTTAGGGCTATATTAAAGTTAATATCTCTTATGCTTGAAATAAGTGAATTAAGCACAATAGCATACAAAACAACTATATCAATATTATCCGAGTCTTTTAAATTGTGGAATTTGAGTTGTAGATCTTGGTAAATTTCATTGATATAGTTCTCATCTACACCCTTTATTTTAGTGAAAAGATTAAGGAATTGTAGGTACTTACCCTCAAGAAATAAGTGTAAATTACTATTAAATAAATCTTTAAATTTTCTTATAATTTGCCCAGAATTGCTAATTTTTACAGAAATTTGAGGTGTTCTACCAATAATTATATCGTGACCATCTTTATAGAACTGTTGATTAATCAAATTATTCGTCGCATCATATAACTGTTCTAAAATCACTCCGATCGCAAAACACCAATAATTAATATTTTATGTCTGTTCCTAATACACTTAATAAAAATATGATGATTTAATTTTATGCATTTTTACCTAATCCTTTTTTTCAGTGCTTTTAAGGCATAATAATATAAGAATATTATAATACTAAGTGCCAATTTTCATAAATCCCTAAAATACCAATGCTATTAATAATTTTTAGCGTAAAATATAGAGTTGAATTACGATTATTTATTACATTATTTAATCATGTGTAGAGGTATATAGGTGGTTTTTTGAAAGATATGCCTTAATGTGTTTAAAAACAGGGGAAATGAACTAAAACCTTTTTTTCTATTAAAAAAATTAAGATTTAAAATTTTAAAAAAAAAGAGATATTTGGTTCGATGGTCTTTTTCTTTGTTCTGGTTTTACATATCTTCTACAAGGTCTTCGTAGGCTTCAAGCGACAGCTCAATTATCTCTTGGAAGGCCATCGCGTCCTGGAGATTTCCTTCAACAGTGATATCTCCCGCCATATATGCTGATGTGGCATCTACCTCACCCATCACAATACCTGCTCCAACCTCAAGCGTGGAGGATAACGTAAATGAAGGATTATCAATATCTCCATCTCCATATTGTAAATCCCCTTCTTTAACTGTGAGCCAGAACTTCTTATCTGCATCAGTAAAAACGAGCTGTATGGCAATTTCCATATCCTCGAGTTCTTCCTTAAGATCCTCATTCTCCCCAGAGATTTGCTTCATAAACTCGAGAGTCTTCGCGATCACATCGGGAGTGGCCGAAGAAGCGCCAGCATCCTGAGCAGCCTTAATTTCTTTTAATAATGATTCATCAACCATTTTAATTTTCAACCTTTTTGTATAATTTTCCTCTATTTTGATTTTGAAAATTATTAAAGTATAAAATTTGTTATGTTATTTCTTGATTATTTTCTTAAAATAACAATATTAAAAGGTTATAATGATATAAAAAGGTTATATTTCACAAGTTAGGTTTTATTTCATAAATATTTAAGTTATGAAATAACTAAGTGTTAAGACTTTTATAAATTAAATAGGTTAAGTTCCTATTTTCAATTAACATAGAGTTGTTTTTTCATTAATTTTTATTTAAAATTTAGTGAGTTTAAATTAGAGTGGCGCGGCTAGCGGGATTTGAACCCGCGTCGCAGGAGTGACAGTCCCGAATGCTTTCGGTTAAGGAAACAGAATTGTTATACTTAAAGACCGGGCTACACTATAGCCGCTAAAAATTTTAGATATATAAGCAAAGGAATAAATGAAAATATAAAAATTTTATTCTGAATAGCGTGTTAATAGATTGAATACAAAGATTTATATTGTTTACAAATAATTTAGATACTAAGGAATAGGTATAACAATATAATATATTTATCATTTTGCCACAATTGTATATACTTGATTCAAAGGGTTTTAGATCGGTTGTTCTCAATTTAGAAAACAATACTGAGGAATTTATTACAACATTAGAGAGGATTATAAGATTAGGGGTTAGTATCATTAAGAATACTGATGAACTCAGGGAAGAAATTATAGATTACGATGATATCTATCAAATTTCGATAATGGATATAAATTATCATTTTTGGTTTAAAGTGTCTAATGGTACAATATTATATAAAAAAGGAATTAATAGAGGGGCTACATTTAGAGTCAAGTATAAAAAAGATATATTTATTAAAATTCTTAAACGTGAAATGCAAGGAACGGATGCGTACATGAAGGGTAAAATCCAAGCTGATGGAGATCTGACTCAGGGGTTAAGATTTATAAAGTTATTTAGGATGTTTGTAAAATATATTAATAATGGGATTAAAAAGGTTTAATGCCCTACTTTTTCTTTCGAGAATTTATGTTTTACTTATAGCAAACATTTTTTTGAAATCGTGAATGAAAATATCATAAGCTAGTAATTTTATTTTTAAGGGCTTGTAATCTAGTCTGGATAGGGTGCCCGGCTTCGGACTGGGATGTCGCAGGTTCGAATCCTGCCAGGCCCGATTTTCTATGAATAAATTCTTTAATATAACCTAATAGTGAAAGTGGAGCCTTTATTTCTTCCTTCAGACTTTACAAGTATTTGGCCTCCATGTAATTCTACAATTTCTTTTGAAATATATAACCCCAGACCTGAACCCTCTATATCTACACCTAGATCCATACCGTATCTTTCCATTTTTCCAAATTTTTCAAATAAAAGCCCTTTTTCCTTTTCTGTTATTCCAATTCCTTTATCTCTTATCTGTATATCAATGAAATCATGATTATCACTAATGTTGATATAAATTATTCCACCTTGCGGTGTGTTTTTAATAGCATTTGACAATAGATTGGTGATAACTTGTTGAAGACGAATTTTATCTACATTAAGTTCCAACTTTT
Source organism: Candidatus Hodarchaeota archaeon (assembly GCA_048886685.1). Classification (GTDB taxonomy): domain Archaea; phylum Asgardarchaeota; class Lokiarchaeia; order Sigyniarchaeales; family SOKP01; genus Loki-b32. Next base: position 5,886 of record JBHLKM010000001.1, read on the forward strand.
CCGGAAGATTTAACTTCACGTTAAGTTTACGACTATTCAATAAGTAGCTCATTTCTTCAACACATTCTTTAGTAATTATAACGAGATCATTCGTTTTAATGTTTAATTCTAATTTACCTGATTCGATCCTTGAAGCATCTATTAAGTTTTCAACTAATTTTTTTAGTCTTAAAGCACCCCTGTGAAAAATCTCAATAAATTTTAACACTTCATCATCAATTTCTCCTTCGAAATGCTTTAAAAGAATTTGGGAAGCACCATATATGGAAGTTAATGGTGTTTTCAACTCATGTGAGACTCTAGTAATGATATCTTTTCTCATTTTGTTAAGATCTACTAGTTTACGATTTTCTTCTAGCACAATTCTTTCGGCTTCTTTTTTTTCGGTAATGTCTAAAGTAGCTATTAAATCCGCAGCTTTACCCTCAAAAGTAATTTTTTTAGAAATAATCTCTAGCCAGATAACCTCCCCTGTTTTTTTAAGAGCCCTAAACTGTAAATCAGCTAATATTTCATTTTTACCATAATAGTCCCTTTCAGATATCTCTATAATCCTATTTCTATCTTCCGGATGTATAAGTCTAAAAAATTCTTTAGGTTCCCATTTTAGGATCTCTTTAAGAGTAAAACCTAAGGTATCGGCAAATTGTTGGTTAACATACTTGAATTTAAAATTGTCTATAATCGCAATGCCTATAAATGACTGTTCTGTAATATTTCTAAACTTTTCTTCAGACTCAGAAATTTTTAACGTGGCTAGTCTTTGTTTTGTAATATCATTACCAACTGACAAGATTCCTATTAAATTTCCTTGATCATCTTTTATTGCTTTATTCGTCCACGATATCCATACTTTTCTTCCATATTTTGTAATATTTTCATTTACATTATTCTTGTATCTTTCAGGATCTTTACAAATATCTTCCATCAATTTTATTAAATCACGACCAGTAGTTTCCATTTTTGGAACTATGGTTCCTATAACATGTTTACCAACAAGTCCAGATTTAGAATATCCAAAAAAAGTTTCTCCAAATTCGTTAATAAAATTGACTTTTCCTTCAGTATCCCATCTTAGAATAATACTATTAGCATTATTTACCAATTCTCGATAATTCTCTTCAGATTCTCGTAATTTTTCTTCTATATATTTCCGTTCAGTAATGTCTATTTGCGAAACCAAAGCAGCGGGTTTTCCGTTATATTTTATTGTTTTTGAATAAAGGTCTACCCATTTAATTCTTCCATCTTTCATTTTTTTTCGATAAGAATAATGTGGAATAACTCCATTTGTTTCTCCTTTCTGTTTTTTTTGTGATTGACTCAATAAAAATGGTATATCTTCGGAATGTAGTGTCTTGGAAAGTTCATTGAGTTCCCAATTAAGCATCTCTTGTATTGAATATTCATTTAGGTCAGCAAGAGCTTGGTTTGCATAGACAATTTTATTGCCCTGAATAATAGAGATAGCCAATAAATTCTGTTCTGTAAGTAATCGAAACCTTGCCTCGCTTTCCCGTAAATCATCTTCAGCTTTTTTCATTTCTGTAATATTTTCAACAATTACTTGTATGAATTTTATCTCTTTTAACGTAATTAATGAAGTGTGTAATAAAACCCAGATTGAACTCCTATCCTTCCTAAATAGTTGGATTCTTTTTGGTTCAGGAATCTCTCCTCTAATCAATCTTTTAAAACCGTTTAATACCAGAGGTAAAGATTCTTTGGAGACCAGATTGAGTAATCTAAAATTTTTTCCCGTTAATTCTTCTTTTTTAAAACCCAATAATTGCTCCACGTATGAATTACATTCAAGAAATTCTCCTTCAAAGGTCATTAAGGCTATTGCGAAAGGTGAATCTTCAAATAAATGTCGATATTTTTGTTCAGATTCTTTTATCTTTTTTTCTGCCAGTTTTCTAAATGTAATCTCTCTAGAGACTAATAAAAATTTTTTTTCATTTTTTTCATTGTAAAATCTCCGAATATTAATATTTAACCATATCCACTTTCCATCTTTATTTTTCACTCTCAATTCCACCGTTCTATCATCTATTTCATCTTTCGCCCAAAAAGATGATATAAAATTTTCAAAATCTTTTGGATGACCAAATTTAAGTGCTGATTTTCCAATTAAATCATCATTGGTATATCCTAGAACTCTTAAGTAAGTTTGTTCATTAATATATTCATATTTATAATTCTTATTTAGTATGCAGATTAGGTCATTTGTATTTTCAGTAATAAGTCTATATTTTTCTTCAGATTCTAATAATTTTTTTTGTTGTGTTATATCATCAAATACTGTCATAAACTCTCCTTTTTCTGGAGAGATTACAGTAACCTTGAAATATGTGTCTAATGGTTGAAAATAGGCTTCAAATGAACATGATTTTTGCGTTTCTGCCACTTTTGAATATATATCCAAATATGGAGCTTCTTTAACTTTATATGATTCGGTTGCAGTCTTATTTACTACATCCTCTTTTTTAATTGATAAAATTACTTCATATTGTGGATTTACATCTGTTATTATATAATTTTTGGGTTTTCCCTTGGAATCATAAATAATTTTATGATAAGCGATTCCACTAGTAGAATTGTTAAATAAAGCATAATATTTTTTCTCAAATTTCTTAGATTTTTGGTTCGACTCTTTATTATTGTTTGAAGATGTCTTTTTAATACGTTTAATTTCAGTCAGGGATTTCTCCATTGTAAAAACCGTTCATTTTTTTTGGATTTTAATATCAATACTATCGTTAAATTATTGGATTAAAAAATTAATTTTTTTTCATAAAATTAATTTTATGTGTATTTTGTTGATGTATACATAATAATTGAAAATATAAGTAAAAATAGTGTCACTTTTTTGCATTTTTACATAAAATTAAAAACTTAGTTAATATAAATTTTTTTCTTTTTCAAATTTTAGACTAAATGGGATTAAAATGAATTTCATGTATTATATTAAAAAATAGAGTATAACATGAATCTTAAAGTTGTGAAACAGTACTAAAAAATGTAGAAATATAGAAATTATCGGAATAGCTTAATTGTAAATTTAGTTTCTTTATCCCTACCTTCAGATTCAAAAAGAATTTCACCATTATGTAATTCAATAATTTCCTTTTAAATGAAAAGACCAAGAACAGCTCCTATAATATCTACGCCCATATCCATTCCATGGGAAATAAGAAACATTTCATATTTAATTCAATGATATGTCGATTAATAGTATTTATTATAGGAGGTTTATTTTTTGGCAAATCTTTAAGTTAGGCTTTAAAGTTCGATGAGATATCTTTATTAATTTAAAAATTATAATAAAGTTATTTTTGTTTCCATAATCGCGTAATTATGTGTAAAAAAAAGAATTTATATATAAATTCAATTATTAATTATAAAATTGTATCTTCATTAACTGAATATACAATAATTTTGCAAAAAAGTAAATATAATTTTGAATAACAAAATAAGGAGCTGAGGATAAATGCCAACTTTGGAAATTAACGAATTAATAGTTTGTATAATTATATCTATTCCAGTAGCTTTTTCTCCTTACCTTTTACAGAAGAGGAGAGATATTATGAAATGGGCACCAGGATATTATGCTCTTTTTATAACTTTTCTCTCTACCAATTTAGAAGCATTTTATGCTCCTGATACTTTTAATTATATGGAGCACTTCTTCGCTATGGTTGCGGGAATTTTATTTTGTTTAGCTGCTTTTTATGAATACTACACCAAAGTGTTGAAAGGAAAGCAAATTAAAATAAGAAATAGACAAGGAGGGATGGTGAAAAAATAAATGCTTGGTCAAATTGATCCTTTAGATTTTCGAGATGGAGGTTTTAATTTAGTTGGAATGATTTTCTTTTGGATTGGTGCGTTGGTAGCAATGTTTATCTATTATAAAAGGAGAACTCCAACTAATGCAATTTATGTATTTTCCCTATTTGGGGGTGCTTTATACACTCTAGGAAATCTTCTCGATAAATGGATGCTGTGGGATAGTGATTTTGCTGATGCTTTTGCTGAAAGTTTTGGTCTTTTTATAGGAGTGTCTGCGCTTTTTTTTGCTGTTATTCCCTTTCTTGAACAAAGACTTGAAAGAACAAATAATGATATGAAAGCGGTAATTGGTGCCGCTTCAAATACAAGCATTAATGTGGCAAATATTGCGAATGAATTAGCTGCAAGTGCTAGTGAAGTGAATGCTGCATCAGAAGAAATCGCAACATCAACACAAAATATGACGCTTGAAACTCAAGAAGTCATGAGAGCAACTAATGATATACGCAATGTAATGGGGATTATAACCAATATCTCTGATCAAACAAATTTATTAGCTTTAAATGCAAGTATAGAAGCAGGAAGAGCGGGTGAACAAGGTAGGGGTTTTGCTGTTGTTGCAGATGAGGTTAGGAAATTAGCTGAAGAATCAAAATCGGCTGTCCGCGAAACAAACGAGAAAATTAATAACGTTATTAATAAGATTAACAATTCTTTCAGTTCTATGGAAGGAATAAGCGCATCGGCAGAACAACAAACAGCATCAATGGAAGAAGTAACATCGACTGCTCATAAATTAGGTACTTTGGCTGAAGATTTAAAGAATTCTTTAAGAACTGACAAGTAAACACTAATTTACGAGCTAATTTCTATTTTTTTATTGTAATTCTATTTTCTTTTTATTTCTTGAGCTTATCTTTTTATAGAAAATCTCTTTTTTTTTAAGATTTAATTTTTAGTGTAAAAAAGTATTTATATATGTAAAATAGTATAAATATGTATAAAAAGAACAATCATTCATTCAATAATTTATATGTAATCCTATACTAAAGGTGTAAACTATTACTGATTATATCCAGGATAAGGAAAGGATTTCCTTATATGTATCAAAAGAAATTAAAGAAGAATGGCAAGCATTTGCTAAAAATAATGATTTTACAACTCTATCGAAATTGATTAGAGAAGCTTTAAAATTCTTTATTCAATGCAAAGGATTGGATCTTTCTAATCTTTCTCATGATTTGAAAGAACCCTTAACCTCAATCAAGGGATATTTACAATTAATTATTGAAACATATGGAGATTCAATAGAAAGTAATGTTTTATCCACATTGAAAAGTGTACTTAACCAATGTTTAATTTTAGAGAATAAAATTGTAGAATATTTAGATAAATTTGAAATAGAAGAAGAGGGTATAGATCAAAAAATTGAATATGATATACTCCTAGTGGAAGATGATCAGGAGACTGTTAATTTGTTGGTAAGTTACTTCGAATCGATGGGAGTTTCATGTAAGGGAGTTTTAAGCGGTTTTAAAGGCCTAAAAGAGTTAAAAAGATATATACCAAAACTGATTTTACTTGACATCATTTTACCAGATATTAATGGATATGAGATATTAAAAAGAATCAGAGCAGATGAAAAATTAAAAAAAATTCCCGTGTTTTTTCTCACAGCTATACCAAGTGTAGAAGTAGAGAAAAAATCATTAGATCTAGGAGTAACAGGTTCGATTTTAAAACCTTTTAATTTAACTGATTTTGATGTGATTTATAAGTATTTGGAAAAAAAATAGCAGCACAACTATATTCTTTATTATTTTTTTACGAGTTTTTATTATCTTAACGAGTAAGGGAATTATTTTTTGCTTATTAGTAGTCTATTTTTTCTCGCTTTAAAAAAAAAGGAGAGACTTCAAATATATTAATTTTGGTTAATCTTTTAACAACGCTTTTGATTTGAAAGATGAAAATATTATTTGTGGTAAAAAAGTATAATTATTATCAAAAAAAGATTTAAATACTAATAAGGTGATTACTTTATTAGTACAAAAATGTAATTTAGCACAAAAATAACTTAATTCAAATGATAAATTTAGATAATAACCAAGATTTAGATTGGGAAACGATGGTTCCAAAAGCAAAAGGATTGATTGGTTTTCTAGTTCTAGATAAAACAGGTTTATTATATTTTTCAAAAGTTAAAAAAAATAGAATAAATTTAGCAGAAAATATTTTTCAAATAGCGGGATTTATTTCAGCTTTATTGATTTATTCACAAGATCTTATTGGTGAACAAAACGCAGGGTTAAAGCATAAAGATATAAATCTTGGTGATTATCATATGTTCTTTAAAACTAGAGACAACATAATTTTTGCATATATAGTTGAAAAATATGAGTGTACCGAAAATATTGAAGAATGTATGAAGGTTGTTATAGAGAAGTTCTTAAACACATATTATTATTCTCATCTGGTAGAGTTTAAGGGTGATTTGAGTCCATTCAATAATTTTGAAATTATAATTGATCGATATTTTGAGATGTAAAAAATCAGAAATTTTGAAAAAAAATGTCTTTTAAATCATTCAACTTTAATTAAATATAAATATTGTGAGATTTTGAATAGTAATAGTAGATTTCACCAAAAATTATATATAAACAAACCAATAATTAATATCACAATGACTGCAACTGCAACTCTTGAAGTTGACTTAGTTCTAGATAAATTAATAAAAGAATTTGGAGAAAGTGGGCTATATTTCGTACTAATCACGTCTGAAAATGGAGCAATAATTAAATCATATATTAACCAAGAATTTAATAAAACTTCAATAGGGTTAAATATGTCTCAACTGTATGAATTGGCCGAAGAAATAACTTCGGAAATTGGAGTACATAATCCAGATTTTAATGTTATCCATTCTGACAATTTTTATATACTTTCAATTAAGATTCTAGGGAAGATAATAATTACCTTGGTGGAAGATCAACTCAATTTCTCTCGGATTTTTGAAATAATAAACAGTTGTATAATTACAAACTAATTTTCAAGGATCTTTTATTGTTTCCATCTTATTTTGAAGAGACACATTTGTAAAAGCAGTTTTTTTATAAAATAAAGCAAATTTTTATAAATCCTCGTACTGAATTACTAAATTAATACAACAATTTAGGAAGAAATGAAATGAAGTATGAAAAAAACCAATACTCAGAATCCTTCTCAGTATGCACTTTAATTATTGCTGGAGCATTTTTATATTGGGGGATAAGTAGTTTTATCCCTTGGGATAAGTGGTCATGGTGGGGATTTATTTCAACTGGAATTGGTATAGCTATTCTTGTTGGACAAATCTTAGCAATAGCTAACAGAAGCAAATTAAGAAACGTAGTGTTGGCTGAATTTCAGGAAAATCCGGAAGTAACAGTGGAATTAGTTAGTAAAAATACAGGAATTAGCAGAAAAGATATTCAAGCGATAATTCTAGATCTAAAGGCTTCGGGTCAATTAAAAGCAAAATTTAATTCCCAAACTGGTCAGGTTAAACATCTTTTAACAGAAGAAAAAGAGCTAACTCCAGGAGAACGACCAAATTTCTGTTCTAATTGTGGTACTCCCATTACTAAAGAATCAGCTCAATATTGTGCCTATTGTGGTGGGAAGATTTAAAAAACTTTTTTTCCATTATTATAAATTCTATTGGTTAAATGTAAAAAATAAAAAGAATACTATAGTTCATTCTATTTTATTTCAATTACTTTCTTATCTTTAGTTTCAGCAGTTTTTTTAGGAATAATAAGCTTTAACACTCCATTTTTGAAACTTGCATCAATTCCTTCAGAATTAATTTCTTCGGGTAAATGAAAACTTCGGTAGAAACTAGCTGAAATGAATTCTCTTCTCAGATAATCTCCCTTTATTTCTTTTTCTTTTTTTTTACTTTCTTTCTCCTTTTTTTCTTTATGTTTATCTTTTTTCTCTTCTTTTTCTTTTTTCTCTTTTTTTTCGTCTTTATCTTCTTTATATTTTAGAGCTTTCTCACCTAAAATTTCTAAAATCCCTTCTTGTAAGGTGATATTGACATATTTCTTATCTAATCCAGGTAATTCAATAAAAAAAATATATGCATCATCATTTTCGACTATATTTGCTAAAGGAGTTCTATAAATCTTCTCATCTTCAACTATTTCTATAGATTCGGCAGGTCTGATTTTAAATTTCCCCCAAATAGAATTATCTATTGTGGTGTCTTTTGATTGGTTTAAGAAAAATGTCTGCTTTCTTTTTAAACCTATTTCTTGTTGTTTCTTTTCTATTTCTATTTCTAATTTAGTCTCTTTTTCTTCATCCTCATATTTATTATTTACATTTTCATCCATCTTAATCAGATCTCCAAAAATTACAGAATAACGAAGAATAGAATAAAATAATATAAAAAGTTTTGTTTGAAAAATTGATGAAGAGATTGAAGGATTATTCCTTATTTGTCTCTTTCAGGAAAAATCCTAAAATAAATAAAATAACTATTAAGAATCCTAATAGTATCAATGCAGGGAAATAATCTCCATTATAAGTAAAATCAACCAATCCAAGGATAAATAAAATTCCCCCCATTTGGCCAACCATTAATAAGATTCCATTTGAAGATGCTTCTGGTACAGGACGTGTAATATCAACAGCGTATTCAAGAGCAACGGGTCCAGCAGATAATATTCCAAATCCTAATAAAGAGCTGAATATGTATAATAAGATAAGATCACTAGTAAAAGCTAACCCAAATAAAGAAATCCCAGCAATTAAAACAGATGTAAGTATCAAGGTTTTACGTTTTTTGTATTTATCTGATAATGTTGACATTATAATAGCACCAATTATTCCACCTAATAACATTATTCCTCCAAGCATGCCTGCCTCCTCCGCACCATATCCTTTTGGATCAATAATCAATTCTATATATGAAGAAATCATATTAAATGCCCCTAATCCAATAAAGAATAATATAACTAAAATTAAAAAATGCTTATTTGTGAATAGTTGTCTAAGACCTTCTGACATTAATACCTTCTCACTTATAGCTTCTTTTGATGGTGGAGTAGGGGGTTTACTTTTAGCGAAAATTAAGAATAAAATACATGAAATCAATGCAATCATACCATATATAAATAACATTAACATTAAATCATCTCCTGCAACAAGCATAGGAGTGATTATCATACCAAGAGCAATTCCAATAAATTGAGATATTAGCGATAACCCTGTAGCAGTAGTTCGTTCTGATTCTGGAAACCAATTTGAGGATAATTTTGTAATACTATTTAATACGAATGGTTGACCAATCGCTATTACGATTTGAAATATTAAAACTAAGGAATAATCTGTAAAAGCGAAAAATCTTAACAACCCAAATGTACCTGCTAAAGTTGCCCCAATTCCTGCCCCGATTTTAAAATCGTACTTGTCTATCAACCAAGAAGCTAAAAAAGTAATTGGAATATAAACAATCATAAATGACATTGATAGTAATAATATAAATATCTCATCTACATTATAAAATGCCATTGCTTCTAATGTTACTGCTGCAAAACTTATCCATAGAATCTGTAGTGTAATATTAACAAACATAAATAGTAATAATACGGTCCATCGATACCTGTAAACTTGTATATTTATTTCACTCATTGAGTTAACACTTACATTAATTGATAAAAACTTTTTAATTTATTAAATCAATTTAGACTTAAATAAATTTAAATCTTTTATTTTAGTTAACTTTTCTTATATTCTAAAATTCAAATAATAAAGGTATAAAGGTGATTTATTATGGCAAACACATTTAACGCGGGAGTAATAGGAGCTGGTAGAATGGGAAAAATACACATCGAAAATATTATTCAAAATATACCAAATTTGAAGTTAAAGTTGGTTGCTGATATAAATATTGATGAAAATTTAGAAAATTGGGCTCATGAGATTGGAGTTCCAAAGCTGACTCAAGATGCAAGAGAAATTTTAGATGACTCAGAGATAAATGTTGTAGTAATTGCCTCTTCCACAGATACTCATACTAAATTAATACGAGAAGCTGCACAAGCGAAAAAAGATATATTTTGTGAGAAGCCTATCGACACGGACTTGAAACGTATCAAAGAAACCCTCAAAATTGTCAAAAGGGAAGGAGTTAAACTTATGATTGGATTTAATAGGAGATTTGATAGAAATTTTAAAAGAGTAAAGGAAATGGTTATTTCAGGTCAAATAGGGAACCCATACATTGTAAAAGTCACTGCTCGTGATCCTGCACTCCCTCCTATTGAATATGTTAAGACATCTGGAGGGATGCTTGTTGATATGACAATTCACGACTGGGATATGGCTCGTTTTTTAGTAGGAAGTGAAATTGAGGAAGTTTACACGAGCGGTGGAGTACTTATTGATCCAGAAATAGGTAAAGCAGGAGATATAGATACTGTTGTTGTAATTTTGAAGTTTAAGAATGGTGTTATTGGAATGATTGATAATTCTCGTCAAGCAATATATGGATATGATCAGCGTGTTGAAGTGTTTGGTTCAAAAGGATGCGCCATTGCAGGAAATGAACCATCGAATACAGTGCGTTTGTATTCCGCAGAAAAAATAAAGGAAGATAACATCCCTTACTTTTTCTTACAAAGATATATGGATTCATATGCAGCAGAATTGAAGGCTTTCATCGAATGTTTACAGAATAACAAAGAACCATCGCCAAATGGAGAAGATGGCCTTCAAAATGTTGTAATAGCTATAGCTGCTCAAAAATCATATGAAGAGAATAGACCTGTTAAAATTTCTGAAATTGTAATATAATATTTGCAACAAACTTATAGAATTTTAAGCAAAATTTTTAATTTCATTGTTAATAGAAGATACAAGTTAAACACTAATGGGTTGATGGCACATCGCATTTGATTTATCTGCCTTTAAAGTATTAATTAAGAAGATTTTTCCACCTAAAGAAAGTGTGTTTACTATCGATACTACTGGAGATGGAAAAGGAGATGCTATACAAATAAAAGTAATTAATCTACTACTTCCATTTGTAGTTCCTGAGAATATTGAGATAGGAGATTTTGATTTAAAGAGCTTTGATTTGGAAAAATTTAATTTTTCTGAATATGTAAAACTGTCGATAGATGATAAACCGATTAATATTTCAAAAAAATCTATAAATTTTGAAACGATTAAGGATCGAATCTTAATTTATCATAAGGGAGAATCATTTAAATTAGATGACATTCTTGAGGGTAAAATAGGTGGGCGAACAATAGAACTAGGAGATAGTATTAGTATTTTAATAAAACTAGATCAAGAAGCTTTAAATATTCTAACTGAGGGAGAACATTTTTTTAAGATTGAAAGTGATTTAGTATCGAATTTTACAATCAATTTTGAACTGGATGAGACTAATATGAATTTAAAATTTGATCCCCAAAAAACATAATTATAATTTTCTTCCATACAAACGTTTTACTTATCATTTCAGTCTCTAATTATTTATAAAGGAGTTTTTATGTTTAATTTCTGATAATAAATAGAAGGGCCTTATTATGGGAGTTACTAAACTTTCTAATAGCACTGACATTACTCCTGTAGAGGATTCAGCGAAAATCAGGTTTGTTTGCCCAGTTTGTAAATCGGAGAAAGTTTTATATTTTCCTAAATCTGTTATTACTCAATCTAAAGGTCTATCTACTATGTCAATTGCAAGCGGTTTGGTATGCGAGCACCAATTTCAAGCTTTTGTTGATAAAAATTATGTGGTTCGTGGCTATCAAAGAGTAGATTTTGAATTTGAAAAAATTAAAGTTGAAGAAAGAAAAGTACAAACTAGAAAGGAAAAAAGGAATGATGATGAGCTTTTTGAAAACTTAATCTTAGAGGGAGATTATCTTGAATATAATCCTAAAAGAAAGGAGGATAATGATAATCAGAATATTCACGCACTTAAAGAAAATGAAAATCACCTTGAAAAAATTTATAACGAATTTTGGGAGTTTATCGATGAGGAGAATTCCTTATTTCAAAAGTTTATAAAAGATGATATAAGAAGAGGGTATTCATCAAAGTTTAATGTAGTTAAATAAATATGTTAAATCATTTAGTATGGCAAGGGTGGGATTTGAACCCACGATACCCAGATCTTCAGTTTCACCTCTTTCGAGAATCTCGATAGAGCTGGTGCGTTCGGGGTATTAATTTTTAATTAATCCCTTCCCGGGTTTCGCGGACCTTCATAAAGTGAAGAACCACTACGCCACCTTGCCAATGATGTTTTATCTTATTTTTTGATTAGATCTAGATTATAATCACAATTAAGATAAAGAATAAAGTACAGAATCTCATAAAAATCTTTTTAGTCTTCAAGTTTAAAAATAAGCCCTTAAGAGCCATAAATTTTCAATTTTCAATTTTCCACAATACCGATAATACTTTTTTATTTAAAAAATATAGAAAAAAATGAGTGAAGTAGAAAAACTAAGAAAAGCAAAAATTGATAGTTCTGTGGGTGGTATATGCTGGATTGTAATTGGGATCATTATTATAGTTGTGAGTATAACCCTATGTTTATGGATGAGACCACGAACAAGTGGATGGACCAGTATGCCGTTAACGAGTTTAAACCTAGTTGTCATTATTATCATTTTAGTCAACCTTGGTTATATTATTTGGAAAGCTAAGAGTGCTCAAAGGAAAAGTTAGAAATAATAACTTATATATTCGATTTTCCGAAAGAATTTTCATATGAACCTATTGGGCTTCTAAAAATTATTGAGAAGGCAATACCGGAGCAAAGGCATTATAAAATTCCCTTGCGGTATCAAGGCTTTCCATGACAAACCTTTTTCCAAATGTGACGATAACAACATCTAAACTAGGAATCACAAAAATAAATCTACCATAAAAGCCAGTAGCCATGAACATGTCTTCAGGAGCATTAGGAATCATTCTTCCTGTATCATTTTTATATGGTCTGTGTCATTTCCCTAAGGAGTTATTTAACCATACGAGATATCCATAACCACTATTAGTTTCAAGAAAACTAGGTTTTGTCATTTCGTTGAGATATTGTTCTGATATAATTTGTTTACCATCCCATTTACCTTTATTTAGAAATAGTTGTCTCAACTTTGCTGCATCTCTGGGGGAAATCTTCATCCCATAACCAATAGGAAGATCAGTCAGATTAGCTACTACTTTATCCCAAGAGTAATTATGAATACCTAAGGATTGACATGGGATTGATGAGAGCTACGGGCTTAATATTTTTAATTTCATTTCCATTGGTAATTTTTCACTCCCATATCTAAGAATTAAACGTGGAAGTATACCTCTATTTCTCATCAAGTATTGAAATATTATTTCAGGGTTATACTTTGAACATGTTTTCAGGAGCCATCCAATTCCCTTTTGAATGTAATCTTCTGGGTAGATAGTCATTTTTTCAACGAATTGAAACACATAATCCTCGTTGAATTCCTTATTTATCATGACTAATTTGAGTAAAATTACCAATGATGCACGTCTAACCCATAAATTCTCTGACATCGACCAAGTCGCAATGGTTTCTTTAGCTAATTCTTCATTTCCTTTCTTTCCTAAAAACGGTCCAATAACTCTGATCATTGTTGTATCTGTTATTGCCCATGTATCGAAGTTGTTAGGAATTAACTCTTGAATCATTTCAACTGTTTCTTTATTAAAAGACTTCTTAAATCGATTCAGAAGGAAAATGCCAGCTATTTTTTCGTCATACACATTGGTTTTTATAAGTGTTTTAAATATTTCAGAAGCTTCTTTGTAGCTCAATTGAAATTTACGATTAAGTTCTCTAATAAACTTTTCAATATCAGAATGTTTATTTCCGTATGCTACAAAATTAGGATTGTCGGAATTCAAAATCTTATACATTCGAGATTTTTGCTCGTTGGTCAAATGAGGAGAGTTTTGTTTTAAATACACCCTAATCTCATGAATAACCTTCTCGATCATAAGAATTTATCAATTCCAGATTTAAATTTAAGATCTTGACTTTTTTCTAAGTATGGTTTAACATAATCAATAATTTTTTGATTAAAGTTTTTCAATTTGGATAAATTTCCCCTTCTATATACGTCTAAAATAGATTCCTCCAAGTTATTAAGGTTTAAACCGGCCCACATCATTGCTTTATTAGATTTTCCTGTCTTTAATGAATCTATGTATGACTTATTTAACAACAGCTCAGAGATCTTATAATTCCATTTACGATAATCTGAAGGAATCCATCTTTTTATTCTTACTGCTATATTATATTTTTTACATAAATTCAATAATTTAAGATGTAATTTTTTTATATATTGGGCAGGTGGATGCATTTCACCTTTATATAATTCAAGCAATGGCTTGACAACATACTTATACCTACTATTATTTAATATTTTTACGAAATATTCAGCTTGAGAATCACGCATAGTTAAACCAGGTGAAAACAACACAAAATCTGCTCCAAATTTACTAGATTGCTTGATTATATCTTCCAAGTTTCCATCGTCATCTGCTAAGAATGGAATAATTGGGATCAAATAGGTCCCTACTTGAATATTAGGGGCTTTCCTTTTTATGATTTGTATGGCTTGCAACCTTTCAGAAGGAGGTGATGAGTAAGGTTCCAAAAATTTAGAAAGTTCCTCGTTGATGGTAGTTATTGAAAATCCTATTGTACCCCATGTATCTTCTGCGATTTTTTTTAATATATCAATATCTCGAGTAATTAATTTTGATTTAGTAGCAATATTAATCGGGAATTTATGTTTCGCTATTACTTGTAGAACTTTTCTTGTATGTTCAATCTCCTGTTCAATTGGTTGGTAAGCGTCATTTACTCCTCCTGGAGCAATTACATCTGGCAATAAAGTTCGCGCTCTTTTTAACCTCAGATCTAATTTTTTATCAAAATTGGTCTTAATAATGACTTCATTTTCAAAATTTTCTAAATAATATCGCTGACTTCGAGCATCGCAATAAATGCAAGCATGAGCACATCCTGAATATGTGTTCAAAGTATACCTTGACCAAAACCATGAATCAGGATATTTTAATTTATTTATGACAGATTTGAATTCTTTATATCTATATATAACCATAATCTTGCCTAATTATTCTGTGTCCTCATAATAAAATTAAAAATTTAAGATTATTGAAACAAAAATATAATAGATTTAATTTTAATAGAGGGAAAAAACGCCAGTTAAATAAAAAAGTGATCTAATATGGAAATGGAAAAAAAATTTAGCTGACGTTTTTTCAAATATAACATACAACTTTGTGAATTTATTTTTTTGCCTTTTTTTTTATTAAAAGGTTTATAAATTTCTTATAAAAATAGGGAGGGAATTTAAAATTTTAGAAGTAAGGAATATTTCCACTTGGAGTGATAATTGAAAATTTTGAATCGTGAAAAATAGAACTTTGCATTAAAAATTTAGTTGAAAAATTTGAGTTTAAGACATGCGCCGCCCGGGAATCGAACCCGGGTCACTGGCTGTCTTCAATCAGTTCTGACTATGGAAGGCCAGAATCCTAACCCCTAGACTAGCGGCGCTTATTATTATAAAAAAATACCATTTCTTATAACTTTAGTGATTTTATTGAATATTATGACTTAACTCATAGTACGTAATGATTTTATTAGTAATTACCCATGCATCTAAAGAATATTCTGAAATAGAAATTAATTTATTAGTTAGTTTTAAAACTTCTTCTGAAAAGGTATTCTTCTGGAATCCACCAATAATAGCGATTATATTTCTAGATAAAGCTTCTGGAAACAAATCTTTGTAGTTATTAACTAATTTTCCTCTACTTGAAAGTAAAATAGTTTCTGGATTTTTGAATTTATCAATTAAATCAGGTAATTTTCCTTCATACTGAGAGATTAAGTTCTTACCATTTACTTTAATATTGCCATCAATCAACACTTTTGCCATTAATCCTTTAAACCGATTATAATTTCTGGCTATTCTTATTTCTGAATTAAATTCATAAATTCTATTGTTCGTAGTATGAATAAATAAGTTCAGATTTCCAGTTTTGTTTAATGTCGATCCTAAAGCATTGAGCAAACATAAATGAGTAATGTCAGGACGACCCCTCTTTTCCGAATTCTTCAAACTTTTAATAGCACTATGATGGAGAGCGTTATCTAAAATTTGAGAAGAATATATTTGTGAAGACAAATTTTTTTTAATAGCAGAATGATTTCTAATTTCTTTGGGGATTAATTCTATACCACATTCCACTAAAACTATAATTAAAGGCATATTTTTCCTTGCTTCATTAATTTAATTCAGAAAATTTTTTTTTAACTCTTAAAGTTTTAATAAAATATCTGGTTGTATTATTACATTCAAAACATGTTAAAGAAATATGAGAGCCCTTTCCCTTATGAGAGTGCATTCTAATCCTATAATTTAACCCAGGGTATAAAAATTTTTTACATTTTTTACATATACGTTTTTTCCACTCATATGGTAATTTTATTTTTGCTCGCTGAGCATAACGTCGAGCTAGATAAATATATCTATTCGCTAATGATTTATTTTCAGGAAATATATCATGAGCTCTTTGAAATAAATACAATATCCGACTTTTTGCAATTTTTTTTATTATTACCTTATAATTTCTATTTTTTTTTGCCATATAAATGCTTTCAAATAAAATTTTATTTAAGTTATTTAAGAGGTTCTAATGAGAGAATGAAAATTTTACCTCTGACGTCTAATAAATAAGAATTTGTCTGCTTTGAAATTTCAAGAGCAATGTCTTCAATATTTGATTTGGATGCGATTGTTTTTAATGCCTTTATTTTAATAATCTTATATCTTTTTAATAATCCAGTGACATGTAGTATAAACTCTTTAGTTATTCCACGCTTCCCTAAGGTACAATGTGGTTGCGATAGTAGCGCTTTTTTAAATTCTTTTTGGTAGTCCATCGTCCCAGAACTCAAAAAATACAAAAATTTTTAATCTATTCTAGCTTTAAAAACGTATTATATAAAATAAAGAAATATCAAATTAAAGATTAACATGTCTATATATGTCGTTCAACCAGAAAAACTGATCCAAGTTATTGCGGAAAAGTTAAAAGAATTTCCCGAAATTTCACCACCAAAAGGTTCAGAATTTTGGAAGACAGCGTTTTTCAAAGAATTAGCTCCTATGGATTCTGAAAATTTCTGGTATATCCGGTGCGCTTCCTTACTCAGAAAAGTGAAGAAATTTGGGCCTATTGGTGTAAATAAACTTCGAAAATTTTACGGTGGAAGAAATAGAAAAGGTAAAGGATTACATCATTCTGCGAGGGGAAGTGGAAAAATAATAAGAGTAGCTCTTCATCAGCTTGAAAAAGCAAATCTAATAGAAATGAAAGAAAAACAAGGAAGGGTTCTTTCTTCTGAAGGGATAAGTTTTTTAGAACGGACGGCATACGGAATTATGAGAACTAAAGACTGATCATATTAAAAGGTGTAATTTTTAGGGGTTTAAATTGAGCAACGAAGAGGAATTAGAAAATATAAGAAGGAGAAAGTTGGAAGAATTAAGACAACAAGCAGCACAACAACAAATAGCAGAAGCTCAACAGCAAGAATTTGAAGAAAAAAAGTATCTAATAATGAGAAAGATCTTAAGTGTTGAAGGAAGACAGAGACTTGAAAATATTCGAATTGTCAAACCACAATATGCTGAACAAATAGAATTACAATTGATTCAACTATTCCAAAGTGGTAAATTAAGAGGATCAACACCTCTACCAGATAAAGCATTTAAAAAACTCCTAGAACAGTTATCAACATTCGAAAGGAAGAAAGAGTTTAAAATTAAAAAATAATTATAAATAGAAGGAATTTAAAATGGCTCGTAATAAAGATTTACCATCGAAATTGCGTAGAGCGAATAGAATGAAACAAAATAAGTCAGTACCTAATTGGGTGATTCAGAGAACCGCAGGAAAGGTTAGAACTAGCCCTTATTCCAGAAGAACATGGAGGAATACAAGGTTAAAAAGAGATTAATTGTAATTATTTATCAAAAAAAAATCTGAATGAAAATGGCTAAAAAAGAAAAAGGAATCAATTTAGACGATTTAGAAGAAGAGTTAATAGACTCGGAAGAAGAAATTGAAGAAGAGATAGAAGAAATTGAAGAGTTTAGCTTAGATGAAATTACTGAAGAAGAGGAAATAAGTGAAATTTTTGAAGAGGAAGTTGGAGTTATAGAAGAAGTTGAGGAAGAAGAGGTTCCAAGAGAAGAAATTATTGATGAGAGGATATATATTATCCCTCTTGCGAAAGCAAGAAAAGGACCCAGAAACAAATGGGCTAAAAAGTCAATTCGATATTTAAGAGATTTTATGACCCGCCATTTTAAACCCGAATCATTGGTCATTTCTCAAGAAGTAAATGAACGAATATGGGAACGTGGAATTCAGAAACCTCCGAGGAAATTAAAGGTTAGGGTTACTAAGAATATAGATGGACTCTGTGTTGTCTATTTAGCTTAATAGTTTATTTAATTTTAAGGATCGTGTTCATTTTTTATTATATATTATTTAATAATCTATAGATATAGCAAAGCTTCGAATGGCAATTTTAAGATCCCAAATTTTTGGACGTAGTTTAATTGGAGTTTATCTCGCTGCTAATAACTCATACGTCCTTTATCCACCAAATCTACTTAATCCATTGCTTAAGAAGTATAGAAGCACTTTTATGGAACCTTTTTATCCTCTCACAATCAATAATTCCAATCTATTAGGTGTATATATTGCTTCTAATAAATATGGTATAATAGTCCCTCATATTATAAAGGATGATGAGTTAGAAAAATTGAGAGAATTTTTAAAAAAGGCTACAGATTCTCCCCAAATTTGTGTTTTAAAATCCATAGATAACGCATTTGGAAATTTAATTCTCTGCAATGATAAGGGTGCCATTATTAGTTCATTTTTAAAAGATCATAAGGAGATTATTGAAAATACTTTAAATGTTGAGACAATTGTTTATGAATTTGCTGACAATTATCTTCCAGGCTCAATTTCATTAGTTAATAATAATGGATGTGTTGTACATCCTCTCTCCACTGATGATGAAATCGATTATTTAGCTTCTATTTTAAAAGTTAATGAAGTAGATGTTTCAACAGTTAACCGTGGTGTACCATATTTAAGTTCAGGAGCAATTGTAAATGATAAGAATGGTATTTTTGGAATAGACTGTACAGGTCCAGAATTGATACGAATTACGAGTGTTCTACAATTATAAAGAAATTCTTTGTATAAAATAAAAGCAAAATTTATTATTTTCTAAAATATTATCCTTTTTTAAAAGCATTGATTCATCGGATCTAATTAGCAATGTCAGAGATTAAAATTTATAGAATCATAGGCAATTACAATAAAAATCATAAGAAATATTTATTCCGTAAAGAAGTTCGTGCTTTGAAAGAAGAAGATGCTCTTGAAAAAGTTTTAAGTCAAATTACTTCTATAGGAATTTACAGACGCCAAATTAATATTCAAGAAGTTAAAGAAATAACTCTAGATGAATCACAAGATTATCTTATTAGGGAATTATCAGAATAATTAAAAATTAAAACGGATTTGATAGATTTTGGAATCTTCTCAAGATTATCAGGAGCAATTACAGATATTTAGAATATTGAGGGAACAACGAGAAATGTACCAAGGGCAAATGGAGATACTAAATGTTTCTCGAGCAAATCTTATGAATACAAAGATAACTATTGAAAATATTAAGGAAGGTGTAAAAGAAAACGATGAAATTTTAATACCTATTGGAGGCATGGCAAACATCAAAGCGTCTATTAATGATCCTGAGAAAGTATTACTAGCAGTTACTCATGATCTTATAATTGAAAAAGATTTGGACGGAGCGATTGAACTACTTGAAAAGAGAATTGAACAGCATGATAAAGAAATCCAAATCGTAAGAACTCAATTACAAAATATAGATATTAATTTACAAAAAACTACTCAATTAATTCAAAGAGGTTATCGTCAACAATAGACCTCATCGATGTAATTTTAATTAAATCTTTTTATATAAAGCTAATGCTTGTGAAGATATAAATGCTTGAAAAGCTAAGAAACGTATTTTCTACTTTTGTTAAAAAAACCTTGACAGAAAAAAAGATAGATGAGGCTATAAATGATTTAAGAATACTCCTTATTAGTAATGATGTTGCTATAGATACCGCTGATGAAATCTGTAAAAGTATAGCTGATTCTTTTAAGGGTCAACAAATTGCTCGATTAACATCAACTAAAAAAATACTATTTGACACATTAAAAAAAATTATTATTAAAATCTTAACACCTGAAAAAGATATTGATATAATTAAAGAAATTAAGACCAAAAACTCGTTAGGTTTACCATATATAATTGTATTTTTTGGAATAAACGGGACAGGAAAGACTACTACAATTGCTAAAGTAGCCAATTTCTTAAAAGAAAGTAACATCAATTCTGTTGCAGCTGCTTCAGATACTTTCCGCGCTGGAGCTATTGAACAATTAACTAAACATATGAACAATGTTGGCATTAGAATTATAAAACATGGATATAAATCTGATCCTGCGTCAGTTGCTTATGATGCAATTGAACATGCTAAAGCTAAAGAAATAAACGTAGTTTTAATAGATACTTCTGGAAGGCAGACAACCAACCGAAACTTAATGATGGAAATGCAGAAAATCTGTAGAGTTACAAATCCGGATCTCAAAATATTCATAGGAGACAGCCTTGCGGGAAATGATGTTTTATATCAAGCTAGAGAATTTGACAAGCACGTTGGAATTGATGCTAATATCCTAACTAAGCTTGATGCAGATGCAAAAGGTGGCGCAGCATTATCAATTTCGTTTGAAACTAAAAAACCTGTTCTTTTTGTTGGTACTGGGCAGGGCTATAGCGATTTAATACCGTTTAATAGAGATCTGTTTATTTCAAATATTCTCAACATCGAATAAGGATGTAAATGAAAAATGGTTATATTAGATAAATTAAAATAACTTTCTTAATTTAATTAGATGTGTCAACTTACCCAAAATATGAAAAGTACTCGAAACTAGATCAGAAAAAGAAACCTGGTCTTTATGAAAGATTAGCAATTTTCTTTCGAAATTCGAAAAGGATTTTAAAAATAGCTAATAAGCCAAACCGAAAGGATTATTTTCTAGTTTTTAAAATTTGTGGAATAGGCCTTTTACTTTTAGGTGCTTTATCATTTGTCATACAACTAATATTCTCAGTAACACTACCTATTGCCGATTAAAATCCCACATAAGAGAGATCCTAAATATAAAAGATATCGATGTTATTAGGTATATTAAGGTCATCTTCCTTATTTTTGCAGGCTATAAATTTGATCTTCATATTTATCGAGAGTGAGAGAAGTCTTTTTGTCAAAATTCCATCAATTATTAGATATTGAGTATCTTTAAAGTTTCTAATCTTTTCAAAAGTTTCCCCAACCGGAATGTCAAATAATTTCTCAAGACTTTTATTAAATCCAATACTGTGACCCGTTTGTATAGTATCGAGTGCCTCTAAAATTATTGATTCATCTTTTATCTTTGATTTTTTCAAATATTTTTGAAGTGATACCTCTTTACTAGCATATTTTTTTTCTCCTGCATTACCCTTTTTAATATCTTTTATTTGCTTTGCTGGTCGTTTGTTTTGTAGTGCTTTGATCATTTGTTTTCTAGTTAATTCTTCAACCTCATATCCATCTGGAGCTCTAGCAACATAATCTAGCTGTAATACTTGCATCAATTCATTTAAAATAATAGTGCCACCGCGATCTCCGTCAAGAAAACATGTTACTGTTTTTTTCCCTTTTGCTAAATCCATAACTGATTTAGGTATTTGAGTTCCTTGGACGGCAATTGTATTCTTAATACCAATTCGTAATAAATTTAACACATCAGCTCGTCCTTCTACAATAATGAGATCTGGGTTTTTTTCAACTTCTGGGCCTGCTGGAAGATTATCCTTGCCCCATGTTATAATTTCTCCAAGTTTGATATCCTTATCTATCTTCTCTTCAATTTCACTTTGTTCTAACGACTTTTCATCCCACTTTTTTAAGAGTTCAGCAGCTCTTTCAATAATTTTCTTACGTTTAGTTTCGCGAACATCTCGAATTTCAATAAGAGAAATTTTTGCCTCGCATGGACCAACTCGAGATACTGTTTCTACAGTCGCCGCCAATAATGCAGTCTCCTTTCTTGTCAGAGAGGATGGGATTTTAATGATTCCTTCTGATACTCCCTCTTTAGAAATATTTTCTACTTCAATCCGTCCAATTCGTCCAGATTTTTGGAGATCCCTTAAATCTAAATCCAAAAGAAGACCTTCAGTTTAGCCGATTTGCCGATACGACCCTAACCTTTTATCTTTGGCCGAAAATGGCGCCGACTATATCGCTTTTTTCTACAACACCTTTAATTGAAAATTTTACTTCTATAATATATTTAGTTGTAAACTCATTTTGATTTGTAATCTTGATCACTTCCTTTTCTTTAATTACTTCGTTTTATTACTTCTTACTTTATTCCAAATTTAAAATTTTTATTATGAGATTTAAATTATAACTTGGATAATTTTGATTTTTATGAAATAATTTTATTTTGAAATTGAACTTAAAATCATCTTAATTTTGATGATTATAATTTATTTAGTTTATTAAATAATTTATTTTTTGCTAATTTTTGGAATTTTTAAATAGTTTTTTATGTCATATTTATTTTTGTTATATAATTTGAGAAAAAATTCGAGAGAATCATAAATGGAGAAAATTATTGTGTTGGGGGGAAAGGGGGGTGTTGGTAAAAGCACGATTAGCGCTGCTACTGCTGTAAAATTATCAGATCTCCTTCCAGATAAAAAAATATTACTAATATCTTTTGATATGGCACATAATCTTACAGACTTATTTAATTCTGAAATTGGAAATAAATTAACGCCTTTATCAGACAATTTATGGGCAATTGAACCTGACCCTAATATTAATGCCGAGAAATATACAAATAATTTAATATCAAAGATGAAGGCTTTAATGAAAGAAATGCCAATTATAGGGTTAATTCCAAAATTAGAGAATTTTATGGACACTACATTTACAGCAGATTCAATCCCACTTGCACTCAAAAATGCGATGTTTTTTCAAGAAATTCTAGATGCTGAAGGTGAAGAATCTAGGCAATTTGATATCATTGTAGCTGATTTTCCTCCAACTGGAAATATGGTTGCATTGTTTGAAATTCCAGAGGATCAAATTAAAGTAGTGTTAAAATATTCACTGAATTTTTATAATTCTATTAAAGAAGCTATTAAAAATTTTTCTAAAATGTTTAGAAAATTAATTAAGCCATTTGATGATTATGAGAAAAGGAAAGAATTAGGAAAAGAGATTTTTCAAATGTTAGTAGAGCTTGAAAAAAGAGGAGAAAGAATAACTGAACTAATACATTCTATTGGATCATTAAGACTTGTTTCTATTGCAGAAAAACCAAGTTTTGAAGAAATTAAGAGAGCTAGAGACTTGACTAAGAAATATATTAAACTGGAAGGTGTCCATATTAATATGATAACACCTCAATCAAAAAAATGTGATTTTTGTAATAATATTCGATCAATTCAACTTAATTACGTTGAAGAAATAAGAAATGAATTTAGTAATCTAAAGATATGGGAATCAAATAGGCTTGAAAAAGAACCTTTTGAGTTTAATGGGCTTAAAGAATTAGCTCATGAAGTTTATGGGGAAGATATCAATGCTGATGATATTCTAAATCCTATAGGTTAAATTAAAAAAAGAAAAAATTAAAGAATATAAAATAAATTCTCTCAATATTTTTTATGTTCCTTCGGAATATCCGTGTATATAATTGAATTGCTCTTCCGTTAAAGTATCTATCTCAATACCCATTGATTCTAATTTTAGAAATCCTACTTGATCGTCAATATCAACAGGAACATTAATTATACCAGGATCTAACTTATTTCTGTTTTTAACTATAAATTCAGACATTAGTGATTGTAAACCAAAAGACATGTCCATTACTTCACTAGGGTGCCCTTCTGATAAGACTAAATTAGCTAAGCGTCCTTTTGCTAATAGATAAACTTTTTTACCATCGGGGAACGTAAGTTCTTCTACATGATTTCTTATGGGTTTAATTTCTTGAGCATATTCGTAAAGCTCTTTTGTAGGAATTTCGATATCGAAATGCCCTAAATTACCTAAAATAACCTTATCTTTAAGTAAATTAAACATTTCTTTAGTTGGGGCTATAACATGTTTACATCCTGTAGCTGTCAAAATAATATCTGCGGTTGGAAGTGCTTTAGTGATTGGCATTACATTAAATCCAGCAAATTTAGCTTGTAAGGCTTTTATTGGATCAACTTCGGTTACTGTAACATTTGCACCCAATCCTCGTGCTCTAAGTGCCATCCCATTACTACAATGACCGTACCCCGCAATTACAACGTTCTTACCTGCAAAAAGAACATGCATCCCATAAATTGCAGATACAATTCCCTGTCCTGTACCTAATTCATTATCAAATTGATTTTTACATCGAGCATCATTAACTGAGAATAGAGGTACCTTTAAAACTCCATTTTTTTCCATAGCTTTGAATCTCTTAACTCCTGTCGTGGTTTCTTCCTGGCATGCAATAATAGTACCTGAATTTATTAGTTCTTCATATTCCTGATGAGCTGTTACAATCATATCAGCACCATCATCAATTAAGATATTAGGGTTGGCATTTAAGCACTGTCTAATACACCAATAGAATTCTTCGTCTGTATTGCCGTACCAAGCAAATACGTTGATTCCCTCTTGTACTAATGCTGCTGCTACATCATCTTGAGTTGATAATGGATTACTACCGCACAGATACACTTCTGCACCTCCCACTTTAAGGGTTCTAGCAAGAATACCAGTTTCTTTAGTTACATGTAAGCAGCCTGCTATTATTATACCATCTAATGGTTTTTCTTTTTGAAATCTTTCACGAATTACTTTAGCTGTGACCGGCATTTTACTTTCTGCAATATATAGTGCTTCCTTTCCTTTTTCTGCTAAACTTTCATCTGCCACTTTATAATTAATCATTAAATATCACTTCTATTTTTATAAGAATAATAATTTTAATTAATTAATAAAACTATTTTTGGTCAAGTGCAAATATTTATATTTATAACCTTACATTTAATTAATATTGGTTAATAAATTTGCAAAATTGTGCTTTTATGAGTTATATTAATGATCAAGTAGAAGCCCAACGTTTCATAAAAAATTTAAGTGGAAAAACCAAATTTATTGTTTCAAGAAATTCACAGGCTATAGGACTTTCCAGACAAACATATCAAAACAAACTTGATGGTATGAGAGATCAAAAAATAATTACAAATTTTACAATAAATATTAATCCAAATATTCGTCCACATAACTTGAAATATGTAATGATTGAAATTAAAACCAACCCAAAAGAACCTGAATTGGTCAAAAACCTGCTAAAAATCCCCCAGTTAATAATGTTGGATGGGATAATTGGAGATTTTTCACTATTTGCCTTATTTATCTTTAAATCCCCCGAAGAATATTATCAGATATTAAATACAATTGATAATATAATGGCTAAATCATATTTTAAGAAATATCAGATTATTGAAACTATTAAGGTGTTTAAAACAAATGGCATTAGTCTAAAGAAATCAGAAACATCTTTTGAACTAGATGATGTTGATCATGCAATTCTGAGTATACTACGAGTTGGTCAAGGAAATAAACCAATTTCTACATATGACATAAGGAGGATTTTTAAAGAACAACTTGAAATGGAAATTTCACAATCAACTATTCATAATAGAATTAAAAAGCTTGAAAGAGAAGGTGTAATTTTGAATTATATTGTAAATTTTAATCCAAAAAAAATTGGTTTTAAAGGAAAATATCTGCTTCGAATTAAACCAAAAGATCCATCAAAATACAACGAACTTGCCCTTAAGTTGGATATGAATAGAAATATTACTGATTTATTTCGAATAGGTGAACAATATGGGCTATTTGCTATAGTGAGAGTAAAAGAGATTGAAGACTACGCCAATTTTATTAGAGAATTATATATTTCGGAAGAAATAGAAGACACATATACGAATTTTGTGTTAGATGAGTTAATAACTTTTACAAATTTTATGATTTCATAATAAAATAGAGCTAATATTATGGTATATTTAAGTTTCTCTCCAAATTCGTATTTACTAAATTCTTAATAATTTTGGGTAATTAGAGAACTTAAAGTGAATGAATTTAATTCAATAAACTAATCCTTCTTATTGAAAAGAATGCGTAATTTTTTTGAATTGTTAGAAAATAGAATTGGTTTTTCTAGAATAGGTCGGATGAATTTATCTAAAGAGAAGAAGCTATACATAAGAACACCAAATGTTACTATCCCAATTAAAAATGTTTTAATGAAACAATTTAGTTTTATACAGGAATTTGAAGATCATGAACTATTTATTATTTCTAAAGAGATCTTCTTAAAAATCGGATTTCTAAGAGAAAAATTTAAAGATACTGGTTTCGTTTTTTCACACCCAGGAACTTTGGAAAAATTTGAAGATATTTTACAAAAGAATTTAGAAATTTTCATAGAAGATAATATCCTATCAATTGTTCCCTTCAATATTCCCACTACCACGATAGGTAAGGATTTTGCGAAGAAAGAGATTAATAATTACCTCAATAATGTCACCAGAATATTGGAAAGCCATCCCAACATTAATTTTGGACT
The DNA here is from genome assembly GCA_048886685.1 of Candidatus Hodarchaeota archaeon. Classification (GTDB taxonomy): domain Archaea; phylum Asgardarchaeota; class Lokiarchaeia; order Sigyniarchaeales; family SOKP01; genus Loki-b32. The sequence continues at coordinate 32,592 of JBHLKM010000001.1, forward strand.
GTCAATAAGACTATTTGATTATTCAGAATTAATAGATTTGTATTTCCCTATAATTGAAGGAAACGAAAATATAAAAATCCTAAATCTCGTTGGAATTTTTGATAATTTTGGCAATTTTAGGAATATTATTAACACGATTATAAAAATAAAAAACAATTTAGATAATAATCTTGTTATAATGGCCTCTGGTAGGATAATTCCAAAATTTTACCCCATATTGGTTTATTTAGGAGTAGATCTAATTGATTCTACCTATTTGTTATATTTATCGGCGGAAAATTTCTATGATACGATAGAATATTTACTCCCCATTTATAAAGTTAAGTATTTACCTTGTTCTTGTGTAGCTTGTAAAGGAAATTTAAAAAAATTATATGAGGTGAAACACTCACCAGAAAAAATCGACTTAATTTGCTTACATAACCTAATAACTGCAAATAATTATATGATGAAAATAAAACAATATCTTCAACATGAGGATTACCGTGCTTTTGTTGAAAAATCATCTCTTGACGCTACAACAATAATTTCTACCTTAAAAATCTTAGATAAAGAATTTTTTAACCTTATTAGATATGAGACTCCAATTACTCAAAAAGACAAGAAAATTAAATGTTTTGGTCCTATTTCGTATAATCGTCCTGATTTTAGAGAATTCAGAGAAAGAGTTATAAATAATTTTGAACCAGAAGCCTGGACTACGTTAATCGTTTTACTTCCGTGCTCTGCGAAAAAGCCTTATTCTAGCTCTAAATCACATAAACTGTTCTATAGAGCAATCAGAAAATTCTCCGAATTTCCAAATTTTCAAGAAATAATTATAACTTCACCTCTTGGGGCAATTCCTAGACAGTTAGAAAATGTTTATCCGGTAAACTCGTATGATATTTCTGTTACCGGTGAATGGGACAGTGAAGAAATACAAATCACTTCAGATATGCTTACAAACCTCTTGAAAAAATATAATCAATCGATCCCCATTATTTGTCATCTTGAAAGAGAGTACTATAAAATTGTCAAAAAGGTTGAATCTAATTTACCTTATACCTTCTTTTTTTCAGATATTAAAGGTAAACCTACTTCAAAAGAATCTCTTGAGTCGCTTGAAAAATTAATTCATAAGCATAAGAATGATTTTATACCAGAAAAAAGGTTATTTAAAGGTGATTATTTACTAAAAACTTGGATACGAAAATTTAACAAAATTTTGGATTATCAATTCGGCATCGGAACAGGAGAGAAAGTAGTTACTGTTGATTTACAATTACGAAAAATTAAATCCTATTTTCAAATTGAATTAATAGATTATAAGACGAAAGTAAAATTAGGAACATTTGACGCTGTAACAGGACAAATAAGTTTAACTATTACAGGTATGAATAAATTAGCTCAAAAACCATTTCCTATACAATCAAATATTATAATTTTTGATGGTCAAGGTATTCAAGGAAATACCTTATTTCGAATAGGTGTTTTAGATTATAGTTTAAATCTAATCCCTAATAATCACGTAATTATCATTGATAAAGAAAAAAGTAATATAATTGCAGTTGGAAGACTAATTGTTGGAACAAACTATATTAAAAATTCTAAAACTGGAAGAATAGTTGAAATTTATGAAAAAAATTAGCATTCCTATTGAACTTGATTCACACTTTATAGAGAGAATAAAATCTATAAGGCAAAATTCTTTAAATAAAAGAAAAAGTAGGAGTACATTACAATTAGAACGCCCTATTAGTTTTTGGATAAAAAAAGACAGGCTGTTTAATGAAATAGGAAAGGAATTTACCATTATTCTAGGGACAAAAGGATGTAGTTGGTCATTAGGTGAATCTGGTGGATGTAGTATGTGTGGATATATACAAGATACGATTATTGAAGATATTAATCAAAACCAAATTATAACACAATTTGATTATGCATTTAATAAGAAAATTGGAGAAATTATAAATGATAATAAGAATTATATCATAAAAATATTTAATTCTGGAAGTTTTTTTGATGATAACGAGATATCTGATAAAGTTAGAAGTCATATATATGAAAAAGTTGCTGACATTGATAATTTAAAAGAGTTTGTTATAGAGAGTCGAATAGAATATATAAATTCTGAAAAATTGAAAAATTTAAAAGAGAGTCTTAAAGAAAAACAGATTGAGATTGCTATAGGCCTCGAAACTGTAAACGATTATATCAGGAACCATTATATCAATAAAGGGATGTTATTTAATGATTTTAAAAATATATTGAAAAAATGTAAAGAAAATAATATTGGTGTGAAGACTTATCTATTGTTGAAACCACCCTTTCTAAATGAGCAAGGAGCAATTGATGATTGTATTAACTCTATTACTAACTTAATAAAAATAAAAGTGAACACAATATCAATTAATCCAGTAAACATTCAAAAAGGAACTCTAGCAGAATATCTATATCTGCAAAATAGATACAGACCTCCATGGTATTATTCACTTTTCAAAGTCTTAAAAAAATCTATAGATCGAGAAGATTTAAATCGTATAAGAATATTATCGGATCCATCGGGAGCAGGAACTAAAAGAGGGATTCATAACTGTTTAAAAAGTGAATGTGAAACCTCTGCTAAAAAAACACTTAGAAATTTTGTACTTTCTCAAGATTTAACTACTTTAGAGCATTCGGAATTCGAATGTGAATGCAAAAAACAATACCAATTTGAGAAGCAATTTCACTAAATTACATTAATGATTGTAAAAAGCTCGATTTTAAGATATTACACAATTCTTTTTGATTTAATTAAGATTAATTTATTATTTGTTTAAAAAGTTCATTCTAAATTAAGGGTACTTTGATTTGAGAAGACTATTAAATTCTTTAATGTCTTAATTGCCATTTTTGTAAGAAAAACCATTATGTTTAAATATTAACCACCATCTTTTATTTTAATTTTCAACCCCCAAGTAAGGGAATCTCTTGAAAAAAAACTGGGTTAAATTAAATCTATTCTACATTGGAAAATCGAAAAAACATCAAATTTTTCGAGCAAAACAATGGAATAGAAACTTAGAAAAAATACTTAAACAACCAGTTTATAATGAAAAATATGAAAAAATCGGTCATATTAAGGATATATTTGGTCCAATTACCTTGCCTTTCATTTCAATCAAAACCTTACCTAACCAATTATTTGATCCCAATGTAAAGGTGTATACTAAACTAGCCTAGTTCTCAAAAAAGTTTTTTGAAATAAAAGAATAATGTTAAAGAAGGTGTAATTTATTTCAAGTTGGAGAGAATTGAAACCAGAATCAGATGAAATATTGAGTATGCAGACTAATCTGTGTACAGAATGCGGGAACACTATATTCTTCGATGAAAACAGAGGTCTATTAGTTTGTGAAGAATGTGGTTTAGTCCATTCTGAGAAACATATTGATAGGGGTCCGGAATGGAGGGCTTTTGATGCAGATCAAAAAAAGAAGAGAACCAGAACTGGAGCACCTATGACATATATGATACACGACAAAGGTCTTAGCACTATGATAGACTGGAAAAATAGAGATATTTTTGGTAAGGAAATACCTGCTAAATTGAGAGGTCAAATATATAGACTTCGAAAGTGGCAAAGTCGTATTAGAGTCTCTGATGCTACTGAGAGAAACCTTACATTTGCACTAAGTGAACTTGATAGAATGGCTTCAAACTTAGATCTTCAAAAAAATTTGAGAGAATGTGCGGCAAAAGTTTATCGCGATGCTGTTGAGGCTCATCTTATTCGTGGTAGAAGTATTGAAGGTGTAGCTGCTGCTAGTTTATATGCTGCATGTAGAATGTTTAAAGTACCACGTACTTTAAACGAGATTGCAGAAGTTGCTCGAGTAGATAAAAAGGAGATAAGTAGATCCTTTCGATTTATTTCTAATGAGTTAGAGTTGAACTTAAATCCAACCAAACCAATTGATTTTCTTACTAGGTTCATTTCTGAATTAGAACTAACCACTAACTGCCATAAAATGGCAAAAGCAATTATTAGAATGGCAGAGAGACGAGGATTAACTTCGGGAAGAGGGCCTACAGGAGTATGTGCAGCTGCTATTTATGCTTCAAGTATTATAACAAACGAACGTAGAACTCAGAGAAGTATTGCTCGAGTTAGTTGCGTGACTGAAGTTACCGTCCGAAATCGCTTTAGCGAACTTGTTGAGAATCTAAATCTTGGCATATCTTTAAAGAGGAATCATAAATAAAAGCTAATATAAAATAGGATAAAAAGGGAAGGCTCAGTTTAAAGCAATGTTTTAATTTCTTTTTTTCATATTCATTTTGAATCTTAAAGGTAACATCTTCATATTATAACATTTAATGTTCTACTATTTTCATAATTATCTTAACGATTTGATAAAATTGATAGGTTAGGTGTTATAAAATTGGGTAATATATTAAATCAGGATGAAGTTAATTACTTCTTATATAGAGTGGAAAAAAATTTCCCTAATTTTGTAGCAGGAATTATCACTGATAAACATGGATTCTCAATCGGTTCGAAAATATCAAAAAAATTATGGGTACTGGAAAACACTTTGGCACTATCAGCAATCACAAGAAAAAGTGACTTTATAGAAGATTCAAAATTAATCCAAATAAAGCGTGATTTAGATAAGGATAAAAACTATAAGTTATTGGTTTTACTCGAGAAATCAAGAGATTACAAAAGTCGTTTAAAGCCACTGAAAAATCTAATTAAAGCACAAGACCTTTTCTAGAGTTTTAAAATAAAAGAAATTAAGAAAAACTGTTTTTTATTGCGAGCAGTAGAAAAACCATTAGTTTACTTAAATTTTTATACAATTAATTTCTTCTAATACTAAAATAGGTATGAGCTAAAAATATAAAGTTAAGTTTAAATAGCTATTTTTATAAATTAAAAGCGACCGTTAATTAAAGATATAATAGTTTATAGGTTGACTGATGTTTGAGTTATTCTGAAGATGAGATTAAATTAAAGAGAATGCTTAGTACTATTATAAATAGTACTCCTGGATTGAAGTATGCTATCTTAACTGATGACACTGGAATAACTATTATGAGTCAATCAAAATTTACTTTTTCTGAGAAAGATAAAATTTCAGTAGAGAAAATTGGTGCGATAGGGGGAGCAGTTTTTATTGCTGGTGAGGAACAGGGTCATATCCTTGGATATGGAAACATATCATTACAAATTACTGAATATTTCGAAGGAATGATATTCTCAATGAAAGTTGGTAAAGGAGTATTATGTATAAGTACGGATAAGAGAGTTCAAATTGGATTTATTATTGCTACGATGAAAAAATGGGCTCCAAAAATCACAATGGTCTTAAATCGATATTTACAAGATGACCAAGAAGAAATGAGTAAAGAAATTAAAGATTTATTTAGATCTGATATTGTTGGGCCATTATAACTATACAATCTAATAAATTTATGGTGAATTGTCATCCATTTAGTATTAACTTACTTTAATCAGATATTAGGTCCGAGTGTGTTATTGTCATATCCAGATAAAATGCTAGAAGAAGCCCTAATAGAGAAATTAAAGAAGTTTTTTGATTTAGAAATAGATGAAACCTTTTTTGAAATCGTCCTCATTACAAAGAAAAAGAAAATCATCAATTTCCATTTTGAAGTTCCTTCTGAGTGGGCGCGCGGGAAAAAGGAAGATGCTATGCTCTCCCTAATAGTAAAGAAAGAGTATGAAAGTTCACAATTTTACGCCTTTCTTGTTGATTCCTCTTATAAAATCCTTAAAACTGAAAGAGTATACAAAGCTTTTTATAAAGACGATGAATTTTATGATAACGACATTGAAATTGATATGACGTATGAAATAATAAGAAAAATTCTTTTTAATTGTGTGTCAAGTCTAATTATGCGAATTGAAGATAAAATTAAAGGAATAGATAAGAAAGAACCATTTCCTTTCTCTTCGTAATAAAAATCTTTATAACTTTATTTTCCTATTATAATAATGGGAGAACGATGATGGAATAAACCGCGTGTTCGAGGACTCATACGACTAAAAAATGAATATGCAGTGCAAAGTGACGCGAAAATTCGGAGTTAATTAGTCAATTATAATCCTGTACAAGGCGGCTCTAAGTTTAGCAAAGGTGGATACCAAAGCGATGAACCTTGAGTCAGTACGCAGGAGACATGATTATGTTCCCAAAAGTGCATAGAGAATATTGCCTAGCACGAGAGAACATATTTGATTTTAAAGGTATTTCCTTAAAATGAGAATATAGAGTTAGTGTTTCTAGGCTAAATCTATGCCATTTTTAACTATTTTCTCAGTTTTCTTCCCTTTTTTAATTAATGAGAGAAGATTATCATATGATCCTAGTAATACTTTAATATTTGAATTCTTTAAACCTTCATGAGGAGTGCCTTCATACACGATATTGCCTTCATGTAAAACCAATATTTTTTCTGCCCAATTTTCAACGAAAAATAGGTTGTGTGTAGTAAAGAAAATTGTAATTTGATTTTCTTTCCTTAATTTCTCAATAATTCTTAAGTGATTATATATTGATTTAAAATCAAGATTAGCAAAGGGTTCGTCTAAAATTAGCAAATTAGGTTTCATTACCAAGACTCCTGCTAATGCTGCTCTCTTTTTTTGCCCCCATGAAAGGTTAAATGGTGAATAATTTCTATAATCTTCTAAATCAACTGCTTTCAATGCCCAGTCAACTCTTTGCTTTACTTGATCTTCTCCAAGTTTTAAGTTTCTTGCTCCAAAGCTGATATCTTCTTCTATTGTTGGCGCAAAAAGTTGATCATCGGGATTTTGAAATAAAAAACCGACCGATTGTCTAATTTCCCATAAATCTCGTTTATTTCTTGTAACATTCTTCTCAAAAATCCTAATTGTACCAGATTTAGGTTTCAATAATCCTACCAATAATCTCAATAACGTTGTTTTACCTGAACCATTATTTCCTGTTAAAGCATAAATTGCGTTGTTTTCGATTTTAAAAGAAAGATTATTAATTTCAAATCCATTATTATAACTGAAATTTAGATTTTCAACTTCTACGGCAAAAATAAGGTAATTACACCTTGATATATTAATTGCAAATTTAATATAAAAACCATAAAAACTATGATTAAACTGAAAAGAGTAAAAAAACTCAAATCAATTAATTTAAATTTTTTTGAAGCAAATGTTATTTTTCCTGTAAAACCTCGCATTTTCAAACTCTCGTACAGTTTTTCGCTTCTCTCCATATTTATTACAATACTCTTCCCCATGATATAAGCATGAGTTTTTAATTTTTGACGATAAGTGGCAATATTTTTTCCACGCATTTCTTGTGCTTCTAGTATTTTTCTGTTAGATTTTGCTAAGATTGGAATATAATGCAACATAATTATTAAGGATCCTACAAAAATGGAAGGAATTCTTAATTTTGTTAAAGCTTCTATGAATTCAGAATAAGTTAAAGTTGAGAAAAAGGATATTAATATAAATAATGTTCCAAGAACTCTTAAAAATATTAGAGAAGCTAGAAGTAGTCCTTCTTTGAAAATTTTTATTGTAATTCCTATATTAAATTGATAAAGTACAATATCACCAAGATATAAAGGAATGAAAAAAGTAAGAAAAAATACAAAGGGAATGACTATTTTTAATCTTGAAAGTATTTCCTTTATGTTTAATCTAAAGATTATATCAATAATTAAAACAACTAGTATAAGAGAAATTATCAGATATAAATCATCTATAATAATAAAAGGTACTACAATGATAAACGGTAAAATTAAACGAGTTAAAGGATGACTTTTTTTTAAATAAATTTTTTCATTTTCAAGTCTAAAGGGCAAGTATGTCTTCAAAATTTAATCAACTTAACAGAGAATTTAAACAATTTATTCTATTCTTTCATACTATTTTTTAAAAAAGTAATATTTAATAATTTTCATACTTTTTTATAATTCAGTAACATTCTAATTTATCATTACAAAAAAAAATAACTTTTTTGTTTTAAAAATGCATCTACCAGATGGTTTATTAAATCCGACAACATTAATTTTCCTATGGGTCATTGTTATAGCGGTTATGATTCTAGGATATTTTAAAATTGGAAAAATCTTTGAGAAAGAAGATTCTGAAAAATTAATTCCCTACATTGGAGTTTTAGCAGCAGTTATTTTTGCATTTCAATTTGTAAATTATCCTGTCCCTGGAGGAACTTCTGGTCATTTAATTGGAGGAACCCTTATTGCTGTTATATTAGGACCATGGGCTTCTGTTATAATTCTTTTCTTGGTTCTAGTTGTACAGAGTCTATTTGGTGATGGGGGAATTATTGCCTTAGGACCGAATGCTTTCAATATGGGAATAATTGGTGGAATTTTTGGGTTTTATATTGTTGTATTTTTAGTGAAAATCTTAAATAAAACAGCTATCAGAAAAGAATTAAAAGTTTCTATTGCAACGGCAATTGGTGCATATATTTCTATATTATTGGCAGCTCTTATATGTGGGATTGAAATAGGTTTTTCTGGGGCGGTCCCCATTAAAATCGCTATTCCCGCAATGGTTTATTGGCATCTCTTTATTGGTATTGGTGAGGCAATAATATCCGCATTAATTATATCGTATATATATAGAGTAAAACCAGATTTTATTACAACAGAATCAATAATGATGAAAAAAATGAGACTTATTAATATTTCAAAATATAGAAGACCGATTATTTCAATAATAGCCTTAACTGGAACATTGACGTTAATGATTGCGGTGGGATTCACTATTGGAATATTATCTAGTGGCCCAGACGGATTAGAACGCGTATTAATCGATCAAAATGGTGAATCATGGTTAGATAATTTAGTTTCTCCCTGGTTACCTATTTTCGGTTGGATTACAAACGATTACGGTGCTGCAATTTTAGGTATTGTTATCTCTGTAGTTCTAATGTCTTCTACATTCTACTTGATCATTAGATATAAAAAAAACAATACCATTAAATCTTTAGATTCTCATGATGCACCGAAGAAAGTATAAATATATTTGCTAAGTTATGAATCTATTTTTAAATTAGAGTCTAGTATTTAATATGAAAATGTCTAAATTATTTTATAAGAAAATTCATGATAATAATATAAAATATAGTGCAATTTCCTTCAATGAATTTAATATTTTTTATTAAATCTGCGACAGTTAATCTCAATAATTATACAATTAAGGATGTTCCTGGGTCTTCTGGCAGATTAGATGTGGTTTCAAGGTGTATTCTAGCGGCTATATTAAATGAAGGATATTTTGAAAAGAATATCCAAATTTGGATATTTTTAGATAATTACGGTACATTTATTTTTAACCCAGAAATATTGGATTATAGAAATTTCCCAAAAAATGAATTAAAGCTAACAAACTATTTTGTAAAGTTCCTTTTCAAATCAGATTTAGCAGATAAAGCAAGTAATAATCCACTTAATTCTATCAAAACCTCAAAAATGAGTATTTTGAAGGCAATAAAGAAATTTCAAAAATTAAATTATAGTATATTTACTTTAAGAGAAGATGGTAAGGACTTCTTAAAACTAAAAAGAAGAATAAAAGAAAAGAGAAATATCTTATTTATAATTGGGAGCCAGGAAGATGAATTTCTTAGTTCAAAAAAATTATTAACATTAAAAATACCAGCTATAAGTCTTGGAAATCAATCATATTTAGCATCTTCAGTAATTAAGTTGTTGAAATTTCACATTTTATTAATATAATAAATTTTTTATTAGAGAGAAATTTTAAAAATATTAATCTAAATTATAGGATTTTAGGATTCACATAGGATTTGAATGAAATAGAAGATACAAAGAAACGAGCTCGACAAAGAGAGATTTCAACTAGGTACATAGAGCACCCTGTAGAATTTTTTATTAAACATAACATTACCCCCAATACAATTTCTTATATAGGATTCCTCTGTTCAATAGTTGCATCATTATTAATAGCTATATTTGGATTGTATTTTTCTTTATACCTTTCCTGGATTATTCCTTTTATGATGGGAATAGGAGGTGCTATGGATTTATTTGATGGGGAAGTGGCAAGAAGAACAGAAAGAGAAACTCAAGCTGGTGCATTCTTAGATTCGAATTTAGATAGGCTTTCTGATGCTATTTGTATTTTGGGTTTAATTTATGGAGGTTTGCTAAACTATTTATTAGGTTATTTAGTTTTATTCTTAGTTATTATGATTTCTTACATACGTTCTAGAGCTGAAATTGAAGGAGTAAATATGAAAGGAATTGGATTTATGGAACGAGCTGAACGAATCTTATTTTTACTTTTCGCTATTATTGGAGAACTAATCTTCTATTTTGTAACATACCTTTCATTTAATAAACCTTTTACATTTACTATCCCTTTTATCACTAGAGTTCCAGTCACACCAGTTTTTCTTATCAGTATAATAATTTATATTTTTACCTTAATTTATACAGTTCTACAAAGATTTATTTATAGTATTAAGACTTTAAAATCCGAATGATAACAATATATTACTAAATTCATAAAAATATTTCCTACTTATTCGATTTCGAGATTTATCATAGCTAAGGATAAATTTTTTAAGTTTTATCCAATTAAATTTCATTAGAAACATTATATAAAACAAAACAAAATAAAAACTAGCTGATTTTTATTCCTAAAAAAAGAAAAAGCGGGGGAAAAAGCGGAAGCCGGAAGGGCCAGGACTATAAAGTTCAATGCTATAAATGTGGTCGATTTGTTGCTCGTAGTAAAGCTAAAGCTATTACAAGAAGAACATCTTTAGTTGATGGTAGGATGTTTGCTGAATTGAAAAAAGCAGGAACTATAATACAATCATCATCTACAACCAAGTACTATTGTATCAGCTGTGCAATTCACAGTCATCAGATAAGCCAACGAGACAAAAGTTTAAGGAAAGATTAACAGATTTCAATTTAACTTCACTTTTTATAGCTTTAACAAAAAATTCTGTTACAAGTTCAACTGTTTAAAGAAAGATGGGAGAGTATAATTAATCCTAACTTGATCAATTTTAGTAGTTTCGATAATAGCACGGATTAAATAATCATTTTTCAAGTCCTCATCAGGTTCATAAATTTTTACTTTAGCTGTCGGTTTTATTCTGAGCGTATAGTTTTCCGCTATTCCAGTAATATTTTCGTTTGTCTGTACGAGAATCCCTAATAAACCTAATTCATAATGAGACACTATAAAAAGTATTTGGTTTTGATCACTAAGGCTTTTTTCAAAATAGACTACTTCTAAAAAATCTTCTTTAAGTTCTTTAGGTAATTTTGAAAATGGAATAATTCTCTTCTTACCTGTGATATACGGGAAAGGAGTATAAAACAACAGATTAAAGCTTGAGATTTTCTTTATTTGTTCATTATATTTTTCCACATCTTTAATTGAATAAGCTTTATCTAGTAAAAGATCCAACTTATCAACCATATCTTCTGCTGAATAACCGTCTAATACAGTGGCAATATATGATCTCTTGAGTTTTTCAATTAATATCTCACTTTTTAAGGTTAATTTATAATCAATAGAAACTTCTAAGGCTTGATTATATAAATTAGCCGCAATTTGGGAATGTCCTAAAGCTAAGAAGTAATCACCTAGTTCACTAAATACTATGATAGCATCAAGAAAATTTTCGTCTAAATCCATTGTTGATATTTCTTCCATGATAGACATAGCAGTGTCCCTATCCTGCCCTTCTATATACAGTGCAATAGCTTTTCCTAATAAACATTTTAATTTCAATTTATCATCCTCGTAAATTTCTGCCAATTCTTCAGTAAAGTTATATTGCATTATTGCATTTTTGTATAATCCGTGAAATATATATATTAAAGCTTTTAAATAATTTAGAGTTAAACAAGTTTTATGATTATGGATAATTGTGGAGAATAATGCAGCTCTTTCAAGTGAACTAATAGCCGAATTTACCCTACCTAGAGATACCAACAAATATGCTCTTAAAAATTCCATTTTACTGATCTCTGAGCAGATCAGTTGCTGGATAATCTCATAATCTTTCCTTTGTGTTAATTGTCCTGAAGCAACTTGAAGTAGTGATATTAAAAACTCATTCCCTTTTTTTAAAAATTTCACAGCTTCTTTCGAATTACTTCGAATAATTGCCTTTCTTGCTCTTGAAACATATTCTCTAGAAATTTTTAAATTCTCAAGGAATTTTATAATACCCAGTACCTTGTCCTCCTCACTCTTGGGGATGTTTTGGTTCGAGATATACTTTTCAGCAATACTTATCTCGTCTAAATACCTCGAGGCGCCGATTTCAAATTTCATACCGACATCTGGGTTCTCTAATTCAACATCTTGGGTTAAAATCGAGTCTTCAGTTACAGTAATTGCTTTTTCAATTAGCCAAGTAATTTTTTTTTCGGCAGGATAGGTTTTAGAGCGTTCAATCATATAGGATAATGTATAATTAAGACTTCTCTTCCAAATATCTTTGAAATATTTTCTCATTTGAGAATTAGTGGTAGTTCTTTGTATCTTTAGGAGGAAACTCGAAAGAGATAATATATTAATTCTACCTTTGTAAAGTAAGCTAGTATTTTTTACAAGCTTAAAATCGTCTGTAATAAGGTGAATTGGAAAAGATTTTCCCTTATCTATTAAAGTTTTTGCAATGTAAACTAACGAAAGATCTGGGTCTTGAGCAGGAAATCTTACATTATATGGAATGAGATCATTCTTTATGCTGTCAATCTCTATGGGTAATATCTCTTGTACATTTAAAATTTGGCGTAATTTATCTTTATATGTATGTGGGGCTTTTATTTCATGAAATACTACCTCAGAGATATAATATTCATAACCTAGCTCTTTTGCTGCTTTTTCTAAATTTCCTAAAATATTTCGTGCTCTAATTTGAAGCATACAAATAAAGAAATTAGCATCAAATACCAAGTATTCTTTTTTGTTGTGCATCGATGTTCAATAGTATTTTAATTCTACATAAATATCTTAATTAAATATATATTAAATAGTAAAATATTACAATATTATTTTATTGCTAAGAATAAAAAGAATTAAGAAAACTTGATTTTTAGTAGCAGACTGAAATTAAAAGTGTGATGATTATTAGAATTATTGATGTTATAGGATATTCTGGGTCGGGGAAGACATATTTTATTATGAACGCGATAAAAATGTTCAAAATCAAGCTAGGATATAACGTTGCTGTAATTAAAAATGTTAAGCATCATCAAATTGACGCAAAAGGAAAGGATTCCCGTATTTTCACGGAATCTGGAGCATCTTATTCAATAATTCAAAACCTCAATAAAGAAATGGCTATCTTTTTAAACTCAAAAGAGGTTAGATTAGAAGATTTCATTAAGTGGTTGAATCAGGGTCCTCATGAAATTGATATAATATTTTTTGAAGGATTTAGGAATTTGAACCACTCCACAGTGTTGTGTATCAGTAAAATAAGTGAGATTGAATCTCAATTAACAGACAACGTAAAAATGATTTCTGGAACTATATGTGAAACCAAAGTTATTGAAAATATAAATTTGGACATACCTATTGTTAATATAGAAGAGGATTTTCAGAAATTTTTAGAAATTTTTAAAATAACATAAGGTTACTCAAATTTTTTCCAAAATGGGGCAATTTGTTGACAAACAAACTTAATTTCTTTTATTATTTGTTCATCTTGAATACCTGAAGTAAAATATTTACTCAATTTTTCGTATACTTCAATTTGATTTAAGGAACTAACAGTATTTCTAATATTTAATATAAAATTATTTAATGGAACAATAATGTCAAATATTAGCCATTCTTCAAAAAAGGGTTGATCTGAGAATGATTGGATATTATAAGTGATCATAATTTGTGTTAGCTCTTCATCAGAGTAAAAATGATCATCTGATATCACAATGTTATACTTTTCCATTTCTTTTTTAAGATATTCTTTGTTTAAACTGATTATGTAGTCAGGCCAAACGTCATCTGAGTAGTTAATATCTTGGAAAACAAATAATTCTAATACCCTTAAAGCAATATTTTTCCCAATATAACGACTCCTTGGATCAATAAAGTTCGGAGAGGCATCATCTGGATTAGATCTGAGAAAAATTTTGTCTATTAAAACATAAAGAATTCTACATATATGGTCAACTATTTTATTGAATGAAAAAGGTATATTTTTAGGACTTTCTAAAAGGATGGTATTTTCTTTATCGAGTTTCATTGAAAAATCTGTGTTAAAGCTCTTGAGAAAAGTCTTAAAAAAGCCATAATTAAGCTCTGAAATATTCTTATTAAATAATCTACGGAAAAAAAGATCAATGTTTTCGATATTTGAGAGAGTAGAGAAGAAGTTGAGAAATTCTTTAATATTATTAATCGAATTAGCACTTATGACATCTTCGTTATTCTTATTATATAAGTCTAGATTAGTTTTAAACATCTCAGGTAAGAAAAGCAAATCTCCTACTTCTAATGCTTCTAAACCACTTCCAAAATAATATTTCATATATAGAAAAAATAAGTTTAATTGAGATTTTTGAGATGGCAGATTATTCGCTTGAAATGTTGAATAAAGTGTTGATTTTTTATCAAGATATTCAAAAAATTTAATTATAGAATTCTTTTTAGTATCACTATAATCATCCAGATTGGTTAAAAATCCTTTCTTAATAATATCGATTTTAGAAAAAACAGAATCCTCCACTCTAGATCCTACAAAATTAAAGAAGTCTAATAATGGTGAAAAACTTTGTAATAGAATGCATTTCTTATAAAAATAATAAAGTAAATCAACCAATTTCTCCTTAGCATACGTATATTCATCTAAAGCTATTTGATATAATTTTTCTCTTCCTTCTAGTAATGTGTTATAATAATTTTCAGGGATGCCTTTAAATTGTCTTAAGAAGTAATAAAGAACCATGTTATAATATTTGCGGAAAATTTCATCCTTGCTATCCTTTATGATAATCATAAAATTTAGAGTTTCAGTATTATTGCCTTTCTCTACTTTAACACCATCAAGTAAAATAAAGACTCTTTCTTGAATTGTCTTTCTGACTACTATTCCTAAGATTCTAACAAGGAAATAAAAGTAACCTGTAGGAAGCGTAAATCCATTAAGCAGTTTACCCTCAAATTCTTTTGAGGTTTTATTAAAATAATCGATTTCTTCAGATGATAAGAGATAATTGTATTCAAAAAATAAAATTTTTTCAGAGATTTTTTCTTTTATGTTTAATTTTAATGAGCTTTCGTTAAATCCGAAAAAAATATGGAGAAAATTTTGAAATAAATCATTAAAATTTTCATAGAAAAAGGTTGTAAAGGTTTTCTTTATTATTCTTTTTTGGTTCTTATGAATAAATTCATCCCATCTTAGCCTAATTTCATTTTGAAACTCTTCATATTTCTCTTTTTTCCTTTCTAAGATTTCAAAAAACACATTTGTCTCAAATTTAAGACTAAAATCTTGACCCTTAATTCTCTTTTCCAAGAAATTTAAGTTATCGCTTAGTTCTTTGTTAATCAAGCTTAATCAATAATTTATTCAATCTTAACATATATTCAAAACAATAAAACCCTAAAAAAATAAGGTAAGTTATTAATAAAATAAAAACATGAAAATAAAAATATTGGTTAACTAATAGAATTGTGCAAGAATATGTCTAATTTGTTATAATTTAAAAAATTTTTGTTATCTCATCAGTTTCTGAATAGAATAAAGGACGTACCTTTCCATCATTCTCTTTAATAGTCAAACCTTTCTCCTTTTCGACGAAGTGACCAATTTTTTCAGTATTAATTTTATTTTTCTTTAATAAATCAATCAATTCCTCACTTAAATCATCGTCTATAGCAATTAAGAGTGATCCTGATGAAATTGTTCCCATTGGGTCCAAACCATAAATTTTACTTAATATTAAAGGTTCTGGGAGAATGCAAACATTTTCTCTCTCAATTACTATTCCAGTATTAGATGCAATAGCCATTTCAGCGAGACCCGTAGCAAGTCCTCCTTCTGTTGGATCATGAAATGATTTAATTCTAAAGCGACTGTTAGCCAATATCGCTTCTTTAAATACACTAATGCCCGGTTCATATAGGTAATTCTTACATTTTTCTATAAAAGTTGATGTATATCCCTTTTCTTTTAACTCACTTCCTTTTTCACGACTAATTATTGAAGTCCCCTCAATAAATATACCTTTTGTGAGAATTATTGCATCTCCTGGTTCTGCTCCAGACGTTCGAACGAGTTTTTCTTTTTTAACCTCTCCTAGTAAAGAACCAATTACTATTGGTCTATTAAGCTTAGGTGTAACCTCTGTATGTCCTCCAATTACGGCAATTCCCAAAGATTTACAAGAATCAGAAATGTCTTTAAATATATTAGCAATAAGGCTTTCTGTTGTATTTTCTTGAGGTAGTAAAATTGTTGCTTGAAACCATTTAGGTTTGGCTCCAGTACAAACAACATCATTAACATTAACATTTACTACATAATACCCAATTTGATCAGTAGCAAAAGTAATAGGATCAGTTTTAGCAACTAAATAATTTTTCCCGGGTATGTCAATGACAGCGGCATCTTCTCCAATTTTAGAGCCTAGTATTACTCTATCGTCATTAATTTCTAAATCCGAAAGTAATTTAACTAAATACTCATGTTTAAGCTTCCCAAGGGCAAATCTTTTACTATCTCTTCTCATTAATTTGTCATTATAATAAGAGAAGATAAATATTTAAATTTTGGAGGTGTCATTTCAAATTTTTGAATCTTCTATTTAGTTCTTCTAAAAAATAAAAGATTGTTTTTATATCTTCTTTGGGAGTGTAGGGATAATAAAGTTGATTTTTAATACGATAAGCTGTTTATCCAAATAGAAATTTAAGAAAAATTTGAAAAAGTTGATAATTAAATCTTTGATTTATCAAGACATCGAATCTATATTTCAAAAAGTGTGAATTTTTATTTTGTCTTTCACTAAAATTTAAAAATAAATTTCATTTATATCATAATAAAATGCATTCATAATCAAAGATAGATAATAGAAAAGTTTATTGAAAAAAAGAGTTTGAAAAAAATGGGATTTGGAAAATCATTTTTATTAAGTTTAGTGGCTTTTGTTGGATTAAATTTTATATTTGTAATCTTATATTTTGCAATAGATCAAGATTCAGGGGGATTCGATTCCTTGATGACCACAATTGAAGATGCTCCTCTAATGATTATTTTTTATCTTTTCGGTTCAGTTGCTAGTACACCATTTATTAATTTGGATGGGGCAATAGCTCAGCCTCTATTTAACGGAGATACAGCCTTTTTGATACTCAGTTTAGGGTATCTAGCTGCACCGATAATCGCAGCGATTCTTGCTGGAAAATTTGCTGAAAGTAAATTTCAAGGTTTTACAGGATGGATGTTAACTGTTATTGTCAGCACGGTCACAGTGGTAGTTGGAGTGTTTTTAAGTCAAACGATGCTAAATACTCTTAAATCGTCTACTTATTTCGTATATTTTAATACATATTTTCCATCGTTATTATTGTCGGGTGGTTTTGAAGAGGTTTTAATATATTTAATCATCAGTTGTGTTGTAAATATTGGCTTCTACAGCTTTTTCGCGTTTCTATTATCAAAAACAGAATATTATTAAATCCAATCAATCATTAAATTTCAATTTATTTTCTTTATTTCTTTCCAATAAAATAAAATTCGAATTGGTTTACTTATTGAATTTAAAAGAGTTTTTTTTTATAATCAAGTGTTGATCCAGAATAGGTCTGAAAAAACTAAATTTTTAATTCAATTTACAATTAGACTACACATACTTATTTAAGGAAAAAAATGTTTTATTTGGGGAATGTATAATGGCAAGACCAAGTCCACTAGAAATTTATGCACTTTTAGATAAAAGTAATTGTAAAGAGTGTGGATACGATACATGCATGGCTTTTGCGACAGATATATTGGAAAGGAAAGTTATTGTTCAAGATTGCTCACATCTAATGCAAGATCCCAAGCAGGCAAAGAATCGAGAGAAATTGATAATCCTAATAACGCCACCTCAGAAACCTATAACTGTTGGCATAGGTGATAGAGTTGCCATAATCGGGGGTGAGGAAGTCCTCTACCGTCATCAATTAACTTTTTATAACCAGACAGCAATTTTTATAGAAATCCCAGATGATGATGGTGATTTAGAGGAAACTGTTAGATATCTCACAGATCTTAAGATAGAACGGATTGGTGATGTACTTACTCTAGATGGCATTGCATTAAGAAACGTATCTGGAGATAAGGAACAATTCAAATTAGCTGCAAGTAAAGTTGCAGAACTCTCAAATCTTCCAATTATGTTATGTACTTTTAACGTCGACATTTTGCTATACGCTGCGGAAGCAATTAAAGACAAAAGACCATTGTTATATGGAGCCACAAAGGATTCTTGGGAACAAATTGGCAAGTTTGCTGTGCAAAATAATTTACCTATAGCTGTTTTTTCAAATGAATTAGATGAATTAATGTCCCTAAGTGCGACATTGCAGAAACTAGGAGTTAAAGAAATGATACTGGATTCAGGAACGTTTTTTGGTCCTGGCAATCTATCAACAACATATGACAAGATTATGCAGTTAAGAACTGCTGCTATCGATAAAGAGGACGTCAACGCTGGATGGCCAATTATGGGTGTTCCTGCGGTTTATTGGAATCAAGTTAAAATTGGGAATGATAAGGAGCTTTGGGAACATCAATTCCAAGAAATAATCATGGGTGCAATTATGGAATCTATAGATACGAATTTAATAGTTTTACACACAGGGCAGAAAAAAGAAGAAATCTGGGCACTTTTAGCTCTGATGACCTTGCGTCAGAGTGTATTTTCTGATCCAAGAATTTACCCTGCAGTGGATGCTGGTATTTATAAAATCGGAGAACCCGATGATATGGCTCCTATTTTTGTAACAAGCAATTATAGAATGACAAAAATTCCAGTAGAGCAGGATTTACAGGGAGCAAATCTAAATTGCTGGCTTTTAGTGGTTGATACAGAGGGAATAGGGATAGAAAGTGCGGTAGCTGGTGGTCAATTCAACGCGGGGGGAATAGCTGAAGCTGTTAAGGAATTTAAAGCTTTTGATAACGTAAAACACCGAATTTTAGTTATTCCCGGAATGGCAGCTCGATTAAGCGGAGCCTTAGAAGATGAAGCTGACGCATATGTTGTTGTTGGCCCTCGTGACAGTTCAGGCATTCCAAAATTTATGGATACACAATGGAAGCCAAAAGAATTTATGAAAGAATACGAGTCCTGGGAGAAATAGAGATTTCTATTCTTTTTTTTATCTTTTTTTATTATCAAGTTATTACTTTAATCTTAAATTTTACATAGTGAATAAATCATATCAAGTGTAATTTTTTTAACTTTTTTTACAATTAGAGTTAATATCTCATTTTCTCTCGCTTTTTTTAATTGGGATGCTGTGTGAAAACCGGTTAATACTCCAATAAATGGACATCCTAGAAATTTTGCGAGCATCGCATCCTTAGGATGATCTCCAATAATTAAAAATTTAGATTTTGGATACTTTTTTGATAAGATTTGTATTAGATTTGGGTCTAATTTACTTTTTATGATTTCAGTTTCTCCTAAAATGTAATCAAAAAATCTATCAATTTTTAAATGCTCTGCAATTTGTACTGCAATACTTTGCTTTTTTGATGTTATTACACCTAAAGTAAAATTATGGAGTTTTAATTGCATCAGTTTATTTTTTACTCCTGACAATAATTTAGATTGGTAGATTCCTTTAGTTCTATAATATTCTCGAAATGCAAAGGATAATTTTGAGGTATTTAGATCAGTAAATCTTGTGAACATATCATCTAAAGGAAGTCCTATCATATGTTGAATGATAGTTTTATTTACTTCAGGCAGACCAAATTTCCTTAAAGCATAATTAAATGAATTAACAATACCTTTCCTATTATTTATTAGTGTATAATCTAAATCAAAACTTATAACAATTTCTTCTCGTGCTACCATTAATAATTATAAAAAGTAAAAATAAAAGAAAAATTATCTTAATTTAAATCCCTTGAATAATTTTAAAAGAAACATAATTTCTTCAGAACTTTCAATTAATCTTCTTAACGGAAAGGGGAAATTATTCAGCTCGACTTCATAACCCCTCGATACTTGGTCGATCATTATTTTTATTATTTCTTTGTATTTATTTACCGTTGGACCTTTATATTCGATCTCTGATATAACTTTCCAGCCTTTATCTAATTTCCCATTTAAAATGCATGAAATGGAAGCTAAGACATAACTGAGAACTATATGAGAATATCCTATTCTTTTTAAATTAGCTGCCCGATAATAATAACGATAAACATTATTAACCATTTCTCGTAAAAGAAAATCTTTAGCTGTATCAAGCTGTTCATAAAATTTTATACTCTCCAAGATCAGAGTTGCGGCTGTATAAAATTGTTTGTTTTTCAAACCCTCTTCAGCAATTTTATTCAATCCTCTAATTATTTGATTAAATATACCAAATCTATTATATTCTAAGTGTCCCTCTATAGCAATATCATATGCATTTAAATAACTCTCTGTAGATTCATTAATACTCCCTATCTTCCAGTAATTATCTCCAGCCTTCACGTAATGTTTATAAGCCATTTCCAAATTATTTAATTCCTTAAAAACATTAGCACCATCGAAAAAATTCGTCGCTGCTTGATCAAAATCTTTCAATTTTTCTGAAAAGTTTCCAGCTAATAAAAAACATGAAGCACACTCAATTAGATTATTTTCTATCTCTTGATAACATAATCCTGCACCCCGATAATATCTAGCAATTTTATGATAGTTTTCTTTTGTCTTTTCGAGCTTTTCTGCCAAATCTATATAAGCTCCAGCTTCTCTTTTAGAGTAATTTATATATTGATCTTCTTCAGCTAAAATTTTATAAAGATTTTTCAATACTTGATATATTTGAGCTAATGTTAAGCTCTCATTCTTCTCTTCTAAGGTAGTCGCTAAATTTGAGAAAAATTCTACTCCCGCCAAAATAGATTCTTGGGATTTGCCATAATCATCTAATTCCTCATAGCATGTACTAATTTGCTGATAAGAGAAAGATAGCATATCAAAAAAATGGTGAATCTTTGAGATATTGATTACTTTTTCGTAATATTTAATCGCATTTTTAAAATCAGAAGATTTCCAATACAATTCAGCTATATTTTGGTAATTTTGGGCAAGTTTCCTTGTCTCATCAAATTCTTTTAAAAGAGTACTTTCTTGTTTCAAGAAGTTAATACTATTTAAGATATTTCTTTTTTCTGAAAGGGTATCATCAAATTTGTCTTGAAAAATCTCAGCAATCCTTAAATAGAGCTCAGCAACTTCATGCAATTTTGCCTGTAATTTATAGTCAATAATCTGTTTTTTATATAATTCTATGATTTTGTTATATAAATTAATCGATTCAGAAAAATCGAGGTCTTCAATTATTTCCGCTACAGAATATAAAAATTCTCCTGCTTCAAAAAATTCCCCAGATTGGGCAATTTCATTAGAGAAATTGATTGAAACCAAAATAAGTTCTTGTATTGATTTGTTTCGTTCTATGGGATCTTCAATACTCTTAATTTTAGACTCAGATTCTCTTATTTTCTCCAAAAACTCAGTGTAATCAATGAATTCTTCATCTTCGATAATTTTATGATCTCCTCAGAAAAAATAACTATGTAGAGAAATTAAATTGAAAATAAAAAATTTCGTGATTTTGGGTTCTAAATTGGAAATCACTCCTCACATGTGATGGGATCCAGATTTTATGAGACAAATTTTACTAAGGAAATAATATTAAATATGATCAAAATTATAATATAAATAATTAAAAAAGAGGTTTTTTATCAGATGAAACAAATAAATGAGTTATTGGATACCGGATTGTATGAGACGTTTAGCCCTGAGAGATCTATGACTATTGGAGATCTACTAAAGGAATTAAACCTAGAGGGAAAATTTTTCGGGATTTTAGTCGATGGAAAGAAAGCGGACCCAGAGACTAAGATTAATGAGAAATCGGAAGTAATTATTCTCCCACACATTGCCGGGGGCTAATAATAAAGAAATAAACAGTTTTTTTTTGAATTTCTCTTTTTTTATAAATTATAATCTCTTCCATAATTTATTTTAGCTCAATTTTGAGAAGATCTTCGGCCAAAATAGTATTAGGGAATATTTCTTTTGCTTCTTCAAGAAGTTTTGATGCATCATCTTGATATCTAGATGAAATATGTGTAAGGATTAATTGTTTTGCATTCATTTTTTTAGCATCATTAGCAGCATCTACAGAAGTTGAATGCTTCTTTTCTAGGGCTGTGTTTGCTAACTTTTTAGCGAAAGTCGCTTCATGAACTAATATATCAGAGTCTTTTCCAAGCTCAATGATGGATTTGCTAGGTACTAAGTCAGCGGAATAAGTTATTTTTCTACCAGGTTTTTTGGGACCTATTATCCCTTCTTTTCTGGGATCAATTTTTTTTCCTTGATACTCAATAATTTCTCCTTCTTGTAATTTTTTCCAGAGGTGACTTTCTGGAATTCCTAATGCTTTTGCCCTTTCGGGTTCAAATTTTCCAAAACGAGGATTTTCAACAAAAGCAAATGCGTATGTTATTACAGAATGATCAACTAAGGCATATTTTATTGTATAATATTTAGATTCATAAATTATATTATCTTGTATCTTGGTTTTATTCTTTGGCTCTTCAGATTCTAATCCTTCAAATTCAGTTAACTCCTCTGTAAGGTGGTCTATTTCATAAATCTTAATCGGATAATTAGTTTTTAGACCCAGGATTTTTCTATGTAAAAAAAGATAAAGAAAAAGATTTCTAGGGCCATAAATCACAATTGGAGCAGTTCTATCATTTAAACTTAATCGAAAAAGAAATCCTGGTAATCCAATGATGTGATCTCCGTGAAAATGGGATATAAAAATCATTAAAGGTTTATTAAATTTTAATCCCGCTTCAGCAAATCGACGTTGGAAGTCCTCACCACAATCAAATAAGAGAATTTTATTTCGATATCTAATTGCCATTGAAGACAAATTGCGGTCTCTCGTAGGAGTAGCTGCGGAACTTCCTAAAACATGCAATGTGAGTTCCATAATTAGATAAACCTATTAAAATATTTAAAATAACTTTTATTATTCAATCACAATAAGAAAAATAGTCAATGTTAAAAAACCATTTAATAAAGCATGCTAGTAGCACTTATTTTTTTCTTAATTGTGCAATTTCCATTCTTTGTTCAGTATTCTGTTTTTGTAAGTCATTAATCATACTTTTAAGTTCCCTCAATCTCAGTGCTAAATGAGGTTCCTCTTGAGTTTGAGCTATTGTTCGAGCAGTCCGAAGTTCAATTTGTTTTTGTAAGTCATTTAATTTTTGATCTCTTGTTTTTAATTGGTTTTCTAACTGTCTATATCTTTTTTTAATTTGCACCGCTTCGTTTTTTATAGTTTCGATTTCCCCATCTTTAGCCTCTAATTGTTTCTGCAAAAATATAACTGTCTCTCTTTGCATTTTTAATTGCCCTTCAATTTCTTTATGTGAATCACCTGTTTCTGAAAAAGCCCCAGTCTGATATTTCTTAAGTTGCTCTTGAAGTGATTTTACTTCCAATTTTGACTTGTTCAATTTATTCTGTAAATCATCTTTTAATGTATGAATCATATCCGATGATGTTATATCAGCTTGATCTAAATCTGTCATAATTTTCCCTTTTTTCAAAGATTTTATCTCATTTTTCAATTTTTCAATTTCTTCATCTTTTTTATCTGGTTTATTACTTTTTTTCTGAGATTTAGATAGTCTTTGTTTTAAGTCAAGTATTTGTCTCTTAGATTTGTTTAATTGGTTTTGAAGATCTTCTATTAATTTTTTTGTTATTGAATCAGTACTTTCTTTTTGGGAAGAAGAACTCAATTCACTTATTTTCTGGTTTAATTCGTTGATTTCTGATTTATAAATTTCAATTGTATCATCCTTTTCTTTCAATTTTGTGTTAAATTCTGCCGTTTCTTCAAGTTGATATTTTAACTTATTTATAAGTGATTTCTGTTTGTTTACTTTTTCCTGTAAATCTGCCACTAACGTGTTTAAAGGAGTCCTTTCCCTTAAATCTTCTACTCTAATAACAGAAGCATTGTTAAATTTATCAAGTTCGATTTGGAGCACCTCATACTCTTGTTGGAGTTGAGTATAGTCTTTTCTGAGTATACCCATAGTATTCTTTAGATCTCGAATGTATCTTTCTTTCTCCTCCAATTCATATACAAATTTAGACTCTGCGATTTGCATTTTTTTACTCTGCGTGTTAGCTCCTTCTTCCAATTGCATGATTTCTTCTAATTTCATTATTACATTTTCAAGTAGTTCGATCCTATCGAGATATTTATTATTAAGGAGATCTAACGCATCTGTATCCTTAAAAGTGGGAAATTGTGTTTTAATATATTCCTGTAGTAAATCAATGTCTCTTTCTACAAGTTCAACTTCCTTTTTCTCCAATTCTAACTCTAATTCTCTAATTTTAACTTTTAACTCGTCTTCTGACATATTAAAGTATTATTTATTTCTTGGAATTTAATTTATTAATAGAATTATAGATTTTAAAATTTAACTCATTAAATTTTATAAAATTTTCCATATATTACATTAAATTAAGAATTTTTAATAAATATCAAAATCTTTAATCGAAAATTTATTGATTTTTCTCATAATAGGATATAAGCTTAGAAAATTAAAGGAAATAAAAGTACCTAATAGAGTAGCAAAAAGGATAAAGGGAATGTATAATGGGGGTAAATATACGCGACCAAAGATAACAACCGAATTTAAAATCATTCCTATACTCAAACTTATTAAAAGCGACGGAATAATAACAAAAGTAGATTCCAGGAAAACTATTCTTTTAATCACCTTATTCTTGGAGCCTAAAGCTCTCATAATTAAGAAATCTCTTGCTTTTTCCATTATTCCGCTTTTTTGATAATTATAGAGTGAAAGAATCCCAAGAATTGCCATTATAATCATTAAAAACATAGGATATAATGATAAATTTAATAAGAAATTCAAATTCTTTTTAAATACCCCATCCAGCTTGAAGTGAGTAAAATTAGTTCCCAAATTAGATTCAATAAAGAGTTCTAGATCTACTTTGATATTGTTATATGACCCACTTTTCAATTTTAATAAAACAAGATTAATTGTCTGATTTGAAAATAGTAATTTATTCTGAAAAGACTCTAAACTCATATAACCCGTATATCCATTATAGAAACTATCAATAATAACTCCAGTTATCTCAAATACTTGACTTTCATTGCCTATGTTTGTGATTTTAAGATTTTGTATTAAGGCTTTATCAAAATAATTATATGCTAAACCATCCCCTACGATCATCTCATAATCAAGAGTAGAATAATTTCCTTCGATCTCAAAATTTTGGATCATCTTACTTATATTTACTCCAATAATAGGGATATTCTCTTTCCTCTCTTTTCCGTATGTTACATAATCCCCATCTACAATAACAGTTTTACTCATTTCTTCTGTATCACAGAAGTTTATTAATCTCTCATCAATTTTCTCGATATTATCTATTGTTTCTCTAATATTACTCACATTATTAATACTAAATAAGTATCTTGAATCGGTAAAATTGATATCTGTATGACTAATGAAAATTCTAGGGTTTGAGAACATCTCATACATCAGCGAATAATTTTGGACCACTTCCTCATGACCGATTACTACAATATTTTCACCTTGCGATCTACGAATCCACTCTTCTGATGATGTTTTTAAAACGATTGTGCCTAATCCAAGTGTAAAAATTATCAAAGTAATTAATGAAAAAACAATAATATATCTTTTAAACTCTCCCTTTCTTCGTAGAGTGTTGATGATTGATAATTTGATGTTTATACCTAATGAAGAAAGCCATTTTGGAATAAATTGAATTTTTTTTGAAGCATCATAATCATGGGGTATATCTTTTGAAAATGTTTTTATTATTTCTGCTTTCCCCATTCTTCTTAATGCATACCCCGCTACAAAAAATATTCCAAAAAAACAAGAACCAAATAGTATTGAAGTAAATACAAAATCTATTTGAAATTCTATAGAAAAATAGAAAGAGTTAATTATTAAAATGAATATTTCAAAAGAAATAAGACCCCCTATTATACCCAAAAAAAAGCCAATGAAGAAAATTATAAAAACCTCGAGAAGATAAAAACTATAAAGCTTACGGGGTAATGTGCCTAAAGCTTTCATTATTCCGATATCTTTTTTTTTATTAATGATATGAGTGGTTGAAATCGCAACTACTATCAAAACAGCCAATATCATCAATAAAATTTGGATTATTGTAATAAACTGTTTATAAACGATACTAATACTTCCTGAGAAATAAAAATCATTTGAAAAATCAGATTGAATAAATACGTTTAAACCCAAAGAGGAGGTAAAGTATATTAAGAATTCTGTTACGGCTATAACTAAAATAATTACTATTAAATAAGGAATTGTCTGATTCTTTTTACGGTAAAAATCTTTTAGAGCAAAATCCAAAGATGACATGTTAGACTTTAAACTTTGTTATTTAATTTAATTTTAATTTTTCTTCTACTATTTTCCCTTCTTCAAAAGAAATTAAGCGATCTGCTAATGCTATTAAGTCATCATCATGAGTAACTGTTATTACAGTTTTTTCACTAGATTTTAGATCTGTGAAAAGATCTCTTATAAATTGACTGGTATTTTTATCAAGGTTGGCAGTTGGTTCATCAGCTAAAATGACTGGGGGATCATTTGCTAACGCTCTAGCGATCGCAACTCTCTGTTGTTCACCGGCAGATAACTGAAATGGCAAGTGTTCTCTCCTATCCCCTAATCTCATTTCTTTTAACAATCTCACAGCATTACTTCTCTGTTCTTCAAATTTCATTCCAGAAAGATTCATTGGGAACATTATGTTTTCTTCGGCTGTAAGAGTACTGATCAAATTATAATTTTGAAAAATAAATCCTGAATTAATTAGTCGAAATATAGCTAAAGACTCTTGATCCATATCAGAAATTTTGACTCCTTGGTTATAGATTGTTCCAGAATTAGGAGAATCCAACCCTCCTATTAAATTTAATAATGTGGTCTTACCCGCGCCACTCGGACCTTTTATAACAACAAATTCACTATCCTTTATTTCTAGTGATACATTATCGACTGCTTTTACGATAAAATCTCCAATTTCATAATTTTTAATGATATTTTTGCAATAAATTAATATACCTTGTTCAGAGAGTTTATCTCCTAAATTAGTTTCATATAATTCTTGGGATTCTTCAATATAATTATCCTTCATTTTTAAATCGACGTTATTTTGTTCTACTCTTAAGTTTAATTACGAATCTGTTAACCTTAATCTTAATACTCATAAATGATTAATGAAAATGCCGAATATTTTAAAATTCAATGTAAAGAATTAATATTGTGTTTTTATAATTTATGTTAGATTTTAAATTAAATTTAAATATTAAAGTATCATAAATAGTCTTGAGGGAGATTGAGAAAATAAAAAATATCCCCTATACATGTGTGAATTCCACCAAATGTGAGGAAATTTCCTAATTAAAATGGTAACTAAATAACTTTTGTTCTAAAATCTTAAACTTCCTTTTTAAGATTTTAATTTTTCCCCTTCTCCCTCATTCGTGTTCTTAATTCGTTGTATTCATAAGAGATTGACCTTTTCTATCTTATTCACAAAATAAAGTTTAAAGGATTAATTTAATTACAAATTATATCTTTATTCGGGATATTAATGATTAAAGTGTAGATTCTTATGGATTTTGAAAAATTAACTGAACTAATTATTGAATTAGAAGTCGACGATATAGCTGATGCAGTAAAAGAAGCATTAGGTGAGGATAAAGATCCTTTTGATATATTAAACGCTTTAACGAAGGGAATGGATGAAGTTGGCCGTCGATATGAAGAAAAGGAATACTACTTAACTGAACTTGTGCTAGCTGGTGAAACGATGAAAGAAGCATTTGCAGTATTACAACCCGCGTTAGCTGCAGCCGATACATCTTTAGAAAAAGTAAAAATTATTCTAGCTACTGTAAAAGGAGATAACCATGATATTGGTAAAAATATTCTTGGTTCTCTTTTATTAAGTTCTGGTTTTGAACTTCATGATTTAGGTATGGATGTGGATGAAAATACAATTGTAGAAAAAGTAAAAGAAACAGGTGCATCTATTGTTGCATTAAGTTCTTTACTTACAATGACTGTAGAACAAATTAAAGTTGTTCATGAAGCTTTAATCGCTGCTGGTCTTCGGGATAACGTCAAATTAATAGTTGGTGGTGCCCCGTTGAATGAAGATCTTGCTAAGAAACTTGGAGCAGATGATTTTGCTGATGATGCTGTTGAAGGTGTAAAACATATCAAAGAACTAGCTGGTAAGTAAAAATTTTCTACATAGCTAATTATATTTTTATTTTAATCACAGTCTTACTTTTTTTAGAATGTTTTGATATTCTATTTATAGATTATAAGTAACTTTTTTTAACCATTTTATATCTATTTTATGTTTATTATTGAATTTGATTAAAATATAATGAGAATATTTATACTTCTTAGTATTCATTTATGTCCTAAGAACCGATAAAATAAAAAGAATCGTATGAAATTGTATGGAGGATTAAATTATGACTGAAAATGAAAATAGTGAAATTGAATATGATGAACAACTCGATACCCGAGGATTATATTGTCCAGAGCCATTGTTTGAAGTTAGAAATTTGAGTGAGAGTCTTGAAGTAGGACAATGTTTTAAGGTTTTAGCAGATGATCCCGCAGCTGAAGAAGATTTAAAGAGATGGGCAAAAAGGACAGACACTGAATTGGTTGAGTTTTTAAAGGATGGCAAGGATTTAATATTTTATTTTAAGAAGAAAAAGTGAAAATTGAGGGGAATATAGAATGGGTATTTATTTAGACTATCAAGCAGCGAAACCTGTTGATTCTAGAGTTATTTCAGAAATGACAATTTATTTAAATCAAAAATTTGCTAATCCATCATCACTTCATTGTGAAGGAGATGAGGCAACCGATGCGTTAAGTGAATATAGACATAAAGTAGCAGATTTCATAAATGCTCCAGATCCAGAGTCTATAATTTTCACATCAGGAGCTACAGAATCAAATAATCTTGCGTTAATTGGCTATGCAATGAGAAATAAGAAGAAAGGTAATCATATAATAATTTCAGAGATAGAACACATTTCAATTTTAAATATTGCCAAGTACTTAGAACGGCAAGGATTTGAAATCAGTAGAGTTCCTGTGGATCAATATGGAATAATAAGACTCAATAAACTGGAACGGTTAATTAATGAAAACACAATTTTGATATCTATCTCTACAGCAAGTAATGAAGTTGGATCAATTCAACCAATAAAGGAAATAAGTGATCTCGCAGTTAAAAACAATATTGCATTTCATACTGATGCTGTAGCAAGTGAAAGTGTCATTCCAATAGATGTTCAAGAAATTCCTATTGATATGTTAACATTATCTTCAAATGACATTTACGGTCCTAGAGGAGTAGGGGCTTTATACTTAAAAAAAGGAGTAAGAGTAAATCCGATAATCATCGGTGGAGGACAAGAAAGAGGATTCAGATCGGGCTCTGAAAATGTACCTGGAATTGTGGGATTTGGAAAAGCTGCTGAGATAATGAAAAAAAAAATAAATGAAGAAGCATCTAGATTGAGAATCTTAAGAGATAAGTTGATAAAAGGAATATTAGAGGTTATTCCAAAGTCATATTTAAATGGTCATCCAGAAAAAAGACTCCCGCATAATGCTCACTTTAGATTCGATTATATTGAAGGAGAGTCATTAATACTTAGTCTAAAAGATGAAAATATCGCTGCTGCTACTGGTTCAGCGTGTTCATCTAAAACTTTAGAAGCTTCCCATACTCTGATTGCTATGGGCTTACTTCATGAAGAGGCTCATGGATCTCTAGTAATAACATTAGGAAGAAACACAACAGAACAAGATATTGATGAATTATTGGATAAATTGCCTGGAATAGTAAAAAGATTAAGGCTATTATCTCCTTTGACTCCTCCAGATTTAATTAAAAAATATAATGAGGTGAATGAATAAAATGAAATCAACTCAGTATTCTGAAAAAGTCTTAGATCATTTTCGTAACCCCAGAAACATGGGAGAAATTGAGGAAGCAGATGGATTTGGACGCGTAGGCAATCCTGTTTGTGGAGATCTTATGTTTATGTATATTAAGGTCGGTAGAAACAATAGAGATGAGGAGATAATTGAAGATATTAAATTTAAAACTTTTGGTTGCGGTTCGGCGGTCGCTACATCTTCTATGATTACTGAAATGGCTAAAGGTCTAACATTAGAAGAAGCCTACAAAATTACAAGACAGGATGTAGCTGATGAGCTAGAAGGCCTTCCACCAATTAAAATGCACTGCTCAAATCTTGCTGCAGATGCTTTAAAAGCCGCTATCGATAATTATAGACTAGGCACTGAACCAGAAGTTGAAGTGGAAACTGCTTGCAAATTAGAGATAAATGTTATTCTAGGATTTGACGAATATCTTGGTAAAGGGACTTATAAGGAAATCCCCGAAAACCTTGAAGAATTTAGAGATAAAAGGGTTCTAATTGTAGACTCTGGTGACGAGTCTTTAGAGCTTGCTTTAAAACTAACTAATTACACAGGAAGAGTTATTGTGTCTACAACTTCTAAAGTAATCCCAGGAAGGGAAGCAATAGCTAAAAAATTAAAACAATCGGATGTCAAAATTCTTCAGCAATCTGAACTCGTTGAAATAAAAGGAGAACTAGATGAAGTGGAAAAAGTAGTTTTGCACGATTTTGATGAGGATGAAAATTACGAGTTGTTCTTAGACGTCGTAGTATATTTGGATTATAGAGGGTAAATCAAAATTTTATAATTTTTTTAAATTTTCTGGATTTGAAAAGTCTTTATTTTTTCATCGATTCTAAGATATAGTCAGTTATATATTTGCTCTCCTTATCTGTTTGATTCTTATAATTCACATACCTAAAATTAAAAACACATAAGGGACAGGAGGAGGTTATTTCTTTTGTTTCTATATTGTTAAATAAATCTTTACCAATATTAATGCAGATGCTACTATCAACCCCTCTTATTCCAGAACCAGCTCCACAACATGGTGTTTCTTTGGGATTGGTTGTTATCTCCTTTATGTCCAAACCGCATTTATTTAGAAGGCTTCTAGGTTCCTTGAATAAAGGTCCATTCTTATATTTTCTCCCGAGTCGACAGGGATCATGATAAGTAATTGTTTTATTCAAAGGTTTTAAGGAAATCTTACCTTCACTTTCTAATTCATAAATAACCTCAATAATATGTTTTACATTTATCTTGTAATCATTAAAATATTTCCGATAGACCTTATCGAAGGCATATAAACAACCCCCGCATGTAACGACCAAATTTTTTATTCCAATTCTCTTAAACAGATCAATATTTTCTTTAAAAATTGTTTTTGCTGTATCAAGATTTCCAGCAGAATATATATATTCTCCACAGCATGGTTCATTTTCTAAAATTTTAAAATTATAACCCGCAAGTTTCAATATCTCATACGGGGTACTTGCACTTTCTTTTACTCGAAATGATGACATACAACCAAAAAAAAGTAAGGTATCAGAGTTACTCTTCTCAAAAACTTCTTTATTTTTATATTGCTCTGGTAACCAATCTAATCGTTCTTCTGGTTTTCCTCCAACCGAATTGTCATTTTCAATGATTCCTTTTATAATCTTACTGTGGATCTCCAATGGAGCTTTATTTTGCTCAACTAATTTAATTTTTGAAGAATGAATGATATCTGCTATAGAAATAGATTGTTGGCAGACTAAATCACAAGATGCACATAAAGTACACGTGTAGATGCCTAGAATTTCTTCATCATTTATAGTTCCATTATTAAATATCTTTTCTGCAATCTTTAATCTCCCATTTGGAGATTTAAATTCTTCCTTCGTGACTTTATATGTATCACAAACCTCTAAACATGATCTACAATCCATACAGGTCTGAATCTCATTCAAAATATCCTTATCCTGCATTAATTTAGTCCAATTTTGAAGATATAATGAATTTTGAATATATAATAAAATAATAATTTATCATTAAAGTTTAAGGTCATCGAAAAAAATAAAGTAAATTGAAGATATGCTTTGATTATGAGAAATAACTTAGTCTCAGATGAAACAAAAAAAGTTTATATTAATCGATTTAACATCATGCAAAAGAATCGTAATACTCTTGAAGGAGATAAATTGTTTCTAGCCAAGGTAATTGCTGTTTCAGAACAAATAGATAACTTGCATGTAAAAGCAACTGTTGGGAATTTTGTAATTGAAAATGACGGACCTAAAGATTTAGGAGGATCAGGGACCATTCCAGGACCCATGCCAATGTTTCTAGCAAGTATGGCAAACTGTTTAGAAATAACAGCTCTACTTTATCTGTCATTGTCAAATTTGAAAGTAGATTCTATAAAAGTAAAAGTTGAAGCAATGCATGATAAAAGAGCTGCGCTTAATCCAAATAAAGAGCCTCTGCCTGGTTTCTTTGATATTAAATATAAGTGGTATATTACTACAGACGAGAATTTAAAAAAAGTCGATCGAATTCTCCAAAAAGTAGAAGAAGTATGTCCAGTAAAGGGAACTTTTAATAAACATCACAAATTCCAGAGAGAAATTTATTTGGTCAAATAAAGCTTATAGATCATAATAATTAGCTTTAAAAAAAATTCTTAAGTGTTATATTATATAAATTTAAGAAAGATTTGTAGAAACATAAATTTTGGTAAAAGAAATGAAGCGAGTAATAATAATTGGTGGAGTTGCTGGTGGTGCTTCAGCCGCAGCGCGTTTAAGGCGGTTAAAAGAAGATTTTGAAATTATAATGTTAGATAAAGGTCCATATGTTTCATTTGCAAATTGTGGGCTTCCATATTATATTGGAAATGTAATTAAAGATCGCGAATCCTTAGAATTGGTGACCCCTGAGAGATTTCTTGAAAGGTTTAAAATCGACGTTAGGGTAAACAACGAGGTAATGTCAATAAATAGAGAAAAAAAGAAGATTGATGTCAGAGATTTAAAAACTAATGAAAATTATAAGCTTGAATATGATTATCTGATCCTGGCAACTGGTTCGAAACCAATTGTTCCACCTTTCAAAGGTCTTGAAGATGTCCCACATTTTACTGTGTGGACAATTCCAGATGCTGTAAAAATAAGGCAATATGTTGAAGAATCACATATAAATAAAGCTGTTATCGTTGGAGGAGGATTTATAGGGTTAGAGATGGCTGAAAACTTAGTAGAGAAAGGTGTAAGAGTAAAAATAGTTGAAATGTTAGATCAAGTTATGCCCCCTATTGATAAGGAAATGGCGCAGTTTATTCATCAAGAATTGATTTTAAATGGAGTATGTCTTGTTTTAGAAGATCCCGTCGACTCTTTTGGAAGAGCTGAGGGTGATAAACCTTTTGTCAAAACTAAAAGTGACAATATAATCGAGACAGATTTAATTATTTTGTCCATAGGGATTAGACCTCAAAGCGAGCTAGCTAAAAATACTGGTTTAGAAATGTCAGAAAGAGGTTATGTGAAAGTCAATAAAAGAATGCAAACATCTGATCCAAATATATATGCTGTAGGAGATGTCGTTCAAGTGCAACATTTTCAAACTCAAAACCCGATATCAATGGCTTTGGCAGGTCCAGCAAATAAACAAGGAAGAATAGCAGCCGACAACATTGCTGGAAGAAATTCAGAATATAAAGGTGTTTTAGGTGCTTCAGTTGTTAAGATTTTTGATATAACCGTTGCAGCAGTAGGTTTGACTGAAAAACAATTGAAAAACCTAGATATCAAATATGATAAGATCTACATCCATCCAAACAATCATGCTGGGTATTATCCTGGAGCAACTCCAATGGCTTTCAAATTAATATTTGAGGTTCCTTCTGGTAAAATTTTGGGTGCTCAAATAGTTGGAGGGCAAGGAAGTGAAAAAAGGATTGATGTGTTATCAACCATTATCAAATTGGGGGGAGACGTCTTTGATCTAGAAGAATTAGAATTAACTTATGCTCCACCGTATGGTTCAGCAAAAGATCCTGTAAATATGGCAGGATTTGTTGCAGCGAATTATCTCAGAAAGGATATGCCTATTTGGCATTGGC
The DNA here is from genome assembly GCA_048886685.1 of Candidatus Hodarchaeota archaeon. Taxonomy (GTDB): domain Archaea; phylum Asgardarchaeota; class Lokiarchaeia; order Sigyniarchaeales; family SOKP01; genus Loki-b32. The sequence goes on from JBHLKM010000001.1 coordinate 67,035, forward strand.
ATGATTTTAGTGATATAACAAATAATGGGGGATTATTATTGGATGTCAGAACCAAAGAAGAATTTGCCGCACGAACTATTGAAGGTTCGGTAAATATTCCAATCGAGGAGCTGAGAAATCGATTGGATGAGCTTGTGATAGATAAACCTATTTATGTATTCTGTGAAGTTGGATATAGGAGTTATCTGGCATTAAGAATTCTTTTACAGAGTGGTTTTAACGATGTATATGAATTAACAGGAGGTTTCAAAATTTTTGAGATGGCCAATGCTACTACAGAAGAAATTATGGCTGCGTGTGGTGGATCGGAAAATGTAATCGAAGAATTTGTTCATGAAAAAGCTTCTGAAAGCGAAGATTATGTAGAAATTGATGCGTGTGGACTTTCATGCCCAGGACCATTGAATGTGTTAATTAAAGGTCTTGAAGAATTGCCAGAAAATAAGAAATTAAAAGTATATGCTACAGACCCCGGATTTAAATCTAGTGTTGAGGCGTATTCTAAATTAAATGAAGCTGTAAAATTGTTACATCTTGGAAAAGAAGAAGGAATGTTGGTTGCTATCTTAGAAAAGATTCAACCTATTGAAGTTATAACACCTGTTAAAAAGAAAACTAGAAAAGAATTACGTCCTCCCGATGCCCCTCCAGTATCAAATATCAGTGCTGATGAACTTTTTCAACGGATTGGTACCGAAGATGAACCAGCACTTATGATTGATGTTCGAACTCCCCAAGAATATCAAGGACCGAATGGTCATATTAAAAATACGAAATTAATTCCTCTAGGAGAGTTAATGAATAATCCAAATGCAATCAAGGACTATAAAAATGAGGAAATAATAGCAATCTGTCATTCTGGTTCTCGTTCTATGATGGCTGGTCAAATTCTAGCTCAAGCGGGATTTAAAGATATTAGAAATTTAACCGGGGGGATGATGACATGGCACAAGAAAGGTTATCCCGCAGAACTCGAAAAAAAAGGAATGACAGAGACTTATTATTAATCAATTCTTTTTCTATTTTTCTTTAAATTATAAGTAAAAAAGTTAAAAAAAAGGCGAAACGTTATAAATCCAACGGGATTCATTTATTACGAATATTCCAATAAACAAAAAAAGAGGTAAAAATTATGAAAGAAACTGCTAAGAAATTATTTACAGCATATGTTGGAGAAAGTCAAGCCCGAAATAGATATACCTTCTTTTCAAAAATCGCTAAGAAAGAAGGCTATGTGTTAGTATCTGAGGTTTTTCTTGAAACAGCTGACCAAGAAAGAGAACATGGTAGCTGGTTTTATAAGATGCTTCAAGGTTTTAAGAAAGAAGAAGATTTTGATGAAATGAAAGTATTCCCCGATGCAGAATTTCCAACAACTCATGGAACTACAGTTGAAAATCTAAAATCCGCAATAGCCGGGGAAAATTTGGAATGGCAAACCCTATATCCTGATATAGCTGAAACTGCTGAAAAAGAAGGATATCCTGATATTTCTGTTAGAGTAGAAGCAATTATCAAAGCTGAGAGGCATCATTCTGAGAGATATGGAAAACTTTTAAAACTAATTGGTGATGATGCATTCTTTAAACGAGGAGAGAAGGTGGTATGGGTGTGTATGGAATGCGGTTATGAAGTAGAAATGGATGAGATCCCGCCTGATTTTCGCTGTCCTTCCTGTGATCATCCGAGATCATATTATCGAAAGAAATGCGAGGATTTTTAAACTTATATTAATTTGTTCCTATTTTTTTTTTAATAATCAATTCTTTTAAGGAATATTCAATAACATCTAGTATATCATGAAGAATAATCAATAGAAGACTTTCACCCGTGGATTGAGACTTTGATACCTCTTTAAACCTATTATGGATAAAACTCAAAAATATTTTATGAGTGGGGGATTTTGGTCCCTTCCAAATAAAAATTCTTCTCAATTCTTCACGAATAATTGCGAATACTTGCTCTGGATGCAAATCTAGGATTAAAACAGGAGTTTCTTGTGAAACTTAAATTTTATACTAAAAACTTTGAGTTCATTGAAGCTATTATAGAAATTCATTACATTCTTTAATGGAAAATAAATTCTGACAAAATAATCTTTCAAAACTTTTATAGATGGATTTAAATGTAAATCAGAAAAAGATAACAATGTTATAAGGTATTTTGAGATTTAGAAAATATTATATTAAATTATGGAACTGAACGAATATTTTGAAGAAGGCAAAGATAAGGAAGAGAATGTAAAGAAAAATTTAAAAACATTATTGAACACGTTTTTAAATAGAAATCCAAAAAGTGATGCTGCTGCCATTGTAACAAATGAGGGCCTTCCAATTATTTCTAGTATCTCTCATCGGTTAGATGAAGTAAAAATATCTACAATGGCAGCAACATTATTTTCTTTATCAAATATGGCTATTGATGATATGGTACTAGGCGAATTCAAAGAACTTTATATTAAAGGAAAAGATGGCTATTTATTTATTTTTCAGGCGGATCCAAGTGTAATTTTTATGGTTTCCGCTGGTATTGATATTAAACTTAGATTATTTATTTTTGAGTGTGAACAAATTTGTAAAAAGATTGCAAAATTATTCTCACATTAAATAAGAGAGCTGTTAAATTTCTATAAATGCCTTAGTAAGAAAAAATTATTAAGATTTTTGAAAAATAGTTGCTATCAATTTAGAAGACTGTTTAAGTGTTTAGATTATAAGTAAAAATGTTAAAAATAAGATGAGATATTATAAGTTAACAATATTGAAAATTCATACATACTAAAGAAAAAAATGTGAAGATTTCTAAAGAAAACAATAAATCTTTAATTTAAAATCAAAATTTTTAAAAATCAAAATAGATGATTTAAACAACAACAGAAATAAGATCTGTGAAGTAATATGGAACAACAACAAATTTTGGCAAACATTTGGAAGTGTAATATTTGTGGAAAAATAATTGAAGTCCTTAATCCAGCCGCTCCTGAAACCATTTGTTGCGGACAACCAATGGTTTTAATGGAAGAGCAGACCGCTGAATGGAAAGGTGAGAAACACGTTCCCAAGATTACGATTGATGGTAATAAAGTTACTGTCGATGTAGGAATATCTATGGGGACTCCACATCCTATGACAGAAGAACACTACATCATGTGGATTGAGCTTATCTGTAAAGATAACTGTTATAAAAGGCAAATGTTATCCCCTGGTATGGAACCTAAAGCAACTTTTATGGTTGCGGATACAAGTGGGTTAAAAGCGTACGAATTCTGTAATTTGCACGGTCTGTGGTTGGGAACAGAATAAATTAAATTCTTTTTTTTTATTTTTTAAATATTTTAAAATAATGTAATTTTAAGATGATTAAACCCAATTATTATTATTAAAATTAAACAAATTTTCTGTAGTTTAATGCAATAATGATTTTGTTTTTACGATTATTTGTAATCTTTTGTTTTGTTATTGTTATTATAGCCCTTTTTCGTGAAAAAACAGATTTTTTAACATATAGCGTGGCAGCTATGCTTGTGGCAGCTACCGCTACTTACCTTTTCTCACCCGAGCCTGTTACTATTGAAGAATTAATTATTGAGATTGACTGGCCTGTTATTTTCTTCTTAATATCTTTATTTACTATTGTGGTTATTTTAGAAGAACAGCTTATTTTTCAAGAAATAGCATTAAGAATTACCAAGAAATTCCATACAAACACTCGTCAGTTTTTTTGGGTGATTTGTTCAATTTCTACCTTAAGCGCAGCTTTTATTGAGGATGTTTCTGTAGCTGTTATATTTATTCCTATGATTATTAGTACAAGTGAAAAGATGAGGATTAATCCTACTCCAATACTTCTCGGAATGACTATTTGCATTAATCTTGCTGCAACTTTGACACCATTTGGTTCTGCACAAAATATTCTGATAGCAGATAAATTTGATATTTCAACTAGCTGGTTTTTTACGAATTTATCGGTATATTTCATTATAGGTACATTACTAACGCTATTCCTTTTAGATTATTTCGTTCTTAGAAAGCACCTTAATGAAATTTGGGTTCCACACTGTGAAGAATATGATGAGCCTTTAGAGAGCGAAGACCTTGAAGAACACGAGCTGATAATCTTAGAGGACTCAATTAATTCTAAAGTTTTTTATCGTAATATAGTTGCTTTATTCTTCTTTTTCATATTGTTAATAATTATCCCAAATATTTTGTTTGTAGGTCTTTTGGGAATGTTATTATTTGTATTTATTAATCCACGTAGGAGTGAATCCGGTAAAAGAAAACCGGACATTTCTTATTATTTTACAAAAGTTGATTTTAAATTACCATTCTTTTTTATATGTTTGTTTGTCCTTATATTTTGTTTTGAAGAGGTGGGACTTATTGATATTATATCAGATTTTGTAGTTAATATAACACCTAACAACATTTTCTTACTATGTGTGATGATATTAATCTCAACCTCTTTACTCTCAGCATTTCTTGATAATGTTCCAGTTACGGTTCTTTTTATACCGATAATAAATGTTTTGATAGACCCATTAGGACTTGGTTTTTCACAGATTCCCTTGTTAATAGCATTTATATTAGGAATAAATTTAGGGGGAAATTTCTTGCCTCAGGGAAGCGCAGCAGATATGATGACACTTGATTTATCAACTAAATATTGTGTTGAAGGGATGAATTATAGGAAATTATTGAAGATAGGAGGTTTATTTGCCCTCTTACATATCATCTTAGGAATAGGATATCTCGCATTAATAATTTTTATTTTCTTTTAAGAATTACTTGAAATAGAGAAAAATTTTAAGTCATTGTAAAAAGAATGAAGAAACTAAAAGCAATCCTCTTAGATAGAGATGGAACCTTAATTGAAGATAAAAACTATGCGTATAAAATCGAGGATTTTGAAATCCTGCCAGGAGTTATTAAAGGTCTTAGAAAGCTTCAGAAAGAGTTTATATTCATTATTATAACAAATCAATCAGGAATAGGTAGAGGATACTACACGATAAAGGATTTTCATAATTTTAACTATCATTTAATTAGATTACTCAACAAGGAAAATATTAAGATCCTTAAAACTTATTTTTGTCCTCATTTAAGAGAAGATGGATGTAAATGTAGGAAACCAAATACAAAATTTATTGATGAAGTTATTCGTGATTTTAATGTCAACATTAAAGAATCGTGGATGATGGGTGATCATCCATCTGATATACAATTTGGGATAAATGCGGGCTGTAGAACTGTTTTTCTCACTACTGGACATGGTGACAAACATTTAGACGAATTAAAATCTCTTAAAATAAAACCTACGATAATTAGTAATAATTTTTTAGAAGCAGCAAAAGAAATTTTACGACTAGATTAATCTTGTAGCTTCAGTTTTATAAAATTCTGTGTATTTCTTAATTATCTTAAACGATTATTATAAAAATCTACATTTCTTTTATTCACTTAATATATTAGGTATGAATATATTTTGAGATTTGTATGTATTATAGAAAATTAAATAATGCTGCAATGTGGAAAAATATTCAAAAGTTAAGAGATCTTATCAAATTAAAACCTATTTTCAAGGAACGGGTGTGTTGGAATTGTAGCAAAGATCTTAATATCTATGATTTTCTAAGCGATAACGTTGATTTTTCTCCTGAATATATCTTAAAACTGTGGCAAACTCCTATTTTAGAATTCCACTGCTGTGAATGTTTTAAAAATCTTAAAATTGATGAGCTTAAAAAAATTGAGCAAGAATTACCAACACGAATTTGTCTGAACTGTAATGCTCTAATAGATATTTATAAATTTAGTAAATTTCATAACTATTTGAAAATCTACGAGTTAAGAAAATTGTGGTTAGATACTAAATTTAATGTTTTCTGCGATAATCTATGTCAGCGTAAATACTTCAAAATATATTATGATTTTCTAAAAAAAAGAAAATTAGAAAAACAAAAAGAGTTACAAAAACAGATATAATTTTACGATTGACGCTTCTCTTCATAATCCTTAAGTTTTTGTTCATGCATTATATGTAATTCTTTTTTCATCTCTTCTACGACTTCTCCCGTCAATGGATAGAACTTCACCCAAACAATCAAGCCGATTAAACATACTATTCCTGGTATAAGAGTCATACTCATATTAACACTTAAAGAAGCCAAGAACATTCCCTTCGTAGCATCTAATCCATCTACTGCTTCCACGTATATTAAACCAAAAGCTGTCATCAATGCAGGTGGAATTGCTAACGCCACACTAATCATAGGTTTGCTTAAGAGAGGACCCACACCAGCGTAGAGTCCTTCTCTTCTCTCTCCTGAGATCTTCCAATAATCAAAATCTATAGTGTCTGCCCTCATTGGATTATGTTGAATAAAATCCCCCGCAAAACCAAGCATGAAAATTGAAAACCCTATGGAAACAAGAATCCAATTGCCTGATAATCCAGCAAAAAAGCTAAAAAAATACCCTATGGTTAACATGCTAAGATAAAATGTTATAGAAGTTTTGGTTGAGTTTTTTGCTGCAATTCTCAGAATAATTGGTACTGAAATAATTAAACAAATTATTGGTCCAAGCCAAAAAATTATCATATTAATTCCTTCCATTTGTTCAAGAACCCAGGTTAAGTAGAAAGGTAAACTCACCATTGCCATGTTGATTAAAAATACTGAAACTCCATCATAAATCACATAAACTCTAAAAGAGGGATTTTTAAATGCAAGTTTTATTGATTTTAATAAGGGAGTTTTTTCCTCAGGTATGTGTTCACTATGCTCACGAACGTATTTTGATAAGATTAAATAGGGAAATAAACCAAAAATAGCGATAACTACAACAAGGATTTGAAAAACCGTAATTGATTCCCTAGTTGGATCTGCTAAAAATATAACAGGAATAATAAATCCTATTAAAATTGCCGGTAAATTAAAAATAGTACCAAGCAACTGTATTTTTTCTCTTTCTCGCTGATTTAACGTCATTTGGGGTAGTAATGCGACGTGAGCAATTAGAACAATAGTAAATAATGTATCATAAGCGATTTGACTAATGAGATACCAGGTAAAAAGCCAAACTTGAATTGCAAGATCAGTTGTATGCCCTCTCCATACATCCGGAGGAAAAAAAACTAAAGCAAAACATAGACTAAAGATAGGAGCTCCAAATTTAATATAAGGTATATATCTTTGAACCTCTCTTTTTTTCTTGTTATAATATCGAGTATTACCAATTTTATTCCCAAAGACGGGGTCGTTAACGACATTCCAAACAGCGTATACAATCTGGGCAATAAATATCCATATATTTAATAATCCCATCCATGCATAATAAAATGATTGAATTACCCCCATGGCTGATCCATAGAACGTACCTGGCATATAAGCAAAGCCATAGGATAATTTTTCCTTTAAGGGTACTATCTCAGAATCTTCATTTTCTAATAGTTCTGTATCTTTATGAGTCAAAATAAATACACTTTCAAAGAAAATTTTAAAGTATAGTTCGGAAAATTATTTGCGATTTTTCAATATTTTGAAAATGATATAAAGAGAAAAAATTAAAAAAAAGAAGAAAAATAATATAGGTTAAAGATATTAACTTCTTTTTTTCCCCAAGAAGGGCATTGCATGTTCATATCTTTTCATTACAAATCTAGAAATAACAATCCTTTGAATCTCACTTGTCCCTTCATATATTTGGTATAATTTTGCATCTCTAAATAACTTTTCAACAGGATATGTTCTCAGATAGCCATAACCTCCAAAGATTTGAATTGCTTCAGTTGTAACGTTCATAGCAACGTCTGACGCAAATGCTTTTGCGATTGCTGAGCTTAAATTATTATCCATACCTTGATCGGCTTCCCAGGCTGCTTTATATGTTAAAAGTCGTGCAGCTTCAATATCTTTGTACATATTAGCTATTTTTTCCTGAATTACTTGGTAATTTGCGATTGGTCTGCCAAAAGTTTCTCTTTTATGTGCATAATCTATAGAATATTCCATTGCAGAGCGAGCACACCCTACAGCGAAAGCACCTATCGCTGGACGAGTGTGAGCAAATGTTTGCATAGCTAAAACAAAACCTCTTCCTGGTTTAGCAAGAACATTCTCCTTTGGGATTCTAACGTCCTTTAACCCTACAGAAACTGTATTAGATGATCTTTGACCTAATTTAGGGATATGCTTACCTAATTTTACTCCTTCGCTTTTGGTATCTACTATAAAAGCAGCTATCCCTTTATGCTTTTTTTCAGGATCAACTGTAGCAAAGACGGTGATATAATCAGCAACCCCACCGTTAGTAATCCAGAACTTATTTCCATTTAAAATATACTCATCTCCATCTTTTACTGCTCGACATTGCATTCCTGCTACATCAGAACCCATCCCAGGCTCGGAAGTTGCAAAAGCAATTAGTTTAAACTCATTGATTAGCTCCGATAAAATTCTTTTCTTCTGTTCTTCATTTCCACCAATAATAATTGGCTCTGTTCCAAGATTGTTATCAAAAACAGAGGTAGCAATCCCCGGACAAGCAGATGAGATTTCTTCGACTACAATACAGGAATTTAATAAACCTAAACCTGGACCTCCATATTCTTTTGGGATTCCTAAATTTAATAATCCTTCTTCCCAGGCTTTTTTAATCACAGGCAGAGGAAACTCTTCAGATTCATCATATTTTCGAGCAACTGGTAAGACTTCATTTATAGCAAACTCTCTCGCTTTTTTTCGTAAAGCAATTTGTTCTTCTGAAAGTATAAAATCCATTTTCTTAATCCCCTTTTAACCCATTTTTTCAACTAATTTGTCAACTATTTCTTTAAAATCTAAATCCTCTGGTTTTGGTACATATTGTATTTTTATCAACTCATCCATAACATCAATTTTAGTTTCTTTCATTATATTAGCAATCTCCTGGGCAGCTTGGCCTGACCATCCATAAGACCCAAATGCTAATCCAACTTTATTCATAGGTTTTAAGCCTCTTTGATATGATAGATATTCTGCCACTGTGGGGTATAATCCATTGTTTAAGGTTGGACTCCCCACTATAATTGCTTTTGCTTTCATAGCTTCTGTGATTACGTCTGAATAATCAGCAGTGGTTAATTTAAACCGCTTTACTGGTATGCCTCTATGACTAATTTCTTTTGCTAAGGCTTTCGCAATCTTTTCTGTACTACCCCACATTGTATCATAAACAATAAGAACACTCTTTTCATCAATTTCTCCTTTACACCATTTGGTATATTTCTCTAAAATTTCTGGAATATGACTGCGCCAACATACACCATGTGAAGTGCACACTATATCAATCGGTAATGCTCCTACCTTAGGTAGTGCTTTAGCAATTAACCCAGACAAATGTAATAATATATTAGCATAATATTTCTCAGCTTCTTGCATAACTTCACACAAGTCGTTTTCATCATCCCAGCGTTTTGTTGTTGCATAATGTTGTCCAAATGCGTCATTTGAAAACAGCACATTCTTACCATTTTCATCCGTCATAAAAGATACCATTGAATCTGGCCAATGGATCATAGGGATTGGAACAAACGTGAATTTCTTACCATTCCCAATATCTAATGTATCTCCCTCTTTAACTCCTCTAATCTTATTAAAAACCTCATCTCCAAGCTCCTCATGATAATGGGCTTTTAGAGCATCAACTCCTTTTTCGGAAGAAATGATTTCAGTATGAGGAAGATGTTTGACGATTAATGGAAACGAACCAGAGTGATCCATCTCAACGTGATTAACAATAAGATAATCAATTTCTTCTAAGGCACATACTTCTTTAATGTTCTTTAAAAAATAGTCGAAATGTGGCCGTTTAACTGTATCGATTAATACAGTCTTCTCTCCTTTAACGATATAAGCGTTATAGGATGAGCCCCGATGTGTAGAATACCCATGAAAATTCTTAATTTCAAAATCAATAAATCCAACGAAGAATAAACCGTCTATTAGTTCCATTTCACTTTCACCTTTTTGTAAAGTTTATAAGTTATTTCTTAATAACCTAGCGGTCATTAAAAATGTTGTATCTTTTGTTTATAAGTTCTAAACAATTGAGTAATAGTTAAGAGAAAAAAGTTTAGTGGTAGTAAACAATCCTAAAGAACTTTAATTTTGTAAAATTATAATTCCTACACCACTCTACATTTATAATAATTAAACGACATAACTAATATAGAAAGAGAAAAATTAAAAACATGGAATTTATCATCAATAAGTTTATTACATTAAAGCTTGAAAACGGAAAGACCAATATCTATGTAGGTGGTCAACTGTTTAATCACTGCAAATCAATAATTACACAAATGAATACTGAAGAAATTAAAGACTTTGATTTCCTTTTAACTCAATTGGAATTGTGATATTTAATAATATTTTCCATTTTTCGTATTCGCTCGTATTAGAAAAATCGGGATAATCGTCACCTCTATATGTTATCTCTCCTGTGAGTGAATAAATTATCTCCGTACCTGCTTTAGTCGATATTATGACATAAATAAATGCTATAAACACCAATATTAATCCCATTAAGCACTTCTTTTTCAATTTTCACGCCCTCTATTCCATTATTCTTATACCATCTTCATATTCATCTTCATATTGATCTACGGAAATCTTACGATAACGTTCTGGCGGTTGTCCATCTTTCAATTAAATTTCATTAGGACTATAAAAACGATTCCTATCAAAAAGATCTGTCATTTTATTATAATCCCAAACCTTAACTCTGTTACCTTCATCGTCCACGAGATTGTTTTTCATTACTAAAAATATAAAATCTCTTGTAATTGGTATCGAAGAGCCAGGTGTGTAAAAGAGATTAGACAAAGCGACAATATAGCGAAGAGTCTCCATAGCTTCTGTCCTTTTAGATAAATCGATAGTAAATTTATAAGCGCCGCTTATATAGACCTCATCGTTGTAAACCACACTTCTCAAGGTCAAGTGGTAAAAATACATAAGAAAACAGCTATTTACGTTCAGTAAAATGTATATTACTTACATAGCTCCTCTCTTCTTTAAATCTCAATAATAATAGATGCGTTATTACATCCAATTTTCCAATAGCCTGAAAAAGGGATGAAAATTGTGATATTATAATATATAAAAGCCATAACTTGTGCACAAAGGCCTTTCTTACCCCATATCCAGATATTAATTTCTTTATTATATAAATTGTACTGAACAACTTCTAAATATGGAAGACCACAATCTGACCATACGGGCCAACTTACCCCTAAAATATTGATACCTAGTTTAGGGGATCCTACTATTTCCATAGAACTTATATTCTTAAGTTTTAAATCATCAGGATCAATATCGTATAGATTTACATATGGATTTACATAAAACAAAGAGGGAGAAAATGCAATCCCAAATAGTATAGATCCACACAATATAGATCCCAGAACAATATAAGTAATTAATTTTGGCTTGGTTAATTTTATATCTGTTAATGTTGAAAGATGCATTATCTTCACTACTAGTTATCTTTTTTATGGCTAAAAAAAGTTATTCTGTTCAGAGTTTTGAACAGGGTAATATAAGAAATAATATTTTTCTTTAAAAAGATAGAGTTCCTTTAGTATTCATTATGACCATAACGAATTCTCAAAACAATTCTCGAAAATCCCCTGTCCATGTCATTGTAGACAACAGAGAACAGAAGCTTAATCCTCTTACTTTAAAAATGAGTCAATAGCATATTATTCGCGCGGATTCCATGCATTTGGTCACATCAGTGAGGATGAGCTTTACTGGATGATTCACAGAATTTCATACCGAATGTCCATCGTGGTTTACAGAGAATTTTGGGGATCGAGTAAAATTATTAGAAAAGGGGGAAAATATTTCCTTATAAAGATCTTTAGTATATCTTTTGTACCACTCTGACCTTGGGAATCGGAATAGTATTACGCATGGTGAAAAGGATGCATTATCGGATATAGAAATTGTGTGGCTATGTTCCGGCACCATCGCATCATATTTTAAGTATCTTGTCCATAGATTCTATAAGTAAAATAAAATCATAAATTTATTAAAGAAAAAAATAAGAATCTCAATAAAATTCAAGTTAAAAACTTATATTCTATCGATTATAAAATTTTTCAGAATTTAGATGTTAAATAAAAATCCAGAAAGAGAATTAACTTAAATTCTAAATAAGTGAATAACCTTAATTGTTACTGTCTCTTATCTCTTCAACTATTTTGACTACAGGACATAAGTTAAGTTTGTGACATAAAGGAGTTGCCGCTGACCCACTGGCGCAAAGACAAACGAATTCTGTTAAAAATAGTCTATCTAACTCGTCAGCAAGCTTATCTAAATTGCCTTTTATCTCTTTAAGAGCATTGGGCAAATATATAGTTAAGGTTCCAAATATTGAAACAGCAGCTCTTCTTCTTGGAAAAAGATAATGAGTGCCAGTAGAAAATCGAAAATTGTTAATAGAAGCTGCCATTTCTTAAATAACAAATATTTTACATTATTTGTTGTGATAATATTAGATTTGTTATTAAAACCCATTCGATTCCCATTTTTTTGTGATCATATCACAATCTTTTTTATAACAAATCAAGAAAGAATAAGTAATAATAAGATGGTATTGGTAAGTTTTGTCTAAATAAGACTTATAATTTATATATCAAGTAAGTAAAAAAAAATTAGTTGGGATTAGGATAATTTTATTCAATTTTTTCAAACATATCTTTTCCTACACCACAAACAGGACAAGTCCAATCGTCTGGTAAATCCTCAAAGCTAGTACCTTCAGCTTCTTCATCATAAACATATCCGCAAGCTTGACATTCCCATTTTCCCAAATTTAACACATCCTTTTATTATTAACTCAAGGTATTTGATTTTATGGATTGAAATTGAATGTATATTAAAAATATTAATTTAATATTTTATAAATGGTACTAAAAAGAGATTCAGTTTGAGATGATTCTAAATAAAATATAGATTTAAAGGTTTAATTCAATTAATTTTTCTCTTAATGTTTTTACTTTGTCAGGTTTTAAATCATAATACCAAACTAACATAAATGTTCCAATTATCATTGCTAACATCGGAATTAGTGAGAGATGTATATGAATTCCAAAGATTGCCAATCTCTTTTGTTCAGAAGCTCCCGGTTCAAATCCAGTAAGTGTATGCACTACGGCAAATGTAAGAGCTTGTAGAGCAAAGGATAACCTACCAAAGAATTGAAGAATCCCGTTATAAATCCCTTCTTCTCTTTTACCAAAATTTACTACTGCCTCATCTATTAACTCAGCGAAGGTTGGTGGGTACATTGACCAAAAACCACCGAGTCCAACACCCCAAATAGTCATAAAAATTATTATCAACATATATTCTTCAAGTATCAACATTGGTGCTGTCAGTATACCAAGAGTAAATCCCGCTATTATTAATATTCTTCTGTTATTATCAATTTTATGAGCAGAATAAACCCAAAGTGGTGTTGATACTAAAGCACCTACAAGAAATCCCGCCATTACTAAAATTATTGCATCTGCTTCCATTTTTAGTACATGTTTTACAACATAAGGTATTGATGCGGTCATAGAAATGGTTAAAAATGTGTATAATGTATAGGTGGTAATAAATGCCTGAAAATTTTTTTGTTTAACTGCCTTTTTTAGGGTCCTGAAGAATGCTTCTTGTTGTTCCCCTGCTTCACATTTAGCAAGATATCTCTCAACACATATTTCATCATCTCTGGTCCCCGGAATCGCAAGTCCTAAAGCTATCAAACATATGATTAAAACTACTCCACCTTGAATGATGTATGTATTTAATTCACCAAATTCTACAAACAATGGTGGAAGTATAGATCCTAAAGCAATCCCAAAAATACCTACTGGGGTTGAGATCCCTGCAACTTTTCTACGTTCATTTTCAGTACGAAATTTATCGGGGAACAATGATACAAAATTTATAAAAAACAGGGAACCAAAAGTGTCGTATAGACAGGTTGTGAAAATTAACCAGATAAAAAGGATCCACGCACCTCCTATAGGATCAGTCGTTGGGGGTGTGAAGATAAGGAGATAAGAACATACCCATGGTATTCCACCAACTATTATCCATGGAAATCTTCGGCCCCATTTCCTTGTGAATTTAAATGGGCGATTAGTCAAAAATCCTATTAAGGGATCGTTTACCATGTTCCATATTGCCCATAGAATGAATCCCGTTCCTGCTAACCACACATTAAGTCCAAGTTCATCCTCATAGTAATAAAAAGCATAAGCACCGAAAGCTATGTTCATGAATTCTGTCATAAATTTGCCAAAGCCATACGAGACCATACTCTTTTTTGAATGAACTATTTCAACTTCAGTTTCTCCCATATCGAATCACAGTTGTTTGAATTTAAATTAGTTGATATTAATAGGAATTAGATATTTCTATTTTTATACGTAATGCTTTTTTTCAAAAAAAAGTCAAATTCAATCCTTTTTGGGTATCTCTTTTTCAATAAAGAAATTTTTTGAGGAGCGACATTTAGGGCATCTCCAGTCATTTCCAACTTCATTAAATGGGATCGTCTGCTCCTCGTCAATATATACATAATTACATCTTTTACATCTATGGATGTTCATCGTATAACACCATGATTTTTATATGAATTCATTCTTTTTGCTTAAAATTCTCTTTAGGACCATTACAATTAGGGCATTTAAAATCATCAGGAAGATCTTTAAAGAGGATATCCATCACAGCTTCATCATACTCTTTACCACAATTATTACATATATAAATATATAACTCTAACAATTTCCTGAGCTCATTTTTATCCACGTCTTGCTCCATTTTATTGTAAACGTAGGATATTGCCTTAGTATCTCCAAATAATATAGCTCCTTTAAGTCTACTTTCCTTTAACACCAATTTTTGAAAACAGCAATTTTTTTTATCTGCCTTTCTTAATATCTCCCACCCTCCGGGAGCTTCTTCTTTTAAAGGGTCGATAATTCCTATCGAGGTTAATTCTATGCCCATAATTTTAAGTGTATTCTTTGGGGTCGTGCCTTTGTATTCTACCTTCTTCAATCCAAGGGTAGATGCTGCTACGATCTTCGATTGTTCCATACATGCTGGAATAATGCCCCAAATCTGATTGTTATATTCTATACAGTCTCCTACAGCAAAAATATCTTTTTCACTTGTTTCAAGAAATTCATTTACAATTATACCCTTGTTTGTCGTTAAATTAGCATCTTTGGCTAATTCAATTGTTGGTCTAATCCCTGCTTGAATTAATACGATATCTGCTTCTATCTCTTCTCCTCCTTTTAATCTAATACCTGTCACTAATCCATTTCCTAGTATTTCTTCTGTAGTTGCATCTAAAACAACCTTAATTCCTCTTTTTTCGATTTCTTCTTTTAACATACCTCCACATTCCTCATCTAACTGTCTTGGTAATAACTGTGGAAAAAATTCGACCACTGTTGTATCCAAACCGCTATTTTTAATTTGGTTTGCTAATTCTAGACCAAGTAATCCACCGCCAATAACGATTGCTTTCTTAGTGTTTTCTTTTCTGATATAATATTTTATCTCTAAACCATCATCAATACTTCGTAATGTGAATAATCCTTTCTTTTCATCCTTATATTTGGTAGCATTTTTAATAGGTGGAATATTGGGAGTACTTCCTAATGCTAATACAAGTTTATCATAGGAAATTGGATCTTTGCCTTCTATTTCTATTGTTTTATTTTTTGGGTTAATTCTTTTTACTTTTGTATTGAGAGTTAGTTTGATTTGCTTGGTTTTATACCAATCTTCCTTAAATACAATTAAGTCATCTATGGTTACTTTTTCTGAGATTAATTCAGGCAAATTAACTCTTGTATAATAAGGATATTTTTCTTGTGTAAGTATCTCGATTTCTGCCTCTTCATTTAGAAATCTTATATTTTGAGCAGTAAAAGTACCAGAAACATTATTTCCAATTATAACAATCTTCATAGAGTTATTAGTTTAATCATCTTATTTTAAGGTTTTTATTATGGTTTCTAAATAGTTGATTGATTCACAGCTAAATGAACATGTTCGAAATTAAAATTATAAAGACTATTCTATTTGATTTAACTATGACTGAAGTAGAACAACTAAAAAAAGTTAATAGAAAAATTATTAAAATAGACGAAGATTTGTGCACTGGATGTGGTAATTGTGTCGTTGCGTGTGCAGAAGCCGCATTAGAAGTGATAGATGGAAAAGCAAAGGTAGTTAATGACATTTTTTGCGATGGTTTAGGAGCTTGTATAGGAGAGTGTCCTGAAGGCGCACTTGAAATAATTGAAAGAGAAGCTTTAGAATTTGATGAAGAAGCAGTTGAAAAGCGGTTAGAAACTTTGAACCAAAAAGAATCCATAGAAACAGAACAAGTAAGACAAATTGTTGCTGAGCATGCTTCACAATGTGGTTGCCCTTCAGCCCAAACAATGGTGTTTAATGAACCTGAGGTTCAAACAGAAGTAGCAGGAAAGATTCCTTCGGCCCTAAGACAATGGCCTGTCCAAATGCATTTGATCAATCCAAGAGCTCCATATTATCAAGGTGCAGATGTATTACTTTCAGCTGATTGCGTTGGTTTTTCCTATGGTGATTTTCATAGAGATTTCTTAAAGCAAAAATCGATTGCGATTGCGTGTCCTAAACTTGATCAAGGAAAAGAAATTTACATTGAAAAGATTAAAACTTTGATTGATGATGCTAAAATAAACACTCTAACAGTTGCTATTATGGAGGTTCCTTGTTGCTCAGGACTATTAGCTTTAGCTCAAGAAGGTGCTAAACGAGCAAACCGTAAAGTGCCTATAAAGTATGTAGTTGTTGGAATACAAGGAAATATCTTAAAAGAAGAATGGGTATAATTTTTTTTATTATTTTTATTTCTTTTATTATTTTTCGAGTAAAACTTTTTTCTTAATGATTTTTCTCAACATTACTGATAATGCTGATTTAGATTTTCCCATTTGATTAGCCAGTTCTTCTAATGAAATTTTTCGTGGGATTTCAAAAAAACCTAAAGAAATTGCTTTATCAAGTATATTCAACTCATCCAATGTTAATTTATTTTTATCATCTTCTAAATTATAAGGTGATTTTCCAATTCTCAATAGTTCAAAATTAATATTCTTTTGTTCAAAGAGAGTTAATAATTGATCAATCCGTTCTCTACTTGATACTAATCTCCAAAAAGCAAATCCATCCTCGACTCTTACAGGGAAGTCAATAAGGACGCCACACTTTATTATTGCATATAATAAGTAAGGATCTTTTGTCTTTACATTAAATTTAACTCTTTTTTCTTCCTGTTCCAAAATACCTAGCTCTATAACAGAAGGATGCTTTCTAATGTCTTCGATAATTGAATCAATTTTGTAATGCATTATCTCAATTGCAGAATTTCCGATAGATTTCTCAAGATCATAAGGAAGGAAATGTGAAATTTCCATTTTAACATCAGGGAAATTTTTAAAGATTTCAGAGATCCATAGCTGTTCTGGAAACTTAATCTTTATTCTTGCTAAACTAGGTTTGCTTGAATCCATCTTCAAATAGTAATGTTTTAGATCTTAAAACTATTTTTTTTATACATTAATGATTAATTATTAATAAACTCGAGTAAGTTACTTTATCATGGTCGAAAATAAGAATCTTCTTTTGGGGATATGCGGAAGTCCAAGAAAACAAGGGACAGAGTACGCCATTCACTACGCCTTAAATTATGCCGCTGAGAAATTTGGATTTGAAACAGAATATTGGACAGTTAGAAATAAAGAAATTAAATTCTGTCTTCATTGTGATTATTGTATTCGAGAGAAGAATGGATGTGTAAATAAGGATGATATGGAAGACCTATATCCTAAATTGGAAGAAGCAAGATTTTTTCTTTTTGGGACTCCAGTATTTCAAGGAAACCTCTCAGGACAACTAAAAACGGTCATGGATCGAAACCGTGCCCTAGTTGCAATGAATCCTAACATATTTAAAGATAAAATTGGTGCTGCTTTAGCAGTAGGTGGTGATAGATCTGGAGGTCAGGAAGTTGCTATTCGGAGTATTCTAGATTTTTTTCAACAGAATCATATACATTCTGTTTCAGGGGGTGCTTTTGGAGCAAATTTAGGAGCAAGTTTATGGTCTAAAGATTTGGGTAAGGAAGGTGTCGAAAGTGATAAAGAAGGATTAAGATCAATAAGAAAAGTTGTAAAGAGATTAGCTGAACTAAAAAAATAGCATTAAAAAATTAAAAATAAAAAAAAATTTACTTAACACCAAACAATTTCTTTGCTTGCTTTATTCTGAGGCCACTTATGCCCCATAATTCTTTAAACCAGTATTTTCCCTTATGTAAAACAGCAGGAGTATTCACAATACATCCATCTGCATCACAGAAGGTTGCCAAAAAATTTTTGTCATGTAATAATTCATGAACAAACTCCTCATCATCAATGTCTCTTTCAATAAATTTAACATCATTTTTTTCTAGCCAAGCTTTGAGTTCATGACATCTATGGCAATCTTCTTTTGTGATAATAATGGGAATATTTGCTTTAGCCATAATTAAAAGATAAAAAAGAGGTATATAAAATTTTTATCTATGAGTTGTAATAAGAAATGCAAGAAAGACAAAGCATTTCAACAGAATGTGCTAAAAAACTAATAATTAATTAACATTAGATTATTATTAATTCGGATTCTTTTTATGATTAAGGTTTAAAATAATGTCGATAGAAAATTTAATTGAAAAACTTGCTAAGGAAGTCGATGGGGGAGAAGGTGCCAAGGATAATATCCTAATTTTCACTTTATCAACTTGTATGTGGTGTAAAAAGTGCAAAGCTTTCTTAAATGATCGCAATATGACATATAGATATATTGATGTTGATAAAATTAACCAACAAGATAAAGTAAAAATTCTTGATTATTTAAAAAGCAGGTATCAAGAGAGAATATCTTATCCTTTCCTTATATGTGAAAAGGGTCACGTAGTTGGATACAATCCAAATAAATATGTGGAGTTATTAGAGAATTGAGGGGATTATTATGGATATGGAAACGGAAGAAGGAATGAAAAAATATGTAAATCAAGTTGCTGATAAAAATGTATGGATTTTAAATAAAGATCAGCAAACCTTTAATGATTTAATAGATGGATTAGTTGATAACAAGAAATCTTATGGATATCAATCATGTCCATGTCGGCTTGCAAGTGGTAAGAGAGATTTGGATAGAGATCTTATATGCCCATGTGATTATGCCCCTCTTGATATAAAAGAATATGGCGCATGCTATTGTAATCTATATTTAAGCTCTGATTTTTATGAAAAAAATGTTGATTTTATTGCCGTTCCAGAGAGGCGACCTGTTGAAAAAGAAAATGCAGTTATGGAATATATTAACAGCCCTAAGTGATTTTATTCATATATATTAATTCTCTCTTTCTTAAAACATGAATTCAGAATATCAATATTTCATAATCTAAATTTTTAAATATAGCACTTTCTCTTTGTAAAATATGGCAGATAAAGAAATAACTGATGAAGAATTAGAGAATGAACTTGATAAAGCTTTCAAAGAAAGTGAAAGATTAAGAGATCACTGTGGAACCCCAATACCGAGTAATAAAGAGGTTGGTGTTCAAAGAACAGATGTCAAACTAAAAGAAGATAAATAAATCTAAATAATTCTTTTTTATTCTTGTTTTCTTAATCTCTTGATTTTTATTAAGTTCAATTTAAACTAAAAAACTAATTAAAATTATAACTAAACTTATATTATAAATTTAGGAGGTATGATGAAAGAGCGAATAAAGGGCAGGAAAAATTATCCTACAGATGAAGTAGATCCCGAAAATTTTCTTGATGATAATGTAATTAGAGACCTTATGAAGAAAAGAGAGAAAATTAAATTTTCACAAAACCAATTTGATAAACTCTTTAATTGTGTCCATTGTGGTGAATGTGAATCTGAGGCAGAAAGGTTCCAATTAAAACAAAAATTTATTGAGGATGGTAATACTTTTGATGAAATCAATGAAATGCTCGAATACTTTCATAAGTATAGATCACCATATCCAACAAATAAAATGCGAATAAAGCGGCCAAAAGGAATCCCTCGCGAATCAGATAGTCTTTTCTTTATGGGATGCCTTTCTACGATACGGATTCCAAAATATACAGAGCATGCACTCCAATTTCTATTGAATCAAAATATTGATTTCACAATTTTAGATACTGAAATCTGTTGCGGATGGCATCTGCTAGCAAGTGGTTTGAAATCAGAATTTGAAATTTGTATTAGTGAAAACGCAGAGATTTTCAAAAAGTTTAGAAAAGTAATTTGTTTGTGTCCAGCATGCTATTATCTTTTCAGCAATTATCTTAAACCTAATTTGGCATATGATATCGAATTTATTTATATCTCAGAATATATTAAGCCATCAAAATCAAAAAAAGCAGGAAGGGTTGGGATTCAGCATTTATGTCAGTTAATGAATAGGGGAAAAGAAGGAGTGGATAAATTAGTTGACAATATACTTCAAAAGAGTGGATATGAAGTTATTGATGTTCCTCATTGGTGTTGTGGAGGTGGAACTGGTTGGATGGGACGAACAGATGTAATTGAAAGTATTGCACGTAAAAGAATGTCAGATTTTGATAGAGAAGATATCGATTATGCTACAACATATTGCCCCTCGTGTTGGTGGATATTACGTAGGTTTAGTAAGTTATGCAAAATAAAGCCAAAAGCAAAAGATTTATTTGAACTATTATTATGAATAGGTTTATTTCATATCAATTTTGGAATTAATATAATAAAATTACTACCTTGCTCATAATCATTTTTAATACGATTTTCAACCCAAATTTTCCCATTGTAGCTTTCGATAATTTTCTTCACAAGAGATAAGCCAATACCCATTCCTCTTACTTTTTTATCTTTTTTATAGCCTCTTTGAAAAATTAACACTTTATTTTCATCAAATATCCCAATACCATTGTCCATAAATTCTAATTTAATGAACTCTATACTGTCAATCTCTTCGGTTGAAATATTAATTTGAATTTCTACAGGCTCTTTTCTATTATATTTAATTGCATTGTGTAAGATATTCTCAAATACATCTAAAAGAAATTCATTTGCCATTACAGTAATCTCTTCACCGGTTTTATTGAGTTTGATATCTATTTTCTTTCCCCGAGAGCTCTTTTCAGCAAAAGCCATTGCTTCATCCAAAGATTTATAAAGATTAACTTCTTTTAAAACAAATTCTGTTTCTTGAAGCTTAGAAAGTTTTCGTACATTATCAATTAATTTTACTCCCCGATTGATTTGATTGTCTATGATTTGAAATATTTCGTCAAGCTTGTCTAAATTTTCCGAGTTTTCTCTTAGAATTGAGATTAATTCTGCTGAAGATTGTATATTATGAAAGATATTATTCATATCATGTGTAAAAATATCTTTATAAAATTCAGCTCTTTCGTATGCATCGCGATACATTTTCTCTGATTTACGTAATTCCTGTTCAGCGTGTTGATGTTCGGTTATATCTTTAAAGCTCCATACTCGGCCTACATTTGTCCCATCGTGGAACAATGGACAGGAATATTGTTCAAAAATTCTTCCATCCTTAAAAAAAATCATGTCATAAGCATCTTCTGATGTTTTCCTGAGATTATACATTTTTAATAAAAATTTCGATGGTTCTTTTAGCTGATCAACGATGTATTCTAATAACTTCTTAAAATCCGATTGTTCAGCAATATCATCTGGTATTCTCCACATATAGATGAATCTGGCATTTATATTGGTTATTACATCATCATCATTTATTGCTAATATCCCATCAGCTGTTGCTTCGAATGTGGCCCTTAATAATTCTTTACTTTCCCGTACTTCGTTTTCTGCGTTTAAACGTTCAATTGCATCTCCAAGAATTTGTGAAAAAATTCGTAAAATAGCAAAATCTTTACCTTTCCATTGAGTTTTCTCCAAAGTTTTACTAAAACATACATATCCCGCAATATTTCTTTTAACATAAATAGGAAAAGCTAAAAAGGATTTTATTTCCTGAAGTTGCATAAATTCTTTTAGAGAATTAACGTTGTCTGGTAAGGAGGAAACATCTCGTATATTGACAAAACTTTTTTTTTCTACTTGATCCTTCCACCAAGAGATTTTTTCAGCATCAATTTTTTGTAATTTATTTAATTGGGATTTAATTCCATCAGAACACCATTCATGAGTATTTTCTATGATTTCTTTATCCCCATTAAACAGAAAGAGTGATACTCGATTAGCTTGAGATAAAAGTCCTAAATCTTGAAAAGATGAATCAATAGCATCATCAAGATTTATAGTACCGACAAATCGAGAAGAAATTGATGATATGACCTTTTCAAAATTTAATCTGCTTTCTAACGACACGACTCAATCCACTAGTAATAATTAACCTAATGTTAAGCTAAAAGCGAGAAGCTTTAATATGCTTAAGATTTATCTGATAATTCTTATTCTGAAAATATGATAGACTAAATAAATTTAAATTTATGGAAAGGGTAAAGGTCTTATTAAAACATTTAATTTGGAGAAGTTTAATTTAATCTAATTAATTCTTATATTTGATTGAAATTGGCTTTGGAATCAGTTAACAGTGAGAAATCAATTACAAAGGATATAAGAAAATTTACTCTTAGGGAATTTGGGGGTGCTTTTGGGGATTGGGGAACATTAATTCCATTTATCATAGGTTATATTTCAATTGTGGGATTAAATCCAACGGGAATTTTTCTGACGTTAGGTATTACAAATATTATCTTAGGGATTAGATTTAATCTTCCCTTACCCGTCCAACCTCAGAAAACAATCGGGACTGTTGCGATATCAGATAAATGGGAGCCTAATATGGTCATATCTACAGGATTTGGAACTGGTGTCATTTGGTTCCTTTTAGGGTTTACGAAAAAACTAAATAAAATAGTCCAAAGAGTCCCAATTGTAGCAGTACGTAGTATCCAACTCGGATTAGCTTTTATTTTGGGTTGGGCAGGAATTCTTTTATTCAAGGAAAATTTTTATTTAGGAATTATATCCATTATAATAATTCTATTGTTTATGAAGAATAAACCAATCCCTTCCGCAATACTCCTGACTTTGATTGGAGTTCTAGTTATGATATTTTCTAGAACAGTTTTATTATCAGATATTAAATTTGGTTTCCCAACTTTTAGTTTTGAATTTCCATTGTGGACCAACCTTTTATTGGGGATGATATATGCTGGAATTGCCCAGTTATTCTTGACACTCACAAATGTTATGATTGCTACAGTAGTATTAATAAAAGATTTATTTCCTGAGAGAGAAGAAGCTATTGATGCTAATATTTTAGCATTTAACATGGGGACTATGAACCTAATTAATCCCTTTTTAGGAGGAATGCCTTTATGTCACGGATCTGGAGGATTGATGGCACAATATGCTTTTGGTGCACGAACAGGAGGATCAATGATATTAGAGGGAATAATGGAATTATTTCTTGGATTATTTTTTTCAGAATCATTATTCTTGCTTTTTACAGAATTTCCGTCAGCAATTTTAGGAACTATGTTGATTTATACAGCATATCTATTAGGAAGAATAGCTTTTAAAGACTTTGATAAAAGAAAATTTCCTATTATATTCATTTCAGCAATTTTTTGTTTTTTTCTTAACATTACAATTGGATTTTTTATAGGTTTAATAATATATTTAATTTTTAAGAAAAAGATCGAAAAAGATGAAATTTAATCCTAAATACAAAAAAAGCTGTATATTTTCATTTTTGAATTATTAATATATTTATGTTTGATTTTTATTTTAAATGAGAAATTATTAGATTCTTTTATAATTTAAACAGAAAATTATTTTAAGTTTTAAAATAATTTTCGATTTAGGAAGGTGATTTTTTAATGTTCTCAGAAAATGAAATTAATAATATCAAAAGGGAGATGGCAAAGTTAAAAAATATGGTTACTTTGAAATTGTTTACCGATTTCAAGACTCAAGAAGATGGTAGCAAGCTTAGAAAGTGTATGGCTTGTGAAGGAGCATATGATTTATTGATGATCCTTGAAGAACACTCCAATGGGAAATTAAAGATAGAGGAAATATCAACTGAAGAAAACCCAGAAGAAGCTGAAAAATATAATGTGATAAAAATTCCCACGATTTTGTTTGTGGATGAAAATGATAAGGAAATAATTAGATATCTTGCGTTTCCCCAAGGATCTGAATTTGTACCCTTTCTAAATAGTATCCAATATTTTTCAGGAGTAAGACCTTATTATGCAGATCAAATTATTACTCATCTTAAAAAAATAAAAGAGGCAAATATGAAAATTTTTATAACTCCAACCTGTCCATATTGTCCTGCGACCGTACCAGTTCTTACATTATTCTCAATAGTCACTAAAGGGAAAATTTCATCAGAAGTAATTGACGTTAATTTGAATCCAGATATGGGTATGAAATACCAAGTTCAAGGTGTCCCAATGACAGTCATTAATGAAAAGGATGTTATTCATGGAATGTTTACACCTCAAGATTTGCTAGATAAACTAGTTGGCGTGAAAAATAGAGATTTTGGAGGTATGTATGCATAATGTCTCAAGATGATAGATATAGAGAAATAATCAAAAGGGAAATGGCAAAATTAAAAAAACCAGTGAAGTTAAGAGTATTCACATGTAAAGAAAAACTGCAAAGTGGAAGTCAAATAAGAGAATGTATGGATTGTGGACAATTTATGGCATTATTACGAATCTATGAAGAAAATTCTAATGGAATGCTAGAAATTGAGGAATTGTGTATAGATGAAAATCCTGAATTTGCTAAAAAGTATGACATTACAAGAGTTCCAACAATTTTATTTATTGACAATAAAGGGAGAGAAATAATCCGTTATTTAGCTGCCCCGCAGGGAGGTGAAATACAACCGTTTATTCAAGCTTTATTCGCTTTTGCTGGAGCACCTAATTACTATGAAGCGACGATAAAACAAAACTTAGACAGGATTCAACCATCAACAATAAAGGTGATGATAACTGAGACTTGCCCATACTGTCCACAAGTTTGTACGATAGCTAACAATTTTGCGATTGCTTCTGAGGGTAAAATTAGAACAGTAGTGATCGATATAATTGCAAATCCCGACATTGGTCAATACTATGATGCTGCAGGCGTCCCTTATACCATAATTAATGATAAAAAAACTTTAGTAGGAATGGTGGGGGCTCCTGAGATATTAAGGGCATTAATTGGGGGGAATATAAGAGTACAATATTGATTCTAAAATAAGCTTAAAACCAGAGACTCAACTGAAACAACTAGATCTTTTAACCTAATAATTAAGTTTGTATTTCCTCCTTACCAAATATCCTAATGGAGGTAAATCTTTCATGAGAATTTTGATTACCATGAAGTTATTAAAGCTATTAATGTGAGAGAAGAATCAGAAGATCCTTCTCTAATAATCAAAAATCTAGAACTAATTCACTAATTTTTAAATCTATTATTTTACTTATACCTTTTTATAAGATCTGTGGCTAAAGTTTCAAAAATAATTTCTAAATTTTCACCTGTTTGAAGATTACAGATTGCATATCCATCCAATTTATGTGATTTCGCAAGGTTTCTAATTTCTTCATATTGAATTTTTGGTTCATTATTTGTAATGTACCCAACAAGAATGGTTGGGATATATTTTAGAGTACTTTTTAATGTGGAAAATTTTTCTATGATAAGTCTTTCTGGATGATTATTAAACCACTCATCAATCTCTTTACTAGGTCTTTCAATTGGAAGATTTAGAGTACTCTTTAACCATTTATCAATTTCTATGATAGTTCTTTCTCGTGTAATATCACACATTATAAGAATACCATGAGTTCCGACGAAAAAATTATGAAATAAAGATCGAAATCTCTTCTCATGACTTATTACCCAAGTACTCAAACTAACAATATATCCATTAATATTTAGAAACTTAAAAAGTAAAATAAATCCTGTTGCTTTAATCGATTTGGGATCGAAAAAATGATTTTGAAAAGCTCTTTTCTGAAAAGATAATAGTTCATCTCTTCTAAAATCATTTAATATGACAATTTTAAAAATAAAATCACTATGCATTTCTTCTTTTTTTTATCCTAATTAGATTTAATTTTCAAAAGACATTTTAGGCAATTATGTAATATATGAATTAATGAGTATTAAAAATTATCTCGCCTCATGTATTTAAGTCTTCTCTTAGATTGAAATCATTTCAGCCCTTTTTCTTTCGCTAATCAATATTATTAATCTAAAGGCACTATATTAATCTTCAGTCCTCATTTTATTGGTGAATTAGTAAATATGTCAATCTGATCACACTAATTTATCTTTAAATAGAATTAGGTTAATTACTATTGAGCGATTTAATTTCGACTATAGAACAGAATTCGTAACATGCCGAGCTATAGCAATTTGTATCTCCACATGTTCATGTGCCCATTAGGGGAAATATCAGAGTACAATACTAATCTTAAATTGATTTTTAATCCCTGGATTAACTCTTAATGCTCTTGAGTGAAATAATGGGTATATAAATTCTCTAATTTAATATCAGATTAATAATTATATCCTAAAGGAATTGTGTTTGTTTTTTTAGATTTAAAATAAGAAGTGTTAAAATTATGACAAAAATATTGATCACTGGTAGGTGCGGTTTTATTGGTTCAAATTTAGTAGAAAACTTATGAGAGAATACTAATTGGAATATTAATATATTAGATAATTTACACACGGGACGAATACAAGACATAAATAATTTGAAAGATTTTGGAAATAGAATAAAATTTTTTGAAGGATATATTATTAATATTGAGGATATCTCAAGAACGATTGAAAACTGTGATTATGTTATTAACCTGGCAGGACAAACAAGTGTTACCGGTTCAGTAGAAAATCCTTTTGAAGATGAAAGTATCAATATAAGAGGATTTTTGAATATATTAAAATTAGCTGTTGATTTTAGAGTAAAAAAAGTAATTCAAGCATCCTCTTCCGCAGCTCTCGGCATTCAAAAAATGCCAATACACGAATTGAATGTTCCGCAACACGTTTCGCCTTATGGTGCTAGTAAATTAGCAGGAGAAGCTTATTGTAGTGTTTATTCTTATAATTATGGTTTAAATTGCGTTGCGCTACGGTTTTCAAATGTTTTTGATCCGAAATCTTACAATAAAGGCAATGTTATAGATAAATTTATTAAACAAATCATTAAAGGAGAGAGTCTAACAGTCTATGGGGATGGCAATCAGACTCGAGATTTCATATATGTTAAAGATATCTGTGATGGAATTTTCCTTTCTTTGGTTAAAAAATTGTCTGGATTTAATATATTTCAACTAGGAACAGGAATAGAAACTTCAATAAATTCATTAATTACAGAATTATCACATATTTTAATTGAAGAAAATATTAGAATGCCAAATGTAATATATGTTGATAAAAGAAAAGGTGAAATAACTCACAACTATGTTGATAATTCAAAAGCAAAGGAAGTATTAGGATTTAAGGTAGAATATGGATTAAATGAGGGTCTTCAAAATACATTAAGATGGTTTTTGAATAATTACAAATAATTAAGCGATCTATTAAAATGTGAATAGTTCAAGGTTATACTGAGTTGTTATAATATGAATTATGAATTTCCTGGTATTTTAATTAAACTATTCTAAAACCTTAAATTATGAGCCCCTATTTGGCTTTAACTCATTGAGATTAGATAAAAACTTCAATTAAACTTTTTGTCTTAGGTAAATTGCTTGTAGTCTAAAAGCTTGATAGATATGACCGATTGTGTGATGTATAATGAATCCAAACCAATCTTCGTACGTCATTTCTCTCCCAAAAGGGGATTGAAAACTATTTTTAAGATCTTCTTCTTTAAATTTATTTCTGCCCTCTTCGTATGCTTCAATTGCTTTATTAAACAATTCTAATAATTGTTCATGCAAAGGAGCAGTAGAATTAGGATCTAGTTTTATTGATATATCTTTATTATTTGCTTCAGGATTCAGCATTTTTTTCATTGCCCAATGACATAAGCTAATAGAATGTATAAATACATTGAGAGCCGTTTCTTCCCCTTCAAATAGCGGATTTTTCATGGATTCCTCAAAATGATTATCCTTTCGCTTTTCAAACAAACTTTTAGCATAATCATATACAAACTTCAAAGATTTGATACTTTCTGGCATAATTTTTAATAAAGGATGTGAAGTTTAAAAATTTTTAGAAATCTAATTAAAAAGTCTAAATGCAAAAGTTTTTTAAAGATTCTAATGAGATCTTTTACAATATTAAAAACCTTAACATCAAGATTAATAGGAAATTGGACTATATAATGGATAAATTCAATCTAATCAAAAAAGTCTTAAAAAAAGAACCCACCGAAAGAGTCCCCTATGCAATTTGGAAACATTTTCCTGAATTTGATAAAACTCCTGAAGGACTTTTAAAAGCGCAGATGTCTTTTCAAAATAAGTTCGATTCCGATATTATGAAAATCTCAATCTCAGGTCGTGCTTTTGCTTTTGACTTTGGAGCAGAATTAGGAGGATATGATCCAGCATCAGGTTCAAGGATTTGTGTGAAGTATCCAATAGAAAAGATAGAGGATTGGGAAAAAATTAAGAACATTGATATAGAGAGTGGTGAGTTTGGAAATCAAATTAAAGTAATGAAACTTATTCACCAGGAAGTTGATGGAAAAATACCCACCATGATGACCGTTTTCTCTCCTTTAATGGTAGCATCCCAAATTGATCCCAATATAATTCTGCATTATAGAAAGGATCCTCAATTAATTAGAGAACACTTTAAGATAATTATTTCAGTTATGACAGAGTTTACAAAAGCCTCTCTCGATGCGGGGGCTAATGGTATATTTTTGGCTACACAACATTTTAACAATAGACTAACCGATAAAGAGAGATTAGAATTAGCATTTACACCAATGAAAAACATAATAAAAAAAACTATAAAAAAGAATAATTTTCTAGTCCTACATCTTCACGGAGTCAATCCTGATTACGATTTGGCAACCAAACTACCTGTAGACGCGATTAACTGGCATGATCAGCAAACGCCACCAACCCTTTCCGAAGCAAGGCAAATCTTTAAAGGAGGACTTCTCGGAGGATTAAATGCAGAATCATGGAAAGATATATCTGATCTCTCAGAAGTTTCACGAATGATCTCATCCGTTTACAAAAATTTCGATGGTTCAGGATTAATATTTGCACCCGGTTGTGTCATTCCCCAGTTTATAAGTGATCCTATAATAGAGATGGCAGTGAAAACCATTCAAAATCTCTAGCAAACTTTTCAATAAATAATTAGGGTAGGATTCATAGTATCAATTATTCAAAGAATAGATATTTTTTGGAAAGCAAACTAATACTAAGAAAGAAAAATATTCTAAGTGTGAATTACGAGTGCAAAAATATATTACAGAGTATATCAATGATGATACTTCACTAAAATCGAAATATAAGGGTCCGAAATTTGATGCCCATGTTCATTTAGGGAGTATAGACAGTATTCATAATTTAATTAAGTTTAGAGAAGAGTTTAATATCAAAAAATCAGTTGGTATCGTCTGGGGGGATGTTTATGACGAATTTGAAACAAAATTTCCTGATAAATTTGTCTTAGCTAAGTATTTTAGAAGTAGGCAGCTTTTTAGTGCAAAACCAGACCTTAAATTAACGTTAGATTTAATTGAAAAGATTTATCAGCAAGGATTTCCAGTTGTTAAATTCTGGTTTGGACCGCGAGTAAGAGATTTTGTAAAAGAACAATATAAAATTGATCCCCCAATAATTCGATTAACTGATCCTTTTTTTAAGTCAATATTTTCCAAGATAGAAGAATTAGGACTAATTTTATTAATTCATGTTAGTGATCCAGATCTTTGGTACGAGAAAGTATATCAACCAGTTAGCCGATATGGCACTAAAAGAGAACACATTGATGATTTTGAGGAGATTTTATCAAGTTTTCCTAATTTAAAGGTACAACAAGCGCATTTTGGGAGTCAACCAGAAGATCTAGAAAATCTTGCGAGGTGGCTTGAGTTATATCCAAATTATCATATTGATACTTCTTCAGCAAGATGGATGGCACGTGAGCTTGGAAGGTATCCTGAAAAAGCAAGAGAGTTTCTAATTAAATATTCAGATAAAATTCTTTTTGGGACAGATATTGTGCAAGATCGACACAAACCAATTTCAGATTATTATCGGACTCGTTATTTTACATTCCAAGCTATTTTAGAAACCCCATGTCGGAATATTCCATTACCTTTTCCTGATCCAGAGAATGATAATAATACAAAAATCAATGGCTTGGATCTTCCTCTTGATGTCTTAAAGAAGATTTATTGGGAAAATGCGAATAAGTTCTTCAAACTAAAATGACTTACACATTACAAGAAGATTTCTATTCCAGGAGGAAGCCATGGTTTGTAAATTCGAAAGTAATCATTAAAGAAATTAGATAACCCATTTTTCAAACATAAATCCATCCAGTGAAAAATTGCCTCTTGTCCGTGTTTTTCCTTAGCGATTTTTCCGAACATATTGCTTAAATAACTTGAAATGATATTTTTATTCTCTGGAGCAATATCAATTGATTTGATATCTACTAAGACATTTTCGATTTGCCTCATATATGATTGAAAATTATTTAAAATTTCTAACATTTCTGCCCTTTCCGGAACAGATTCTTTAAATTTATTGATCAACTTATTATATTTCCCAAGATTATTCATTAGACCTTTGATATTTTCTAAAAAGTATGGAATATTTAATTTGATGATTTCTTGTTCTAATTTTCTAGTGATAAATGTATTCATTGTTATCTTATTATAAAAATATATAACAGGTAGAGAAATATTCTTATCAAAACGCCTAATCAATGGGATTCCCATTGTGTAATATCTTGTTTCGCCTGTGCCAGCAATATGTATTGCTGGCTGGATAGTTTTTGAAACCAAATATTGTCGGGATTCAACTCTAGGAGTCAGATAGGGAACATGCTCAGAAAGATCAGGATTATGCTTTTCAAGGCTAAAATCAATTAAATTCCCGCAATGATTGCATTTACATTTCACATGGATCATGGATGTATAATCTTCACAAGATAGTTCCATTCTATGGCAGGAGCACTGTTCATTAATGCATTCATAGAAAAAAGGGACAAAATCGTGTCTAATATCTCTTAAGGAAGGACGAATATTGCGTTCTTTGAACTCTTTGTTTAAATCTATATAAGTCTCAACATACCTGGGTTGATTCTCCAACAAAGTTTCATAGAATGGTGTTAGTAGCTTCTTAAATTCTAAGTCTGAAGCGGCTATAAATAAATATCCTTGATCGAAAATAATGTTGGAGATTGTCCCTATTATGTTGATAAACCAATCTGTATAATTCTCTGCATTATTGTGTGCGATTTTAATCAGCCGAAGCGCTTCCTCTAACCGTTCTTCTAATAGTTTTTTATGCCAATTATCATCTAAACAAGAATTAATAGAATTAATATATTTTTTTCTTATTTCTTGAAATTGTTCCAAGAGATAAGATACAGATGGTAGTGGAAGATTCCTAATTCTCATATTTAAATATTCTTTTTCTATTTCAGGCTTTATTGAAATAGAAAACCCATTGGGTGAGTCGCTTTGTGAAAATTTAGTTTTAATTAGTTCTGAATGGACCTTATCATAATCAGCAACATAGAAAATTGGAATTATAGAATTATCTAGCTTTGCAAGGGCTGCACCACATGCGATTTTGTTAAAAAGAAATCTTTCCCCACCTAAAAATTTAGGTTGGTGCGAAACTTCTAAACTCATACTATTACTATCAGTAAGAAAACTTTCCAAATGCCTCTTAGCTTTTTCAGTTAGTAGATTATATTTCTTATTTGTATTTTCATAAATTTTTCCTAATGCTAGTTTTATTTCATTATGATCTTTTTTCTTTTCTATTTCTCTGTTTATTTTTTTGGCAAGGAAGATGGCATCGTTCATTGATTGGGGTATAATACCATTCATACCTTTAGAAATCCATGATTCTTGTCCTTTTAAAGCATATAACAGGTAATACTTTAATGGATCTTCGAGTTTATTGTTTGACATCTCTACTTAACCTAAAATTGTATCAAAATCCACCATTAAATATTCAGAAGTAATAAATCCTTCTGCGTACTTTACTCCAATTTGATATCCTAAATATCCTGCACGTTCTCTTATA
Source organism: Candidatus Hodarchaeota archaeon (assembly GCA_048886685.1). Classification (GTDB taxonomy): domain Archaea; phylum Asgardarchaeota; class Lokiarchaeia; order Sigyniarchaeales; family SOKP01; genus Loki-b32. Next base: position 99,444 of record JBHLKM010000001.1, read on the forward strand.
TAATCAAAAATCCTTAAATACTTTTTATTATCTACAAACTGTGATTTATAGGCCCTAATAGAATTTACTTTTTCTTCGATAGAATCAGAAATATCGATTAAAAAGTCCAATTTTCGATTACTATCCTTTAAATGTGAATGATCAAAATAAAAAACAAACTTAGGGGAATATTCAGGATATCTGGATTCAGTTTTTGTTAGTCTTGCTTGAAATTTGGCTGCATTTACAAGCTGATGGCAAACTATATGGTCGGGGTGCCAATCGTCAGAGGGGTGGGTAATAAGAATATTTGGTTTATATTTTCTAATCACTTCAGAAACTTTTTTTCTATTCTCAATTGTATTTTCAATATATCTATTCGTCATATCTAGAGTAATTCTTATATCCAGATTTAAAATTTCAGAAGCTGCTTTCGCTTCAGCCAGTCTTTTTTCAACAGTGCCAAATGGGGTCGGTTCTCCATTTGATAGATCTAAAAGCCCTATTTTTTTCCCTCTTTTCTTATAATGGGCAATAGTTCCTCCGCATCCAATTTCTGCATCATCTGGATGAGCTCCGATCACTAAAATATCTAATTTAAGGTCCATTTTAACCTACTAAGTTTCTAGTTCTCTAATTTGTGTGAAAATTGAATCTTGTATTTTTTTAAAGTTATATTTATTAATATCATCCACACTATTGAAATAATTTGAGAAAATTGATTTAAAAGTATTAATATTTGTTTTTAAATGAACATTCAATAGTGATTCAATTAAATGAATGTATCTTTCGATTCTTTCTTCTCCCTTTTTAAATAAAAAACTATCTTTAGCATTTTTTAAAATTAAATCTCTATCTTTATATATAACAGGAACTCCTTTTTCAACAATTTTATATCCTTTTTTCATTGATTTAATCCAAATTTCGATAGGTATTTCATATCCGATTACTTCTAATTCCAAATTATTGATTGCATTACATTCATAGGCCTTTAATCCGCAAAAAGCATCTGTAATAGAAAGTCCAATAGTATTGAGAATTCCTGTGATGATTGTATTAACTAGAAATCTATCTTTCCATGGTTTCTGCCAGAATAGGTCTGCATTTTTATACCTTGAACCAGAAATAATTTGCTCTGATGGTTTTTCAAGGATTACTTCAATAAACTTATAAAAACATTTAGGTTCATGTTGACCATCCATATCAAACGATATTACCCAGGAAAAGTTATTTTTTTTAGCGTATTTAAAACCGTATATAAGTGTGTAGCCATAACCTTGATTTTCTTCAAAGTTAATAAGAGTAAAAAAGGAATCTTGATTGTTTTTATCCAAAATTTGCATGGTTCTATCAGTAGAACCATCATTGATGATAAGGATTTCTAGTTTTAATTCATTTCTATTCTTTAAGTTTTGCTTTACATGACGGAGATGTTCTAAGATATGCTTAATGTTTTCTTCTTCATTGAAACACGGGATAAGTAAAAGAATGTTAATTTTATCTTCAGAAATGTCGAACAACCCATTATACTTTATGAATCTTCATTGAAACAACACATCTAAATTTTTTTAAATTGTTGATTATGATTTATTAAAAACACTTGATATTCATAAAATGTGAAATTTCTCTCTTAGAAGATTTTTCTTATTCATAAAGCAAAATTAAAAAAATCTCCAGTTTAGATCATACCTAAGATTTAATTAATAAATTTGCGATACTTAAATCTTATATCAGTATTATAAATTAAGAGGAAAAAAATGTTCAATATTGAGATGGATAATATTGATTTAGATAAGACTTTCGATCTCATTGTTTTAGGAGGAGGTCCCACAGCAATAGGGTGCGCTATTTATGCCGCAAGGTTCGCGATGGATGTACTGATTATTGGAAAAACTTTTGGTGGCTTAATTGCTACAACGCATTTAGTTGAAAATTATCCCGGCATTGCGTCTATTAGCGGTCAAGAGCTAATGGAATTGTTCAGAGAGCATATGAATTCACTTAATATCCCTTATATTTCAGATGAGATACGAAGCATAGATAAAGTTGATGATCATTTTGAACTCCATTCTTTCTTTCAAAAATTTAATGCTTATTCAATTTGTATAGCAACAGGTTCAGATCGGAAAAAACTTGGAATTCCTGGAGAAGATAATTTTGCTGGGAGAGGTGTCTCTTATTGCGCCACATGTGATGGTCCATTTTATGCAGGCAAAGTCGTTTGCGTAATTGGAGGGAGTGATTCTGCTGCCAAGGAAGCTTTATTTTTAGCTCAAAATGTTGAAAAAGTTTATATTATCTACCGTGGCAAAGAAATACGAGCTGAACCTATAAACAAGCAGAGAGTCTATGACAATGATAAAATTGAAATTATTTATGAAACAAATATAGTAGAAATCAAAGGAGATACAACAGTATCTTCAGTTGTTTTTGATAACGGCAAGGAATTTGAGGTAGATGGTGTTTTTATAGAAATTGGCTCTATTCCAAACTCAGATTTAGCAAAACGGATTGGGGTAAAAACAAATGAAAGGGGTGAAATCATAATTAACCGTAAGTCAGAGACTAATATTCCCGGGATTTTCGCTGCAGGAGATGTTGCTGACGCTCCATTTAAGCAAGCAATTACGGGAGTTTCCGAGGGTGTAATAGCAGCATATTCTGCTTTTGATTATGTTAAAGAAATGAATATCGAATATTAACTTGGTTAAATGAGTTAGAATAATTTTGTTAAAATAAAAAATATGAAAAGAAAAAAGGTTTATTCAATTTTTACATCTATACTATGATACTCGGACTCTTTAAAAGGTACCTCAATCTTTAGAAGCCCTTGATTATAAGTTGCTTTAGCTTCTTCCGGTTTTACAGCACAACAGATGGAAAAACTACCAATATAAATAGTATCCTCAGTTTCTCCTTTTATAAAGAAACTATCGTCATGCATTTTAAGTTTAATAGTATCTTTCTCTACTCCCGGCAGTTGTATTTCGATTTTATAAGTTTCACTGTCATCATCAGCCCAAGAACATACTTCTGGTGAGGTTAAAAATTTATCTTCTTCTTTAACTTCTTCCATTTCTTTCACTTTAGCTTTTTATATTATAATATTATTTCTTATTAGTACCATCCAAAATAGTTGATTTAAAAGTCCTCTCTATAGACTATCAAAGAAAAAACAAATTTCACTTAATAACTAAAATGAAAATTCATTTCATTTTTAATTTATAAAATATCAATGATATTGACAGAAAAGAAATTGTTATTGATATTTCAGTAAAAGTGAACCCGTCGATAATATTTTTAAAATTTTCTCCCAATAATATTCTATATCCCATTCCTGTTTATTTTTTATTTTTTGGGAGATTTCTTTCAATATTTCCCTTACTTTAAGTGAATCAAAGTAAGTTATGTTAGAAGCAATAATAGATAACATATATTGCTTTTCACCAAATCTTTCATTTTTATCTGGATATGCATCAAAAAGTGCATATCCTTTCTTTTTAATATTTTCAATGTTTAATAATATGCCTTGACTTTGCGTAATCTTATTCTGACCATAGATTGAGGTTGCTGCATGAAATAATTGCTTCCCTATTGTGTTAATTGAAATATGGCAACTCTTTTCCGAGGGATGGCTATTTTTTAATACAGGGCCTTCAATATCATCCCAAAATACAAGCAATAAACAAAATGGTAATTCATCTTCTTTCAAAATTGAAGGCTGGATTTCAATTTCAAATGAATTAAGCAATTGTTTAATCTTACTATTAATTAAATTTAAGCTTTTTTTACGAGCGAGTTTCCCTGAAATTGATGCTATTAAATCTCTCTCATTAAATGGTTTAGTGATATAATCATCAACGCCTAGCATTTTACCCAATCGAATATCTTCAGGTGTAGATTTTGCTGTAAGAAATAGAAAAGGTATTTGATTTAGATGAGCATGAGCAGATACAGCAGCGAAAAACTCATAGCCATTCATATTGGGCATCATTATATCACTTATTATTAAGTCAGGAACTTTTCCTGACTTAAGTAGACTGAGTGCTTTTTCTCCGTTAATGGAAGTCATGATATCATAACCCTTTTCTTCTAGCATAATTTTTAGGTTGAATAAGATATCTTGGTTATCATCAACGACTAGGAGAAGAGGTTTTGAATCAGGCATTATGATTTTTCTCATTAGATTAGTAAGAAGATATTTAAACCTTTAATATTTAAAATTTTTTGAAATCAATCAATTAGAGGTAGAAAGACAAAAAATGTTGTTCCTTTCTCTAATTCACTTTCAACGAAAATTTTCCCCTTATGAGCTTCAATTAAATCTTTTACTATAGCTAGCCCTAATCCCGTTCCAGAAATTTCATTAACATTGCTAGAACGGAAAAAACGTTCAAATATATGAGGAATATCCTCCTTTGGGATACCACGACCATGATCTCTGAACTTAAAGAGAATGCCTGGACTTTTATTCGGGTTATATTGGCCTTGGTAATCCTTAAGAGCCTGAATTTCTATTTTTGAATTTTCCTTCGAATATTTAATTGCGTTATCAATAATAATTCGAAAAATTTGGTCGACTCTTTTTAAATCACCTTTTAAACGAATAGTTTCATCTATATTCATTTCAAAACGGATATTCTTTTCTTTTCCGATTGGTTCTAAGAGATATAAAATCTCCTTAATTATCTCTAATGGACTATATTCTTCCCATCCCAATTCTAATCGTTTTTCATCTATTCTTGAAATAAGTAAAATATCATCACTCAATTCATTTAGCAATTGGGCGTTTCTAGAGATACCATCCATCAATTTTTTTTCCAAATCTTCTGTAAGTTCAGTTTTATGTTTAGAAAGATATTCCAAAGACATTAAAATTACTGTAATTGGAGTTCTTAATTCATGTGAAACGGTAGATATTAATTGAGATAATTTTTCTTCAGCCTTTTTCCTTTCTGTTATATCCATTCCATATATATTTACATAATCCACATTTTCTACAGGGGTCACAACCAGCGTGTAAGTTCGGTCATGCAATTTAACATCAAATTCTTGGATCTCCTTATTTATTATGGAATTTGTGATAGCTTCTTTTAATATCTCTGGAACTGCTCCACCTTCATAAATATTAAAAAGTGTTTTTCCAATTTTGTTAGAATAGATTACTTTTTGATTATTTACCCTTAAGACCGGATTTGGATTTTCGGAGGGAAATTTTGATAAATTTTGTATTTTTTCTTCTGACCTCTTTTTTTCGCTTATATCTCGAGCGATTGCCGAAGCCCCAATGATTTTATTATTTACATCTTTTATTGGTGAAATCGTAAGAGAGACATTAACTTTTGATCCATCTTTTCTAATTCTTTCAGTTTCAAAACCTGCAATTTTTTCTCCCCTTTTAATTCTATTTAATATTGCAGAGATCTCTCTCTCACGGTTAGGAGGTGATATAAGCTCTATTGACTTTCCTATCATTTCTTCAGCAGAATAATAATAAATTTTCTCAGCTGCTTTATTCCAACTGGTAACTATTCCATCTAATGTTTTACCTATTATAGCATCCTCTGATGATTCAACTATAGAAGCTAATCTCGTCTTTAATTCTTCTGCTTTCTTTAGTTCTGTTATATCTCGAAAGGTAGATTGGAAATAAGACTTTTCAGATAGTTGGATTACCTTCATAATTACAAAAATATCTTTAATTTCTCCAATTTTAGTACGAAATTTTGTCTCAAAATCATCACGTCCTTCCCTTAGTATCTTTTCTACATGAGCTCTTGTCTCTGAAGGACCTTCTATAATATCATAATCATTAATTTTTAATTTTTCAAATTCTTTACGTGAATAGTCCAATAATTTATATGCAGCTTCATTAAATTCAATTGGCGTAAAATTATCAAGCTCAAAAATTACAATTCCGTCAGGAGATTGTTCAAAAGCAGTATGATAACGATCCTCTGCTTCTTTAATTTTTCGAAATAATAAATTAAAGGGTTTCTTTATTCCAATTTGAATAATGGATTTGTACAGAAGATAAAAGGCGATTATTTTAAAGATATGCCCAACAACGTTAGAAAAATCATAAACTCCAATATAGAAGGTGAATGCTAATTCGGCTATGATGGTTGCTAAAATTGAACTAAAAATTAAATACAAAACTATTTTATCAAACTCAATGCTTTGTTTGAAAATAATTAATATGCAAATCAGGTATATGGAAATAATAATATATTCACTCACTATTTTAAATGGAGTTAACCCATCTATATAACAAATGGGAAATAATTCAGCAAAAATAAGAACTATCAGCACCAGTGTAACACCTAAATAAGAAAGGATAAGGAAAATTGGTTTTATGCTTCTCTTAATTACAAGTGATGCCATTAAACATGAACCCGCTTGAAGATACCTTGCAGCAATCCATAGAGATGTTGGAAGATTAGAAGTATAACCTTCAAAAATATTCATACCGGTATAAGCTAAGGTATGAATCAGGTCAATAATCCCAATAAAAAGAGATGATATACCTAGAACCAAAAAAAAAGAATTTTTCATATATTTACGCGAGTTCCAACCTACAAAAAACACACCACCAGCTATAACTATACTAAATACCTCAGCAATGCTATGGAATAACAAAAATTTATAAAATCTTGAAAAAAAGGTAAATAACAGAGCTATTGAAAAGATTATTATTTCAAATAATACTGGACTTATTCTGTGTAAGGTGGTTTGATTATTTTCATTCAACATTTTTGGATATCTTTATCTATAAATATCTAAAATTTGCACTTAATTTATAAATAGCTTTAAATTTTTTTTTAAAAAATGATTAAGTGATTGTAGATTTCTCAAATGTTGCATATATTGATGTTTTATGTAGTGAATAAATTAAATTTGGGGGAATTACTTCCTTGATCTTCGTAATCAAGCCATCAATGATAATTTCATTTAATTCTTGATCAAATTCTAGGTCTGGATCATATTTATGAAGAAAAATGGAAAAATCAATTTCATTGAGGTTTTTAATTGCATTTATCATTTTTTTTAGGTAACTGATTGCGAGATTATATCGTTTTGTATCTTGAACATCAAAAACATATATTATTTTTTTAGTCCCTCTCAAAATATTTTCTATATTTTTAAAATACTCATCATGATATGCTTCTTGACCCCCAAGATCCCAGATAGCATATTTCGAGTCTAAGGCTTCAAATCGTTCTATTTCTAAACCTCTTGTAGGATTTGGGAAATTAAACGCAGATAATCCCTTGATTCCTTTCAAACATTTTAATATCGAAGTCTTACCACCATTATCTAAACCTATCAATAAAATTTTTATTGAATCTTCTGATGAGTCAATATAATTTGTATTATTCATGATTCTAAGAAAAATTTAAAATTAATTGTAATATCCGAAATTAAGACAGGGTATCGATAATATCAACATCTCTTATATCATCTCTTATATTTTTTAGTTTTTCTTTGTTGATAGTATTCGCAAAAGTACTTATCTGGGCTATGAACTCATTGATATTAATATTTTTTTTAAGCTTGTAATATTTTATATTATTTTTTCTCTCAAAATCTATAAGGTTATTATCAACAAGAATGTTCAAATGCTTTGAGGTTGTAGATTGAGACCTACCTAATCTTTCTTTAATTTTTGATGCTGGCATTTCATTATCCTTTAAAATTTCTAGGATATCTAGTCTTGTGGTATCTGCTAAAACCCTTAAGAACTCAACAATCGATTTTTTAATTTTAGCCTCGATGCTTATCGAACTCCAGAATCATATTCTATAAGAATCTGTTTTTTTAGCTTTTTAAAGCTTATTTTAATGAATTATTAATGTTACATTATTAATACGAAAATTAGTAAGATTTATATAGTATGTTATTGTAATATTATTGTATCGTGGTATCGCGATATGTGAACATTACTTAATATTTTATTTTAGAAAAAAGGGAGAAATAAAATGATAAGCGAGAAGATTGGAATTGACCAAATCGATTGTAGAATAATGGATTTAATCCAGAAAGCTCCAAACCTCACTCATACTGAAATTGCAACCCATGTGAATCGTAGTCAACCTACTGTAGGAATGAGAATTAAAAAACTTGAGAATTTAGGTGTTTTAAAGTATCAGGCAGGTATAAACATGAAAGTGGCAGATCTCTGTTTTGTTAGAGCTGAGGTTCAAACTAAAAATCCGAAAAAGGTTATTGAAATTGTTAAAATTTGTCCTTTCATGTTAAATGCATTTCGATTGAGTGGAAATGCGAATGTCAGCATTTTAATGGTAGGTTTAAGTTTTAAAGATATTGATCACATCGTTAACCGTCATTTTCGTAACGATCCAAATGTTATTAGTGTCCATATTGATGTAATCGCTGATATTGTAAATGACCTTGTTCTACCAATAGATCTAAATCTTGAATACGGAAAACTTGAAATAAAAAGTTGTTGTTGTGGAATGTGTAATTGTTAGATTTTTATTTAAAATTATCTCTTTTTCTATATATCTTTAATCTATAGTTATCGCCCTTAATTTACACGCTGTTGTACACATGTGGCATTTAACACACATTTCTTCGCGATCATCGACAACTATACATTTAGGAGTAGATTCTTTATTAATAACTACATAAATCCCTCTAAAGCAGGCTTCTTCGCATGAAAATTCCTTACAAATGCTACATTTACGCACATTTATATGATGGAATTTATAGCTTTCGACGCTACTTTGCTTTTCTGCCTCACTCATCATGATCATTCAAATATGAAAAGGTTTATATCTATTTAGTTTATAAAATAGAAACAAAATTATAGAACTGATTGAGAAAATATTAAGAAAATTTACATTATATTCTAGATTTCATTATTTTGTTTTCTTATTTATTTAACACTTGGATGATGAAATATTTTGTCAGGTAAAGTTTTATATTCAGAACTTAATCCGCAAGAATTTAAAAGTCGAATACTGGAAGCTCCTATTGCCTATTTACCATTAGGTACTCTTGAATGGCATGGTAAACACTTGCCTTTAGGAACAGATGGTCTAATTTCTTCAGGATTTTTTATAGAACTTGCGAACAATATTGGAGGAATTGTTCTTCCCATGCTTTTTCTTGGACCAGATTTATTTAGAAATATAAACGAAAAAGATTACTATGGAATGGATATTCATAGTTATCCATCAAGTAAACCTGAACAATTACCAGGTAGTGCCTACTGGGTAAATAATGAACTTTTTAAGCAAATTATTGAGGTTACCCTAAAGCAACTTAAGAGAGCGGGTTTTAAGATTATAATAGCTCACGGTCATGGTCCATCAACATTGTTGTTTGCTCAGTTTAGTAAGGAGTGGCAAAACAAGTTTGGGTTAAATCTTTTTACATGTTGGCAAAGGGGTGAATCACCTGAATTTGGTCTACAAACAGACCATGCTGCTTCGAATGAAACGTCTCTCATGATGGCATTAAGACCCGAACTTGTAAATTTAAATAATCTCTCTAAAAACATGAATAAAAAACCACTTGGTCTTATTGGTAAAGATCCACGAAAACATGCAAATTCTGAGCTTGGAACAAAAATCATCACTAGACAAATTGAGAATATGGCAATTATTCTAAGGGATAAACTAGAAGAATTGTCTAAGAAAGTAGATTAGATTAATTAATACTCTATAATAAAACCTTTTAATTTATAAAGATGAATTAGTCTTACTAAAGATACTTGAGAAATTACTAATTTTATGGCTCCTGAAAAATTTCCCATTTTTAAAATACCTAACTTGATGAAGGGTATTTTTTTATCAAGACCCAATAGATTTGTAGGAGAAATCGAGTATAAAGGGCAAATTGACACCGCTCATATTCACGATCCTGGTAGATTAAAAGAATTGCTTATTAAAGGCGCTGAAGTTTTATTTACACATTCAAAAGGCAAATTAAAGTATTACATCAAGGCCGTTCGTATTAACGATGAGTGGGTTCTCATAGACACAGCTCTACACTCTAAAATTGCCATGAAAGTGTTTGAGTTTCTATCAGAATTCTCTGCTGTAAAAGAAATTAAAAAAGAAGTGAAAATTGGGAATAGTAGAATAGATTTTGCCCTTGATGGAGTACCATTAGAAGTTAAAGGTGTGTCATTAGTTGAGGACGAAATTGCTCTTTTCCCTGACGCACCTACAGAACGGGGAACTAGACACGTAGAAGAAATTATTAAGCATAATGGGATTATCTTACTTTTAGTTGTTCGCAAGGCTAAGAGCTTTGCTCCAAATTGGGAGATGGATCAAAAATTTTCTAATACTCTAAGCGAAGCAAGAAAAAATGGAATTCGAATTGTTCCCGTTCAAATTAGTTTTGATGGAAAAACAATCTATTATCATGGAATAATCCCACTTTCGGACTTTTAATTAAAGTGCTATAAAAAAAGTTTCATTTTTTGATGTTTAAAATCGAAATAAATGAAGACTAATTTCTTATAAATTCCTCCTAATATTTTATAAGTTGTAAAAATTGTTACATAATTAGTAACTAAAATTTTGTTAGAAATATTATGATATCAGATAAATTAAAGCTTGATGATATTGATAGGCAGATAATTTCTCTTGTTCAGGATAATCCATCTCTAACACATACAGAAATTGCCACGAAGATAGATAGATCGCAACCAACAGTCGGTATGCGGATAAAAAAGCTCGAAAAAAATGGGATCTTACAATTTCAGCCAGGTATTAATTTTAAGAAAGTCGATTTACATTTAGCGACAGTCGAGTTAAAGACGAAAAATCCTGAACAAATAATGGATATGGCTAAGCACTGTCCTTTTATGCTAAACGCATTCCGTTTAAGCGGAGAACATAATCTTTGTATCCTTCTTGCCAGTTCTAAGCTTCAGAAACTTGATAATATTATAAATTACCATTTTCGAAATAATCCTGAAATTTCAAATGTCTCAATGGAAATTGTAATTGACATTGCAAAGGATTTTATTTTGCCTATTGATTTTGATTCCGAAGATCATGATCCTACTCTCGAAGAGGGATGTGGTGATAAATGTAAGTACAAGATTGCCCAAGCTAAGGGATTAATATCATCCCCAAATCAATAAATTATTCTTTTATTGAAGAACTATATTATAGAGATTATACTCGGGCATATCTTATAAAAAGAAAAAATTCTTTTTTCAGGATTCCTCCTTTGTTTAAAAATTAAAAAACGAAGATTAAAAATTTGTTACTCATCTTCTTCGCTGAATTTGAACCATGGTCAGTCTTCTACCATATTACAGGTCTGATTATAATCTAAGATGCTAGCCAAATTCTTTCAAAAAGTAAAGAAGATTTAATAACATACCAAGATTAATTATTAAAAATATAAAATTCAATAAAAAAGATGATGTGAAAAATGGTAGAATATGAAACAATAAAAGTTCAAGAACATGAAGATGGTATTTCTATTATAACTTTTAACAGACCAAATAAGTTAAATGCAATCAATTTCCAGTTTATAGAGGATTTGCAAGACTATCTCAAGAAGGTAGAAAACAATCTTAGTATTCGGGTTGTAATTTTAACGGGTGAAGGTCGTGCGTTTTGTTCCGGATTGGATATAAAAGATAGTCAAATTATTTTAAAGAAAAAAATACCTGAAGATCTTCACAAATTTAGATACCTTCAATTAAAAGATAAAATTAAAAGAATAGCAATTGTACAAAAGCTACTTTCTCAGATAATGGTACAACTAAGGAGAATTCCTCAGCCCATTATAGCAGCAATAAAAGGATCGGCATACGGTGGTGGACTAAGTTTTGCTTTGGCGTCTGATATCAGAATTGCAGGGGAAAGTGCTGAGTTCTGTAATGCTTTTATTAACGTTGGTCTTTCTGGGGCTGATTGTGGAAGCTCTTATTGGTTACCCCGATTAATTGGATTTTCTCGAGCAGCAGAATTTATGTATACGGGAAGAGTTATTGATGCTAAAGAAGCTGATAAAATTGGATTTGTATCTAAAGTAGTACCTGACAAAGAAATCCTCAATGAAGCACTGAACGTTGCGAAACTGATATTAACAAAAAGCCCGATAGGTTTAAGGTTTACAAAAGATGCTCTTAATATGAATGTCGATGCACCCTCACTCGAGGCTGCTGCAAAATTGGAAAATAGGACTCAGGTCATTTGTATTAATGCAGATGATATGCTTGAGGGTGTTTTTGCTACTCTCGAAAAAAGAGTTCCTAACTACGATAAATGGTAATTACACCAGCTTAAAGAACATGTAAATTCATTTTACTTACAAAAGGAAGCATTTGTGAAACAGGTCCGACTGTAATATAGATTACTCTGTTATGAGATAAAAACATCTGATTAAATCAAATAAAATCTGATTTTCGATTAAGTAATAATGATTATTTAAAGAAAAAATAAATTTAATACTTAGTCTTCATCTTCTTGACGGAATTTGAATTTTGGTAAGTCTTCTGCCATATTACAACCAGGTCCGCAATATCTTCCATCAAAATCCTCTATCTGGAAATCTATCGGCACAACAAAATCATGTATACTTTCGATTAAGATATTGGTCTTAACATTGATTACATTTTTATCGCGTCTAAAGCATAGGTCAATGAGCTTTTCGATTGTTTGTAAATCTGAAGCAGCAATAAAGCATAATACATTGAACTCCCCTGAAATTTTAAACGCGTGGTTTATAAAGGGGCAATTCTCAATTTTCTTAACAATCATTTCAACATCTTTAGTAGAGATATAGACGATAGCAACCTTAATATCAACTTTCTTTATATTGAAACCAACCTGTTTTGTAAGCAGATTCTTTCTTTCTAACTTTATAATTCGAGCTCCTACGGCTGGTTGAGATTTTTCAATCTCTTTTGCTATATCTGAATGGGTAATATCCGGGTTCTTCTCAATCATCTCAATTATCTTCTTATCATCGTCGTCGATTGAAAGTAACTCATTAAAACTTTTTTTCTTCATATCCATTTTTAATCAAGAAAACCTAATAATTTAAACTTGATTTTAATGAATTTAAATCTTTATAAATCTACTAATTTAGAGATATAACAATTTAGGATTAAAAATTTATAATTTAAATACTGAAATTAAGACATTGATTTTAGATAGTTTAAAAGTTTAATTTTTGGACTATAATACAGTTGTAAAGATATTGATTAATAAGATGATAATAGTAAATCCTATTAGCCCAATTAAAAATTTTATAGGATTTCCTTTTTCTTTTTCGGGAATAACTTCACGTACAATTACATATAGAATTACCCCCGATATAATAGAATAAAAAATAAACAATAATTCTAAATTTTCAGGCAAAATAATATTAATTACAATTCCAACAACTATACCTGTGAAGGTAGAAGTTCCTAATATATATTTCATAATGGAGCCTTCTTCAAATTTGAGTTCTTCATAGATTTCCAAATCAGTAAAAATAATATGAGCTTCAGATCTTTTAGAGATAAGGGTTCTAAAGAAGGCATAAAAAAAGAAGAGAATTCCTGGCACTAATTCTAAAACCAATAACCCCATTAGGATTACACCAACCAGAAAATGATAAATATAATCCGTGATAAATCTAAATTTTCGTAAGTTATCATTCACATGGTTTTGAATTTTAATTTTATATTGGTTTATTTCAGTTTTCATTTCTTCTTCCTGCTCATTCAGTTCTGATAGGGTTTGGGCTATATCCCTTAATGCAGCTTCATCTAGTTTTTCTTGCTTCAGTTCTCTAGTAAGGATAATTTCTATATTTCGCTCTACAATTTCCAGAGTTTTCTCTTTCATCATAAGTTTACGCATTTTTTTTTGAGTTCCTGATTCAACTTTCTGTAGAATAAATTTTTCAGTAACATGAATCACACAAAATCCAATTAAAACGAATAAATATTCAAATAAAGTTAATTGAAAAGGAAATTCTGGTAATCTTTCAGCAATTTCAGGGAGTACAATAAGGAAGAAGTAAGCTACAGAGATTCCTGCTATAAAAGAAGCATGCAATTGAATAAATTTATACTCAAAATAATCCACTATGAAGAATAAACAACCAAATACCAAAGCAAGAACAAAAGCTATTACAACGTGCAATACCATTATTATTATGATTATTTTTGAAGGATTTAAAGTTTTTAGAAATTGAAAAAGGTCTAAACTAGAAAGTTATAAATCTTAGGTTAATTATGATTAATAAATTGTTAAATGTAACCCTCGTGGTGAAAGGATATTAAATTCTTAATTATCACCTCAGCAGAAGACAAAGCTTCAATGAATATGCGCGAAAAATTCTTGAGTTCAAAATTTTATAATTTTGAAGAAACAAATTTTAATTGGTATGAGAATTCTATCTATAAATTGACGGAAATGTCTCTTGAAGAAAATAAATTTTCCAATTTTAAACAAACGGATATATATCTTGGTCTAACCAAAGAACCACTCATTTTTTTAGATGATTTAAGATTAGATGAAACTAATATAAATCCTGATTTTCTTATTTTTGCAAGCCGACATACTTCAAAAACAGCCCGTCCAGCATTTTTAGTGCATACAACTGGAAATTGGAGTAAAGATACGGATTTTGGAGGTGAACCTCAAGATTTATCATTAGCAAGCGCTTTACTTCATAAGGCAGGATTTATTTCATTAATTGAACAACCATCTATAACAAATTTTTCTTTTGATATTGAAGTAACTCACCATGGTCCTACAAGATTAGAAAAACCTTTGATATTCATGGAATTAGGGAGTAGTAAAGAAGAGTGGGCTATTGATATTGCAGGGGAATTACTCGCTAAGGCAATAATTAACACAATCTTCAAATACTTAGAAATTAATGAAAAAGGAAGTGATAATGTAGGTTTAGGTTTTGGAGGAACCCATTATGCTCCAAATTTTCAAAGGATTATTAGAAATAAGAATTTAGCAATGTCTTTTATCTGTCCAAAATATTATATTCAACAATTAAATAAAGATTTAATTAATAAAATGATAAACAAGACGCATGAAAAAGTTGAATTTTTCATTGTTGATTGGAAAGGCACAAATTCAGAGGATAAAAAATATTTACTACCATTATTGGAAGAATTCGATATTCCAACTAAAAAGACCAAAGATTTTTGATTTATTTTTCTTGAAAAATATTGTCTAAATATTAATTAGCTTCTTCTTTAATTTTCTCATAATATTTTACTAAGTTCTTGAAAACATAATGAGTAGGAGAATAACCTTGTGTAGCTGTTTTGATCAAAACTTTAAGTAAGAAATCTCGGTGTGTACTATTCTCATCCGGTGAAACATTCAATTCTCTAATATTATAAAAACTACGCCAGAAACCAGTTGGCCAATCAATTATTGGTGCCAGATCTCTTTGGTATTTAAGTATACCTTCTTTGCTTAATTCTAATTCTTTTTGTATTTCATAAAAATTATTCTTCCCGTTCTTTGTAATTTTGATAATACCATCTAATTTTATTTCTTCCATTAATTTGCTTAAATCATTTAATTTTACATCTTTAATATTAAGTTTTTCTAAGCTACTAAGGATCTCGGTATCCGTTTGACCTTTTAGTTTCATTATTGTATAATTTCTTGCTATAATATTGTATTTCATTGGCACAGATTCATGATCAAGTTTATTATATTGAATTAAATCTCCTAATATCTTTTTTGCTATCAGGTATTTTAGAATGAGTTGATCTTCCACAGAAAAATCTCCTTTAAAAAGTTCAGAGTTGAAATATGAGTTGTATAATATTAGTAAAATTGATTTTATTGAATAAAATCCATCAACTACTGCTTGCTCTACATGTTTTAATACTTCAATCCTATACTCTATATTTGTCAGGAATTTCTCTTTATCTAAAGGTATTTGACGGATAAAATGAGGTTCTTCATTTAACGTTTTTAAATAATCCTCCCATTTACTCTTAAGTCGATAGGTTTGGGTTTTTGCAATACTTGAAAGTTTATAAACTACCTCCAAAAGCTTTTTTAAGAATTCTTGTTCAGAAACTTCAGTCATCCACTAAATACCTTAACCTAAATATGTGATTTTTTTTTAATTAATTAATATTAGAATCTAAAAATTTTAAACTTTAGATTAAAAATCTATTTTAGTTTATATAAATGTTGTTTAAAGAATTTAAGCAGACACCTCTTTATTAAAAATGTAAAAAAAATTATGTTTAAAAAATTAAATTTCTCCTGGATAATATCCTTCTTTTCTGAATCTAATATAGGAAATCAAACAGGCTGAGAAAATTGCTATATAGATTATCAACAAAATTATTAGTAATATACTGGCTCCATATAGATCTGTATATATAATTATCGCTCTTATAGACAATATAATACTTATTCCTGTGATGATATTACACCCGATAGTTATAACATTAAGTTTTCTTCCAGCGATAGTCATTATACCTAGGATTAAGTACACTAGAAAGGCAAATCCAGTAGCAAGAATTGTAAAGAGAACCGCAAGAAGAGCTTCTACTAAGCCTTCGATTATATTTACATATTCATTCCAATCAATAAAAATAGCAGAATATATAATAGCACCTCCTAAATCAAAAAAGAAAAGCACAACTCGTAATATTGCTACAAGAATACATGAAATTCCTGCGGAAATTCTCAATTTTTCATAAAATTCCATAGTTTAATCTACCCTATTTCATACATAATTTCTTGTATAATTAAAATAAGTGAAAAATTAACTAAGATGTTAAATAAAAATATATTAAACATTTGTATTTAAATAAATTTGTAAAGATTAGGAAAAATGGAAATTGAACATGTAGCTGTAGGATACAATTCAGAAGATGAGGCGGATAAATTTTTTATTGAATTGCTTGGTTTAGAAAAAAAAAGATCAAAATTAGTTACTGCAGATTTAATTAAAGAATTCTTTGGTGTAAAAAGAGAATATAAATCTGTTTTATATGGAAATAATGAAGTTAGTTTTGAAGTTTTTATAACCGATGATAAAAGCAGAGTGAAAGATGTTTTTACTCATTCATGTTTATTAGTAGAAAATCGAGATGAGTTTATGTCGAAAGCAACTTCAATGGGATATGATGTAATAAAAGTTCCAAGAAAGGATAGTGACGGATACTATCTTTTTATTAGAGATACATTCCAAAATACGTATGAAATAAAAGAGAAATAACAGATACCCAATGGTATTTCAATTTTTTAGAATGCTCTCTATTATCTCCTTATGATCAAATGCTAGTTTTAAAGAAGCGATTTTTGATAATGGAACAATTTCTAGGGCAGTGGCATCATCCATAGCTTTTGGTTTTTCATTATCTGTTGATGGTTCACAGAGGAAGGCAACAGTTACATTATGGCCTCTAGGGTCCCTATTTGGCTGAGAGAAAACTCCTACGAGTTTAATTATTCTAATATCAATGTTGGTCTCTTCCTTAGCTTCCCGAATGCAGGCATTTTCCACAGTTTCACCAACATCTACAAATCCACCAGGTAATGCTAATTCTCCCTGAAAAGGCGGATTTTTACGGCGAACTAACACTACATCTTTTTTATTATTTAATAGAATAACCGCATCAACAGTAAGAAGGGGAGTCACAGGTTTAGGCATTATCTTATTCATCCCATACCTTTGATGCCAGTAAATGCTCAATTCGCGTTTTTCTTGGCCTTATAAATTCAGTGTGATGTTCTTTACGCTCGAGTAATAGAGATCTTTCAAGAGTATTCGAATTAACAATATATACTTCTAAATCTCCTTCATCAAGATATATTTGATTAAAACTAGGTGAATCATCAGCTCGAACTTTGTTTGAAGTTGAGGTGCCAGAGTAAAGAAATGTAGTACTTGATGAATTTCTCCATGAAATAGTATAGGCATGAGGAACGTGCCTATGTCCCATTAGAACTAAATCTATTTCGAATAATTGGGTGAGTTCTAAAATTTCCCCAGCATCTCGAACAGTCGTAAATTTCTGTCCTGACATTGGAATAGGGATTAAATGATGGTGTAATGCGATTATTCGGTTTTCTAAGTTTTTATTGAAGCATCTTCCAGTAAAGTCAAGTTGCTCATCCCCAATCATGCCTTCGGCCATATCATCTCTCGCAGAGCAAATTCCAACGATTATCGTATCTTCATCCTCAATTAATATTCTGAATCTTCGTGGACCAATAAGTTTTTCAAAAAATACTAGCCCTGAGTTTTTAGCGTCGTGATTCCCTGGTACTGCCAAGAATTTAGTGATCTTTCTTATTCTTTCTATATAGGGTAGAATATTCTTAAACTGAATAACCCTTCCTTTATGTACTAGATCTCCTGAACAAATAACGACGCTAGGCTTAAAATCTTCAACAAAACCGATTATATTTTCCATATATTCAGGGACAAATTCCGATCCATAATGTAGGTCGCTGATATGTATTATTTCAACCAATCTTTCAACACCCTCTCATATTTATTCATTAATTAAGAGAAATTTAATAATAATTATAAATTTAATAATAAGGGCAAAATTTAAAATATTTTTGATTGAAAAGTATCTCAAATAAAAAGTAAATTCATTGAAATTACAAAATAATTTCTATTCAAACAACGTACTGATTTTAAATCCCTATACTAAGAGATTGAACTGAAAATTCGAGTTTGTACTGCAATTTACGCTGTTTTGCTAAGCTAATAAGTGTGTTTTCATTATTACAATCAAAGCAAATTCCATGGACATTTATATAGCATAAATTTCCACATTGTGGGCAGTTAAACTCTTTAAAAATTGGTTTCATAATTTTTTCTCCTAAATATGTAATTTTTATATGTATAATCAATTTAATTTAGTTTGGTCATCTTATCGATATCTTGTGTAATTTTTTCTATTATTGCATCAATAGATTTTTCGAGGGGTGTATGTAAAACCTCTTTTTTTAATTTTTTATACTCATCTTTTTGAGATAGTAAAGTTAAAAGATATCGATTGAACATTTTTCTATATAGTTTCCCATTTTCTTCTTAATTATATTAAAAAAGTAAAGGGATTTAAGCTCTCTCGTCATATTATATAAAGTATATATAGTCTATATAGAAAAAAAGAAATGATTTACGTGTTGCGTAGTTTATTCATAATATAATTTTTTACCTTGTCTATACTTAAATCCATATCGTTGATAAAACCCTGACCATAATCCTTTTTCCCTCCTCCTTTTCCACCAAATTTTTCTACACTTTCTTTAATTAGGCTTCCAACATTTAATTTTGAAGTTTTAAGCGGTTTATCTCCTTGCATAGCTAGAATCATGATTCCCTTATTGGTTTTATTTAAAAATATACTTATCACATTGTCATTATATTTCATAATTCTTATAGAGAAGTTCTTAAGATCATCTTGACTTAAGTTATCATATGTTTCAATAATGAGTTTATAGGTTTCATATTCCTGACTTTTTATAATTAACTCATCAATATATTCTTCACTTAGGAGATTTTTTGTTAGTTTGATTTTTTTTATTCCTTCATTCCATTCTGAATATAACTTTTGGATTTTATTTGGGACATCATCTTTTTTGGTGTTTAAAAGTTGAGAAATCTCTGATAAGACATCACCTTCGAAGGATTTAGAGGACATTAAATGTAAGTCTCTCTCATCTACCTTACCAGATTTGAGTGATTTGTTTACATTTTTCCATTTTTCAAGTAATTCTTCTACACGTCCCACGAGTTGTTTACGCTCAACATTTAAAATATCTTTAATATCTTCGAGAATTTTCTTATGTTTTTCCTTTAACTTATCTGTAGCATTTCCCGCTACAAATGTGAGTCTAACAATACCATCTTGTATCTTTTGTGACTTTGTAATATGAATATATCCTGCTTCTGAAGTATTATTTAAATGTGTCCCTCCACACGCTTCAATATCAATATTAGGGATTTCAACGATTCTTAAGTTTTTGCCAGGCACAGCTCCTCCTTGATATATGCTCATACCATAATTTTTTTCTGCTTCTGAACGTGGGATGAAACTAAGGTTAAGATCTATTCGTTTCTCGACTATTTCATTTGATCTTTTTTCAATCTCCAAAAGTTTATCCCTTGGAATTTGCTCATAATGTGTAATATCGAGGTGAGAGTTTTTTATTGTCTTTTTCGCACCAGCTTGATTAATATGACTACCCAAAACATCTCGAGCGGCTGCGTTTACTATATGTGTAGCTGTGTGATGTTGAGAAAGTTGCTTCCTCCATTCTTTATCCACTTCGACTTTTACAGAATCACCCTCCTTAAACTTCGGTTTTTCATCTAATACATGAATAGTATAGTTTCCTTGTTTAAAAGCGTTTGAGAATTTCTGACCATTAATAGAACCAATATCATGAAGTTGTCCTCCAGAGGTAGGATAGGTCACAGCTTTGTCTAAAATTACCATATTATCAATTATTTTCAAAACTTTAGCTTCATTTGAGGTTTTGGTGTAATCATAATAATAAAGAGATTTCGTTTCAGGGATGCCTTCTAAGTTTAATTCTATTTCTTTTTCCGTCGCATGAATTTGCTCAATCTTTTCATGTCTTTCAACCACTAAAGTATAAAAATCATCAGGAATTTTAACTTTCACATTAAATTTTCTTGCAGCTTCTTTCACCATATCTGGACTTATACCATTAGAATCATACAATTCAATCAAAATATCTGTAGAAAAATCCCCCTTCTTAATAATCTTCTCTAAAATTTTTCCTGCCTTTTTTTTAGTGGTGTAAAATTTCGTTTTCTCAACATTAAGTATTTCTCTGATCTCATCTAAATGTTCTGATACTTCTGGAAAAAGATCTTTCAATTCATCAGCATGCCATACACAAACATCTGCCATGTCAATATCCCATTCAAGTTGGTCAATAAAACTATAAGCTCGCCTAAAAATCACCCTAAGATTATACCCGCCTCCTACATTTGAAGGGAGTTTCCCATCGTTAATTGCAAATAATAAGCTTCGAGCATGATCAGCAATAGAGTAAAGAGCTGTCATCGGTAATATTTTGTTTTTAAGTTCTTTTGCTTCTGTTTTCATTTCATTTGCTACTCGTTCCCAAGTTTCATCCATATCATCTACTTCATCAATATTTAAATAAGCTGAATATTGAGAAAACTTATTATATAATTCTAAATCCAATTCGATTTTCGTAATTTCTCTTAATTTTGATAGAACATAGGGAAAAATGGCTTCGTAAATATTCGGTGTTCCTTGAGAAAACCACGCTACACGTTCCTGTCCAAGACCCATATCTAAAACCTTTAACTTTAATTCACGGGGGCCTTCTGGAGTTTGTTCAAACATAGTATAAACTTGGTTAAACAATTCAACACCTCTACTAAAAAATTCAAGGCTACATCCAAATGAGCCACCGCCTGCCCAAGAATCTTCATGGATAGTTATTTCTTCCTTAGCTAATCCGACACCTTCATGAATAAAATCATGAATATCCATGAATAGTTCACCTTGATTCCATTCTTCAGGAGGTACAAATTCATGTTGCCCTATCATAACAAATCCGGTATTATGCGAACCAGTAATCCCAACATTTTCAATGTCATTAAATCTTAAACAAAACTGTGGAATAATAAGCTTTTTAGCAGGAGGTTCTACTTCTCCCGTAATAACATAAGGTTGAAATGCTGAAATTGATGCGATTGTAAATTCAGAAGTAGGATTCCATCGCGCTACACATGGATACCTTTTAATAGGGACATAACCTCTAGGTTCTAAAATCTCAACGATCTTTTCCCAAACACCAATGAAAGATAATTTAGTTTGAGATGGATTATCAATGACAACTTGAAATCCTCCCGAACATACAGGATCTCCGCAAACTTCTCTTTCTTTGAGCATTGTCCAAAAATAATTGCCACAACATTCACAAAGTTTTCTTATATAACCCAAATTTTTAAGTTCCTTAGTAGGAAAGTATTCATCTGGATTTCTTGAAGCAATTTTTTTGAAAACTCTTTTTAATTGCTTATCCGTTTGAGCTTCGACAAGTTCCTTCTGTTCTTTCTCTGAGAGCACTTCAATCAAATACTAAATGTTCAACTTCTCATATATTAATAATTAAAAATAATCTTGGTCATTCTATAATATTTTCTCTTATTTCTTTAATTAAATCTTTAGGTTTTTTATTGAATATCTAATGTTTGAAGGCGTGAATATCCTTTTTTCGCAAAATCATAATCAAGTAATTCAATCTTTTCTGGGATAATTTTCATTAGAAGTTTTCTTTTTCCCCTGACAATTTTTTGAGCTTCTTCAAATCCTTCATCTCCTTTCCTTAAAAAGATTAAATTCTCTTTCCCTGAGGCGGTGATTTGCATACCTTGAATTTTCCCTTCTGATAATGGTGTATAAATACCTATACTGATATTCGGATTTTCCTCCATATTTTTAATCTTTCTTCCAGGAGCAGGACCAATATAAATATTAAAACTATCTTGTTCTGTGTAGAAATCCATAGGAGTTGCACGAGGAATATTATTACTACATGTACATAAAACTAATACTTTTCTTTTATTTAAATAATCTCTAATTTCTTTTCTTAAAAGGTCTTCAGGCATTCTTTGATTACTCATTTTAAAGAACCTTTAATCTTGAATTAAATTACAATAAAGAATGAATGGATAAAGATAAATTTTAGAATATGAAGAGAAATAGAGTTAAGTCGAAATTATAATCCAACAATATTTATTGGTGAAGAATCATTGTCCGAATCTACAGCCGCTTGTACATACGGGGATATGGGTCCATTTGCCAGAACCATAATTTTAACTTTGGATCCCATATCTGGTTTGTTTTGTACTCCAAATTTTAGTTGAGCTTCCTCAGGAATTTCACTTGTAATAGTAGATACAACACTATCTACCTTTGATAATGGTAAAGTATGATCACCGGTAACAGATACTATACACCGTTCAACTTTTTTAGGGTCAGGTTGTAAAAGCGGATTATTAATGGCTAATCTGGATTTCTCAATTAAATCGGATTCGTCTCCCACTGACTCTGCAATACCTATTAAGCCTGTAGGATAATCTCCTTTTTTTACAAAAATACGTTTCACATCAGCATAATCTATGTTGACTAGACCACAGTTGTTGATTAAGTTAACGACTTCGCCAATATTCCTAATTAAGACCTCATCCATTATTTTAAAACCTGTTATCATTGGAATCTTTCCCACGATTCCCAAAAGATTATCATTTGGGACTGTTATTAAAAAATCAGAATAATCTGCCAAATTTTTAAGTCCTAATTTTGCTCTTACACTTCGTTGAACTCCTTCTGATTTGAATGGAAGTGAACAGAAGGTGACTACAATAGCATTGTTTTTTTTTGCCTCTTCTGCAATAACAGGCGCTGCTCCGGTTCCCGTTCCCCCACCTAAACCACAAGTTAAAAAGACAATATCTGCATTAAGGACTTTATTCAATCTATCTCTATCTTCTTCGGCAGCCGCGGTTCCAATCAAAGGATCATTCCCTGAACCCATACCTTGACATCGTTCCTTCCCAATTAGAACTTTCTGACTTGCATTTGAATAATACAAGTCATGTGCATCAGTATTTATACAAATTGTCTCAGCATTATTTATGCCCATATCCTCCAAACGTGAAACAGTGTTATTTCCAGCGCCCCCCACTCCTACTACCTGTGTTTTTACTTTTAAAACTTTCAATAAGTCTGCTAAATACTTGTCATCGTCACAATTTGGGTTTGTATTAGGATTTTGATTATGACGGGCGATTTCATTGAACCGTTCTCTTGCTGATGTTCGAGATTTTGCCATTTCTAAAATATCATCAAAACTCATAAAATTCATCAAATGAAATGAGGTTTTTATAATACGAGAAAAATATCGGAATAATATATGAAAGTAATATGAAGATAATACGCATATTACGTCTGTATTATATCCATTAAACTATGACTTTCTTAATATTATTTTGAAATTCCTATTTAAATTTGAATCGTATATCGATTTTTTCAACTGAAACATAGGACAAAACGCTGGAGAAAAAAGTTTATAAGTCTATATTTTCATGAATATCATACTATTAGGGATATTTCAAATGGAAATCAATAATACTCGAAATAACAGCAAAGAATCCGTGGAAAGCTCGAAACATGATGAGCCAATACAAGTGCGTGCTATCATTTCCTGTCCGAACTGTGGCTATAAGAAGAAGTTCAGAAATCAATTTCTTAGAAAAGATCTTGAATTACTCACAGTAGCAGTTAAGGTCTTCGAGTTTATCACATGCAATAAATGCGGAGATCTTATAAAACTTGATTTAGAGCTAAGTATATGATTAATCTTTTTCAATTCTATATTTGAATCTTTAATACCGACTCAATATCTTGATTTAAAATTCTCAATTTTCAAATCTTCAATTTAGAGATCCAAATTAATATTACCATATGTGCCTCCACCACCAGGTGTATAGCTAATTTCATTTTTTCTAAGAGCATTTACAATTAAAGCGAGAGTTTGGTCATATTCCTCAATTTTACTTATTGGAGTATCAATTAAAATCTCAAACTCTGTTCCAAGCGTTTGAATAATCTTATTATATTCATTTAAAACTGTCTTACTTGCTGTACTTTTGATACCTTTAATCGAACGGATTATATCTATTAATGGAACCGCATTTATATAAGGGGGTCGATGATCTGGATTTTCAGTTTCATTATATGTAGATATTTTTTCAATTCTTTCGCTGACTCCCAATTTTATTTTGAAATTCTTATTATATTCCTCTTTACAAGCGGGACAGTTCATTTTATTTTTTGCTACCTGTTCTATATAGTCTATTCTAGAAGAATTAGGATTATTTGAATAATATATAACAAAATTTTCAGTTATAGAGTACTGATTAAAGACTGTACTGACTTGCTTTTTCGCTTTCCTAAAAAGGATCCTTCTTCTACATTTACTGCAAAACATATTATAGTATTTACCAAGCTTAGGGTGAAGACCAACATTAAGTATAATCTTTCTCCCATTTCTTCTCATTAGTGCCAATAAAATTTCGTCAAAAGAGGGATTATCAAGGTCAAACCTATTGAATTCCCGTCCCAAAGATCGAGGATTTTGAGAGTGAGCATCACTATTGCTTAAGAATGAGACATTTTTTAAAGATTCAAGCCTATCTGCTAAATCTGTGTTAGCAGATAAACCCAATTCTAAAAAATACACATTTTTCACATTGTCTTGATAACAGTCCTTTAAAGTTTCGAATTTACCTTGACGAAAAATCGCTTTAAAGGGTGTGAAAGCATGAGCTGGGCCAATAATGCCCCCAGCATCTGTTATTAAATCAACTAGTTCAGATGGAGATAAATTAACTCTAGGTCTGCCACCCCACTCATCTAAAATATTTTTAGAGTGTGATTTTAATTTATTTTGGATTTCTTTAACTGAAGTAAAATCGGGAAATAACATAACATGATGAATACTTTCCCTATCTTCTATTTCTGTCTGAAGGATGAAAAATATATCTTTATATGAAAAGGATCCATCGTTTTGGTGTTTCAAATTACGTTCCATGTATTTAAGCCATTCTGGTTGTAAAATATCTCCAGTACCAAGAATATTTAAACCTTTTTTCTTACAGGTCTCCAACATTGTATCTAAATTTAATGATTTCGATACTGCGATTGAATGAGGACTATGTATGTGGAGATCAGCGTTAAATATATCCATCAGTTATTAAAAACCATAATTCAATAAAAAGATTTTAATAAGGGATTAATTAATCGGTTTCAATTTGTGATAAGCATTTTATCTTTGATTTGATCAGTTAGTAAAATTCGATAATACTCTGATTTATTTTTATAATTAACTTTTTCTAGCTTTCCTTCCACGATAACTGTTTCTCCTTCCTTAGCCTGCTCACAAAAACGTGCTCTAAAAGAGTTTATTTCCAAAATATCATTAAAATTGATTTCATTTGAGGTCAAGTTTTTCTCTAAGATTTTTATATTATTGATTTTATAAGAACAAGGAGTAAAAATAGAATCTTTAGAATCCGTGATTAAAGCTTTTACTTTAATTCTACCAAAGTTTGAATATTTAAAATCATAATAATTACCCTCCCAATCTTTAGGGCCCTTTATATATCGAATAAAATAATGTGACCCATGGAATTTACCTTGATGTAGTTTTCTTTGTTCACTCTGTACGAATTCTTCAAAAGAGACACCAGATCCTCCAACTCTCCAATTATAATGAGATTTATACTCATCCATATCATACATTCTTAATTTATTGGATTCTTCTAATAGGAGTTTTAGTTTTTCTTGGAATCTATAACTATTCTTCGTTCCATAGATAATAATATCAATATCTGAGTCCTCCTTATTCAAACCAACCATAACAGATCCAGTAATTCCTATTAAATCTTGAGAGATACCTCCCTTATCTATGAATAATTCACATAAACTTTTGGAATATTGTTCTGTGTTGGAGAGTTTTTCTTTTTTTTCCAAACTCTTTAAACAGTCTCTTGGAGTATATATCTTCTTAATATCTTGAATTTTTACTCCTTGTAATTCTAAATTAAGTTCTTCGGAAGAAAAAAGGTATTTAGGATATTTAGTTCTTAATAGGGAGTATCGTTCCTCCAATTCATATACTTTTTTGAATTTAACACCCTTTTTTATCCTATCTCCTTCGGGATGAGGATAGAATCTTAAGAAGCAAATTTTCCTGTCATTTGGATGAAGTAGGCCTTTAATATCAAAAAATAAATTATCTTCCTTAGTTTCTATATAATCTCCCTCAATTCCCTTGGATATTTTCATAAAGGTCACTATATTATTGATTAATATTTTGAAGGAGTCTTTGATTTAATCTTATGTTTTGGAATAGTTTTGATCTTTCTTATTTCTCTTTCAAAATCTCGCTTTTCATTTAGAAATCTTTGTTTATCTTTTTCTAGCTTTTCTCTTTCACGTTTAATAGTGTTTTTTTCGCTTTCCAATAATGTTTTTTCTTTTGCTAATTGTTTATATTCATTATTTAGTTTTCTAAGCTTTTCTTCTAAATTCGGAATTTTATTGGTTAAAGAGTAATATGTATCTTCTGCTCGAGGAATTTTTCTTTCTAATTCTTTATACCTTGCTTCTTGTTGTCGCTTTCTATTCTCCGAATCTCTTACTTCTCTTTCAACCTTATCCCTATAATTTTTTAAATCTGCTTTTTTCTTATCAATTTCGCGGGCTTTAAGATCTAAATTTTGCTTTTCATATCGTGTTTTTTCTCTTTCTTCTTTTAGTTTTCTCTTTGCATCAGCTATTCGATTCTTTTCATCAGTAATCTCCCTTTTTTTATTATTTACTTCTCTTTCCAAATTATCTCTTTCTCTAGTTAGATTTTTAATTTCATTTCTTAAATCCATTAATTTATCCTCTAAATCTTTGTTAGTTCTTTCTAAAGCACTTTCTCTTCTTTCCATGCCCGGAAGTTTAGTTTTAATTTCCTCTATGCGATTTTCTGTTCTTTCTCTTTCTCTCTCTAAATTACGCTTTTCTTTCCCTATTTCTTCACGTAATTTGTCTAATTTCTCTTGGAATTTCTCTAATTGAGCATTTTTTTCATCTAATTCTTCATTTTTTCGTCTAAATTTATCTCTAAATTGCCTTTCTTTGATAGCTAATTCGTTCTTATTCTGTTCTAACTCATTTCTCGATTTTTTCAGCTCATTTCGTAAGTTATCCCTTCGTTCAAGAAGATTTTTAACTTCTAGTTCAATATCTTTTCTCTTCTTTTCGAGATCCTTTATATTATCATTGTAATTTTCAATTTGATTAACAATTCTTTCCCATTCACTTTTTTCTTTATCTAAAGCAATTCTCTCCTTTTTTAATTTTTTTAACAGCTTTTTATCTGGGATCTCATCTATTTCTTCATCTGGTGTTTTTTCTCGAATCTGATGTTTGGGAATAGGTTTTTCATTCATAAATGCTCATTTATTATCTAATTTTGCTAATAAATTCATATTAATCCTAACTCTAAAGTGTTTTGTATTTGAAATTGTATTAATTAAATTTTTCTATGGGTAGAATCGATTTATATATTAATTATACCTTCTATTATTTCTATAAAGAATATACAAAAAACAATTGACATAATCACTAAAATTAATTATTTTAATAAGAAAGTAGGTGTTGAAATAATGGGTTATGATGATGAGTTTGATGAGGAATTTGATGAAGAATTAGACGAGGATTTAGATGAAGATTTAGAAGAACCTTCTACAAAGACTCCCGAAGAAGTAGTTGAATCCAAAACTCCCGCAGTTATTACTGAAGGCAAAAAGATTTCTGTATATTTCATG
The DNA here is from genome assembly GCA_048886685.1 of Candidatus Hodarchaeota archaeon. Taxonomy (GTDB): domain Archaea; phylum Asgardarchaeota; class Lokiarchaeia; order Sigyniarchaeales; family SOKP01; genus Loki-b32. Next base: position 127,830 of record JBHLKM010000001.1, read on the forward strand.
TCAACTATTGGACCTGGCGAAAAAAAACAGAAATTAAATGTAAATACGGGCAACAATGTTGGGGATGTTAAAGAAACGGTAGCAAACTTATTTGGATTAGATCCGGCTGATTTTCATTTATCATCGGGTGGAGTTACTATGGATGAGGGTTCATTTTTAAAAGATTATAATATAAGTGATGGCGATGACATATTATTAATTCCAGCAAGTACAGCTGGTTAAAATTTTAGGAAATAGTAAATTGCTTTAAATATCATTTACTTTTTTTATCCTCTATCTTTTCTTGAGGGAATTAGAGCTATTTCATCATCATCTTCTAAATTAAAGTCTTTTATTTGTGAGGTTTCGTCTAATAATATCCCTCCTGAAGAGAGTAGAAAACTTTCTAGATTATAATCAAATAACCTTCCAATTTTTTCTTTGATAATACCAACTAATTCACTAGTATCTATTATTATTATTTTTGTTTTATCACCTGCCTCAACTAATGATCTTATGTAAACACGGATTTGGTCTTCAGTATCAAAAGTGTTTATAATTGGTGGATAAGTAATGTTCTCATCAGTTATATCTCTATTTCTCAACATATTTTCAATTAATGTTTTTCTCTCATTTGAGTCAAAATAAAGCATTTCCCGAATAAAAAAAATCTTGTCCATTTTTGATAAATTTAGTAGATTTATTTTATTTATTTCTTCTTGACTAAAAACTGAAAAAATGTACTTATCGATTATTGTCATATCCTTATAGGATTCATTGCTTTCAACATATTCTTTAATTTGAGGCATTGCATCAATATATTCTTCAATTATTTCAGATGATTTCATTTTAATTGATTTTGGTTCAGGTAAATATTTTTTTTTCTTAAATTTATCATCCCAACTACCTTTAGAATGGATAACTGTATACACAGTACTAGTAGAAAGTACTGAAACACTACCTATTGATATAATAAAGAATAGGGAATAATTTTCTATATGAAATAGGAAAAAAGAGGCATAAATCAAAATACAAACTGTATAAAGAGCAATAACAATTAAAATTCTATTTTTTTTCCTCATGATTTTTTAATTAGATTGTTTTCTGAATTTAAAATATATAATTTAAAATTTAAATGAGATTGGAATAAAATTGAAGTTTTTATCTTTAATCGCCTTGAATTAAATTTTTAACCTTTATATAATTCTTTACATCAAATTTGAACAGTTTTCTTTTATTGTCTTTCTCAATATTTACTAATTTCAGATCTGTTAAGATACCTAAATATTTTTTAATTGTGTTATGATTTTTTTTCATCCCAGATGCAATTTCTGTAATTTTTAATGCTTTATTCTCTTGCCTCATAAAATCAATTATTTCTTGAAGAATTTGTTTCCGCAAATAATAGTATAGGTCATCATATTTAGGATTTGAATCAAATTTAAAGAAAATTCTATGATTGTTGATTTGCTTTGATCTTACGAATTGGAATTTTTCTAAACATGATAAGTGCCATAAAGCTTGATTACTTCCGATTTGCAGAACTTTCATTATTTCATTAATATTTGATGGATTCTTTTTAATGTAATTAAAAATTTCATTTCTTTTAGGATGTTCTATAATGTTATTTTTCATTAATCTGGTACCAGGAAGAATAACTCTTCGTTTAATTAAATCTTTTAAGATAAGCTCTATTCTATTCTCGTTTATATTAGGATTATACCTTACCCTATTATTAATAAATGATATAATTTCTCTTAGGGAAAAGAAGGTCTTTTTCGCTAAATATTCTTCTACTAATTCAAGAACAACAGATTCAGCATTATCCAGAGAATTCATGAGCTTATAATTTTATTGTGTTAAAAATTTTGGTCTTGTAAATTTGTATTCTCTTTAAAGCAACATTTTATTGAATATATATAATAATAGGCATTCATACAATTTATAATATAATTTCTTATAAGTCTTAATTTGCTCCATCTCATTTTTGATATAACCGCAAAAAACTTCAAAATCATTCCAAAGGATTTTATATTATCTTTTTAATGCGATTTTATTAAGTTAATAAAAAATAACAAATAACAAAAAAAAATAAAAAAAAGGAGTGTTTTAAATGAGTTTTGATGAATTTGAGGAGGACTTAGGTGAGGAGGAACCTTTAAAATCTAAAACTCCCGCCACTAAAACCCCTTCCACAGGAAAAAAACTTACTTTATATTTCATGTCAACTATTGGTCCTGGTGAAAAGAAGGAAAAATTAACAGTAAATGACAGTAATCAAGTAAGAGATATTAAGCGAACTTTAGGTAATCTATATGGACTTGATCCTAATGACTTTCATTTATCTTCAGGTGGAGTAACAATGGATGAAAATAGTTCTTTAAGAGACTATAATGTAAACGATGGCGATGATATTCTTTTGATCCCTGCGAGTACTGCGGGGTAAACTTATATAATTTTTTTCATAAAATATAATATGAGGGCTTTAAGCCCTTACCCTTTTTTATTTATTATTGGTGATAATATTGAAAAAGAGTTCAGATTTTTTTAGTAAAGACCTAACATCGGAAGAAAGAAATTTATATGACCGACAATTTAGACTTGAAGGATGGTCACAGAAACTAGTAAAAAATTCAAGAGTTTTAATGGTAGGGGTCGGGGGATTAGGGTGTGAAATTGCCAAGAACCTAGCAATGTTAGGTGTGGGCCATATAGATTTAGTAGATTTAGATATTATAGAACATTCAAATTTAAATCGTCAAATTTTATTCGCAGGTGCTAAGTTGGGAGAACCTAAAGCGATAGTAGCAGCAAAAAAATTGATTGAAATTAATCCGAATATAATTATTAAAGGATATCATAGTTCCCTAGAAAGATTGGATCCAGCATTATATCAAGCTGCTGATGTCGTCGTAGGTGGTCTTGACTCCATGAACGCTCGGTTGAATTTAAATGCTCAATGTATAAGATTTAGAAAACCGTTAGTAGATGGAGGTGTATCAGGTTATCATGGTCACGTTTATACAGTTTTTCCTTACAAAAATGCGTGTTATGAATGCAATCCACTCCCAGTAGGAGAAAATGATGAGATGGCAGCATGTACAGTCGTAGGTGTGCCAAGAAAAAGAATCCATTGCGTTTTCAAAGGAGATATGGCCTTTAAGGAAGAATTTGACAGGGATCCTAATCCAAAGAATATTAGTGATATAAAATTTATTCAAAAAATTGCTAACGAACTAGTAGATAAACACAACTTTCCTCCTGAGTATACTGAAGATGATATAGTTAAAATTATTGATAGGCATGATCCTGGAATTATAACCATCAATGCTGTCATTTCTGCATTACAATCACATGAAGTTGTAAAAATCCTTCATTGGAAAAAAGGTCATAAGGGTTTAGGTGAACCAATTAAATCCTACGTTATTTTCAATGCTATAACAATGATGTTTTATCATATTGAAAAGAAAAGAAATCCAGAATGTTCTCAATGCGGGAAAAATGTTCGAAGATTCGTAGTCAAGTTGAAAAGGAGTTCTCCATGTATTAATATAATAAAAACCTTAGAAAATTATGGCTTTAAATTAAACCCTGATCTGGAACCCGTTATAACATTACTGGATTTTAATGACGTCAAGATGATTGATTTAGAACAGAATCCAATTGACAATAATTTACGAAATTATGAATTTATGACAATTGCAGGCTTTATAGAAGGAGAAATTTTTGTAACCTTAAAATTAAAATAAACGGTTTAGCAAAAATGTATTTTATAAAAATTTAATGAAATAATTAAAAATATAACTATAAATTTAGATATTTAAAGTAAATAATAAGAAAATCTAAAGGGTTGAGAGTATGAGTATAAGAAGTAGTCGAATCTCACAAGATTTTGCTGGATTAAAAAAATTATATAAACAAGGAACAATTGTTCAGTTAAAACCATTTAATCCTCAAAGAAAGAGTATTGATCATTTAGCAATAACTATTAAAGGACCTAAGGGTACCGCTTATGCAGGTGGTCTTTTTAAATTAGAAATGAAATTCCCTGCTCAGTATCCTAGGCAACCACCTTTTGTTAGATTACATACTCCAATTTGGCATCCAAATTTCTGGGCAAAACCGAATGAATATAAAGGACAGAGAAATATTTGTTTAGCGTTAGTAGATCCATCTTTAGTTGGAAAAAAAGGTGGGTGGAGTCCATCAAAAACAGCTGTTACTGTCGTTCAGGCTATAATTGCGATGTTAAATACACGAGGCAAGTATGTAAATCCAACTGATGTTTTCAATAAGAAAGCAGCGATAGAGATGATGAAAAATCAGAAGTTTTTTGAGAAAAAAGTGAAAAATCTCGTTAAAAAGTATGCTAATAAGAAGTGGTGAAAAATAAAATGGGAGAAGAAAATTCACATATAGACTCTATTAAAGAAACAATAAAATTGAAAATTAAAGACATAATAAAGAAGGAGTTGTTAGAGGAAATTTATGAAGAATTAAAATTAGAAGAAAAAGAATTAGTTAATGAAATTAGTTCGATGATTTCTAAAAAAAGTCCTGAAAGACAAACGATTAAGCATTCAGCTACCATTCCCACCAAATCAGAGACAATAAAAGTAGAGGAAAAAAGTATTGATGAAGATAAAATAGAAAAAGAGGTATACATTTCTGTTAAAGCAATTCTAAAAGTGGCAAGTCATGCGCTTAAATATGCGAATCCTAAAATTCCTAGACAGAGTTGGGTAGAAGTAATAGGGTTACTTGCAGGAAAGGTAGATGATAAGAATGGCATTTTACATATTGAGGATTACTATCCTATGGGTCATGGAACAGCAGTTTATGCCGAAATAAAAGATTATAGAAACTATGCTAGAGCTTTCCAAGATATTAAAAAACAAAAGTTATTTATCTGTGGTTGGGCTCATAGTCATCCTTCTTACGGATGCTTTATGTCTAGTGAAGATATTGGTACTCAATCAAGATATCAAAAACTTTGGAACAAAGCTGTTGCCCTTGTTATCGATCCATACCTTATTGATGGAACATCAGCTGGTTTTGAGATTTATCGAGCGGATTTAACCACAAAGAGTTGGTACCCTTTAGTTTATGGCATTAAAGGGTCATTAGACATTCGCATGCTCCCAGAAATACTAAATTTTATGAATCCGATAATTGAAGGGAAAGCAATTTATCTTGAATATGATGAAAATTGAAACAGATAAATTTTGGTGATTCTTAAACTGTGGCAAAAATTAAATCTGTGGCAATTGTTTTGGTTATATTTCTATTAATAGGCATAATACATGGTATTATTTCAGATTCATTAAATGTATTTGTAAGTTGGTTATTGATTGGAATCTGGTTGATATTTTCTTTTAAGGTTCTAAAAAATATTAAGCAGTATCGTGAATATAATTCACCTCATAATACTGCATTTTTTACAATTGCTCCTGTCTTTTTTGGAATTTTTTATTCAATCTGGGGAAATTTTACAGGTTTATTAGGTGAAAATCTTCTAGAAGATACAGATTTATATTTAAGCTGGTGGAGTATTCTTTTTGGATTTCCATATATATTATATGGTTCTATTTCTCTGTATCGTTGTTTCAAAAAATTTAATGTGATTTATTTTGGAACTAAATCAGTAAATGCACGTAAATTTGGATACATTTTAGGCATCTCAATCCTATCTTTTATACTTATTTATTGGATAAGTTTTTATTCACTTATCGACTTCTATGATTCTTATTTAGTACCTCTTCACTTTTTAGTAGATCTAAATCTTTTAATCTTGCTTATCAGTACAATATTAATAATAATTATCCCGGGATTGTTTGGAGCCCAAACAAGATTACCCCAATTAACAAGAGATTATATAACACAAAGAACAAATCGATTAAACCAATTAACCTCACCTACAAGCAATGGAACTCCTAGAAGATATAGAGAGAGCGTTCGGAAAACAACAAGAACATCTCCAACTCCCATAACCAGAACTGTTACGAGTAGATCAAGTTCAATTAGCCATTCTTCAAGAACAACACCCACAATGCACAGTCGATCTACAACTTCAAGGTCCAAAACAGCTACTCGAACTGTAAGCAGAGGTTCGGCAGGAACGCAAGTAAGAAGCAAACAAAGCACCAAAAAGATAAGTAATTTTAATCTGTATAAACCAAGAGCGGCACGTCTGTCAACAGAGGATTTTAAATGTATCTTTTGTTTTAAATTACCGAAATTTCCTGAAGATAGGGGAAGAGGAATAATTTTGTGTCCTAATTGTCGATATCCTGCTCATGCAGACGAATTTAAAGATTGGTTACGAAGTTCAAACCTCTGTTCTCGATGCAACGCGCCAATTCCAGCCAGTTACAGAAAAAATCCTAAAGTATTGACTATCAAAAATTATATAGTCGTAGTCAAGCATTTTGTAAATAATAGGAAATAAGATTTAGGACAGTCCTAAATAGTTTAATTTTTCTTTTTTAGCTTTTCCTTTAAATCCCCTATTTTAGTTGTCAATTCCGCAAAAACATTATGCGGATGAATACTTTCTTGTGATAAAATTTTAAATTTTATTTCAAAATCATCTTCAAGATTTGGAAAATCTCTTAAAATGAAATTTCTTGCCATTTCTCTTATAACATCTTCAGAAAATAGGGGTTTTAAATGAGCGCTTCTTACTAATTCAGCTTCCTCAGGTCGCTTTAACACAGATTGTATTTTTCCGCTCATAGATTCTTCTATTACATCAATTATATCTAAGACATCAATTTTATGATTTGATAAATCTTTAATTTGAACAGTAATAGTGCCAATTGACCTCTGGTTATGTGATGAAAATGGGAGAATATTAATTAACTTTTTAAGGTCATCTTCTGAGACGTTAATATCTTTTCTCGTTTTGATGATTTCTTCAGCATATTCCTGTGACATTTCTTTTGCACATGGACATACTGTCATTCCGACAGCGCTTGCTCCAATGAAATAGGTATAATCAATTTCACCTGATGATGATCTGTTTGCTTTAACATAAGAGCTAATATCGTATGATTTTTGGATATTTCTTGTATTATTTTCTCTAACTTGTACAACTATTCTTCCCTCTAGCTTAACTTCCGCCTTTGAAGTATAGAGATGCCGTTCTAACAGTTTTCGAACTATTCTATCACCTACTAATTCAATTGTGGGCGTTGGTTTGAAAATTACCTCATTTATAACTTCTTCTATAGTTTCAGAAGTTCTTGACATATGAATGCCTCGTTGTTGAGCAGGAAGGTCGATTAATGCTGAAATTTTTGGATAAAATGAGTACTTCTTATTCTCTTGTACAATTTCAACTTTTTTCTCTAGTTCAACAATCCCAACTTTATCTATAGCGATATCGAATGCAGATCCCGAATCTTGAAGATCCATTTTAAATTTGTAAATTTTCACTCACCAATATAAAATTTTTTTTTCTCTAATTTAGAAAAAGAAGAATCGATTTTAATAGTTAATATAAAAAAAGGTAATCATTTCAACAAAAGAATTAGATAATTTGAAATAACTTAATGTTATAGTATAATATTAAAAATAACTTCAATCATTATATTCAAGCGAATTTAATAATGCATAAAACAGTAATTAACAGCCCATATGCGTTGATTGGGGATAATCTAAATTTAAAGAAGAATGTTTCTGTAGAAATTGATAATGGAGGGAAAATCACTAACATATCATATGAAGATCCTGAAGAAAACATTCAACCTTTAAAAAGTAACCAATCTAAATTAATAATCCCTGGCTTAATTAACTCTCATGTGCATATCGGTGATAGCTTTGCAAAAGAATTAGGATTTAATAAAGAATTAAGTGAGATTGTAGCACCTCCATTTGGTTTAAAACATAAATTGCTGAGACAAACCCCAAAAGAAGTTATAATTATGGGGATCAAAAACGCAGTTTTCGAGATGCTTTCGAACGGAATTACTTGCTTTATAGATTTTAGAGAAGGGGGTGTTGAAGGCTTAAAACTTCTGAAAAAAGCCTTAGATAATACACTAATAAGTTGTTTAATCTATGGTCGATTTATGGATGAGAGTGAAATAGAATTAATTTTTGAGTTAGGTGATGGTGTTGGATTAGCTAGTTATGACCAGATTTCGACTAAGAATAAGGAATATGTTATTAAATCTAAGCATAGTTCAAAAAAAATGATCGCTTGTCATTGTGCAGAAAAAATTCATGATTCAAATTTATTAGATGATATGTTTAGTGATAAATTAGTTGATGTAATAATCCATGGAACTAAATTGATTAGAAAAGACCTTATCAAAATTCAAAAAGAGGGAAAGTCTTTAGTTTTATGTCCTCGCTGTAATGGATATTTTGGAGTTGGATTCCCTCCTATTACGGAAATATTACAGTTTAAAATTCCTATATCATTAGGAACGGATAATATAATGGTGAATAATTCAGATTTATTTGAAGAAATGCGTTATTTATATCGAATCTCGAGAGTATTGGGGAGCCATGATAAAACAATACAATTGACCTCAAGAGAACTCTTAAAAATGGTTACGGTTAATGCAGCCAGAAATTTCCGAATAGAAAACGAATTTGGATCAATCTCAGAAGGTAAAAGAGCCGATTTCTTTTTAATAGATTTAAAGGGACCAAATTATTATACCAATAACTTAAGTAAAAACAATATTTATGATATCATCGTTCAAAGAACTAAATCGGAGAACATTATAAAAACATATATAAAAGGAGATGTCGTATTTGAGAGAAAATGAAAAACCGTATATTATATTAAACGCAGCTATGACGATAGATGGAAAAATTGCATCAAAATCGGGTGATCCTGAACTCTCAGATGAGGAAGATTGGAAGGAGGTTCATAAACTTCGGACTCAAGTTGATGCTATTATGGTCGGAAAGGGCACAATTTTAAAAGATAACCCAAAGCTGCATATTAAATTTTATGACCATACAGGATACTACAGAATTGTCGTAGATAGTAATCTTACCATTCCAATTGAATCCAATGTCATTTCTTTTGAACCAGAAATATATCCTACTATTATATGTACAACAGAAAATACATCACCTAAAAAAGTAAGGAAATATGAAGAAAAAAAAGTTAAAGTCATCCAATCGGGAAAAGGAGAACAAGTAGATTTGAGAAAACTCATGCCACTTCTAAAGGAATTTGGAATTAATACTATTTTACTAGAAGGAGGGGGAAATTTAAACTGGAGTTTTATTAAAAATGATTTGATTGATGAAATCAGGTTGACTGTGGCACCGTGGATTGTTGGTGGGAAAGAAGCAACTAGCCTGGTGGAAGGAATAGGTTTTAATACAATGAAGGAAGCAAAAAGATTTGATTTAATTGAAGTGAGAAAGAGAAATAATTATATTAATTTATTTTATAGAAAGAATTAGTGATGAGTCAAGAAGATATAAGAATTTTTAAAAATTTTACTCTAAGAAAATTAAGAGAAAAGGTTGGGGATATAAAATCTCAATTACCAGAAGATAATCGAAATCTAATTACATATTCAAAAAATTTCACATTGTCACTCTCAAATTATTGTCAAAATTTCTGTGGTTATTGTTTTTACAACTATCGAATTCCTAAAATTGGGAAAGGAAATGTTGTATTACTTGGAAGCGAGCAGATAAAAGAGTTAATTCAGATGAGCCTTCTTTATAAATGTAAAGAAGCCTTAATTATGTCAGGTGAAAAAGCAGATGAATTTAGAGAAGTTAAAGATGAATTAAAAAAGAGGGATTTTGATAATTTTATTGAATTTGTTACAGACATTTCTATTTATTTACTAGAATTTAACCTATTACCCCATACAAATATTGGAATCCTTAATTTTGACGAGTTAAAACACCTAAAGAATTATAACGCCAGTATGGGTCTAATGCTTGAGAGTACTAGTTTGAAATTATTCGAGAAAGGTGGTGTTCATGAGAGATCACCAGGGAAAATCCCTGAACTCCGAATACAACATATAAATAATGCAGGCAAATTAAAGATACCTTTTACTACGGGGTTACTTTTAGGAATTGGGGAGTCTTTAGATGATAGAATAAAAGATTTGTATTTAATTAAAGAAATCCACGACTCTTATGGCCACATTCAAGAGGTGATTATTCAGAATTTTATTGAAAAACCAGGAATTCCATATAACCCAAAAAAAGCAATTAAAATTGAAGATATTTTAAGAGTTGTTGGTATTGCGAAAATTATATTTAAAAATGAAATTGCTATTCAAGTTCCACCAAATCTAATATCTGGATATGAAAAAGAATTTATTGAAATGGGGATAGATGATTTTGGTGGAATTTCACCAATTACTTTTGATTATATTAATCCAGAAAACCAATGGCCTCAAATTAATGAAATAAAGAATATTTGCGAGTCTAACGGTTATTTACTCAAAGAAAGGCTCCCAATTTATGATAAATATATTAAAAAAAAAGGTTTTTGCTCGGAAAATATTAAAAAAACTATAGATAATATAAATATTAATGATGGCTTCTCAGATGTTTAATGAGATAAAACGAGAAATAAAGGTAATTCTAGAGAAAGCATTAAATAACACTGAAATTTCCTCTGAAGAAGCATTAAAACTATTAAATGTTCATGGGAAAGAATTTTTCGCATTACAATATACAGCAAATGAAATTTGTTTTAAAAAAAAAGAAGATATAGTAACGTTTGTTGTTAATCGAAATATTAATTTTACAAATGTATGCTTTCAAGGGTGCAAATTCTGCTCATTTAGTTTACCAGCTAATCATGAAGATGCTTTCTTACTTACTTTAGGTGAGATTAGAGATCGAGTTATTGAAGCTAAAAAATCAAATTGTTCAGAAGTTTGCATACAGGGGGGAATAAATCCTGATTTAAAGTTTGACTTCTATTTAGATATTCTCAAGGTGGTAAAAGAAGTTGATAAAGATATGCATACTCATGCTTTTTCTCCACAAGAAATTTTCTTTATGTCAAAATTATATGGGACTTCAGTAGAGAACACTTTAAAGGAACTAAAAATGGCAGGATTAGATTCGATTCCTGGAACTGCGGCAGAAATTTTAGTTGATCATGTTCGCAAAGTTATTTGCCCCAACAAAGTTTCCACTCAACAATGGATTGATATCATCACTACGGCACATAATTTAGGTATTCCAACAACATCAACAATTATGTATGGGCACATTGAAGCTGATAAAGACAGAATTGAACACTTAAATGTTTTGAGAGAAATTCAGAAAGAAACAAAAGGCTTCACAGAATTAGTACCTTTACCCTTTGTAAAAGAAAATCCTATTTTATCGAGGCTAGAAGCACATCCTTTGAAACCTAGTTATGGGATGGCAGATTTGAAATTATTTTGCGTATCACGATTATTTTTAAATAATCATATAGACAATTTACAATGTTCTTGGCCAAAATTAGGTCCAAAATTTGCTCAAGTCTCTTTAAATTACGGGGTAAACGATTTTGGTGGAACTTTGATTGAAGAAAATATATCTAAAAGTGCAGGAGCCGAATACGGTGAATATCTTCCTGCAGAAGAGATTATTAAAATTATTCAAAATGCAGGAAAGCACCCTGCACGAAGAGATACCTTGTATAATATCATGAAATATTATTAGGCATTACTGAGTTTGTAAATAATCTAAAATATAGCGTTGTGCAATCAGATCTGTATTAACCATGCCTAATACTTTTCCTTTTATTACTACTGGCATCGCAGAAATCTGATATTGCTCTAGTTCTCGAACAATATCTACAATAGAAAAATCAGGAGATGCCGTAATAACATTCTTCGTCATAATTTTCTCAAGAATAACGTCACATTTATTAGATGCAACTGCTGCAGTTATATCCCAATCTGTCACAACTCCTACGAGTTTATCCTCGGAAAGGACTGCTATTATTCCACTGTTTTCTTGTATCATTAATTCAGCAGCTTCTTGGATACTGCTATCTACATTAATAGTTGGTATTGATATCATAATATCTTTTGCAGTACGTTCGCTTTCCTTTGCATTTAAACGTTGGAGACTAATACGTTCGGCTGCTGTGCTAGGAAGCATATCTGGATTTGCAGCTAACAAATCCACTAATTCAATCATATTATGATGAACTACATCTTCTCTATATTCTTCTCCCGCTAATAAACGATGTTTTGAAAGTTCAGCAAAATTTTCTGAATGATCCTTCAGCCATTTTTCTACGGCATCAGGATTCCCTAACATTTCTTCAGGTATTTGTAATTGGTCAGGTGATTTGATGAGATGTTCTTGAGCTGCAAAAATAACACCCCCAGAATTAACTAAATAATCGTTAGCAATCATGACTCCCTTTTCTCTATACACTATTTGTTCCATTCTTGTTCGTGCTGCCTTTCTATTAGGATCTGGGCTATAAGTATTAGCGCCTTCTATTATCAATGACCATTTACCCATTCGATCAACAACCATCGAAGGAGATTCAGAGGCACGAACTCCTAAATAATTAAAAATTGGTGCTGCAGGGATTAAACAAAAGGCATTTTCAAGAAGTAAATTATTTGCATTTGTTGAAAACTTAGTAGGATGTTTGTATCCCTCCGAAATTATTTCTTCTTTGAAAAAATTACTGGTTACTATGCTTTTTTCTTCCCATAATTTAAAAAGACTTCCAACCGGTAATCCAGATGCATTATACAAATAACCTTCTAAATCACTTATACCTATTACTTTTGCAGCAGGAATTCTTTCGTTTAATATCCGAGCAGCATGAGCCCCTACTGCTCCAAAACCTTGAATCAAAAGTTTTAGATCTTCAGCATCTGGAATTTCAAGATTAGCAAACTGAGGTAAGACTCTTAATCGGGGCATTATTTCTAGTAATGTTTGAAGTGCAATTACAACACCACCAGCAGCAGCTCCTAATTCATCTATGCGATTTCCTCCCATTTCAACAGGTTTAGAGAGAGCATTATCCAATCCATTTTCTATGGCAATAGTCTTCATATCTGCATCATTGGTACCCACATCAGGTCCAGGTAGATAGATATCTATATAACGACGAATTAATCGTGCAAAACCGCGTATTACTTGATTATGATCCTTTGGAGAGAGATCAATATCAGTAACTATCCCCGATTTCCCACCACCATAAGGTAAATTTGCGGCAGCATTTTTTAAAGTCATACCCCGAGCTAAATTATGTATATCAGAAGGGTTTATATCAGGAAGCATTCTTATACCCCCCATACTTGGTTTTCCCATACTCAAATTATCTACTATCAAATATCCACCAATTTCTAGAGGTGAATCTTCATCCCAAATACAAGAAACAATATATGGGCCTAATTTATCGGCAACTATTCCAAGTCGAGATAAAAGATGCTCATCTACGTTGCTGAATTCTAAATAACATTTCCCATTATCCTTTTTAAGCCTTGTTTTAAGAGTAGCTTCTGGTAACCTTTCTTTAAGAAATAAGTCCATTTTCTTTGGAATCATAATTTCCTAGCCTTTAAGATATTTTAATTAGATAAACAATTAGAATATTTATCTTAGCATTTTTTTTTAAGAATTCATTATTAATTATATTTTCACTTTTCTTATGTTCATTTAGTAATTTTTATTAAAATCAAAACATTTTACCACTAAGAATTAACTATTGGTGGTTATTATCCCTATAAGTTTAATTGCAACAGTAAAAGTAAGAGAAGGAAATATGGAGAAAGCTAAAGAAGTTCTAAAGAAGTTAGTTCCTAAGATAAAAGAATCTGAGCCTGGAACATTAGAATATATTCCACACACAGTGAGACAGGATCCAAATATTATAATATTTTATGAGAAATATGCTGATGAGGAAGCACTGAAGACGCACAGTGCTAATTTAGGTAAAAATATGGCGGAACTTGGCCCTTTATTAGTTCCTGAAAGACCAGATATAAAAAATCTCAAAGAAATTCTCTAACTCATATCTCTTTTTTTTTATTTATTCATCCTGGATATATGGTTTTCCAAGGGATAAACAAATTTCGGCTTTTTTTAGTTCTCGTCCTAAATAAGTTAGATGATATATATCAGCAGTTAAATTACAATTAATAACTGTCTTATTAATAGTTTCAGCATTGTCTCCAATAATAGTCTCAAGTAACTCGTCTTCATTTGAATAAAAAAGGACATAAATTTTTTTAGTATAACTATTTGTATAAATTCTAAAATAACCCCTATCGTCTGGAGAGTATTCAGGTATTAATTGCTCCATCAGAATTGATTTTGAAATGTCAATTTTAGGCATTTTTTGACTAGTCTTTCCTTTCGCTTTAAAAACTGAAATACCTTGATTTATGGGGGGAGTCTTTTTATGATTTGCTACATAGTTTAACTTGACACTTTCTTTCAATTCTCTAACGCCTCCTATTAATTTTGTACTATGTTCAACAGTAAAGAGGATCCCTATATCTAATTCAATTGCTATACTTGCTAAAAGACCATTAATCCCTACAGAATCAATATCCATTAACTCAACTACATTTGAAACTCCAAAAAAAAGTGGAACTTCGAGTTTTTCATATTTTTCTTGTTTAATTTGCTTTTTATAAAGAAAATAGGTGTTCAATGAATTAGAAATACCTGGGTGAATAGGAGTTTCTAACAACGGATCAGCAATTAATTTCTTGAATCCATTATCTTGTAGAAGCTTTGTTAGTTTCAATAAATTTTTTACACGAATTTCTGGTTCTTTAGGAAAATAAGCTTTTTTTAAGTTAGTGGGAAGTATAACAACTGGAATGTCCTTAGGAATATTTATAAATTCTTTATAGGTCCCCAAATCTAAACTTAAAATGAGATCAATATCCTTATCGATAGCCGTGTTGATCTCTTTACTATCCATTGAGTCAATACTTAAGAGAACATCATATTTTGTTCTAATAAGATTGATTATATCTCTTACTCTTTCTGGATTGGGCTTATTCGAAACGCACCCGATGTCTATGATATCTGCTCCAGATTCGATATAGTATCCAACTTTTTTGAGTATGTTTTCATCATCTTTCGTCGTGCAATTAACTATTTCAGCAATAATAGGAGGGGGTAAATTTTTACCAATTATTAGATCTGATTTGTTCTTTCTAATGTAAAAAGTGTGATTTCCAATCTCATTTTTGCTTAACTCTAATTGCTTCTTAACAGCTTCATGATATTCATTTTCACCCGATATTTCTAATAACCTATTTGCAGGTATACTATTAGAGAGATCTACTTTATCCAAATTATTTAAGCTTATAGGTAAATCAGAGGCAAATTCAGGTCCTTTTCTAATTTTAACTGAAAAACGTTTTTCTAAATTACCTGAATCCCATTGTATGAATCCAGGTAATAAAATCATATTGAAATTTGAAATTTCGGTACTTTCTAATATTTCGGAGGTAATAGTTTCAGTTAAAAAAGCAGATATCGTTACTGGTGCTTTTACAATAGTGATATCATGTTCTTCTATAGTATTAACAATATTTTCTATTATTTCATAACTATTTTGACCAGTGATTATTAAAATTTTAATCTAGATCACGTATCCACTTTTCTTTTTCAAATGGGATAAATATATCATCCAAAATTGAACCTGAAGCTTGCTTTATTTTTAAATTATCAATTACTGGTTCAAGTTCACCACCTGATATTCCATTGGCAATAAAAGCAGCACCTTGAGCAGCACGTTTTGCTATTTGACTGTATGATCTCATTATTCTTACAGGAGCGACATCGTTTAATCCATGAATCATTTTTTCTTTTAAATAAGATAAGTTTGCCCCTCTCCCCGCCAATAATACTTCATTAATTTTTTCTTTTTTTGAGAATGATGAGGAAATGCCAAAGACAGCTTTTTTCACACTTGAGATATAGGCTTTAAGAGCTGTTTTAGTCTGCTCATCTTTTTCAGCTAAGAGTGCAATTTCCTTTAAACTCAAATTAGAATAGCCAGCAATAAAAGATACTCCACCTTTATAAATATTATTCTTATTAATATGTTTAATTAAATAAGCTAATTCACCATCAAGTGAACCACAAGCTCTAAAACCCATTATATTACTTCCTCCAATGCCATCTATAATTTGACCATTTTCTATTGCAAGTACAGCAGTAAATCCATACCCAATTTCAACCATGATGAAGTTAGTATTTTCTGGAGCAATTTCAAATCGTTCCATTTGATCTTTGATTCCTGTTACTGCTGTACATATTTTATCTGCAGTACCCATATCAATCTTATTAATTTTACGATATTTAGGAACGGTGGGGAGATGTTTAACCCCAGGAACAATGATTCCGGGCACTCTTTGGGCTTTTATTAAACGTAAAACCTCTCCAAGACCCAAAAGCTTATTTTTTTCTTTCTGTTCAAATTTTAATAATGTGAAAAAGATATCTTGCTCGGTTAATTCATGAACATTTTTTAATGGAAGTCCAAAACCACTTGGGGCGACCATCATATTTAAATTTTCGACAGAATCAATAATTGTCATTACTTTTTGAGGATCACTAATTACATCTTTCGTAGGCAATGAAGTATCCAGAATAATCTCATTATCCTCCAAACCGAAAAAATCCCAACTCTTCGAACCAGGGTCTATCCCAAGAACTCTAAGCAATGATGATCAGACTAAAATTATAAGTATAATTTAAGAAGTCAATATTTCTTCTTATATTCTTTTTTTTTATTAATTGCATTTAAGGTGGAGTCATTTTAAATATTTATAATGAATCATATCTAATTTTAGGAATTAAGTTAAAAATATAAAAACTGTAAAATTTTTAATTATTAAGTCAACTTTTAAAAAATATAAAACAAGGGGTGAATAGAGATTTTTGTAAAGGTATATGTGTGTAAAATATGTGGAGAAGCTTATATTGGAGAGGAAGCACCAAGTCGCTGTCCATTTTGTGGAGCTTTCGAAAAATATTTTGTAGAATCAACAGAATATGATGATACAGGTGCTTGGGATGTAGAATTAAATGAAAAAGATAAAAAGAATGCTGAAAAAGCTTTAGAAGTAGAGATATCGAATAACATTTTTTATAACTGTGCTAGTAAAAAGACTCCCGAATTAGATGGTCAGAAGTTATTTAAAATCCTTGCTAAAGTCGAAGCTGAACATGCATCAGTTTGGAAGAAAATATTGAAGCTCGACAAGGTAGAATTCCCAAAATACGATGAATGTGCTGCTGAATATAAGCCGAATCTAGAGGAATCTCATAGTAGAGAAGATAGAGCTATAAAATTTTATGGTCAGGCAGCAGCGGAGGCTAAAAATCCACGAGTTAAGGAGATTTTTGAAGCTTTTGTTGAAGTTGAAACGGATCATTTACACCTTTCTGAGGAAAGACTCAAGTAAACTAAATTTATTATTTTAAAAATTAAAGTAAGTTGTTCCAATACCAGATTAAGAATGAAAAACTCAAAAAAAATTTTTAGTTATATAAAATGTGAAAAATAAGGATGTCATTCTTTTTGTGATAGATCAGCATCACTTTTTTTTCACAGAAATTTTTATTAATAATTATTTCAAATTTTATAATTGAATTTGCTTTACTTTAATTAGATTAATTATTAAAATATATTTTTAAATGGAAATATCATTTTGTGATCTTTTAAATGCATAAAATTAATATAAGTCAAGATAGCAAAAAAGAAGGACCAAGATTTCCTATTGCAGAACCTCATGATCTCTCTCCTCGTTCGAAATGGCTTAGAGATTATTATTTTAAGGGAATCAAGCGAGAGTGGAATAACCAATTTATGCCATTTACAACAGGAACAGATTGGGATATTGTTTTCCATGAAGGAGATTTTTATGTAACACCTGAATTGTATTATTATATCCAGATATTAGGAAAAAATGATAATGGTGTATTTGCTTCATCTTTTAGATCAATGGCTATACCAGTAGAATTATCAGATAACTTTTGGGAATTATCTCTTCCCGAACGGAGGGCCTTATTTTTCGAAAAAGTCATGCTTGATTATATTCCTCAAGAAATTATTTCTGAAAATGATTTAATCGCAGGCGGAAGATTTAATACACAACTAAGCAAATGTTTTAGTAAAGAAGAAGCAAAAGAATATTGGAAAAAAAATATAAGAAATCGAGAAGCTATTTTTAATTTTCATAAATCTGGTTTCGGAAATCTGGGAGCAACTTCAGGTCATATTATTCCGGATTATGAGACTGTTGTTAAAGAAGGATTTAAATGTAGATGTCAAAAAGCTAAAAAAATATATGACAATCTAAGTGAAGAGGAAAAAAATGGTTCAAAAGGAGAAGAACTTAGGGCAATGATGATATCGGTAGAAATTCCAAGAAAACTAGCAAAAAAGTACTCTGAAGAATGTCGAAGATTGAAAGTAGAAGCCACTAAACCTGAAAGAATTGAAGAACTTGAACAAATGGCAAAAAATTTAGAGAGAGTACCATGGGAACCTGCTGAAACTTTTTGGCAAGGAATTCAAGCAATTTGGCTTATTCATATGCTAGTAATGGCTGAAGAATCTTATCCTGGAGCAGGCCTTTCTTTTGGAAGAATTGATCAATACTTGTGGGATTTATATAAAAAAGATGTTATTGAGCAAAAGATAATTACAAAAGAGTTTGCAAAAGACATTTTAGGAAGTTTCTGGTTTCATTGTAATACTGTATATGACGCAATGATTAAAGCTGGCAAGCAAGGGATAACATCAGCATTTGGTCAAATTATAACACTCTCTGGTTGCGGTCCAAATGGAGAGGACTTAACAAATGAACTAACATACCTTATGCTTGAAGTTATAGATTCTTGGTACCCAAGCCTCGAGCCCAAACCGAATGTAAGGATTCATAGAAATACTCCTGATAGGCTTTTAGATGTTTTAGTAGAAATGATTTCAAAAGCTCAGGGCTCTCCATTCATTCTAAATTTTGATGAGAGGAGTATTGCTGGTTTGATTAAAGAGGGCATACCCAAAGAAGAAGCATGGAATTATGGAGTAGTAGGCTGTTTAGAAAATACTATGCAAGGCAATGACAGAAGTGGGACTGTAAATTGTAATCCTAATTTAACGAAATCTATAGAATTAACATTGTGGAATGGGCAAAATATGCCTGGAAGTAATATAACTACTAAAATTGGTGAACAAATTGGACCAAAATCAGGAAATCCCGAAAAATTTCAAACATGGGAAGAATTTTATAATGCTTGGAAAAAACAAATCAAATTTATCATTAAATACACTGTAGATGTCAATAATTTGTGTGAAGAACTTCGAGGAAATTATATTCGTACTCCATACTTGTCATCTATGGTGAGGGGATGTATAGAGCAAGGTTTGGATATTACAAATGGAGGTCCCGAATTGAGATATGTTACTGTTGAAGGTGTGGGATTTGCGACAACAGTAGATTCATTATTGTCAATTAAAAAGCTTGTTTATGAAGATAAGAAATATACAATAGCACAGATTAAAAATGCTATTATTAATAATTTCAAAGGATACGAAATAATGCAAACTTACTTAAAGAATAAAGCCCCTAAGTATGGAAATGATGAAGATGATGCAGATGCATTAGCTAGAATGGTAATGGAAATGTGGACAGAAGAATGTTGGAAATATAAAACACCAACCAATTACCAATATCGTCCGGGAATGTTATCATGGAACTATTGGGCAGGAGTTGATGCTAGTTATACAATAGCTACTCCAAATGGACGAAATAATGGATCATTTCTGTCAAATGCTATTTGTCCTACTGATGGAGCTGATATAAAAGGACCTACAGCAGTGACCAATTCTGTGGGTAAAGTATTAGGAGGCAAAACTGAATCCGGAGAATATATTAATTGTTTACCAAATGGCGCAAGTCATACTATAACATTTAATCCAGCCTTAATTAGAGATCCAGAGCATAAAAATAAATTAAAAGCTTATTTAAGAGGTTATATTGAAAATGGGGGTAGTGCTCTACAAATCAATATTCTAGATGCAGAGATGTTAAAAGATGCTCAAAAACATCCTGAGAATTATAAGAATCTTTTAGTTAGAGTTACCGGTTACAATGCATATTTCACTACTATTGGTAGAGAATTACAAAATGAGATTATCGCAAGAGAATCTCATGGAATCTAGAAATTTTTATTAATTTTATATTAATACTTAAGTCTAAAAAAAATTTTAATGATGACGACATCTGAAGCTTTAATTTTTCAAATTCAGAAATTCTCAACTGAAGATGGCCCAGGAATCAGAACAACTGTATTTTTTAAACATTGTCCCTTAAGGTGCATATGGTGTCATAATCCTGAATCCATACTTAAAAACCCTCAACTTGAGTGGTTTAAGCATAAATGTATAGGATGCAAGACATGTTTAGAAACATGTCAACATGAAGCATTATCTTTTGATAAGAATGGGCTAAATATTGATAGAGATAGATGTACACAATGTGGAGAGTGTGTTGTAGAATGTCCCTCTACTGCATTAAATATGTTGGGTAGATGGTGGAAGTTAGAAGATCTTTTTTATGAAGTTGAAAAAGATAAGGTTTATTATACTGAATCTAATGGAGGAATAACTGTTTCTGGTGGTGAACCCACCCAACAAGCTGAATTTGTCGCGGATTTTTTAAAAAAATGTAAGGAAAATGGAATATCTACTGCTATAGATACATGTGGATATGCATCAAAAAGGATCTACGAATTAATTTTACCATATGTAGATTTAGTGCTTTTAGATATAAAACTTATAGATTCTGATAGACATAAAGAATTTACAGGAGTTCCTAATGAAGTAATATTGGAAAATGCTATTTGGATTTCTAATTATTTAAAAGGAAAAGGCAAAAAAATGTGGATAAGAACTCCAATTATCCCTCATTATACCGCTATTGATGATAATGTTAAAGGAATTGGAGACTTCATTGTAGAAAAATTACAAAATTTTCCTGATAGATGGGATCTGCTGAGTTTTAATCGGTTGTGCACTGAAAAATACTCCAGATTAGATATAGATTGGATTCTTAAAGATGAACCATTACTGACAAAAGAAGAGATAGAACATTTTCTTAAAATTGCTGAATCTACAGGAGTTAAAAACCCTCGTTGGTCTGGATTAATAAGGAGTATTGAAAATAATCCAAATAAAGAATTAAAATCAACTTCTAAATGATGATATTTATTAAAAAAATGATTAAATAATTAACTTGAGGAATTATGAGTGATAATATTGATAAATTTGGTTGGATTTCTGAATTTTCGGATAAACTTATAGAATTTACTCAACCAGATGTGATGGTAAAATTAATATCAACTATAGATTCACGTGATTGGCCCCATATTACAATTATTACATCAAATCGGGCTATAAGCAGAGATCAAATAGTATGGGGACAGTTCTTTATGGGTATTAGTAAGGAAAATGTGCAAACAAATCCAAAACAAGGAATGTTATACATGACTGCAGAGCCTCCTTTCAAGTTCATCCAAGTAAAAGCTAAATTTGATCATTCGAAAACCGAAGGAGATGACCTTGAATATTTTAATCGATCAGAATTTATGCGGTATTTTACATATATAAACGTTTATAAAGTTTTTTATAACAAAGTTGTATCTGTGACTCCCATTAGAGATTTACCACCGGGTATTATACCAAAAAAAACGCTTAGAATCATTAAAAATGAAGCAAAAACCGGACTAGATGAGAAACGATTAAATGTTATAGGATACAAACTATTTACAAATCCTATAGGTATTAGAGCGATTGCATATATTGATCCATCAGATGGTTATCCTATTATTCTCCCAAATCTTCAGCTCAATGCTGTTGATCATAATAGACTCTTTTTTCCTTTAACAGCTTTAAGAGAAGATTTGTTGCAGATTCCTGTTGATTCAAAAGTTGCGATAATTAGCGCTAACTTTGATATGGCTAGCCAAGTAGTAAAAGGAACATTTACTAGTATTCAAAAAGTCGAAGATATTGAATATGGATTAGTAGATATTGAAGAAATTTATAATAGTTCACCCCCTATTCCTGGTAAAATTTACCCTGAAACTGAAATAAGACCGAAAGTTACTAAATTTACTCTCTAGCTTCTTTCTCTTTCATAGAGAAATTAAAAATGACAAAATGAAGAAAATAACAAAAGTAATAATATTAAATGAAAATGTTTGATTATCAAGATTTTGGGCTGAAGAAAGATAATTTATATGAAATTATTGCTACAACTTATTCAATAAATTCAGAAAATAAAGCTATTAAGCCTAATGCTTCCTGTATGGGTATTAGAATGATAGAGGGAAATCAAATCCAGATATCGCCTTTCTATAGTACCGCAACCTATAAAAACCTTAAGGAATATGGTACGATTGCAATTAATTTCGTTGATGATGTTTATTTATATGCTCTAGCAGCTTTAAAAGAGCCATTTTCCCCTATTGGATTGACAGATTTTCCTTCAAATTATTATGATTTTAAATATTTAGAATCTCGTATGAAGGATGTGCCTTATATTAAGAAGGCATGGGGAATTCTAATTGGTGAGGTTTCACATGAATTTCAAAAAACTAAGTTAGATAAATTTGGAGAAGCTATAATACCAGTGTTTAAATTAAATGTTATTTATTCTGAAAAATTTCAAGAGTCGAGTAAATTATTCAATAGAGCTGAAAATCTAGCTTTAGAAACAATTATTTTAGCAACCCGTTTAAAAATTGCCAAAGAAAACAATAACCAACCTCTTCTTTCTAAAATCCATGAAAAAATAATCGATCATATGGAAAATATTGAAAGATTTGGAAAAAATAAAAATGCACTAAAAACTATAGAATTAGTGAATAAATATATAAGTAGAATAATAGGTTAATCCGATTATTTGACTATTGCATTTCTTTAATTTTTTCAATGTACATAAGAGGATACTGCATTTCTTCGATCCAATCAATTTTTGCATTTACTTCAATATTCTCATATCTAAGGACTACTTCTGCGCGAATAATCTTTCCTGTAATCTCGTCATAATCGAATTCTGTGAATTTAGTTCCTACAATTTTATCTCGATCCAAAATTATTCGAACAGATTTAACGAATGGTTGACATGAAATAGCTGCTTCAAATCCTCTTTCTATGGAATCAATAATCTTTTCATCCGAACTTATAGGAATACCAGAGAGGATATGATAAAGGGCACCTAACTTAATACCTGTTTCAAAACAAGCCCTTTCTCTTGTACTT
Organism: Candidatus Hodarchaeota archaeon; assembly: GCA_048886685.1. GTDB lineage: Archaea > Asgardarchaeota > Lokiarchaeia > Sigyniarchaeales > SOKP01 > Loki-b32. The sequence continues at coordinate 151,084 of JBHLKM010000001.1, forward strand.
AAATCAGGGGAAAAATATATTTTTTCATTGGATTTAGGCATTTACATCAGTCAATATATTCGATTTTTGCTCCACTATTATTCGGTTTACAGATATAGATATGACCTCCTCCATTTTTTTGGTTTTTTTGAACTGCTTTTAAGAGATCTTCTGCTTCTGTATCGGATTCCACGATTCCTACAACACTAGGTCCAAATGAGGACATCCCATATGCTTTTAAACCATAATCTTCAAAAAATTTCAAAAGATTTTTAACAACATCATGTTGAAGTTCAATTTCAATTTTTTTAAAACCTAAGCTCTGAATTCTTTTTAAACCTTCTCCAAAGCCTTTTAAATTGTTTTTAATTAGATTTGGAATGATCTTCATTAATATCTGATGAGATACCTCATTTACCTCGTTTTTAGGAATTGGAGCATAATTTTGAAATACACTAATCTCCTCATCCCCATACGCTCCTTTCTTTACATTAGGGATTACTAAAATAAATCTCCAATTTTCAGGAATATCGTGTCTTGAAATAGTTAATGCTGGATTAGCAGAAGACGCAGCAGATGATGGTAAAAAAGTCTCTTTCTCTTTACCTTTACCAAAATCATGCCCACCATCTAAAATAAAACCTCCAGTTTCAAAACCCCTCCATCCAATCCCAGAAGTACCTCCTCGTTCTACTAGTTGTGTTAATTGTTCAGTAGTTAATCGATTAAGACTCTTTAATTTTGTTATTGCACAGGCAATTGCCAAGGATAATTGAGTTTTTGAACCTAATCCTACGTGTGAGGGGAAGTACCTTTTTAGTTTGAAGTGAAAATTTTTGTTACTGATATTAAATGTTTTGAAGACTTTAGAAGCGATTTCATTTATTACTTCAATGGATTCTCGATAATATCTATGAGTTTCAATTTTAAATTCTCTTGCACTATTTGAAGCTTCAAGTACTACATTAGGACGGTCTAACATAAGTCCAATACCACCATCAACCCTGCCAGTATAACCATTCTCATCTATTAAAGAAAGGTGTATCCGACAGGGGGTTGTAATTCTTAAAGAAGTCATATTTTTTATTTTTAGAAAGGTTTGATCAACTATAATTATGAATTTTTAAAATAATTTAAATCTTTGATATGTATTTATTGGCAGAAAAGTGAGTTAATAGGCTTCTAGGGATGAATTTCCTAATAAAATGAGACCACACAATTCCTTTCGTAGAAAAAATTCAGAAAAAAATATTGGTTTCATTGAGCAAGATATTTTAAAACTTCTTAATTTAGTTTAAATGAATATAGATTGTTTTAAATCTAAAAAGGTTATATTCTTGAGTGATTTAGAAGGTTTAACCAGAAGGTTAATGAATAAAGGGATAAAAAAGGAAGATATTGTAACACGCCTTGTAGATGAATATCTTGATTTTAAAGATATTGAAAAAAAGTCCGCAATCCCACTTGCTGAGGCAATTTATGAGGAATGTAAAAATAGTGATATAAATTCTGTGTCAGATCCATTTATAAGATATCTTTTAGATATTAATAAAGCTAATGTAACTGTTGGTAAACAAGGTGTAGGATGCAGAGGAATAGGAGATTTTTTCGTTCATAAATTAATAGCAGGATTATCAGAGACAGAAACTAAAGCTTTCTTAGCACCAAGTTCGCTAGATGATGCAGGTGCAGTTCGCTTGAAAGACATCGTGGGTTTTAGTAATACAGAAGAAGGTTTAATAATTGTTTCCAAAATGGAGGGTGTTCATTCTCGTCTAAGTGATTTCCCTTTTGTTTGTGGATTTCATGTAACCCGTGCTTGCCTTAGGGATTTATATGTCAAAGGAGCAAAACCTATTTCAATAATGGTTGATACTCATTTGGGAGATGATGCTGATGTCGGCAAGTTATTCGATTTTATGGCAGGAGTTTCTACAATTTCAGATTTAGCTAATGTACCAATCACCGCAGGTTCAACACTTAGAATTGGGGGTGATATGGTAATAGGAGATCGCTTAGTTGGGGGGATTAGTGCTGTTGGAGTCTGTGATCGAATTCTCGCTAGGAGAAATATAAAATTGGGAGACAAAATACTAATGACTGAAGGTGCAGGAGGAGGGACAATAACTACGACAGCTATATATTCCGGAAATCATAGTGTTGTTAAAGAGACGATGAACATTAAATTTCTTGAAGCTTGCGAAGTTTTATTAAATTCTGAATATCTAGATGAGATTCATGCTATGTGTGATGTTACAAATGGTGGTCTAAGGGGAGATCTCTATGAAATTAATTATGAAGCCAATTGTGGGGTCACAATTTATGAAGAAAAAGTAAGAAAGCTTGTAAATCAGAATGTTCTGGATTTACTCAAGAAAGTAAATGTAGATTATTTAGGGGTTTCTTTAGATGCACTGCTTATTTATTGTTCTAAAAATGTCTCAAATAAGATTATTTCAGATTTAAAGCAAGTTAATATTAAATGTGCAGAAATAGGATATGTGGATAACTCAAATAAAGTTAAGATGGTATATGCCAAACATAAACAAGAAAATATATTACCTCGTTTTCGAGAGTCAGCATATACAAAGATAAAGCAAGAAATTGGCGAAGAAACTCCTAATTCTATAGAAGATATGGAAAAAAAAATTGAAGAAACTGCCTTAAACGCAATAGAGAAACGTAAAAGAATAATAGAATTTATAAAAACGACAAATTGAAGTCTATTATTAGCTTAAGTCAAGGACTTCATTCATTGATCCAGAGCGAAAACCTTCTAGATCAACTGTTATATAAGTAAAGCCTAGGTCTTTTAACTTATTCTTAATTTTTTCCATATTTTCCTTTGTTAAAACTCTTGGAAGATCAGCTGGCAATAATTCAATTCTTCCAAGATTATTTTCATGCAACCTGACTCTCAACTGTTTTAGATTGAAAGTAATTTTTAAATACTTTTCTGCTTCTCTTATCATTATTAACTTCTCTTTATTAATGATTTGCCCATAAGGAATCCGGGAAGAAAAACAAGCCATTGAAGGCTTAGATTGAACTGTTAAATCATAAAATTTACTGAGTTCTCTTATTTCATTTTTGTTTATATTATAATCTATATATGGTGTAGAAATCTGTAAATCTTTTAAAGCTTGCATACCTGGCCTAAAGTCTGAAAGATCATCTATATTAGAACCATCTAGAATTACATCAAAGAGTCTTGAGTTTTTTATTTCCATTATATCATTATAAAGACCAGTTTTACAGAGATAACACCTATTTGTAGGGTTACATTGGAATTCTGAGTCTTCTAATGGATCTCTATCCATTATCATGTGTTGTATGTTATATTTCTCAGCAAACTGTTTAGCCTCTTCGATTTCTTCATCGGGATAGAGTATAGATTTTTCTGTTATAAGCAAAGTTTCTTTAGCATATTTACTTGAAAGAAAAGCTAATAATGAACTATCAACTCCTCCAGAAAAAGCTACTATAACTTTTTTTCCTTTTAAAAAGGATATAACATTTTCAAGTTTAGTATATAGGTTCTTGGTTAAACCCATTTTTATTCTCTTTTTTTTTTTAAAAGTGTTATGGCCCACATTTTTTTAAAAAATTGAAAAAAAAAAAGGTTTTTGATAATAGTTTAAAATTTTTAGTAGAAATCTGTTTTCAATTTTTGAAGTTTGCTTATCTTGTAAAAATTCACAATCATCGAACCTAGAATACCTATTATTATTCCAATAATTACCCAGAAATAGACTATATAACTTACATTACTACCATCATAAGGAATTATACTGATAGTTCCTCCTGAAAAAAGAGAGATTGGAAATATTTCAGGATTATTTAAAAGAATTAAAAAGACGGGGATATATGCTAGTGAATAAAGCGCTTCAATTACTAACATTACTTGTTGACCTGTGTGATTTCTCACTCCAACTGCTAATCGAATTAGATTAATTAATCCACTGATAACTATTAATAATCCAAATATTTTTAACCAGTCGAGGAATTCAGGAACGAATAAATCTGGAATTTCAGCGAAAGGTTGAATAATGATGAATAATCCAAATATTAATCCTCCAATAGCACCAAAAATTAATTCACCAATTGTAACTGGTTGTCTTTTTCTCACTTCTTTTTTTATTTTAGCCTCCTCTCGTCTTTCTTCTGTACGCTCTCTTGCTCTTTGCTGTCTTTCTTCTCTTCTTAATTTTGATTCTAGCAGTTTTTGCTCTCTCCGTAATTCTGCTACTTCTAATTTTTCTTGTCTGAGAGCTTTTATTTCCTCCAATTTTTCTTTGGTACGTAATCTTGCTTCTACTATTGTTTCTCTTGCTTTTTGACTAGCTTCTTCTAACTTAATTTTAGTATATTCTCTAGTTTCTTTTAATCCCTTTTCTGAGATATGGAATGGAAATAATGATGCTAATCGTGAGGGAATCATACCAAAATCTTCAGGTAAAAAACCTTGCATTGAGAAATATACAAATACTATAGTAATTACAATAGCAGTAATTAAACAACCAATCCACACCCCTGTAAACATGCTACCTAGAACTTTCCACCAAGGTTCAAAAAAAAATTGAAAAGTTGACACAATTACAGTTATTGTAATGACGATTATAAAGAAAAAGAGCATTGATCTCATGTAAAAATCAAAAAGCTCTTCCGTAATATACAATTTAGGCGTACCCCGTTGTTTATAAAATTTTGCAATGCTCTCAGGAGTACCAATTTGGTATAAAGCTTGTTGTATATCAAAATCAGAGGGTTCTTGACCCTCTGCAATATTTCTTGCTTCATTTAAGATCTGGTTATTCAAATCATTTAAAATTTTATCAGCTTCTTCTTTTTTTAGTTTCAGCCACTCAGGAAATTTTTTATATACTTGAGTGAGAAAATCGTTAATCATTTGGTTTTCAGAATAGTTCATTTTGAGCCTTTAAATTTATTTTTGTATTTGTCTAAAGAAATTTTTAAGGCTTATTAAAACTAATGGAGCCCATTTTTTCAGCAGTTACATTGGAAAATTCGAAAAAAGAGGAGACAATCCTTACCATTTAAAATTAGGATTGAAAAATAGTATGGAGTTAAGCTTTTGCAAAGTAATAAAAACGATAACATAGTACCACCCGAGCGCGCTAAACATCATTATCCATTCAAGGAACTGCCGTGTCAATGGCTCTGGACATATTAAAAAGATTATAGAAGCTGTTGATGGACCTAATATCATAAAGTAACCAACTGCTTTAGGAAACAATCTTTTTTTAAGCACTATTGCTAAACCTGTAAAAAAAGCACCAAATGCAAAGCCTCCGAATGCTAATGTAGAAAAATAATAATGAGCATTTAATGGGGAACGATCAAGACTAAATATTCCAACAAAAAACATCCCGAATACCCCTACAAAAAGAAAAACTACTCCCATATATCCAAAAATTCTTCTAAATTTATTAATATAATGGGTACGTTTCGAATTATCTATATTCTCGGTCATATCTGAACTGTATAACCGACTTAAGTTTAAAATTAAAGGAACAATGAAAATTGCTGATAAAGCGCAAGTTATATCTAAAATAAATGGTGCTGGAGTATGCTTAAATGACCCTAAATCACTGATATAATTTAACCATAAACTATATGGAAGATGACCAAAATTTATGGCAACAATTAATCCTATTATTATTCCTGGTAAAAATGTGGCCAAACTCACATAAATTGAAATTTTAACAATTTTCGGCTCAGTTACCTTATCATAAAACTTTCTACTGTTCTGTTTAACTTTCAAGAATTTCTGAGTCACAAAGTTAACATAAAATTTATTAAATCGCTGCAAATAAGAATTTTTTTCGCTCATGTTGTTCCTCTATATTAATGTTATAAATATCCCAATAATAATAAATTTATTCCAAGGTTTAAATAGGATATAGATAATTCTTAACCCGTTTTTCTTATTTAATTTATAAATTATATCTATATATTTTTTTTGATCTCAATAAATTAACTCTTATATAATTAAACGAAAAAATTAATATGATTTTAATAAATATGACCTATTAGTTCATGGCGAATTGTAAGTTTCAACCATTATAAGTAGGATTAAAATTGAAGCCTTTGTCTTGTATATTTGGTATTTTAATTATTGCAATCTCTTGGGGTTCAGTGTTAATTTCAACTACATTAGCTCCTCCTCCATTCAGTCCTTTAAATAATTACATGAGTAATTTAGGTAATTCGTCATTTAACCCTGATGGGGCGATTATCTATAATACTTCAGTAATTATTTCTGGGATTTTATTTATAATTTTTTTCACTGGGCTTTATCAGTGGTATTCTAGTTCAATAATAGATAATATCTTATTGAAAATGACCCAAATATTAGGTTTTCTCTTATCAATTACTATTATTATGACTGGAATTTTTTCTGAAAATTTTAAACGACAACATGTTTTTTGGTCGATTTTAGCTGGTATCTTGGGCTTTCTGGTTAATGTTTTTATGGCAATATATTTATTTAAACAAAGAGAATCCAATAAAAAAGTTAATTATTCTATATTTTTCCTAATTGGACTTTATATTATACTTTTATTTATAATAAGTCCTGAAAATGTATTAACAGAATGGGTTGTGAGAATTTTAGGAGATACAAGCTTAATCCTAATGATATATAATTTTAACCAAATATATCAAATTAGGACAAAAACTATGAAATAATTGGTTCTAATTGTAAAGACATATACTTACCTGCAAGACGGTATAATTTAGTTGACATAATAAATATCCATGATAGTGGAACAGCAAGGCCTAATCGTTGTATCAGCCCATCAACTAGAGAAAGGTCGATGAAAATTGCTATAGGAGAAAATATTATTAAAAATATCCCAATTTGTAAGAAAAAAAGCCACCAATAATTCCGCCAGTTATGATCCTTCCATATTGGGTATAATGAAAGAAGGATCGCGGTAGGCATAGCAACTGAAGGAAATTTTATTAGCAAATTATGCCCTATACCTGTAAATGTTAGACTTTTACATCCAGTATCACAAGGAAATGCTGCAAGTGAAAAAATACATATCCCAGAGACGATAAATAGAATCATACTTATCGTAGTTAATATGTGTTTCTTAACGCTAAGATAAAACCCTAATCCAAAAAAAATCAAATAGAGCCCAAATACATTGAAACCTAAAATATTCATGATAATATTATGTGGGGCTTCAGAAGTGGCTAACTCACTAATAAATTGACTAATTGGATTATACCCAGGATAAAGAGAACCTAAAACTGCAAATACAATGGTATTTATCACTGGTCCTACAATTCCAAAAAGCGCTGATGTCTTCTGAAGTCTACTAATGTGTATTATATCCATATCCCTTAACCTAATAATTAACCATAAAGATGAAAACAATTAAAATTTTACTAGTTCACTATTTAAATAGAGAGATTCATACTTTAATTAATTTCGGAAAGGGAAAACTTTAAATAGGGTTAATTTCGTTTCATTTGGTTATTATTTTTTCCTACTGTTTACTTTTTCCGGATTTTATACTGTGTTTAATGTGAAGCATGCGTACTGCTCACATTGACTAACTTTGGTAAAATTAGGCATGAAGGATGATCTGGACCAACTAATAGTGTATTATTGGCTATATTATAATTCAAATAACTATGTGCTAATGGAGCACCAGTATTAGGGTTTGTTGCGAACCGAGGGAAGTTTGAACTCGAAATCGCGACTCTAATTTGATGACCTGGAGCAAAAACATATGCAGTTGACCAGCAGTCGACTAGCAATTCATAAACATTAATCTGATTTCCTGACATAAATACATCCATAGTGTAGTTATAACGTGACCTTGTGGTTAAGGATCCGTCGCAAATTAGCATAGAACGCCCATCAGGATAAACATCGGTCAGCTTTACGGTAAAATCTGTGTCTGTACAGTTCGAACTGACAAATAAATTTCCCCAGATTCTCCCAACAATCTCAACTGACTCACTGAGTATGGGTGTTTCGAATATCAAGACGTCGGATCTGTTTTCGATAGATTTTTGATCCATAGGGCCACAAAGATCGAATGGTTGGTTCTGTCCACCAAGATTTGGAACAGGATTTCTTGGATCGTATAAATATGAAAAGTTTTTATTTGTGGAAGGAATCGTATTGTTAATCAAACCACCCGTTGAAGTAAAGTACCATTTATCATCCACGTGATCAAGAGGCCAATCATATGCGTACCTCCAGTAATTCCATTCATCTGAATGAGTATCAACATCTCCCATTAAATAATATGCTACTCTTGTACCATCCCAATTTGTGGATTTTCCTAAAAGAGCAGCATCAAAAACATCTCGATCCCAACCAGTAACCATATCGAATCCGTTTGAATTTCTTGGATAAATTAGATCTCCTTGTTCAGTTGTCATAAAATTTACGTGAGTCCACGGTCCTATAATTAATTTTTGATGACCTCTTGCCGTTATAGTCCCATGATCATCATAACCAATATAACCATCAATGGTACCTTGCAAAAAGTGGTCATACCAACCCCCAACATGAATCCCATATACTGAAACATTAGAGTATGTAGGACCAATCGGTATTGATAAAGATGTCGAGTTATACAATGTTTCATTCTTAGGATTTGAAAATTCAAAAATTCTATCTAATTGATATCGCCAATTATCTGGAGCGGTACTTTCAAGCCATGTTTCAACAGATGATTTATGATATGATCCTTGGTAGATTGCGTGATCGTATAATTCCGGTGTTCCAAACCATAATTGTTGAGCAATTAATCCTTGAGGTGCCATTCCTGCATAAAAGTATTGGTTTATGCAAAGAGCCGATGGTCCAGCGCTAGCAATTTTGCCATTACACCAGCTTTGATCTAGGATCCAATTAAGAGTATCAACTCCATCTAGATATGAGTTTAAAAAAAGCAAGAATTGATCCCCACCCTCGGAATCATGCGTACCTCTTAAATCTTGAATTACAACATGATAATCTTGAGTTAAGTAGAGTAACATTGCAATATCAACCACCCAACCGGATTTTCCATAAGGTGTTCTGTATAAAACAACAGGTCTTGGTGCTCCAAAAGAGCCAGGGGTCAAATATACGTCTGTCGCTAATTTGACTCCATCTCTCGTCTCAACCATATATGTTTTCTTTTCGGGTAAAGCATAAGCGGCTGAAAGGGAAAGAATAGTTGTCGGTGTTGCGATTAATAGAAACAGGCCTAATATTTTAGCAACTTTTGGTATTTTGTTAGATCGTCTTTTGTCATATTTTTCAATTAATTTAGATAAAGAATGATCGCTAATTTTTAATCCATAATGTAAATACGCCAAGAGACTTATTCCTATTGCTGCAATCGAGTAATAGTTACGCTCTATGAAAAGAAACCAAATTATTCCTCCTATCGGAATAAGGATATTGAAAATTCCAGCCACTAAATCAATATATTTGTATCTTATATTTTTACTAATGTGTTTAAGATAAGACAGGCTCATTAAAAGAGAATATATTGAGATAAATAGAGTAATAGGAAGGTATATCATCCCGAATAGAATTAAAGATATCTGTTTTATACTAAAATATATTTTCTCATTTTTACTGAATAATTTTACTCCCTTTTCTAATTCATTGTCATAATCTTTATAATACCTAAAGTAATATGTGATCACATATATTCCGCGGCAAATGATCAACAACGACAAATTTGTAAAAAAGATTTGTTCGAGGTTTAGGTACCCCAAATTATATAATTGATAAAAAAACATTATAGTCCAATCAATCATATCCTTATATGGAGATTAACTTATTAATAAAACTATCTCTAGATCTTTAAGAAGCAATTTATTATATTGCAGTTATATATGGGAAATACTAAAAACCAAACTGAGGAAAATGCATTTAGAAGATCGTATGGTATCCATTTAACTTCACGTGATATTTTCTTAAATTATATATTTCCTGAAATAAAAGAGAAACTATGGAAATTTAGATGGATAGATTTATATGCAGGGGAAGGAAATTTAATTTTACCAGTATTGAACTCAATTCCTTCTGAAAAACGGGTAAAATTTTTTGAAAAACATATTTTTCTATTTGATATACACCCAGAAATGATAGATAAATGTATAAAAAATGCGAAAAACTATGGAATCCCTCCAGATCTTGCATCTAACAACATTAAGCTTCGAAATAATTTAGAAAGTTTCCCTGTCTTTTTGAAAAATGAACAATTACCATTATATCACATTACAAATCCCCCATTTTTATATTTAGGATATATTAGAAAGCATAAAGAGACCGAGGAGTATTTAAAACTTTTTGAAGGAGAAAACAATGGATATCAGGATCTTTATCAAATCGCTATGATAAATGATTTAAGAAACTTTATTGAGAATTTAATATATATAATTCCTTCCAATTTTCTATTTGGGGCTTCGGTTTCGAATAAATTTCGTTTAGATTTTTTGAAACACTATAAAATTAATAAGATATTTATCTTTGAAACTAAAATTTTTGAATATACTGGAACAAATATCTGTATTGCATTTTTTAGTAAGAAATCAAACCCTAAATCTGAGATCTTAAAATTTAATGGTGTAAAGATTAAAAAGAAAGATATTCAAATGGAGAAGAGTTATTTTCTTAAACCAGAATTTAATTATCGTGCTGGTTCCGAATTTAATGAGTTTCTTGAAAAATATCAAGCTTCAAAACCATTAACTATTAAGTTTTATCTATTAAAGAAAGATGTAGTGAATAATAAAGGAAGTAACAGATTAGAGGCGATTGATGCTAACAATTATCGTAATAATCAATATGAGAAATTAGTGCTTCAAATAAATAGTAAATTAAAAAAAATAATCGAATCGAACATATTATATGTTCGAACAGTCGATACAGGCTCTTATAGTGGAAGGGTTGGGTTAGGAATAGTTTCAGAAGATTTTAATGTGAATGGAATTTATGTTTCTGGAAATACTTATAGAACTCATCCAATACAGATATTTTTTGAGCCTATACTTACATCAAATAAACAAATTTTATTAAAGGATTATTTTAATTTCGTCTTAGAAACTTTTAGGGAGAAGTTAGACAGTGAATTTCTCACAACGTATAAATATTCCAATGCTGAATATACTAGAAAATATTTAGGTTTAACTCAGACTAGAAAATTAATTCAAACCTTCCCGCATAAGGAAATGAGTCAAGAGATAAAGGAAAATTTAGTTTATTTAATTAGAGAGATGAATTTTGAAAAATTATTAGAAATATTAAAAACTTGCAAAAAGGAAAGCAATTAATCCTAGATACGCACCCAATTTTAAGATTAAGCTAGCTTTTTTAAAGTCATTTCTTGTTAAATTTCGTTTCATCATTATGATTACAGCATATATAACAGCTCCTAAGCCAAAAAACATGGAAATTAAGAAGAATAGATGATTTATTATATTGGTAAATAAAGGCAATATAAAAAATATTATAGCTAATATTGCAAATATCATGGAAATCTTAGCAGACTTTTCAACTCCTATCCTTATAGCAAGAGTTTTGACACCTTCTTTTTTGTCACCTTCAATGTCTTCACATCCTTTAATAATTTCTCGAGATAGTAAAAGGAAAAATGATGTTAAAAAGAAGAAATAGATATAAAAAGGTATATTCGAATTATTTAAGACAGCCCCATAGACAAGTCCAATAGAAAAGGATACACTGACAATAATGTTCCCCATAAATCCGCTCTTTTTACCCCAAGCTGCATATAACCATCCAGTAAATCCCATAAATACCGCTATGATTATATTTAGATACCCGATTTGGAAGAGAAAACTATGAAGAACCGCTATAGTTATACCAACGAGAGCTGAAATTAACCATATTATCTTCGCTTGGTTTAAAGTTATTGATCCTCTTGGAATTGGCCTTTCTGGGCGATTTATTTTATCAATTTCTATATCATAGTAATCATTTATAACGTTTCCTGAACCTGCTAGAAAAAAATATGTAAAAATTCCTAAAATTATATTAAAAATAATGGTAGATACGTTGATTCCAATCCTAGTATTCAAAATTCCAATAATAACAGTTAAACTCCCCATAAGGCAGTTAAGAGGACGTAGAATTTCAATTGCGTCTTTAATTTTCATTTATTAATTTCTCCGAAATAAGAATTTCACATTAAAGCATATTTCTTCTTTTGTGTTTTTCCAGCAATTTTTATTTCTTCTATTATTTCTTTTAATGACATTCCGTTATCTTTTAAAAGGTTATTCTCAAGAAAAGTTCCCATTACAACAATATCAGCTCCTGCTTCTACAAAACATCTCGCATCATCTTTGTTACTAACTCCTCCACCTACAATTAAAGGAATATTTAGAATTTTTGAACACATTTCAATATGTTCTTTTGGCATTCTTTCACTACCTGAACCAGCTTCTAAATAAATAATTTTAAATCCAAACATTTCTGCTGCTAAAGCATAAGCGGTAGTTAATTTGGGTTTATTTCTGGGTAATAATTTTGCATTACCAATCCATCCTGCACTTGCACCTGGTTCTATGATTAAATATGCCATCGATATGGCTTCTAAATTAGCAGATTTTATTGTATATGAAGCTAAGGCTTGTTGACCTACAATAAAATAAGGATCTAACGAATTTAATAAAGACATGAAGAAAATAGCATCCGCATGTTGCGAAATATTACTTACTCCTCCTGGAAAAATGATTATAGGGATATTTACTTTCTCTTTTATTGCTAATATTGTCTTATCCACGAAGGTCTGGTCAACAATGGTACTTCCACCAATTAAAATAGCATCAGTACCAGCTTCTTCAGCATATTTAGCCATTTTTGCTGCTTTATTTGGATCTTGTCTTAAAGGGTCTGGATCAATTAGTGAGAAATGTAAAGCGCCTTCCTCATTAACTTTCTTAATGATATATTCATAAGTGCTCTTCTCAATATATTCATCAATTAAAATATCAACCATATATAACACATCTTTATATTTGTTTACCTTTTTTAGTTTTAACAATCATTCTTTCTATTTTATTATAAATTCCAATAACTTTTTCCTTCCATTCTGGAAAATTAGCTATTTTTTCCGGAAAAGTTTTATAAAGTTTAGATATTTCGTTCATTCTTATCCTAAGATAATTTAAATCTAATAATAAATTTGGACGAGAAATTCCTCTAATTACTTTTACTGCCATGTTAATTAAGGATAGGTTTAATCCGCCTTTAGAGGATATTTCTAAAATTTCTTCTCCACTAAGTAAATCACGCTCTAAACCAAAATTTAGGTCATTATTAGTGAGCTGTTGAAGAACTATTCTCAGTAAATCTAAAGCAGCAAATTCAGCACCAAAACTAGTCATAACGGAATGATTATAATCCCATAACATATCTATTGAATAATCTTCTTTTTCAATAGCTTTAATAGCTGAATTAGCGGCATAGAATCCTGCTCTCATTGATGGATCAATTCCACCCCCATGAAGAGGATTCACTTGGCAAGCCGAATCCCCAACAAACATAATACCATTGTCGGCACAAGACCATAATGGTCTTCTTACTGGAACTACGCCACCTCCAGAAGAAATAATTTCATATTTAGATGCTTTAATATACTCCTGAAACACATTTCTTTGGTAAAAATCCTTCACTTTTCCTTTATAATCCATAAAAGTTCCTAATCCAATATTAACCGAAGATTCATTTTTTGGAAAATACCATATGTATCCTCCTGGAGCCTTTTCTTGATCAAGAATAATCGATATATATTCAGGATCTTGGACTTCTTGATCTTCTGGTGAAAATTTAACTATTTCCCGATAACATAAAATACTATCTTCTTTTGAAATTTTTTTTTCAATTAGAGAACTCTTTATATTTTTTCTTATAGGAGAATAAAAGCCACTAGCATCAATTATCAGTTTTGCTTTTAATTCACTTTTTTCTCCACTTTTTAATTTAACTTTTAAACCCTTAACAGTTCCATTATCATATATTAAATCTAAAGCCATAGTTTTATCTAAAAACTGTTTTATTCCTCCGTCAATAGCCTCGTTCAACAATCTTTGACCAAATTCCAATCTGTTTACAATATATCCTGCTTGTTTAGGGTCTAACAAAGTAAGGCATTTCTTTAGATTTGGAGAATAAAGTTTTGCCCCCTTAATATGACAAGATAATTCTTCATCTTTAGGATGATTTATATTTAAAAGCTTGAAAATTTCGTTTCCTACAGCATCACCACATATTTTATCTCCAATTTTATCCCTTGGTTTTCTATCAATCAAACATACATCTAAACCATTTTTAGCAACAAACCTTGCAGCAGTGGTACCTCCTGTACCAGCTCCAATTACAATAACGTCAAACGATTTTTGTATGTTTTCCATGACAAGAGATCTTTTTTCTTCACATATTTTTATGAATATTATAAGCAAATTATAAATTTTCAAACAAATTATAATAAAGTTAATAGATATATAATTAAGGTACTTCCTAAAGGAACTGTTAAATCATCATAAGTGCTGGGAGAAATTAATTCGATTATTGTAGCAATTGCACCAGTGATTAGAGAATAAATTATGATAGTAGCAAAAGATAATGGTTCTTGCAAAGTTGGAATGAGTAATCCGTATAAGTAAAAAGCTATAAAACAAACCAAAAAAGCTGTTAAAAAGAATGTTGCAGATCCTTCAAGTGTTCTGTGTGAATTTGTCCACGGTAAACTTATTCCCATCTTACCCCATCGTTTTCCTATGACTGAAGCTAGTGTATCAGCAACTATCATTATCAATACTCCAGCGATAGGAAAATAAAAGTTATCAGGTGCAACAATCCCAAAAATAAATACTAGAAAGGTAATTGAAAGACAGTAGAAAAAAGGCCCTTGAAGAAAAGCTCTATTTAAACCTTCTTCTTGTTCTTCAGATATGGCATCATATAAATCTTTTAATTGTTTTATTTTAGATTCTTTTGAACTAAAATACACGAATATTGTTAAAGTTCCTGCTATAATGGATGGCCAAAATGGCCAAAAGTAAAACGGTGAACTTAAAATTGCTAATCCTGCGAACATGTGAACTGCTTTACGTGCAGAGAATTTGGAAATTTTTTCTTTTTTATATAGAGTTAATGGTATAAAGATTGTAAGAAGAATGTAAATATAAGCAATTAATACAACAAGTAAGTCCCATAAGAAATTATAAGGCATAATGAACATTTTAATCTATTAATAAACCAAAAAAGAATTCTTACCAATAAAATCTTACTACCAAATGAGAGTTTACGAATTCTCCGAATCTTATTCGTATAAGAAAAGCAAAATATTCTAAGATAAAATTACAATGAAAATTATTATAGATCGATTGGTGGTAAGGGGGGCACTATATCATATTTCCACTCATCTACAATAGGATAAGTCCACCAATGTTTGGGAATTTCTGCATATACTCCATATTTCTTCAAACCTTCACTGAAGGCATTTATATTTGCTTCAGGAGCTTGAATATGATCTACTTGAGGGTAGAAATATGCACCAAATCCCCCTTTTCGAGTTCCCAGATTGCGAACCATATGCCACACTTCTCGTTCGCATTCTTCTGGTGTACCTAATGTATAAATCGATTGAATATTGATACATCCCCACATCATTATCTTTCCACGAAATTGACTCAATTCAGGGTATCCTGTCATCCGAGGACTGTCCAGTTCTAAAGCATCTAATCCCCAATCAATTAATAAAGAGATTATTGGATCTATTTTCCCACAACAATGAATATGAAAATCACATTCTAAATCGTGTGCTGTAGCAATGAGTCGTTTATAAACAGGTTTATAAAATTCTTCGAATAACTTCGGGCTAAAAAATGGTCCCTTTTGTTCTCCTAAATCGTCGTATAATACAAAACCATGAGGTTTTGCACCATATTTTACCCACATTTTTTCTTGATCCACGTAAATATCCGTTACATATTTTAGAAGTTTCTTGAGTTCAGTTTTATTCTTAAAATGATCCAGAAGAAATTTGGAAAATCCTACCATCTGACTGGCAATTTGAAATGGTCCAAGGCCCAAATTACACATACGATATTTATTTTTTGCTTGTTCCTTGCTTCTCTGAACCATGAAGGAATATCGATCTTCTTCATCAAAATTTGGTGTATTTTTCTCAAAATATTCATCCAATTTATTATAATCTGTCAGTGAAGGTCTTCCAGGATGTCCCATAGTATTAACGCCGCCCATTATCCATATTGTCCCAAACTCATCAATTTCTTCCCTTGGTAAACTAAACCAATCCTTATATTTTGGATCTTTTGCCCATTCTGGAGTATCCCATTTCCACAATCCGTATCTTATTAGGTATTCAGGGATGTGAGGAAACAAATCTTTTTCATTTTCACTATGTCCAGGTCGCCAATTTTTGGAAGGCAAAGAAATAAGTGTATAAACATCACTTCCTTTAGTGAATTTCCAAACAGGAACTTTATCTGGACCTTTGAAATTGAGAGCTGCTTTTATACGTTCTATCGAGTTTAAAGCTTCCACCTTTAAAAAAAGATTTATATTTGACTGTATTAAATCAAAATTTCATTAAAACTTTTATTAAGAGTAAAAGAATGACAAAAAAGTTATTTATTCCAGTGCGATTCATAAAGCTTTAAGATGGAAAAACACTCTATCACAAAATATTTAATCTAATGAGGAAATTTCAATGAAAAAAATAAGTTTCCCTAAAGATTTCTTATGGGGTACCGCTACTGCTAGTTATCAAATAGAAGGTGCATGGAACGAAGATGGGAAGGGTGAAAGCATTTGGGATATGGTTTCTCACAAACCAGGTAAAATAAGGGATGGAGATACAGGTGATATTGCTTGTGACCATTATCATCGTTATAAAGGGGATGTACAGATTATGAAAAAACTAAATCTTAATGCGTATCGATTTTCAATCTCATGGCCAAGAATATTTCCTTCGGGAAAGGGAGAGATTAACGAGAAAGGAGTAGCATTTTATGACAACCTTATTAACGAATTGTTAAAAAATGAGATTGAACCTGTTGTAACTTTATATCATTGGGATCTCCCCTTAGCACTTCATGAAATTGGTGGTTGGGAAAGTCGTGAAGTTGTTGAAGCGTATTTAGAATATACAGAATTCATGTTTGATCATTATGGTGATCGGGTAAAGAAATGGATCACTTTCAATGAACCGGCTATTTTTACCGTAGCATTTTATAGGAATGATGCTTTCACAGGGGAATCTAATATTAAGGGAGGATATATTGCTTCCACTAATGTTAATTTAGCTCATGCAAAAGCAATAAATGCTTATCGCAACTCAAAATATCATGACGGAGAGATTGGAATTACATTGAACTTATCTCATGTGTATCCTATATTTAAGTCGTCCCTAAATTCGAAAGCTGTAAGATTTATTGATGGAATATTTAATAGATGGTATTTAGATCCAGTTTTCAAGGCATCCTATCCTAAAGATGTTCTAAATTTCCTAACTGAAAAGTTTGATTTTCCAACAATACCTAAAGAGGACTTAAAATTATTAAAGAATAATCCTATTGATTTTTTGGGCATAAATAATTATTCTTGCATGAGGGTTGGAGCCGATAAGCCGGAAGACCTAAGCAGTGTAAACAAATTGGTTAAACTAGAAAGAAGAGAGGGGCGAGAATATTCCGAATATGGTTGGGAAGTGTGTCCCGAAGGTTTCTTTGATTTATTGATTAGAATCGACAAAGACTATAGCCATCCAACTATATATATTACGGAAAATGGAACGGCTTGTAAAGATGATATTATTAAAGATGGAATAGTACAAGATGAAGAAAGATTAAGTTATTTAAAACTGTATTTTGAAGTAGCTCACAGAGCCATACAAAAAGGAGTTAATTTAAAGGGTTATTTTATATGGTCGCTATTAGATAATTTCGAATGGTTTTCGGGATATTCCATACGTTTTGGACTAATAAGGGTGAACTACAAAAACCAAGAGCGGATATGGAAAAAAAGTGCTCAATGGTATCGAGATGTAATAGCTGAAAATGGTTTTGAAACAGAACTTTAAGGATTAATGTCTCCTAATTATTTATTACTCTTCATTTTTTACTGGATATGGTGTTTTTGAAGGCAAATCAATGTAATTTCCATTAGATCTAAAATCATTTTAACCTTTTCCCGAAAAGATTTATCAAGAAACCAAGGATCTGGGTTTTCCAGAGAGATTTTTTAACTATTATAAACTATACAGTAAATAAATTATAGAAAAATAAAAAAAAAGAAAATTAATGGATGATTTTTCCAAAAAGAAAACAACTATTCAAGAAATTCTTCTCCTAACTCCATAGCTAAGCTTAGAACCTCTCCATACGCAATTGCGTCCTGAAGATTTCCTTCAATAACAAGATCACCAGACATATATGCACTAGTTGAATCAATTTCACCTGAAGCTAATCCAGCCCAAGTAGCCTGGGTTGCCTTCATAGTAACACTTGCCTCATCACTTACGCCTTCTGCATAATCTACTACACCTTCACCAAAGCTTACCCAATATTTATAATCTATATCAGTTACTTCCATTTGGGCAATTAATTTATCCATGTCTTCTAGTTCTTCTTTTAATTCTTCATTTTCTTGTCCAAGTTGCTTTATAAATTCATACATTTTAAGAGCATCAGAAGGTTCGCCTGGACCTTTTTCTCTCATATCTTTTAAATCTTTTATTAAACTTTCGTCAACCATTTTGTTTACCAACCTTATTTTTTTTTTTTGAAAAAAAAGTTTGTTATAGCATGCAATGTCAATTTATTTTAAAGTTTTATTTTAAAATTTTTATGGGAGGATAATGGGTAATTGTAGTAAGAGAGTAATCCAACAAGTTAATTCATCTTAGACAGCAATCTTTATACTTTTTTCCACTTCCACATGGACATGGTGAATTACGACCAATTTTTTTCGCTTTAATTTGATTAGATGAATTAATTTGACTATTAGACTTTATCTTATTAGCTATAATTTTAAAACGAGGTAAAGTATTAGTATAAAACTTCTTCCACCCTCTACATAAAATACTTAATGCTTTCGGAAAATTTTTTCCATTGCTTCGAAATTTCTGACAATCTCCATGGCAAATATTAAGGAATGGACAACTGTTACATGTATTATTCCATTTTGCTTTTTGGGAACCAAAACTATGATATTTTGTTGAATTAATAAAATCATCCCATTTATTTGTTTTTACATTACCTAACAGTAGATCTTTACGTACAAAAAAATCACACGGGTAAACGCTACCATCATATTCCACTACGAAATATTGACAACAATTATTTCCCATATAGCAAACACTATAATTTCCATGTACTAAATAATTTAAGATTGAATCAAATAGGCGAATAGAGACTTTATTTATATCACTTTTTATCCACTGTTCAAATATTTCGCACAGAAAATCCCCCCATTCTTCGCCCGTAATTGAATAGGGTTCGAGATTACCATTTTGGTCAAATTCAACACAAGGTATATATTGATGGTAAAAAAATTCATTTCCTTTCAAATATTGATAAATCTCGGAAGCTTCCTTAACAGTTTTATTATTCACTAAAGTAAGTATGTTGAATTCAACTTTAAATTTTCTTAAACGTTCTATTCCTTGCATAACTAAGGAATGTGTAGGGGTATGACCAATCGTCTTCCTATAGAAATCGTGGAGGCGAGGAGGACCATCAAGACTCACACCGAGAAGAAACCTATATTCAGCAAAAAATTTCGCCATTTCATCCGTAATTAGAGTTCCATTTGTCTGGAGTCCATTGCTTATAACTGCTCCTGGGGGCGCATATTTAGTTTGAAGTTCTACGGCTTTTTCCCAAAATTTTAGTCCCAATAGTGTGGGTTCACCTCCCTGCCAACCAAAAGCATATTGTTTGTTTTGATCGGTCTTCATATAACTTGCAATCATAGTTTCTAATGTACTTTCTGACATTCTAGGATTTTTTTCTACATTGTCTAGATGATCAATATAAAAACAATACTCACATCGCAGATTACAGTCTGCGGAGACAGGTTTTATCAATAAAGAAAAATTTTTCATTTTTATTTTGTTCTAAACACTTCATTTTAAATTTATTTGCCCTTAGTTTTGACTAATTTTGACATATTTCTAAATAGTGAGATATATCTTTCTGGGAGGAGCTTCTCGATCATGTTAACTAATAAGTCCTCATCTATTTCAGTAATATCCTTATTCTTAATCTCTTTTTCTAATTGTAATATTATTTGTTTTTGGACAACAGAAGGAACAAAACCCATAATAAGAGAATACATACTATTTCCTTTTTCATTCCATACAATTTCAGTATTCCCGATCTTGTCTTTGATTCCTGACCGATTTTCAATCAAATCTAAATGAATCGGTTTAATTTCATTATCATATGGAATTCCAAGACGTTCAAATTGTTCTACTGGTGAATCGTTCTTTTTCATAGCTTCAACCATAGCCTTGATCATCCTATTTTCGATTTCAGAATCAATTATTGGATTTTCTTGGTGAGGATCATTTTGAAGATCAAAAAGCAAACTACCAAAAATATAAGGATTTATATATCTATGTCTTGTCTTAGTTCTTATAAGCTTAGATCCCTTTGTAAAACTAAACTGATCAGCTAAAGTCATTGTCTTCAACTCATTAATTGAAAAAAATCCACGCATGTGGGTAGGTATAAGTGTATATTCATAAAGTGGTTGATTTAGACCATTTATAGGGCCTCTCATGTAGACAAATCTCCCATCTGTAATGTTCACATGAGCACCGTGAGTTCCAAATAAGGCATAATCCCTTATCTTAGCATCTGAATTAATAGTTTCTTTTAGAACTTTACCTTGCATATCTTTTGTTCGTTCAATCCCAAAAAATTCCAGAATTGTGGGGACTATATCAGTTGTTTGTGCAAGAGCATTCCTTCTCTCATTCTTTTTCTTAGATCTCGGATCCCAAATAAATAAAGGTATATTAGCTATTTCATTATAGATCGGTTGTACTACCTTTGCCCACCAATCTTTTTCGCCTAGAAGAAAGCCATGATCGGTTGTAACTATAAGCATGGTATCTTTCCACATATCATTTTCATCCATTACATCCAGAATCTTGCCAAGGTAAGTATCACACATACTTATTGAGGCAGCATATTCTTTACGAACATGTTGTACTTGTTCTTCAGTTTCTGTTACTATACCGTAATTGGGCCAATCGAAATGTGGTCCGTTATATTCATGTTTATATAAATCTTTATATTTCTGTTGGGTAAAGAAGGGTTCATGAGGATCAAATGTTTCGATATGGAGAAACCAATTATCTTCCATATGATTTTTTTTAATAAACTCCATTCCTAGTTTAAAAGTTACAGCTTGAGGTTGGTCTTCTTCTTTTTGCATATATTTTCTATTTACCCAATCCTGACGCCAATGAGGCCAATTTTGACGCATATTAGGTACAGAATCAGGGATATCAGGATTATGTACCTCTCCTTTCCAAGGATCCCCCTCATGTCCCCGAGCAATTTCCCATGAATTATACCTACTATGATATGTTGCCCCTCCATCTTCCCAATAATGGTAGTGATCACTTATAAGATGGGAATACACACCATTATTCTTTAAAATCTCAGGCATTGAATCATCAAAGGGTTCTAAAGGCCCCCAACTTCTATGTAGAAAATTGTGCCTTCCAGTATGTAGTTCTCTTCTAGCAGGAATGCACATTAAACTACCAGAATAACAATTGTCAAAAATAACCGTTTTTTCTGCTAATCTTTTAAAATTTGGTGCATGAACCCAATTATTCCCATAAGGTGGTAAAAAACGCCTATTTAAGGTATCAAAAAGAATAAATATTACTTTCATGTTTTTCTACGAAAAGTATTTGTTATTAGTAATGTTTAGCTTATTTTAATCTTATTTTTTAATATATATAATTTGAATTTATGAAAATTTTTAATTTTAAGCTGACTTTCAAAATTAATAAAATTTGTTAGTAGAGATAATTGGGAATAACTAATTATTTTTCAATAAACCTATGTTTAAGCATGCCATTGTGAGAAAAGTCTCAAAAAATTTTCAACAAGGTTTAAGTTCATCTAAACTAGGAAAGCCTAATTATAGAAAGACTATTATTCAGCATTCAAATTATATTAAAGCTTTAAACAAATGCGGTCTGAAGGTTTTGACATTAGAAGCAGATGATAGATTTCCAGACTCAACGTTTATTGAAGATACAGCAGTGATTAATGAGGATGTAGCAATTATTGCAAATTTAGGCGCAATAAGCAGGAAGGGTGAAGAAATAGAAATTAAAAATGTTCTGGATAGATTTTATGATAATGTTGAATCTATAGAAGAACCAGGAACTTTGGATGGAGGTGATGTTCTTAGAGTAGAGGATCAATATTTTGTTGGGATCTCTCAGCGAACAAATAAAGCAGGAGCATTACGATTGAAAGATCTCTTAAAGAAATATGGATATTCTTGCTCATTAGTTAAATTAAAAGAGGTACTTCACTTAAAAACTGGATTAGCTTATATTGGAGACAACAACTTGGTCAGTTCTGGGGAATTTATAGATAATCCTCTTTTTCAAGATTATAATATAATCAAAGTTGATGAGGATGAGAGTTATGCTGCTAATTGTATAAGAGTTAATGATTATGTGTTAATTGCTGAAGGTTATAATAAGTTAATAGATTCAATTTCAAACCTAGGATATCAACTAATTAAACTTGATATGACTGAATTTAGAAAGATGGATGGAGGACTTTCCTGTTTATCTTTAAGATTTTAGGATTTGTTAAACTATTCTAAATATTTTAATTTAATTTCCTAAATTGAATAACATAGCAAATTTGATTAATTAAATAAATTTATAATTCTCAATGTCAGTAAATCAAGATGAATTAGATCTAAGAAAGGCATATGAGAGAGCATTATATTATGGATGTGGTTATTCTCCAGATGATCTAAAGAAACCCAGAATCGCAATAGTTAATTCATGGAATGAAATTAATCCAGGTCATATTCACCTACGGAAATTAGCTGAATTTGTTAAAGAAGGTGTTAGAGAAGCAGGTGGTACTCCTATGGAATTTAACACAATAGCTTCTTGTGATGGAATCGCTAATTCAAGTAATTTTTCTAAATTTATTTTACCCTCTCGAGAAGTAATAGCAGCTTCAGTTGAGTGCACTATTAAAGCATATGATTTTAATGGAATGGTAATGTTGAGTTCTTGCGATAAAATTATTCCAGGAATGTTATTAGCTGCTGCTAGATGTAATATCCCTACGGTATTTTTAACAGGAGGAATAATGGAAGCAAAATTTTTTGAAAATGGTCCTCTTAAAGGAAAAACTTATGTAACTTCTGATATAAAAGAGGCAATTGGTAAATATATGGCAGGTAAATTAACTAAAGATGAATTTTTCTTGATAGAATCTCAAACCTGCTGCTCTCCTGGAGCATGTAATATGATGGGTACTGCAAATACGATGGCCTGTATAGTAGAAGCAATGGGACTTTCATTGCCTGGTTGTGCTACTATGAGTGCTATTAGTGAGGAAAGAGAAGATTTATCAAAAGCTTCCGGTAGAATCATTATGAATCTAGTTGAGGAAAATGTTAAAGCATTAGATTTTATCACCCATGAATCTATTGAAAATGCAATAAAAGTCGCCTTATCTTTTGGAGGTTCTACAAATATGGTTTTACATATGTGTGCTTTATCCCATGAGATTGGAGGGTCCCTAAGTCATTTTGATTTTGATGAATTAAGTAAATCTGTTCCACTGTTGGCGAAATTCAAACCAAGCTCAGAATATAACCTCACTGAATTTCATGAAGCGGGTGGTGTCGGTGTTTTAATGAAGAAATTATCATATGTATTAGATTTGTCTACTAAAAATGTTTTAGGGAATACATTAAAAGAATACTTAGACTCCGTTGAGATTCATGATTATCATATAATTCGCAATTTTGAAGATCCTATAGATAGTAAAGGAGGTATAGCTGTTTTAAAAGGAAATTTAGCCCCAGAGGGTGCTCTTGTAAAACAAAGTGCTGTAAATGCCAAGATGAGATATCATAAAGGACCTGCTCGAGTATTTGAATGTGAAGAGGATCTTAGAGATGCTCTGATTTCGAACCAAGTGAAACCTGGAGATGTCTTAGTGATTCGTTATGAGGGTCCGAAAGGTTCTCCAGGAATGAGAGAATTATCTATACCCGCGGCTATGCTTGTAGGGATGGGATTAAGTGATTTTGTAGCGATGATTACTGACGGTCGATATTCGGGGGCTACGCGAGGACTCTGTATAGGGCATGTATGTCCTGAAGCATATGTGGGGGGACCTATAGCTATAGTGGAAAATGGGGATGAAATTGAAATTGATTTTGATAATCGAAAATTAGACTTATTGATCCCTCATAAAGAAATGAAAAAGAGGTTAAAAGAATGGAAAAGACCTGAACCAAGATTTATAACAGGTTATTTAAACACTTATAGAAAAATAGTAAGCTCTGCGAAAAATGGAGCATATTTACAATGAATAGTTGAACTATGATTGATGAAAAACGTATATTAAAAAATCTAAATGATTTTTCTTTTCCAAGATTATCTGGAACCGAATTTGAGAGAGAAAGTTTCAACATTGCCAAACAAAAGATAGAAGATCTAAATCTTATTCCACAAATTCAAGAGTTCTCATTTCGCATATTCTATTCAAGAATCTATCCTAAAATTTCTTTATCATTATTAAGTTGGCTCCTCGTAGTCTTATTTTTGAATATTCAACCGATTTTTAATATAGTAAATCTGTTTCTTATTTTGATATCAATACTAATTCTTATTTTACTTACAAGATTTCCAGAAAAACTTAAAATAGGACAGGAATATAATTCCCAGAATTTATTTGTAAATTTACCATCGCAATTTAAGAATAAAATATCTGAGAATAATATTTTTTTGTTTTCACATTTAGATTCAAAAGGACAAGCTTTCTCAATAAAAACTCGTATCCAATTATATTATATCTGGATATTTTCTTTTCCTTTAAGCCTAATATTTAATATCTTCAAATTTTTTATCATTTTAGAAGATATCTTGTTATATCGTATTTTATCGTTTTTGATCTTAATTATCAATTGTTTAACGACTGTTATATTATGGTTGAATACCACAAATAATAATTCTAAAGGTGCTATAGATAACGCTTCTGGAATATCATGTGTGTTAGAAATTCTTCATTATTATTCGGATCCAGAAAATAGACTTAAAAATATTGATTTAAATTTTGTTTTTACGGGTGCAGAAGAATCGGGTACTATGGGAGTGAGAAACTTCTATAAAAAAATTCGAAATTTTGATAGAGATAAGACTTTTATAATCAACTTTGATTCAATCGCTAAAAGAGTATATTTATGGGATCATGGTCTCCTTAATAATAAATATTTTAAATCTAACAATTTTATTTTAGAAAATAAAGATATAATGAGTTTAGAGAAAACGCGAAGAATATACATTGGTACATATAGCGACGGCTTATTTCTTCTCAGTAAGAAATTCCAAGGAATTGGTAATGGTGATAAAAGCTCTTATAATTATATACACTCTATCAATGATGATGTGGACAAAATAAAAATAACTGCTTTGAAAAAACTCTCCCAGTTTTATACAATTCTTTTAAATGAAGTTGATATTGATTTAAATGAACAATCAAAGAGTGCTGATTAGGAATCAAGTTAATAACAAGGAGTTAGGAGTAGTAATCACTCCCCCTTTAACAGTAGAATATATTATTTCTAGATTAGGGAAGATTGAGGAAGATCAAAAAATTTTAGATCCATGCGTTGGGCCTGGTATATTCGTAAAGAAATTAATAGAATCTGGGATAAGAAAGGATCAAATATTTACGTATGATATAAATTCAAGTATTAAAGAAGAGATAGAAAAACTCGGAGTTTCTTTTAAAGCACAGGATACACTTATCGCTTTATATCCCGATTCTTACAATGAGTTCGACTTTATTATTGGCAATCCCCCATATCTAAATAAAGCAAGTGCATATATTCGTAAAAATAAATTGAAACTCAAAAAAATTTACGGGAAAATACATGCTCATGAAACATATGCCATGTTTATTATAAATAGCATTTGGCGTTTAAAAGAAGGTGGAAAATTGGGTTTTATTACCAGTGATTCGTTTTTAACTCTAAGTACACATAAAAATCTACGGAAGTTTATCCTTAATAACTGTATAATTAATGAAATTCTTTTAGCACCAAAAAATCTGTTTTCTAAGCAGAATGTAAGCACAAGTCCAGCTATTATCATCTTAACAAAATGCTCTGGTCAAAAAAGTAAAAGGATTAGAGAAAAAAATATAATGAGGATTATTCCAAGAGTAAATAACGAGGAAGATTACAGAGTTCCAAAAGTTGTCAATGATATAGAGCAAAAAAAATATAATTCCTTACCTTATAACATATTTTTTATTGATGTTGAAGAAGAAATTATCGATTTATTTGAAAGGGCACCTAAATTAGATAAGTATCTGAAAGGATATATTGGAATGCATACCCATAATAATAGGAAATACATAGCGGCTATTGAAGATACAGAATTAGCTGAAGTTTTTGAGGGAAGAAATAAGAGAATATCCGGTCCGAATCGAAAATATCAAATTATTTCAAAGAAAAACATTGAATCAATAAGGTGGAAGCCTTATTTAAAGAGAGGTGGTGCAGAACAATATTACAGACCAATTATGGAAGCATTAGATTGGGATCAAGAATCTAAAAAAAAATATGATATCCCCACGAATGTACCCTTTGAACAAGAGGGTATTATTATAAGCGGTGTAAGCTCAAGATTAGCCGCACGCCATATGCCAAAAGGATGTTATTGGGACTCAAATAAGGCTATCGGATTTATAATTATAGATAAAGCTTTTACAATCGCATATTTGTTAGGTTTGTTAAACAGTTCTTTATATAATTACTTAGCTAAAGGAATTATCAATAATACCAGCAGTATTCAAATAACAGGAATCCACTCTTTACCTATTATTTCAGTGGATGATGAAACGAAAAAAAGGGTTGAGGATTTAGTCAATGAAATTATCAGAAATAAAGAAAATAATCCAAATTATGATTACACGGAAAATCAAAAGAAAATTGATAATTTAATTTTTAACTTGTATTCAAAAAGATTTCATTTCCCATTAAGCCTGAAAAAAAAAATAGATAAACAATTTTCAATTTATAGATAGTAATTAATGATAATGAATTATATAAATTCTAAACAAGAAAAATGGAATACATTAAAAGATTAATTGAGATTAGACAAAAAGGCTCTGAAGCAATAAATATTGAGGATATTCCTGTTATCTTTCATGTACTCTGTGATTTTATCAATATTAATCCAGAAGTTCAAAAACTCCTTGAAGACTATAAGCTAAGGATGATGGTGAAAATTGAAAATGGTAACCCATATAATCTTACTATTGAAGATAAAAATGCCGAATTTAATGAAGGTGCTTTAAAATCTCCAGATTTTATTATAAAATCAAATCTAAAAACAATTTCTAAATTAATTCTTGGTGAAGTAGATCCTCTAGAAGCCTATTTTTCTGAGATTTTTAAAATTGAAGGGGATATGATTAAGGTAATTAAGTTTGTTGAAATTCTAGATTTAGCTTTTCAATTAGTAGAAGGTAACGACAACGAAACCAAAAGAGGGGTGATTGATGCCAATTCTTTGAAAGATCTCTTAAATGTGTATTTAGAGGGGATTTCTAATCTCAAAGCATCTCATGTTCCCCTTTTTTTAGAGATTTTAACAACATTTGTAAACAATAATCCTGAAGCAAAAGAAGTAATCTCCGAAGAAGATCTCAATATTCAAATGAAAATCACTGATCTTGATAATTATATCATCCGTATAACCAATAATAGAATGGAATGGTCTAAAGGGGAGATAGCCAACTCTGATTTAATTTTAGAAACAGATCTTGAAACTTCTGCAGCATTATTAATAGAAGGCAACCCTGTGTCTGCATATATGGCGGGAAAGATAAGAATAGAAGGAAATATCGCTAAAGCTTTAATTTTTCAAGATTTAATTGAAGTCTTTTTAGATTTCATTAATTTATAATGATTTTATTTAAATCATAGTTTTTCTCCTTTAATCTCTTCTTCATATTTCTTTCTTCTTTCTTCTAAATATTCTGGTATTGGAACATCCCACCAACCCCATGCTGGTGAACCTGTAAAAGGGAAAGTTGTATTAACTAGTGCTTCTATAACTATTGGTTTGTTTGATTTACTTGCTCTCTCTAATGCGGGTATAATCTCTTCTTTTTCAAAAATTTTTTCAGCATAACAACCAAAACCTTCAGCTATTTTGGTAAAATCAGGTGAATAAGGATTTCCCTCCTTATCTTCAAATACAGTACCATAACCTCGATCTTCGCCGAATGTGGCTTGTTGAAGGTCTTTGATTGCAATCCAGCCATAATTATTCAATACAATAAAGAATATATTTTTCAATCCTAATTGAACAGCAACCGATAACTCTGAAATTGTCATCATGAAGTCTCCATCACCCACAAGCGATACTACTTTACGATCAGGTTTTCCAATATCTATTGAGCCTAATTTTGCTCCTATTCCCGCTGGAACACTGTATCCCATAGTTGAAAATCCACCTGCCGTGATACATGTTTTTGGTTCGTAAAATTCCAGTTCTTGTATCATTTGAGCTTGTACATTTCCAGAACTAGTAATGAAAATCGTATCTCTATCAAAAAACTGCCGAATTTCTTGTAAGACTGTTGAAATCATAACATTTGGGAAATTTTTATCTTTATTTCTTTGATCCTTTAAAATTTCAAACCATTTTCTTTTTTCTTCTTGGATTTCTTTGAAATAATCAGTTTTTTTATACTCTTGCTTGTAATCGCCGAGTTCGTCAATAATTTGTCTTAAACATGCTTTCGCATCACCTATTATTCCAAGGTCAACAGGATAATTTTTACCTATCTCATTTTGATCAATATCAATCTGTATTAACTTTGTAGGGGGAATTGAAAAACTTACTCCTTCTTTATACGAGCTTGCTGTTTCGTCAGCAAATCTACAACCAATCGCAAGGATTAAATCGGCTGAGGAAGTAATTTTTAAGCCAACTGTAGTTCCCTTGCTTCCAGTAGCCCAACAAAAAAGAGGATGATCATTTGGAAATGCGTCTTTTGCCATCATGGTAGCCACAACGCCAGCACCAATCTTTTCTGCTAGGATTTTAACCTCCTCAAATGCTTCAGATGAAACAACTCCACCACCTAATAATAATACAGGTCTTTGAGCCTCTTTTAAGAAGACTACGGCACGAGTTATTAATTCCGGATCACTATAAATTCTCCCTTGAAATTTATGTTTTATAGGATTAGGGATTTCGGTAGTTATAGCAGATGATTGTACATCCATAGGGAGATCTATATGAATTGGACCTTTTCGTCCTCTCATCATTTGATTAAAAGCTCGTTGCATTATTGAGGGTAACTGTCCTACTGTATCAACCTGAAAGCTGCGTTTAACGATTGGTTCAAGGATTCTTGGCATATCAGAATCCCTTTTTCTTTCAATTTCTTGTAAAACACCTTTGCCTCTCATGTGAACATGTGTATCACCTGTGAGGACCAAAACAGGCATACTATCTACGTATGCATCCGCAATCCCGATGGCTGTATTAATGGCTCCGGGACCAATAGAAGTAAAGACTACTAAAGGTTTCCCTGTGATTCGATAATAACCTACAGCTAGATGTACTCCACTCATCTCTTGTTTCGGTTGAATTAAAGTAAGCTTATCTTGATCTTTGAAGAAAGCATCGACAAGAGGGAGATTTCCGTGTCCTGGGATCCCGATAACATATTTCACTCCTTCTTTAATCAGATACTTGGAGATTATTTCTCCACCTGTATATTTCCGCATCTTTAATCCAAAATTATCTATAAATTTTTAAGGAATATAATTTGATAAACTAAAAATAGATTTAAGTTTGTTTATGAACAAGAAATTGGTTATATAAGTTATTTTGAAAATTCATTATGCCCCTTCTTTTTATAAGCTAATCATTAAAAATTAATTTATACCCCTATTGATGAATACTATTTAACTTATCGGATAAAGAAAGTGCCGTCTACTTTAGAAAAAATACGTGTTTTGGGAGAAAATTCGAAATATGATATCTGTGCTAGTACGGCTTCTAGTCGTACTGATAAATATCCAAAACTTTTTGGAAATACAAAAAGATGGATTGGGAATACAGCAAGCGCGGGAATTTGCCATAGTTATACCCCTGATGGACGGTGTATGAGTCTTTTCAAAACTCTATACACCAATAAGTGTATTTATAATTGTAAATACTGCTTTTCACATAGCTGTAAGCGAAAGATGAGCTTTACGCCGGAGGAATACGCTCGTACATTTATGAAACTTTATTCGATGAATATTGTAGAAGGTGTATTTATTTCATCCGCAGTTTGTGGAAGTGCCGATAAAACTACTGAAGAAATGTTAGAAGCAATTCGATTGCTTCGATTTAAATATAATTTTCAGGGATATGTACATTTTAAATGCTTACCAGGAGTCAGTCAATATCTCCTTAAAGAAGCAATAGCTTTATCTGATCGTATCTCAATCAATACAGAAGCCTCTTCTAAAGATTATCTTGCAGAAATTGCAGATCAGAAAGACTTCAATAATGATATTATTACACGTCAACGATGGTTAAAGCAGATTAGAATCAAACAAAATGATGAAGCTCTTAAAGAAATGAGAGATATTGAGCAAGATTGTAAGTTGAGATACCAAGAAAAAATGATTAAAGATCGAAGAGAAAATGGTTATAAAAAATTTCGATGGGATGGTGCACCAATATTAAATAGCGGTCAAACAACACAATTTGTTGTAGGGGCTGCTGAAAGTGAATCCGATTATGATCTTCTTAAAAGAATTGATTGGGGATATAAAGAGATTGATTTAAGGCGAGCGTACTTTTCTTCGTTTATTCCAATCGAGGGAACACCACTAGCCGGTAAACAGGCAGCTTCACTAGCAAGAGAACATCGGTTATATCAAAGTGATTGGCTATTAAGAATATATCACTATAAACTGAAAGATTTAGAGAAAATTTTTGATGAAGAAGGCAATTTACCTAATGGAGACCCGAAAATTCATCTAGCAAGAGAATATTTTAAAGATCGTAATCTTGTAGACCCTAATCAAGCTTCTTACCAAAAGTTATTGCGTGTTCCTGGAATTGGACCCATATCTGCAAAACGTATAATAAATCTACAGGCTAAAAAATTCATATTTAAAAGTAGACAAGACCTTAAATCTGTTGGAGTAATATTAAAGCGAGCTGAACCTTTCCTTCTGATAGATGGGCATAATCAAATGACTTTGAACAAATATTTTGATATAGATAATGATAAAATTTCACAAAGGGAAATCGCTTGAGAAAAACGTTTGAAGAAAAGGATCCGTTGGAAGTCGTTGGGTGTGCTAAAGGTCATTCACATGAGGAATTAATACATAATCTTCCCCGTCATTATGATTATTATCCTGGTCTTATCCAACAGATTAAAAAAATTCCAGAAGTTGTCTTACGTAATTCTGGTACTCCATTCGCAAAAAAAATTAACCGTATGATGCGTGAGATTTCTAAAGAAACTTATCGGGCTATACAATTCACACGTACTGAAATTAATAATAGGGGGGTATTATTTGGAGTAGTTTCTCTCAAACACAAGGTGATAGATCGTGTCTTAAGTTATTTCCATAAGAGATGGCCAGATTGTATAATCTGTCTATATAATGAACATACCCACAGAACTTCAACAATGGATGAAGAAGGGAAATTTTGTGGGTTTGACACTCCACTAAAAGCTGTTGTAGAAAATGTAAGTAAAAATCGTCCCCTTATTCCATATTTCGATGATATCCAATTTACTGGAGAGGAAATCTTCGAGACACTATATAAATCACAGTTTATTGCCGAACGAGAGAATCCATCCTTTTATAAAAGGATGATTCCAGATAAGTGTTTTGAATTGCCTGGGATGAGAGGTGGAGTAGAAAAGCGTTTTCGAAATAAAAGGATTAATGACTATATATAATATTATATGATTTTTGCAAATATTTCTTTTGCTTCCCTGTAAGAAGAATTATCATGTGATAAATCTAGCAAATTTCCCCCAATTAAGTTAATTTCGCTGATTTCATCATTATTAGAGATAAATCCTAATAATTTTACATTTTGTTGATTGATTTTTTCAATTTCCTTTATTAGAATATCTCTAAGGCTTTCTGGAAAACGATTTCCTAATACCCATATATTCTCAAATTGTAAATCTACTTCGTTGGCAATTTCCAGAATCCGTCTTAACGTATGGATACCCATTTTAGAAGGATCTGTGACAACTACTAAGTCAGTTACATTTCGACCTGTTTTTCGTGCGAAATGTTCTAATCCCGCAGGAGAATCTAATAAGGTGATATCATAATTTTTAGAAAGGGTATCAATCACATTCTTTAATACAGAATTAATATAACAATAGCATCCTTCTCCTTCTTGTCGACCCATTTCTAAGAGATCAAAATCATTCATTTCTATCAAGCATTCGTAAACATCACCTTCAATAACTTGATTTTTAGGAACATCTAGAGGTAATTGTCTTTTTTGGATTTTATCTTTTAAAACTTTCATCTTTCCACCAATTGTATCGCAAAACTTTACTTCCTCTCCAATTACATCTGCAATATTAGCATCAGGATCAGAATCTATCACCAAAACATCCAGATTATTTTTATTTTCTAAGATATATTTTAAGAATAGTGCTAGAGAAGTTGTTTTTCCAACACCTCCTTTACCACTAAATGCTATAATTTTTTTCATTACACTCCTCTCAATGCGAGTTTTTAATCTCTAATTAAAGATAATAGATTTAAGGTTAAAAATTTATTATAAATAATTAAAAAGATAAAACTGCTTTCTAATAGGAAAAATTAACTTGTTCAATAGAGAAATTAATAATAAATAGAACTTTTGATTTTTCGTAATAGGAGTGATGTAACTCTGGAAAAGATAAATGAAAAAATAGAAATTAAAGGAATTATATTTGATTTTGACTTTACATTAGCAGATTCATCTAAAGGAGTTCTAGAATGCATAAATTATGCTTTACAGGAGATTGGGTTTAAAAAGTTCCCAGCAAAAGAGATTAATAAAACGATCGGTCTTACACTTGAACACACGTTAATCAACCTAGTAGGAGAGCAACATAGAGATAAGGCTGAAAAATTCAAGCATTTTTTCATTAAAAAAGCAGATGAAGTTATGGCAGATCTTACTATATTATTTTCAGAGACACCTGCCGTAATTCAATTTTTATTCGAGAAGGGAATTAAACTAGGTATTGTCTCTACGAAATTTCGTTATAGAATTGAAGCTATTTTGAGTAGAGAAAATCTTCTAAATTTTTTTGAAGTTATTATTGGTGGAGAAGATATATCAACTCTTAAACCCAATCCATATGGTTTGTTGTTAGCAGCTAATAAATTAAATTTACAGCCCTCAGAAGTTATCTATGTAGGAGACAGTATAATTGATGCAGAAACGGCTAATAGGGCAGGTATCTCATTTATTGCTGCCCTTTCAGGAGTTGCTACCCGAGATACCTTCAGTCAACTTCAAGTAAAAGATTTTATTAATAATATCTCTGAAATTCCAAGCAAATTGGGTATTAAATAAAGAATAGAAATGAGATATTATTATTGTTCCTGTCTATACACCGGAACAATTTTTGAGGTAAATTCCTCAAGTGCATAAGGAAACTCATCTTCACTAGCAATTTTCCCCAATTCTAACATTATTTGTCTGGCTAAGAGCCAAAATGCTAATCCCAATGCTTTCTTACCTCGATTGTTTGCGGGAATTGCCAGATCTATACCATCAAGGATGTCATCAGTATCAAAAAGAGCTACGACAGGAATTCGGGCTAATTTTGCTTCTCTTAAAATTACCTTATCAGCATGTGGATCAACAATTACCACAACGCTAGCATCCTTTATATAGGTTTCTATTAGCGGATTGGTTAAACTTCCTGGTATAAATCGATTTGTAACGGCTTTACACCCTAGAACTTCACAGAATCTTTTAACAGGCTCTTTTCCATATCTTCTAACAGAAGTAACTATCACTCTGTCGCTCCCTTCCTCAATATATTTGGATAAGAACTTCGCCGCAATTTTTAATCTCTCGTCTGTTTTAGTTAAGTCAATAACATATAAACCATAGTTAGTTTGTCTATAAATAAATCTTCGAGCGTCACCAGTTAATAATTTTGTACCAATATGTATACCACAACTTAAATAAAGTTGCTTTCTTTCCTCATCTTTATCAACTAATTCCTCTTTTAGTTCAATTCCAGCTTCGATGTCTTCAGCATCTAATAATTCAAGTTCTTCTTCAAGATCTAAATCTTCTTCAAAATCCACCTCTAACTCTTCTTCAAAGTCTTCTAAAGTCTCTTCGTTCTTTACGGTTTTTTCTTCAGTCTTTTTCTTCTTCTTAGCCAATGTAGTAGCCTTATTTTTTTTATATTTTTATTCAATCTACTATTCAATAACAAAAATATCAAAGAGTTATGAATATTTGATTAAATACATCATAACTTTAATATTTTATTGAGAGAAACTTTCTAATTATTTCAGAACTTAAGAATTAAAATAGCAAAAATGATTTTAATTATTATTCAATCATAATTATATCTTGATAAATTAATTTTAAGCTGATATAAACAATGGCTTCCTACCGTTTAATTTTTGGGATTCTTATAGGAATTATTTTGAGCTTTTTAACTGTGTTTTTCTTTAATATGGAAAATATTTTTAACCAAATCCAAATTTATGCTGATACTGATATACTAAAAGCAATCGCATTGTTAATAGGAGCAAATTTTAAATTTGATATCATCGCTTTTTTTACTGGAACTTTAAGTGTCTCCGGTTTCTTTGCAGCCCAACTTTTAGCTTGGCTTTTTGTAGGATATATTAGCGGTACGATTGCAAAAGGCTTACGAAGAGGGATAATTGCAGGTTTACTAGTTGTAGTTATTGATATTTTGTTATGGATAATTTTAAGCATTATTTCTGGTGAAGATTTGATGGCTTTATTCCAAGGAACACAATTATCAGAAACTTTAGGGGGAATTATAAGTGGTCTATTAGGAGCGTTTATAGGAGGTTCAATTGGAGGTTTAGTCAGCGGACCCTATGAAGAATTTTATTAGGGTATGCTTAATTAAATAATCAAGAGTTCTTTCTCAAATTCTTATTCACTATTGGAATATATAGTTTAGTGATCTTGCATTTTCAAATAGAGATTATAATTATTGGAACGTTAATATTTGTTGATACCTAAAATTTAAAGTTAATTAATTAATTATAAAAATTAATGGCTAAGGAAGAAGAAATTTTACCAGATCGTGAATACGCAATCGATTTACTTAGAAAGTTAAAAATTCCTTATTCAGTTAGGCGTCATTCTGAAAAAGTAGCAGATAAAGCTTTGGAAATAGCAAATAAAATAACTAAGGTTAAAGTAGATAAAAATCTAATTGAAATTGGGGCGCTTCTACATGATATTGGTAGAACGAAAACACATGGCTTCAAACACGCATTAATTGGAGGTAAAATTTTGAGAGAAAGAGGCTTTTCCGATAAACTTGCCAAAATTTGTGAAACTCACATACTAGGAGGATTGGATGTAGAGGATGCAAAGAGATTCAATCTACCTGAAAAAGATTTTTTGCCATTATCGCTAGAAGAGAAGATAATATGTTTAGCAGATAAACATATGGCTGGAACGAGGGAAGTTACAATAACAGAAAGATTTAATCGTTGGTTTCAAAAGTATGGGAGAAGTCAAATTTTACTGAAGTCTAAAAAGCGTATTGAAAGAATACAAAAAGAAATAGAGAGTCTAATGTAATTTGATCATTTGAATAATTTCTTCTTTAATTGATTTAAAATACCTTTATCTTCTATTATTTGTGTTAGAAAATCTGGTAATTTCTTAAAACCTATTTCTTTATTTTTAGTCTTATTAAAAATAATGCCTTCATTTAATCTTATTTCTAAATAATCGTCATGAGAAAATTCCTTTTTATCCCAATTTAATTGAATTCCTGGAATACCCAGATTAATCAGATTTCTAAAATAAATTCGAGCAAAAGATTTTGCGATAATAGCTTTAACTCCAAGAATTTTAAATACATTGACAGCTTCTTCTCTCGAACTACCTGTTCCAAAATTTTCACCAGCGATAATAATATTATTTTTTGTAACAATTTCTACAAAATTTGGGTAAAGATATCTAAGAGTTTGTTTAGCCATATCAGCGGCATCTCTAAGGGTTAATGCATTGCTTGGAACAATATAATCTGTGTTTATATCATCTCCTAATATATATGTATAACCTCTGATTATATTAATCAATTATAACACCCCTCTTGGATCTGTTATCTTTCCATTTATAGCTGAAGCTGCAACAGTGGCTGGAGAAGCCAAGTAAATTTGAGAACTAGGAGCCCCCATTCTTCCCACAAA
Organism: Candidatus Hodarchaeota archaeon; assembly: GCA_048886685.1. Taxonomy (GTDB): domain Archaea; phylum Asgardarchaeota; class Lokiarchaeia; order Sigyniarchaeales; family SOKP01; genus Loki-b32. Next base: position 187,832 of record JBHLKM010000001.1, read on the forward strand.
ATTACGATTTGAGCTACTAATACAAATTTCATCAGGTCCTAATACACCCATATGACCACCTACACATGGTCCACAGGTAGAATGCCCAACTATCGCCCCAACTTTTAAAAAAATATCAATTAATCCTTCTTTTAAAGCTTCTTTATATATTTCCGTAGAAGCTGGGATAACAATTAATCGTGTTTTTGAATTAACTTTTTTTCCTTTGAGAATCTTTGCGGCTATACGGAAATCTTCCATTCTTCCATTTGTACAACTACCTATGAATGCTTGATCAATCTCAATACCCTCTACTTCCTCTACATTGGCTATATTACCTGGATTTGAAGGTTTCGCAACAATGGGAGTGATTTCCGAAAGGTTATAATTGAATTCTTTTTCATAAGTGGCATCGTTATCAGGATATACATACTTATAAGGTATGTCGGTTCTTTTTTCTAACCATCTCGTTAATTTATCATCTGCTAGAAATACCCCAAATTTAGCTCCTGCTTCTACTACCATATTTGTGATTGTCATCCTTCCATCAATAGAAATATCCCTTATAGCATTACCATGAAATTCCAATGATTTATAAATTGCACCTTTAGTAGTTAAATCTCCTATTAGTTTCAATATAAAATCTTTAGACATTATACCTTTATCTAATACACCTTTAAGGTTTATTTTAAAAGATTCTGGTACTTTAAACCAGAGATTTCCTGTTGCGAAGGCAACAGATACATCAGTAGCACCAATACCCGTAGATAGACAATTAAAAGCGCCATATGTAGTTGTATGACTATCAGAACCCACTATCAGCATTCCAGGCCTAGAAAAACCCATTTCTGGTAAGACTTGGTGACAAATCCCTTTATTCATTCCAACGTTATTTATAAATTTATATTTTTCAGCAAAAATTCGGCAATCTTGATGCATTTCTGCCGCAGAAATTGTAGGTGCAGGAACCCAGTGATCCAATATGAAAAAGATTTTATTTGGATCCCAAACATAATCTATTCCTAATTTTTCATACTCTTTATGAATTCTTCCTCCTAGTTGCTCGTGAACCATTATTAAATCAATGTTGCATTCAATAAATTGACCTGGAACCACTTTTTTAACATTTGAATGTTCTAACAATATTTTTTCAGCGATTGTATAACTCATCGTTCCTCACATAATAATTCTTTATTTTCACACAGAATTTCATAATCATTATCAAGCATTAATATTGATTTGCGAATAATTAAAAAGGCTTCGTATAAAACTTTAGGATCCACCTTATCTGGAGTATCAACCTTATTATGCGTGTATTTTCCAGCAACTCTAGTTACGATATCAATAGAATCGTATCCTTCTAGATGAAATGGAACAGAATCCGTATGTGCTCCAACAGATAAATGAAATCCACTTATTATTATATTTTCTTTAACTGCAGCTTCATCTAAATACTTACTAAGAAGTGGTGCTATTTTTTTTCTTGGCAAGACACCATATGATTCTAAATATTCTACTCTATTTCTCGAATTTCCTGCACACGAGATCATATCTAAATTAAAATGAAATGTCTTACCCTTTATGAATTGTTTTGTTCGTTTATTTACGAAATTCCGTGAGCCCATTGTCCCCAATTCTTCTGCGGAAAATTGACAGAACCAGAGATTAAAATTTGAAAGTGGATTTTCTTTAAAGTAATTACTTAAGACAAAAACAATTGCCATACCAGAAGCATTATCCAAAGCCCCCGGTGATTCATTTTGTGTATTTAGGAACAATAAAAATATATTTGATATAGAAATTATAATTGTACATACCCACATTCCAGTACCTACTACTGTTAAATTCAATTTTAGAGGTGAATAAGTCCGAATAAATAATGCAATTAAAAAACCACCTAGAAATATCCCAGTATAAAGCCAAATTCGATAAAAGACTACTCTCCAGGATGTTTTAAACGTTTGTGATTTAGAATCTAAATGAGCTGAGATGACAATATTTCCTGCTTCAGCAGTATGCAATTTATTTGCGGGAATTTTTACAAATACATTTGTAGCTGAGAGTGTATTACCATAATATTCCCCCCAGAAACCGGGAGTTTCCGGATGTTTCAGTCCTTTAATAATCAGGAAAATTAAGAAAATTCCAGTTCCAATAACAAATACTGAAAGAACTAAATTAACATAAGCGAACATTAGAATAAATAAGGAAAAAGTCAAATTAATCACCATAATAAGTTTAATTAATGTTGTTGAGTAAAAATCAGAGAATTCGAAAGGTTCTCTTTGTATATTAGAATCCTCAAAACCAATTTTTCTAAATGCATCAATGGTAAGAGCAACTGCTTGTTTTTCTCCTTCAGTACCAACTAAACGGGGAAAACTAAACATTTTGACATAATTATGAAGTTTATTTTTATGATTAGACAGTTTATTAGTTCCCCCTTAATCTTCAATTTTAATCGAAATTCATATTTAAATTTTGTTTAAATTCAGCCAAATTTTTAAAATAATAAGGATAATTTAGGTTTTATCATTATAAATTTTAATTTTACGTATTTAGCATATCCAAAACTAATTTTTGTATCTTCTCTTGGACAAATTCTATAATATCATCTGAACTAATTATATGATATCCTTCTTGTTTAGCTCGGGAAAGATATAGATTTCTCACTTTATCTAAAAAGGTATTATTCTCAAATTTTTCTAAATATTCTCCGTTTTTCCGAGCTAATGCAATTTTAGGATCAATATCTAAAATTATGGTAATGTCAGGATGACCTATAAATTTATTCAACTCTTTTACCCACTCAATTGTTATCCTATCAGATTGAATAGATTGGTATATTATAGATGATTCTATATAACGATCAGAGATTACCATGTATCCATCATCCAGTTTTTTCTTTATTTCATTATGATAATGTAAATCTCTATCTGCTGCAAACAATAAAGCATCTGTCGTAGGGGGAATTTCCTTATTTTTCAAGAATTTTCTCAATAATTTCCCTATATCGCTTTTAGATGGTTCTTGGGTTAGGTGAACTTTAAAACCCTTCTTATGCTCTAAGAATCCGGCAAGAAGTTGACTATGAGTAGTGGTACCACATCCATCGATGCCATCTAAAACAATAAAGAGGGATTTTTGGGTCAATATAATTTATGAAATGTAGTTTTCAATTGAAATTTTAAATGTATCTATTAATTAAATAATCAATAAGAACTTATTTGATTTAATCTTAATTAACTTAGATTATTAATTTTTTAACAAATTAAAGCATTTACAGTAATGAAGTAAAGTGTTGTTCCAAAAAGATTAAATAGATTAAATATTACCTAAGAAAACAAAATATTATATTTCAAAATGCAGACTCGTAATCCAACAGGATTTTGTCCAAGATGTAACCAAAATGTATTGTTAACCCGTAAAGATTTTGATACTTGTTTGGCAATAATTTTGTTAATTTTTACAGCGGGCATTGGTTTAATTATTTATTTAGCCGTTTATTACAGTAGAGGTGAGGACAGATGTGTACATTGTGGTACTCAGATTACTCTTGCTCCATCTCAGAAATCCTATTCATACCAACCCCAAACGCAAACTCAATCCACATTATCTCCTACACCCGTCAGCATATCTGAAGAAATAAGAGGAGGAATACCAAATTTTTGTCCTTTATGTGGTGAAAAATTAGAACTTGGAACAAAATTTTGTCCAAATTGTGGTAGTAAAACTACGGGAGAGTAAATTTATCGAATTTACTGATTAAATCTCCATTCCAATTTAATTTTGTCTTTTAATCCAATCAAATATTGGTCTAAAGATCATTAAAGAATCAAAATAATTTAGATATCATTAAAGAATTAAAAAAAATTGGAGGTAAAATAAATAATGTATTGTACTCATTGTAATAGGAATGTAGAGACAAAAAAGATGGAGTTCAATGTTGCATTAGCGATATTCTTAGCGATATTTACAGGTGGTATTGGCTTATTAATTTATGTTGCGATATTTCTGGATAGAGAAAAAAGACCTCGCTGTATTCATTGTAATTCGGTCTGTTATACTCAAAATATTACTCAACCAAGTTCAAATTACCAGTTAATTACTACACCCAATCAATATCAGAATCAGAAAGCTATTTTAGTATCTCAACAAGTTGAGGAAAAAGCAAAATTTTGTTACAACTGTGGTGTTGAGTTGAATCAAAGAGAAGAAGCTCGATTTTGTCCTCTATGTGGAACAAGTACCCAATAAATATGATTTTCTTTTTATTATTTTAAAATTTATAAAGAACATGATGTCACCCTTTCTTTAATTACCTTTAAAATTGTTGATTCGACAGGTGTGCACCCTTTGATAAATATGCCATTTTCTTTTTGATGTGTTGTACAATTTCCAATAAGAAATGTGTCTGAATAAAGATCTGATTCTTTAATTCCTTTACCAATTGCTAAATTCAAGGGTTTTTCAGGAGTATAATGTTTATCAATGAAATCTTTATTATTTTTCAATAAATTGAAGATTGTTGATAAACAAGCAGAACAAGATTCAATATCTATAAGGTTAACATTTTTATATTTAATTGTTATTGATTTTGGGGGAGGTTCTAAAGGTTTGATAAATTCATCAATATTATCTGGAATTGTTATTATATCACTAGAGGATTTAATTGATGGAAATTTAAATTCTGAAAGCAATTTTAAATGAGGAACATCTTTGAGAGACCATTTTGGTTGAGATATTGCAAGAGCAATTATATCTGCTGCTAAAGGATTAGTAGACGCGATAATAGTATCTAATTTTATCAGATTTCCTGACGATGGTCCCATACCTTCTTGAGCGTGCGAACCATCTATTATCGCCAAATCAGGAAAAATAATATTTCCAAGATCAGCTATAGCAACATCCAATTCTTTTACTTTACTCATTTTTTTTTTTAATTCTTCAATTATTTCTGGAGCCTGAAGATGGTGTAAGGTGATTTTATCTCTTTTATATATTAATCCCTTCATATTTTTAAAACTTAGTGAGGCCCCACAATGCATATGCATTTTTAATACGGGAATAGAAATAAAATAGTCAATTTCATGCCAATATCCTGTTAGTCTTATGCTTTTCAGAATTTTTCCATTTAGGATATCTTTCTTCACTGGAGTGGGTTCATCTAAATCAACAAATTGAAGATCATTGTGTTGTAATAATCTTTTATAACCTGATTGCTCAAAAGCTTTATATGTATCAGTATTAATAATTGGGGAATCCCCAATTAAATAATTTGCTTCATAACGGTTATTTAGATAATTAAAAATTGTTTCTACCACTTCTGGGTTAGTATTAATCCCTAACTTTGGATCAACTTCTCTACTGACATTTGGCTTCAATAAAACTGTTTTTCCAGAGAGATCTGGAATCTCAATATTATCTAGGGCAGTTTGAACTGCTTTTGAAATATCAATATTACGAGCGACAGAAACTATAGGTTTTTTCTCCCCATTCATTGTGTCAAACCAAGATGTTCAATAATTTTATTCTTCATCAGATCTTTATTAGGTTTTTTATTTAACCACCATTCAAATGCTAATATTCCTTGATTAACAAGCATATCCAAACCGCCCAGTGTTACACATCCAATCTCCGCTGCCTCTTTCATCAACCTGGTTTCAAGAGGATTATAAACGACATCAAATACGAATAGATCATCATGAAGTAAATCTTTTGAGATGGGTGTGTCATTAACCTTAGGATACATTCCAATAGGGGTAGCATTGATAAGAATATCAGTATTCTCTATATATTTCTCAATGTTTTCCCGATTGCTTAATGTACCTTCAATATCTACTTTCATATTATCCCTAATTTCATTAGCAACTACGGTTGCCCTCTCCTCAATTAAATCAGTCAAAACAATTTTGTTTGCTTCTTCTGCTAAAATATACGCTATAGCTCTAGAAACGCCTCCTGAACCTAAAATGAGAACATTAGTTCCAGAGATATCTAATCCCATATCCAACAAGGATCTCTTTGCTCCACCAGCATCAGTATTCCTTGCCCTTAAAAACCCAGCTTCATTTTTTATTGTATTAATAGCACCTATTTTAAGTGCAATTGGATCAACTTCATCGATGTATCTAATAATTGCTTCTTTATGAGGGGTTGTGACGTTTACACCTTTGATTCCTAATGATCTTATGCCATTAATGGCTTTCTCTATACTTTCTGGGTGTACATCAAAAGCTACGTACACATAGTCAAGTTCAAGCTCTTTAAGAGCAGGATTCCACATTGTTGGAGACATACTATGTTCAATGGGGTGCCCTATGACACATAAAATATTAGTATGTGAAGTTATTCTTCTTTCAACAGGCATCTTGCAAGCAGAAGTTTTAAATTTTATTTAATAATATGTTTAAGAAAAATTGTAATATATAATTATTTAGCTAAAGTGCAAGCAGTATAATGAGGTAAATATTACATATGGATAAAATTAAATTAAGTACAAGAATAGCTACGTTCCCTATGCCAGCAGCGGTTATATCTGTAGGAATTGGAGAAGAAGCGAATTTAATAACTCTCGCTTATGTTGGAAAGGTTTGCTTGAATCCACCAATTATAGCAATTTCTATACAACCAAGACGTCATTCTTATCAATTAATCGAAAAACACGGAGAATTTGTAATTAACTATCCAACTATTAACCAATTACGAGAAATGGATTATTGTGGCACAAGATCAGGAAGAGATGTGAACAAATGGGAAGAGTTAAATCTGACTAGGGAAAAAGGGTCAGTAGTTCAAGTTCCGCTAGTAAAAGAATTCCCCTGGAACATGGAATGCAAAGTTATACAGAGAACAGAATTAGGATCACATGTTTGTTATTTTGGTGAAGTTGTTGCGGTCCATTGTGATTCGAAATTAATTAAGAATAATAATATCAATCCAGAAGAAATAAATACCTTTGTCTATGTATCAGGTAATTATATTAGTTTAGAAAAGAAGGTCATTGGAAAGCACGGGTTTTCATTGAATTGATTTCCTTATAAATTAGAAACTCAAATAGAATAAAAAGATAAAAATGATAAAAAATTGCATTGCCCTTATAGGATTTATGGCAACTGGTAAGACTACTATAGGAAAATATTTAGCGGAATATTTAGGAGATGCGTATAAATTCATAGAAACCGATCAAATCATTATTGAGATGACAGGAAAATCAATCCCTGAAATTTTTTCAGAAGAAGGTGAGAAAAAATTTAGGGAATATGAAATTGAAGCTTGTAAAAAAGTTTCAAACCTTACTAAGGTAATAGTGTCATGTGGAGGTGGAGTAGTTCTAAATAAAACAAATATCGAAAACTTAAAAAAAAATTGTCATATTGTCTTGTTAGAAGCAACTATAGAGGAAATATATAAAAGAGCGATGAAAGATGGTAAAGAAACTAGACCTGTTATCAATAAGCAAGATCCTAAAAAAGAAATAGAAGATGTTCTAAATTATCGAAAATCCTATTATAAAGATGCCGCTGAGATTATTATTGAAACAACTGGGAAGAATATAGAAATGATTGTTGGGGAGATTGTTTCAAAGACTCAATTAAATACCTAAATTTAAATTTATTGAACCTACTAATTATTTAAATTACTTTATAAAAGGGTTAAGGTTTTTTAGAAATGACTGAAGGTTGGAAAAGAGTTAAATGTCCTCAATGTGGCAATGAAAATCCACGCAAGCTTCATGAAGAAGCAGATAAGAATAGCGTGCTTTACTACAGTATGCAAGGCACCCCCGTGTATGCGAAAAGCATGAAATGTGGAGATTGCGGCAATCTTTTTAAGAAAAGCTAAAATTAGAATTATTCTATTTTCTTATTTTTTTAAATTTTATAATCACTCAAAAATTTTTTAGTGATTTTCTTGGATTACGTCTAATACTTCTCTTATTTTATTTATACTGATTTGTCCTGGAGCAGTTTCCTCCACTAGTGAGCCATAAGTTAAGAAAGAGCCATTTAGAACACACAAAATTCTTGAGAAGATTCCTAAATCCCCCATACAGAAGGAAATTATTTTCATATTTTGTTTCGAAATTTCTTTGCACAATTTTAAAGGGATTATATTATCTTCAAAATTTTGCGCTTTGAAAATCATTTTTAATATGATTTTTTCTCTATTTTGGGAATCTAATCCATATTCTTCTCTTAGTCTATTTAAAAAATCTTTGATTTGATTGGAAAGTGTATCATAGGATGGTGTTTTATCAAAATCATGATATGAGAAAATCAAATTTACATTATTTTGATTAGCTAAATTAATAATTTCACCTAAATTTCTTTTCTCTGTATTCATTTCTACATCCAGATAATTAGGTTGAGATAAAATTAGTGTTTTTAAAATTTCCAAACGCAATTTTTCATCAATTTCTATTTTTCCCCCTTCTTTATGGGTTCTAAATGTAAAGATGACAGGAATTTTAGGTTGGACATCACTTATCAACTCATTTGTCAAATCTTGGGTAATTTTTTTAACATTATCAATGTAATCATATCTAAATTCAACTAAGTTGGGATTGGATCTTAATGAATTTTCTATTATTGATTTTAACTCAATAATATTTGCGGATTTAACGGGTATCGGTACACATATATTAAATTTCATAATAAATTAATAAGAATTGAAGAATTTTATTTAAATTCCTATTATTTTTTTTATATCATCCTTTGAATAACCCAATGTATCAGTAGCATCGACTTTTTTCAATTTTCCCCTTTTTTTATAATACTTAATAATAGGTTTTGCATTTTTTTCGTAAGTATCTAATCGGTTTTTCAGAGTTTCTTCAGTATCGTCACTCCTTTGCTTAAATTCTATTTCAGCTCCACACTTATCGCATATCCATTTATTTTCCTCTATTTGTTCTTTTGGTGGTAAAGTATATTTATTGTAGATTTCGTTGCATTCACTACAACTAAATCTTCCCAGTATTCGCTTTGTTATTATATCCCTACTGACTTCTAATAGAAGAAAAAAATCTTCTTCAGTAATTTCGCTTAATGCTTTTGCCTGAGCCATATTACGAGGAAACCCATCAAGAATGAATCCATTATTCTTTACATCTTCTTTACTCAATCTGTCTCTAACCATTTCAATGGTAACATCATCTGGAACTAATTCTCCTTTATCCATATAAGATTTAGCTTTTAGTCCTAAGAGTGTTTGGTTTTTAAGATTCTCCCTAAATATATCTCCAGTACTAATATGAGTGATTTCTGGTAATACATCTTTAATTTGGCCAGAAAAAGTACCTTTTCCTGCACCAGGTGGCCCGAATAATATTAATTTCTTCATTTTTATCAAGAATTTGATTATTTAATTGTAGATTATTAAATTTGACATAAGTTATAATTATTTTGCTAAAATTAATGCATTTTAAAAAGTTTATCCCGTGAAATAAGATTTTTCTAATTTTTTAATTAAATATCCTACTTGTCGTTTTTCTCGCAAACTAAATAGGATGGCATAATCACGTTTTATTGAGGAACCATAATAAGAGTTACCAAAAAAGGTATTAGATTTATTAATTACCTCTAGTAATAATTTTATATTTCCAATATGAAGATATATAGAAATATCATTGATTATCAGTATAGGAGTAGGATCCTTATTAAATATATGAAGAATTTCTGACGTCTGCTTAAAATTTTTACATGCATTTTGATATAGTTCAGTTTTATTACTTGATTTCAGACGAGGTGGGATAATTTCTCCTTTAAAAAAAATATTCTTACATTTACTACTATTCTTGTAGAAATCCTGTATTTTACCACCAATTTTCAAATTTTGAATAATTTTCAATAATGGTGCAAAGTCTAAAATACTGATTTCTTTAGGAGAAATTTTTTTTGATTCGATAAGAAATTGAACAAATTTTGCCGTATAGTAAGTTTTTTTAGTATTAGTTTCACCATACAATAAAATATGGTGCCCCAAACAATCATTAAATTCAAGTTCGTGATAAAATTTCATTTTTAAATTAATGATTCATTATTTAATTGTCGAATAAAATCTACTCTTGAAATTCCAGCTCTTCTCAAGACTTTCAACATTAAATACCCCAATACACAACCAGGCACGCTACTCACTGTAAATAAACCCCAAAAAAACAACAATCCTTTAAGAGATACAATTCCTTGAACTGGAGTTATTATTTCTGCTATAGTACCGGCAATAAATACTGTTCCTAAAGGTTCGGTTAAAGCTGCTAAATCGATATGTTTGGGTTTATACCTCCATAAAATATAAGCAGATGTTGACACCACGATAGCTCCAGCTAAATGACCATGAAACGCATGGATTGTTCCTAGTGCAAGTGAAAATCGTAAAATTGCTATACCTAAAGCAGTAATGGATGAAAACAGTATTCCGATTAGAACACCCGTTATAGCATTTATAAAATGAGCAAACGGGAATATTTTGGCACCAATTATTGGTATAAAAATAAAGGGATTGAGATGACTTAAGATTATACCGACACTGGTAAAAATGGCAGAAGTAGCAATTTTTTTTGTTGCTAAATTTTGAATTATAATTTTTTCTTTAGTTTTATCACTCATATGTTAGGACTTCTTTCCATTCAATTTCTCTATTTATATTAATAGGATTAATTTCATTGAATTAATTTATAGTTTAGCTTTATATTTCCTAAGTGGGAAAGAAAACACATAATAAAAATATAAGTCTGAGTCGCAGCTATCCTTTTAAAGGAGAATGATTATTTTTTTTTATTATCAAAGAAGCTTTTCTATAATTAGTTTGGCAACTTTTTCACCTGAAAGTAACATACCTCCAAAAATAGGTCCCATTCGTTGTCCTCCAGAACATGCGTTTGCCGCCATTCCCGCGACGAATAAATTCGGATAAATCTCTTTTGTAGTCTCAAGTAGTATTTTTTCACCTATTTCAGCGTTCATTGGAAGTTCACCTATTATTTTTCCTGTTGGAGTATTGATCTTTGCTCCTGGTATTTTTCGTAAAATAACTTTTACAATTTCACAATCATGACCTGTAGCGTCTATTACAGCTTTACTTTCAAATGTCATGGGATCAACATGTAATTTTGCCATCTCTACAGCAGTCCAATTTATAACGACACCTGTAACCTTATAGTCTTTATTAATTTTTACATCTTCAACCGAAATTAAATTGAATATTTTTACTCCCATATCAATTGCTACAGCTGTTAATTTAGCAACAGATTCTACAGCATCTGCCACAAAATAATTAGGTTCATATTCCTCGGTTTTAATTTTATATAAGTCTAAAATTCTCTTAGCCTCATCTTGAACCACTATTTTATTAAACATCATCCCACCTCCAAACATACCTCCTCCCACTGATAATTTCCTTTCGAAAATTACGGTTTTAAGTCCAGCTTCGGATAAAAATTTGGAAGCAATGAGACCAGCGGGTCCAGCACCAGCAATTATAACATCGGCTTTTAAATTATTTATCAAATCTTTTGAGTAAGCATCAATAATTGCTTTAGTTATGATAGTTTCATCCAACATATTCATCAAAACAAGTGAATAATATAATTTTTAAATTGTTTAAATCGTATAAATACTAAATCCTTTAATAAAGTTATACTGGATTTAGGAGATTTATAATTTTTTCTAATTTATTTATCATATCAGAGGAATTTCTTCCAAACAATCTTATCATTGCTTCTTTCCCTATTGCTCCTTTATCCCAAATTGTATCAGGGATCTTTCCATTCTTATTAACACTCTCTTTAATTAACCATTGCATTGTAGAAAATTCTTTGTTTTTTATTTCTTTAGGTTCTTTATCTCTAGATATCTCTTTTGAAGACAAATCCGTTCTTTTCTGAATATCTTCTATCAGTTCTGGAGTATATTTCAAATTCATTACAAAATTAATAGAATCATCGAACTCTTTCGCTGTAAGAACTAATCTTGCTGTATGTTCGGCAACCCCAAATTTGATTTCTCCTGCAGCTTTAGGAAGTCCATTCACAATTGTAATCCTCCCATCGATTCCTGCGATATCTTCTTTGGTCTTTGCGTTTTTTAAAGCACCTGCTATATTAGTTCGTACTTCTGGAATTAATTTGCAGAATTTTTTTGTTTTAATAAAATTGTATATTTCATTAATCTGATCTATTACATTTAGCTGTTCCTTAGAATATGAAGGCTCAGTGAGCTTATTGTTTTCCATCAAATCTATAAATAATATAAATTTATTTAATTTATCGGTTATTCCTAGATTTTTAGGTAGAGTATACTATTATGATACAAATAGGAGATATTACATTAAATCCCAGTAAAATCATTTGTTTAGGTACTAATTACATGGATCATGTAGAAGAAACTGGATTAGAGGTACCTAAAGAACCATTACTCTTTCCAAAAACACTAAATTGCTTAATAACAAATAATCAACCAATTATTTATCCAAAATATTTGTATAATAATAGAAGATATAATAGGGTAGATTATGAAGTAGAATTGGCATTTATTATTAAAGATAAATGTAAGAACATATCTTCTGATGATGCCTATGATCATATATTAGGATACACTGTTTTTAATGATATAACCGCTCGTAAGATGCAAACAAAAGATATAATTTCGCAAAAACCATGGTTTCGTTCTAAATCGTTTGATACATTCGGACCAATTGGTCCAATAATAAGAAATACAGACGAAATCAGAGATCCTCATAATCTTGATATTGAATTAAAGGTGAATGGTAAGATAAAACAGGCATCGAATACAAAATATTTACTATTTAAGATCCCTGAGACTCTAGAATATATTACGAAATTATTTACAATGGAACCCGGAGACATAATTGCCACAGGTACTCCTGAGGGAATAGGAGCTGTTAAACCTGGAGATTTAATTGAAGCAACCATAGAAAATATTGGTACTCTTACAAATAAAGTAATTTTAGAGGGTGAGGAAGATAATTTATGAGAATTGGTAATACTGATATAGAGCCAACAAAAATCATTTGTATTGGTCGTAACTATTTAGAGCATGCAAAGGAGTTAGATTCTCCAATACCAACTGAGCCTGTTTTTTTTGTCAAGACTTTAAACTCACTAATAACTGGTGATAAACCCATAATTTATCCCAGAATATTATACGAAGATGAAAAATTTAACAGGGTAGACCATGAAGTAGAACTCGCTTTTATTCTATCAAAGAAATGTAAAAAAATTTCATCAAAAAATGCTTTTGATTATATCCAAGGTTATTCTGTTTTTCTGGACATTACAGCAAGAAAAATGCAAATTTTTGATAGAAACAAAAATTTACCTTGGTATCGCAGCAAAAATTTTGATACTTTTTCTGTTATCGGTCCCCGTATAGTACCCTTAAGTGAAATTAAAGATCCTCATAATCTAAATATAGAATTAAAGGTAAATGAAGAAGTAAAACAATCTTCAAACACAAGTTATATGATTTTTAAAATTCCACGATTAATGGAATATATATCAAGTTTTTTGATGCTTGAACAAGGTGACATTGTTGCTACAGGTACACCAAACGGAGTAGGGCCAATTCAGCCAGGTGATATTATTGAAGCATCCATTGAAAACATTGGAAAAATAAGACATGAAGTTATATTAGAAGAATAGAATTATTATTTATGGTTAGTTTGTTATTCCATCTCATAACTTCTTTAATATTGCATATATATAAATTTGAATTATCTTCTTTAGAGTAGAAAAAACGATTTCAAAAATGGTAAAGAGAGTATTAATTGCTTCGGAATCAGCATTTCGAAGAGATTTTCTTTCTGAAATGCTTGGGTCTCGTAAGGAGATATCGATAATTAATTCTGTAAGAAATGCTAAAGAAGCAATTGATATAATTGAAAAAAAAAGTCTAGATGCTCTTATTTTGGATATTGAATTTGATAATAGTGAATGGGTTAACGACTTTTATCCCATAATCAAGAGCTTTCCAATTAAGACTATTATCTTGACTGATAAAAATCCGAATACGCTGGATTCTTATAAAATTCCTATTATTTTAAATTCTTATGATTATATTGTCAAGCCCGATGGCATTTGGAAAGATGAACTACCGAAGATTAGAGATAAAATAATCTCTAAAGTGTTAATGATTGATGTTCCGAAAATACATAAAATTGACAGTAAAACAAGGCAAATAAACAAGGAAATTTTCATAAAACAAAGTCAGAAATCAAAGGTGGCAGGTATAGAAGATTCGAATAAAATAGTAAAACCTAAAATTGAATCCAGAAATGAAGAATATTTTCTAGACCTCTCACCAGTCAGCATTAAGAAATTAGACACCAGAGTTGTTGTCATAGGAGCTAGTGTTGGTGGACCCAGAACATTAAGAACAATCTTCAGTGAAGTTCCTAAAGGATTTCCAGCGCCAATTTTAGTTGTTCAACACTTAAATCATCTATTTATGCGGCAACTTGTAACATCTTTAAGGGATATATGCAAAATGGATGTTAAAATTGGAATGAACTATGAAGAAATTCAGCCTGGGATAATATATTTTTCTCCTGGTGATAAACATATGCAAGTTACTGTTAAAAACGAAAAACCTTGCGTGAGAACCTTTGAAGGTGAACCTGTAAATTTTTGTAGGCCCTCTGTTGATGTACTTTTTTATTCTACAGCAAGAGTTTATAAAGAAAAAGCTCTAGGTATCTTGTTAACTGGTATGGGAAGAGATGGAGTTGATGGACTTCATGCAATTAAATCTAAAGGAGGAAAAACTATAGCAGAATCTGAAGAAACAAGTGTGTTATATGGGATGCCTAAAATTGCTGCTGAAACTGGTGCTGCTGATTTGATTGTACCAAATTATAAAATTGTCGAAGAAATAATTAACTTTGTGAAATAATTAATCATAATTAGACTTCTTTACTTCTTTTTAGACTTTTTATTATAAATCGAGAGCTAATTGTAATAATAGAGATTGCAGAAAATATTAAGATGATAACTATAAAATCATATCCCGAAATAAGGATGTCTGGAGGGCTTTCAACCAATTTTACTAGACATATATCATTACCCCCTGCTCCAAAGCTTTTTGTAAAACCGGAAATATATATGTTTCCTGAAAAGTCCAAAGCTATGCTAGTTGCTACATCATTTTCATCTCCACCCCAGTTAGTGTAAGAAATTAAAGAACCAAAACTGTTATAAATTAAAATTGTCATATCAGCCCGAGATGTTATAGGCAGTATTACATTTCCTGCAAGATAAATATTATCTTTTGAATCAATTGTAATATCAACGAATTCATCATAGTTATATTTATCCCAAGTTTGGTTCCACAATCTTACACCTAAATTATTATATTTTACTAAAAAAATATCAGACCATTCATCATCAGGACTGTTTCCCCTTACATTACCCCCGATATAAATATTATCAGAGGAATCTATAGCAATTTTCATAAAAAATACCCTCGGCGATCTCCTCCATGTAGTGTTCCATAATTGGATCCCCGTAGGATCGTATTGCATCAGATATAAATCCATTTCATCGATACTATAGTTCGAAGATAAGATAAAAAGGTTATCTAAGGAATCAGTTGCTATTTGTGGAATTTGAGCAGCACCAATTCCTTCCATTGTATGACTCCATTGCAGATGACCGGTCATATTAAATTTCCAGATATGGAATTCCTCAGTGTCTGCCCCATTTAAAGTAGTACCGCTAATATAGATATCATCAACGGAATCAATTGTAATTATAGACTCACTAAGATCACTAATATAACCCCATGTATGAATCCATTCCAAATCACCTGAACTGTTAAATTTTATTAATAAAATATTATCAGTTAGATCTGTTGTGTTTTCTGTCTTTCCTAAAAGATAAATGTTATTCATTGAATCTAATACTATTTCTGCTATGATTGAATCCCCATCTCCACACCAGATATAATCCCATTGTAAATCATCTGAACTGTTGAATTTTTTTAGATAAATTGCGTCAGTGTCTCCAGTAATGTTTCTCGTTCGTCCTGTTATATATATATTATTTTGTGAATCTAAAATAGCTCTACTGAATGGGTTATCTCCTTCTTTTCCCCAGGAATAGTTCCATAGTAGTTCACCATTACTATTATATTTCAGTAGACATGGATAAGGCATTCCCGAACCATTAATATAGCTAATTCCCGATAAATAGACATTATTCAATGAATCTATGTTTATTTCGATCCCTCTATCATCATGTGTATATCCCCATGTGCGAAACCAAGCAGTATTAAGTGAATTTGGTCCAGATATAAGAGGTTCATAATTCAAATTAGGATTATTAAATATTAAATTAGTTTCTTGGAGTAGTACACTGGAACACAAGCCAAAAATAAATAGCATTAGAATATAGTTTCTATTAGATTTCATATATTTTCACCTGAATCTTGACCTCTCAAATATCATAGTTTATTAAACCATCCTTAAATTTAAGTTTATTTAAAGACAAATAATTCATTCACTTTTTTAAGAAAAAATCAAGCTTTCTATATCGAATAAATTTTTTAACTATAGTCAATTTTAATAGGTGATGAAAATAGAAATCAATGAAGAATTGAAAAGAGAAATTCTGAAATTGATCTCGACTCCCGGAATTCAAATTGAGGATATAGTCGAGCAGCTAAAAATAGACTATGATATAATAATGAACTTCTTATCTGAAGAATACTTAAAGCATAATTTTGATCATGGTCGAAGACTCTGTTGCAGATTTTAAATTATACTTTTTTTGATAAAACTTTTTAACATTGATTTATTCTCTATCTCACTAAGTTTAAAAAAAGATCATTCTAAGAAACTTAGGACGCAAATTAAAGCGGTTTCGATATATATTAGATATTGAAATAAGTTACCATGATTTTAATCTCGCGTTCTTAGGTTTCAGAATATTTTTTTAAACCATACTAATTGGATAAAAGTGAAATCATATGAGTACTAAAGGAAAAGTAACTGTTAAAGCCCTTGTGACCGGTGGAAGTGCGTCAGGTGGACCGCCTATTACATAAAACATATCGTTTTTGTGAATTTTGGCAAAGGTCCAGCAGTTGGTCCAACAGGAATAAATATCAAAGATGTTGTCGACGAAATCAACGCACAAACGATGGTATTTAAAGGCTTAACAGTACCTGTCAGGATAGAATGTGATCCAGAAACAAAACAATTTGAAATTTTTATTGAAACACCTTCCACAGCCTCATTATTACTTAAAGAAGCCGGTGTAGAAAAAGGAAGTTCAGCATCTTCGGAAACTAAAATCGGTAATCTCACAATTGACCAGATTATTAGCGTTGTTGAAGCAAAGAAAGATAGGTTTCTAGATAAAAATTTTAAAAAAGCTGTTAAAACAGTTTTAGGGACTGCCTTATCTGCTGGAATAACTGTTGAGGGAGAGGATCCCAGAGAAATTCAAAGAAGAATAGAAAGGGGAGAATATGACGAAAAAATCAGGGGTGAATTATAAAAGTGAAAGTAGATGATAAATTGTTAAGAAGATCTTTAAATGCAGCTATAGATTTTTCAGTAATTAAAAAGGAGGGATTTAAAGATAAGATACGAAAATTCGATGAATCTATTGATCTTATCATTAATATTAAAGATGTTAATCTAAACGACCCAAAAAATAGAATTGATAAAGAAATTATCCTTTCGAACGAAGTAATTACAGAGAATAAACCTAATATATGTGTTATTGCTTCTGACGAAATATTACTCGAAGCAAAAAAGATTGGTGTTGATACTCTTGATTTAGATGGATTAGTTAAACTAAATAACGAAGAAAAGAAGTATAAGAAGAAATTTGCCAAAAAATATGAGTATTTTGTTGTCGAAGATAAAATGATGCGTGATGTCGCTCGTTATTTAGCAAGATTTCTTGGTCCTTTAGGTAAAATGCCAAAACCCTTCCCTACTGGCTATGGAATAATCTCTAGTCCGGATGATTTGAAAGTCGCCTTTGATAGGTATAAGAAGGTAATTCGTGTTCAAATGAAAAAACAACCTATCATTTTTGCAAAAATAGGAAAAAAATCAATGGAATTTGATAAATTATTTGAAAATATGAAAACGGTCGTAAATTTTATAGGAGATCAAATGCCACATAAATTCAATAACTTTAAATCGATATATTTAAAGTCTACTATGGGAAAACCAGTAAAAGTAACTGAAGATTTTTTAAAGAGTATAGAGGTGTGAAAAAATGATCAAAAAACAACATATACCTCAATGGAAATTAGATGAAGTTAACAATCTAGTTGAATTGTTTAAAACCTATAATAATGTTGCTGTTATAGAAGTTGCTCATATCAATGATAAGCAAATTCAGTCAATGCGTAAGATTTTAAGGGGGAAGGCGGTATTTCGTATGTCTAAAAAATCCCTACAACTTCGAGCGATAGAACAATACAAAAAAGAGTCAAAAAAAACAAATTTAGATGAACTAGCAATACATATTCCTGGTCAATCAAGCCTAGTTTTTACGAATCTTGATCTAATAGAATTAAAGGAGATCTTCCATGACTACGAATGGATGGTTCCGGCAAAACCAAATGAAATCACATCTGTAGATATTTGGGTGCCTGCTGGAGATACAGGATTACCAACTGGTCAAGTTATTAGTGAATTGAATATGACTTTAAAACTCCCTACAAGAATAATGAATGATACAATACACATTCGAGAAGATACAAGAACACATAAAGCAGGCGATTTGGTTACTGTAAAACAAGCCGCCGTACTAAAAAAACTGGGTATAACACCAATAGAATCATTGATTAAAATCCATTTTGCTTGGAGTGATGGAGAAATTATTCCAAAAGATATCCTATATATGGATTTGAACAAATTTAAACAGGATATCGCTACTGGATATAGGCAAGCACTCGCTATTCTCTTTGAAATGCCCGTTTTTGAAGAAAGTATGACTAAAGATTATATTCGGAAAGCTGTTTCTGAAGCTAATACACTGGATGCGATGATATTTGGAGAGGGATTAGCGGTGTCTGCCGAACTTGAAACTAAAGTTGAAGAAAAAGAAGCTGAAGAAGAGCCCGAGGAAGAAGTTGGGATTGGAGGATTATTTGGATAATTATTAAGATTTTTTTAAATTTCAATTAAAATTACAAATATAATGGTAAAAAAAGTATAAAAGAGGTTAGATAATATGGAAAGTATTTATGCTGCATTATTGCTTCACAAGGCTGGAGGAAAAATTACAGAGGCCAATGTAGAAAAGGTATTAACTGCTGCCGGTGCGAAAGCCGATAAAACAGAAATTGCGAAATTAATTGCTGGCTTGAAAGGAACAAACATCGAAGATATCATTAAATCTGCTGGCACTATGCCTGTAATGGCTGCTCCAGCTGCTGAAAAGAAAGAAGCAAAGAAAGAAGAGAAGAAAAAAGAAGAAGAAGTCGAAGAAGAGCCTACGGGGATAGGAAGTCTTTTTTAGAACTAAATGAAGCAACTATTTTTTTATTTATTTTTTTAAAATTTTTTTAAAAAATAGTATGTAATAGCTTGTTCTTAACCGGTCTAATTTGAGGGAACTTGTTAAATCAAAAACTTTTTTTAAAATTCATATTTTTTTAAATTACTATTTAAAAATAAGAAACTGAAAAAAAACACCTCAGAAAAACTTATTATAATATCTTTTAAAAAAGCTGCTCAAATAAACTCTCGTTGTTGATAAAAAGTGACTGGTAGATTTCTAAAATTCTTTTCACCGTTTGTAAGAGCAATGCCAGAAATTAAAAATCCTCAACGTGAGGTTTCTTTTAAAGAAAAGTTTATTTGGACTGCTGTCGTGCTCATCATTTATTTAATTATGTCAAATATTCCCCTATATGGGATCGAAATTGGGGAATCAACAGATTATTTTTATTGGTTGCGGGTAATTCTCGCTAGCCAAAGAGGAACCCTCACAGAATTGGGTATAGGTCCTATTGTAACATCAGGACTTATAATGCAATTACTTTTAGGTTCTCGAATTATCAATGTGAATATGGCTGATCCATATGATAGAGCATTATTTAGTGGATCTCAAAAAGTTCTTGCTGTATTTCTAACAATCTTTAACGCTATTGCTTACATAATGGGAGGTGCTTTTGGTAGTTTATCAATAGATAGAGCATTTTTTGTTTTTTTCCAATTACTTTTTGCAGGAGTGGTTATAATCCTACTTGATGAAATACTTCAAAAAGGATGGGGACTTGGCAGTGGAGTGTCTTTGTTTATTGCTGCGGGTGTCGCTGGTCAAATCTTTTGGAACACTTTCAGTTTCATCGAGGGTCCAGATGGTATCCCAAGGGGAATTATTATAGCATTCTTTTCAGTAATCTTTGATGGTGATCCTAATACCAACTTAGGAGATATTGTTGTAAGACAGCAACTTCCGTCATTATTAGGTATTATAACTACAGTTGTAATACTCGTTATAGTCATTTGGTTTGAATCAACTCGCGTTGAGATTCCTCTTACTTATAGAGGCTATCGAGGATACAAAGGTAAATACCCCATGAAACTGCTGTATGTCTCCAATATCCCCGTGATATTGGTTAATGCGTTATATGCAAATATTCTGTTTTTTGGGCAGTTAATAGCCGGTCCCGAATCTGGCTTTCGTGTTAGAAACGGTGGACTTATTCCGGATTTTTGGGTTGATATACTTGGAGTGTTTAGATTAGAAGAAACGGGAGGGGGTATGGGAGGACAGTTAATACCAAAAGGCGGTTTGATATGGTTACTTACACCACCATTAGGAATAAATGATCTAGTCAACTATCCATTAAGAGCAGTAATCTATCTAATAATCTTTATTTTTCTATGTATAATGCTTGGAAGGGTTTGGGTGGAAGTAAGTGGTCTTGCTCCACGTGATATAGCTGGACAAATAATTGACTCTCAAATGCAAGTTCCTGGATTCAGAAGTTCTGAAAAAATTCTAGAAAGGATTTTAAAGAGATATATCCCCACTTTAGTGATTCTAAACGGAATATTAATAGCAGTATTGAGTTTCGGTGCAGATAGTTTGGGTGCATTAACCTCTGGTACTGGACTTTTGATTGCCATTG
The DNA here is from genome assembly GCA_048886685.1 of Candidatus Hodarchaeota archaeon. GTDB lineage: Archaea > Asgardarchaeota > Lokiarchaeia > Sigyniarchaeales > SOKP01 > Loki-b32. The sequence goes on from JBHLKM010000001.1 coordinate 208,936, forward strand.
GAATTATCCACCAATACGGGGAAACATTGGCTAAGGAAATGGCTGCGGCGCAATACCCAGGATTAAGAGGACTTCTTGGCATGGATTAATTTCCAAAATAATAAAGATTCTATCTATAAAGTTTAAAATGGTTTATAAATAATTCAAATATAGATATGATGTTTTTAATATTTGAAAATGTTTTTAAAGAATGGATTTCAAATCCCCCAGGCTCGATGTTTTTTGTGTTAATTTTAGCATTAACCACAGCATTAATCAGTGCAGGTTTGACAAAATGGTTAGTTGATACAGAAGAAATTGCCCGTAAACAACGGCAAATTAAAGGTCATGAAGAAGAAAAGGAAAAAATTATCGAATTGGCAGAAGTTGATCCTGAACGTTATAGAAAAGCGCGAAAAAGATGGGAACGTAAAGATGCAATGTTAAAGCAAACGCAGCAGAGAATGGCACTCCAGCGCTTAAAACCAACTTGTGTAACTTTTCTTCCTATGATTATTATTTTTGGGGTCGTGAATGCTATTCTTAGAGGTGCTCACGTAGCACTAAGTCCTATGCATGCAAACGATATACCACTTATAGGAACTCTTATAAGTGCTGGTCCAGTTTGGATAAATTTTACTGCTTGGTATTTCTTATGTTCTTTAGGAATTAATACACTAATTCAAAGAATCCTTAAGCTTCAAACCCAAGCATCAGGTGGAATGGGACAAATGATGGGTGCTAGTAAAGCAAAAACATTGGAATTTCCAGATGTATAAATCTTTTCTAAAACGGTACTCTGAGAATTAATTCAAGACTTAATGAAATTAATTTATAGAATATTACTTTATTTTTTTTTCATAAAAATGAAGAAACGCAGACAGAGGGATTCGAACCCTCGAGTGCATTCACACACTGGCTTTCTGGGAATATTTCCGCTCCAAGCCAGCGCCGTACCGGGCTAGGCAATGTCTGCACAAAATCTAAACTAATTTTATTTCCTACATTTTCAAATAACAATTTAAAATTTTAATATTTTATCATAGAAATAAATGGAAAAGTGAAGAGAACATAAAAAAAAGAATAAATTAAAAAAAACCACATGAAAAAATGGATTTTACTTAAGAGGAATAGAAACAGTTTCCTTCATTTTTTTGTCTAATTTAGCTTTTTTAATAGCAGCTTCAACATCTTCATGATTAGCTCCTTTTTTGAGTTCAATTATTTCAGTTAATGGTTCAATGTGCTTATAATTAACTCTTCTTCTTCTAACGTTTAAACCATCAATTAATAAATAATTTTTATCAATAACATCAACAATAATGCAATAGTGACCCGCTTCTCTTCCCATGCTCTTGACGCAGAGCCTTCCTATATCATAAACACTCATATAATTTGTCACCAAACTATTTTTATGGTTACTGGTATTGATAATTCCAGTAAATTATTACATTTATTAGTAAGTTAGTAAATTAATGAAAGAATAAATTATTTTTGATTTTTAGAAAAACTTAACTAAATTTTTGTCCTCTTACTGCAGAAAGAATTTGTTCTAATACATCATCAATCGTTAAGGTTCCTGTATCTATAATCAAGTTATAGAGTTTTACTATTTTCTCTTCATCTTTCAAATCAATATTATAAAGTTTTTTATATCGATTTAATTCAGAATCTTCTCTCATTATTGTTTCTTTTAATTTTTCATCATATGATTCATTATCCCTTTCTGCCATTCTCTTAACTCGTATTTCTAATGGACATATTAATAATATTTTAAAGTCGGCAATAGTTTCAAGAATGTAAGCACTTAGTTGACTGTCAATAATTATATTTCCTTTTTGAGCAATTTCAATAATTTTATGATCTAATTTTTTATCTATTTCAGGATTATTTTCTACATATTCTGTGAACTCTTCTAGGGTTAAATTCATTTCATTCGCAAGATCTCTAAAAGCTTGTCCAGTACTATAATATCTGATTGCTAATCTTTCAGCAACTAATCTTCCTATTGTGCTTTTTCCAGTTCCGTGAAGTCCAGATATTGTTAAGATCATTATTATCTTAATTTAAGGAAATGATAATATTTCAAATCAATTAATGAAATTTTAGTAATTATATATAAGAATATGTTCAAATTAAAAAAAGATTATTGGCTCCTGACTGTCTCTTTTATCATTGTTTGAAGACATTTGGCACAATACCTTCCACTTTCCATCCTATTTGCTCTTCTAGAAGTCTTATTAGTTTTTCTCATTTCAGAGGGTCGTAATCGCGGAATAGACTGGATAGGTCTTTTACAAATGGCACAGTGTGCTCTTTTAGGTTTTCTTCTCCAATAGTGAGACACATTTCTATTTCCCGGTGTTCTAACCTTCTTTCTACCTTGAGCTTTGGATCGTAAGCCTGGACGTGGAATAATGATTACCTAATATCTTTAGTTTTAAATCGATTCTAATAAAGCTAATATAATTTTAAAGAATAGAAAGAATATTAATTTTATTGTTTTAATTAGGCTTTTAGATTTATTTTGTTTTGAAATTTTAGGAAGATCTGATATAAATCATCCACTATTTCCTCCATTAATCTAGTAGCATTATCTGTGTTATGTAGTTTAGTTAAAGTGTTATTATGTATAGTTTTAATTTTTGCGGAGAGCTTATCCATTCCAGGAAATTTTTTTAAACTTTTAATTAAATCTTTAAATAAATTATCAATTAGCTCAATCTCTTGAAAGCCTTTCAACTTTAATGCATCCATTAATGTGATAAAGGATGAAGTTATTTCTAAAGTAATCGCTGGGAGTCCTAAAACTGTTGAACTCAAAGTTTTGGTAGGGCGAGATTGTTCTATTCCATCTCTTTCAGAGAGTACGTGAGGAAATTCTAGAGCTGATATTTTATTAATGATATCAATCGCAGTAAAATATTGATTAGTAAAATTCATTTTCCTAAGGAGTACAGAAAGATCAATATCATTTTCGTCTAAATACATATTAAATTTTAATAATTCATTGATTGTATTTTTAACTTTTTTATGAAAAAAGTGTTCTTTAATCACTCCATTTTTATATTTTTCATATGCATTTAGAATCGTATTTACTAACGCGTATAGTTCAGATTCAACATCAGATTCTTCTTCTGAACTGAAATTGTTTTCTTCAACCATTTTAGTTATTTCGAATGAAATTTTTTAAATTTTTGAATATAAACTAAAAATCTTAACCTAATAATGTAGGACGTAAGAAATAGTACAAAATTGCTACAAGGACACCAATAATAACAGTTGGAATTAATACTCGAGTGGTAGAAGAATTACTTAGTTCTCTAATAGATAAAGTCATCAAAATAGGTACCCATATAGCAATAGTTAAAGCATCCAATACATCTAAAACGGCCCAAGTTCCAGATGGAAACACTTGGTCAAATATGAGCTCATCAAATGTTGCAGTACTCGTATTTATAGTTGGGAAGCCAACGAGAACAACAAGAGTCTTAATTGCATTAATAAGCAAGAATGGAGCAAACGCGCATAACATCATTTTAAATTTATAGGAACCCTCTAATTGTAGCATTGTACCACCCTTGTAAATACTAAACGGGCTTATCTCTGCTTCTTTATATTTCTCTTGAGCTTCTCTTAACCCTCCAAAGCGTGTTTCTAGTCTCTCGGTGAATCCAACTGCGACATTAGCTCCTTTTGTGAATAACCAAATCAAAATGGCAAATAAAATCAACTGAGACAAAAATCCAAAAATGAAAAAAGTAGCAAAGAAGCTCAAATTATATACAAAGCGGGTTAAGGAATAAGTGCCAATTCCAGCAAAATTAAAGTGAGAAAAAAATGCTAAGCCCATAAGTCCGTAAAGTAAAGAGCTAAATAATAAAATCAACCAACCTGGGGCCTTACTTCTTTTATGATTGATGTCCCAGAAAGCTTTGTTCGCAGAAATAAAGAGATAAAGAATTTTTAGATACCAGGGATATGGAGTTATCCATTCTGCTTCAATTCTTCGAAAAAACCGTACTGTTTCAATCCTCTCAACTTTTAGACGAAAGCCACAAAAATTACAGGCAAAACTTTCAACAGTATTCTCATTTCCACATCTAGGACAACGTTGGAATGCTGCTACCGTTTGAGACATTCTTATTACAACATTCTAAAATTTTTTATATTAAACTTATAATAAATTATTCTTATAAAAATTTCTTTCAAATTTTTATTATTTCCCTATTGTATATTTATTTGTTGCTTTTATATAATAATGATTTGAAGAATACTAATTTCTCAAGGATATTCTATGATATAATAATTATCCTCTGTAATAATACAATAATCACGCTGTGTAAATAATTTAACTAATTCCAGATTAGTTTGTGTATGGCTTGTTATTTGGTGTACTTTAATTCTTGAAGGTTTTTTAACAAAGGCCATTAATGGTATTAGTTGATCACTTAAATAATTGTCAACGGGGATATCATTTTTAATATATTTGATTATTTCATTAGCAGCCATTCTACCTAGATCTTCAGATCTTATTTTTCTATCTCCTAATATCGTTCCTGTAGAAATTATAGCTCCCTTATCCGAATTAGCCCATAAGGAGAGACCTACTCCAGGACTGGTTGAATCAACCCACATAAATTTTATATCCGTCTCAACTTTTAATAATTTTTTTATTTGTTGTGTGATAGATTTTCTTATTCTTGTTCCGATATTGTCTCTGTTTCGCATTAAATGTTTAGTAATAATAATTTCTCCTCGGACTAAATCGATGTTTCCTAATTCAGTTAAATTTACGGGATTAAGTTTTATTTTTGAAGGATTTATAGTACATTTTATTCGAGCTCCACCTTTAGGGTAAAAACCATGTTTTTGGATCTCTATATCAATCTTTAGTCCAGATCTCTTTAAAATCTCATAAGTAACTTTCTGAAGATAATTAAGACTTGGAGCCCAGTTCCCAAAGCTACCCCCTCCTGAAAGAGAAATCTCAATTTTCTCAACATTTTCAAATCCTAGACTTGCTATTTGAATCGGTTGTAACAACAATCCAATACTTGCTGCAGTGTTAATGTTGACGTGAAAATTAGTTTTAATTTCTCTTTCCGGTTTAGGAATAAAGGTAAGTTCTTCAGTTCCAACCTTACAATCACTTAATATACTATTTGTTAATCCTGCAATCGTATTTAGACCTAATAAATGTTGAGTTCTCAGGCCTGGTTTAGGACGATTAGCACGAATGTTTCTAATTTTTATGGGTTGGTTAAATAAATAAGAGAAACCTGCGGATAGTCTAAGTATAGCACCTCCGCCTTCTCCAAAAGAACCATCAATTTCAAGGATATTTTTTTCAGTCATGAATTTTCAGCTGTATTAGAGAGATACTTTAAACGATTTATTCCGTCAAATTTTTCTATTAATTCCCTAACTTCTTTTGGTACTAATGGTGTCCAAGATTTATCATTTTTTAGAATTAGGCGTCTAATATTATTGCCATTAAATTTCTTTTTAAAAATTTCTACTTTTTTTTCAACTTTATATCCCTTATTATGAAAAAGTGCTCTTATCCAATCGCTATTTGAAAAAACGGTATTGAATTCCCCAATAATAGAAACAACGTGATCTACCCATTTATTCGCGTCAAAGATATCGACGATGTAAAATATTTGGTATCTGCTTGAAGAAATACTGCGTTTCTTGAAAGCTGCGTTTAAAAATTCTTTTCTTTCTATGTTAGTAAAAGGATCATTAATAGTATTTGACAATTGAGAGCTACCTATCCCAATTTTCACTTTTTTATATGATTTTAAAATTGTTTGAAGAACATATATATGTCCATGATGTAATGGTTGAAATCTTCCTATAAACAACGCAATATCATTATTCTGGGATAGATTCAATTCACTTTCATCTCCAAAAAGTAAGTTTAAATCAGTATTTAGGATTATTCTCCAGATTTTTCTGCTATGATCAACTGATTTCTCATTTTTTAATAAATTATCCAATTCATTTTTGGTATAAAATTTACTCTGTTCAATATCTAATTCATCAGGATCAGGATTTAAAGGAATTCCATAATCAACTAATCCAAAAAAAACATAAGCAATTTCTTTTGTTTTATCATCTTGTTCATCATTTAACTCATAAAATCTAACATTTCGGATCGCTTTTGAGGGAATTCCGAACTCCTCTTCTAGTTCTCTCAAAGCATCATTTTTGATCTTAACAAGATCTAAATTTTTTTGCCATTGGATATGACCAGAAGAAGAATCTGTGAAATACCCAGGATATGAACTCTTACTTTTACTTCTTTTTTGCACTAAATATTTAATTTCTCCTTTAGGTGATTTTGAAATTATGAAAAATCGAGTAATTAAATGACTGATATGTTTCTCATGTGCTTGTTTTCTTTCAATAGGATAAATATATTTAGAAATTTGGCCTGACTGTAAATATTTTATATTTTCATCATCAATACAAGCCAGAATTTCATTTTTCATATTTAATTTTTCCTCCTATACTTGGATATTTATAAGATCTCCTGATTTGAAACCTAATTTTTTAGATGCATTTCCCTGGTTAATTGAGATTTCAAGATATCCTGTGGAACCAACAAGAAGTAGCAATGAATCAATAGATACGCTTGAAAAATGAGAAGTGAATACCCCTTCATATTTATTATCATTCACAATTATATTAATTTTTGCACCAACTTCTAAGGTTAAATTTAAATCTATTATTTTATTCCCAACCATTTGAATGGTTGTTGTTCCATTCCCAAAAGAATCAATATATTGTATCGAACCAATAATACTTTTATTTTCTAAATTTACTTCATGAGTTATTATGGTCTTTATTAAATTGTTAAGATTAAATTTTGGACCAAGATCACTTAAAGGAAAGTTCTGATCTTTCGTGATATAAGCACCTATAGGTGCCATAATATCTCTCCCATGAAATGTAGCAGAGATCGGTTGATTAAAATATTCTTCATTTTGAACGCTAATACATTCTGATATTTCAGATATATCAAAAACATTTGAAAAAATCCCATTATTTGGACCGATAAAAAAATAATTGGAATTTGTTTTTAAGGCCAAGATTTCTCTTGAACCCCCAACCCCTGGATCAACTACAGTTATAAAAGTAGTACCTTTAGGAAAATGTTGATATGTCGTTTTTAAAATATAAGATGCCTCAATTATTGAATATGGAGAAATATCATGAGATATATCAATTATTTTTACAAGAGGATTTATTTTCAAAATAACTGCTTTCATAGCAGCTACATAATGCTGACCTCTAGATCCAAAATCAGTTAACAAAGCAATAGTACTTTCCATTTTTTTAAAAAGGTGGTTGAATTCTTCTTAGAAGAAATATTAATGCTATTTTATGAACACATCAAGAAATTCTCATAGAAAAAATTTATGAAAATTACTCTTTCTTATACTTCTGATCTATTTTATAAAAATCTTCTAGAGCTTTAGATTTTAGCCTAAATTCCTCCTCCTTATCAAATTGCACTAGCTTTTTAGATATTTCACTTGCCTTTCTGTATGAAGTATATGCTGTATGAAAATCCTCGTTCCTTAAAGCATTACGAGCTTCTTGAATTATCTTTTCTCTTTCTTTTGAATATTCTGGAATTTGTTGAGAAAAATCTCCCTTTTCTTTTAATGAGACTGCTATATCCATAAGATATAATTCTTCCGCCAACTCCGCTGCTTTTAGATAAGATTTTGCAGCTTTTTCATATTCTAAAGATTTTATAGCAGTTTCAGCTGTTTTATAAAAATCAGATATTTTTATATGCTCACCATTCTCAACTTTTTCCAAAAGTTCTTGAGCAATCTTTCTTTCTTTTTTTTCCCCGCTTAACATTAGCTTAGTTATATCTATGATATTACTTTTCAAAGCATTAGGCTGGAGAATATCAATCAAAGGTTCTAAATATTCAAAATAAATATCTTTTAGTATTGATTCAAATTCTTCCTCTGTTTTATTTAAAATATTAAGACTTGGCATCTCTAATGCTTCAGCAGCTTCTTTAAGAAAAGAGCGAAACTTTTCTGGCTTATCTTCTTCAGTTATTAACAAACCTATTATAATTCCAGAAGCTTTTCTCCCTAGCTTCCCTTTCAATTTATGAATATATGAAAAGATGCGATGTTCTTTTAATTTAAGCAAATTATAGTCGTTCTTTGAATGATCCAGGTTCAATCTTAGAAAAAGATCATTTGTTATTTCAAATCGCGATTGCCCTTCTTTAAAATAATATCCCATTATTTTATAATCTGAATCTGTTGGAAGTAATACTACAAAGCAACCAGTTGGCATCTTAAATTATGCACCTCTTAATTATTTAAAGATAAAATGAGTCATTATAAAAGAATTCATAACGTTTAAGATTGACTTGTACTAATTATTCTATTGGTTTCTTCTCTAATACTTTGGATAATATTTAATAATTGAGCGAAATAGAGATTATCAGCAACGGCTTTTGAAGCCTGTTTAATTGTATCGATAGCTTTCTTTTCTTCCTCCGTTATTGCTTCAATCGATTTTTTATCCCATAGTTCTTTTATTTTATTATTAAAATCTTCAGATAATTCCTTTAAACTATTACTAGATTGAATTCTGAATTGTTTTAAAACCTCTACTATTAGTCTAATATTTTCAGTCATCGAAACTGTTTGTTCAGAGAAGCTCTGACTCATTTGGGCAATTGCACCACCCATTTGGTTAATTTGAGCTATGGTTCCATCTAATGAACTCATAATCTGATTAATTTTTTGAATCATCTCATCTAATAATTGTTCTGCCATTTTTTTCACCTACATGATTTAAATTTTATTATTCTACTACCTCTTCTTCTTTAAGAGATTCTTTTAGGATTTTTACAGAATCGATAGCTTCTGATAATAACAAATTTACTGTATCTTGATTAAGAATTCCCTCAGAAAGTTTAGAAAAATCTTCAAGCTTGTTAATTAAATTTTTAAGCGCATCCAATCCTAAGCCTTCTTGTATTATTTTTAGCTCCTTTGTTGCTTCTCCTCCGATTTCCTTTACTGCATCAATGTGTTTAGTCTGCGTAACATTAATTTCATTAGAAAATTCTACCAATTTCTCAGTAAGGTTTGAAATTTTTTCTTCGATGTTTTGATTGAGCTTGTTAAGGGATTCGTTAAGAGATTGAATGGATTGTCCTAACTGGGCAATCCTTTTATAAATATTTTGAAGAAGGTCGGTTAGCATCTCAGCCATAGAAAATCAACTTTTTTAATTTTTTTTTTAATTTACTGAAGTCTCTTTTTGTTACTTCAATTATAAATATAACAGATTACATCAATAAAAAAATATTCAATAAAAAAATATTTATCTTTTTTCTTATTTATTTAGAATATAAACGCAAGCAAGATTAATAGCCATCGGATTAATTAATAAATATTAAAGAGTAATAATAAGAGATACTTTAGAAAGATTATTTGTGTTTCTAACAATTAGGGCCATTTGCTTAGCCTGGTTAACAAGGTTTTATATGCTTGGTCAACAAGCGCAGGTCTTATAAATGATCATCGGACATACAATAATTAAATTGTCCGAAAAAGTAAAAACCTGAGATAAAAAGGGTTTATCCCTTTTACGAGGAAATCCGGGGTTCAAATCCCCGATGGCCCATTTTTTTCCTATCTTATAGTTTTAAATACGTAATTCTTCGTGAAACATCAATTTCACGATTTATCATATATCTCAGAGAAATATCTCTATATGTATTAAGATATTATCTTAAGGTTTTTGAAATAAATTTTAAAAGAGTGTGAGAAGAATTTTTACTTATCTAAATGAAGACTAATTAAATCAAGAAGCCATCTTTTTATTTGGGTAAGATTTTTAATAATACCTGGTATAAGATTCTCAGGAAAATTTTCTTCATGGTTTAATCTCTGAGCGGTTTCCATCCATTTGTTTAAGGCTAGTTGTACAAGACTCGCGCCTTCAGCTTCCATGAAGATCGGAATAACAGCAGCAGATTCTCGAGCATCGCCAATCGCAAAATATACTCTGCGATTATTTCCTTTTAGCATTACTAAATTAGCACACTCATCAAGTTTTCGTTCAACTAGAATACTCTTTAAGATCTGAGCTTTCAAATCTTGATCTTTTGACGTAAATTTCTCCTTTCTTCCCTTAAGAGCAGGTTGAATTTCGGTTACCACCTTATCACCTGTACCTTCTGGGCTAAAGTATTTTGTAATTTTAAGACTATCTTCTAATGCTTCTATAGATGTGAATTTTTTAGTATTTGAATAAAAAACAGCTTTAGAACCAGCTTGATCTTCACCAGTAGATAATTTTATATAAATATTTCTCATAGCTACAGAATTACATGTATGATAGGCTATTTCAAACAACTCTCTTGGTAATAAAGTACCATAAGGTTCTTCTATATGTTTGGAAAGCCATTGAGAAGTAATAACCTCGTTAAATTGGGATAAAAGTCGGTTTTCCATAATATTCGCTAAAAATTTGTAAATATATAGTTAGAACAAATTTTATTAAAATATAGTACTTCTAGTTTTTAATTATTTTTATTTCTGATTGAGTAGAAATTTTAAAACTGTTGAGGATTTCTATTTCTGAGTTATTTGTTTATAAGCCTTTTCAAATCTTTCAACAGCAGAGATAATATCTTCTTTTCTTGAGCCTATTGCAGCATTCATGACAATATATGGTGTTGGATAATTTTCGCAACACGTACCAAATGCATTTTCTTTTGGATTATACACTCGAGGACCTGTAACTCTTAAATTATATAAAGCTCCACCGATAGCAAATAAATGTTCTTCTTTTAAATTTTCAAGAGATAGAGCCACTGCTACAGGATTATAAATTTCTAATATTCGCTCATTTAAATTCTTCGCTACAATTGATAATTCATCTTCAAGTAATTTTCTGTTTTGTTGTTGTTCTTCAATCAATTTTTGATAACCATTAATTCCTAAAGAGAGCATAGATATTAAAAAATTAACAACTGGGGTAGCTGATGCCCGTCCAGCATAAGTTTGGCTGATTTTAAGTATATTTTCTTTAAGGGGAGATGCAATTACGGCTCCTCCAACGGGAGTGAGAAAATTTTTATCAGTTGATTGAATTATCGCGTCAACTCTCCCAGCATCAATTGCGGAACGAATTAATTTCATCCATTCCGGGCTTTGAACACCATAGGCATTGATAATTATATGAACCAAGTCATTTTCTTGTGCTAATTTGCTAATTTCCTTTAGATTGTCAGGTTCTCGTGGCGGAAAAAAACTTGTAATAGAGATTATTGAATAACAATCATTATCAATTTTAGTTTCTATATCTTTGGGAGGAATCCTTACGGCATCTCCAAAAATTTTACCTTTTACAATTTTTGTTTTAAATCCCATTAATTCTATCGATTTTAACAATGACTTGTGGTCAATTTGAGGAACTAATACCGTTCTTTTACCATTTGAATATTGTTCATTCTCATCTGGCCTTAAAGCACCTAATGTTAAGGATAAAGACATCCCTGTGCATAATGGAACTACAATTGCTTCTTTTATATTTGGTAATCCGGAATTCCTTAATATATCTCGCGCTAAATAATTAGAGATTTCATACATTATAGAACCCCCAGGTGCTTTAGGTTGTGGAGCCGTTAAAAATCCACTTCTTCCTACTCCATGACAAAATCCTGCAGAAGTTTGAAGATGTAGTTTTGATGCTATTCTTGCCTCTCTTTCTCCTACTCTTGCTGCATTACTATCTTTATCAGTGTCCATATTCGAAAGAGTCTGTAAGAAGAATTCGATTTGTTCATCACTCCAAGGTTTCTTTGGAACACTTTTTTGTTCAAACAAAGTCTTTATTGGTTTCATGAAATTATTGAGTACAATTTGCCCTCTATCTAGCATATTTTGAGGAATAGCAGAATTTTGAAAAAACTCACTTATCTTATTAAAATCCACCATGATATATCACTTATCCAATCATACAAAGTAAATAAAATAAATAAAGCATTTTGTCAAATAATTCTTTTGATATTTTTTAATTAAAGCATTTTAAGTCATCTTAAGTAAAATTAAAAAAAATTGAAAAAAAAGAATAGTGTAATAGGAGAAATTTGGCGGCCCTCGAGGGGAATCGAACCCCTATCCCTCCGCAGGATAACTGGGTTTGAAGCCCAGTGTCAGAGACCACTCTAACCGTCAAGGGCCTTAGCTAATCAAAAACTTTTGAAAGACGTTCTCCATTTTCAAATATAGCATTAGCTTTTTCCATAAAAGAGGGTATATCAATCTGTTGAGGACACTTATCAAGACATTCACCACACTCAATACAGAGGGCAGCAGCACCTTCAACATCTTCACCTTCAGCCTTCCTTTTCTCTAAATCTTCATCTGTTTTTGCCATCCTATCATAGAAAAAATTAATTCTAGGTTTCCCCCTGTCACCCCAATAATAGAGATCATTTACTAATCTAAGAACATTGGGGATACTAACTCCATTGGGACATGGAAGACAATAACCACAACTTGTACATGGAATTATTGTATAATTATTATATGCTTCACGTAATTCAGAAATAGTTTTTAATTCTTTATCGGTTAGTAAGTTTATTCTTGAATTTTCTGCGGATTCAATATTTTCTACAACTTGCTCCATAGCACTCATTCCACTTAATACTACTGATACTTCAGGATGGTTCCAAACGAATTGCAAAGCCCAATCAGGCATTCTTCTTTTAATCTCAGATTTATCCAGCACTTCTTTAATTTCAGGCTTTCTGTCTAATACACGATCAGGAATGGCTAATTTTCCTCCACGAATTGGTTCCATAATTATCAAAGCAATTCCCTTACTACCAGCGTATTGCACTCCTTTAGTACCAGCTTGATAATCAATGTCAAGGTAGTTATATTGGATTTGACAGCAATCCCAATTATAATAGTCTATGATCTCTTTAAACACCTCATAATTATCATGAAAAGAAAAGCCAATGTATTTAATTAATCCCTTTTCTTTAGCTTCTTCCATTTTTTTGATTAAGTTCAAGTTTTTAATCTTCTCTAATCTATTTCTATTTAATCCGTGAAAGAGATAGATATCAGGTTTAGTTTGTAAACGTTCAATTTGTTCATTGAGAAATTTATCAAAATCTTCAGTTTTTTTTACCATCCATACAGGTGATTTAGTTGCGAGATGTACTTTGTCTCGGTATCCTTCTTTTAAAGCTTTTCCTACAATAATTTCACTCTGACCATTATGATAAGGGTAAGCAGTATCAACATAATTCACTCCATTATCAATTGCATATCGAATCATTTTGATTGCTTCTTCTTCATTTACTTTTAGTGGGTTAAATGAGGGTAATCTCATTGCCCCAAATCCAAGAGCAGAGACTTCCCAATCAAGTGAACCCATTTTTCTATACTTCATGGTAATCTTTATTATTGTTTTTTATATAATTAATACAAAAAAGAAACAATTCTAATTGAAGTTTATTCTTTATTTATATTAGGAAAAATTATTGCAGAGATATTATAATGTCTTAAAATATATTCTATTTTAAGTAGAACTATTTTAAATAACGAATTACTAAATTTGAACTGTTTTTCTCTTTATAAATAAATAACTGCTAGATTCATAGAAAAATAAAGTATTAAGGAAAATGATATGAGTAGTGATGCAGATCTTTCAATAGTTCTAAATTTGCTTGAATGCCCCTTTTATTCAAGTTGTTCTCTTCCAAAAATAAATTTCTTATGTAAAATTCCAGAATGTAAAAGTTGCTCAGAATATAATGCCAAATTAATAAAAATACAATGAAAATCATTTTACAATTTTATCTTTTATATCATCAATAGTAGCCCTTCTTAGGTTTAATGATTTCATTATTATGATCAAACTTTTATATAAAATTTATTCTTCAAAATCCTCATATCTCATTTTGATATCCTCTATTGTCGGTCTCCTTGCCTTGTTTGAACCTATTTGAATATTATAAACCAATTCAAGGAAATATGTAATTAAAAAGGCGGTGGCTCCCCAAATAGTATAGGTTCGCCAATTTTCTTCATTTAAAAAATTGAAATAAAAAACAGGGAATTTTATACCTTTAATATCAAAAGTTTGCTCTTTAAAATTGGATTTATCTACAAAAAAATTAATAGGGACTTTCAAGATTTTTTGAACTTCTCTCTCATCTCTTTGGAGTTTTTGATTTTCATCAATAATTCCTAGAAAGGGGGTAACAATATATTTCGTTGTCGTAGGAAAGTCATTTAAGCATCCGATTATTCTAATTTTACCTCGGGGAACCCCTATCTCCTCTTCAGTTTCTCTTAAGGCCGTGTCTTTTAAGGATTTATCAACATCAATCTCAAATTTTCCACCAGGAAAAGATATTTCACCTCTATGTCGTGTTCCTTCATCGGAACGGTGAATCAAAACTAGTTCATAAGGTTTATTTTCATAAGGAATTATTAAAAAGACAACCGCAGCTTTAGTAAAAAAATCGTCTTGTAGAGAAACCCGTGAGAGTGAATCACATGGGTATAGTTTTTTTTTTATCAAATTTTCGTTGAAAAGTAAGTCTATTGTGTCCATCTGTTTTTGCAAAAAATTTTAAGATATTAAATATTTAAAAAACATAATATTTAATCCTAATAAAGTTTTTAGCAAGTGTTTGATTATGAAGCTTCCAAAGGAACTTAGAGATAAAAGAGATATGGGAGGAACAACTAAGACGAGAAAGTGTTCAGTAAAAGAATGTAATGAGAATGCAATCCGTTCTCTCTCTGAGAATGCGTGGAAGTTATATGTCGAAAAAGCAGGTTTAAAACTTAAAGATAGCTCCAATCGTAAAATTTATTTGTGTAAACCACATTATAGTCAATCTAATAAATTTCGAAAATCACAAGAAAAGAATTTTCAGAAGAAAGGTTTTTTAGATAATTCAACTTCTCTTAAAAGAGGAAGGTGGGAGATTTAAGGATTTCCTACCATTTTATCATAAAAAGAATTTATCAAATTATGCTGTCCTTGCGCGATCCCTATTGTTAATAAAGAAAGTGCTATTATGAGTATTATAATTGTAATTATCTTGTTTCTCATTTTTATCAAATTTGAAAATATTGCTTTATAAAAATAGTTTTAGTATAACTTTACTTTGTTAATTCCTCTAAAGTCTTGATTTTAGTATTAATCTTTTTTAATCTTAAATCAAAATCTTCATCTTTTTCTTGATATTGCTCTTCTGTTATCTCTTTCGCGTGAAATTGACCTTTGTTAAGTTTGCGTTCACTAGATAACTCTACTTTCTCTAGCTTTAAGTCTTGTATCCATAATTTCATACCAGTAGTTAATTCTTCTCTTTGTGTCTCCAAGTCTAATTTTTCTTGTTTATATTTCTCCCTCAATTTCTCAAAGGTTTCTCTATCAACTTTATGTAATTTATGTTCACGACTTAAATTCTCAAGGTGTTGCACTTTAGTATCAATATCATTTTGAATTCGTTGTACAATGAAAGGTTCTTCTAAATTTTGTTTAATGACGGTTTCTTTTTGTTTCATTTCGTTTATAAGTGTTTTAATCGCTTCTAGTTTTATATTAACTTCGTTCTTGAAGGCTGTATCATATTCATATCTAGTGTCTTTAGTTAGTTTCGAAATTTCATTTAGTTTGTCTATTAAGACCTTTTTATTTAATTGGATATCATTATATTCAATGTAATATACCATTTGTTCTTTTACATCTTCAGGAAGAGGTTTTACATCTTTTTTTTCTTTCGATTTCTTAGATTTCTTTTTATTTTTTTCATTTTCTTCCATTTCTAATATTTCTTCAGTCTTTTCTTCCACAATTGGTTCTTCTTCTTTAAACTTTTTTTCCGGTGCCTCTTTTTCCTTAGTATCTTTGATTTCAGACTTCCGCTCTGTCTTTGGGATATCAGAAAGAAGGGGTTTCCCACATATGATACAAAATTTATCAGATTCTTTTACAGGGTTGCCACAGTAGGGACAAAACTTAGGACTCATATAATATTTAAAAGCAAAATAGTAAATAAAATTAATCGAGTCCGATTTTTAAACACTCTTTTACTTTTATATTTAAATTAAGTTGCTATATTATAAAAAAGGAATTTATATCCTACATCATTTTTTTAATAGATTAAGATGGATATTACTAAGAAAATTCCAGTACATATTGGATTATTTGGTCATATAGATTCTGGGAAAACGGCAATAGCGAAAGTCCTTAGCGAAATTATATCAACAGCTGGTATCGATGCTCATCCTCAAAGTAAAGAAAGAGGGATTACGATAGATATAGGGTTTACTAGCTTCGTACTTGAAGATTACCTTATTACACTCGTCGATGGTCCTGGGCATGCTGATCTAATTAAAATCAGTGCTTCATCTGTGGAAATCATTGATTGTGCTTTGATAGTTATTGATATAAATAAGGGGCCTCAAGTACAAACCGGAGAGCATATTATTATGATTGAATCCTTAGGAATTAGTAAAATAATTGTAATTCTTAATAAAACTGATCTCTTCTCTGGAAGTGTAAATGATGAGGTAGAAAAGACAAGGAATTTTTTTAACACTACTACTTATGGTTCAAATGTACCTATTTATCCTGTTTCTGCGAAATCAAACACTGGTTTTACACAATTAAAAGAAGGAATATTAGAAATTATAAATTCAATAGAATTAAAAAGGGATATTGGAGGAGATATTATAATTCCTATAGATCACCATTTTCCAATTAAAGGTAGGGGTGCTGTATTGACAGGAACATTACTAAGTGGTAATTTGAGATTAAATCAAAATTTAGATATACTACCAATTAAATCTTCAGGTCGAGTTAAAAGTATTCAGATTTTTCATCAAGATGTCGATAGTGCGAAAGCAGGTGACCGAATAGGAATTAATGTAAAAGGAGTAGATGTGAATAAAATCTATCGTGGTTGTTATGCAACAAACAATCCGGAAGCTTTTGAGTATTGTGATGTTATTGAAGTGAATGTTAATAATAATAAACTCTTTAAACCAAAGACTCATTTTGGAACTCAAGTCCATATAACGATCGGTATGTTGACCATCGTAGGTAATATCTATCCTTATTATGAAAAAGATAGTAAAAGAATTCAATCTACTGTCTCAAACAAAGATAATGGATTTAATGCCTTAATAATTTTAAGAGAAAAGGTTTTAATTAGAAAAAAAAGATCCATGATGCTTATAAGTCGGTTAGATTTACCCCCTACAACACTTAGAATTTTAGGGTCAGCAAAAATATTAAAAATTCATAAAAATCCTCCGCTTTTTTATAAGCATAAAATAAAAAAGGGTACTATAAAGAATCCAAACCATTCTCAAGGTATAATATGTACAGGACTAGCTCAAAGTGTGATAGGTGCTAAAAAGATTGTAGGTAAGAAGTTAGAATATCCTTTTACAAGAATTTTAAATACGTTTGGTACGAAAGGAAATGTTATTGTGGGAATAGAAACAAATGAGACAGAAGTAAAAAAGGGAGATCCGGTTTATCTAAAGGAGTTAAGAAGTTTTTATCTAAAAAATATTTAAATTCTTAAAAACCATTATAATTATATTAGAGGTGTTAAAATTGGAAAAAGCTGAAGATTCTGAAATTGAAATCAGTCAACAGATTTTAGATGAGTTAATGAGAGCATTAGAACAATTAGAAAGTTCTACCGATTTGGAAGGAACAGCTATTGTTTCAAAAACAGGATTAAGAATTGCTAGTTCAGAAACCGCTGATGTTGTTTGGGATATCTACAGCGCAAGTCCAGCAACATTGATTTCACTAGGGGAAAAGATTAGCCAAGGTTTACAACAAGGTGAGTTAAGAGATATTGTTATTAGAGGAGCTAAGGGGTATACAATTATTTTAGTAGGTGATGCCGATAATGATTTTATGTTATTTACAAATTGTAAAAAAGGATATAAACTAGGTTATTATTTTCATAAAATTAGAAAATCTTTTAGGGATATAGAACCTGTGTTAAAGAAAATCCAAACCAAGGATACGAATTATTAATATTACTCTTTTTCGTTGAAATCGAAAAGAGAAAAAAAATTGTTAATAATCTAACCATAAACCCATTCAACAGAATCTCCATTTTTTAGATTGTATTTGTTTGAAGAAACTCCAGGATAATCACCATTAATAGAATAACGCCAGTTGCCTCGAATTCCATCTATTTCTTCTACAAGAATACCCATTTCACCATAATCTTTATATTCCACTTCACACCAATTGATCAATGCATCAAAGGCTGTGGTATTATAATCGGTTAACTCAAAGTTTTCCAATGTTTTTATTGTTCCATTTCCGTAATCAACAATTAAAGTAATGTTTTGAACTTCACGCAAAGGTTCATTTACTTCAGCAACCTCTATACTAGAAGTAAACACAAAAAATGAAGCGAAACTTGCACTAGCTAAGATTGCGATTATAATATATTTATTAAACTTCTTGAAATTAGTCTTAAGCTTTGAGATGATTAGAGATGTTGAAATAATGATTATACTTAAAGAGGTTATAACTATATAGGGGAGGAATTTTAAAAGAAAATTATCCGCTGGACTAGGTTCTTTTTCATTTAGTTCCCATGGGATATAATTGTCAAGTACCATTTCAAGTAAATAACTAGCAACAGAAGAATTGACCCAAAGTAATAGTCCAGTTCGTTTTTCATAAATCATAGAAGTTCTTTGACCACCACCGATTTGATCAAATGATATTTTAATAGTTAATTGAGTTTCTTCAACAGAAACTAACCCGTTTACAAATCCCGATGCTTGTTCTAATGCTAAATTCTTTACTTTAGTTAAATTTTCAATAATTTGCAGAATAAAACCAGGCTGAAAGTTATTATATCCAAGTATTAAACTCCAAGCAAGTTCACTATTAGATCTGTTTGTTAGTGTAAAATTAGTCGATAAAATCCCTGAACTGTTTTCTAATATCTCAATATCAAACCAAGGAATAGGATCGTCAATAACATTACCCCAATCATTAGGATCTTTGTTATAATAACCTGTTAAATTAAGTTTAATTTGCCCTCCTGCATTTGTTTTCCATTTTCCTTCAAATCCACCTGTAAAGTTATACCAACCTGTTGCTCCACTGAATCTAGAAACATTATAAATAATATTATCTTCTATTGTGAAATTCAGTGATTTAATTTCAAGTAGATATCCAAAAACACTCGATTTTGCCCACACTAACAAACCTGTCTCTTTATCATAAATCATGTGAGTTTTCTGATTTCCACCAATTTGATCAAAGCCAATAAAGAGAAAATTATAAGTTTCTTCTATATTAACTAATCCTTCAAGATCAAATAATCCTCCGGGATTTGCTTGACTTAAAGCAGAATCTTTTATATATGTTAGATTTTCCTTTGGTATTAAAAATCCTGGCTGAAATGTATTATACCCAAAAGTTAACGATCTCGCAATTTCACTATTAGACCTATTATTCAAGGTAAAATTGGCAGTCAGTACTCCAAGATTATATTCCAGTATCTCAATATCAAACCAGGGTATTGGATCTTCAAATAAATTACCCCAATCATAAGGATCTTTGTTATAAAAACCTGTTAAATTAAGTTTAATTTGCCCTCCTGCATTTGTTCTCCAATTTCCTTCAAATCCACCTGAAAAATTATACCAACCTACTTCGCTGCTGAATTGAGTAACATTATATACATATGTGCTATTTATGGTTAATTCTTCAGAATATGAAGTAGGAATACTAGCGTCAGCTTTTACAATTGGAATGGAACTTTGATATAATAGTTGTACTAAAACTAACAAGCTGACAATAAACAATGTTTTTTTAATAGTTTGCATGTTCCAACTTGATTTTTTTCATTTAGATGATTGTTTATTTAAACAAATATATGTTTGATTAAAAATATTATTAGGAAACTTATCCTAAAAAAACTTTTCTCCATTTATTAAGATTTCGATTTAAAATTCTCTTAAAAGAAGAAAATTTTTAATAAAAATATAAGAGGTTTTTTCTGATCTAATGGGATTTAAATAACCTTAATACAAAAAATTTGACACAATGGAATTCGCCTATAAGATTTAAAAATATTTGCTGAATTTGATAATTTATATATTATTATAAAAACGAGTCATAAGAAAAGATAATGTCTGAAGATTTTGATTTTGAGAAATATTGGTTAAATAAGTTTTCTAATTGTCTTGATGAGCTAGCTGGAAAGGATATAAAAGAAGAAGTCATGAAAGGTAGCGAAGGTTTTTCAGATGCTACAAGCAAAAATATAATTTTTAGTTGGTCCCGAAAAGCTATTGAAAAACTCGACTCGATTGTTGATGAAGAAAAGCGTATTAATATTATGACTGGATGTGCATGTCAATACCCTAAACAAGACTTACAAGAGATCAAGAAGAAATATGAAGAAACTGGGGATATTGATTTAGCTCACCAAATGCTCCAAGAAAAATTTGAAATATTCCTTAAGGATGCTCTTAAATTAGATGAGGAAAATTTTAATTTTGTTGTAAGTAAAGGTTGGGGCTTAGCTGGCATTAAGAAGGATGGGAAAATTATTGCCACTAAAATACCTAAGAGTGGATATTTTAGCGAATACATGAAAGAATCAGATCCTGAAAAGAAAAAATCACTCTATTGCCATTGTCCGAGGGTAAGAGATGCATTAAAAATCGCTAGGACAAAAATATCTTCTACTTACTGCTATTGTGGCGCTGGTTTCTATAAGGGTATTTGGGAAGAGATTCTACAAAAATCAATTAGAGTCGAAGTTTTAGAATCAGTGTTAAATGGCGGAAATGTTTGTAAAATAGCTATTCATTTACCTACTAACATATAAAATTCATCAGTGCAATTAAGCTAGGGTAAAACTTTTTCTTTAATTTTTTGTTTTAATCCTTCTAATGCTGTCGACCAGGCCTTTTCAAAATAATTTCGAGCTTTTTGCCATTCTGTATTCTTTCTCCAGCCTGTATGGAATAAATGTACAATAGTTTTATCTGGTACAGTCTTATGAGGGGAAAAAAATACAATCACATGTGTTAATGGATCAGCTGTATTCATAAAAGATTTGAATTGAACGGGTCCTTTCCAGTTAAAGGAAATAAATCTGTGTTTCTCGATTCCAGTTATTTTACATCCAATTGTGCTGTTGTCTTCTCTGTTTTCAGGTTTCCAAAAAAGTTCATATTTTCCTCCAATTATAGGTTCCACATTAGCTTTCTCAGTTAACCAACTTTCTAATAAATCATTTTTTATAAAAAAATCAAAAGCAGTCTTTATCAAACATTCTAGTTCTTCCTTAATTTTTATGATATTCTCCAATTTTAAGCACCTAATATTAATTAATTATATAACAAAATGTTATAAAGTATTATAAAGTAACAAACTTTTATACAATTTAAACTAAATACTAACTAATTAGTAATATTGTGAGAAAAATGGAAGTCTGGGAAGATTTAAACAATATGAAGAAGTGCCCTATAGAAGTCGCAATGAGGTATTTAGGAAAGAAGTGGACGATGCAAATATTACGAGATTTATTTAAAGGTAAAAAAAGGTTTTCGGAGTTCTTAGTTTCAAATCCTCAACTTAGCACAAAGATGCTCTCATTGCGGTTAAAAGAATTGAATAGATCGGGTTTAATCGAAAAAAAAATTTATTCTTCTACACCAATAATAGTTGAATATTCCTTAACACAGAAAGGGAAAGCTCTTAATAAGGTTCTCTTTCAATTAGCTGAATTTTCTCTAAAAAATTATCCAAATGAAGTATATAACACCCACCCAAAATCAGTAGAAAATGATATTTTAAGCTTAAAGAAATATTTTAAAGTAGATGAACCTATCTCAATTTCATATAATTAAAATGAAATTAATGGTTAAATAAGCATTAATTTGAAATGTATTCTATTTATAAAAATGTCATAGATTTAAATATCTTGATATAATAATTATTTTTGGCAAATAAAATCAATTCTAAAATAGAGTATATAAATTATGTCGGTACAAGACATTGGTAGTGAAGAAATGAGTGAATTTGTTAAATCTATAAAAGAACGTTATGAATCCTTGAATATAAATGAAAAATTCAAAGAGCAGTTCAAGGAATCCAATTTCAAAATACTTTTAAATCCTACAGATAGAGAATACGCTGCGCTAGTTACAGTGGAAAATGGAATCGTATCTGTTGGGGGTATGAAAAACACACCTAAAGATAATTTAAAAAAGGACGTAGTAGGATGGGATAGTTATATAAAAACTACAAGACAAACTTTTAAAGAAATTGGTGATGGAACTCTTTCAAGTCGAGATATCAGAAGAAAAGTTCTTGCGCGTAAAATTAAAGTTAAAGGGTTAAAATATTTGGCATCGTTTAGTCAGATGAGTGCTTTACGAAGAGAAAAAGAAGAATAAAATATATAGGATATTCATAAATTATACATATTTTTATTCGAAATTCACTCTAGAATTTTAGTTTTTAAAGAAAAATTATCTCTTTCTAATCTCATTATTTCAATAATAGGGGTCTTGAAATCGTAGGATAACTTTCCATATCTTTATATTATTTTTTTCTTATTATATAACATATTAGAAAGATAGTTTTTGCATGAGAATATTGGAATTAAAATCTGATAGAAACAACCAGTATAACATAGAGAATGAGAATAGAGAGACTGTACAAAAAGCTAAAGAATCAGTTGAAACTTTAGATTTAGAAAGAGAAAATGCTAATTCTTCCGTCTGGCTTGAGAAAAAGTCTTTTAGATTTGCTTTAATTAGCACATTTACCGCTTTAGGGATTGTTTTAGGATATTTATTGGCTTATATTCCTAATATTGAGTTATTCACTCTTACAATATTTTTATCAGGCTTTATTTTAGGGAAAAGAGATGGGATGATTGTTGGGTTTTTAAGCTCATTAATTTTTTGTTTTTTCAATCCTATTGGAGCTTCTCCTTTACCACTTTTAGCCTTTCAATTAACACATTATACAATAACGGGATTATTAGGGGCATTAACTAATGATTTTCTAAGTAAACGAAGTTTCTTCACGATCGATGATGATTTATATATAATTCCTGTGATGGTTATATTTGGTCTTCTAGGAGCCATCATAACTATAAGTTTTCAAATTTTTTCTTCATTAGTGGATGTTCTGTCATATTTTGGCACGATTAATGAATTTTTACCCTATTTTTTAACGGGCATTCCATTTACTATAACACATATTATAGGAAACACACTTGGATTTATTTTTATTTTACCTGGTTTAATCCAATTAGTTCATAAAATGGTTCACTAATATGTTTTAAAAAATAGCCAGTAAAGCTATAGTAGAAGGGAGCATCATTATAATTAAGATTACTAAACAAATAATTAAACATTTACTCCTTCTTTTATCCTCTTCACTACTATCATCCTTTTCATTATCATCTGGTTCTATATTTGAAATGAAGTCCATTTTATTCTCTCATATAAGTAAATAAGTCGTAGAATTTAATCCGAGAAGTAGAAAATTACAATTAATTTGAGTGGTTTATTTTATATCTGAGAGTAAATTGATTTTTCCACCAGCAGCTTCTATTTTTTCAACAGCTCTTTTGGAGGCATTTTTAACAGATACGTTGATTTTTTTATTAATTTCTCCGCGTCCTAATACTTTCTGTATATTAATATCATTTAAATTAATACTATAAGTATTTCCAGATTTGGAGGCTTTTTCTTCTATAACTAAAGTTTCAATTTTATGATCTAAATCTTTAACATTAAGAGTATTAACTTTATAAATTCGGGTTATATCTTGAGGTCTCTTAAAGCCTTTTTTTCCCATATCCCAATCTGGATCTGGAAATCCTAATTCTTTTTGTTTTAAGTAATAACTCTTTTTGCTCTTTTTCCATTGAGTCGTTTTCCCTCTCCCTGCGCGTTGTCCCGTTTTTCTATGCTGTCCCACTTTACCATAGCCATGTGTTCTTCTGCCTCGCATTTTTCTTACATTTCTATCGAAATTTCTCATTTGTTTTTTTCACCTACGCACTATAACATTTTATGAATTAAATCATTTATATAAAGACCAATATATCCAAGTGTGCCACCTTCAGGGAAATGCTTTTTTATTGAACCTCGATATCCTTTTCTAGGGGGGTGTAATCGAAAAACTGGTTTAATTTTGTATAAATCTTTCTCTCGATATTGGATCTCTCCGTTAAGTAATGCCTTTGAAAGTTCTTTAAATGTTTTAAAATCTGTTAAGTTTTTTAAATGCTCTTCTGTGAGTGGTTTATTCCCCTCAACCCTTCCCCTAACTCTTAATAATCTAACTAATGTTTTATCATCAATTTCTCCAAATGCTATATAGTCTTTACACTTTATTAGCATTCCTTTATAGCTCTTAGTTCCCCAAATGAGGACACCATGATTTACTTTGTGCATCCTAAGCATTTTAAGGGTATCAAGAATTTTCCGCCTCATACTGGGTGCCCCTCTTATACGAATTGCAAAATAGAGCTTTGGGATATACTCAGTTTCTTTTGACTTAATTTTCTTTTTTGCCATTGCCATATTTACACCACTCATTTTCTTATATATTAAAGTTAAATTTATGAGCGTTTTTTAGCGCATCAAAAGTTGCTTTTACAAGATTTTCGCTTGTTCGGGTATCACCAAATGTTTTACTCCAAATATCTTCAATTCCACATAATCTTAAAACTTGTTTTACCTTATCAGCGCATGCTAATCCAACACCAACAGGAGCTGGAATAAGCTGTATCCGAATTGAACCGCACTTGCCTTTTACTTTAAAAGGAATACTATGTGTGCCTCCACATCCACATTCTTTGCTTCCACAACCTCTAAGTACTGGTACAATAGAGAGTTTGGCTTTATCAATTGCTTTCCTTATTGCAGGTCCAACTTCACGACTTTTGCCTGAACCAATACCAATAAATCCATCAGTTCCTACGATCACAACAGCTTTGAATTTGCTTCGTTGACCGCTAGCTGTCATTTGTTGAACCATAGCAATATGTATAACATCCTCTTTGATCTGTGGAAGTAATGTATTAATAATTTCTTTTTCTTTTACCACTAAATTATTTTGATAAATCTTATCTAATGTAATGAGCCCTTGCTTAACTAATTCTCCCAAACGAGTTTTTGGGACCCATTCTTCCTCCATATTCCTTAAACGACTCATCTCAAATCACTTAGTTCAAGCTTTACTTTCTATCATTTTAATTGAATCTGAAAAAATCTGACTAATTTTCAGTGGGTTTACTTTACTTTTATTGAGATAACCAGAAAATACACGCTCATAATTTTCAGGATCTTGTGATTTTAATTTTTTTGCGTAATTCTCAATATGAATACCTTTTATTCTTTCTTCTAAACTTTCTGGAAAGAATTCTTCATGATAGGGTATTTGTATTTCTGCGTCTATAATTCCTTTACAAGCAGCAAGAACTCTATTTCTATGATAGAAAATACCAAGATCAAATATCGCTTCTTGGATGTTTTGTTTTTTTGCTCTTAATCCTGCTAAGTATCCTGTCA
Source organism: Candidatus Hodarchaeota archaeon (assembly GCA_048886685.1). Taxonomy (GTDB): domain Archaea; phylum Asgardarchaeota; class Lokiarchaeia; order Sigyniarchaeales; family SOKP01; genus Loki-b32. The sequence continues at coordinate 234,564 of JBHLKM010000001.1, forward strand.
AATAAGACGCGGGGATATTACCAGTCCTAGCGTTCCATCCATATTTAGAAGATATTTCATTAGAAAAAGCAGATATTAAAACTTTATCCCCGCCAAACTTAGATTCGACAATTTGTACTCGAGTATGGTTATTTGAAACTCTAATTACTACCCTCAATTTTCTTGATTTTAATAACCGTAATCTCTTATGATAATCTGTTTTACCTTCAAATCGTCTTTGGGGTGGTCTTCTATATCTTGGTCCATGTGCCATATTTTATCTACCTCTTCTTATTAATTCCTTTTCTTTTATATATCGATTTAGTTGAGCAACGCTGGTGAACATTCCGCCTTTAGCATTTTTATATAATTTCCGATAATTTGTAGCTGTGATTAGCTTTCTATCTCTTAACTTTTTCAATTCTCTTCTTATTGGACGGATTCGCTTAATCCAAGCCTGCTTTTTTGGTGTTCTTGCTTTCTTTGTACCCTTTCTCTTACCTAATCCTCTCGCTCTTCCTTTCTTCTTCCTCTCATGTCGAATGTTTTTTCTTTGTTTCGAAATACCTTGTTTATATTTCTTCTGAATTACTCCTTGCTTTATTAAATTGCGAATATCTTCACGTGTTATAGCTAGAGAAATATCTTCAACTAAATATGGATCAAAATAAACTCGATTCTCTCCACACTTGAGGATCTCTGCAGCCATTCTTCTCTGTGGTTTTAAATTCATTTGTTAGTTCCTCCAATTTTTCTTAATCTCCAATGGAATCTTCTAAATCATCGATATCAATAAATTCATCACTTTCTAAATCTGCGATAGGAGCTTCTGCCATTTCTTCTAACATTTCAATTTCTCTCTGTGAAACACCAAGGTTTAATATTTTAAAACCTCTTCTTTGGCAGTAATCTGTTAATGCAATGCGCTTTTTAGCTCCTAATTTTCCAGAAATTTTTAGTGCATGCTTATTTTTATTTAAATTCTTTAAATCATTAAATGTATAAATCAATACTTCTGTATACCCTGAAGGATGTAAACCTCTAACTTTTTTTGGAGTTCTATACCCTATTGTTGGAGATTTGACACCTAATTTCTTTTTCTTTCGAGTTTTTGAGTCAATACCTCTTGCTTTCCTCCAAGAATCCTTTACTCTTTTATATCTCCAAGATTCAACTCGTCTGAAAGACGGTCTCTTTTTATCAATTTTTTTCCTCAGTTCCATCAATCTTTTATCTTGGGTCACAATTAAAACCTCATTTTATTTAATTTCCCAAATAATTTCTTCTCCCAATTGTTTTCGATACAAGTAAACTCCATCTTGGAATACTCTGGGATCTTTTTTTCTTATCCGACATGCCCTTTTAACATTTGCAGCGCTTTGACCAAGTGACTCTTTGTCTGGACCAATAAAATAAACATCATCTCCTTTCACTTCCACCTTTACATTATCTGAATATTTAGCTTTTCTTGGGGCTCTTTCACCTAGAAAATTTTCAACAAGTATGGTTTGGTTTTCATCATCCACTCGAACGCTGCATGGGAAATGGGAATAGGCAATCTTTGAGACATATTTATAATTAGTTTGAACACCTATAATCAGGTTATTAATAATACTAACTACAGTTTTTATTAAAGCTAATGTTCCACTTTTAGGGAAATTTGTTGAAAAAATGACTTTATCATCTTTAATTGCTACATTTATACCCCTTACATGCGAAAAATCTTTTGTGATATCTCCTTTTGGACCTTTAACTCTAATATGATGTCCTCCTTCCAGAATAACCTCAACTCCGTCAGGAATATCCAATTCTTCTTTAAAGAACGCTATTTTTACCATTTTCAATTACCTCCTAGAATTATTAATAAATATAGCATAAAGTATGACCTCCTATATGTTTTTCCTCAGCTTCTTTCATTGTCATTATTCCTTCATTTGTAGTTAAAATAATTAATCCTAAACCTGGTGCGGGTAGTAATCGTCTTTCCAAAAAGTCGAATTGATTAATTTTATAATTCAATCTTATTAAACCTGCACATTCATTAATTCTCCCTAGTAATGCAATCTTGAATTTTCCTTGACGACCATCATCATATCTTTCAAATTCTCCGATGTAAGCATTTCTTTGGAAGATCCGAAGTATCTGTTGAAGAACTTTAGAAGCAGGACTGATTATCACTTCCTTTTTACGTGCTCTCTCTGCATTCTTAAGAGCGCAACATGCATCTGCGATTGAATTTACCAAACCTTTTCACATCCTTTTTTCATTTTTTAATTTTCTTATTCAAATCTCTTAAATCCAATATCCTTCCCAATTTCATAAAAACACCTACGACAAATGTACAAACCATACCTTCTAATGATTCCTCGATGGGTATGACAACGTCGACATTCTCTTTGTCCTTTACCAAAACGCTTGCCTTGTGGAATACTTTTTCACCCTAAAATTCATTAAATAAATTCTAAATCTAATTTTTTTACGATATCAACTCCAAAATTTTGTTTTAAAAAATAATGGGCTTCCGCACGAGATATATAATGATGTTTAGGAATCTTTGACCTAGCTTTTCTTCTATACTTCACTCTCATCCCAGGTCTAGCGATTCTTCCACACACATCCAAACCCCATAATCCTACACTCGCCTCATATTCTGTTTGAGGAATTTTAATATGTTCATCAATACCAAATGCGAAATTACCATAATTATCAAAGCTTTTTCTCAAAATTTTATTGTTATTTACTAATAATAATCTTTTTAATAATCTTTCAGCCTCTTTGCCTCGTATAGTAATCTTACAGCCAATTGGCCGTCCTTTTCTAAGATTAAACTCTTTCACATTAACTTTTGAAATTGTTTTAACGGGTATTCTACCAGTTATTTGTTCCAGTACACTAGCTGCTTTTTCTAATTCTTCTCCACCAGCACCAACACCTATATTCAGTACAATCTTTTCTAAGAATGGTTTTTTCATTGGGTTTTTCCATTTTTCATCAAATTCTTTGGATTCAACGCTTGAAACTCTCTTTTTAGTTTTTATTGACATATTTTTTATCTCTTTAAGTCTTTTAATTATCTATTTTAGGTAAATCAATTTCGGATTGATCTTCTCCTATTATAAATGTATAATCATATAATGTTTCTGTGTGACTCCCATTATGCTGAATAGAGACCGTACTTGCTTTTGGACCAAATCGCTTTAAAATATTAATAATTTTTCCCACTTGTCCGATATTCTTACCAGACATAATAATTGCTATATTATTTTCCTTGAAATTCAAAACTTTTATTATTTCTTGCTCTGGAACAGATATTTTTAGAACATCCATACGTTTATAAATGTCTTCTTTAGGGCTCCTTGGATCATTAACCCTGATCAAAATATTTCTTCCATCATGTAAATTTAATTGAATATGACCTCCCTTTATGTTAGTTTTGTTATTAATCCTACACAATTTATATGTACTTTCTTTTTCAGTTATTTCATGCAAGATTAAACCATAATGGGAATCTGGCAATATTCGATAATATTTATTCATCTTTTCTATTGAAAGGACATCCATCAAACCTAAAGGAAATCCTTTATCTCTAATAACTCTTCCATCGACTTTAAAATATCCTAAACCAATTAACTTCTTTGCTTCCCTGTGGTTATCTACTATACCTAATAAATCTCTTACGATGTGAAGAAGTGGTAAACAAATCCTGCTAGGATGAGGACCGGGAGAAGATTTGATGAAAAACTTCCCATGTTTCCTTTTAATCTGTAAAAAAGCAGGTGTATTGAGTCTTTTTAGAGTTTTTTGACCTCCATGTCTAGTCATATGTATCCTCCTCTTTTTCTTTTTTTGGTCCTTTTAAATCTACATCATAAAAACCATATAAAGCTTTTCTTTCAATCATTTGAGCACGCCAAGGATCTAATTTTTTTTCCTTCGCAAGCTTAGTAATTATCAAATTTGATACGTGGATGCCGGGATGGAACTGTGTCCCGTCTGATTTTTCGAATTGGGCTTCCTTTATCTTACATCTTAAGTTTTTTGAGATCTCTAGAACTTCTCCCTCAAAATCTTTAAATTCTCCTTTACATACTCTTACTTGATCACCAACCCTTACAGGGAGCTTCTTTATACCATATTCATCACGAAGAAAATCAGCTACTCTCGTGGTGAACAATTTTGATCGTTCATGATTTTTATAATTGTATAGAGCTTTTCTTTGCTTCCGTGGTTGTCTTGATTTTACTTTCATCTTGAGCTCCTTTTTCTTGTTTTTAAATTATTAATGATGAAATTGATGCTAGACGTGGAAATAGCTCGGCTGCTTCTCGTGCGATTGGACCTCTTATCTCAGAACCACGGGGTTCACCTTCTTTCGATACTAATACACCTGCATTATCTTCAAAGCATAATCGTGTACCATCTTGTCGGCGATAAATCATTTTTTGCCTAACGATTACTGCTTTTACAATATTTCCTCGCATTTCAGGTCTTCCTTTTTTTATAGTGACAGTACATATACTACCTACTGTCGCTTTGGGCAATCTTCGAAGTCTTCCTTTATAATGATCTACCATAATTATTTGGGCTATTTTAGCTCCAGAATTATCTGTGATCTGGATTCTCGATCCATTGCATAACCCATAACTCGTTTTGGGTTTCACCATACGTTTTTTGCCCAGCTTTCGCCTTGTACCCATTTAAACCCCTCCAGTCGAGATTTTACTTAATACTATAAACGCTTTAGTTTTTGAAATTTTGCGAGATTCTCCAACCCGTACTAGGTCTCCAATCTCAATCTCATGAGTTAAACATTCAGGTAAATGACATGCGAGTCGTGTGTTTCGACGTTCATATCTTTGATATTTTTTAACAAATTGAACATAATCTCTTCTAATAATAACTGTGTTTTTTGATCTTTTACTTACAATAACACCTTGGGTAATTTTTCCCCTAATTCTTGTATTCCCATGAAAGGGACACGATTCATCATTACAATCTTCAGCTTTCGCCTTAGGGGGCGCAACACCAGGTATTCCAATATTTCTACTCATTTTTTAAACCATCTCTTCTTTTTTAGGCTTCTTAATCTATTCACGGGAAGACCAACTATTTCATTTCCTTGAACTTCCAGAAAATTTTCCTCTCCATCATTCTGGTATTTTGTTAATTTAAATTTAAATACATAATCCTTTTTAATATATTTCTTAACCTTATTTTCTTTTTCTGTAATGAGCATGTTTCTTGTCTCATCAATCACAACTCCAATATCCGAAAATTCTGTATCGTTTTTTTTTGATTTAAGCTTCACATAAGCTTTTATTCCTATTAAGTCATGGTAGATTAAATATTTTGGATTAATCACTATCGTTCCTCATTATATACAGTTAATATTCTTGCGATTTGTTTTCTTAAGATCTTAGCCTTACCAGGATTGTCAGAAACACCGCCTCCTGTTTGATTTGAATATAACATCATTAATTCTTCCCTTAAATTCAATAAAGTTCTTTCTCTTTCTCTTTCATCCATTTCCCGTATTCTTTTGGCTGTTAATATATCTCCCATTCCATATCACCCCTTTTAATTAGATTATGTTCTATTTTTCTCATTTCCTTCTGTATCTTCTTCTGGAGTTAATGATATTTCGGATACAGATTCTTCGTCAACTTCATCAATTATTTTTTCATGTTCTTTTACTACTCCAGATACTTCTTCCTCAATAAGATATTCAACTTTTGTTTTAGCTAATTTCGATTCTGCTTCTGTTTGAGCTTTAGTTAAGAGATCATCTTTTATTTTTACTTCATCACCCATCTTTGTATCGGCGTGCTGAATTTTTACTACTACTCCTAAAACTCCAGATTTTTGAATACATTGCGCTACACCCTTATCAACTCCTTCTTGTGAAGGATGTCCACTTTTTGTCATTGTTCCTGCACGAAATATTTGTGTTCTGGCTCGTTGGCTCGTAACTTTACCCGAAATTCGGATTTCAGCACCAAGAGCACCTCCAGAATCAATGATCTTTCTTAGGATATAATACCCAGCTCGACGGTAATGCCTACCTCTATCTAAGGAGTAAGCAAGTCTTTCCGCCATAATTTGGGCATTCAAATCAGGATTCGGAACCTCTTCAACTTCGATTTGAGGCATTTCTAAGCCAAATCGGTCTTGGAGTACATCTGTAATTTCTTGGATGCGTTTTCCACCTTTCCCTATGACAAGACCAGGACGACTAGTCTTCAAAGTTATCCGTACACCTAAAGGAGTCTTTTGAACGTCTACACCTGCAAATCCAGCTCGAACTAATTCTGATCGCAAATATTCGTTTATTTGCATCAACTTAATTCCTTGTTCAATGAAATTTTTCACTAGCGGACTCATTTTCTATCAAAAATTTTATTTATTTATCTTTTATAATACCTAACTTGGAAATTCATAAATCACGATTTCTATATGTGAGAGATGTTTAAATTTTGCTGTACTACGGCCACGAGCGCGTTCAATGTATCTTTTAATAATTCTTCCCCGATGAGTTGCGGCATGAATAATTCTACACATTTCAATATCTAAACCTTTATACTCTCCATTCGCTTCTACGGAAGAAAGAATTTCATATATCCTAGCTGCTGCTTTTTGGGGGTACCTTCCTGCATACCACTTAAATTCTTTTAAATCTTTCCGATGAGGGACTTTTTTCTTATGTCGTCTGAAAGGAACTGATTGCTTTAGTTGAATAACATTTTCAAGAAACTCTTTAGCTCGCTCAACTTTCATTCCTTTTATCACAGCACAGATCTCTCTTGCATGCTTAGGTTTAATTCGTAAATCTCTACCCGATGCTTTAGCTAATCTTTCAGAATCATATTTTTGTTCGATGAATGAATAACCCCAGTTAGGCATGATTTTTCATCTCATTAATTTTAAATTTTTAGATTTACTTTAATGGTACATATTTTGAACTTCTTGTGGCTCCAATTCCAGGTGATCCGTGTTGCACTCGCTTTCGGGTTAGTGAAAATTCTCCTAGATAATGCCCGATCATTTCTGGTTTAATATCAACCACTTCATAGATTCTTCCATTATAAACTCCAATTTTTAGTCCGACCATTTCTGGGAAGATAATCATATCTCTTACATGTGTTCGAGTTAGGAGATCTTTCCCACGTTTTTTGGCGCGATAAGCCCTTCTAAGCCTTTCAAGCAATTTTTTTTGTCTGGGAGGGAGACCTCGCTTTAATGATCGTCTTGCTCTAGTTGGTAATAATTGTATAAACTGATCCATATTCATTTTTTTGAGTTCTTCTAATGTATATCCTCTGTAATGAAATCTTAATCTATCCAACTCTTTTTCTGCATCTAATTCATCTTCATCTTCTTCGATTTCCTCAATAATTTCCTCAGAAGCTTCCTCCTCTTCTAATTCTTCTTCCAAATCTTCATTAGTATCTTCATTCGGAGCCATTTTTTAACCAATCTGCTTAATTCTTTAATATTATTCAATTAATTTTTTCGATTATTACTTCATACGGTAAGGATTTTAGTATTGCTTTTAATTTTAACTTTTAGGTTAAGTTGGTGAAAATCATAAAACTTATAAGGTTTAGATGTAGTTTTGAAGAGAATTATAGAACCTCAATTCCTTTCAAGATTCTTGAGATATTTTCTCACAGAACAAAATTGATTAATAGTATTGATTTGGATTAAAAATACGGTTTATATCATTTTCATCAAATTTACCGTCCCATCTTTCTTTGATTATTATGTATTTATCTACCTCTTTGTTGGGATTTATAGCCGAATGATACGTGTTTATTAGATTTTCAAATTTAGTGCCATTTTCAACATAATAATATACTCCATTTCCATTAATGATTATTGGCTTCCCTTCCAAAATTTCCCAGTATTCATTCCTATCTTTATGGATTTGAATTGATAAACCAAATTCTGGTCTAATAAAAATCATATTATATTCAGGATAAGTAAATTTAAAGCTATACCACTTAGGAAGTGTGTCAGTATAGTTATTTGGGATATTGTATTTTTCTATAAATTGTTCAGCTTTAAAATTAATTTTTTCCGTGTTTTCATATTTGTAAGGATTATAAATAACCTGATGGTTTTGAATATCAATATCGTAATGAAGTTCAATAGGGACTTTTCCTTTATTTATAATCATGTAATAATCATTAGATTTTATAATTAGATCTTTTTCCTTGATTGCTTCCGTTTTGAAAAGCTTACCATTTATGATGAAAATCTCTTTAAAGCTTTCTGGATTAATGTTAATCACTAATTCTTCTGAATTATTCTTCCTCAACGATGTGCTTCTTTCAGGAAAAATGATCTCCTGCTTCAATTTAGTTTCTACTCCTATTCTAACTCAATATTTAATTCTTTCATTTTTTTTTCGATTTCATTAAGATTAGGCATTGATTCTTGGGCACCCTTCCTAGTAACTGCTATAGAAGCAGCTATTGTTGCATACTTCGTGGCATTTATTATTGATTTACCTTGACTAAGTTTGCTAGCTAATACTCCTATAAAACAATCTCCAGCGCCGACTGTATCAACAGCATTTACTTTAGGGGTTCCAATTTCAATAACTTTATCGTCAGCTCCTATATAAATTAAAGATCCTTTATTCCCTAAAGTGGTTATTACATATTTTATACCTAATTTAACAATCTCTCTGGAAGCTTGTAGAATTTTAAGTTTTCTTTCACCAGTTAACTCAGGTTGATTTAAGAAGGCATACAATCGATATAGCTCTCTTTCATTAGGAATAATTATATCAACATTTTCCAAGACTGTAAAGGGAATCGGTTTAAGTGGGGCGGGATTCAAAATTTTTATAACATCTCCTTGTGAAGCTATTTTAAAGATTTCTTCGATTGTTTCTATTGGTATCTCCATCTGAACAACTAATGAACTAGCATTTTTAATGATATCTGCTCTAGCTTTAACTTCTTCAACAGTTAATTTGAAATTTGCCCCAGGGGCAACACTTATCATGTTTTCCCCTTTATTATCTATCAATATGAGGGCTACTCCACTTGCTTCTTCAAAATCTCTAGTTACATGGCTCATATCGATACCCTCTTCGGTTAATTGAGAAACCATTTGATTTCCAAAAGAATCCATACCAATCTTCCCTATAAAAATAGTACTTGCCCCCGATCTAACTGCTGCGACAGCCTGGTTAGCGCCTTTGCCGCCCAAAAATTGTTTAAAGGTCCCACCAGTGACTGTTTCTCCTGGATTTGGAAAACGCTCAGAATAGATATTTAAATCCATATTACTAGAACCAATAATTAAAACATAATTAAGCGCTTTACTCATACTATATACACAGTATATGGATATGATTATGATTTTTATTATTTTTTAAATAATATTTTATTTTCTGTAAAATCGTATTACTTTATAGATGAGGTTTAGGATATTTAAAAAAACAGGATGTTCTTTAAAAAAATAAGAGAAAAATAAAAAAATAAATTTTTAGATTAATCAGAATCTTCTTTCTCTGATGCTAATTCTTCTTCTAATTCTTCTAATGGAACAGGTGCAGGTGTAGTTAACATACTATACCCAATCCAAATAGCGATGATTGCAATTAAGACGACCAAAAGCCACAGAGGAGCCACGACGAAGAGACGCCAATCTAACCAGTCAACTCCGAATATATTACTCCAATTATCCCAATCAGGATTATCCCAAATTGTGTCAAACAATAAATCTACGATAGATCCCATTGTATAAAATACAGCAATTAGAATCCCTACAATTATAACTATTGCCCCGATAACCTTATCTTTAGCCAAATCGGTTCAACTCCTTAATTTTCTTAATTTTTTATATATTTTAATTTTAGAAAATTTTCAATTTATATTAAAAGTTAAAAAATTATTCAATTAAAACCATTCTATTAAAAGTAAAATTAGACTCGTAAAAATGTTATCTTCTTTCAGTAATGATATTTAGTGTTTTAACCACTGATAATTGAACTTTAGGTGCTAAATGAGAAAATAGCCGAACCTTGAGAGGTAGTTCGTTTTTCATGAGTTTCTGTTAATAAACTGATTTCTATTAGATTTTCATTATCTTCTTGGTATTTCTTTATAATTTTACCCGTAAATGTAAGAACATCATTTTCATTCACAATATCTGAGAATCGGATTTTAAAGTTTCTCAAAATTCCACCCTTAGCCCATTTTAAGATAAAAGAAGCAATCATCCCTGCTTGAAGCATACCATGGGCAATACATCCTTTTAAGCCAGTTTTTTTAGCAAATGATTCATCGTAATGAAGCAAATTATAATCACCTGAGGCTGAAGCATAATCAACTAATTGAACACGTGTAATCGGGTCAGTTTTCTCTTCAGGTAGCTTCATTCCTACTTTAAGCTCATTAAAACTTAATTTTTTGTTTAACAATTTCTATTACTCGCTCTCTTTATAATTTTAGTTATCCTAATGAAAAACGATGAGAGTATTAATAATTTCAAAGACTTTTTCATTAGAGTCTTTATTTTTTCCCTCAGTGATAGAAGTTACTATATCCATTTTCCCTCGCTTCCCTTCCTTTTCGATGATATTTTCAACTTTTGTCTGATAAATTATTTTGTCTCCAGCAACACATTGAGAATAATATCTAAATTCTTTCCCGCCATCCAAAAGTTTTTTAAAATCGATACCTAAGGTAGCATAGAAATTTTTTTCCCCAGAATAGATCATTCTCGTGAAAAAAGTTGGAGGAACAGGTAGATCTTTGTATCCCTGGTTTTTTGCTTCATTTAAATCGTAATAAATTGGGTTAGTATCCCTGATTGCATTCGCAAATTGAGTAATTTTCCATCGAGAGATAGTTCTTTCACTTGGTTCAAATTTATATCCAATAAATTTTCGATCAAGCATACTTCAATTTAATCTTAAGTTTAATAAAAGATTTTGATTTTTTCACTCTTAGGGGAAAACTTTTGACATAAAAATCAAAAGCTTAAATTCCAAAACTAATCATTCACTAATAATTTTTCTAAATAAAAACGAAATTTATATTTTTTATATTATTATCAAAGTTGGGAATATACTATATTAATCAAATTGAGAAATTAAAGGAGTTAAAATACAATGTCTTTTGATATTAAAATTGATATGGATGCCTGTACGGGATGCGGTACATGCTACGAAGTTTGTCCTTCTGAATGTTTTGACGAACCCGAAGGAGGTAAAGTCAACGTTATAGAAGATAACAGAGAAGATTGTGTAGGATGTAGAGCCTGTGAAACTCAATGTCCCGAAGAAGCAATAGAGATCATTGAAAACTAGATTTTCAGAATCGGTAAATCTAATTTCTTTTTTTTATTTTTTCTTTATATTTTTATTTTAAAATTCATAAAAGGGTTTATAGTAACGCATTTTTCTTGATATTCAGGAAAATTAGAAAATTAAAAATTAGAAAGAGGGTTTATTTGAAATTACCACAATAAGATTCTACTACAATTTTTACAGGTTCCTTCATTTATTTGCATATTTATGCAGCTTTCGTGATATGGAGCTTTACATTCTTGACAGACATAAATCTTTCCCATATGTTCAGTAAAATCATAACCACAATATACACATTTACTTGTATAAGAAAAATTATCTGAACTATTAGCATCTAATTCAACAATCTGCGAAGTTCCCGTTAATCCCAACCCTCCAGAAGTGGGTGTTAAATAGTTATTTTGCTGGGTTTCTGCAGAAGTTTGAAAATATTGCTGTTGAGTTTGAGGTGTTTCCCAATCAGAAATGTATCCTGGTGTTGGAGTTTTTGAAATGCCCATCTTTTGAGATACTTTTTCATCGAGGATATTTGTCAAAATTAATGCTGATGCATATTTTCCTTTAGCTCCTCCTTTCTGTAAGTGAGTATGACTTATCATATGAATAATTCGGCCTCCCATCTTTCCATAATCAAATTCTACAAGTACAGGAGATTCTCCCCATTTATTTTGAATTTCCCAAGAATTTATTAACACCCTGACAGCTTGATGGTTAATAATTTGGATTGGAAAGGAACGAGTTTCTAACCACCAGCGAAATTCAGATTTTTTTGTATTTTTCGCAGTTTGCTTTTGCCATTTACTTTGTTGAATTTCGCTTAGAACACCCTCTAAAAATGGATGGTCTGGCTGTATTATTTGACAAGGAACGACTGCATCGGCAGTTTTTGCACGATTCCATCTTATATACCCAGGAAAAATATTCTCTATTATGCTTTGAAGTGCCCAATCAGTAGTTATTAACCATCCTCCATTTGTGACGAAATCTTTCACTTTTGGATAAGCTGCATGGGGAATATCACTACCAGGGCACCCTATAAGAACTACATCATATTGAGCTAGATTTTCTTTCATGATTTCTCTTTCTTTCACGACATTTTTCACTGAAGCGTACATATGTTCTACAACTTTTTTGGGTTTTTCATACCTTCCACTTATTGCTAAAATTTTTCCATGTTTTTCTACCGCGTCCACAACATCCTTTTTATTTAGTGCTTCCATCTTGCGTTTCTTGACTTCGGAATAGATATCTTTCAAACTCATTTGTTTAGCCTTTAAATAATATTATAAAGAATTTAGTGTTATTTTATAATTATTATAAAATAATAATTATATATATTTTAAGTGGAAGGGATATTTTTGTCTAAATTAAGGGATTTAGGACAACCTTATGAATTTTGGGAGTATTTTGAACAAATAACTAAAATCCCTCGATGTTCAGAGCACGAAGAAAAAGTGAGAACTTATATAAAGGAAGAAGCTGAGAAATTTGGATTTGTAACCCAGAGTGATAAGACAGGAAATCTTGTAGTAAGAATTTCACCAAACCAAGAACCAAAAGAAAAAGTTGTATTACAATGTCATTTGGATATGGTGTGTGAAAAAAATGAGGAAATTTCTCATGATTTTTCAAAGGATCCATTAAAATTAAAAATTATTGAAATTGACAATGAAAAGTGGGTTACTGCTGAAGGAACCACCTTAGGTGCAGATAATGGGGTTGGTATAGGGTATTTATTAACATTTATGAAAAAAATCCATGACAGAGATTTGAACTTCGATACACTTGAATTTGATCTGTTATTTACTATTGATGAAGAAAGCGGTTTACGTGGAGCATTTAACATTGATGATAATTTAATAGATGGGAATTTTCTTATTAACTTAGATGCAGAAGACGAGGATTCCGTAACAATTGGCTGTGCGGGGGGAAGAGTGACATTTTTTCATATAAAAAAAGAAACTGTTAGGATAAATAAGAAAGAAAATCTAGTTCCAATAAAGATTTTTGTATCAGGGTTGGTTGGAGGGCATTCGGGAGCTGATATTCATTTAGGAAGAGGGAATGCATTAAAAATAATAGGCGAAGTACTTTGGAAATTAAACAACAAGTTTAAAATATATATTAACTCTATTAATGGGGGCAACAGAACTAATGCAATACCTAGGGAAGCCAGAGCTAATATTTTTATTAGAGAGGAGGATTTTTTAGCGATACGTGAATTTATTAAGGAACTTGTAATGAAAATTAAGGTAGTTTTTAATGGCATTGACCCTGAATTGAGTATTTCGGTTGAGAAACTGGAAACCTCAGATGAAAACGAAGTAATAATAAAAGAAATTCAAGACAATATTCTTAACCTTTTGTATACAATACCAAATGGACCTCTTTCTATGCATCCAAAAATTAAGGGACTTGTTTTTACTTCGTCTAACTTGGGAGTAATAAAAACTGAAAAGAATAAGATTGAAATAAAGTTAAGCCAACGAAGTTTGAGCGAATATTTTAAAATGATTATTTGGGAGAAAGCGCTATCTTTATTCAACTTAATGGATTTAGAGACAGAAATCATTATAGATTCCGATTATCCTGGTTGGCAACCAGATTTTAATTCTAAACTTTTAAAATTTACTGAAGAAGCATTTAAAACCTTATTTAATAAAGAGATTGAGGTTAAAGCAATTCATGCCGGATTGGAATGTGGAATTTTAAAGAAAAAATTTCCTGATATGGATATGATATCCATTGGGCCTAAAAACATTGGTGGTCATTCCCCTGATGAGAGAATATCGATACAATCCGTTGAGAAAATTTGGAATTTCTTGATATCCCTATTAACAATATTAAATTAGAATATTGAAATTTGTAAGATATTATTTGAAAAAATTATTAAATTGTAATGAATAATTCAATTATAGTTTATTATGCAAAAACGATCCCCTACTAAAGAACAATTTAGAAAAGAAGATATAATTGGTTCTGAGACTGTAATGGAGAAAATCAAAAAGAAAACTCCATGGATTCTTGGAAGTGCACTAAGAAAACCGAAAGTAAATTTTCCAAAATTTAAGGTTCCCAAATTATCTCTTCCGATGCCATCAAGATCAATAAGTATAATAGCTGTATTTATTGTTCTATTTGTACTTCAGACAGGAATAGCATATTTAGTTGTTAGAGAACCTCCCGCACTAGGTGCGACCCCCCCTCCAAATAATGAGCCTATTTTTATAATTACCGATATTAATGAAGCTTTTATTATTGAGAGCATTGTGGCTTCAATACTTATTCTATTATGCTCTACTGGATTTATAATTTTATATCAAGCGTCAAAATATGTATATAATCGAAAAATGGCCTTATCATATTTAGCAATTGGAGTAATTTTAATACTCGTGTGCTTTATATCGTTACAATATATCATTGCTGTCAAGACAGGAGTGTTGGATCAGTAATAGTTAAGTATAATCATCAGGATAGATTCAGTGAGCATCCTCATGATAGGTTGCGCAAAACCAGTTTTGGTGCTTATGACTAAAAGCATTTTTTTTAATATCACCTCAATTTTTCCCATTAAACAAGTATCAAATACACTAATTTAAACTTTTATTAAAAAATCTTAGAGACACTTTTTATTTTTGTCGTTCATTTTTATTCACTTTGACAATCTTATTTTTAAAAGAATTTCGTTTTATGGGAATTAAATAAACCTCATAGTGTGATATTGACCACCCACAACTTACCACCTATAACTTATTGGGGAAGAGCTATAAATCTTAATCCAGTAATAATTGATTGGAATGTTTTAAAGCTAAACTAGATCATTATTCAAACTTCTTAGAGAATATTATTTTTAAAAAAAAAGAAAAAAAATATAGAATAAAAATGTAATTTCTGGCTTATTATCCAGTAAAAGCGTTGTATGCTGCTTCGTCTATTAAATTACCTTTTTCAGCATCCCAGTTCGAAGGTTCGATTTTATAGAGCCAAGCTGCAAAAGCATCTTCATTAATCTTTTCTGGCTCATCCATTAAATCAGAATTAATTGCAATGACTGTACCTGAGACTGGGCTATAAATATCTCCAACAGCTTTACTGCTTTCTACAGTACAATCTATTGGATCGCTAGTAGGCTCGTCCCCATCCATCTTTACTTGTTCTAATTCAGCACCATCAAGACCTTCAACATCAACAAAAGATATCTCACCTAATTGCTCAGCTGCATAGGGGGTGATTCCAACTTCTTTTGTTCCATCATCAAACCATTGATGTGTTTTAGTAAACCATTTAGCCATTTTTATCTAACTCCTTTTAAATTTATTTATGAATTAAAAATAATATTGAATTAAATAATATGTTTTAATTAATTAAGGTAATAATTTAAAATTTTATTATTGAGATTTTTAATCAGATTATTTGAATGATATGGTTTCAAGACTAAAGCACAAACTAAACTTCTATAATGAATTTAAAGATTTTTATTTTCAAATAATAAACGATTTTAAATTTGATTATCAAGAAGATTGTAAAGCACGTGATTATTTATCAGAGATATTATCAAAAAAAAACCTTAAGTGGAAAATAGAAAAGATTATAAAATCTTTTAAAACCCTAATTGTATCAAAACCCGTAATTTTAATCTATGGTTGTGGTCCTTCATTAGAAGAGACTGTTGATAAAATATTGAGACAAAAAGGGAAGAATTATTTTGATAAGTTTATCAATATAGCTGCTAATGGTGCTTCAGTTTTTTTGAGGGAAAAAAATATAACAATTGATGCGATATTTACAGATTTAGATGGTATAACCAGAAATGAATTTATTTATTCAAAATTTAATGTAATTCATGCACATGGAGATAATATTGAGAAGTTAATATCTTTTGAGAAGTATATCCTAGAATTTGAAAATGTTATTGGAACTACTCAAGTGGAACCCTTAGAGAATGTTATAAACCCGGGAGGATTCACAGATGGTGATAGGATTCTTTATTTCATTCATAAATTATTAAATCCGTCTCAAATAATATTTCTTATCGGAATGGATTTTAAGAATATTGTTGGTAAATACTCCAAATTAGATATTAAGAACGATCAAGAAGGTAGTTTGATTAAAAAAAAAAAACTACGCTATGCCGTTGAGTTATTAGAGTGGATTAAAATTAGAATAATAAATGAGATATTTTTTGTAAATTCTGAGATTGTATCTGATAAATTCAGATATATATCTGTAAGAGATTTCATAAAAATGAATAATTCTTGAATTTTAAATTTTATAGTCCTGAATCCCTTTTGGGGTAATTTTATAAAGAAGTTTCTTTTCTGTAAGATTTAATGAATTAACTAGTTGAACATAATTCTTTTCCTTACCTTTTTTACTTAAATACACATATTCTGAGAAGAAATGGTTTAAAAATTGATTTCCAACAGGAATTTCTCGAATATTTGCTTTTTCAGAGAAACTGGAAGCAACTTGGGAAGTCGCTATTGTTATTAAATTAAATTTATAAGTTAACTCATCAACTTTTTTTAGAATCTTCAAAAATATGTCCTTTGCCTTATTGAATGATATATTTTTATCACCTAAATCAGCCCTAAAATGATTGTTAATTGTGTCAATGATTAAAATGCCTCCACGATTTTTTATAATAGCATTTTCAAGATCCGCTAGAGCCAATAAAAATGCTGAGTTACTCATAATTTTTGATACTATGACACTTTCGAGCACATGTTGAAATTCAAATTCAGAAGGTGTCAATAATTCTCTTATTCTTTCAGGACGAAATGTATTTTCTGTATCAAAATAAAATATGTATTTAATATTTTTTGAACTTAATATTTTATTGAGATGTTTATAAGTTTGAACGCATAATTGGTGACATAGCTGGGTTTTACCTGTTTTATTTGATCCAAAGATCAAATATTTTTTTTTTGAATAAAAACCACCCCCTATTACATCATCAAAGTTTCTAGAACCCAAGGGCAGAATAAATCGATCTTTTTGCTGATCTTCTGATATAGAAATAATTTGGTTGGGTGTTATGATTTGGGTTTTTTTTATTTCTAAAATTTCATGAAGACTCATTTATATGTATTAAGATAATTTAAATTTAAATATAGTTTTGTGTATACTAATTAAACCTAAATAATTATAGCTCAGAATTCTAGATTAAAAACGTAAAATTAATTTAAAAATAAACATAAAATTAATATCATAGTGCTTAAAATGTAAATTTTAATCTCTTATATTTTGGAATAAATATTAATATCCAAATAAAATGGCTAAAAAGAAAAAAGAAACTTGCCCATATTGTGGGAAGAGTTTTGCTTATTTATCCCGTCATAAATGTAAGATAAAAGAAAGAATTGAAGGTTCCACGGATGAAAAATCAGAAGTGGAACGAAGAATCGAAAGAATAGAAGAAAAAAAGAAAGAGTTTAGCCGAGCATTACGTAAAAGTGAAAAAGATGTATTGAATATTATTAATCGAGAAAAAAATATTTATTTTAATGATCTTCTAAGGTTAGGTGATACTGAGTCTAATGAACTTGAGGAAATTTTAGAAGTCCTATCCTTACAATCAAAAATAAAAGTAAAGAGAGAGTTAGTTGATGCCTCTTGGACAAAATTCATTAGTTCAATTGAAGAAATAGATGTTAAAGTTGAAGCCGTTAAAATTGATAAAGAGCGCAAAGACTTTGTATGGAATATGTTTTCTAGACAACCCTGTTTTATCTGTCCTTTTATAACTAAATGTAATGATACAAATTTAGACCAATTTAACCCATTTCAATGCCCTTGGTTAACCGAGTGGATTGAAACTACATCAAATGGTAAAGAATATAATATAAACTTTGATGAAATAGAATCACGATTACAAGATGTCTAATTATCTCTTTTGCAATCCAATAAGGTAAATTTCATTACTTTTTTTTTTTGAAGATCTTGGTTTAAAAGTTTTCAAAACTTTAAAATCGGCCTTAGTTTTTGTAACTAATTTGTTAAAATCAGATCCCTGAAAAGTTTTTAAAACTAAAATACCCTTATGTTTTAAAAGGACTTTTGAAAGATCAAGAACCTTATAACTAAGATTAACTTGGTTTAAATGGTCTGAGAATTTATTACCAATCTTTTTGATGGAAGCATCAGATAGTAATAAATCTATTTTTGTCTGAAAATAAGATTGAACCTTTTCAGTAAATTCAGGATTTGTGAAATCCATATTTAAAAAATCAATGTTTTCAATCGGAGTTATTTTTTTAATATCAACGCCTAATATTTTGTAATGATCTCGATGGTAATACTGATCATTATATTTAGATATATTTTCCTCAGCAAATTTTTTAACAACTTGAAGCCAAGAACCTGGAGCAGATCCTAAATCTAAAATATAGAATGCTCTTTTAAAAATATTATATTTGTTTTGAATATCAAATAATTTATATGCTGATCTTGCTCTAAATCCTTCTCTTTTTGCTTTGTGATAATATGAATCGCCTTTATGATTATTTGTCAAGATGATTCTCAATTCTATTAATTTTTTAATTCTAATAACATATCTTTAATCGAAATTATATCCATATTCGTTTTAATCGATAAAAAATCAAAATGTGTTCTTGAAATTTTATAACCTCTTCCTTTAATAGACGCTAATATTGTAGTTAATTTTGGCACATTTGAAATTTTTAAGTTTTTACTTAAATTATGGATATTGTAATAAAAAGGGGGCATATTTATCTCTTCTTGAATCAAATTTAATAATTTATTAATTTTTTTCTTATTTCTATATTGAAATTCTTGATTTAGAAGAATTAATTCATTTACAAATCTTAAATCATGAATTTCATTTACCCAAAGAGGACCTGCGTATTGAATATGGTTAAAATTCATACAAACAGGACATTGATTAGGTAATCCTAAAATATTATCTCGAAAAGTTGATCGATATCCACAATTATTACAATATATTAAATACCCATAATCTTTAAAATACTGTGATATTTTTTTCCTATTTTTAAGGGTTAAACAGAAAACTCTTAAAAAGTGTGATGAATAGAATGTAAGTATTGGAATAATACCCATTTTGTTAACATTTGCAATTCTTGATATAAAGTATATTAATATGCGAGCACCAATTTCTTTACAAAATTCAGTATGTAAAGGTTTAGACATATATTTTCGAATACAACTTTTTGGTCTGACGCCAAATAAAACTGCTGTATCAGTAGCAGTAACGCATAATAAACCATCTACTTTTTGTATAGCTTTAAAAGCACCATCAATATATAGGTTAGGTGTCCCAAATGGATCAATTGAGATGACATTAGGTTTCTGTAGACTTTTTTGAGATGAAATATAAGAATATTGTGCAATCTCAGAAAATAAGAAATTGGCTTCTTTCCTAGACACTTCAATGTGAGCTGGATGATTAAACATATTGTTTAAAGATAAATTTTTATTAATTAAATCAACGGCTGTTGGATTTATATCATTGATATAAATTTTTTTAACATTCGAGCAATCTTTTAGTATTCGAATAGAACTAATTCCTGAAGCAGCCATTGAATCTACAATTGTAAGCGGATTCTGGTTATATACTCTGCCGAACGCTATAATAGCTAAATTAGAAACATCTCTATTAATCTCCATTTTTTGATTATAAAATACCATCATTGATTTGGATGGAATCGAATCTTTATCAATAGTATGAATATAAAATTCGGCGTTTCCTTCTTTAATCGTACTTAGATTAAAATTCATTGATTCTTCTTTTTTCATTTTTAATTTAATAATATTTAAAAAATAAATTAAATGTTGTAATTCTAATAATTGATTATATTACTGAAATCCAT
This sequence comes from Candidatus Hodarchaeota archaeon, assembly GCA_048886685.1. Classification (GTDB taxonomy): domain Archaea; phylum Asgardarchaeota; class Lokiarchaeia; order Sigyniarchaeales; family SOKP01; genus Loki-b32. The sequence goes on from JBHLKM010000001.1 coordinate 254,718, forward strand.
TTTCCGTTATTTTAGTCATGAAAGATATTTGTTTATCTTCAGGATGTTTTGTAAGAATAAATTTTCTCTTTTGTAATATTTCAGTACGTTCAATTCTTATATCTAATGATACCCAATATTCCATTACTTTGCCCCCACTTTGAATTTCTATTGGTTGATCATTCTCTCTGATTTGAACTTTTTCATTGACAACTAAGATATTTATGTTGTAAGATTCGTTTATATAGGAAAGATTTGCTAATATTTGATTTAAGTAATAATTTAAGTTGTAATTTTTATCTTTTCTTTCTCTGTTTAATTCTAATCGATATAGATCTGTAAGTGAATCGATTATAATTAGATTATAATGATTATTTGCTTCATTTAAATTTCTTAAAATTAAATATTCTAAATTGAATACTATGTTGTGCAGATCATTAAAATTATCTGGTATAATAAAAGTAATTTTATCCAGAGCTTCTTTTGAATCTTTGAATATTCTATTGACTTTTTCATAAGGAAACTTTGGTTTCGAATAGATATAAACAATTTTATTTCCATTTTTAATTGAGTTTAAGGAAGTCTGGATTGCAAATGTAGTTTTTCCAACACCAAAATCACCCCAAACGGAAATTATACCTTTAAAAAGAGGGATTCTTTTAAAATATTCATTTAATATTAAGGTTGGAAATTTCATTTAATTAAAAATTATTAATTTTATTTAATATTATTAATTATAATTTGAGAAATAAAATTTTATATGTATATACGGAGAATCTGAATTTTTTTTATAAATTAAATAGGGAACTTAATCGACTAAATATTAGGTTTAAAGTTTTAAGCGGATTATCAAAAATTCCAGACGTTTCCTCGTTACTTCTTACAACCTTTAAAGAATTTTATAATTTTAAAGAGCATTATAAAAAGTTGAAAATTATCGCTTATGATGAAGAGGAAAATTTCAAATATTACATACTAAAAGTATTAGCGGCTTATAGGATAGGGTATAAGGATAATTATACCGACCTACTCTTTTCTATAGATCCAGGCTCTAAGAAAGTAGGATTAATTGTGTTTCTAGATGATTATTATTTTGATTCTCATACCTTTTATGATGAGAATATTCTCATTGATTTCATTAAAGAATATGTAAATTTTTTCCAAAGGGGTAACCCCAACTTGCTAAAGTTGACATTTAAATTTGGTAGCGGCGTTTTAATTTTAACCTCAAGGCTGATTGAAAGAGTTTTTAATGCATTCCAGGAAAGAAATGGATTAAAAATTTATTTAATTAATGAGTCAAAATCCTCAAAAATTAAAATCCAAAATATAAAAAGGAGATTTAGAACTAAACATGAGATGTCTGCCTTGATATTAGCTCTTAGGACTGGTATAGAAGTTGATAGTGTAGAATTCCTCAATTCCTTAAAACAAAGAAAAATACTAGATATAAACAATAGGAATGAGCATGAAAATTTATTAAAAGAAATTAATAGATCAGCTGAAGAAGTAAAAGATATAATCGAAAAAATAATAAATAATAATATCTCACTTAGCCAGTCTACTGAAATGTTAATTAAATAGATATAAGAGAAATAGAAAAGATCTGTAATTTGATAATCTTAGCTTAGTTAAAATATTCAACATTTTAAGTATATCTATTCCACAAAATGACGAGTAATATCCCCATGAAATCGGTAAGATTGAAAAGTATTGATATTTTTCGTGGATTATGCATGTCCTGGATGATTTTAACCCATTTAATAGATTGGTGGATAACATCAGAATATAGCTGGCTACATTCACTTGCGATTATGATCTTTGATCCAATCGGTGCTTCAGGATTTTTATTTATTTCAGGAGTAAGTATAGCTCTATCATATAGAACAAGATTAAATAGGGTTAGAGCGTCAGAGAATTATACCTATCGAATGGTTAGAAATTCATATCTTTTTCGAGCACTTTTTATATTTTTAATAGCTTTAGTCTATAATATTCCAACCGCAATAGCTTTAAAAAACCCTTCTATGATTTGGACTTGGTTTGTATTATTGACTGCTGCTATCTCGCTCTTTTTAACTTGGCCCTTGTTAAAAACTTCTAAGCTCATTAGAATTGCCATTGCTATCACAATAATAGTCTTACATCTCTTTATTGTTTCATGGCTATTACCATTTCAAGGTAAAGCAAATATTTTTGGCTTAATTTTTCATATTTTATATAATGATATTGATCAAGATCCTATTCTAATATTTTTTCCATTTTTCCTCATTGGAACTGTGATAGGGGATATAATCTATGATGTTATTATTTTGAGTACTGAAGAGAAAGAAATTACTAATTTCAAAAGAAAATTTTTAATCCCTATGCTACTAATTGGTTTTCCTTTAATAATTTCTGGAATTTTCCTTAATATTCCTCGATTTTTAATAAGAGAAAGTCTATCTTGGATAATATATTCATTAGGAATTGATATTACTCTGCTATGTATATTAATCTCAATTGAGAAATTTAAGATTTTAGAGACAAAAAAGAGTTATAAATTCATTTTTTATTATTCCTATTATTCTCTGACTATTTACCTAGCACATAATTTGTTGTATTTTTTGCTGTTACATCAATTAAATTTAATAAGTATCTGGTTTTTTGCTGCAATATCTTTTTTTTCTATTGGATTTATCTTAAGGGCCATTTTTAAACGATGGGGAGAGAAAGCTTCCATTAAAGTTCAAATAGGCAGATTGAGTTTAGGTCTTGCAACTAAAATTGAGAAAAGATTAAATAAAAAACATAGTATAACAATTAAGAAATGAAAGAAAGAATTGACGTAATTTTAGTAGATAAACGGTTAGTTGAAAGTAGAACTAAAGCACAATGGTTAATAACAAATGGTTACGTATTTGTTAATGGAAAAAGAATACTAAAACCTGGTAAAAAAGTAGATAATTCTTTAGAGATTACTTTAGAGAAAGAATTTCCATATGTGAGCCGAGGAGGATTAAAATTAGAAGCGGCATTAAAGCAATTTTCAATTTCAGTTTCTAATAAATGTTGTGTAGATATAGGAGCATCAGTTGGTGGCTTCACAGACTGCCTTTTACAAAATGGAGCAAGGAAAATATATGCTATAGACAAAGCTACGGATATTTTTCACCCCTCACTAAGATGTGAGAAAACAAAAGGAAAGATAATTCCAATGTTAGGGGTAGATGCTCGGAATATGTCAATTATAATCGAAGAAGTGGATATCTGCACGATTGATGTTACATTCGCATCACTAAAAACTATCCTTCTAAATATGAGAAAATTCATCAAATCTGATGGAGATATAATCGCATTAGTGAAACCGCTATTCGAAACAGATTTTAAAAATATGAAAAAATTTAAAGTAATTCGAGATCCCGAGCATCTTTATCAAATTTTAACAGATCTGAATCACTGGTGTCAACTAAACCACTTTTTTCCTTCTAATATTATTAAATCACCTATATTAGGTAAGGAAGGTTCAATTGAATTTTTAATTCATATAAAATTAAGAGATCCAGGGCTAATTAATGATTTCAACATGTTAATTAGGAATCTTTTGTTTTGAAAATATTTTATAACGAAAAAAGGAATAACCGTTTTTCAATGAACCCTAAATAATAGGATATTCATTGAAAATCTTTCCCCATTCTGTTTGGTAAAATTTCTTAATTCTTCGTTTGCCTACTATTGGATACCATAGCATATCATGATATATCATAGATGCATAAGTGGGACCTAAAAAGAAGAGTTCACTGCGGAATAATGGATAAAGGAAATGTAATGGTCCTTTTCGTACCATTTGATCTCCCCATATTACTATACTGCGTTTCACTTTAAAGTTCCAGTTAATATTTGAGACATCCTCTCCAATTATATCAATTTGATCAAAATCTCCACATCCAAGGCCTTCATCATGAGCCATTTTTATAGCTGGTAGTTTTAGTGGTTCAAATCCTAACATCCGAGCAACAACCGTATCAACAGCAACTTGATCATATCCTGCAATTAAATAATTCTTTATACGAGGAATCATTGTTCTTGGTCCAGCTCCATCACCGCATACAGTTCCATCAACTACTGAGAGAATATGTGGATGAATTTGCTTCTGGATAATTAAAAGATCTACTAAAACCTCGGACATATATTGATGTGAGAAATGTCTTCTTTTCGTTAAGAGTCCACCAAATGCATTTTTCATAGCGCATGTTATACCACCATGCTTTAATTCACCTTTAGTTTTTTTCAATTCACCACCTACAGCTCCTGTGTGACCGTGTGTTTTTATAGTAGGTAAGTGGATTATCGGTTTTCCAACATAAAACTCTGGAATATTAAATCCTTCGGGAAATATTTTTGAATCTAATGCGTGTAAACTTTTATTTTTTAGTGACAAAAAACTATTTTTTAAGTCATGATAGGGTACAAATTTAATTCTCGTTAATGGCACAAACCACACTCCATATTTCTTAATAATCCCATTCCAGCGGTTCAAGTGAATGCCTTTACTTAAATTAGTAACAACTGTGCGGTTTTCAGCCGTAAAAAGTTTCTTAGGTTCGTAACCATCATCTATCATAGTTTTTAAGACACCCTCAACTTGCCAAGGTGGACTTGAACATGCAGGAAAGAACTTTGACCAACTTAGATTAAGTTTAATGATCGTTTTAAGCTCCTTCGGAAATCTATCTTGGTATTTTGCCATGTGCATAAGCTTAGCATAGTCTTCAAAAATGGATTTAGGGGAAGTTTTAATTACAAAAATTTGGGTTTTATCACTCATAACTATATTGTAAAACATGGATTACTTTATTTATTTTACTAATGAGATGAGAAATGTGTAAGACCTTATTCCATTTTTAAAATTTCTCATAACCATCTGTTTAAGACGTTTTACTCCCATCTGAGTTCCATATTTCTCTGATTTTTTATCTCCTTTTTATATTTATTTGGAGGTAGTTAATGCCACCTTTAATTGCCAATATCCCCCTGCTTATTCTGAAGTTTTTCAAAGTTAGCTATCATCAATTTATTATTATAAAATAATCTTATAGACTGATTAGCTACATTCTCGATTCTGTAACTCTTGTTCTAAAACCATATATTAACAACATAGTTAGTATGATAAAAATCCTAAAAGGTTTCTTCGATGAGCTAATCATGTGGATCGAATTGTAGGTTCGAATCCCTTGCTCGAGTATTTTCTAAATATTCTTTTTAATTCATTGTAATATTTTGACAAATTTAATGAAAAAAAGAATATAAATTAGTATTGAACGCTTATACTATTTAATAATTTCTTAATTAATTACAAATTTGTGATTTCAATATCGAATATACAACTATATACTGAATCAGATACTATTGAACATGTAAAATCTTTAGCATATAATCGAGGTGCTACAACTACGGGAGAAACAGAGGCATTATATTATATAGAAAATGCGTTAATGGAAGAAGATATTAAATCAAAGGTTGAACATTTTGATTGGATTGGCCCCATGAGGATATTGATGAGAATGAGCTATGTCTTTATCTTAAGCTATTTAATTCTTTTTCGCTTATTTTTAGTGATTATCGCCTATTTTCTTATAAAAAATTTCTTTGAAAGAACACGAAATTTAACCTTGGTAAATAAGGAGGAATCAAAAAATATCTTTACCAAAATATTATCTAAAAACCAAACCAAAAATCGTCCATTAGTTATATTTACTGCTCATTATGATTCAATTTCTCTGAATCTTCCTTACAAGATACAAGTTATATTATTCTTTATATACAGACTTATAATCTTATTCTATATTTTAGTTATTATAACTTTTTCAACATTATTTATTCTTGATTTTTTAAACATCGTTCCTCTATCGAATCTTATTATTGTTTTAATAATTTTTACAACAATCATCGGAGTATTCATTTCAATTCCGATACTTTTTTTGGTTTTCAGTGAAAGTCCTTCGTCTGGATCAATTGACAATGCAAGTGGAGTCGCAATTTTAATTGAACTAGCAAAATTATTTAAAAAAAATCCACTTAATAACATGGATCTTTTATTTATATGGACTGGAGCTGAAGAATGGGGTATGAAAGGCTCAAGAAACTTTTGTAGAAATCATTTTGAAAGTTTAATGGATGACTATGATTTGGATAGATCTTATTATATTAATATTGATATGGTGGGATCATACATTGGTCTTCTAAATAAAACAGGATTTATTATTAGACGAGAAATAAATCAGGATTTGAATAAGAATTTTGAAGCTACAGCAAAAAAGTTAAAGATCCCTCTAATTAAATTCAATAAAATTATTAAACCGAACAGCGATAACAGAATGTTCAAAAGATATGCTCGCCGTAAGAGAACAAAATTACAAATAAGTTGTTTTCATTCAGATAAAGATTCAAAGTTCATACATTCTTTAAAAGATACACCTGATAAATGTTCTATTGAAAATCTAAATGGGTGTTTAAATATCTGTTCCCAATCTTTAAGGAGCATTGATCTAATATTAGAAAAGCTGTAAAAGAAAAAAGAAAATTGAAAAAAATTTCCTAAAAAAAGGTAAAAAATGCGATTGATTGCATAAATTAATCTGAAATATACGTCATACCTTTGTAAGATTTTTTTTCGTCCTTAAAAGGTAAACACATTATATAATGGTCACCACCCAGATGGATTTCCCTTGGGTCTTCTATACCACATCCTACATGTTTGTCTTTTTCTTGACACCTAGGATGAAAGGGACACCCTTCTGGTGGATTAATTGGGCTGGGGACATCTCCTTCTAATATTATCCTGTTTGCTCTTGAAGAAGGATCGAATGTAGGTCGAGCTGATAATAAAGCTCTTGTGTATGGATGTGTTGGATTATAGAAAACCTCATCAATTGTACCCGTTTCCACGAACTTACCCAAGTACATTACTGCGATTCTATCAGCGATATGTTGTATCACACTTAAATCGTGAGTTATAAAAAGATAGGATAAATCAAATTTATCTTGAAGTTCTTTTAATAAATTTAAAATTTGAGCTTGAACGGATACATCAAGAGCGGAGGTTGGCTCATCTAGGATAATCACTTCAGGATTACAAGCTAATGCTCTAGCAATTACAATCCTTTGTTTTTGACCACCAGAGAATTCATGGGGATACCGATCTAAATGCTCAACTTTCATTGATACTACTTCTAAGATTTCAGTAACTCGTTTCCGAATCTTTCTCTTTTTTTTCATTCCTAGGAGAATTCTTAAAGGTTCCCCAATAATTTTAACCACTTTCCAGCGAGGATTTAAGGAAGAGTCAGGATCTTGAAATACCATCTGTATCTTTTTGCGAAGTTGCTGGGTATATTTAATAGCCTCGTCTATATCAATACTAGTAGTATCCTGTTCTTCTTTTTTTATGTCCTTTTTACTCTGTGTTACTATTTTTTTATCTTCAAAATAGACCTCTCCAGAAGTGCTATGAACCAGATTTAGAATGGTATTTCCAATAGTAGTTTTGCCACAACCGCTTTCTCCTACTAACCCTAATGTTTCTTTTCTATAAAGATTAAAAGTAACGCCATCAACGGCTTTTACATCACCTATTTTTCTCTTAATCAATCCACCTAATATGGGGTAATATGTTTTAAGATTTTTTACGGAAATAATGACGCTTCTCTTCCCTTTATTATCAATTTTTTCTTTGACTTCAGACATTTTTCTATTTTGATTTTATTTTTGATCGATATTTAGTTTTATTATTATACTTTATAAGATTCAATATCTTCTTTCGTCTTCCATTCGTATTTTGGAGAATCTTTATGTTTTGGGTCATAAAGATGACATGCAACATAATACCTATCACTTATTTCAATCCAAGATGGTTTGATTTTATCACAGATTTCCAATCGTTCGTCGCATCTTGGGTGAAATCTACAACCTGATGGGGGGTAAATCAAGTTTGGAACCATCCCCCGAATAGTTTTTAATTCTTTATCTTTTGTTTCAATACTAGGAATAGCTCCTATCAAACCTTGAGTATATGGATGGCGTGGATTTTTAAATAAATCATTAGCAGTTGCATATTCTACTATATTCCCGCTATACATGACAGCGATCCGATCGCATGTTTCCGCGATAATTCCTAAATCATGAGTTATTAAAAGGAGAGAAGTTCTGAATTTCTTTTTCAATATATTCATTAAATCAAGAATTTGAGCTTGTATAGTCACGTCTAAGGCAGTTGTTGGCTCATCAGCAATTAATAGTTGCGGATTACATGAAAGTGCCATAGAAATCATAATTCGTTGTCTCATTCCGCCACTTAACTCATGAGGATACCTTTTTATTATACCTTTCGCATCAGCAATTCCTACTTCCTTTATGATTTTTTCTACTTCTTCTAATGCAATATTTTTCAAAAGTGGTGGTTTTGGTATTTTATCTCTAAGTTCTTTGATTCTTAACAGAAGATCTTGCTCTTCTTCTTCAGATATAAGTCCATCCTTTTCTTTCTGTCTTAATTCATTCTTTAAGTTCTCTTTTTCATCAATTAACTTTTGTCTCTTTAAACGACGGTTGTCTAGAGTTTTGTGAAGTTCTTCTTTTTGGTGAAGAAGGAATACTTCTGACAGTTGTTTACCAACTGACATTACGGGATTAAGCGAATTAAGAGGATCTTGAAAGATCATAGTAATTTGATTACCACGGTATTCCCTCATTTTTGGCGTGGATAATTTCAGAAGATTTATGTCATTAAACTTTATTGAACCCTCAATAATTTGTCCTGGTTCCCCAACAAGTTGTAGAATTGAAAGCGCTGTAACTGATTTTCCGCATCCAGTTTCGCCGACAAGACCAAGTACCTCATCTTTATATATATCAAATGAAACACCATCAACTGCTTTAACGATACCTTCTTCGGTATAAAAGTATACTTTTAAATTTCTGACTTCAAGCAGCTTTTCTGACTTATCTTTTAAATCTAACTCTAATTGTTCTGTTTTACTATTTTCAATAGCTATTTTTTTTTTTTCTGTTATTTCCATTCTCAGTGTCAACTCAGTAATAATAAAAAAAAAAGATTAGATCTAATATTATAAGTTTCTTAATCTCGGGTCTAGAGCATCTCTTAGTCCATCTCCAACTAACATAAAGCCCAACACCGTGATTAATATCATTATTCCTGGCCATAATGCTGCCCAAGGGGCATTTACAAGATGACCGCGTCCAATATCAATATCTCTCCCCCATTCGATTAATCTAGGGTCACTATAACCTAGGAATGCGAGCCCCGCAAAACTCAAAATTACTCCACCTATATCAAATGTAAATGAAATTATGATTGGTTGTATAGAATTGGGTAGGATATGTCTAAACATTATTCTCCAGTTTCCTGCACCAGCAACTTTTGCTGCTTGCACATAAGGTAATTCTCGTGCTTGCAACACTGATCCCCTAATTAAACGAGCATAATAAGGAATACCGAGAATTCCATAGGCAAAAATTATAATTTCCATCTTTCGACCTAAAATTCCTACTAATACAATAGCAAAAACCAAAGCAGGAAATGCAAGAAAAACATCTCCAATTCTCATTATAATTGTATCTACCCAGCCACCGTAATACGCGGCAATCACACCAAATATAACACCTGCGACTACACTTAATGTTATTGATGGTAGGGCAATCGTCAAAGAATTTCTTGCTCCGAATATTATCCTTGCTAGGATATCACGTCCAAAATTAGTTTGCCCTAAAGGATGTTCTGGAGATGGTGGGTCCCACGAACCTGCAAAAATTGCATCTGCTTCTTGAACTGTATAGGGAGAAAGCCAATGCCCAAAAACAGCAAATGTTACAATTATAATAACAATAAAAATTCCTAAGATGGTTAAGGGTGCTTTCAACCTCCGAATAAATTTTCTTTTACTAATTGTTCTTTCATATTCAGATTGCCGTTGATCCAAATCTTCTAGTCTAGAGCCTGGTATGAGAAGAAACTTAATATTAAAGAAAATCCACGAGATTATGAACTTCATTATCCCCTCTTTTTTCTCCTCTACTACTATTTCTTCCAATTCTTGTTGAAAAGTTTGTTGCTTAATTTTTTTCACTTTATTTTATTTTTTTTTTTTATTTTCTATGAATATTTTATTCTTGGGTCTAAATACGCATATGCCACGTCAGTAAATAAATTTACAAGAATGAATATTATTGTAGTCATGAATACAATCGCGTTTAATACATAATAGTCACGATCCAGTATAGCACGTAATAACAATTCACCCATTCCATGTAAATTAAAAGTAATTTCTGTTAACATAGCTCCACCTAATAAACCGCCAATGCTTAATCCTATAACAGTTACAGTAGGAATTAATGCATTTCTTCGAGCATGTTTTTTTATAACATCTCTTTCTTTACAGCCTTTTGCTCTTGCGGTTCTAATATAATCCTGTTGTAATATTTCAAGCATGCTCGAACGGGTTTGCCTCGTAAATGTTGCAAGAAATATAAAAGCTAAACAAAATACAGGTAAAACTAAATGAACTAAATAATCTCCAACTAAATACCATTTGCCTTCAATTATTGAGTCTATTATTCTGAAACCAGTTACGAGTTTAGGATCTTCATATCTCATATCTTTATATCCGATTGCTGGAAACCAACCTAATTTATAGGCTATAAAGAATTGAAGTAGTAATCCCAACCAAAAAACTGGAATGGATACTCCAACAAGAGCAAACCCCCTAAATATTGTATCTCTAGATTTATTTCTATGGGTTGCTGCAACTACTCCTGTTTTAATACCTACGAATGAAGCAATAATTATTGAAAAAATAGCAACATCTAAAGTCCTTGGAAATCTTTCCCAGATAAGTTCCCAAACGTCTTGTCCCCTATTAATAGAAATAGATCTGCCCCAATTACCCAAAAATAAGTTTCCCATATATATAAAAAATTGTTGAAATAGTGGTAAATCAAATCCAAGTTGATGCGCTCTTGCATCATATTGTTCTCGAGTATATATTGGTGGGAGGTGTGCCAAAATTGGATCCCCTGGCATTGCTCTAGAAAGGAAGAATGTTAAAATTAAAACTCCGAATAATATAGGTATTAATTGCAGCATTCTTCTAAATATATATTTAAGCATACTCATGTTTTTACACTTACCGATTTTGATAATTTTTTATATTATTTTTAATTTTTTTTTTTAACCTTCAATCTCTTCAATTTTTCTGAAATGTTCAATATATTTCTGCTTGGAATAAACAGCTAAAATTGCTGCTAACAAATTGATGCCCAATACTGAAAAAATTGTAATATATCCTTCATAATTAATAAAAAATCGTCCAATCTGGATTAGTATATCTAATTTGTAATTTACAAATATATACCAAAACCATGATTGTGCTAATATGAACGGAGTAAGCCATATACTATTCCTAATACCATATTCAAAAAAATCTTCTCTAAACGCCATAATAAATACTATTATAAAAAGAATAACTAATGATACAATTGAATATGGATTAAATAAAATTTTGTGCAAATACAATATATCTTCTCCTATTGATTTTCTATATCGATTGCATATATATCCAAAAAATATGAAGTGAATCAGTAGAAGGGTAACTATAAAATTAGCTTGCCTATTAAACTCAATTTTGGTAATCTTCACAAAACTTCTCCAAATTAATTGAATTCTTATTTAAATTGTTTTTTTTACAAATTTGAATAATAATTATTTTTTTATTAATTTTTATATTTTTTTTACACTTTATCGTTTTTTATATTTTTCAAACCACTTAATTATTGTTATATAAGTTATTTTTTTTTCTTTCGATTATATAAAAAAAAAAAAAATTTTGATTTATTTATTATTCATACTCTTCTTTAAAACTTTTCTACTGTTATATAGCAAGGATAGAAATAACTATAACCCCATGGATTCGTTGGAAATCCTTTTACATTAGGCGCAAAGGCATCCCTGTTTAATGAGCTATAACCCCATGCCCAAGGCATGAGATCTTCACAAAGATATTCTTGCATTTCGTTATAAATTTTCGCTCTCTCAACTGGATCAGTTTCTACAATACCTGCTCTTAGCATCATTTCTAATTTGTGATCGTTAACTTGGGCGGCGTTCCCAGATGATACATTAGACATCAAAGAATTGACATAATTACTCGCATCGTTATAATCAGGTATCCATCCAATAAACCAGAGGCTCAATCCATCATAGCCTGGTGCTGTTCTATTATAGACTAAGTCGAGATATGGAGTCCATTCTTTACCATTGTCTATAACTTCAACTCCAATCATATCCATATTTTGTTGTAATAATATTAACATATCCTCTCGGAATTTATTACCAACATTATATGTATAGTTTAGAGTCCTAAAACTAGCGCCCTGCCATTGTGCGTCTGTAGTGAAACCTACTCCAAATCCCATGCTTTGCATTACCTGTCTTGCTTTTGTCACGTCATAGTATGCTTCTTGACTTGAATAGTTAGAATATGCAATTCCTACAGGAATAGGCGATTCTAATCTTGCTGCATACCCTTCTAAGAGTTCATCAATCATATAATCGTAATCAAGTGCCCATGAAATTGCTTGTCTCCATGTTTTATTGATTATTTTATTATTCATCCCAAGATATTGAGTAATTGAACTTGGAGGAGAGTCAACTTCTACAAGATTAACTTTAGGAGAGTCTCTCATTTCGTCGTAAAACGAAGGATGTGGGGATTCTAATACATTAATATCACCAGCTAGCATTGCATTATTTCTGGCATCTGCATCCTGTATAATATTAATTACTAGCTTTTCAACTGCTGCGGCTCCTTTATAATATCGATCCCAGCGTTTCATTCTTGTCTCTACACCAGCAATATATGATTCAAAAATGAAAGGACCAGTTCCAGAGATTCTGTGTCCAGTTCCATTTGGACCTACACACTGCGATACTTCGAACCTTGTATCGAACAATGTTACTGCTGGAGACATAATAAATGCACCATTAAAGGTTAGAATTGCGTCGAACACACCATAAGGCTTATTCAACACGAATTTTATTGTATATTCATCGACAATTTCAGTACGATTAATAACGGGAGTCCAATCAGGCCACCTATAGAGACTTTCTATTTGGGACACAGTCTCGGTGGCAGGAAGAGTGCCTGATATATTCATCCAATAAGCTAATCTATCGAAGCTCCATTTCACGGCAGCAGCATTGAATTTAGTTCCATCATGGAACCATACGTCTTGTCTTAGGGGGATAGTACAATTCGCCATACCATTTATCGGATCTACTGGGTCAAGATCCCACGTACCAATTTCAGCCGCTAACTGCGGCATAAGGGGCTGATCTTCCTCAATGTTTCCAATATCATATCTATATAAACCCTCATAAATCTGCATAACTATATCGAATCCTGCACTCTCCCATAATTCATGGGGATCCAAATTATCAGGACCATACATATCCCCAGCAATTATTGTATTTTTTACTGATGGCTCTGGTACGGCAACTAACGACCCAAGGATAATATTTCCAACACCAGATACTCCCAGAACAACTGCTAGGATTATTATTGCTAAATTTTTCTTTTCCATTTCCATATTAAAATCACTAATAATTTTATTGTTTTCTTTTTCATTTTTTTTAAATATGTTGTTAAATATGTTTTTTAATTTGGAAGCTTATAAGTTTTTTCCTTTTTTTTTTGTTGATTATTGAAATCATAAAAGATTTTTAAAAATCAATCGAACAGTCTGGGTTAAAAATTCTTAATCTTTAAACTGTTTTGTTAAAGAAGGCTTTATATTAATTATATATATAATTTTTCTGAAACTTTACTAATTCTAGAATGATAAAAATTTTTAGTTTAACAATTTAAGTGTGGAAAATGGGAATGAAATGGGATAATATACTTCATTTGATTATTTCAACAATTTTATCAAAATAAAAAATAAGACTTTTTTAGTCATTATGAGTAATCCCAGGTTTAGAGAAAGTAAAATCCATAAACTGTATTATAACTTAAATAAAATTTGGTATCATTAAGATCCGTATATGCTTTAGGCTAGGAATTCCGGATTAGAAGAATCAAAATTAGAAAATAAGGTAAACAGATTAATCTATGAATAAAGAGTAAGTAATTGATAAATGAATTTCATTCAATAATATAAGACAAAAATAATAAAAAAATTAGAAAGTTTTAAAAAATAAATAGTTATCTACGTTTATACAATTTCATTATAACTAACAGAAGAACACCAATTGCAATAAGACATAATCCACTTATAACACATCCGATTAGTAAAAGATTTCCAAACTCATAAGGATCTCTTGGTAAATCTAATTCTGACTGCGAGAAAAATAATGCGAAATCATCTCTTATCTTTACTAACCAGTCGAATATTGCATGCATTTGATCATCAGTAAATGTATAAAATGCTTTCAAATAATTATAGGTACTAGACACTTCCATCGCTTTAAACCATCTAGAAATTCCCGTAGGCGTTACCAATGATTCAGGATTCTCCTCGGACCATAATTGCACAGCAGGATCAAATTCTATATTGCTCGCAGTTGGAAGGCCTAGTTCCCAACCACTGAGAGATTCAAGTCCAAAAGCGGGTCCTGGGTCAATTCCTTCAGTAAAGAGTGTACCATTAGTCCATTGGCGAAAGAATTCAAATCCCGCTAGTTCCGTCATACTATATCCTGTTAGATCAAAAGCAATATTAGGTACAACATTAGATCCAAATGTAGGAAATAACCAATTAAGGATTAAGTCTAATTGATCAGTACTCAAATGAAAAGTTGTGATTAATTCGGTTCTTGAGGCACTATCTCCACCTGCAGCATCAATCCATTTTAAGAGCCCATCTTTATTGATAAATGAAGAAGAATTTCCTGTATCAAAGAGAGAAGCAGTCATTGAAAATGAAATGTTAGATTTTACTGGAATGCCTACTTCAAATCCCGTGATCCCACCTCCGAGGTCAAGACCCTCTGGCACAACAGTAGCATTTGCCCATTGCTCTAGAAAAAGAATTTCGGCATATTGTGTAGTTGTTATCCTAGATCCTGGAGGAAGCTCGAGAATAAAAATTATTGGTACAACAACATCTTTGATGGTCGTAAATAACCAATTAAAAATTTGTGTAAACTGAGCATTGCTTAAAACATACGTTGCATTAATATTATTTTGAGCAGTCACATTTCCATTTGCAGCTTTATACCATTCTAGAATTCCAGCATCATTAATAAATCCAGATGAATTTGCTTGATCCCAGAGACTTTTCGAGTGTTCCAATGAAATAGATGATGGACTAGGAACTCCTACTTCCAAACCTCTTTGTTTTGATAAACCGATTATAGATCCTAAAATATAATTTTGGAGATATTGTCCCAGAGGTAAGAGATGGTCAACCCAAGTCGCATTATAAGTAGATTCCATCAAGGTTCTATTAGTCCCAATATTTAATAATGCTGCTTGAAAAAAATCTAACCAATTTTTTAAACCTAATCCTGACTGTAGTTCTATTAATATTCCCGGTGCCTCGCCATACCCATATAAAATTCTTTCTTGAGCTATAATAGTATAGTTATGACTAAAAGAACTACCAGACATAAACTCCGAAACACCCATTAAACTTATTGAATAATTAGCGGTAAAATTGTAATCATTAAAGAAAACATCTGTAGCATTTACCAGAGTAGTAGAATTTTGAACGGCAATTAGCTCAATAACATTATTAATTTGTTTTGCAGCACTAGAGGTTTTTAAAAAGATACTAAGTTCCTCACTCAAGTCTCTCAGGTAAATTCCGCCTGAGAAAATTGACCCATTAGCCCATTGTATATAGAAATCCCTCTCTGCTGCGCTCTCTAAGGTTAATCCGTCTAAAGCCAATTGAGCAGGCACAACCGTATCAAACATGTATTGAGTTAAATAAGAAGTCAAATTTTTTAATTGGTAATAGGTAGCATTATATAGTACTTGCATTGTAATACCCCCAGAAGTAGCATTATAGAGGCTGAGAAAACCAGAAACTCCAGTGCCTAATGGAAGATCTTCTAAAATTCCTGGAGAATCTTGGTAACCATATAATATTCTTTGTTGAGCAGTTTCTGTATAGTTAAGGCTATATGAACCCCCTGTAATAAACTCAGAAACGCCACTTATGGAAGTTATTCCTTTTGTAGTAATTGACCAATCTTCATCATTGAAGAATTGTTCTGTTACGTTTAAGAGTGCATATTCAGATGGTGTCATGCTAAAATTTGCAATGAATTCACTGGTAACTATAGAGTCCCACATATAATCAGTAATATATTCTGCTACTGCTGTAAGCTGGTTCCAAGTAGAATTATATGTTATCTGCATTGTAAGATTGTATATTGCGGGATCTTCAGTAGCATTATCGTAAAATTCTATAAATTCCAGAACACCAGTTCCGTTTACAAGATCTTGGATTAACCCGGGTGCGGAAGAATTTCCATACAATAAGCTTTGTTGTGCAGCTGCCGTAAAATTAAGTTTATTTAAACCATTTGTAGCAAATTCAGAAATACCTTCTATTGAAGTGTAATAACGATCTTGAAATGTATAATTATTAAAAAACACATCCATTGCATTTAATAGCGTAGATGAATTAGAATTTATCACCTGTTCCAAAGTTTCGTTAATGAACTGAGCTGACATTGAACCTTCAATCTTTGCCTGGACAACAGCAGCCGCAGAATCAAGGCTTTCACTTATATTAGTACTTGTCATCGAATTGTTTATTCTTTCTAAGAATATCGGCATCGATAAATTTTTGAGATATTGAAGAACACCAGGAATAGAGCGCACTTTAACAATTTCATCTTCAATATATTGAGTTTCCTGTTCTCGAATCGCTTCTAAAACCTCTGGTATGCCTAATCCCATGAAATTACTTTCAATTACAGGAACAACAGCATCTTGAATAGTCAGAAGTGTTTCAGGAACGTTAGCACGAACTTGATCTCTAAAGTATCCATTTAAGAAAAAACCAGTGGGGGCCAAACCTATGCCCAAAGCTAACAAAATTGCTGTAATATTTAATTTTGTTTTATTTAGCATAATAAATATTTTGAATTCTGTTATATAAATTTTCTTCTAAATTAACACTTAAGTCTTGCTATTAAAGAATAGGAGTCAAGGATTTAATTTTTTGCCTTGCTCTAAAAAACAAACTTTTTTATTGAGTTTGAATTAAAGTGATAATATGATCAGAAAATTATATATAAGGTTTTTAATACCAAGTGTTTTTATTTCTAGCATTTTTGTTGGAGTTGTCTTGAATTTCTTATCATTTCTTAATCCTAAGACGGTTGATAATAATGGATCATGGTTTATTACTCCTTTCAGATTTTCAGATTTATCAGCCATAACTTTTATATTATTTACCTTTATCTTATTGATAACAATAAGATTTATTAATAAAATTCCACGTGATACAATTCTCATTTTTTGTGTAATAATCACGGGTTTTAGCCTTATTTATACGAGTTTTTCATGGAATTGGCAGACTTACTTCATAAGTTTTCTCATCACCGGTATTGGATTGGGATTAATACTTCCAATTTTTTTAGAATTATTTATTAAAGTTTTACCTTTGGATCTGAATAAGATTCTTTCTTTGATCTTCTTCCTTTTAATTGTAGCTACATGGGTAATTACTTTTAGCATTATTTTTATGTTAATAGGTGTTAGATTTTGGAGATTAATATATCTCATAGTAGGAACTATTAATATTCTCTCTTCAATTTTTATCATTAACTTTGAGACTAGTATGGATACTAGAGAAATTAAATAACACTAGCTTTATGTTTTCTTAGAGCATTAACCAAGTATTCTATTGTTTTTTAACTAAGTATACCCATTAAAAGATTAAAAATAAAACTCAAGCATCAAAATAAAATGATAAAAATAATATAAAAAACAGAAAAGTACCAGCAATAACTATTCCTTTATCCAAAAAGGCTCTTTCGGTGTTTCTAGCGATTTCTGGCTTTGTTGAGGTTAGATACATATAACGCATGATTATATACAGTGAAATTGGTATAGTAAAAATAGAAATATATTCATAAAAATTGACATTTCGAGTCTCTGTGGAATTTAGACTAATTAGGTTGAAATTAATGAGGAGATACAGAGAATATGTCATAAACAATGATCCCGCAATTATTACATGAAATTGGTCTAATAATTTAAGAGAATATTGATCGTAAATTTTTTTATGGTCAACAGCTTTATTCTTTCCAAGGATTCTCAGATCTCCTTTTCTTTTTGCAATACTCAAAAACATCGCTACTTCAAAAATAGCTAAAAATAACCAAGCGGAAACATATTCTTCAATTATTGCACATCCTGCTAAAGATCTCCATAGATATCCAGTAGACAAAACAAGAATATCGATAAATGCATAATTCTTAAAAAGATGATTATAAAGTTGACCTGTGACAACTATCAACATTATCATTATAGCAAAACCTAGATTTGGAATCAGAAAAATCAGAAATAGAAATATACTCCCCCCTATTAAAATTAATAGCAATATAGCGAAAGGTAGAGATATTTCTCCTGATGCTAAAGGTTTCTTTTTGATTTTTTCTGGATGATTTCTATCACTTTCTATATCTCTTATATCATTAATAATATAATTAAAAGATGATGCAAAACATAACAAAATAAAACCTATGAAGAGAGTAAAGTAGAGATCTATTTCGAATAGTCTTTCACTAAAAAAAATCCCAACTAAAATCATTGTGTTTTTATAATATTGCCGTATACGGAGAAGGTTTAAAAAATTCTTGATTTTATTTGACATTGATAACCCATTTAAAGGTATATCTATAATAAATTTTATCAAGTTATTATGATTCTTTCTGGTTTAAATTTCTTCAATATTTTATAGCCTAAACGACTTGAGAAGCTTGTTTCAGATTTGATTTGAATCATAGCACTAGTATAATCAAAAATAATTAATTCTATTTTATTATAAGGGATTTTAATTTCTTTTCCAAAAATATTTTTCACGAGAAGAGTGTCTTTATCAATATTTTCAGTGTGGTTTACAAAATTTTGAGTATTTAAATTTATTTTCTTGATAAAGCCAATTTCTACATTATTTACTGGTTTTTTTAGGTAAATATATGAAAGAATGTCTTTATTTATTAACCATTTTATTACTTGTACTTCAGATTCTCGAAATTTTTTATCTCTGTGTATAATTAGAGTTATTCTTTTAGGTTTAATAATTAATTCGTTTATGTTGTATTTTAAGTGTTTTTTACCTTCATTTTTGGTGGATTCAAAATTGGATAATATTAATTCATAGCCATTTATCTCGTTAGTATCTAAGACGTCTATACATTTTAAAATCTTTAATTCCCCTTTTTTTTTGAAAAAAATATCTTGTTCTTTTAAATTTTTAATAATGGCAAGTGAATTTGGGAGTTTAGTTTTTAAAATTGGTTTTGAAATTTTATTTTTCTCTTTATCTAAGAAGATATAGGTGCTTTTTTTATGATTATTCCTATTTAACTTAATATCTATTAAAGTTAAGAGATTATTCTTCGCAAAAGAATATGTTTCATTTAGATCAATTTGATAATGAGTATATAATGACGAATTTAAGAATTCTTTGTGATTGGTTTTTAGATTAGTTATGATGAATTGTTCACTATCACTAATATCATCAAGAAATTGAACATCATTTAATCTACCTATTCTAATCTCATCAGTAATTTTATTTTTAAATATAAAATCTTTATTAAGCTCTGATTTGTACAGTTCCTTTCTTCTTAGATTTTCCAACAAGATAGGGATATCTTTGACGTTGAATTTTTCTTTAAATTTTCTATTTGCTATAATTTTAAACTTTTTACGAGCTATTTCAAATTTTTTAGCATACTTTTGTTGTTTTGATTTTTTTAAGCATATAAATGGAAGAATGGCTTCTTTACTTGGTTTTATTTCATTTCCTAATATAACTGCAATTCTTATATAACTTGGAGGATGTGAATTAATGAAATTACCAATAAGAGAAATTCGTGATGGTTTAATTATTGAGCGATTTAAATAATTCGCTGTATTCATGTAATCTAATAGTTTATTATCTTTTGTAATTTTCTCATCACATAAAAGCATAGTATTAAGTCCAATTTCTCGTCCAGTAGCATAAAAACTTTCTAAATTGTATAACGCTTTAATAAGCTCATCTGCATATCCTGCCTTTTTAGCTTTTAAATCTGCTTTTCCCTCCAAAATCCTTACAAATATAAAAAGAATAATATATATTACTAAATTCAAAATAAGGAAAACAATCATAGGAATTTGAGGATTTCCAAAAGTGTAATCGTACAGTGTAGCAGGTATACCTAAAACCATTCTCATAACTAAATCTCCAGTTGTAATACAAGTTAAAATTAACGTGTGCTTTCCCTTTGTATGGGCTAATTCATGAGCTAAAATGCCATTCAGCTCATCATGTGGAATTTGGTTTAGATCTTCAGCAATTATTGCAATTCTTTTATCAAAAAAAGAACCATATGCCATTGCATTCAAAATTGGATACTTTCCATAGCCTACTTTTACTTTACCTTTAATTCCAATATTTTCTTTTACTTTCCTCACCTTTTTTAGCATATCGCTATCTCTAACTCTCTTAATTCCAAGCATTTTGTCTAAAATTGAACCTGAAACGAAATATATTATCCAATTCACACATATTAGGATAAAATATATATTCATAAAAAAATCGGTAATAATAAATCGATTAAAATTCAATGGTTTATTACTAATGAAGTTGAGTGCCGTATATTGATTAATAAAGACAACTACTAACCAAGCTATTATATATAAAAGTAATATTAAATATTCTGGGCTCATAAATCTCCATACGATTAAGTATTTTCTCCCAAATAATATAAATCCCATAATCAATACAATCCAGAAGGAAAATGCAAAAGCTGTATTGATAAAAAAAGGATTATCTTGATAGAAAGAGATGATACCTGCAAAAAATATAATATTATAAGTCACTAATGAGATAATTAGAATTTTATTTAATATTTGATATTCTCTTAATTCAAAAATACCAATCCATAAATATATTGAGAATGCCCCCATTAGAGAAGTCAAGAAATCCTTAGAAAAGAAAAAAATGAGAAAAAAGAAAAAAGCTATTGCCACAATATCGCTCATTTCACTTCTTTTATTATTTCTAACCCAATGATAAAATTCTTCGATAGTCAAAAAATATAAGAAAATTGTTATTAAGAAACTCCAATCTATTAAAAGTTCTAACCAATTAAAATGAAAGAATATGGAATTGAATAAAGAAAATAATCCAATTGATGCAAAAATGTATATAACAAAAAGTAATGATCTTGAGAATTTGTTCAACTTTTGTACCTCATTTTTTTCTCTTTATTTTCTTCTGATAATGTATATTAAGAAATATATAATATTTTGGAGTTCTTTAGTAAAAATAATGAACTTCTTTTATTTTTAGGTTATCTTGTTTTTCTCTTTCATTTTGTCAATTACTACCCAAAAGTATTTAATCGCCAGAAAATACCAAATTAATAATCCAGGAATAATTAAGAGAAAAGAAATTAAAAGATTAACAGGGATTTTTACTGGACCAATCCCAATATCTTCAAATGGTAAAGGCATAATAAATAATTCAACAATCGCTAAGAAAATTGTTATAGAAACTAGCAAAATAATCATCTGTACGACAATTCCCCTTATTCTGGAAAATTTATATAATAAAAAACTAGTAGGTGCTAAAAATATAATGATTGAGACAAAAAAAACTAGAAGGTCAAAATTTCCAATAGAAACTTGTAAAAAAATAACAGAAATAATAGAAAAGAATCCACAAATTGTTGAAAGAGCTAAGAAATTTTTCACTAACTCCGGTTCTGTTAATGCTCCTTTCGCTAATATTAACCGCGGCAATGTTAAAGCGGCATCTCTTTTATCTGATGCTTGGATTCGATCATCTTCAAGTAATATAATGTCGCTTTTATCTTTATGAATATCACTACTTTCAAAAAAACCTCGAACAGAATTAATCACATAAAAACTATTAAATATATGAGTTAAAAGTGCACAAAATGTAGCAACTTCGAGTGAACCAAAAAACATAATACAAGCAATCATCGCCCCCATACTTAAAGTTCCTACATCTCCTGGGAATACCTTTGCGGGATATTTGTTATAGATAAAAAAAGGGATTAAGATCGCAATCACAGGAATTGCAAAAACCACTGCCTCAGCAGAATTCCATATTAAACCGCATATGAATAGAAAGGACACAATAATTAGAGAAGTTCCAGAACCTTCTCCATTATATCCTTCCAACATATTTATAGTATTTACAAAGACTGCTACAATAAGTGGTATAAGGAGTGGATATATGAAATTAAATCTGGTTTTATCAAGAAAAGGGATTGTTGGTGAAGAGATTGTTATAAAACCGTAAAAATTAGCAAAAAAAATAGCGCTACCGCTAAAAATTGAAAGTATTATTTTGTATCGAGGTTTTAATTTCTTTCTGTCGTCAATAAATCCTATAACCCCCGCGCTAATGACGGTTAAAAGAAAAATGAGAGTCTCATTAAATAGTTCTGGAAAAAAGAATATTAGGAATATTAAGGCAATTGTAAAACCTATAATTAAAGCTATTCCACCAGATTCGGCTACCTTAGGTTGCGCATTTTTATGTATATCATAACCAGTGTAATCTTTTTCTTTCATAAATTTTATTATAAAAGGGAGGATTTTAGAAGTTACAAAAAAACCAACTAAGAAAATTATTATCAAATAAAATATTTCCAAGAAAGTCCAATTCAGCTGTGTAAGATCAGACATGTTATTACGGATTATTTTTATTCAGATTGATTAGTTTTATATACTGAGCATTTCCCCGCTATCTTTAAATATAGATAGCCCGGCACGGAATTTCAATTAACAAGCATACTTGTTAATATTCGAACCGTGGTCGCGGGGTTCAAAGCCCCAAATGCTTGGCCACTACACCACCGGGCTCTTATTTTATAAATTAAATGGTTTTAGGTTTTGATTAAAAAATTCTTCATCTAATAAATTTTTATGGATTTTAAGGAAATCCATTTCTTTTTTTTTATCTCTAAATTGATCTGGGAGCATTTGTGGTATAGTGTCAATTATTGGATACCAACGCTTACATTTATCACAAAATAATAAGCCAGATTCAATTTCCGTTTCTACTTTGAGTTTATTTAAAAAATATATTTCAGGAAAGATATTTTCAACATTGTTAAAATTATTTTTCTTTTCAAATTCTGTAATTTTATATTTGATTTCTTTCTTTATTATGTTAAAACTTTTTTTACTGTAAGTATTTTCTGTTTTGTCAAAGATATTATCTAGTTCATTAATACTTGAAATAATCATTCCAAGATAAGTCTTTAAAGGAGTTTTTTCAATTGTAATATTATCCTTTATCAGAAAGAAATCTTTTTCTTGAGAAACTTCAATTAGTTTCTCCTCTTTTATGGAGATCAGATCTCTCTTTTCATATATATCAATAAATCCTTGAAATTCTTCAGATTTAGTCTCAAAAGAAAAAATATATAATTTTAATGGAAAATATTTATCAATAGGACATGCCAATATATCAAATAACCATGGCTTCATAAATTTTTACCAAAGAAAGTTAATTATAGGAGATAACTTCTTAATTGTTGAATTAATTTATCGATAGTTCTTTCGATTCTTCTTCTTCTTTTCATGAAATCTTCAGACAGTTTAAGATAAGCTGCTCTAGAAGGCAATCTACCTCTTTTATATCGAGATTCTAAAAGATTTAAGCTATCTTTAACACTAATTCGCTCTGCTTCAAGAAGATCTAATCTTTTTATAACATTTTCAAAAGTGATATTTGTTTCTAGTAAAATATTCTTAAAAGGATTTATTTCTCGTTGTATTTCCTCTATTTTTGATGTATTTTTATCCAAAATATTTTTATAATTCTTTTTCGCCATTTTCTTTCTTCTTGAGTCTTCTTCTGCTTTTTGGATTTCTAAGATTAAAGCAATTTTTTCTTCATATAAGGAACAAAATTCGCGAATTTCATTAACTGGTATAAATTCTCTTTTTAAAATCATTGTATCACGCTCTTTTTTCCTTGTTTTAACAGTTAAAACGTAAATTGATGCAATAAAAGATATTAAAAGCATGATAATTATAGGTCTTAGAAGCAAGTCGAAAACGTCAATTGTAAATGTAAATTGTATTACCATACTTTCAGAAGGTGAAATAAAATCAGATTTAAAAACAAGTACTGTAGTTCCCTGATTTTTTTTGATAGCATCTGGATATTGAGAAATTGAATCAACATTATAGCAACCATCAATTATCACGTTAATAGTCTGATCTCTTCCCAAATAGTCATATATAGTAGTTAATAAATCAATTTGAATTGATTCTTGGAACCAATTTAATGAAACGTAATTTTCAAAGGGTAAATTATATTCAACCTTGAAATTAAATATTGAATTAGGATATATATTAAAACGATTTTTAACTATAAGTTCTTTATACTTTGAAGTTCCTGGGATCTCATTTACTTCAGTTAATAATTCTCCTAAATCATCTGATATATAGAGATTTGAGGCATGTTGAGGAATTTTCAATGAAACTGTATAAAAACTGATTTCTCCAAGATTTTCTATTGAGAACTTTTCCCTAACTTTTATTATTCCCCATGGTGAGATATAAATATCACGTTTTATCTCTTTCATCTCTGCTTTAGTTTTTTCCTTGTTAGTAATAGATATTTGAATTACCATTTTATCATCTAAATTTTCTAAGAAAGGAGTTATATAAGTAATTCCAAGTATATTACGGAGATCTTCAAAAGTATATAAAAGTGTATTAACTCCGCCAATAGGCTTTCCCCATTCTCCCTCTATACTTTCAGCGTCCTCAGAAGCCCTATAATATGCGATTATATCGCCTTGTTGCTTATAGGGCAGAACTGGATAAACGGTAGACAAAAATTCTACCTTTTGATCCTCTAGCAATGTGTAAATAATTATGTTATTGTAGACATAGCTAAATACAATAGTACTTGTTTGATGTGGTAAGAGTGGTGAATTAAAATATATGACCATCATTTCAAATCCATTCATTATGATACTAGAACGCTCAGCTAATAATGTGTTTCCGCTTATTCCTGTAGCTTTAAAGAAAATTAAATATTCAGGATTGTATGCCGGAAGTCCAAAAAATATTGAGGAGATTGGATAATTATTTAAATTTTTAATTTCTATTGAGTCTTCAAAAATTACTAAACCATAATTTTTTATATTAACTTCTCTATTAACTTTTGTAACTATAACATTTTCTATTCCTTCCACGCTAGCCGATACTTCTGGAATTTTAGTGGTATCATTATTATAATCTATGTATTTTATATCTGAATCCGTTATTATATATGAGAAAACTACTATAACTAGTAAAAAACTTGTTAAAAGTAAAAATAATTTCTCTCTCTTTGTCATATCTTTATCTTTTCTTTTCTTAAATTATCTAAAAATAATGAAGAACGATTATAAAAATTTATTAAAAATTAATTTTTAAACATTGGGATAAAATTTTATATTTTTCTCGCTATTAATATGCATTATAATACTAAAAAAATTTTGATGATAAACATCATGTCAACTCGTCGTACTCAATCAAAACGCAAGAAAAGAAGAAGCGGCAGTGCTCCAATGCCTATGGGAGGAGCAGGATTAATGAGATTTTTTGAAGATAGTTCAATTGGTATCAAAGTGGGACCAATAAGTACAATTATTTTATCTATTGCTTTAATATTGTTAGTGATCTTAGCACACATGAAAATTTTCGACTGGCTTTTTACACCCGGTGGAGGGTAATCAGAATATTTAATTACAAATTTATTTAATTTCTTACTCATCTTAAATGAAACTATCAGAATTTCAGAAGTTGATTAAAAAACTTTATTTTGAACAGGATCAAACAAGAGGGATAAAAAACACTTTCATTTGGTTAATGGAAGAAATTGGGGAATTAGCACATATTTTAAAGAATCAAGAGATTGATACTAATAAGGTATCAGAAGAACTAGCAGACATTTTTGCTTGGTCAACATCCTTAGCAAATTTATTAGATATTAATCTTGAAGATGCGTTGTTTAAAAAATATCCTAATATGTGTATAAAGTGCAAATCCAATCCATGTATTTGCTGGAAACAAAAATCACCTTAATGTAAGGTCAATAGAAAAAATTTTTAGAAAATCCTATAAACCGTCAAAATTTCTAAAAATTATTCTAAACTTTTATGAAAAACAAATAATTCTTCTATATTTTTGGAATAAAAAATGAGTCTTACAGAGAAGAAAATTTGGATAGATATTGAGCAACCAAAAACTGCTATTATGTTTCCTTCTTTAATTAAGAGATTTGAAAATGAAAAATTTGATCTCTTAATAACAGCAAGAGATTATGATTCAACTTATCAAATTTTAGAGGATTCTGGTACAAAATTTAAGAGGGTTGGCAAGCACGGTGGGGAAAAATTAGAGAATAAATTAGAAACTTATATTAATCGATTGAAGGGACTTTATCCTTTAGTTAAAACATTTTCACCAGATTATTTTGTTACTTTTTTATCGATTGAAGGTACAAGAATAGCTTATGGTTTACAAATCCCCTCAATTGGAATTAATGATGAACCACGTAATAAACCTGTTTGCAAATTAGTTCATCCCTTCTTGGATAACATCATAACTCCTGAATGTATTCCTATAGAAAATTATATTAATCTCCACGCTGATCCAAAAAAAATTATCCGATACCATGGTTTAGATGAAATTGCGTGGCTTTCAGAATATAAACCCGATCCAAATGTACTTGATAAGTTTGATTTGGAAAAAGGAAACTACGTTTTGATAAGAAGTGAACCGTCCTATGCTAGTTATTTTATTGATAAACTTAAACCCCACGAAACATTGATAAGCAAATTTCTCCCATCAATCTATAAGCAATTCCCTGACCATAAATATCTTCTCTTAGTTCGATCAGAAAAGCAAGAAAGATTTCTCTTAAAAGAATTAAAAGAATTTAGGAAAGATGAAAATATTGTAATAACTCAATATTTATCTAATATTGTCGACTTATGTTTCTATGGTGCCTTAGTTATAAGTGGTGGTGGAACCATTGTAAGGGAATCAAGCCTTTTGAATGTTCCTAGCATAGAGTTTTTTCCAGGGGAATCTGCACCTCAAGAGAAGTTTTTAATTAAGAATGGGTTTCCACTACAACATATAAAAAAAACTGATAAGTTGATAGAAAGTGTGTTAGATATTTTATCTCATGGACCTTTACCAAATAGGTTTAAAGAGAGTTCATTTAAAGAGAAAATTAGTCAGTTTGAAAATCCTATAGACATTTGCTTTAATTTTGTCAAGAATAAACTAATAAATATTTAAATAAAAACCGGAGATATCAGGTTTTTATCCGTGCAAAAATTTATAATATGTATTTTCAAGTTTTTGCCCTACTGAATCCCATGAATATCTTTTTATAAATTTTTGAGCTTTTTCTATTAGTGCTTCTCTTTTTGAATCATTTTTCAATAAACTAACAATTTCTTCAGCTAATTTTTTGGAATTCCTTGGAGGTACAAAGATAGCATTATCTTGTAAGACTTCCTTATAAGCTATCATAGATGAGCAAATTACAGGAGTTCCACACGCAATTGCTTCGATTGGAGTTAAACCAAATCCTTCTGAAGCATAAGAATAGGTTACAAAAATATCTCCCATTGAATAATAAATTGGAATTTCTTTTTCAGATACAAATCCTACAAAATGAATATCTTTGTATTTTTTTTTCCATTCCTGGTAGATCTTTTCCATATAAAAATCCGGTTTTCCTCCCATTACTAAATTGAGGTTTGGAATCTCTCTTTTAGCAATCTTATAAGCCTTTATAATATCATCAACCCCTTTATATTTAGCTATTCGCCCTATATATAAAATTATTGGGCCATCGATTTGCAATTGCTGTTTTAATTTTTTTGCTTCTACTGGATATGGTTTATATTTATCTTCTATTGCTGAATAGAGGTTAGTGATGGCATTAATATCGACTTTTGGAATGTAATATTTAATCTCTTTTCTTATAAATTCAGAACAAGTTGTAATATGTGTTGATCTCTCAACAGCAATTTTAATCATAAATTTTTCAATTGGAATCCTTGTAAAGCTAGTTTCAAATGGTCCTAAATCATGAATTGTTGATATAAATCGTTTTTGATTTGATAATATAATTGGTAATACTCCTTTTGGACTATTTCCATGTATAACATCAAATTTTTGTGTTCTTAGGTATTTGATTGTGCTAAGATTAAATTGAGGAAACCATAAAAATCGTTTTCTAATTAAATCTAGCTGAACGATATTAGGATCTGAGAGTTCAAGGTTCCACTTTCCTGTTATAACTTTAACATTATGACCTTGATTTTTTAAGTAATTATAGATTCCGTTGAAGAATTTTGCTGCCCCATCTTGAGTATCCGGGGCAAATGTTAAAGAAACAAGACAGATATTTAACCGTTCCATAATTAATTTAAAAAATTTATATTTACTAAAAGATCGAATATTATTAAGTTAGTTGTTCATATCCATTTTCCGTAACTATTATTGTTTCCTCCGATTGAGCTACGAACACTCCTTTCTTTTCTGCTAATACAAAATGAGCCTGCAATTTTCCTTGTTGGACTAACTCTTGAAGTCCAAATGCTACACCCATTCTAAATTCTTTAGCTAACCATCTTTCGGCAAATGGTAATGTTTTATAATTTTTATTCACATAACCTAATAGTTGCTTGGAAGCCTTTCTACGTAATGGAACTCTTCCAGAATATGGATTCAACTCATATATATGTGAATATTGTGTATTATGAACTGATCCTTCACCTGTACTTGCGAATATTTCTATTGAGAAGACTTCACCTTCCTCCATAATATCTCCTCCTTGAGAACCCAATTCAGGTAATTGTTTTTTTCCATGAACAGTCCACCTCTCAATTTGATGCCCACCAAGCTCCTTTATTGGGTTATATTTAAATCCCCTCACAATATCTTCAATTTTTTTACCCAAATCTTTTGTATTTACCTTTGGTTTTACCATCATTTTTGCCCCATTAAGAGCAACCTCTGTAGCTTGGATAATATTTTCAAGAGATTCATCTTCATTGAAATTAACCGTAAATGCAGTATCTACAATGTACCCTTCTACATGTACTCCTAAATCAATTTTCACCAAATCCCCTTCACTAATTATTAAATTATCATCTTTTAAGGGGGAAGTGTAATGAGCGGCTATATTATTTATACATAAGTTTACTGGAAATGCACACAACCCTCCTAGTTCTTCAATTTTTACCTCAGTCATAGAAACAATTTCCAATGCACTTGTTCCAAGTTTGATTTTTGGTTTAATATACTCCTTAACTTCTTTAGCTATTTTTCCCGCCTTTCTAAGAGATTCATTTTTAATTCTTTCTTCTTCTTCTTTTTCTAACTCTTCCTTGCTCTTTTCTTCTTGAGTTTCATTATTTGACTTTTGATTCTCGGTCATTAAAATTACTAATGTGGATTTTGATAAAAATATTTTTTAAATAAGTATTAACTTTAATATTAAAGTTAACATTAAAATTGGATCAAAAATAAAAATAGTTTTATAATATAATTTTATTATTAGAATATTATATATCTACTTATTCATGTTGATTTATCTTTGAGTGAAAATATCGCTGAACTCACTGACTTATTACGCCAAATGGAAGCTGTAAATCCTGATATTCAGGGCTCAGCTATCGTGAGTGTTCAAGGGCTTCCAATATGTTCTGCGCTTGCAAGGGATGTAAATGATGGCATAGTTTCAGCGATGAGTGCTGCTATTTTAAGCGTCTCTGAACGCGCTGTAGAAGAGCTTGCTAGAGGAGATTTAAAGCGGATACTAATAGAGGGTTTAGATGGCATTATAATATTATCTAAAGCCGGGGAAAACGCTATTTTATGCACTCTCGCGAAAAGCGACGCTTCTTTAGGCATGGTTTTCCTAAATATTCAAAGTGTCTCAAATAAAATTGCTGATTTATTAGATTAAATTCTAAATTATTTCCTACTTGTTCATTTTATGAAGCGTTCAGATGAATTGTATGAGCGTGAAGAAAAATATTACAATCAATTAGCTCAATGTTTAGAGAGTGGTAATTTAATCCATTTTACAAAGTTATTAAATGACTCTATTGATAAAGATATCTTTATTGACGTAAGCAAAATTCCTAAAAGATTTGAATTAATTTCTCAATTGCTTTTAGGTTGCGTTGAAAGAGTTTCAGCGGGTAATATCTCAGAATTAGGAAAGCAAATTGACATTTTAAGATTTTGTAATGAAAATGGTTTGTTGGAGAAAGAATTAACTGAATATGAGCAGAATTCAGTCAAAAAAATCAAAAAAGAAAAATTATTTATAGCCAACTTAATTGATTTGTTTGGTAGAATCACAGATTCTTTTATTTCTTACATTTACTTAGGATTACCTCGAGATCTCTACAACTATTTTATGAGAAGACAAAATTTCACTGATAGAGAGGAATTTTTGTACTATATAAAGAATTATTTTTTCAATAACTATAGTATATATGGACTTGTTGTCAAAAATTTAGGTTCCATTAAACATTTCATTGATACATTTAATAAGTATTATGAACTGAACCCAGCTGAAAATAATGAGAAATTTATTGAATTTAGTATTATCTATCGAACATTTTTTTTTGGTGATGAGGAAGAACATGAATATCGTAATGTTAAAAAACATCTTGTTTCCCCAGAAAATATTTTAAAAAATGTAGAAAATATCTTAGCAAAAAATAATTATAACTTTTATAGTCTCTCTATGGTTCTTCTAGGGGGATTAGGGCCACAAGGCTTAGGTTTTACTTATTCCACTCCTAAAGGTGAAATTATTGAAATTTGTTCAGATCAGAAAGAAACTGAAGCAATTA
This sequence comes from Candidatus Hodarchaeota archaeon, assembly GCA_048886685.1. GTDB lineage: Archaea > Asgardarchaeota > Lokiarchaeia > Sigyniarchaeales > SOKP01 > Loki-b32. The sequence continues at coordinate 285,856 of JBHLKM010000001.1, forward strand.
TTATAGAATTCAAACAATTTCAGAAAAGAAAATTTCTTAGTAAGTTAGAAAAAGAACTGACTAACCTTGAAATTTACATCAATAATAAAGACGCTATAATCAATTATTTATCAGATATTCTAGATCCTAATAAATTAGTTAATTACCATCATAAGGATTTAATTTTAGGAAATATCAAGAAATATTTGTATCAATTTGATGAATTTCGGCATCAAAATAGACCTGATTTAGAAAATCTATTGATAAAAATATCTCATGCTATTTCAATAATACTTAGAACAATTAAGCTAAAGGATCAATTCATTACTCGTATGGATTTAGTTTCACAAGACAAAATAAAATCGGAAGACATCGCAAAGTTAACGAGCCTTAAAGGAAAATCACACTATGATGTTCTACGAGAAAGATTCTTCTTTCAATATATTGTTGATTGGTTTTATCAAATATACCAAGATGAGAAAAGTAAATATAAAAAAGAGTTTTAAAATTCTATTTTCGAATTTCTTCGATTTGATCAAATATATTATCAAATCTCTCCCTTATAGAACCGTATAAACCTTCTTCTTCAGAGACCACCGAATTGATTGCTGTTTTTAATCCATAATGACTTTCAGAGATCAGAACTCTAATTGGTAATGTAAGGATATCATTTACTATCATCAAGATTTCTTGTATTATGTTAATAACTTGAGGTACTCTTTCACGGGTTTTATCAATTGGTGTAGTCTCGGAGGGAATTAAACCATTCTCTCTTTCTTTCTTTAATTCTTCCCAAACATTTTCTTTTAATTCGGAAAACTCAATACCCAAATTTTCAAGAGCCATCTGAGCACCTTCAAATAGAAAATTTATTGTATCTCTTCCTGTAAATTGTCTTACATTATCGACCATCTCTGGAGGTGCTAAACCCTCCAGAAAATTGACTAATAATTCATTGTAGTCTCGGATTACATCTAATGGAATAAACAGTAATGTCATTTCTTTTAGTTGTCTAAATATATATCCAAAAACCTTTGCAAACCATTCGTTCTTGAGAGATTTTTCTAACAAACCACCATACTCATTTAAAAGATGAATCCCTAGATAACCAATAATCTTGATCATATCATCCTCATAATTTCTAAAATAATCAAAAAAATGGTCAGGTTCCATATTTAATTTATCTCGTATTATATCAGCAACTTTTTCCTTTATGGTTTCTAATGGTTCATCAAGATATTCTTCTAATTTATCAATAGATATAACATCTTGGAGCTTGTCTATAATATCAAGCTTAGTTTCTTGAACTATGTCTTCTTCTAAATCTTCGCCAAAAATTACTTTTAGGGCTTTTCTTTCTTTACTTCTTAAATCCGTAATTTGTTCCCATTCTTTATAGTCATGGATTTTACAGATAAATTGTAGACATTCTCCCCCTTTGGCGATACAATCTTGCTCGATTATTTGAATCCGATAATCATTCCTCTTTATTTTTAATATAAAATTAGCGACACTTTCCAGCATTCCACATAACCCACAGGCTAATCCTTCAGTTTCTTTATCTTTCAATTTATTGAAATCGAATGTATCTTCACTATCTTGACCATGACCGGCACAAATTGGGCACTTACTGATTTTTAATATGTAATCATTATATTTTGAATCTTCTTTAGGAATTTCTTCATAAGTATAATCGTCTAATTCTCTTCCAAATACTACAACCCAAAGAATTTCGAAATAATCCAAAACTTTTTTAGGAGATCCGGGCATAAATTTAAAAATGTTAGAATGACGCTCACATGATTCATAAGCAGCTCTTTTTCCAATTTCTCTAAGAATTATAAGACTTTCTTCTTCATTTTTAGTTACCTCATTGATCTCCTTAAGGATTTCCCTGTAAAGTAATGTGTAGAATAATGCATTAGTAGAACGACCAAAAATTTTCGTAATTTTCTTCATTAACCATTGAAAAGCACCCATTTTTAGCCTCTCCTCCCTATTTTATATTTATAAACTTGAATACATGTTTTATTTCCATAGGCTCGAGACTCGATGACCTCTTGCGGTTTAAAAACCAAAGAAGATATACCTTTAGATTCTCTGCTTATATGAGAAATAATTTCTGAAACCATCCCTAATATAATCTCACATCCCGCTATTTCTATCTCATCGTAATGATATTTACATAGAGCACAGTTTGAATCTCGAACTCTAACTATGTTCTCAGCTTCACTTAATTCGATTGAAGGAGAGCTGTTCAATACTTTTTGATAAATAGTTGTAATAACATCTTTTAAATTAGAAACATTGACCGTATCCGTAGGTTTCCAGTATTTCATATAGGTTTTAGCTATGTTTTTTCCCATCTTCCTTAATCTTTCTTTTAAATCGGTAAGTCCATTTCTCTCCATAAATGTTGCTAAGATGTGAATGCTATTGCGCATTTGATTCATGGTTGCATCTGTTTGTACCAGATCTTTCCTCGAAAAATTCATAGTTCTATTTTACACTCTCAAAGTAATTTAAATATTGAAAATCTTCATTAAATAAAAAATTTTTAATCTGATTAACAGATTATTCGTATGATTTTCAAATATTTCTTGATAATTCAATTAAGAAATTAATACCAGCTCTCAATAATAAAAGATCCATAGAATTATTAAATTGACTGCTTAGATTTGCGATAACTTAAAAAAAGTAAGATAAATAAGAATTTCTTAAAAAAAGTTACATTTGGGAGATAATCTGTCTCATAATTTGCTCTCCCGCGGCCCCAACCATCAATCCGTTCCGTACAAGCAACTGACCTTGAATCTCTATTGGGTGATTTAAGAGTTCACCGTTTTTGAAAAACAATAAGGTTGGAATGGCTGTTATACCAAACATCTCACCGAGAGGCCTATTCCTGTCCAAATCCTCTTTTAATAATTTGATAAGACCTTCACTTTTCAGTTTTTCTAATATTGGACTTAAAAATTTGCAAGGGCCGCACCATTGCTGTTTGAGTGAGGAATTCACTCAAATTTCAGTGTAGACATCTACGATGACTTTGCCCTCTTTCATATCGTCTGTAATTTCAAGTCCAAATTTTTTTAATTCTTCGATATTTATCATATTAGATACAATTTTGTAGTTTAAGGTATTTTTATTGTATTGTGATATAGTTGGGGGAATAAATATTTAATTGCTTTTATTAATTTCATTTACAAATTAAAAATCAGATCGAGTGGAAACTGACGAAAACCATATGGAAAAGGAAAGATTACATGGAATACAAAACCACCATATGGTCAAAAATGGGGGTCATTTGAAGTTCAAGCCAATGGAGGTCATGCAGTCAGTGTTGGATCATATATCATCCCTGGTGTAAATTTCTAAATCTGTATTAAAGCATCAATGAATCAGAGTGATTTTATAGCTATATCCTCAAAATATGAAGCTCCAAATATTACCATAATAAGAGGAAATAATGAAATCAGATGTAATTACATATGTTATTAAACAGATGGAAAAAAATACAAATTCTGACACAATTAAGAGATGTAATTTGAATATATTTTTCTTAATTTTATTCATGGAATATGAATTATTTACAAATTAAAAATGGAATGGCACACAAATTAATAAATAACTATATTAATGATTAGGGAATAGTATTAAACTTGAAGAAAAGAATAAAATCCTTATGTTGAGATTGAGAAAGATAAGGATATTAATTTAGAAAATTAAAGCAAATTTTATGAAGATTATTACATATGGTTGGAGTTTAAAGTGGAAGGCTCCGATAATAGTGAAAAAGGAAATTGATCTGAAATGCGAGGGTGAGGGATGTGAAGATAATCCTTTTGTCATTAAGCCATCAAGCATGCTACCGAGCTATTTTGAAATACATAATTCTGAGTATTACGTAGATATTCAAAATTGTGATCTTGAATCAATTGACTTGAAACATTGCAGGAATGTTACTTTTAAAGACTGTAAATTAAAAAGGAGTAAATTAGAGGGGTGTTCGATTATCAGATATTTAAATTCAAATATATATGGTAATTTAACTTTACTTTCCTGTAATGAAGTAAAAATCGAGGAATGTATAATTAATAAGTTGAAATTTAAGAGCTCAAATTCAAATCTAGTTAAAAATTGCTCAATTAACACTATCAAGAAAATTAGAAGTAAAAATAATATTTTTGAAGAAATTATTAATTCCAAATAGTGATTTAACCCAAAAAAATTGAAAACTTGATAATTCTATGAAGCTAATTGTATATGAAGCAAATTTGAAATGGAGATTTCCGACAGTAGATTCAAAATATATTGATTTTGACTGTCCTGGTACAGGGATCGAAAGTGATCCATATATTATTGAACCTTCAAAAGCTCTTCCAGGCAATTTTGGGCCCTTTAATTCCAAAGAATTCATTAGAATTCAAAATTGTCGACTCGCTCAACTAAATATAGAATCTTGTCAGAATATAGAATTTGAGAATAACAAGATTAAAGGGATCCAATTAAATAAATGCTCTGACTGTTCCTTAGTAAATACTGAAGTAGAATTATTAAGTTTAGAGAGTTGTCAGAACATTAAGATTGCAGATTGCATAGTCGATAGATTAAGACTTTATCATTCTGGGTCAAATAGTTTTAAGAATTGCATTATTAAGTATAGAAAGACGATAAAAAGCAAGGAAAATATTTTTGAAAATATTTAAATTCCTGCACAAAAGTCTAAAACGAGAGGAGATAACTTTTTTGTTAAGGGGGACTTAATCTTTTCTTATTTATTGTTATATAGGAGTTATCCTTAAAATCAGCGACTCATTCCTGGCGAATAATTCGACATCACATTGTTTTTGGTTATGTAATAATTCACTGAAGTAATTTCCCCAGAAGTCACTGTATCTTTTGCTATGAAAGTCATGATAAAACGACATTTGATAAGTGCCCTTGCTTCCTACTTCAATATCTATTTTATAGAAATAATTAGCGCTTAGCCATACATTTTTAATAGCGTCCAGAAGCTCCCCTATAGACATCTCGACAATATTTTCGTTTTTATACCATTCTATAACATCGATTGCTATATTTTCAGTAAGGGCTTTCTTGTGGTCTCCAGAAATATAAGAGAGATATGTTTTTTTTCCAACTAATACCATGTTTAGTTCATTTCTTGCTCTATTCCAAATATTCTGTAAATCACTTTTTTCAGGAAAATAGTATTGATCAAGTAATTCTAATGCTCTCTCAATTACTTTAGATTTATTTCCAAAAATTTTGTTTTGATCTTTATCCTTTAAATCAGCATATTTTTCAAGTAGTCCATTTGCTTTTTCAGAAATAGTAGTATGAATGGTTAATTTCTTCTGCTTTTCAGTTTTATTATTGTTCAATTCTTTTTTCTCCGTTTTGTATATAATTATCAAATATTATATTTAATTCTATGTTCATATATTTTTCGATTTTTATATATTAATGTTGTGATTCTTGTTCATTTTCTGTGTGATCATGTTTATAGATGACCTTTCTGAATGACCACAAAGCTTAGATATGTGACCATGATATTATTCAAGTGATGAAATAAAAAAAAGAAGAGGTGTAAATAAAAATGAGAAAAAGAAGAGCCTTTCTAGGTCTTATTGCGTTATTTCTACCATTTATTTTAATTCTCAACACAAACATATACAATGTAGAAAGGAGTTCACAGAATTTACTTGTAATATCTGATGATCTAATATATCATGTCCAGAACTATGTAGTTGCTTTAGATATTGATGAACTTGATATTCAAGCACAAATCAATATAACATATAATGTTCTTAGTGGGATTAAACAAGATGGTTTTAAAAGATTTATAATTCCAAAACATTCAAATGGGGAAATTTTAACAATTAAAGTCTATGATGATGAAGGTCTTAATTTGGCTTGGAATTATAGGGAATTTGAAGGAAGAGATGGTAACCACTATAAAGAAATTTCTTTTCAGCATCCAGGATTTACCGGGATAAAAACAGTTTCAATCAATTTTAAAATGAAAAATTGGATTGTAGAACGCCAATCTGGTACTCAAATTCAACTAGGAAATATAGGAACTTTCTCAATAAGCGTAAAACGAGCAGAATATATTATTATCTTTCCTGTTAATTATGAATTAGAGGAAATAAAATCTTCAGCGTCAGGAATAGAATTATTTGATGAACTTAATAACCGTTTGAGGTACTACTTCATACAATATGAGCCAATTTCAAATGATCTTAGTTTTACATGTTCACCTCATATTACAAACAACCCTCCTTTAGAAGAAGTTAATTTAATAGACTCTCGAATCATATTAGTTACAGTTGCATTAGTAATAGTCTTTTCTTTTATGTTTTTTATAATTTATGCTGTAATAAAATCAGATCGAGAGTGGAGTGGAGGTGTTGGTTGTGGTGGATGTGGAGGGGGAGGTGGTTGCGGCGGATGTGGAGGGGGAGGTGGTTGCGGCGGATGTGGAGGTTAAGAACAAAATTTGAATATTAAATGATTAAAAGATGAAAGAAATGAGGAGAAAGGTAAAAAACTCGAATTTAAGAATGTGGAATTTTTTTTTGCAACTCCATATTACAGAGAAATGTAATTTAAAATGTATCCATTGCTATGAGGGGAAGTCACCAAGAAAGGACACTAATTTATTAACATCTAAAGAGATTTTTGATTTATTAGATGAGTATAATGATTTTCTACGTGTTCTCAAAGCAAAAGGAACTGTATATTTTACTGGTGGAGAACCGATTCTTGATAGCAATCTTTCTAGCTATATCTCTAAAGCTTCAAAATTAGGTATGCATACTATGGTTTTATCTAATGGAACATTGATAAATAATTCAAAAGCTAAAGAGTTATACAAAGTTGGAACCAACTTTGTTCAAATTAGTATTGATGGCCTGGAAAAAACACATGACTACATCCGAGGACTTGGTTCGTTTCAAAAAGCAACTGAAGGATTAGAAAATTGCTTTAAAGTTGGATTAAATACTACAGTGATGACTACTCTGAGCAAATTAAATGCTGATGAAATAGAGGGAATAATACTTCATTGTATTGAACACAATGTTTCTCGAATAGCGTTTGGGAGATTAGTTCCTGTTGGAAATGGAGTCGAATTACTCAGTCAAATTTTCACTAAGTCAGAAACATTGAAACTATTTAAAACAATTAAGGATTTGAAGAGAAAATACGAAAATCATATAGATTTTGCTTTTCACGATCCTCTTTGGACAAGTTATTTGAATATAAAAAGTACCAGTGGTTGTAGCGTAGGTAAGAGAGGTTTATGTATTGTAGAAAATGGAGATATTATGCCATGTCGTAGGATGGATTTAGTTATAGGAAATATTAGAAATGATGCCCTGCTTGATATTTGGAACTCAAATTATCTTAGACAATTTCTTAATAGAAATAAATATGGTGGGAAATGTAGAAAATGTGAAAGATTGACTCGTTGTGGAGGGTGCCGGGCTATTGCTAAAGCTATTAATGGTAATGAATTCGGAGAAGATCCTCAATGTTTTCTAAGAACTAAGGAAATTAGAATGAATAATTAAAAGAATTACTGAAATAAAATAAGGTGAATTTATTAATATGTCTTTCATAAACAAGAAAAGAATAGTTGTAAACTTAATAATATGGGCTAGTTGTACTTCCATTCTTGGATTTTTCGGAATTTTTTTTGGTTTTGACATAATTTTACTATGCATTATCTTAATGTTATGCGGAATGTCTGTACCATTTATTATTGCCATATCTTTAAGAAATTTTTAATGAGGAGCTATTAGTAATCTCTCACTTTGATGGTTATGAAATTCTTTAGAGTTAATTAATTTGTGTAATCAATGTATATTATCACAGAATTTATTGATCAGTCCTTTTACTTAAGATCAGGGAGAAGTAAGAAAAAATGGATGTTAATTTCTAATTTAAAAATTACGAATTAAAAGAATTAATTTTAAAATCGAAAATAGGTTATACTAAATAATATTAAGATAAACTGATCGTTCAAATGGCAACTATAGATTTTGAGTTCAGAAACCAAATTCTCGTTAATGATATAGGCAATACATTAGCATATTGTTATCAATGCGCAACCTGTAGTGGTGCGTGTCCAGTAGCACAGGTTACTGAGGGTAAGTATAACCCAAGGCGTTTAATTTTAGATGCTTTATTAGGGCTTAAAGAGAAAATATTTGGCCCTGAAAATGCATTTAATATTTGGGGTTGTACGGTATGTGATACATGTGATGAAGTATGCCCACAAAAGGTAGAGCTAACCGAGATTTTTACAATATTAAAGAATTTGAGTGTAGAAAGAGGAGAAGCACCAGCTCACTATACAGGTCAAGCTTCAACAATTTTAGAACACGGAAAGGCAATTCCAATGCAACCCGCTATAGAAAGGAGACGTACACAGTTAGGTTTGCCTGAAATAATGGCTCCTGATGTGAATGAAGTTAAAAAGCTTCTAGAAGCGACAAAGTTACCAGAGAAACTTCCGAAATCGGAATAAGCTTATCTTTTTTCTTTTTGATTTTCTTTTTTTATATGTTTCGTTAGAATTTTATAGTCTCTAAACCTTAATTGTATTATATTCTAAATTTAGAAATGAGAATATTGAAATTTGAATACGATTTGAGGTAAAAGAAATTGAGAATACCTATAGTTGGGGGAAATTGGAAAATGAATAGAGGTACCCCAAAAGAGTCTAAGGAAATGCTAAAGGATTTAATTTCTCTTATAGAAAAGACTAAGAATGTTGAAGTTGTGATTGCGCCCCCTTTTACTAGTTTAATAAGTAGTAGAGAAATTTTGAAAGGTACCAATATAAAATTAGGTGCTCAAAACATGTATTTTGAAGAAAAGGGAGCATTTACAGGTGAAATATCACCTAGTTTTTTAAAGGATATCGGGGTTGAATATATTATCCTTGGTCATAGCGAAAGAAGAGATATTTTCAATGAATCAGACGATTTAATTAATAAAAAGTTAAAAAAGGCTTTATCAATGGGTTTAAAGCCCATAGTTTGTATTGGTGAGCACTTAGAAGAAAGAGAAGAGGGTAAAACAAAGGAAACAATTCAGTATCAAATGAATGAGACTTTTAAAGATCTTGATAAAGATCAGATAACTCGGACTGTTATAGCGTATGAACCTATTTGGGCAATAGGGACAGGAATAACGGCTACACCAGACCAAGCTGAGGAGATTCATGTTTTTATTCGTGAAATTTTAGCCGAAAGATTTGATCGAGAAACAGCAGAGATAGTAAGAATTCAATATGGGGGATCAATTAAGCCAAATAATGCTGAAGAATTATTTAGTAAAAAGAATATAGATGGTGGTTTGGTTGGAGGGGCGTCTCTTCAAGCAGATTCCTTAGCACATATAATAAAAGCTGCTGAAAAAACAATCAGTTAAAATTCTATCTCAATTTCTTAACTAAGTATATTATTAAATGAAATTGTCAATTTTTGGGGAAATTCCCCAAAATAACTCTGAGGATCAGCGAAAAGCAAATAAAAATATGGTTCGAATAAAGTTTCTTCGACTGTAGGTCCAACTCCTGATTTAATTATGCAGACTTGAATTTGTTCATCAGAAAAGAACGAAGTCCTATAAATCCATTCAAATGGAGCAATATTGGGTATGAATCCAATACGTCTTAAAATTTCATTTATATTTTCCAGAGAATATTTCTTTCCGTAAGCAGTAATAGGGGAAAGATCAAAGGAGGTTATACATATACCTAATAAACCGTACTCCTTCATTTCACTTAAAAAGTCATTTGCTGCGCGTTTAATTTCACTTTGATGATCTAAAACAATTTTTCTTGCTTTTGAATCAGTTAAAATTTCTATAATTTTGCTTTCTTCATTTTCTAAAATCGCGTCAGCCGAGTCAAGTGGCGTTTTGGCATTAATAAAATTATTATAAATTAGTTTAATTTTTTCTTTAACTGATTTATGCAACAAAAAAGACTCAGTCTGAGCTGTAATCAGTACATCTCCTTCAAATGGGTTTTTATCATTGTTTTTTTTAGGTTTTTCAGTTGATTTTTTAGCTTTAAATTCTAATCTCTCAATTTTTTTATCAATATTTCGAGCAAATTCGAATAATGCGGATATTAAACCGGCGGTTAGATCGAATTTTGATTCAGAATCTAATTGTTCGTGAACGGTGGATTGATCCGTCGAAAAATCAAAAAATCTAAGAAAAATTTTTACGCCTTCAGGTACTGGGTTAATTATTGTATTATAATATGGGAAACCTGTAGTCGAGATGATGCTTAGTTCGTATATTGTCATATGTATTAAGGGCCCCAGTAAATTTGCTTTGAAATTAATTTAACCCATTCTTTAATTAGATTTAATGTTTTCTCAATAAAAATAATTTTTTTAATCTTAAGTTAATAAAATACAACAAAAAATAACGATTTTAAAAGAAAATTAAAAGGAATTATATAATTTCTTAATTAATAACAATAGCAGGTTTACCTGGGAGAGATTGTGCTGCTTTTGGTTCTTCTGAATCTTTTTCAAACATAATATTAACCGCACATTGATACTTTTTTTCAATAAGAGGTTTAATATCATCGAAAAACTGATATTCATCTTTAGATGAAATTGTATATTTAGGATATTTTCCAACGTTCTTTATTATTCTGCCCACAATTTTACCAATTTGTTTACTATGCGTCTTGTTCTCATCATCTTGCATTAATTTTTTCATAATTTCTCCTTGATTCTTAGTTTCTTCTATTATTGACATTAATGATTTATAAAATTTCAACTTCCAATTATCAGCAATAATTAGTGAGATAGATTTTAATTCCTCTTTTTTCATTACTGTTTTTATCTTATTGAGATCTTCTAAGATATTATTCATTAATTTCCATTTATAATCTGATTCTTGATTGAGAAGTTTTTCATTATAGGTTGGCCATTTCGCCAAACTCAAATATCCCTCTTTATCTATAGATTCCCAGATTTCCTCTGTCATATGAGGTGCTATTGGATGAAGCAATAAAACCAACGTTTTTTTACATTCTTCGAAAATTTCTTTATTTACACCCTCAGCTTTATATTTACCAAATTCTGAAGTGAATTGTATTAAATTATTAACGGCATTTCTAATTGCGATTTTATTCATATTTTCTGTGAATTCTTTAATGGTTTTATTCAAATAATACCGGATTAATGTATCTCGTATATTTATATCATCTCTTATAGTATCTGGGGAGTCATTTAACAACATAAATGTATTCTTAATGAATCTGTGAGCATAGTCAACACCCTCTTCAGACCATTCTAATCCTGACGATGGACTTGCTCCAAATAGTATAAAAAATCTTGCAGCGTCTGCCCCGTACTTTTCAATAATTTCTCCAGGATTTACAGTATTTCCATAACTTTTACTCATCTTTACTGACTTTTGAATAAGATCTGTATTACCACATATTTTACATTTCATTTGGGCTAAATCGGCTTTCATGAGAAACGCATTACAGTTAGGACAATAAGGATGCAGTTTATTTATCATTCCTTGGGTCAACAATGCCTGAAATGGTTCATCAAATTTGTGAAGTCCTAAATCTCTCGCTACTTTTGTAAAAAATCTAGCGTATATTAAGTGCATAACAGCATGCTCTATACCCCCAATATATTGATCTACGTTACCCCAATAATTAATGATATCTTTGCTATAAGGAATATTTGCTTCAACGGAGGGTGGATCACAAAATGCAAAGAAATACCAAGAACTATCAACAAATGTGTCCATAGTATCAGTTTCGCGTTTTGCATTTTTGCCACATGTAGGACATTTTGTATTGAGAAAACTTTCGCTTGTTTCTAGTGGATTACCTACTTTAGCAAAACTAACATCTTTAGGTAAATATACAGGTAAATCTTCATATGGTACAGGAACCATACCACACTTATCGCAATATACTACGGGAATCGGGCAACCCCAATAACGTTGACGTGAAATCCCCCAATCTCTCAGCTTATAATTTATTGTGGCAGATCCCATATTATTTTGATTTAATTTATCAGTTATCGCATCAATAGCAGAGCGATTTTCCATACCACTAAATTCTTCTGAATTTACAAGAACTCCATCACCTTCATAGGCTCGAGTCATCTTAGTTACGTTCAACTCATAGTCATGTGGCTGAATTACTATCCTTATTGGAATCTCATATTCAGTTGCAAACTCAAAATCTCTTTGGTCATGTGCAGGGACAGCCATAACAGCACCTGCTCCATATTCATAAATAACGAAATTGCCTATATATATAGGTATTTCTTCATTGTTTATTGGATTAATAGCACTTTTTCCAATGAACATACCTTTTTTCTCTATTTCAATATCGGTTCTTTCAAATCTATCTTGATGCATTACTTCATCATATAATTTCTCAAAGCCTTTCTCATATTCCGTACCATTCATCCACTCACGGACCCATGGATGTTCTGGGGCAAAAACCATAAATGTTACTCCATAAAGTGTATCAGGTCTCGTAGTAAATATATCAATAGTCCTTTTTTCACCTACAATTGGGAATTTTATAATAGTACCTTCCGATTTTCCAATCCAATTTCGTTGCATTATCTTCACTTTTTCAGGCCAATCAACGATATTTAGCCCTTCGAGCAATTCTTCCGCATATTCTCGTATTTTAAAAAACCATTGAGATAAGAACTTTTGATCAACTACTGAATTGCACCTCCAGCATCTTCCTCCTTGGGCCTGCTCGTTAGCTAAGACTGTGGCACACTTCGGACACCAATTAACGTAACTCTCTTGCTTATACGCTAATCCCTTCTCTAACATCTGCAAGAAAAACCATTGATCCCATTTATAGAAGTTAGGGTTGTGACTACATATTTCTCTTGTCCAATCATATGAGAGACCTATCCTTTTTTGTTGATTTTTCATTGTTTCTATATTCTTATTAGTCCATTCTTCTGGATTAGCACCATGATCTATCGCTGCATTTTCTGCAGGCATTCCGAACGAATCATAACCCATTGGATAGATGACATTAAATCCATTCATTCTTTTAAATCTAGCATAGCAATCACCAATCGTGTAATTTCTAAGATGACCCATATGGAGTTTACCAGAAGGATATGGATACATTTCTAATACGTAGTATTTTTCCTTTTTCGGATTCACTTTAACTTCAAAAATTTTTTCTTTTTCCCACTTTTCTTGCCATTTCTTTTCTATTTTTTCTGGGTCATATTCAACCATAAAACAACCACTTTTCTTCTAAAATTAAGGGATATACATAATATTTAATATTCTAATAATTGATACAATAAATTTTTTATGGAGTCACTTTTACTAAGAAAATCTTGTTATTTCATAAAATAGGATTAATTATATTGAATAAGAAAATTATAATTTGAAGCAATAAAACTTAATATTTCATTCTTACTAGTGAGAGTTGTGAATATAGAAAAAATAAGAGTATCTGTTGGGAGTGCTTCTGTTTTAGGGTTAGGGACAATGGTAAAATTCAAAGATCCCCCTACTACATGTTATATTATGACTTATAAGGAGGGCTATTGTACTGCAAATTGTGGTTTTTGCCCACAAGCACGCTCTTCAAAAGGTTCGGAGGAAATGCTTTCTCGAGTTAATTGGCCAATATTTCCTTTCAAAGAATTCTTAACAAAATTAAAATATTTACCTCCCTTAAAAAAATTTAAAAGAATTTGTATTCAAACTCTAAATTATCCTGAAAATTTTACAGACCTAATAAAAATCATAACTCAAATTAGAAGTAATATTGATGTTCCTATATCTGTAGCAATACCTCCCCTATCAAAAGAAAATTTAGAGGAATTGAAACTAATTGGTGTTCAAAGAGTAGGAATTGCCTTAGATGGTACAACTCCTGAAATTTTTGATAAAATCAAAGGTGATGGAGTTAATGGGCCTTATAGATGGGATGAACACCTTAATAAAATGATTGAGGCACTGGACATTTTCTCAGAAGGATTTGTAAGCACCCACCTAATAATTGGATTAGGAGAAACAGAAAGAGACGTAATAGAACGTATTTATGAGTTACATAATTTAAAAATTCTCATATCACTTTTTGCTTTTACTCCAATAAAAGGAACGAAACTCGAACACGTAAATCAACCATCTCTTCTGAGTTTTAGAAAGTTACAATTAGGAAGATATCTTATAGTCAATAAAGATAAAAAATTAAACGATTTCACTTTTAATATGCAAGGAAATCTTATCAACATAAATATCAGCAAATTGGAATTAAAAAATATCATCAATGACACTAATGCTTTCTTAACTTCGGGATGTCCAGGATGTAATCGCCCGTATTATACTTCAAAACCATCAGGTCCTATTTATAATTATCCAAGAGAATTAACTGAAAAAGAAAAAGAAGAAATCTATGAATTATTGCACAAAATAGTATATTAAAAATGATTTGAATAGATATGAAGATATGGCGTTATTTACCTTTAGAAGTTAGAAATGGTTTTTGGAACATGGCATTAGATGAAGCCATCTTAAAAATGGCAATTGAGAAGAAATCACCTTACACTCTAAGATTTTATAAATGGAAACCATCAACAGCGAGTATAGGAAGAAATCAAAGTTTAAGTAATGAAATTGATACTAACTTTGCTGAAGAAAAAGGATTTAATATTGTTAGAAGGATAACTGGAGGGGGTGCTGTTTTTCACGATGAAAATAGAGAAATTACGTATTCAATTGTTTGTCCTATAAAATTTCTAGAGAATTTGGGTGCTAATAAGGTGATAGAACAGTTTGAGATTATCACACATGGAATTATCATAGGACTTACATTTTATGGTTTAAAAACTGAAAAAGATATTATTCATTGTCCTGCAATTCTATTAGATGGAAAAAAATTTTCTGGGAATGCGCAGGTTAGAAAAAAAGGGTATATTCTTCAACATGGTACTATATTATTAGATATCGATCCAGAATTGATGTATTCTGTGTTAAAAGCACCTGAGAATGTTGGGAAGTCTCGGATGGTCAGATCTGTACGTGCTAAATGTATTGGAATTAAAAACCATTTACAAGATTTCAATGAAGAAGAGTTGATAAATTCTTTGAAACGTGGCTTCCAACAGTCTTTAGGAATAGAAATGAAAGAGAATATTTTTTCCGAAGATGAGTTAAATTTAGCAGAAAGGCTTATGAAAAAAAAATACTCAAATTTAAAATGGTTGAATAAGTATGAGTAGGACTGAAGAGTTATTAGATAAAATGGAATCAGGAGACGCAAACTGGTCTGATTATTCAGATTTTTTAAAATTGGAATCCAAAGATTTAGAGCTATTTTTCAACCTTGCCCAGAGTATTACAATGAGGAATTTTGGAAATATTTTAAAAATATATAATCCTACGGGTAAATTCCCTGCTATTAGTATAACAGGGAGTAATTGTGCGTTAGAATGTGAGCATTGTAATAAAAAATATTTGAAAGGGATGAAACCAATATTAGAGAATAATGATTTAGAATTATTTTTAATGGAACTTTCTGCAAAAAATGGAGTAGGGGCATTAATTTCCGGTGGAAGCGAATTGGATGGTTCAGTGCCCTTACTCAATTTCTTAGATACCATAAAAAAGGTGAAAAAAGAAACAAATTTAATTATCAATACCCATACAGGATTATTGAAAGAAAAGACAGCAGAAAAACTTGCTGAAGCTAATGTTGATATTATTTCTTTTGATATCAACATGGATGAAGAAGTTGTGAAGAATGTCTATCATTTAGACATTGACATAGACGAATATAGAAAAGCAATAGAGCTATTGAAAAGATATAATCTAAATATTGTGCCACATATATGTGTTGGTTTATGGTATGGGAGACTTAATAAAGAGTTAGAATCGTTAAAATTTATTAAAGAAAATCTCCCAGATCCTTCTTTAATAGTAGTGATTGTTTTAATCCCACCGAATAACTCTAAAACAAAATTTGAGACACCTCAACCAGAGGTTATAGCAAAAGTAATCTCTATGATTAGGTTTCTTTTTCCTTTATCAGAGATTTCACTGGGTTGCATGAGACCTCGAGGTAAGATTAAAACAGAGGTTGAGAAAATGGCATTAAAAGCGGGAATAACAAGGATCGAAATTCCTTCTAGAGATACTTTAAAATGGTTGAGAAAACATAGACCTGAAATTCTATTTAAGTTTTATTCTGCTTGTTGTGCAATTCCAGAGAAATATGAAAAACTAGCAGAAAGTAAGAAATCTGATATTAAAGGATATTTAAGCATCATAAACTGATTTATTATGAATTTTGAAAATGGAATAGAATTAATTGGTTTAGAAGATATCCCAATAGTTAAGAAAGATGATGATATTGCGAAGATTATAATCGAGAGCTTAAATAAAATGGATCTTTCTTTATTTGATGGTGATATACTTGTAATTGCTCAGTCATTAATATCTAAAAGCAATGGTCGAACTAGAAATTTAAATCATATCACGCCTAGTGAAAAAGCTCTCGAAATTTTCAAAATTATTACCCCAAAATCAAAAAGTCAGGGACTGCCATTAAAAGATCCTAAATTAATCCAATTAATTCTTGATGAATCGAAAGAGATAATAAAAGCTGAACATGTATTAATAACCGAAACAAAACACGGTTTTATTTGCGCTGATGCGGGAATAGATAAATCTAACATTGAAGGAAAGGAGATAGTGTCATTATTACCAGAAGATCCAGATCAAGATGCTGAAAAAATAAGAAAAAGACTTAAGAAGGAAACCTCTAAAGAGATAGCAATAATTATTTCAGACTCTTTTGGGAGATCATTTAGAATAGGGGCTGTAGGAACAGCGATTGGAGTTTCTGGTATAAATCCAATTTTGGATATGCGAGGAAAAAAAGATTTATTTGGATATGAACTTCAAACTACCATAACTGGACAAGTGGATAGTCTTGCTTCAGCTGCTCAATTAGTAATGGGCGAAGCTAATGAGGGAATTCCTGTAGTTTTAATAAGAGGGTATAAATTTGAAATAAACGAGAACGCAACAATCAAATCTATATTAAGAAAGAAAGCTATTGATTTGTTTCGGGAGCCGATGCAGGAGAAATTAATTACCTATATGAAAAGTCGAAGAAGTTATAAACTTCCTTTTGAAAATAAATATGTAGATAAACAAATTATTGAGGATTGCATTGAAATAGCAAGGTGGGCACCAAGTGCCCATAATGGGCAATATTGGAGATACATCGTTATAGAAAAACTAGAAGTGCGAGAGAAGTTAATTAATAATATGAATCAAAAGTTAAGGAATGATTTAATAAATGATGGTAAATCAGAAGATTTTATTGAAGTTAAAGTGAATAAATCTAAAAAAAATTTCTTAGATGCGCCGATTTTAATTTTGTTATGTTTAGACAACACGGAGTTAGAAAAATATCCAGATAATGAACGATTAGAAAATGAATTCATTTTAGGTGTTCAAAGCATTAGTAGTTCAGCAACATATTTACTCCTTGCTTTTGAGATTAAAAAGTTAGCAGCATGCTGGTATTGCGCTCCTTTATTTGCTAAGGATATAATAAAAAGTACGCTTAATCTCCCTGAATCATATGTGCCAATGGCCTTTTTTACTGTGGGATATCCTCTAAAAACAATTCAAGCCCCACCCCGCAGAGAACTCAAAGAGATAATATATAAACTAAAAGCTTAAGAGTGGATATAAAGAATGGGCGAAAAATACTATTTAATATTAGCTGGAGGCGTTGGAGCAGCTAAATTAATTGAAGGAATTGCTAACATCATCAACCAAGAAATGTTAAAAATTATTGTAAACACTGGTGATGATATTGAATTATTTGGTCTAAAAATATGTCCTGATTTAGATATAATTACCTACACTCTAGCAGGTGTAGTTGATAAAGAAAAAGGATGGGGTTTTGCTGGAGAAACATTTAACTGCTTAAGTATTCTTAAGAATTATTATGAAACAGGGTGGTTTAAGGCGGGGGATAAAGATTTAGCTACACATATCTATCGTACAGATTTATTTCGAAAAGGATTTAATAAAACCCAAATAACAGAGATGATTTGTAAAAACTTAGGAGTAAAATCTCAGCTCATCCCTATGTGTAATGAACCAGTTGAAACATACATAAAAACTCCATCTGATTTTATGCACTTCGAAGAATATTTTATAAAATATCGCTGTGAGCCAGAAGTCTTGAATATTGAGTTTAAGGGAATTAATAAAGCTGCGCCAATAGAAAAAACTTTTGAACATATTAATAAAGCTAAAAAAATTATTATCTGTCCCTCTAATCCAATCGTATCAATAGGAACAATATTGCAAATAAAAGGTATCAGGAAAGCTCTTTCAGAAGTTAAGAAAAAAGTATATGGAATTAGTCCTATTATTGAAGGAGTAACAGTTAAAGGTCCTGCTGATAAACTAATGAAATGCCTTGGTTTAGAAGTCTCATGTGTGGGGGTTGCTAAATTCTACCAAGATTTTTTAGGACATTTCATTATAGACAATAAAGATTTCAAACTAAAATCTAGAATCGAAGAATTAGGAATTAAAACTTATTGTTTTGACACCTTAATGATAAATTTAAAGAAAAAGATGGAATTAGCACGGTTTATACTTAATTTAAATCAATAAGAGAAAATGATTATACTGTTTCGGTTGTTACCGATTCAGTTGTTTCTTCTTTTTTTTCCTCTTTTTCAACTTGTTCTATTCTAACATAATCTCCCACGGAGGTAAGAAGTTCCTTAATTCGTCCTTCTTGTTGTAATCGTATTATCAAATTTCTATGTTTAACAAAAGAGATCAATTGAGACAATACAGGGAAAAGTAACATAATCGGTAGTAATAAAATAATTATCGCTTCAGGAGAAGCGTTCATTGCCACACTCTCTGTAATAGCATCTGGCAATTGAATCACTGTATTTAAAAACCAATGAGGATGCATTATGATAAAACTTATTATTAAGAGTAACCCAACACGATATGTGAAATTTATCACTGTTGATATCGCCAAATTTCCAGCCCGAGGGGCAGAAGAACTCGCAGTGAGTGTATCTCTTGCTTCCCTATCCTCCTGAAAAAGACGATCTATATATCTTCCAAGTCGCCTAGTTTTTGAAGCTGCAGTTACTAATTTTTTCTCTTCCTCTTCTAATTTACGTCTTTCGATCATTTCCTTTACATAAGAAAATCGTTTACCAGTTCGTGCAAAAAATTTGCCTATAACTATTCCTTCTTTTTGCTCTAATTCTATTTCTTCCATTCTTTTTTTAGCTTCTTCTCTAATTTTATCAACGTTAGCGGTGATAAAATGAGATTCACGAGCTAAAATATTAAGTTGAGCTTCTAATCTATCGCTTCTTTCCAAAGATGGTTTTGTAACTGTATCAGTATAGTTTATTTGAAACGCTAACTCCAAATAAATGTAAGATATAATAGCAAAGCCAATAACCGGGCTTGCTATAAAGAGTATGAAATTGTCGATAGGAATCTCGAATAAGCTAGGATCCAAAGGATCTGCCATCTGATCTAAATAATCAAAATGGAGACCAAATAAATCTAACATCTCCCTTAATTCAAAAACTATGAGAGGAACAACAATCATTAGAACTATCGAGCCAAGAGCAGTAAGATGGTTTTTTGGATCGCTTTTGAAGAAAGCTCTGATGGCATAAATAACTGAAACTACAAATAAGATTTGAAAGGCAAATAAATAGAGATCATTAAATAATACTTCTACTTCACTCATCATTAAATCAGGAATCTTACTTAATTCAGGTGTACCGATTGAAAACCAACTACTTAAGTATCTTTCAAAGAAAGTCTCTATAAATTGAAACATAAAGTTACCATAAGCACCCCCTGTAGCAGCAGCACAAAAGAATGCAATTGCTAAACCCCCACCGTAAATCATATAGGAAAAAACATTTCTTAAAGCTCCAAAAAAGGCCAATATAACGAATTCATTTTCTGCTGTAGTGACCACAGCATCAAAGTTAAAAATAGACAAGAAAAAGACGGTTAAGAGCCAAGAAAATACTCCTAAGTTAATTATTTTTAAGGTTAATAGATAACTTCTCACCATTCTCTAATACGCCCTCCCCTTCTTCTTTGCTTCCATATAATTACTTAAGACCTGATTCATCATATCATCAGGTCCACATGTTATGATATTTACGCCAAGATTACGTACTTCTTGCTTGATTAATAAAATGTGTTCCATCATTGCTTCGCTAATAGCTTCCGCTAAAGCTTTATCAGTGGAAGATAAATCTATTTCATGAATCTCGAACCATGGACTAAACGGGTTAATAACAATTATAGTATGGTTGAAAGGCACTAATTTTTTTATTGCTTGACTAATTTCTTTAGGATCTGCTTCTAAATCAGAAATAACAAAAATCAAACTACGTTTTTGAAAACGTCGTGCAAAAAAATCTATTGCCTCTACAATCCTACATTTTCCTTCAGGTTTCACTCGAGCTACAAAATCTAAAACTTGGTAAAAGTGGTCTTCCCCTCCATTTGGTTTTAAAAACTTGAAATTCTTCTTATCTGAAAAAGTGAACACCCCAACATTATCTCTACGTGTTAAAGCCACTTTAGTTAAAAGCATACAAGCTCTTATTGCGTATTCAAACTTTGTATTTTCAATGGCACCACCCGCCATTGTCTCTGAAGAATCTACTAAAATCATTACAGTTACATCTCTCTCATCTTCATATTCTTTCACAATTAAGGTTTGTGAACGTGCACTAGCTTTCCAATCTATTAATCTAAACTGATCTCCAAAAACGTATTTTCGCATACCATAAAACTCTGAACCAAGGCCCTTCTGTTTTGACCTTTGTACACCATAGTTTAATTGTAGCGATCTTTTTGAGCCAAGGATTTCAATTCTTTTTATATCATCGTATGGGGGATAAACTAATATATCTGTAACACTATCTGGAACGATCCTTTCTACAGAGTTAAAACCTAATCTATCTTTGACAATAACAGATAATGGCCCAAGAGCATATTCACCACGAACTTTTGGCTCAAGAACATATGAAAATTTAACTATTTCTTTTGGACCGATTCTAGTTGAAATAAAGTTTTCACCTAGAATTAACCTAAAAAGCTGGGGATTATAATTATCCCTGATTTCTAGAAAATCAAAACTATTTCTTCCGGTATTTTCAATCACAACTTTTATATGAACAAAGTCGTCTTTAAAAACTTTTTCCTTTTCTAATTCTCGATAAACACGTAATTCCTCTATATTCATTTTATAGTGGAAAATAGGTAAACTAATAATGGTACTAAACAGCAATAGAATTCCAAAATATAGAAGAAAATAATTTTCAAACGCAAATCCTGCTGTAAGAAAAAATACAGCAAACAAAATTAAACTTCTACCCTTTCCACCTAATATAGTACTTCACCACTTTGATACTAGCATTAACAATTTACTTAACGATACTACTACACCAACATTATAAAAATTTGGTGATTCTTAGATTGGGACTGGAATTTCCTCTACTATAGACTTTAATACTGACTTTGCGTCAAGGCCTTCAAGTTCTGCTTCGGGTTTTAATAGAATTCGATGATTTAAAGCTGCGACGATCAATGCGCGAACATCATCTGGTGTGACGTAAGATCTTCCTAAAATAGCAGCTCGTGCTTTAGCACATTTCATAAGTGTTAAACTAGCTCTTGGTCCACATCCTAAAGCAATTTGTGGATGATTTCGCGTTTTAATGATTAGATCTCTGATATATTTGAGAATTCTATCGTCTATATATACCAAATTCATAATTCTTTGAGCGGCTAGAATTTCTTCTCCTGAAGTAATGGCTTCAATTGAAGGTAATTCTCCAGATAACTGTCTTCTCATGATTTCTACTTCCTCAGTGTCTTCAGGATAATCTAACCAAAGTTTAAAGAGAAAGCGATCAACTTGTGCTTCTGGGAGAGGATATGTTCCTTCCATTTCAACCGGATTTTCTGTAGCAATTACGATAAATGGTTTTTCAAGTAGAAGCGTTTGACCTTCAATAGTTACTTGACGTTCAGCCATGGCCTCGAGAAGAGCAGCTTGGGTTTTAGGAGCGCTTCTATTAATTTCATCGGCAAGAACTACATTTGCAAAAATTGGTCCTTTCTGTAAAACAAAAGCCCCTTCATTTTGATCAAAAATTTTCGTGCCTGTGATATCTGCTGGGAGTAAATCTGGTGTAAACTGGACTCTTCGAAATGTTATTCCAAGTGTATGAGCGTAAGTTTTAGCCATCACTGTTTTACCTAATCCAGGAACTCCTTCTAAAAGAACATGTCCATTAACTAAAAGGGCGATAAACAGTTGCTGAAGAATTTCACCATATCCTACAATAACCCGACTAACTTCACTAAGAACTTCTTGTGCAATTTCACGAATTGGTGTAACATCAATCTCTTCTTTTTCATAATATTTAGCTTTATCTGAAGTTTCTATTTTTTGACTCACCTTTTCATTTTTTATTTTTTTTTTATTTATTTTTGATTTTTATTATAATTTGAATGTGATTAAATATTATCTACTGCCCAACTCATCTCAAAAAAGATTTCTTCGAAATCTTCTTCATCTCTAATTTTATATTTACCTTCTTTAATGGAAATAATTATATCCATAAATTTGGTTAATCTTTTTATCTTTAACTTAGTTGTTGAAGGATCCTTTGCAATAACAAAATCTACAACATTGCTAGAAGTAATTTTTTGGCCTCTCATTTGACTATGAAGCTTTCTCTCTAACCTACGATATAGTAATTTCAATGCTTCCCCATATTTGCTTTTATCCTTAAATTCTTCGATTTTTTGGGCAAAAAATGATGATGTTCTAAATCGAGCCCTCTCTTCCTTTTTTTCTTCTTCTTCAGCTATTTTTTTCTCTTCTTCTTTTTTATCTTTTCTTGGTAAATATCTTCTTAAAGTATAATATGCTAAAAGAGGATAAATCCATGATGTTATAGGATTTGTAGAGAGATGAATAATATATTGCATAATAAACCCATAAATTCCGGCAGAAGTCAGATCTCTGGAAATTTCAGGACGGATGTGCGCTTCATCGAAAACTATTACCCAATCTTCTTTAGTTCTTGTATCGCCCGGATCATTTTCATAAGTTAGCCATTCAATAATGTTTATAGCAAATTCCTCATTGTCATATCCGATCTCATTGATTAACTCATTATTAAACACGCTTGCATCCGCTGAAACGAATAATCTTAGGTTTCCTAAATCCTTGGCTAAGAATACTTGTTGAGAATATCCTCCAAGAGGAAAAGTATCTGGGAAGGGAAATCCTAAATCTAAAATACTCATAAAACCTAAATTTAAATCATCTGTACCTTCATCATATTTTTTATTGCCGTTTTTGTCAATAAATGCATAATCGGTTGTGGCGCCAATAGGATCCCATCCAAAATAAGTAATAAATTCACCCCCTGTAGCACAAGATGCCCTGGAAAGAACTATTTTATTAATGAGATATGGGGTTTCGGTGGTTGGGTGAGAATTAAAAGATTGAATTACGGGAAACTCGGGAGTTGTATCATAGGAAGCATTATCGCGTAAAATCCCATTAGGGAAAATTGTTACTGGTACTTGTATCTCAGGAGCAAACACACTGGCAACCAAGATTTCCCATAAAAGCGTGCTTGTAGAACCATGATCATGACATATGAGGAGAGCGTTTGTCCCATTGAAGAATTCAATAAAATAAGGAACTTCAAAGATAGGATCATAGAATTGATTAGGTCCCATTAAAATTAATAATATAGATTTATCTAACCGTTCAGTAGCACTTAAGCTCGATTGAACAGTCATTACCTCATAACCCTCATTTTCGATTATTTTTTTAAGGTCGGAACACCCGTTCCAACGGTTGTTATATACCGAAAAGTGTTGAGTGTTTTCTCCTTGATCAATAATAGGTGAGAGTAATGGAATAAAAGCAAAAATGAATATAATTATGAATAAAGCCTGTTTATATATAGAACCTGACTTTATTTTTTTTCGAGATTGTGTTTCACGGGATTTTTGAGCTGTGGCATTTCTTATAAATATAAGAAAACCGATGCCACAAAACAAAGCACCTATATAACATAATAAAGGCAAATAAGTTATAAACACGGGAAAATCTTCTGGACTAATTTTTTGAAAACTAATAGAAAATTGACTGATAATGATCCCAAATATTATAAGATATATTGTAAAAAAAGTAAAAATTATCCCTTTTGAGATATTAATACTTTTCCTCGAAGCTTTTCCCGTTTTTGCCATTTTTATTTTACTTTTATTTTTAGGGTTAATTAAAACAATTCATATTAATTATGATTTATAAAGAGAAATTAATGGTTTTTCCTGTAATATCGTTGTATAAATTTGAGAACAAATCAATAGTGAAGTTTAATTCCTTTGTTGTCGGTTCTACTCCACCATATATTATATCTTCTATTTTTTTAATAAAAGGATATACCGATTCTGGTTTCAATTTCTTTTCTAATTCATTTACGCATGTGATTGCATATTCTCGAATAGTTTGGTGGATTAATCTTGGTTTCTTGAATTTTACGTTAATAAGATCGTCGTAAACTAGATATATGTAGGCAATTGCTTCTTTTGGTCGATTTGTATCTACTAAAACTTTTACATTTTCTAATCTCTGCTTTATATCTATTTCTGGTTCTGGTGCCTTTTTTTTCTTTTTTGCCATTTTTTAAACCTTTCACTGTATTTTTTCATATAATTTATTTAATAATTTATTTTGGGTATATAATTTTTTGTACTAATCTTTTTTATTATTATTTTTGATTGGTTATTTTATTAGTAATTATATTAAAAATTCAATTGAAAATTATATCCAGTTAATTGGAAATACACTGGTGAAAATAATTCACATGTTTTATAAAAATCTTTGTCTGTTATTTTAAAAGGTTTTGCATATATTATCTCCTCTACTTTTTGTATAAAAGGGTAAATAGCCGCTGGAGTTAATTTCAATTCCTTAACAGAAATTATTGCAAAATCTCTTATTGTTTCATTTTCCTTTCTAGTTCTGCCATATTTCGCATTAACTAATTCTATATAAATCGCGTTAAATAAGTATGATATAGATTCTTCTAATCGACCTGAATCTTTTAAAAGTTTAAGATTAATGAGTTTTGACTCAAGAGGTAGATTTATAACTCTAGATTCTTTTTCTTGCTTTTTAAAATAACGATAACCTAAAACTGCTAAAACTGTTATTATAGCTCCTAGGATTGGAAAAAATACCAAAGAAAACATTAAAAATGGTGGTAATCCGGCAGGATTAGAAGGAGTATAAGGTGCTGCAGTTATATTTATGTTTCTAGAAAGAGAGATGAAAAGTCCAGCAGTGTTTACTACCTCGATCTCAATTGGCATAAGACCTATTCCAGAGGGGATGGTGTATATATAGGAGAAATCACCATTTGAATCAGTGATAGCAGAACCAATTGGAATTCCGTTGAAGCTGATTATAAGCGTTCTATTACCTATTTTAATGGAAGAATTTGTAAGCGAACTTAATTGTCCTGCTATTGTAATTACTTCTTCTTCAGAAGCTTCATCGTCAACATCCCAGAGGCATGTGACATTTGAAAATAGTGTTATAAAAGGGATAATAATTCCTGAACTCCCAATTCGTGGAACGTCTCCCGAATAACTCAGATTTAAACTTATACTTTGATTGACTACAGTCGAAGGAATTAGTATATCTTGTGTAAAAGCCCCATCAGAAGGGCTTGTAAGAAAGAAATCGCTTGCCCAATTATAGGTACTATTAAACCAATTATAATTTATTTGAACATTTGAAATACCTGTGCCATTCAAATTATCGTATCTTAAAAATCCCTCAACTCTAAAATCTTCTCCAGGAATTTTAGGAAAATCATCTCTATAGGTAATATCGAAAATAGAAGTAGCATTAACGAAGATATTAAAAAAATTGATGGGTATAATATCATCAGTACCTAGATCATCAATACATTCTACCTCAATTTTGTGGGTCGCATAAACGTCTAAAGTAAATGGAATTCTATAGCTGATTTGAAATTCACCAAGTCCATTAGAAGTAGCATTATATCTAGTATCTAAAAATCCATCTACAACTATCGATACGTTAATATTTGAGAGATTGGTGTAAGGTGGTGGAGGAGGTAGAGGTTTGTATATTTTTCCTTCAATAGTAAGAGTTGAATTATGGGAATAAAATGTTTCATTAATCCAGTAATTTGTTAAATTAATTACTCCAATTAACGATGAAGCTTTGGGAGTTATGATAATCTCATTGTCGTGATTCTCTTTAAGATTATTGTTATTTAAAATTTGAAAATTCTTAATAAAACAAAATAAAAATGAAAAGGATATTAATAAAACAAAAATTCCAACCAAGATCCTTTTCATTTTGTTTTTTCTACTCAAAATTTTTACCAGATTTTTTTGATTATCTCTCCGTTAAATATTATATTATGGAGGAAAAATCGATTCCTCGTCAGGCTCTACATAAACCATACCATTAATAATAGGATTAAAAGATACTCTAATTTCTACATCACTTTTTAAAGATGGCCAGGGATCATTTTCATCAATAAATATTGATACATTAAATCCTCCAGAAAGGTCTGTAGAAACAATATCATTATAGGCAACAATAATCCCACCCCTCTCATCGATTATAGTTACATTTATAAGAACGCCTGCTATTGCAGTATTGTTGTCCCATCTTAATTCTCCCCACACGTAGAGTGTATCACCATCAATCCATAAATTAGGAAAAATGTCATACTCAAGAGAATATGAAAGACCTATTAATTGCGTGTCAGCGTTAATATCTAATGATATAAGGGAAGAACTGGTATGAATCATATAATCATTCAAATCAACACTGGGAAATCCTGCTGGGTATTCAATGCTCCCATTAAAATCAATTCTGATATAATAATTCCCTTGAAGAATAGCTTGATCAACAGAACTTACTGTAAAACTATAAGTACCATCATTATTTATTACAATTGACTGTGAACCAACCAAGTTAAGATACCCTGAAACATCATTAAGAGAACTATTTAATAGGATTATTGAAACTCTTAATCCTCTTAAACGTTCAAAAGTATTAAAGTCTTCAACAGTACCAGACACAGCAAAACTTTCAACGCCTCGAATAACCTCATTTTTATTGGAATTAGCATCTATATTTACTGTTTCATTTATAATGATATAAGTTGTATTAATAGTGCTATAAGTATGATATTGAACTCTTATCCTATGTAGCCCAGCGTGTAAAGAAGCAGTTGATATATTGAATTGAACAAATCCAGTTAAACCAGTTCCCCCGGGAAACACGTAATTTTGTAATTCGATATTTGTAAAATCATCATAAATGTATACTGTTCTCCCATCAAGAGCTTGGACATGATTAACTTGAACTTGAAAATGTGCTGTCGTTGCGTTATTATACCTTTCTGGTGGATTAAAATCATCATAAAAAGTTCTTGTAGGGTTTCCTTCAACATCTAAAAATATTGTGACCAGATTTGTATCATAAATATAGAGTTCTTTGGGTATTTCAACAGAATTGTATAAATAACCTAGACTAAATGATGCCGGATAAGGATAAGCGTAAAAATTAAAAAAGCCATTAAATTCAAGAGTTAAGGTATAGTTATCAAGAGGTATTCCTGGATTTACTCCTCTATTAAAATTAAAAAAGTTGGATCCGGTCGGGGATGGGTATTCTGGATTGGAAGGCGTTAAAAAACCAGTATAATCAATTGTACTATTCATTCTTAAATCTAATTGCGAATAATAGATAGGATTAGCAAAAAGATCGATTAATTCGCATTGAATATTAAATGGAATTGGATTAGCAAGATCATATTCAAGAGGACTTGTATATGAAATTAAATTAACCCCTATAGATTCATTAACGATGTAATAAGAGTAATTAAAATCACCCCCATACCTAGCATACACTAAAGTTGGACCAGATTTATTGGTATTCCCAATATTATATAGAATTGAAGCTCTCCCAAAAGCATCAGTAATGTCAGCACCTATGATAACATCGCCGTTTGTATAATCATAAAATTCGACAATTTCACCAGGAGTAGGAAACATTGTACTCTCATCAATTAGAATAACAGAAAGGTCAACTTGTTGACCTCGTTTGACATTTACTACACTACTAGGGAAAGATGGATAATCAGTAGGTTGACCATTAATAGAGAATAATAAAATAGATGTTAATTTTTCAGTCACATTAAATTCTATTCTATTACTTGAATCATTCATAATACCCCAAGCTAATGGCCACCCCCCCCAAGAACCATTAAAATCGACTCGAATTTCATAATTTCCTCTCGAAACATGGGGATTCACATTGGTGAATACGTCAAAATCACCGTTACTATCAGTATCCGTATATGTAATATCGAATGGATTAGGAACTATATTACTTGTCCCTTTTTCAAATAAAACAAATTGAACTGTAGCATTTCTTACTCGTTGACTTGCTATCGGATCATAAACATAACCTTGGATATTAGTAGTATTGCTGATTGAGCGATTTACTACTGTAGGATTCACACTTGTAAAGTTCACTTCTATATCTCCAAATACTATAAAAGATGTGAAATTATTCGCAAGTTGATAGGTTGCCATAATTACATGGGGTCCCACTACAAATGAATTGTTAATATTAACCAAAATTGATGCACTACCATTTTGATTGGTATATGAAGTACCTAGTGGTAATCCGGAACCTAAATCAGTAAAGGTTATTTCTTTATTATCTATAGAACCTGTAGGGGAACTTAATATAGCAGTTAGATTAGCCCATTGTCCTCTATATCCTGCAGTAAAATTTGTAAAAACCTCTATATTATAATTAGCCATTGGATTTCCACCTTGTCCAAATGAATCACCAATAATATCCATTAGTACCCACATCCCATCCCCAGAAATATCTGTTGGAACATAGATTTCAGCCCAATTGTACAGATTTAAATACTTGATTGCGAAAAAATCCTTACCCTCATCGATATCATAACCCTCTTCAATCCCCCAACTATTAAAACCATCGACAAAACGACTAGACACATTGAAAGCCCTCGTAAATGCGCAAAACGCTGAAGCAAATTCGGACCATAAGCCTTCTTCATGCGCACAAAACCATTCTACAATGTCTTCACCATCAGCAGGAGGGTCGTTGGTTAAGGCATCAATGCCAACAGTAAAGTTACTTTGAAGATAATTCCTAATTTTATTAGCTACTACAAAAGATGTATCGGTATCCTTAATAATTATATCTAAAACGTCATAATGAGATTTAAAATATGGATGTGTATTGATATAAGTATCTATTGAGGGAGGTAATTGTAAATACTTATTTTGTATGAATATTGGAGTGTATTGTGCTTCAATAGCACTATTATTAATATCATTATTAGAGGGCAAATTTAATCCGAATAATTCGTATGACATATTAACTGGATCTTCACTATTAAAATCTAAATCGATTGTAGTACAATTAAAATCTGTTTTGTGAAGTGCTATTGTTCCTAAATCTAAATTATCAGCATAAACACTCCCTTCCATTATAAAAGGGATTGGGAAAAAAGAAGGGATAACCATTGAATTTAGACCTAAATTAGGAGAAAGTGGCATTTTAAGCTGTATTATATCTAAAGAAGAATACTGCCCAAAATATTCTGCATATGTTAGGAAAGGATATGGATTAGTTGCTGCTGTTGATTGCCATTGATCTCCCGTGAATTCATCAAAACATTCGTATCTCCAAAATTTATTTGTCATATTTGGAAATGAATCATAATCATAAACTCTAAAGACCTCCTGTTGAGCCGCTTGAGAACCTAGAAGTGCTAAAAGAGCTTCTGAAAAATCACTTAAATCCAAATCGTCAATACTGCTATCCATCATATCTTCTAGCATTTCCATTACATCTGCTAATTCATCTGGGCTTAAATCATTAAACAGATCATTGAAAAAATCTTCATCAAAAGGATATGGGGGCTTTATTAGTTCAGCATCCTCATAGTCTGTATCGGCTTTTTGCCTATTAGGATTTGGTCTTTGGGTGCCGAATAAGAAACTAATAATAAAGGTTGAGAACGCAAATACAGAAATTAATAAAAGGACAACTAATATTACTCCTATTACTCTCTTTTTGTTAATGCCGGTGTCTATTAGTTCCTCCCTTATATCCGACATTTTAGACTAAAACAAACAGTAATTTTTCAATTAGAATATTAATAATAAAAGTCTTATATATAATTTTCCACACATTCTTTTAAATTCTATAATTTTATAAAAGTGTTATCTAATATGGAAATTATATGATTCTCAAGTATATATTCTTATTATTAATGAGATTAATAATCTTAGCACATTGACTATTAGATGAAGAATTAAGATAAAAATCCTTGAGAATTAATTAAAAATTATCTTTAAGATATTTAGAACTCAAAACCGCATTTTGTACAGACAAATTTCTTTGCATAAATCGGTTTAGGAATGTAACTAATTATACGTGATTTATCTTCAACCTCTTTTACGGCGAAACCAGATGCACCACAGTTGGGGCATAATCGTCTCCCTGTTCCTGTTGGTATAGTTGTACTTGGAGTTGTTGTTGTTGGAGTGGAAGGTGAATAAGAGGGGGTAGTTCCGTAGCCAGGCGTTGATTGAGAAGTGATTCCTTGGGCTAAACTCGAGGGCATTACGGCCTTTGGTTCTTTTAATTCTTCAATGCGTTTCTCCTTATATGCAACCTCCTCTTGTAATTTAGAAATTTGGGTTTGTAATGGTCCAATTTGTTGTGATAGCATTGAATTATGTTGTTGTAATTCTTGAACTTGCTGTTGTAAACCAGGGATATGTGCTTGTAATTGAGCTTTTTCATCATTGAGTTGATTTACTTGTTGTTGGTATCCTTCTATTGAGGCTTGAAGAGATTGAAGTTGATTAGTTAATCGATTGACTTGATTTTCTTTTTCGAGAAGCTGAGCGTTTAATGAAGAGCTCTGAGCACTTACTTCATTAATTTGACTTTGTAGTTGGCTTATTGTAGAATCTTTTTCTTGTAGTTGAGTTATTACAGAATCATATTCAACTTGTGATGGACCTACAGAAATAGCTGGGGAAGGAGTTGGTTCATAAACAGGTGGGGGAGGTACTTCAAAAGTGGGAGGAGTTGGTTGCTGTGAAGGAGGTGTCATTGAAGGAGGAGGTGTTGTTGGTGTCAGTGAAGGGGGTGGCATAGGAGGGGGTGATAACGATTTTTTTTCATTTTCTTCCTCATCGTCTCTCTCATATTCGTACGACAAATTAATCTCCCTTAATTTTTTTTTCTTTATTAATTGATTATTTAACATAAATATGGTATTCAAGTTTATAAATTAATGCATAAATATGAATAAAATTGTTTTGAAGAGAAGATATTAGAAGCAATTCCAATGTGGTGTTAATTTACCTTTTAATGCAGGGATTAGTTTGTTATTATAATAGTCTAAAAGTTCTAATCTAGATGATTTTGAATCTTCTTGCAACACTTCTTCATCCTCATCATTTAAAACTTTCAAACAATTGTAAACTCCTCTTGCTTGTTTATCCACACTATATCCTCCTTCAAGAGTTATGAGAATTCTATTTTTTGCATATTTATTGGCGATTGTTTTAATTTTACTTAAATAATTTGCAGGTGCTTGGTAAGTCCAATTCATTTCTGTCAATCTATCCGTCCAATGGGTATCAAACCCAGCAGAAATTAAAATAAATTCTGGTTTATATTCTTCACATATAGGAGCAATAATTTGATTAAAATAAAGTGAAATAACATCATCAGCAGAACCAGGTGGCATTGGAAAATTTATAATTTTTCCTTCACCTTTCCCTGAACCGATCTCATTTATAAATCCACTTCCCGGATAAAGTGTTCTCCCATCTTGATGCGAATTAAATATAACCAAATCGCCTGAATCTGACTTAGAACCTTTGAAAAAAATATCTTGTGTGCCATTGCCATGATGACAATCCCAATCAATAATAATAATTTTTTTTATGCCTTTTTCTCTAAAAAGATATTCAGCAGTCACCGCAATATTATTGAATATACAAAAACCTGCGAATTTATGGGAATTTGAATGGTGTCCAGGTGGTCTTACTAAAGCAAAAGCATTTTTAATATTTCCATTTAAAATCTCCTCAGCAGCTAGTAAATTACCACCTACAGAGTATAGGGACGCCTCAAACGTTTTTGGAGATGCCGCAGTATCAGCATCTAAATACTGTATACGCCCTGTTTTTTCACTAAACTCACAGACTTCTTGTATCTCTTTTATTAATCTATCTCTATGGACGTATCTTATTTGATCCAAACTTGCTTTCCTTGGTTTAATGATTTTAAAATTAGTGTCCTCAAGTACTCCTTTCTCTTCTAGAAATTTCATGATATTAATTAATCGTTCAGGACTCTCAGGATCCGTTCCTGTTTGATGTTCTAAATATATAGGATCATAAACAATTCCTACAGTCATAATATTCTATTTTTACTTTCTATTCAAAGAATTAATTTCTTTTTTATTTTTAAGGATATAATAATTCTAATAACTGAAAATAAACTTAAAAAAGTTTTTTCATAAGTTTAATTATATATGATTAAGACTAAGAAAATCACATTAAAAGTAATTATAACTGGAGAACCCGCAGTTGGTAAAACTAGCCTAGTCAAAAAGTTTATATCAGGGCAATTTTCTAAAGATTATCGCTCCAGTATTGGAACAAATATCTATACAAAAAAAATAGCACTAGAAGAAGACACAGATGTAACGCTTCAGCTTTGGGATATTGCTGGACAAGAAAGATGGATTAATATGAGGCATTCATATTATTCAGGCGCTAAAGGTGTAATAATTGTTGGAGATATAACGAGGAGAAATACATTCACTCAAATCGAAAATTTTTGGGTTCCAGATATAAAAAAATACTGTCCTATTGCACCAATTATCTTAATTGCTAATAAAAGAGATTTATCTAGCAATTTAAGTGAAGAAGAACTTAATTCTTTAAGCAAACGTATTAATGCCAAGTCTGAGTTTTTTACTTCGGCAAAAACAGGTGAAAATGTTGAATTGGCATTTGAGATGATATCCAAACAAGCAATTCATAATTCTTAATAAAGATTAAGATTCTAATTGAAAGAAGAATTATGTATGTAAAATTAGGATTTAGATCATTTCCTTATTAGTAAATTTAATATAGTTATTCTTTGGTTCATAAAGAGTTCCTTCTTTTATTAATTCTTCAAGAGCATTTTCAATGAATTTCTTGTCCAAATTTTCCTCTAGTTCAAGGATTTGAATAACATTATTTTTTTCCAGAGATCTCCAGTTATTTTCTTCAAATATTTCCTTTAGTCGGTTCATTAAGGACTCAAGTCTATTCAAATTGCTTCTCGATTGTCCTACGAAAATTCTATCCATGTCTATTTTCCCAGAAGTCTCATCATATCCAGTATCTTTAAGAAATCTTTTGAATAACTTAATAACTTCTTCAACGTCTTCTTTATTTACGTTATCTCTTAGAGCCATTTTTGCATGTGCTTCACTTAGTCTTACCAGAGCATCCAAATTTCTAGCTAAAATCGAAATAATCGCATCTTCACTATCATATTGATTTCTTAATTCCAAATAAAAGCTTTTTATTCGTTCTTTAGCTTCATCAGTAAGGACTGGATGACAGGTTCTTCGGGCATGTTTAATATACTTTTTAAGAAGCTCATTAGGAATAGGTGCTATACTCTCACCTATGTCTTCAAAATTTTCCTCCGGTTTAATCATTGAATTTCTTAAAATAAATTCTGCCATTTGGGCATCTTCTGAGGGATTGGGTCTATCTACAACAACAAAAATTAGATCAAAACGAGATAAGAGGGATGGAGGTAAACGGATATTTTGAGTAGGCGTTTTATATCTATCATATCTTCCAGAATATGGATTAGCTGCTGCGATTATTGCTGTTTGAGCTTTCAAAGTAGCGACTATACCTGCTTTAGCTATACTTACAGTGTTATGTAGAATAATTCCTTGGCTAATAAATGTGTGAT
The DNA here is from genome assembly GCA_048886685.1 of Candidatus Hodarchaeota archaeon. Lineage (GTDB taxonomy): Archaea > Asgardarchaeota > Lokiarchaeia > Sigyniarchaeales > SOKP01 > Loki-b32. The sequence continues at coordinate 320,081 of JBHLKM010000001.1, forward strand.
TTGGTTCAACTGTTATATCATAAACCCATGGTGTATAATTCTTTCCCTTATTTTGAATACACTCAATTTTCTTAATTCTATCCCAACAAATATCTGACTCTAAGAAGGAAGTTAAATAGTTAATTTCTTCTTCAATTTCTTTCATTTTAGTTTTAAGAGAGGAAATGATCTCTAATCTAAATTTATCCCTCTGTTTTTTATTATATCCTCCTCTTTCATAATAATCAATACTACTGCGATTAAGGCTAGCGATTTGAGCTAAAGTTTCCTGAGAATAGCCAGTTTTATTCCTAATTTCTTTAATATCAAGATTGTTATCAAGTATTTTTATTACTTCTAATAATTTATCTTTGATAAGATTTAGATCTTTTTGAAGAACATTGCGAGTGATTCCATGATTTTCTTTTAAATGTCGATGGAAATATCCATCATAAGTAATGGCTAAGTTATGTTTAAGATTAATAATCATTTCTGTTATTGAAGTTGGAAATATATCATGATGATGTGTTTTGGGTTTATCAGGCTTAATTAGATTTCTGATTTTTTTAATTCTATGATCATCATCTTGAACGATCTCTTCATAGAATTGAATTAATGACTGTGCACGAATATAGACTTTATATGAATCATTATACTTATCATAAGTAATTCGGGAATGAATTCCTAATTTTAAGAGCGAATCTTGATAATCAACACATAAACCTTTAGAAGCAGTTCGATAGCATATCGCTGTAGATTCTACACTTCCATCACCTTTAAAAGCACTAATCAAGAATTCCTTGATTATATTACGACTGCTTGATAATATTTTATTTGGTATACGTTTAAATTTTGATAATATTATAACTTCTGGAAAATTCTCTATCATCCATTCATATAAATTAATTGATGAATATCTTAGTGTTTTTAATCCATCATCCCTTTCATTTATAGAAGGTTCAATATTGAATATATCTTCCATCAATTCATAGAAATCTTTAAGTAAAACGTCATCCATATTTGAAAAGCCTATTTCTGATCCAGAGCCTCTATAACTATGGCCTTCACTAACTAAATATCCAATTATTCGACTTAATTTAGAATCTAAATATCTTGGAAGGGTTAATTTCTTAGCTAGAGGATGATTTGATTTAATTATTTCATTTAATTCTATAATATCACTTGAATTTGGCAAATATTTCGGTATAGGGATGAAATCGTCTTTAACACAATCTTTTGCGTTGATACAGTTTAATTTACCTTCTCGAAACGCGAAAATTGGGTGTTCAGGTGTAACTATTATTGCTCTTCCATTAGTAAATGTAATCTTATAAAAATATTCAGGAGCTTTATGACGACTTACTCGATCTACATTAGTTTTAAATATTTTCTTGAAGTCAGTTGTGAAAAGCTTTAAATCATTAAAGCATAAAATTTCACAATCTTTTCCTAATATTATTTTATCTTTATTTTGTTCCATTAACTTATTGATGAATTTTCCAATAACAATTCGTTTACCATTCACACTTAAGATTTCAGTGTTGTAATGGTAAGATTGCTGTTCCATCGCTTCGTGAAGTGCTGAGCGATCTGCTGTATCCATTTTGTCGAATTCGTCAATAGCCGCAACTCCTCCGTTGGCTAAAACTACAACACCAGCCTCAAGATTCATTTGTCCTGTATCACTCTCCTTTATTACAGCTGCTGTAAGGCCAACACCTGTTGAACCCTTACCAGAGGTATATAATCCTCTTGGAGAAACTCCGACTGATCCTTTTAATATTTCACTATTATGGACGATGATATTACCATTCGCTATAATAAAGTGACCATCATCAGTTCCTATGTCATAAACCAATGTTTCTTCATTGATTACGTTAATTTCCTCAATTTTATCCCAGAAAATATCTGATTCAGTTAACTTTTTCAACCAGATTAGATCGTTACTATACTCTTTATTTTTACATCTATATAGATTTTCGAATTTGGTTGTAATTTTTTTAAGATATAACCTACCAGCTCGTTGTCTTTGAGTTTTACCGCGAAGTTCTGCTAAAAAAGCTCGCTCATTAGAACCTCTTCTCGCTACAATTTCGAGATCATTTGAAATCCTCTGTAAGATATTACCAAAATTAGGTATAATGTCCTTTTTTTGATATCTTGTTCTCGAACATGCAATATCTATAGCTATATCGAGGCGGTCTTGTTTTTCTGTTGATAAAAATCCTATTCTTTCATTGAATTTGATTACTTCTTCTCCTGTTAGAATTATTTCATAATAGATATTTCCTTCATATTGTCCTGATTGAATGGTTTTAGTATTAATTGTACTAAAAATCCCAAAAGTACTTAACATATCTGATATTGAATATGCCAATAGTTTACTTGCCGTAGTGGCAGAAATAAATAGAGCTTCATTTTCAATATAACTATCTCCTGTAAAATAAGCAGAAAGTAAGTTACAACGAAAATCTGATGGAGCAGATAATAAAATACTAGGGAATTTTTTATTTTGAGCATGATTTCCAAATAAACTGTTAAACCAATATCGTAGGCTAGCATTATGAATTTGGATAGAATCATCATAATCGTAATATAAAGCTCTACCAAAAATATCTATAAGATCGTTTTGAAGCACAGTTATTATTTCTTCATTAGTGTTTGAAATTCTTATACTATTTTGAGGTGTATCCCCTTCTGCGAGATAAAATCCAATAATTCTTCCAAGTTCTTCATTAAATTTAATCATTCTTGGAACCCAAGTATTATCATATTTCCTCCTTATCCAATCTTCATCTGGTATTGAATCAAGATCTCTCAGATATGATAAAAATGTTCCTTCAGTAATATTTGAAATTCTAGCTGCACTACTAAGAGAAATTCCATCATTCAAATATAATTGAACCTGTTCACGTATTATTTTGGCGCTGACTAAATCCTCTTTATTAAAAAATACACTTATATCAATCCAATTACAATTATCTCCAAAATCTAAATTTCTCGCTATGGGTAGATATAAATTGTTACATTTTTCAAAAAGATCATTACCATCAATTAATCTTAATTCACCATTTATTAATGTAGTAAATGAATGATTTGGAGTTGTAATAATAATACGCCCAGATTGTGTTTTAATCTGGAAAAGAATATTAGTCTTATGTCTGCTTACTTCATTAATTCTAGAGATTTGAGATTTTAGAGTATTTAGATTCATTGAATATGTATATATTGGATTATTATTTAATAATTTAAGGATTTCTGTATCTCCTTTTAAAATTACGTCAAAATGGTTTTTATCAAGAAGTCCATCTACAAATTCTCCTATTTTTTCAGTATTCCACATTGTTCCTGTTGATGTTTCGGTTCCAATATATATTTTTTCAGAACTATAAACACTTTTCCCAGTACCAGGATCACCTACCACAAGAAAATGAATATCTCCTCGTTTATAGCCACCACCTGGTTTTTGTCTTCTTGTTCCTCCAAAGAGACTCAAAGCGCATGCCATTTTTAATTGTTCCCGACCATATATACTGGGGCTAATTGATCGTGCAATTTTTTTTTGAATCATTGGTTCTTTTGATAAATCTTCAATTCTCTGTTTATCTTCTTTTGATAATTCTATAATATCTTCAATTTTATCTTCGGGATCTATGAAGTTGACATCAACAAAAGTTTTGAATAACGTAGAATTGTAACTCTTTGTTGATTGAGCCAAAACAGATCTAAATACGCCCATTACTTTTAATCTGTCTCCTGGTTTAACTGTATCAACTAAATTATGGGTTAAAATTGCTTGGACCGATCTTGGTATTCTCCCAGGTGGCAAATCTTCGGGGATTTCCTGGATCATAATGCTTTGCCAATCAATAAATTCTGAATTTTTTGATATTAGTCTAAAATCTGATTGAGCTTTAGCTTTACAACGTTTATTAATACAAAAATTTGGCCACTTAATTCTTGAAGTTAGTTGAATAACTTCAAATTGACTCCCGCATAGTGCACATTCGAAAGTAGCTTTGACCAATTTAGGTCTAATGGTTGAACTTCTAACCAAAATTCCTTTTGACCAAACAAGATTATCGATATTTTTGGCTCTTAGACTTCTTAAAGATACAAATAAGGGTGATTTTTCATCTTTAGTTGTAATTCTTACAAAATAATCTTGATCACTTAATACTGTTCCCTGAAATTTTAAAATATTTTTAAATGCCTCTACAGCATCTTCTAACAAGGTTTCAGGATCCTTTTTGAGTTTCTCTGCAATTTGGGGGTCAAATGCTAATAAATCCTCATAAAAGATAATTAAAGTATTTCCTCCCTTTGAAAAAGTATCGTTAATTTGGTCTAAATATTTATATTCCCCTGGTTTTTCTTGAAATAGGCGATAAAAATCTTCAAACTTCTGAATTTTGTTTACTGGTATTGTAGGGTTAGTAAGTGGGGTAGTCGTATTAAATCACTTCATTTTTGATTATTCGAATATTTAATTTAATTACTTTTTGTTATTTTAATACTGATATTAAGGGATAGGTTATTAAACAGTGAATAAATCAAAAAATTTAAAAAATATATGAGAGAAGAGATTTAGTAATGCCTTTTTTAAAGAATCGGATTTGTTTTTTTACCCATCTTTTAGTTTTTGCAAAGTGCTGCATATAATTGGATCCTGACTCATTTCACATCGAATTTTTAACAGCGAAATTACTCTTTTTCTAGTTTTTTCATCTTCGTACATTGCTGTACGACCTAAAATTAAAGCAATTGACCGCTGAATTTCAATCGAACCTTCATCGCTTAAGTTTTTCAAAAGTTTTGATAATATTTGATTTATTCCTATTTCTTGAATAATTTTAACAAGACTATTGATTGTACTAGTTCTTACTTCTTTTATATTATCGCCCAATAATTCAATGAGTTCATCAAAAATCTCATTAACCTGATTACTATAAATATTTAACAAATTAGCTGAAGCTTCTCTAACCTTAAGATCTTCGCTTTTTAAGCATTTGATTAAAATTTTAAAGGGTAAGTATGTTTTATCAACTTCTTTTATTTTGGATAAAATGATTAATGCAGATCTGAGAACCCAACTTTGTTCACTACTTAGTAAGGATACAAGTTTCTCAATGATATTCTTTTTATCTTCAATATATTCAATTATTCTACCTAAACTCGAAACAGCCGCTTCTCTGACAATCCATTCTTCATCTTTTAAACCTGTATTTATTAAGGCATCAGCCACTGTCAAGGGATCTCTATATCCAATAATTCCAAGTATTTTCATATTTGTTTCACGGATGAAAGAATCAGAATCTGATAAATGATCAATTATAGTCTTTACAGGTACGATTTCTGGTGACACAGTAGCAATTTCTAACAATGATTTGAAAAGTGCAATCTGTACAGATGATTCTTGTTGATTTATAGAGTTTAAGAATTCAGATATTAATGGTTTTATAAAAGTAGAATCCTTTTTAGCTATAGTTGAAATTAATTTTGATGTTTCCTTTTTTATTTGTTTGTTTTGATCTTTTTGTAATATGTTAAAAATAGGTTTAATATCAATGTTCCTAGGTATTTCATCAACTAATCCATCCAAAGCAGCAATTGCATTTAATTTGATATCGTTATTGTCATTTTCTAAGAATCTAATTAATTTCTGAATTAGGTTAATGGGTTCATTTCTACCAATTTTAATAATAGTTTTAGCAACTATCCCTTTTGTTATATACCCAGAAATATCAGGAATCTTTATTAAATTTTGAATTACTAATTCTGGATTATTGGTATAATTTTCAACTAAAATATTTGAGATATTTGACTTTAATTGTTCATTCTCAAATTTAATAAATATTAATAAAGTTGTCAAGATTTTTTCAGGCTCATATTTCCATAATCTCCCAAGTAGAGTTAAGGTGGTATTTAATATTTCAAAATTATTTGGGTCGATATTATTTATTATCTCATCCAAATCTAGTTGATTTGGTTCCTCTTCATAGTATCTCATAAGTGCCAAGATTGCCGAGTTTCTAACGTTTTCATCATAATCAGTTATTCCTTCAAAGAGTGGTAAAAAGGGAATTTTATTTTTCTTAAATTTACCAACCCTTCCTAAAATATCAAAAATTGAAGCTCTTACTAAACTTGAAGGATCCTTCATTAAAGGGATTATTTTTGATACAATTTTTTCATTGAATCCAACTTTAGCTAGATTATCTAAATTCTTTATAGCTATAGCTCTTATTTCATCGTTAGAACTAAAGATTTTATCTATAATAATTACTTCAGGAAGGTCAATTGAAGCTTCCGCAAAGATTTTAAGAATTTCGATTTGAATTTTACTATTCGGATCATCTATTAATTTTTGTATATCTAATTCAGTAATTAATTTTTTATCCATTTTTAATAATCTTGAAAATAATTTTAATGCTAATAATTTCACTCTCCACTCTGTATCATTAAGTAAGTTAAGAACTGTGTCTTTAGGAATTTTTTCAACAAGTTCATTACCAGCGTTGATCAATGATTTTAATACAGGGATATTTTTTTCATAGTTAGGGGATTCTAAAGATTCGATTATCCATGGTAGTATGATATTTGGAGCATCTCGTTCGAGTTGCTCTAAAATTTGATAACATATTCTTCTTGAATTGTAATTGGTATCACAAATTCCATCCATTATTGAATTTTTAAACTTCCAGTTATTTAAATCTATTTCTGATTTAAGTGGTATTCTTTCAAACATTAATAATATTGTCTCTTGTGCATGTCTTCTAATATCAGGATCAGGATTTTTAATGAAATTAAATAATGGAATAGGATCAAAAGTTTGTCCAGATTCAGATATCTTTGAGTACTTAATATTTCTTAAAAATGTACTTTTCTGAGCTAAAAAGAAATAGGAAGTAAATATTATTAGGACAATTTCCTCTATGACTGCAGCCCAAGCAAACATTAAATGGTCTGATACTATTTGACTGGTAATTTTCCATAAGTTAAAAGTATAAAATAACTTATTCGGATTTACAATTAAAAAATTAACAAGAACATTAATGCCTATAGCCGCCATTAAATAAGCAGCAAAGTATATATCAATCCCTCGATACTTTATTTTCCTTCCCCAAAAACGAGTAAAGTAACCAATTATCCCAAAAAATAGAGTAACAAAGACAAAAGCAGAGGACATTGTTGATATCGCTAATTTGCCTGTAAAAAAGAAAGCAATAGTTTGAAATAAAGAAATCCACGCCCATACAAATACAAATAACATTAATCCTAACCCTATATACGGAACTGGATCTGAAAGAAATTGTTTCATCCCTCTTTTATTGTCTTCAAAATTCAGAAAAATATATCTATTGATAGAAGGGATGTGATAATAGAAATTGGATATTCCTGCTATATATCCTTTTGAACCGTAAAAAGTCAGTATCATTAACGGATATATCAGCATCCAACTTATCCACATCATTATAAATGGCAATCCCGCCAGAGATAATAAAATGGGTGGAAGGATGAATATAGAGATGTAAAATAAGGAGGCAAGTAACACTGCAATTGTTTTTTTTTTGAATCTATTAATCAATTTTAAGCTAATAATTCTGTGAAAAGGCGTTAATCCCTCATCAGTTTCTTTACTTAGAGCAATGAAAAGAAAGTCTATTAGAGGATAAGTTGTTATGTATATTAAACAAGAGGCAAATGGAATTAGCAAAACTAAAGGATGAATATCCGGTGGAGTTATTTCCCATAACTCTGGTGTTTTTACAGCAAAAATGAAGCCTACAGCAACAACTACCAAAACAGCTAAACTAAAAATAAAACCATAAATTATGCATTGAAGTCTATCTTTATTACGAAATTCTCCTTTTTTTACTAAAGCAACCTGTCGATAAATAAGATAAAATCCAATAACGAAAAATGTTAGAAAAATTATTATTAGGATAATTTCTATAATCAAAATTTTCACAAACTTTTATAGAATATTAATAAATTAATACTAAGTTTATTTCTCTTGTATTACGTTTGTATAATATATAAAGTTTTTATAATTTAATAAATCTGGTGAGAAAATTATTGGAAACCATTGAAGAACTCTTTACAAATTCCCTAAGTAGAATAAATTTCATGTTTAAAAACGAAAAAATCACTACTATATGCATTAAAAGTTATAACGGGTTTACCTTATTAGGCGAATCTTTCGGACCTTACGAGAAAGGGAAAAAATATAAATTAAAGTTGTTTTCTGCTATACCTTTTATTGAAAATGATATTTTAGAGATAATACAATCAGAAAAATGTGATAATGTCGATGTTCAAAGATATGCTATTAGTGAAAGAGATGATCAAAAATTAATTCAACCAGTAGATAATTTTTTCTTGAATAAAATTAAGGAATTCAAGCAGTTCATGGTAGATGATATTAAGAAGAAAAAAATACCCCAGATTAATCTAGAACGTTATAATTCATATTCATTAAATATTGTTGATAATCGGTTGTTAAAATTATTGAAGTTAGCAAAAACGGAATTGTCTCTGGATGATGAAAGAAGATTAACAATTTCTGAGAAGTTGCTTTTTGAACTGTTGTTTAATCTCATTAAACATTGGAGGAATTTTTTTATAAACTCAAAATAAAATGTGAGTTTTTCAGAGTTTAATTTAATTTTTTAGACTTTAGACATTTTAAATTCATTAGTTCCATACTTTTTAAAATAGGCTTCAATTTTTGAGATAATAGTCTTATCAGGATTAAGATATGGTATTAGATCTATAGCATTACTCATTGCGTGATATGGTACACCTTTTTCTCTTACCGCAATTTCCACACTTTTCTTATCTTCTCTTAATTCATTTCTATTAGTAAGACTAATTGCTGCAATGATTGATACATCAATTTGATTTAATTTATCAATAGTTTCAATTAAAGATCCTCCTGTAGTTGTAACATCTTCCAAAATAATAATCTTTCCCCGAGGTTTTCCCAAGAAAAATTTATCTTTTGGATCGCCATGCTCTTTTGGTTTAGCTCGCCCCATTGATAATATATATGAACGTGTATTATAATCAGGTTGTTCTTTTGCCCATTTAAATTGACAAATAATTCCGAGCTTAGTAGCACCCTCTGGCACTCCATAAAAGCAATCAGGCTTTAAACCTAAATTTTTTATAAATGCGATAATAAAATTTGATAAAACATCAATTGAGTGTACATCTTGAGCAACATTTCTCCAATTTACGTACCAGTATGAATGCCTACCAGATTTTAAAATTAAAGGTTCTTTGAAGAATCCAACTACATTTTGGCTTATTATGAATTTGTAAAAATCATCTCTATTCCATTTCATATAAAATCAAGTTCTTCTTTTTTTTAAGTTATAAGATTATTAAGAATTCTTTTTGCGCTTGCTGCTATTGTCTTATTAATGTTTTTAGTGAGATTTTCTATTATTGGTTCTATTGGTTTTATTGCTCCTATGTTAGTTTCTGAGAGTTCTTCAAAGGAAGAGAGGAGGGAAATAATAGAATCGTTAGTAGAATCCTCGAAAGTTTCTTTTATTCTAGGAATAGCTATATTGTTTAATATATCATCAAGATAATTGGAAATTTCCTTCTCTACATTTGGATCTCGATAACTTTTTAGTTTGCTTCGCATGTCTTCCACAAATTTCAAGGGTAATTCAATTGGCCAATCCAGTATTTTTTCCTTATCGATTAATTGGACAATGCCCCCATCTTTTTTATGAAAAATTTTTATATCCAATCACCTGTAGTTAATTTTTCTGGTAAATAATCATCTGTTAAAAATTTGAAACCATGAGATGCAAAGGCTTGGATTTCTGCTTTTTCTTTCTTTTTCAGAGCTAATTTTAGATCTAATTCCCAAGCTTTATTAATTTTTACGAAATCCTCTTGTAAAAGATCTTTTGTTCGTTTTTCATCTTGTTTATTCATTTTTATCCTAGCTTCTGTCGGAATTTTATATTTATCTAAATCTCGAGTCAAGACTCCAAGAAGTTTAATATTTGGAGTAGCAAGGAAAGGTGATTCATAACTCAATCTTTTGGAACCTCTTAAATAAACAGAGTGAATGTAATGTCCATAAGGATCACTATCAACTAAAGTAAAAGTTGGTAAATTGAGCTCTTTATTTAACCTTTTCAAAAACATACGAGTAGCTACATTTCCAACTCCTTGAGCTGTTATCAAAATACAAGGATATTTTCGCCAAAATCGTGCCTCGGAAAGTCGCATCATCGCGGCATTTTTTTCAATTACTAAAATAAATTCAGCATCCGATTCAATTATTTCTATTTGATCTAAGAATGGAGATATTGTCCAACCGCCACTACCTTGGCCTTCTAGATCAATAATATCTGTTTGATCTCTTATTCTTAATCTACCAACACATGAACCTCTTGGAGCTGCGACAATATGAGTAGAATTTCTAGTAGTGTACAACATTGTGGCAACATCTTCAATACTTTTATCACTGTTTTTTTGCTCCTTGAATAGATTTACATCAGTATAAAAGACTTCTCTTTTTGTAGCATGAAGATTTTCGTTTAGAAGTTCTGTTACAACTTCAAGAATTCTCATTAAGCGCGTTATATCTGCAACACTAGTCAGGGTATGAAATTGTTTCTCCATAATTTGTTTTCCAAGTAATAATAGATCATTTTCTTCATCCCATCTAATATTTGAACTTGATCTTGAAGGTAGCTGAATCGAAGGTCTTCCTGTCGTATAAATTTTAGTTAGCACATCATCTACTAATTTATACAACCTTGATAGTACTTCTTTTCTATTTAAGTCATCGATCTTTACAGCATCCACTGGAAATTCGACTTCCTTTTTCACTTGCCCTTTATCTATGTAATCATTGAATAAATCCTTAGCTGCTTTTAAATCAAAATTTTTCATTTTTTGTTTTTGAGACATATATTTCGCCTTGTTTTATTTTAATTTCCATTGTTTCCTACCCATTTTTATATCAACTAAAACCTCTCCCTTCCGCTCCAATTCTTTGAGTTTAAGTTGAAGATACCTCGCATCCATCATGTCTTTTATTTTTAACTTAAAAATAAGATGTTTTATAGTTTGCCATTCGTATGTTAACACATTTAGTATTCTATCAGTGGTTATAATTGGTAGCGTAGTTTGAGTTGATTTTGGTTTTGAAGGTGTCGGTCGGGGTTTGATGCTTACAGGTTTTTGCTTTACTGCAACTTTGACTAGTTTAGGTTTTGCTGTAATGATTTCTGATACTTTAGGTTTAGGTACTTCTGGTTTATGCGAAATTTTTTCAACTGTAAAAGATTCTAATATTTTTTCAATTATCTCATTTTTCCTTGCTTTAGAATGTATTCTAATTTCTTTTTGTTCGCAATATTCCTTTAGTTCTTTGATTGTCCAATTATTTAAAGTCTTTTTAGAAATTGTTTCTTTCTCGACAATAGGTTTCTTTATAGGGGATACTTCTTTTATTACAATAGGTTCTTCCTTCACTTCTTTTTCTACTTCTACTTTTTCAATCTCAGGCTTTTCAGGTCCCTCTATCTCAAGTTTTTCAGGCTCCTTTATCTCGGGTTTTTCAAGCATCAATTCAGGTTCAATCATAGGGACTGGTTTTTTTCCAATTGCGCCCTTCATCAAATTTATGATTTCTTCAAGTTTGAGTTCAGATTTATATTTACTCTCTCCTTTGGATGCGATATTATAAACACTTTCTGCAAAAATGGGGATATATTTTTCAATCAAACTAGCTCTTTTTTCAGTTTGACGAAGACTTGCTTTTCTATTAAGATATATCCTTAATCTTCGCCCTATTGATTCAAGGCAGAATTTTATTTCTTTGATTAAATCCTCATCATCAGCTAATGCATTTTTCGATTGAGATTTGAACATAAGATGTACAAATGGTCCAGAAACATTCACCAGTAATTTTATTGGTCCTTTTGGTAAGCCATTATCATAAGTTTCAAGTTTATAATTTTTCCAATTTACTGATTGAACTGCTTTCGTTATAGCGCAATCTGCACTGTCCCTTAATTTAGGAGTTCTATTCACAAATCTGGATAATACATCTCTAGAACGTTTTGGAACTTCAATATTTCTTGAATGTGCCATAACAGCCTCTACCACATAGGCCAATCCTTTTCCGCTTGTGGGTGCTCTAGTTTCTGCTGCTACAAAATCATCATCTTTTCCATAACTTTCAATAAAATATTCAAATACTTGTTGATAGCTATCTATTGAATCCTCTTCAGTAAAGACTATAAGATCATTAATTGATTGCTGAATTTGGGAGGATTCTAATTTTTCATCGACTATATCAATAGTTCCTATTATCTCAGAACTCAAATTGACAATTTCTTCTGAATCTACTGAAATATCATTAATTATTTCAGTACTAATTTTAGGATCTTCATCTAATAAAGTTTTTTTCTTATCTTCAATTATTATATCCCCCGTTTGACTTAATATTTCTATTGGTTCATCAAAATTATCAATACCCTGAGAAATTTTTAATCCTATTTCCTTTATCAATGTATTTTCTAATATTGATTCACCTACAGGAATCGCTGTGTCTGTGGGAGGCGCCATGTATTTCATTGATTTAAAAGCAAGAAAAAGAGAGTTAAATTGTTCCTTTGTTAACTCAATTGGTTTTGCTTTAGAGATTTGAACTTTCTGAACTAAATCTTCAAATTCATTTCTATTTTTAATCTTTTTAAGTTCCAATAAACCACTTTTATTTAAGGCTAATAGCCCGTTTAATTCAAGTTTAATCTTTTCCTTTTCTTCACTAATTTCATCTATATTTTTCAACAATTTTTTAATTTCTTTTTCATAATTTTTTCGTTCTTTAATTGTCTCAACCTTTTCAATGTATTTATTTAGGGTTTTTATTTCTTTATTAATTTTTTCATGGTTTTTCTCATTTTTTGTATAGGTGGAGATTAAATCCCAATATTTCTCTTTAAGCTCCTCAGAAGTTATTTGGTATATTATTAATTTGTCCCTCATTTTGGTAGAACGACCGTAAACTCTTTTTTCCATTACAAGATAATAAACTTGTTCAGTTTTTTTCTTAATTTTACTTACAAACCCATCCTTAAGGATTAGAAGATTAAATTTATCCTGGAGATCCTTTTCAGCCATATCAATAATTTCCTTAGCTGTTTTTGAACTAATTCGTACAAAATTATCTTTTAGGAATGCTGAAAGGGATTTATTTTCTGATTTAGCAACTAAATCTTGGAGATCACCAATATTAACTGATGATGGATGAGGTTTTGCATATTTTGGTTCTTTTGGAAAAGCAGAAGCTAGACGGCGATAAATTTTTTCTTTACCATCGGGATCGATGTAGATTACTGTGATATGTGGGTTCATAAAGGCGGTTTCTTCAATATATTTTTCAACATACCCTTTAACATATTTAACATTTAAGTAATTCAACTTTACGTAAGTCCCATGTAAGAATGGACTGTCAATATCAGTTGGATGTATTAGATATTTCTTTTCGTTCTTAGATGTGGTAAAAAATTCATTAACTGTAGCATAAACATTTTCAGAGGACTTAGAGACTGCAACAATGGGTCTACCAGTAGTATTTTGAGCATCGCTAAAGGCGCTTGGGGCTCCAAATCCTTGGCTACCTCTTGTTTGTTTTAATTCCATTGATTTTGATGAGGCAAGATACCTTCCAAATTTTCTCAAATCGATTTTTGACATCCCGGTTCCATTATCAAAAATCTCAAATGTATAACTCATTACATTTTTCTGACTTATCTCTGAGGTTAAGAGTGATGGCGCTTCATATTCTCTTATACGTACTATAACAATAGGTTCTACATCAATAATATTTTCAACAGGTTTAATGATTTCTTGCATATCATCGATGATTCTTTGTACTTCTTCTTCTATCTCCAACTCATTTTCATTACTTATTTCCCCAGATTCCTCTTCCTTTATTTCTGGTTCTATTATAATAGGTTCTTCTGAATCCTGTGTCTCAATACCTAATTCTTGCATTAATGTGTGTTTAGCTTCATTGTCTAAATGTTGCGTCTTTTTTTCCTCCTTTGCTGCTTCAACAATAGAAAATTTTTCTAAAAATAGTTCTTGATCCAAAGAAAACTTAATTTTTGAATCTGGTTTTTCTAATTCTCTCCATTGGAAACTTTCGATGGCATCAAGCGCATTATCTATAAATTCTGCACAATATTGAACGTGCTTCCAATACCCAAACTCAAAACCAACTAATTGGGTACGCTTTCGCATATATTCTGCTATTGTACCTTGCTTTATTTTGCCTTCTTCTTTTGTTGTAATTTTTAACACGCTCTTGTTCTTTTATCTCATTAATCTTTTAAACTAAATAATTATATAAATACGTTTAGTGATCATTTTTTGTCATATTGTAACAAATATAAACTAAACATCTTGGTCTTTTACAAACTGTAGAATCTTCACTTACTTCTTCACTTTTTACTGTAATTAAATTAGTATTTAAATATTTTCCTTAAATAGAAAATTAAAACAGAAATTTAATTACTAATAAGCAAGAAATTAGAAACTTTAGGTATTAATCGGATTTAGAATCTTTAATTTTTTCAGCTTCTAAAGCAACATCAAGAATTTTAGATGCGATATATCTTTTAGTGTTTCTCTCAACATGAGTAATATGTTTTTTGTTATCTATAATATATACTTCGTTGTATTTGCTGCTAAATCCAATATCTTCTCTACCGATATCATTTGCAACAATCAAATCTACTTCAGATTTCTTAAGTCTATTATATGCTCTGTTTATTAATTCTGTTCTGGAAACGTTTGATTCCGCTTTGAATGCAACGATAAATAAATTATAATCCTTTTTTCTTGCTACATTTATGATTTTTGGTGTGAGCTTCATATTAAGTTGTATCTCTTCTACATTGTCAGAAGAAATCTTACCTTCAATACATTCTATTGGTTTGTAATCACTAATAGCAGCAGCAGATATAAAAAAGTCATAACTTTTATATGAGATTTCATCTTTGACAGCTTTAATAAAGTCTTCAGTAGATATAACGTGAATCGTTTCAATATATTCAGGGAGTTTAGCTCTACATTCTCCTGCAATTAATATTACTTCAGCACCTCTAGCAGCAGCTTCTTTTGCTATTTCTATTCCCATTTTTCCAGATGACTTATTTGAAACGAATCGAACAGAATCAATGGCTTCTCTAGTTGGTCCAGCAGTGATTAGCACTTTTTTGCCTTCATAATCTTTTTTAGTAACCAAAATATCAATGACTCTATCAATAATATCATCAATTCGGGCAATTTTTGCTTTTCCCTCTGAAATTCTTGGTCTTAAAATCTCCACTCCGCATTCTCTCAATTTACTTTCATTTTCTTTAAGAATTGGATGTTTGTACATACTCTCGTGCATTGCTGGTACAATAACAATAGGTATAGAAGACCCAAATGCGGTTGATGTGACTGTTGTTACAGGGGTATCATCAATACCACAAGCTATTTTTGAGATCGTATTTGCTGTAGCAGGACAAATTAAAATAATATCTGCCTTTCCCACAGTTTTTGGTCTATCACCCGCTAGATAAATATGTTCAACTGCTCCAGTCAAATTAGTAATTACTTTATTTCCTGTTGCCCATTCCATTAATGAAGGATTTAATAGTTCTGTTGCTGCCTTTGACATAACACAAATCACTTCAGCACCTAACCTCATAAGTTCTCGTGCTACTATTGGGGAGGATATAACTGCAACTGAGCCAGTTAAACACATACAAACAGTCTTTCCTCTTAAAATAGTCCCCTTACTTTCTACTATATCCTTAGAAGGATGTTGAAAATTATTTTTTTTCATTTTTTTGAGAATTTTATTATCTATTTCTCAATTTAACTTTCAGAATCTATTAAAGATAAAATTTATGCAAAATAAAAAGATATTCATATAAAAAAAATAAGTATCTATTATTCCTTTGCTAAGATTTTAATAAAATTAGAATAGATATTAATTTTCTCTGATCTCTATATTTCTAATTATTTTAGTGGATTTTAAATATTTTAAGCGCAATTATAATACAATTTTTCACAAAATTGATTGATAAGTAATGCAAAAGATATGTGATCTACATATTCATATTGAACTACTACTATCTAAAGGCAAGTAGCTTCTTCTTTCCTTAAGAATTGCTGATTAATCAGTCTTACATTCTCTCTAAAAGCAAACCCCGTAGTTCCTACGGTTCTATCATTATTTTTAATGATCTTGATATGGTTCTTCTTCAAAATTTCTATACCTTTACTTCGAATATTAATAGAAGCATTAATTTGGGAGGGAAGAAATAACTTTGAAGGTATATCTGAAGATTTAGTCAATGCAATAAATAGAATTAGGGAATAAAATTTTTGGTTTGTACTTGGGTATGATGCAAATTGTGGAAAGTTTCAATTTAATGCCTAAAACTATACTTTGATAATTTCATCAATAATCATTAGATTCAAATTCAATTTCAAGGCAAAATCTTGGAATTTTTTAAATTTTTCTGGTTTAATAGATAATAATGCTTCAAAGTGTAATATGTTCGAGAATTTTTGACCGTAATAAGTCTTTTTAATTTCAGAGATGTTATATCGTGGTCCATTACCATCATTAAATCTTACTATTCGGGTTGATTCAAATTCTTCTTTCCTAATCTTTAAAATCTTATCAGCATATTTAAAAAATTGAGTGTTCCTTAATTTCTTTAAGTCAAAAATCTTGGTACTTCCAAGATCCCGTTTATTTAAAATTTCTTTTATAAATAGATGGGTTCTATTTAAGAATTCTGTTCTAAATTCATTTAAATTCATATCTGGATGAAGAATATCTTTTGAGATTTCTGAATAAGGTAAGGTTAATCCATTTAATTCATTAGTTAAACCTAGTAATATAAGGATTTGATCAGATTTGCTTTCAAAATCTGACTTTATTTCTTCAAAAATATATTCCTTCTCTTTAAAAATAAAATTAAATAGAAATTCTCTAAAGGCTTGAACGAATTGAGTATAATTAGGGATAAATGATTTATTTTCGTTATTGGTAATTATTTCATTAGCGTGAAATGGACTCATTTCTTTATTAATTACGGCTCTTACAAGGGATAAAGGATAATATCCTTCTATAAAGGTCATACCTTTCGCAACACTTATAATGGCATCTTTGAAAGAACATTTAGTGATAATATTAACTATTTTAATTATATTGCTTTCAATTTTAACTGGAGTTTTCTTACAATAACAAAGATCAAATGGTTTTAGATCATGAAATAAGGGATTATTTTGATCCGGTATAATTATTTGAGAACCGTAGGCATTCACAATACTACCTTGAATTGGTTTGTTAGCTAGGTCCCATTCAATGATAATAACATCCTCAGAATATTTCTGTTCATCCTCATAGCTAAATTCAATATTTTTTGTTAGTAAAGAGAATCCATCAATTGGATTAATTAAATTATCAGAATCTCCCCAAAATTGGGTTTTATAATAATTTACATCCTGAAAAGTACTTATATCGTCCAAAAACAGTTCCTTCATAATAAAATAATTAATACCAATTTCGGAAGACTTGATAGTTTGTTCATTTAGCCCAAAAAAGCCAATACGAGATATTATGTAACTGTATACAGGTTTTTCTAAATTATCATCAAGGTGGTTTACAATATATGCATTTCTTTTTTTTCTAAATTCTCCATTTGTTTTTTTTATATTATATTTTTCTATTAGTAATTTCAAAAAGGCAAATTTTTTCAAATATAATTTTTTTTCAAGATGTTTTATTTCTGTTTTGTATTTCTTATATTCACTAAGAAACTTATCTTTAGGAATTTCTATAATCTGAAATTGCCTTTTCAATAGCTTTAATTTATCAATTAAACAAAAACTATCAATTTCAGACAAAAAATAATTTAATAATTTACTTTTTAATGAATTTAGTTGATCTTGGGTAAAGATTCCCTTAAAATTGGGATTATACTTAATTAATTCCCTATTATTCTTTTTAATAAGATAGATTGAAAAGTAATTCTCATTAAAATAAGAACTATTAACCAATTTCTTTAGTTTATCAAAATAGGGAGCAATAAATGAAACATTTCTAAAATTTAGAATAGAATCAATTGATTCAATAATTCTAAGGATGTTAAAAAATGAATATTCATGAATAACATTTAAAAATTTTTTAAATCCTATGTTCACAATTTCATCGAATTTAAAGATATCTTTAGAGCCATTTTCATATCCATGTTTTAAGAACTCAAAAAATTCAATAAATAAATTATTCTCGGTTGCAATCGTTAAATAATCCTTTATAGCAGATTCATTTTCAAATTGACTAATAATTGCCTTTTTCAAATAGTTGAGTGCTTCAACACAATTATTGTTCTCAATACAATTATTGGCTAATAATTGATAATTTTTACCCTTTTTTTTAGAGCCAAAATCATCAGATGTAAGATTATATCCCTCCATGTTCTTTAATATTTTCTCAGAATGTTGTTTATTAATGATTGAGAGCAATTTAATAAAATGGACACAGATTTTTTTATCCTTCTCTGAATGAATCAAGAAAAGAGGGCAATCGTGAAAAATTTCATTTTTTTTCTCATTTATTATAAGGTGATATTCACGGTCATTATCCAAGATAATGCTTCTGATCTTTAGTGGATCTTCTCGTAAATAGAAAACATTTATCTTATTTCTAGGAAATTTAAGAGTTTTTTGATAGAGGTTTAAGCCAAATTTATCGATTATTAAACTTGAAGTTGATTTAGTTGTCATTTTAATATTAAAATCTTGACTTAATTATTTCTGAGATTAATTTGGGAAATTCATTCCAATCTTTTATAGTTAGTAATTGCCCTCCTACAACTTTTATCATTTTATTCGCTTCCTTTAAGTTGTAAGAGGTTTCAGGACAAACTAGAATGAAGTCTACTCCTTGAGACCTCATTATCCTAAATTCTTGTAGGGCATCTTGAAGATCAAAGATTTCAGCATCTGTAAACAAAACATTTAATTTTTCTCGTGAATAGGAATGCTCTTTAAATTGTTTATTTGCCCACTCAAGAGCACTTTGTATTTTAGTCCCTCCTCGGGCAGATACTGAAAGTAACTCATCAGCTAATTTATCTAGATCGATTTTTTGATTAAGTTCTTTTAATACATGTGTGTTAGATTCAAAAAATGTAATTCCTAGTTCATCCTTACGTAATCCATAACACAGCATAGTCACACAAATAGCCATGTATGCAAGTTTTTCTCCAGTCATACTGCCTGAAATATCGAGCTCAAAACATGCTGTTCTGAGACCCTTAGCAGTTTCAAAGACGAAAAAATCATCATATTCAATATGGTCTAATTTTTTCCCTTTCTCTAATATATTATAAATTGTTTCTTCAAGGTCTATATTTTCAAAATCATCCCCGATTGAAAAGGGTCTTACTATATTTATTGGAATAGGACCGGTTGTGGAGCTGCCTAAACGCGCCCGTGAATAATAAATTCCTAATTCAATCAAAACTTTCTTTGCTAATTCTTTTACTTTTTGTTTAGCAATTTCAGGCAATCTTGTTCTATGCATAAACCATTGTTTAAGTAAGTTTTCCCCACCACCCGCAGAAAGGCAAGATATCATTTTGTCTTGTGCTTCCTTACCACCGATTTGTTGAGCTTCTTTTAATGCATCACTTAAATTGAAATTACCTATTGCTCCTAAAGCTTCTCTATTATCAGAGGCTAAAGCACTAGCGATTAAATCTCTAAATCTCTCTGGGTTTAATTGATCTTTGATCTGATTCATTAGGTTACTTAGACGCTGAAAGTCTGCAGCTTTTTTATCCACTAATTTTTTTAGTAACTGATAATTCGGTTCAATTAATTCATAAATATCTTCTTCACTCATCTGGAGTTTCTTGCCAATTTTTTTTATATCTCCTGATTGTGGATTTAATCCAATCTTTCTCAGAAATTCAGTCGCATTTTTTAATTGATAAGGAGCTTCACAAGATTCTAAAGTTAACGCAGTTAATTCAGGAAGAGTTTGTGCTATTTTTTGACTGCAATGTAAATTTTGACAACTATTCGAGAGTTGTTGAAGTTGATGCGAGAGGGATTTAAAAGCTTCAAATTTCTTATTTTGATGCATTGCCTCTTTTATTGCATTTTTAAGTGCTTGATTGAACAGAGAATTCCATGATTTATTTGCAAATGCACCTTTAGTTAAAGATTCAAGTGAAAGATTCTTTTTGAAATCATCATTTTGTTGATTAATTTTATCAAGCAATGAATTTCTAAGGTTAGTGCCATAATATTGATCTAGCGAGTTTGCTAAATTAAAATTATGCTCAAATGAAGAACTTTGTAGAGAGTTATTTAAAATATCATCTAAATTAAAATTTGGTGCTTCTCCTAATGTTTTAGCGGCATTAAACAATTGGTCTAAATTTTGAATTTGATTTTTTAAATCATTTTTTAATTTTTGTAAGGAATCTTTAGAGATTGCGTTTGTTTTGTCAAGAAATTTAATGGTTTGAATTAAATCTTCCAACTTGTTTGATTTAATTAACTCATCTAAGTCCATAGAAATATCTTGATTAGCAAGTGCTTTACTTGTTAATTTCTCCCAAGATCGTTTGGAGCTTTCTTGAATTAAATCATTTAAACCCAGTGAATTGCCTGCTCTTAAATCCTTAGGATCCAGAGAATTAATTCTTTGAACTAGCTTTTTTTGTGCCTCCTCAAGTAATTTATTAAAGGAATTTATTTCCTCTTTATATAATTCAGAATCATCATTAAAAAAATTTAACGCAGCTTCTATTAGAGTTTCATTTCTCCTTTGGTTTAATGTTTCCATAAATTGTTCCATTTCTTCGATCATGTTAGTATCTATAGATTTAGACAACTCGATTTCATCGATTAAATCTTGTAACCTATCTAATTCTGATTTTACTTCTTCATTTACAGTATTATCTTCAATTTCAATCATTTCGTTGTCATTAAAGAAAGATTTCATGATATTTTTTTTATAATTTGGAAATAAGACCTCAAAAGCAATTTCTTTTGCCAAGTTTTGATTATCTGGAAATGATGTAACAGCACTAATTTCAATATAGTCATTTGGAGTTATAGAACCCTTACGATAATATCGAGAAATTATTAATTTAGGGATTGATAAAACTTGTCTTGAAGATGGAATCTGAACGATATCTGGGTGGTTTCTCATCCTTCTAATAAATTCTACCGCAAATTCACATGGATTCTCAGGAAAAATCCCCAAAAATTTACCCCCCTAAAGTTTTATGTATTATGTTTTCAATTACATTTTCAACTTTTACACCAGGTTTAGGCTTGATACTCCCTAATAGCACATTTTTTGCAATCTCAGAAAGATAAACATATATAGATTCTTTTTCTTTTATGTTCTTATCTTTTTCAATCTGTCTTCTTCTTCCTAGTAATTTAGCCATTGCAATTCCCGCTCTTATTGATGCGGGGATTTCAATGTCAACCTTATTTTGCCTAGTTTCTTTTATAACAGAATAAATTAATTCTAATTCAGATTCTTCTACAATAAAATGTTCTGGTAAATTTAATCTTATAATATCTAACTCCGTTGATTTATCAGGATAAGTTAGTTTAATCCAAACTTTTATTCTATCTTTTAATGCTTCAGATAAGCGGTGTGTTCCTGATAATTCTTCAGGATTCATTGCACATATAAAAAAGAAATCTCTATCTGCTTTTATCCTCCCTAAATGGGGAATTCCGATGGAAGCTTCTTCTAATGGTTCTAACAAAGTATTTTGAGAATATTCTGTGGCACGGTTAATTTCATTTGCAAGGAATGTCCCACCTTCTAGCATAGCATTCAATAATGGTCCAGGATTAAATGCTTCTAGTACAAAACCTTTTTTTAACGTGATTGCTGGATCAAACGATCCAACGAAATGTGAAGGTTTGATGCTTTCATCCATAGTCATCCAATTGAAACTTTTGTTTTTGTTTTCTTTTGCTCTGAGACTCGCAAAGTATCTACATAAAATAGTCTTTCCGACGCCAGGAGGACCTACCAATGCTGGAAATAGACCAGTTGCTTCTGCATCTCTTAATAATTCAAGTGCTTTACCGTACTGACCTGATAGTACAATATCAATTTGTACTTCGGAAATATCTTTTATAAGGTGTTGACTGAATAATTCCTCAAACTTTTGTTTATTTATCATCTTTAAATCTATAAAGCATTTTGAATTAGTTAATGATTTTCTTACATGAATATTAAGTGTTTGTTAATATAAAACTTTAAAGTTAATAATTAAAAGATATTATATTTTCTTAATTAGATTGATTGAGGTTTAATAAAATCCTAAAAAAGATTTGTCTTATTATGATCCCGCCTTATTTTGATGAGAAGAATTTTATTTTATATCACAGTGATGCCATCGAATTATTAAATCAATTTGAAAGCGATAAATTTGATTTGATTTATGTTGATCCTCCCTACTTCCTTTCAAATGATGGTATAACTTGTCAATCAGGGAAAATGGTATCCGTTAATAAAGGTACTTGGGATAAATCCAAGGGATTTGAGGAAGATGTACAGTTCATAGACTCCTGGTTGAAAGCGTGTAGAAGTGTATTAAAAGAGAATGGGAGTATCTGGGTTTCCGGTACTTTACACAATATATATAAAGTGGGATATCTATTGGAAAAAAATGATTATGACATAATTAATGATGTCATAATGTATAAACCCAATGCGCCTCCTAATTTATCATGCAAATATTTCACGCATAGCCATGAGGTCATTTTATGGGCTCGAAAGTCGAGAAACTCTGAACACACCTTTAATTATGAGAAAATGAAATTTTGGAATAACCCTAAAGATAAACTAAAAAATAAAGATAAACAAATGCGTAGTGTTTGGTCAATTCCTTTAATCCCCAAGGAAGAAAAAGTTTTTGGTAAACATCCAACCCAAAAACCGTTAGAATTGTTAAATAGAATAATTTCATCCTCTTCAAATGAAGGTGATTGGGTATTGGATCCCTTTGTAGGATCTGGTACTACAGGGATAGTATGTAGTATTTTAAATCGAAAATTCATTGGGATCGATTCAAATAAAGAATATTTGGATGTAGCAATTAAAAGGTTTAAAGATCCAAGAAAAGGAAGCCAATTATATTCTCCCAAAACTAAAAATCATTTAATGAAATTTATTTAAATCTTTTAAATTCTAACATTTCTTTGAAAATATATAATGAAAATTCTTATTAAATAAGACAGTTATATTTTTAATTAAACTAAAGAATTGATAATTTTTAGGGATATATATGCAATTAGACCAAAGATCTTTATCAGATTATAAAGAACGCACATTAAGAATGAAAAATAAGCTAACAAAAGCACCACATGAAATATGTGTAGAAAGAGCGAGATTTTTTACAGAATCCTATAAAAAAACTAAAGGAGAAAATCCCATTATTAGATTTGCAAAAGCCATGGATAACTATTTAACTAATATGACAATAAAAATATGGGAAGATGAATATATAGTCGGAAATAGATGTACAAAATATGTAGGAACTCCCATGTATCCTGAAGCCCGAATAGATACAATTGAACAAGATATTGATAATTACGATACTCGTCCTATCCAAAAACTTTTCTTAACAAACCAAGAAAGAGAATTTATAAAAGAAGAACTAATCCCTTATTGGAAAAATGAAGAAATTACTGTACAAGAACGATTTCAATCTTATTTAAGCCCAGATGTAAAAGACATTATGGAAAAGCTTTTGTTTGCTGTAGATGTGGAGCTCTCTAGTGGAATTGGTCATTTTTTTCCAGGTCATGAAAATATATTAAAAAGTGGGATAGATGGATTAATTGAAAAAACAAGGAGAAGCTTGGGCAAAAACTCTAATGATTTAGATAAAAATGCTTTTTTGGAATCGGTTATCATTCTATTGAAAGCTGTCAAAAAATTAATACGGAGATTTTCAAGTTTAGCGAGAGAAATGGGTAATAAAGAAAATAATCCCGCCCGTCAAGAAGAACTTTATGAAATCTCTAGAATTTGCGATAATATTTCAAGTAAACCTCCAAAAAGTTTTGAAGAAGCTTTACAATTAATTTATTTTACTCATATAATATGTGGTTTAGAAGATGGTGGTTTTGCTATTTCGGTGGGACGGTTGGATCACTATCTATATCCTTATTATTTATTAGATAAAAAGAAAGGAAAGATTACCAGAGAAAAAGTTCAGTTTCTTATAGAATGTTTTTTCATCAAACTCTCTACATTATGGAATTATGTTATTTCAAAAGGAGTGGTGGCAGTAGAAGGTCCTCCCATTGCTCAAAATGTAGTAATTGGAGGATTAGATCGTAAAGGACACGACGCTACAAATGAATTATCATTGATTATTTTAGATGCTTATACTCACATTAAATCCGTACAACCGACTTTTTGTGTTAGAATTCATAAAGATACATCCGAAGATTTTCTTATGAAAGTTGGAGAATCTATAAAAAGTGGTACTAGCATTGCTCTACTTAATGACCAAGTGATGATCCCCGGTCTTATTAATCGCGGTTTTACTATTGAAGATGCTCGAGAATATGCACCAATAGGATGCGTTGAGCCTCAACACCCTTATAAATCATTTGGTTCGACAAACGCTAATCAATTTAATGTAGTGAAATGCTTAGAATTAGCATTAAATAATGGGATTGATATGATCTCTCGAAAAGAATATGGAGTTAAAATGGATAAAAATATTAATTCTTATGAGAATCTTTGGGAAGCATTTAAGGATCAGGTAAGATATTTCATTGAATATATGGTAAAAATCATGCATTTTCTTGATAAATCAATTGCTGAACTTACCCCTCAACCATTTTTATCTGCTACTATAGATGATTGTATAGAACGTGGATTAGATATTACTAAAGGAGGAGCAATTTATAATTTTACAGGTCCTCAACTGATTGGTTTAGCTACAATCGCAGATAGTCTTGCTGTAATTAAAAAAGTTGTTTTTGAAGATAAACTACTTTCATTTGAAGATATAGTTCTGATGCTAAGAAAAAATTTCAAAGGTGTTTATCAAGGCAGAAAAGGAACTGAATGGCGGGAGTTTTTCATAAATAAAGTTCCAAAATTTGGTAATGACAACAATTATGTTGATCAAATAGCCGTTGATGTCGCAAGATTTTATTGTGAAGAAATTTCTAAATATTCCAACTATCGAGGAGGGAAATATAATCCTGGAATATATTCCACAACTTTCCATTTAGCATTTGGTGTTTTTACAGGAGCTTCAGCTGATGGTAGAAGAAAGACAGAACCCCTTTCAAATGGCCTTTGTCCTACAAGTGGTATGGACGAAAATGGCCCCACGGCTATTCTCAATTCTATTAAAAAGCTTGATAATGGATTAATGAGTAATGGTAATTCATTAATTCTATCTTTTCATCCGAATACATTAAAATTGAATATTTTAATTCCACTAATTAGAACTTTTTTTGAGCCTGAAGGTGGTTATCAAATCCAATTTAATGTTGTGGGAAAAAAGACTTTATGTAATGCTCAAGAAGATCCGGATAGTTATAGAGGGCTTGTTGTAAGAATTGCAGGATATTCAGTGTATTTTACTGAGTTATCAAAAAGTGCGCAAGATGAAATTATTGCTCGAACTGAATATTAATCACTTAATTTTTAAACATTGATTAAAAATAATAAAAAATTTTAGTTATCTTGATTTTAAAATTATAAATATTAATATTATTAAACGGGCCTGTAGATCAGTGGAAGATCGCTTGATATCATTAAGCAAAACGCTTAATAACATGATTCGCATTCAAGAGGTCACGGGTTCAATTCCCGTCAGGTCCATTTAATTTAGTCGAATTAATTTATGAAGAAAGCAAAATCAACAGCTACAATTTGAATAAATATTATAAAGTTATCAAATATTATGCATTGTTATATTAATATACCTTCTAATTAGAATTTAAAATGACACAAGAAACAGTTTTTCCAAAAAGATTCAATTTTAAAGAAGTTCAAAAAAAGTGGATAAAATTTTGGAAAGAAGAGAAAATATACGCATTTGACGTCAATAATAAGGCTGAAGTATTTTCAATCGATACGCCTCCTCCTTTTGTAAGCGGGGATCTTCATATGGGACACATTTTAAATCATTCATGGATTGATTTTGTGGCAAGATATCATAAGATGAAAGGAGATAATGTTTATTTTCCTCAAGGTTTTGATTGCCATGGACTCCCTGTAGAACTCGCTGTTCAAAAGGAATATGGGATTTCTCAGCATCAGAGGGATGAATTCCTCGAAAAATGTGTTGAATGGGTCGATAATAACATTGAAAATATGAGGAGACAATTTGATGATTTGGGATATTCCGCTGATTGGGATTATACATATCGAACTATGAATGATGATTATAAATTTAAAGTTCAATTATCACTATTATTCTTTTATGAAAAGGGATGGTTGTACCGTGAGAAATTCCCTACACATTTCTGTGTTAACTGTGAAACATCTGTTGCAAAAGCGGAAGTGGGTTATCAAGAAGAACAAGGACAATTATGGTATATTAAATTACCAATTGTTGGGAGGGAAAATGAATTTATAACGATAGCAACAACAAGACCTGAATATATGGAAGCCTGTGTTGCCGTTATGGTTCACCCAAATGATGAAAGGTATTATGATCTTTCTGCTGCTGAAATAGAAATACCTTTCACTGACCGAACTGTTCGAGTTTATATGGATAGTATAGTTGATATGAATTTTGGTACAGGAATTGTTTATGTTTGTACTTATGGCGATGAAATGGATATAAATTGGAAATTGAATTATAATCTTGATGAAATACAGATCTTCACGGAAGATGGTCATATGAATGAAAATTCTAAATACCAGGGTCTAACTATTCTTGAAGCTCGAGAAGAAATTGTAAAAGATCTTGATAAAATAGGATTGATCGAAAAAATAGAAGATTATGAGCATAGTATCATTGTTCACACAGAACGTTCATCTTGTCGAAAGCCAATTGAATATTTACCTGTATATCAGTGGTTTATCAATGTAAGGGATTTTACTGGAGATATAATTGAATCTGCTGAAAAAATGAAATGGTATCCGGAAAAACAGAAACAGAGATTAATAGATTGGGCAGGAGGATTAGATTGGAACTGGGTTATTTCACGTCAGCGTGTTTTTGGAACTCCTATCCCCTTTTGGTACTGTAAAGATTGTAATGAAATCATACCACCGAAAAGAGAAGACCTACCATTAGATCCTGTAAAAGTTCAACCCCCAATTAAAGAATGCCCGGAATGTAAAAGTAAAAACATTATAGGGGAAAAAGACGTTTGTGATTGTTGGATTGATTCGAGTATAACTCCTTTAGAAATTGCTAAATGGAAAGAAGATGAAAATTTTTTTAAGAAGACGTACCTATATGCAAAAACTCATCGACCACAAGGATATGAGATTATTCGAACTTGGTTATTTTATACATTGTTCCGATGTAAAAAATTGACAGGAAAAGATCCTTTTTATGAGGTAATGATAAACGGAATGGTAGCTGGTCCAGATGGTCGTCATATGTCAAAAAGTCTTGGAAATTCTGTTTCACCAGATGAAGTTATGCCAAATTTTGGTGCAGATGCAATTAGATATTGGGCAGCTATGGGTTCTTTAGGAGACGATTATCCATTTGAATTTAATTGGATAAATCTTCAATCTCAACAGCCAATTTCCATTGAAACTATTTCAAAAGAAAAAGAGAATCTACCTGAAAATAAATTTAATAAAAAATATGGAATAAGATATGAACAATTAATAGGTGCATCAAGATTTGTAACAAAAATATGGAACGCTTTCAGATTTTTATTTCTAAATCTAACTAAGATTGAAATAAAAGAACTTACTCTTGATTCTAACGAATTATCTGAAATTGACAGTTATTTTTTTTCTGAATTTAATAAGAATTTGGAATTGATCACAAAAAATCTAGATAATTATAATTGGCATGAAGCTATGATGACCTATCGTTCTTTCTTTTGGAATGAAATTTGCGATAACTACATTGAAGCAATAAAATACAAGTTTTATGTCGATAACCTTAACATCAGAGAAATATCCTTAAGAAATGCATTGAATTTGTTTTATAAATTAGTTATTATTTCTGCTATTACAATGCCTTTCATTTCTGAAGAAATATATTCTATAATTTATAAAAATTTTAGAAACGTGAAATCAATACATTTAGAGAATTGGCCAACTCCTTACCAAGATATCCCTGAGGAGCTAATTGAAAGAGGGAAATTTGGAATTGAAATTATTAAAATTCTAAGAATGAATAAATCAAAACTTCAAATACCACTAAACCAAGATATAAGAAAAGTTATTATTTTCTCTGACAAGTCGAATTTAGAAAAGATTAAGAATCTTAAAAAAGATATCAAAAATACTATTAGAATAGAGAATTTAGAGTTAATCGAGAAAGCTAAGGAGACGTCTATTAAAGAACAACCAATTTTAACAGAAAAGGTTGAAGATTTAAATCTTACTATCCATTTCTATAATTGAGGTACTTTATTTATCAATCTTCTTGTTCTATATTTTCTTGCTCTTTAGTTTCCTCAATTTGTTCATTTTTTGATTGTTCTTCAATTGGTTGTTCTTCAATTCCTAACTGAGTAACCATTGCTAGTTTTAGCTGATGTTTATCTTTTGGTAATCCGAACATATCAGCATATTTATCTGTTGTTGTTAATTCATGAGTTCTCCCTTTTTTTACAGCATCTATAAAACCATTATCGATAAGATAATTTATGTGTTCATAGGCTCCTGTTCCTCTCAATTTAATAACAGTTGATTTTAAAATGGGTTGCTTTAAAGCAATTACCGTTAACGTTCGAAGATAACGCTCTGCTATTGCACCACCTTTAGCAAATTTAGATACTTTTTCTGTATATTCTGGTTTAATTTGCATTTGGTATCTGTCTCCTATTTGCGCAATTACTAATGCTGTTGAACGGTCGAGATAGTCAAATGCAACTTCATTGATTAGTTCTTCTACTTCTTTTTTAGAAAATTCTAATTTATTAGATAATTCCTCTATAGTTAAAGGTCTACCAGCAGCATATAAAGAGGCTTCGATTAAATTTCTATGGAATTCTCTCATTTTTTCTTCGAATGATTGCTCTTCAGTAATATCTTCTTCTAATGTTTCAATTTCAATTCTTTCTTCTAAATTTTCCATAGTTCGTTCTATAATTTCAGATTTTTCTTCTTGAGTTTCATCTGTGATAAATTCCTCGGATTCTACCTCATTTTCATTAATCTTGTTCGATTCAATTTCTTCATTTGGGAGTTTTTCAGAGTCTTCTACTATTTCCTCTATCAAATCGTCCTCTTGTGCTTCTTTGAGTTCTTTATCAAAACTATTCATCTTTTCTCACGGATTTTTTATAATTATCTTTTATTTAATATCTACTGAAATGTCTCTGAAGTCTTCATCTTGAGCCAAAGTTAATTTATTTCCTGTGGAAAGAAACATTAGCGCTAAAAACATTCTTACGAGAGCAAATTTTCTGCCTATACTAGTCTCTTCTTCATCTTTTATTATATTTGTTAAATCATAGAAACTAGTATCCTTGTTGTTTAAATTTATTGTACCCTTAATCCTATTATACCATGATTCGTGTAATTCTTCAACGGTTTGTTCTCTCCCACTAATATGTTTTAATAATTCTTTTGGTAATTGGGCTTTAGATCTCATTTGGATTTTTTGTTGTTTTAATTCTTCCCGTCTCATTCTCCTTCTTCTTAGTTTTTCTTTATTTTGCATTACTTCTATAATTGCTGATCGCATTGCATCAAATAACTCCTCTTTTGTTGCTATTTGCATCTTGGGTTGTATTGGTTGTGGTAATGCTTTTGGAATTGATCTTGAAT
The DNA here is from genome assembly GCA_048886685.1 of Candidatus Hodarchaeota archaeon. GTDB lineage: Archaea > Asgardarchaeota > Lokiarchaeia > Sigyniarchaeales > SOKP01 > Loki-b32. Next base: position 350,115 of record JBHLKM010000001.1, read on the forward strand.
GCCTTTGCCGAAATTTTTCTAGTTCTTCTTTTTTTTGAATTTGCTCTTCTTCCCTTATAATACTTGAGATTTTATAATGATGCAAATTTGCTGATGTTTTCAGTGCAATACCAGAAATCTTATAATTTATTAATTCTTCATGAAGCATCTTATCAAAAAATTCATCAACTAAACTAGCTAAACCATAAAAAGCTATTTCCGATTCTTTAGCTAATTCTGTGTCTAATAGGCTTGAAAATGGCGGTTTTTGCCAAAATTTCAAGTTTATTTTTTCTTTTCTTAATAACGCGAGATCTTCATCCTCATCAAAACCAGCTACTAATTCTTCTTCCAATTCTTCGACTTCTTGGGATCGATCAATGAATTCAGGATGTGAAACTATTTTTTGTAATAATTCAATAATATCATTCTTTTTTGATTTAGACGGGATCTTTATATTATTTTTATTAGCAAACTCTCTTAATTGTTTCACAGTCCATTCATTAAAATTATATCCCTCACTGGAGTTCGGTTCTTTAGAAATTTTATTTCACCTTTTCTTTAATTTTCAGTAACTGTTGGTTCAATATCTTCAAGTTCTAAAAGTCTCTTCGCCTCTTCCTCTAAATCTACGCTAAAGATATCCGTTATACCACTTTGCTGCATAGAAACGCCATAAATTCTGTCTGAATTTACGATATTCTCCTCTCTATGGCTAATGACCAAGAATTGCGCTTGACTGGAAAATTCCTTTATAACCATCGAAGTTCTATGTACATTGGGACCATCCAAGGCCGCATCGATCTCGTCCATAATATAGAACGGCGCGGGATAGAACTCCTGCACGGCAAAGATGAACGAGAGCGCCACAAGAGTTTTTTCACCCCCACTTAAAATTTCGAGGCTTGAAATTTTTTTCCCGCGCGGTCGAGCTTCGATGCTGATACCACCTTCGAAGGGCTTATCGGGACGGTCTAAAATCATTTTAGCAGAACCACCAGGAGAAAGTTTTTGAAATATCCGAGAGAATTCTCGATTAATTTCATGATAAGCTTTCATGAATGTACGTGTTTTTTCTAATTCAATTTTATCTATGGCATCGAGGATTGATTTTCTTTCCCTTTGGATGGTTTGTCTTCGCATATCAATCTCATCAAATCTTTCCTTTACAGTATCATATTGTTCAATTGCTTTCAAATTAACTGGTTCAAGAGTTTTTTTATTATTAATTACTTCTACAATTTCAGATTGCAATTCTGGTTCCGAAAGATCCTCTGTAACAGGAGGTAGTGAGCCATATTCTTTAGAACGTTGAAATAAAGTTTCTATTTGATCCGCACAAATGATCTTTTTGGATTCAAAACTGTTCTTCTTTGAATTTTCCATTGATTGATCTGATTTTAAATCTGTAATAGTCTTTTGGTATTGCTTTTGTTTCTTCCAAGATTCATCTTTTTCTTGAGTATAATTATCGATCTCCTCCTGTTTTGCATCCTTTTTCCCATTTTCAGTTTCTAATTCACTTTTAAAATTTTCTAGTTCTTTCATTACAGATTCTATTTGATTTTCAGTATCAATGATTTCTTGATTTAATTCAAGAATTTTTTGTTCTCTTTCTTTATTCTTATTTAACTCATTTAATCTTTTTTGATGTTTTTGTTGATCCTTATTAAATTTGTTTAATTTCTTTTGGGCGGCTTTTTGTGCTTCTACTTCTTTAGTTTTCTCACCCCTTAAGGAATCTATTACACTTTGTTTTTGGTCAACATTTACTTGGATCTTATCAACTTCAGAGTTAAGTTCATCTACGTTTTTTAGACAAACTTCAACATCATTTTTTGCTTCAATATTCTCTTTTTTAATGTCTTCAATTGAGTTAATGATTCTCATTACGTTTTCAAGTGCGCGTAGGCGGTCCATGATGTCTTCTAATTCTAGATTTTTTCCTTCGATCTGTTTCTGAATGTTTTCACTTATTTCCCAGAATTTTTCTTTCTGTGAAGTAAGATCGTTAATTTCATTTTGAAATGAAGTTTGTTCTTCATGTAATTTTTCAATACTTTCTTCTGTATTAATAATTAAATTTTTCTTTTCTTCGATTGAATTGTTTATTGTTTGAATATTTTCCTCAATTTCTGATAAATTTTCGAATAAATTCTGAATTCCATGTAATTCCTGCAGATTTTCTCTTAATTTTTCTAATTCTGCTTGTTCTTTTTCAATGTCCTCTTGAATTTTAGAGATATCATCCCAGTAAGTATCTTTTAGCTCCTCTAATTTCTTTATTTCTTCATCTAATTCTTTAATTTCTTTTTCCCTTTCGTTAATTAATTCGTTTCTTTCATTTATTTCTTCTTCAGCTTTTTTAATTCTATCAAGTATCTCTTGATTTCTTTTATTTATTTCTTCGAGTCTTCGATTAAAAGCAGAAAGATTTTCAGAATCGTGTCTTTTTTGAAGGTTGGCCTCTGTTAATCTTTTCTCAGTGAGATTAAAATCATCCATCTGAGAGTTTATGTTTTCCGAAATTTCATCAAGTTGTTTGTATAATTCTTGACTCTTTGACATGGTTAGCTTTCTTAAGGATAGGTAAACGTTCTCAAGAATTTCCATAAGATCTTGAACAAAATTATCGAAAGTAGTAGTTGAAGCTTGAACTTCTACGTCAGCAGACTCCTTCACTCTCTCAATTAATTGCCCTATTGTGTCATCAGCATTATCAGTAAATAATTTTAAAGTTTCCATAATAGATTTTAGCATTTCTGTCATTTCTGTAGCTTGTTCTGTAGTATCCCCTATTTCCTCAACAGTTCTCATTATATCTACAAGATCTAAAACGAATTTCTTAAAATCTTCAGCTGAAGTCTCAATTGCCTCTGCATTTGATTGCTGTATATTACTTTTTATGGATTCAACGGAGATATTAATATTTTGAGTGAGCATGTTTAAAATCTGCAGAATCCCAGTAATATCTGTTGTATTTTTTTCATATTCAGCTTCAGAAGATTCAATTTTTTTTAATATACTCTCTTTTTCTTTGGTAAGATCTTCTAAACGTCTTTGAATGTTCATATTTTTATTATTAAACTTTTCGAGATCTTTTTCAATATCTAAAATGCTTTTATTCAAAGTAGATACTTGTAAATCTAAATTATTTTTCTCTCGCTCTAATTTAGTTGATTCTTTTGTAAATATTTTCAACTCAGTATTAATATTTTCTATCTTTCCCTTGTTGTCATTGATTTCGGAGTCTAAAGAATATTTTTTCATCCGCAGCAATTCTAAATTTTGCTCATTTTTTTTGTAAATTGAATTTTGTTCTCTTAATTGTCCTCTTAAATCATTTATTGTTTTGGTTCTATTCTCATTTTCTTTTAATAAATCTTTAACAGCATCCTCTGTATCTTTACCTTTACTCAATTCCTGAATTCTTTTCTCAATAGAAGTTTTTTTATCATTTAGATTATGAATATTATTGTTATTCATATTAATCTCAGTATTTAATGAAGATAAATTAGATTGTAGATTTAATAGTTTTGAATTTAGCTGGTTTTTCTCCTCTTGAATTGAAGTGATTTTATTCTCGAGAGCTTTTTGGTTTTGATTTTCTTCTACAATTTTAGCTTTTAGGTTATCTATCTGCTTTCTAATTTCGTTTTCTTCCTTTTTTGTATTTTTAATAGCTTCATCAATACTTTCTGCATCTTTTTTTAGTTTTGCTAACTCAGTTTCTAATTTTATTTTTTTATCTTCATTCTTTTTAATATTATCTTTAAGGACTTTAATTTGAGCTTTATTAGAAGATATATTTTGTTGTATTTTGGAGATTTCTGCATTAAACTGTGATTTTTCTTCCTCATTATCTCTAATTTTTGTATCTATTTCAGCCTGAGTTTGTTGTCTTTTTTCTATTTCTTTTTTGGCCTGTTCAATGATATTTTCACATTCAGATATATCATTTAAAGCGCTTTCTATCAATGAATCGATGCTTTGATCTTCTTCAAGAATCATCTGTAGATTTTCTAAATTTTTAATTTCCTGGGTGAGTTTTTCAATTGATTTTCTGGCGAGGTTTGAAGTGGTTTGGCTGGAAGAGATTTTTGTTTTTAATTGTGTAATATTCTCATTAATTTCCTCTCTTTCTTTCTCTTTTTCATTTATATTTTTTTGAATGTTATCCATTACGAGTGACTCTTGTTTAAGTAAAGCCTCTTGTCTACTAATTTTTTCTTTTAATTCTTCAATAATTTTTAAAGAATTTTCTATTTTCTTTTCTAGATCATCTTCTTCTTCTCTTAACTTCGAAATTTTTAGTGCTATCAATTGTGAATTTAAAAAATTAATTTTTTCATCTAATTCCTTCCACGCTAGAGCATCATTTTTCTCTTTTTCAACTTTTTTTAGTTGGGAGGAAACTTCTTTAAAAATTGCTTCAAATTGTCCTAAATCTCTCTCTGCTTTTTCCAATTCCTTTAGTGTTGCATCTTTCATTTCATCATACTTTTGAAGTCCGATTAGATCCTCAATGAAAAATCTACGTTCTTCTGTATTCATATGTGTTAATTCAACTATCTTACCTTGCAGAACAAACTGATTGCTACCATCAGGATCAATATTTGCTGCGGCTAAAGCGTTAAGAATTTGCTGACGCGTGGTGTTTTTTCCATTCATTTTGTATCCACCCCCACCACCTCTCTTTATTGTACGGGTGATTTCAAATGTGTCAGTCCCTCCAGGAAATACATTATCAGAATTATCAAAATACATTGTTACTGATGCTCTTTGTGACGGGTTTTTCCCTCTAGAACCTGCAAAAATTAGATCTTCTAAACTCTTAGCCCTCATTGTTTTTTTACTTAACCTCCCTAAGGCGAAGCAAAGAGCATCTATGATATTAGATTTACCTGCACCATTAGGCCCTACTATGCATGTAAAACCACTTGAAAGTTTGATTGTTACTGTGCGATCTCCAAATGACTTAAAACCAGTCATCGAAATTTTTTTAATGTAAGTCATTTTTACCTTTACGTTTCCATCTTTAATATAAAAAATAGAGTAATTACCAATATATATATGATACGCATGGCGAATATATAAAAAAATCTAACGTCTTTTTTCGATTCTGATAAATATACGAAAAGGTTAGTAATTATCAAACAAGGTATCTATAATTGCTTTTAATTGATTAGGGCTTATTACCATGAAGTAAGAGTCTGTATTTGTAGTATTATCTAAGAAATGAGGCTTTTTTATTCGTAACGCCTTTTTCGAGAGTCTTAGTATTCCAATATTTAATAATTCTTTAATTAAGTTCTGGAATTCGTTTACATTTTTCTCATATTCTAAAGATTCACAAGATATATAATATAATTCTTCTAATTCCTTTAAAGAAACGTAATAATTTATCTTACTAATGAAATAATTTGAAAGATTATCCAAAAATATTATAGTTAAAAAATCCTCTTCAGAAATGTAATTTAAGATACTAAACTCATCATGAATTTGCATTTGATCAAAATGAGTTTGACAAAGTTCTATTAGTTCACAATTTTTAATAATTTGTTTATTTTTTAATATTGGATATAGATCTCGAAGAATTTCAATTCCTTTTCCTGGAACAGGAACATACTGTTCACAGACTAAATCTGTTATATATTTAATTAATTCCTCATCCACCGTATGTGAAATTGTTAATAAAGTTCGTTGTTTTAAGATAGAATATAATTCCTTGTATGTGAAATAATTCAACTTTTTTTTTAAATCGAACTCAGATAATAAATCAATTGTTATAGGCCGCAAAATTTTATTTATTGTATATATGGAAGTAATGTTTATTTCTTTCCCAATATGCAAAAATTTCTTAAATATTTCAGGTTTCAAATATTCTACATTTGTAAAAACAAAAAAAAGATTATTATCGATTTTTCTGCATAATAATTTAAATACATTCCATAAATGTGATAGGTTTGAATTTAAGAGGGAGTCATAGTTAATATTGAACTTATGCATATTTAATAATTCTGTTAATATTGAGAATATCAATTCTTCGAAATTTTTTTCTTTGCAATCAATATAAATTTTATGAATATCAATATTATCTTCATTTTGTAGTGATAGATCATTGATTACTTTATTCACAATTGCTTTTTTCCCAATTCCATTAATGCCTTGATATAAAATATTGAGATTGAACTCATCAGATATTGAATCACGCAAAATAGAAATTAATGAGTTCTGTTCTTTCTTACGGTACAACAATTGAGGGGGGATATAATTCGGGTCAAATAAAGCTTTAGGTCCAACAAAATTTTGACTAATATCTAGTTTAAATGTCATGATTATGAGATTTTTTTATATTTTTTTTATATAAATATATTTAAACCCCACCCAGAGAGAGGTCACTAGAAGTAAAAATAAATAAACTACTAAATTAAAATTGAAAAAATTTTCTACCCTTTAGTAGAAACTTCATTCAAAACTTTCCAATAAATTTTTCAGGTTATCAGCTAAAATGGGTAAGTATTCATAAGACTTGTTTTTTACATTTTTATTTAAACAAAGCGTAACCAAATAAAATCGAGTATTGTTAATATCTAGTTTTCTAAGAAAAATTATACCTTCTTTTTGAGACTCTGAGCGTTCTTGTGAAAATTCGATATTAGTTACAATATCGACAGTGCTTATATCCCATTCCTCTAATTTTTCTAATGCTTGAGTTAATCTTGGGGCTACAGACTCACATATCTTCTGATAATCATCATCTGTAGATCTGCTGGCAATTATAAAACAATTTTGGTCTAACAAAAGTGTAGAGCTATTGTATGTTTTGCTCATGTAGTCCTTTAGTAGAGTTTGAAACATATTAGACTTATAAGTAGCATAAAAAGCACCATCAGAAAAAGCTTTTAATAAGGTTGGAGCATCATAAATTGAAGTTCTAAAAATAGAATATTTTATATCTTTAATAATTGATGAGATTTTTGATTCAAAAAAGGATATATTTTCCAATATTTCCTTCCTTTTTTTAATATCTGGGTCACATTTGTGTAATAATATTAAGAATTGAAAATTGTCAGGATGGGAATCTGTAGTAATAGCTACGATATCTTTTAGAAAAATTAATGATTCTTCAAATTTTTCAGGTACTTGTATATCTATAACATAAAATATTGATTGCATATCAGTAAAATATTTGCTTTTATCACCTAAGTATATTTTTCTATAACTTTTTTGGCCTCCCAAATCCCAACGGATAAGTGAAATTCCTAATAAGGAGTTAGTATGAACAGTTCTTTTAGCTTTTATGGTAGGTTTAACAGTTGGTAATAAACTAAACTTTTTATCTAATAATAGCAGAATCGATGTTTTGCCCCCGTTTTCTAACCCGCAAAAAAGGATCTTTTTAAGTTCTTTAGATTTGCTCATTTAAATATACTGGGTGATATTTAATTGCTCCTAATTATTTATTATTTTGACATTTATTTTATTCTTATCTACTTTTTCTCCTAGTCGAATTTTTCTCATCTTATTTGGAAAAGATAAATCAATATCATCAGAAATAACGCCACTTGAATTTATTGGCCCTTCTACAATCTTCAACTTAGAAGGAGAAATGCTTCCTTTATGAAAAGAAATGATTTTGCTGTTTCCAATAAATTTTCTTTTCAAATAACTGCCAAAACTATTACAAGCTACAACAGGTACTCGATTTTCAAGTGCGCGTGCCTTTAAATATATTTCCCAATTACTCATTCCGTCTTCTCTGATTTGGGTAGGTGAGAATAGAATATTTGCCCCATTTTCTACAGCTAATCTGGGTGTTTCGAAGAAAGCCATATCAAAACAAATTAAAATAGCAAAATTGTATTGGTTTATTGTAAATATTTTTAATGTATTACCTGGTTCGAACTGTTCCTGTTCATACGCATAAAGATGAATTTTTTCTTGACGTCCTATTTCATCTCCGTTTTCATCAAAGAAATAGCATGTAATGGTTGGATTTTTTAAATTATTTCTTTTTTCCCAAATACCTCCTGAGAGTATTTTTATGTTGTATTCTTTTGCTAAGTTTTTAATAAAATTGTAATCATTTCCTCTTTCCTTTTGAATATTTTTTACTGGATTTTTAAAGTATGGAACCCATCTTTCAGGTAAACATACAATATCATATTTATGACTTTTTTCTAATAATCTTTTTAAAAGGATCTCAATTTCTAAATAGCATTTATTTCTTTCTTGAAAAATTTGTGGCTGAATGCAAGCTACTCTCATTCCCTAATTAAACTCCGAGTCGATTTATTATTAATCTCATCAATAATGTCAAACAATTCGTTTAAATTAGAAATTTCATAATCTGGCTTTTGAGGTCCTTTAATATTCGAATCTACATGAAAAAGGTCATATTTTCCTCCTCTATGAAGATATACACTAAATATGTTACTTAAATTTGCTGGAACAATATCTTTATCAATTCTATCTCCTATATATATTGCTTCTTGACCTTTAACACCAAATTTCTTTAACCAGTAATTAAAAAGTTCTGGGTTTGGTTTTTTAATCCCAATTTCATCGGAAATTACAACCAAATCAATTAAATCATCGATTTTAAGCCTTAAAATTTTTTCATATTGTTTAATTGGGATTCCGTCTGTAATAATTGCTGTTTTTATTGATAATTTTCTTAATCTCTCTAAACATTCCTTAACATCGTCATATAATTGAATTGAATCAACTTTTTCTTGATGATATGCCATAACTGCCGAAGCTATATATTTATAACGGCTATTATATGATATGTATTCTACCTCGTCTCTCATTTGGTTCAATCTTCGAATAAAGTAATTATAATGTTTCGAAGAATTTGAACCATACTCACTTACGATTTCTCTGATTATCTGAATTGCTTTATCTCTATCCATTTTTAAACCTAAGCGAATCATTGCGTCTATTCCTTTAATTCTCGCTCTTTCTGACAAGCCTGTTGAGTCAAATAAACAATCATCCAGATCAAATCCAATTAATTTTATAGAATTCATTGTCACAGTCAATTATTCTCTTAAATTTATAAAACTAACGTATGTTTGTTGTTTATAATAACCATCTAAAGATATTAGAGGTTAAGTAAAGATAGATTTATTTAACTTTAATAATATATAATCTTTAATATTAATTTGTTTAGATTTAACATTATCAAATTAGCTGTTCTGCTTATAAATTAAAAAATTCATGATGGAGATTCATTAATTGAAAACAGCTGTATCATTATCTTATTTCCATAGAAAAATTGGACCGTTAGTATTTTTTTCTTACCCTAAAAATACTTTAGATAAGGAATTATCGGTTAAAATAGCTAATATTATGGATCAACAATATAATGAAGGATTTTTTACACATTCATTTGAAAACTTAAAATCGATGAATTACTACTTTGAAATTCATTCTGATTGGGCACGTGGAAATAAAGAAATGTTAATGATTTCTATAATATTAGATCAACAAATTTCGGCAGAAGTAGAAGAAATTTTATCAAGTTTGTGTGCAGAATTTTCGGAAAGATTACAATCAAACGAGGAAATATACACAGCCTTCTATATAAAAGATTTGAATAGCTTTGATGACAATGATAAAGAAATTATAATCAAGAATGAAGCATTAATAGAAGCGTGGGTAAATGGTTTATACTGGGCGATAGTTGAATACACATGGGAAAAAACCGAAGAGGAAAAAATAGCAGTCCTATTAAATGATAAATATTTTTTTGAAACATTAGAAAAATTATCAAATGGTCCAATTACTTTAGAATGGCTAAGAGAATGGTTTATCGAAGAGTTTCCAGAAAAAGATTTAGATGAAATTATCGATACGCTAGTTGATAAACAATTTATATTTATAAATCAAATTGGGTTGGTTGAAAAATATGTACTTCTATTGAAGGAAGTTAATACTGAGAGAATACCGCCTGATAGTGTGATTGAATATATTGATGACAAACCAGAATTAATAGATTTACTCCTCCCTAAAGTTCAGGAATACTTCAGTGAGTATGAAAAAAAAACAGAGGAGGAAATAAAACAAGACAGTTTTATCTTATTTAAAATAATGGCAGACTCTAAGAAATATAATGTTCTTTCCGAATTAAGAAATGGGTTAATTTCAAAGGATAAATTACCAAAGTTAGTTTCAAAAAAGTCACTTGATTCTTTAATGGAAAATATAGAATTTCTTAAGAAGTATGATGTAATAGAAGAATTGAATTATGATAATGAAACATATATTGTATTAAAAACAAATCTTCAAATAACCACCACCTTTCCAGAATGGATGAGAAAGTTGTTACCAAAAGAAATGGAATGAAATTTATGATATTTCATTAGAAATTAATAAAATTACCAGTTTACAATGCTTAATGGAGAAGAGTCCAAAGAAGATTTAAAAAACCTTTTAGGATACATGGGAATTGAAATATTATTTGCTATTGATAAAGGAGCAAAAAATTTTGAAACAATTAAATTATTTTCAGGATTACCAATTTCATGTGTTAAAGGAAGAATTCCTGTATTACTTGAATTAAATCTAATTAAGATAGTAAAGAAAGAGCATTTTTTGACAGAGAAGGGACTCAAATTAAAAAATCAGTTAGAATTAGATTCAAATTAGTTGAGTATTGGAATATAACTCTTAAATTTTAGGAGAAAAAATCAGATTGGGGCGACAAGAATCATCACTAAGAGCATTAGTTCTTATTGTCATAAGCTCATCATATTTCTTCTCGTGTTATAATAGTTTTTATTCTTTAATTTTTTTACGATTAAGAAATCTTCTAATTAATTATCTTTATGATTTTGATTCAATGTTTCTCGCTTCAAATCTCTAAATTTGTTTTCATAATAACCAGGTCTCTTAAAACCTCCATGTTTATCAATAAATTCTTTTAAACCGCCTTCTTTTAGGATTTGATTTTTATAAGAAGTATATTCACTAACAGATATTTCTTTACGCTTTACTAAATAATCTAAAATACCTAGTGCTTCTTCTGTTGTAGTACATCTTCTTATGAAGTCTATGGCTCCCGGGTTTATTAATTCTCTTGGATGGCGATTATTAGAATTTAAATTACGTGGGTCAATATTGGTCTTGATTGAATTGATTTTAATTAATTTCTTTTTTTCAGTTATTTCTGTTATTAAATGGGGAAAATTTTTATTAAATTCATTTTTGTCATATGTTATTGTTAAACCATTTTCTTCCTTAATAATTGGCTTTTTAGTTTCTTTTTTCTCATCGATTTTATTATTTTCCATTAAGACATTCCTTTATTCAAAAATTATTGAATAAGAAATAATTAAACAATATAATAAAATTATTGTTTAAAATGGAAAATGGAATTATTTATCATAAACTAGATTAATGAGAATATGAATGCATATTATCAAAATTATTTGACCATAAAAGTAATAAAATATGCTTATTTTTAATTAATAACAATTTATAGATGTGTTAACTAAATATGAAGTCTGGATACCGGTACGTGAAAGAAACTTTTGAGAAGCACGAGAAAGGATATCAAACACCGTATTGGCAGCGTGGTATTGAATATAGAAAAGGGAAATCTATTCAAAGGGTTGAAAAACCGACTAAAATTCACCGAGCAAGAGAATTGGGATATAAAGCTAAACAAGGATATATAGTTGTAAGAACTAAGATTCGAAAAGGAGGAATGCATAAAATCCGTCCAAAGCGAGGCAGAAAACCGAGGGCATTGGGTGTTTCTAAATACACAACAGGAAAGAATCTTCAATGGATTGCTGAAGAAAGAGTTCAAAGAAAGTATCCAAACTTGCAAATATTAAACTCATACAAAATTTATGCCGATGGTCAACACTGGTACTACGAAGTTATTTTAGTGGATCCAAATCATCCTGTGATCAAATCTGATCCAAAAATTAATTGGATTTGTGAATCTCAACATAAAAAAAGGGTAACTCGGGGATTAACCTCCGCTGGAAAGAGAGCAAGGGGTTTACATAAAAAAGGATGGGGATCTGAAAAATCAAGGCCAAGTATTCGAGCTAATAAAGGACGGGGTAAATAGCCTTATTCATCTTTATACTTTTAAATTAAGTTTGGCTATAATAGGTCAAATTTCTAAAGTAAAATTATTCTCTTGTCCATATTTGAAGAACTCTATCTTAGATTTAATAAGGGAATAAAATAGAGCGGACCCGGCAGGATTCGAACCTGCGACATTCAGATTAGAAGTCTGACGCCCTATTTACTCGGCTATTATAAGGAAAAAAGCCACCAGGCTAGGCTACGAGTCCTTTTTTAAATTATTAAGATTTAGAATCATATATTATCTTTAAGTTTTATTACACCGAATCCCCGTTAACTTAGAATTAAAAAGTGATTGAAAAAGTAAGTTTAACCTAAAAATAAAGATATGGTGTTTAATCTCAAAATCTAAAACGTTTTTTAACATGGAACTTCACTCAATCCTTAAGCGCTATTATGTCCGTTGAAAAAAGCTAAAATATATTTACTTAATTAATAAATTATTAATATATTTCTTTTAATAATTGTAATTCTTAAATTAAATTTAAGACCTATGATGAATTTAATATCTTGAAGAAGTAAGTTAAAGGTGAATATCAACCTTGCTCAAGAAAAAGCTTTATATACATCAAAACATTCCATATGTTTTTAATTGGAATAAGGAGCACCATAAACAGAAATTTTCTCAAATAACAGCTAATCGGATTGAATTGAATAAACTTAAGGAATATTTTGGGTTAGTTTATAAAGGTATTATACCAAATAACTTATTTAATTCTGGAATTTTTCCTAGAGTTTCACAATTTAAAATAAAAGGGATAAAAACTGTTTTTATTAGAAGCTTTAGTAAAAAATTAATTAGATCTGGAAAGATACAATATTATGATTCAAATTCTAAGTTATCTCAATATGTTCAAAGAGTTTTTGACAATTATAAAGTAAATAAAATTAATAGAATCCCTGGTCACGAACCAGTTTTAAAGAACATTCTCATTAAAGACAAAGATTCAATAGCAATTGAAGTTCCCATTTGGAATAAAATAAAAGGTAGGGTGATTACGGGACATATTGATTTACTCCAAGTTAAAAATGATTTAATAAAAGTAATTGATTACAAACCAGAAGGAAATTTTTTACTCTCATTACCTCAAGTAGCGATGTATGGACATTTATTGAAATCTAAATTAAACATTGAAAATATTAAATGTATTTCTTTCAATAAGGATGAGGCTTGGGAATATGATCCTAGTATTTTGGTGGCAGAAATAAAGGATTATTTGATTTTTCATCAAATAAATCAAAGACCATGGGAAAATTATTTATAAAAATATTTGAGTTAAAGATTTTTTTCTTTTGCTTTAGAAGCCTCGAGTTCTTCTTTAGATTTTAAATAACCTTTTAATAAGAGATAACATAAAAACAGAGCGATAAATTCCACAATTAAACTAAAAAATGTTATTGCTATCCCATTAAACTCTAAATATCTTAGAAAGATTGCAACCCAAAGACCAGAAGATGCTAAAATAAAAACTATAAAACCTCTTATGATATCCATAAAAGAATTTTTTATGTAACCTAACTCTTTCCTAATCCAAGTAAATATTGAAGACATAAGAAATAATACTTGTGTTCTGATAATTCTTTAAGTAAATTAAATAAAGAATATTTTAATATCTTTCTTATTTTGAAATAAAATCTCTTTAAAGCAATTTCAGGATATTTATTTCATTTTAAACTTAGAATATAATGCCTTATCTAATAAAATCCCAATTTTTTTAGCAATTTGTGTAGCAATTTCGTATCTTTCACCGTCAAGAAGATCTGGTCTATTCCCACTTACTCTTTTACTTAAAACATCAGTACTTATATCACTTACAATTTTTTTAATTTTCTCGAAATCAGGTAATTTAATTTTTGGATCAAAGGTCTTGATTTTTTCAACTGCAAAATCAAAAAATTGACTAATTAAATCAATTGGATCCCCTCTAAGTTCGCTATGTAGTTTAATATTTTCAGTAGCGGTTTTCGAATCTTTTTCTTGCCAATATAATTGATTCGGATTGATTCCAGGACTGTTGATCCTCATAAGAGAGCTAGTTATTCTCCTTTCAATCCAATTTAAAGTGTTTAATTCTTGCCGCTCGCGTAATTTCTTAGCTTCTACTTCCTTTTCTTTTTCCTTTGCTTCAATCTTTTGTTCTACTTCTGCTTTTCGTAATCGCTCAAATTTTTCTAATCTTTTTATTATATCAAAACCAATACAGTAAGAGATTGGTGAAATTAAATCAGGCTTTAACTTTAAAGATGTTATATCTCTATATATCTCGCCATCATTATTTTTCAATTGGGAAATTCCCTCTTTTAAAGATATTTCAATTAATCGAGCTAAAATAAATCCATTAACCAAGAATGGCTGATTGGATGCATTTAAAACTATTACCAGCTCTTCTTGCCGCTTCTTTAATCTTTCTATTATTAATTCTTCTAATTTAATCTTTACCCATTCTTCTGAATCTGTAGTACTAACTATTTTTTTTATTGCTAATAGGTATAATGATCTATCATTTGAAACTTTGGAATAGAGTTCAATGATTCTACTAAGTTGTCTTAAAATTTTTGATAAAATATAGAAGAATATATCTTTCACTATTTTATTGAGTATATCTTCAAATTCAAGGATAAATAAAATATGGGAATAATTTTTTAAATTCAATTCCTCTAAGAACACTTTATCAATAACTTGTTTCTTTTTGGAATAACCTAGATTGATTTTTCTGTCATTTATTGACATAATATCAAGTTTTTTTATATTATATCTGATCATTTTTCTTTTAACTTCTTCAGATATTTTATTATCCAAGTTTGAGAGATAGAGAATATTAAAAACTCCATATTTCTTCAATATATAAATTATTTCATCAAAACTGCACTCGTTTAAACACTGTAAATAATATATAAAATCATTTGGATTTTTTTTCAGTTTTTCGATTAATTCAGATTTTAAAAAAAGAAGTAATTTTTCTTCAAATTGGTCATAATTGATTTTCTCATTAAGTGCTTCTTCAATCCTTTTGATTAAAGCTTTTTTGATATTATTTGCTTCTCTAAAGGCTTTTAATCCCGGGATAGAAATAGGAAAACATTCAAAATTAAAATCCACAACTTTCCTTTTTATCATTCTAACCGGCATTGCCTCAATTTGTAATTCTTTATAAGATTTAAATTCAAAATCTTGGCGAATTATATTAATCATTCGATCTAGTGTTGCTAATTCTATAAATTTATCCTCCTTTTCTTCTAGTTCTAGCTTTTTTTCTATATCTACGGAGATTTCTTTGAACGCAGAGCTGTCTTCTAGAATCTCCTTTTTAGTTTCATTTGTAAGGCCTATTAGATCACCAATTAAATCATAAAAATAAAATGGAGGATAATTAAGAATTATTTCCTGCAATTCTTTTTCAATTTGATTCTCAATCTCTTTTATCATCTTTTCTTTTTGTAATTCTTGGAGATCTGTTTTTCTGACCTCAATGAGAAATGAAAGAAATCTATTTTCAAGATCTATTATCTTATTAAGAAGGCTTATTTCTAAAGAAAAAGAATTTTTTAATAGAGTTCCAACTTCCTCAATTAATATACCCTTTTCAGATAATTCTAGCTTTCTCGTTGAATCAAATGTAAATTTATTTGAATCTATTATGTTTTGTACTTTAAGACCTAAATTATGATATATATGAACGGTTGCTGTTGCTATCAATAAATCTTTAAAATTTGTATCTTGACTGGTTAGTTCAAAGATTTTAATCCTATCTGCTTCTCTTTTAAAATGAGAGATTATTAAATCAACTGTTTGAAAAAATCTGAATGTACTTTCTACTGCTGTAGTTTTTCTTTTTACCCCACTTATCATAGTCATTTCATCCATTCTCTATAGACTTCTTTAAAATTATCTGACAATTCAAATCTTACATTATTATGCCAAAACTTAAAATCTATAACATGAAAAAGATCTCCCTTAAATAATTCCTTTTCTTCATTTGTTAGATTATGTTTTAAAATCAATGTAAGAGGCCTTGGAACAAGCTTTGAAAAATATTTTAGATCCATATTTTTAATATAATTATAGAAAGTTACTTTATCATTAATTTTGAAGAATTCAATAGGTATCAATTTCTCTTTTTGAAAACTTTTTAAAATAAGTTCATTTTTGACTTTATCTTTAACATATTTTGGAAATTCTTCATTAATTCCTATGCTTAATTCATATTGTTTATAAAACTCAAGAAGGTAGTTTTTTTCCTCAGGAGTAGCTACTTTTGCAACATAAGAATCTAAGAATTCTAAAAATTTCTCATGTTTCTGTTCATTTCGTTCTCGTTCTTCAAGATATTGTAAAAAGTCATGATAAATCTCAGTTAAAGCCCAATCTCTCTTATTTTCAATTTTTAAGAATTTCTTAGTATAATCGACGATCCACTGTAAAACATAAGACTTCCATTCTAAATTAATCCCTCCAATTCTCTTCTCTAGAAAACGATGAAATTTATTTGCAAAACTAACAGGATCTGTTACATCATTACCTGTTTCATCTTTAATATAACGATTGATTGTCGAATGTCTTAAGATATAACTTAAAAGATAATTCAGTTCGTTTGAAAACCTTTTAAATTTATCTATATGTATTCTAATCACATTAATATCACCTTCCATCTGGACTTCAGCAAATGAAACTAAATCTTCAATTTTCAGATGGATGTTATCAAAGAATGATTCAACATTATTATTAACTAATCTATTAAACTGTTCTACTAGTTTTTGCTCATTAAAGTGAATATTTTTTCTTAAAGTTATTGCCTCGATTTCAATTTGATTTAAAAGGTCTTCTTGAAACTTTTCTATTAGTCTAATACCTAATATTTTTGCGGGTTTTTGTTCTTCATTAAATTGTTGTTTAAGTTTCTCGATTAATTCACTTGTTAATGTTATCAAGCGACGAAGGGAAAGATAATCCGGAAGAGATATTTTTATTAAATCTAAACTTTTCTTGTTAATTTCAGAGAAATAGTTAAAAACAGATCTTAATTCTGCAACTCTTATTTTTTCCTTTTGAATAACTGTCTGTTTGATAAATCCAATCGCAATATTACACATCTCTTCAAAATTTTTATCTTCTAATTTTCCTTTATTAACAATAAATTGTTTAAATTTCATTAAAATGTCAATTAAATCTCCCATTTCTCCAGAAGTGAGAAACATGTTTGAATATTCTAAAAATTTATTTAAATACCCTTCTATAGTTAGTAAAATATTATTACATTTAGCAACTAACCATTCTCCTGTGTGAGGTTCCGTAAGACTATCGATTTCTATTCTGATAAGATTAATCAAGTATTTAATTATTTCATCCTGAAATTCGTCTAAAGTACCAGTATTTGCTAAATTCATAAGACTTGTTCCAAGATTTAAGGTTTTATCGATAATAAAATTAGCACTAGGTTCAGATATTGAATATTTGAGATGTTCTATTGCTTGTTGCCCCTCGAAAGGTGTCTTAATTTTTTCAAATTTGGAATCTAATAAATTTATCTCAAGTGGTCTTTTATTCCATAAAATATCAACATTAGATGTAATTTTTGCATATGGATTTAACATTTCTTTTTCCGTTGGGAGTGAGGTACTTAACCCGATTAATTTCTTATTCCATTTATCTTCAATTAGTTCTCCAAAAAGTTTTTTACTAAATCTCGAAGCAAATTTATCATAGAAATGTTGTCTATTAATATTCGTAAATTCTGGGCGATCTGCAAATTCTTCAACTTCATAAAATAATTTACTTATATTATTTATAGAGCTTCTTGATTTATGGACATCTAAATACCCTGTTTCTGGTTTTAAAGCTAGAAGCAAACTTTCGCATTCTTTAAACTTTCCTGGTATAAAAATCATCGATTTGGGATAAATATTTGTTTTTGCGCTTTCTTCATCTAAATTATATAAATCAAATTCAATACTGAACACTTCTGCTCCAGTATAATCTCTCAATATGGCATTATACATTGTTAAAAATTGAATTACCTCTCTTGAGAGTTCATTAACTTTATTTCTTGTTAATCTTCCAGGGCCAATTACATCCCCCGCTACAAAATCATTTGGAGATGAATATCCAAATATTAAAGAAAATTGATAATTTATAGATTCTCGAGTAGTTATCATAATTTAATATCAATAGAGCTTAGTTGATAAATAAATAAAACTTCAGTATTAATTATTTTTGCACAATACTTCTTATATTTTTAAGAGTTGCCTTAAATATTTTTAAGTTTATATAATATTAAAATTTACTTTTGAGTAGATTGTTGTTATAAAACGTAGAATTCTTGAATGGATTGCGCTTTAGAATCTCTTTTCGCATTGAAATATAAAAATAAAAATATAATAAGTAAAATTATTATTATAAATATAACAATCAATATTAATTCCTTTAAGCAATAAAGGTGGAGACTCATACAATTCGGATCTGATTTAGGAATAAACCAAGAAGATATCGAGAAAATTAGTCCTCAAATTACATTTATAACTTCTAATGCAGATATAGAAGCTATAGCGCTCGTAAGTTCTGAAGGTTATCAAATAGCATTTTCAGCGTTACCCCAATATCATGTTGATGGTGATCAATTTTGTGGACTTGCTAGTGCCTTATTAATGACTGGGAGATCAACAATTCAAACTTTATTTCAAGAGGATTTAAGTGAGGTTATTGTAAGAGCAGAAAATGGCTATATTGTAATTACCAATGCCGGACGTTTAGTGATTGTTTGTGCTGGAACGATAATAGATACGTTGATGAAAACTGTAAAAGTTATGCGAATCGCTGCTAAAAATTTATATAAAGTATTCGAAAATAGGTAAAACTTTTGTATTACTTTTTCTAAATAATTTAAATGAAAATACGTTTGACATTTCTATAAATCAGATTTTCATTAATAAATAATATCAAAAGAAAATAGTTAAGTTTTTAAACTATACAATAAAATAACCACTATATTAAATTTTCTATTCAATAATCAATCATGACACTTGCTAAAAACCTTGCTTGGTGTTGGCAGTGGCCTTGGCGTTGGCGATAACGCCTTTACATTGGATAAAATTTAATTAAAACAAACTTTTTTTCATACCTTAGTTTTTACTAAGATTAAAAAGTCCTTTTTAATTTGCATTAAACTATTGAATTCCGATATTTTAATGACACACATTTAATGTATGAAAATAATTATATGTGGTAAATAAAATGGTAGATTATTTCAAAGCACGGATTTTATTAGAACCAAATGAGGTTCCTAAGGAATGGGTAAATATTGTGCCGGATTTGCCTGCGCCTATGACGCCTTTAGTCAACCCTATGGATGGGAAACCTGCCCCGCCTGAAATGGCTTTTGCAATTTTTCCAAAAGAATGTGTGTTGCAGGAAGTATCTCAAGAAGAAACGATACCCATCCCTAATGAGGTAAGAGAGATATTCGTAAGTACTTACAGACCAACTCCTCTTCATCGCGCTTTAAGGTTGGAAAAACAGTTAGGAATAGAAGGAGATGATATAAAAATATTCTATAAGAATGAATCCGTATCTCCTACAGGATCACATAAGCCTAATACTGCTATTGCTCAAGCATATTATGCCAAGAAGGATGGATTAGAAGAGTTAGTCACTGAAACTGGTGCTGGCCAATGGGGTTCAGGTTTAGCGTATGGATGTAATTTATTTGATATCAAATGTACAGTTTATATGGTGAGAGCAAGTTTCTTCCAAAAACCAGGTAGAAAAATTTTGATGAGGTCGTATAATGCCGAAGTTCATGCTAGTCCTTCAAACTTAACCGAATCAGGAAAAATGTTTGTAGAAAAAGATCCAGATCACCCAGGTAGTCTAGGAATTGCGATTTCTGAAGCAGTTGAACACAGTTTAGGCAAGGAGAAGAGTAGATATTCCTTAGGAAGCGTAGTAAATTTTGTACTACTGCATCAAACAATTGTTGGACAAGAAGCAAAGATCCAATTAGAAAAGGTAGGGATTAAAAAGCCTGATGTTGTAATTGGATGTATGGGGGGTGGATCTAACTTCGCTGGTTTAATGATTCCATTCGCTAAGGATAAATTGAATGGAATTAGTCCAGAAATTGAAATAATAGGAGTAGAACCACGTGCATGTCCTAGCGTATGCAAAGGTGAGTATCGATGGGATTTTGGAGATACTTCAATGAAAGGGCCAATTGTAAAAATGCACACTCTCGGTCATACCTTTATTCCAAGCCCGATTCATGCTGGTGGATTAAGGTACCATGGAATTGCTCCAATTGTTTCAATATTATACAACAATAAAGTAATGTCAGCTGTAATGCATCATCAAACTGAAATTATTGAAGCAGCATTACAATTTGCACAAGCAGAAGGAATTCTTGCTGCTCCCGAAACAGCACATGCAGTTAAGGAAGCAATCGATCAAGCTTTAAAAGCCAAGGAGGAGAAAGAAAAGAAAGTCATTCTATTTAATTTTAGCGGTCATGGATTTTTTGATTTATTAGCTTATAAAAGTTACATGACGGGTGAATTAGAAGATTACGAGTTACCGACAGAAGAAATCCAAAGAGCCTTAGCTTCCGACGAAATGCCAAAAATTGATGAGTCTCAATTCTAAATTATTATAAATTTATTTTTTTTTTCTTTTAATATTGATTTAGAGAAAATCTTAAAATTTAGGGATACTTTAAATATTAAAATTTCAAGAGATTGGTACTTATTGAACCCCTTTTCATTTATTATTATTTGTTTCTTCTATTTTTATGGTTTTATCCTTTTCTATATCACTTATCTAACAAAAAAAAAAAGCGAGAAAAGAGCTTTTATCAATAATCTCGCAAACTCTATTATACTCATAACTTCTATTACAATTAATTTATTAATTATCTATTATAGAAATCCGAGTAATACTAGTTTTATTGCTTTCCCTTTTGATATTTTAATGCTTATATTTATTTTTTTATTTATCCCAGTTTTTTCTTTTTTTGTAATTAAGGAAAAGAGAAAAATTGAAAATGGCAGAATACCTCATGAAGAATTTAAATCAAAATCGAAAATTTTACCATTAAAATATGATATATATAGAAAAATGACTCATTTAGTTGTATTGGGGATAATATTTTTCTATTTTACCTTAGGTTTTTTAGTTCAGAATGTTTTTAAATATATTTCAGAACTGTTACCTAACTTTTTTATTGAAATGTTTGATATGGGTGATGATATAATGGTTTTTACTCAAAATTTAGTAGTTTTTTTAGTTGGCGTCTCTTTAATTGGATTATTAACAGCAGATTTTACTAGAGTCCTTCAGCCAAAATATTATCCTTTAAAACCAGTAAATCAAATACTTAAAGAAAAAGAATTATATATGCGATTAGGACCTCATATTTCAATGAGTATTGGTTGTTTTTCTATAATCCTTTTATATGGTCTTATTCAACCAGTAGGGCCTCTGATAATCTGTACTTCAATGGCCATGGCTGTTTTTGGAGATACAGCATCGAATTTATTTGGTCGAACGTTAGGAAAAAGAAAAATTCGCGAAACGGAAAAAACTTATGAAGGTTTACTTGCTGGAGTCATAATTGCATTCATCTCTGGATTTATAGTATTAATAATCCTTAAAGATTTTTATTCACCTAAGAACTTTGGATTAATTTTTTTACCATTATTAGGAGCTATAATCCTTGGTTTTATAGATTACCTAGATCTTGAAATAGATGATAATTTATCTTATAATTTCATTCTATCAACTGTTTTATTTTTTTGTTCACTTCTTCTCTTCTAATTTAATTTTAACAAAAGCTTTTTCAATTAAGCTGATTTAATTTATGAAAATGATGGAAGAAAAATTAAAAATCGATAAAATTTCTAAGGGAACAGTTATCGATCATATTGATGCAGGATATGCTTTAACAATTCTTGGCCTCACTGGCCTTGATGAAACTAAGAATTTAATAACTATAGGTGTTAATGTCTCTTCTAAAAAATATCAAACAAAAGATATAATCAAAATCGAAAACGTATTTTTAAATGAAACTCAAATGCAACAAATTTCGATACTATCCCCAAACGCCAGTATTTCCTTAATTGAAAATTATAAAGTTATTGAAAAGAAGAAGGTGAAAATTCCAGAGATTATTAAAAAACTTATACTTTGTGTTAATCAAACCTGTATTTCAAATTCAGATGAACCTATTGATTCAGAGTTCTTAGTTTTAGAAGAAAAACCTTTAAAAATCCAATGTGCCTATTGTGAGCGGATATACAAACTAGAAGAAATCGTGTTCACATCCAAAGAAAAAAAGGAAAAAGTAGTAAAACAAACTATCAAATTATAGTCTCTTTCAATACTAAATGATAATGAAGATTTCAATTTCGACCATTTTAGTAGAATAAACCTAAAGAGTACTGTATAATTCCCTAAAATGATATTTTAAAGATATAACCTCTTATCCTCTATTATTTAAATACTTTAAACTCTTTAATCCAGATAATCTTTAAAGTAAGTGTTGTAATATTATTCCCAGTTTTTGAAAGTTTATATATAGCTGATAGATATAAGAGGATCGTCAGGTCTTACCCCATCTAATCTAAATACAGCTATAAAATTAAGTTTCTACTGGGAATGTATTTATAAATTAGAAGAAATTGTATTTAAATCTAAAGAAAAAAAGGAAAATATTGTAAAACAAAGAATTCAGTTATGAGATTGTGTTAAATCATTTTTAAATAAATATTTCTAAAATTGAAGAGAAATCAGGAATGAAGAAAAGAAGAGTGTGAGTAAGTACACCTCCAATCATAAATAAAAAGAAAAATATCCCTATTCCTGGCAATATGACATTTTTCCATGTCCACTCTTCCTTGTCATATTCAAATTTTAAAATAAAATTATTTACAATGAAAGGGAATATAAACCACCACGTTAACATCCATAAAAATAAAAACCATCCAATTAATCCAAATAATAATCTTCCGATAATGGCACTTAGAAAACCGGTTATTGCACGTATCCAGTATAGTTTTGTTTCTTTTTCTAGTCGAAGATCTAAATCTTTAGTTGCCTTCTTTTCTACTTTAATTGATTTATTTTGGAGTTCTTTCTTTTTCTCCTTTATTAACTTTTGCCTTCTTTTTTTAATATCTACTCTCTTGCGCTTTCCCATAATTATTAATATAAATATTATTTACTATAAAAATAATTATATAACTCGATAAACTAAAAATTAGACAAGACATTATGAATATCACAATGGAATTTTCCAATTTTGATGTATTCGCCATTGTTAAAGAATTGGATACAATACTAAGAAATGGTTCGATTTCTAATATATATGAAGTTCAAGATTTATTAATTTTAAAAATAAATACGAATTTTGGGAAAAAAAATTTAATCATTAAAAAAGATTCACGGATTAATATAACGGAATATAATTATCCTATCCCTTCATTCCCCAGTCAATATATTAGAGCCTTGAGAAAGTTCTTAAAAAATAGACAGATAATAGGGGTTTCTCAATACAAACTTGACAGAATTATAATAATAGAATTAACTAATAGAGACGAAGGAACTTGGAAATTTGTGATTGAGTTATTTAATAAGGGAAATTTTTTACTTCTTGATCAAAATGACATTATTATCATTGCCAAAAAATATCGGAAATTTAAGGATCGCACTATACTTGCAAAGAACGAATATATTTTTCCTACTTCTCAAAAAAGAGATTTTTTCTCGATTAACAGGGAGGATTTCGAAGCATTATTTAAATTATCTGAAAGGGAAGTTGTAAGAGACATATCGAGAAAACTAAAGTTATCTGGTTTATATAGTGAAGAATTATGTAAAAGAGCAAGATTAAATAAGAAAAAGCTTGGTAAAGATCTAAGTGAAGCAGATTTTAACAATTTATACGAATCTTTCAAGGGAATAAGAAATCAGCTCTTGTTTGGTTCGATAGACGCTCATATCATATTAGATCAACAAGGAAATGAAGTTACTGTTTTACCCTTTGAAACTAAGATTTTTGAAGATTATGAAAAAGTAAGATATTCTAGTTTTAACGAAGCTGTCGATGATTTTTATTCAAAAATTGACTTTGAGTCTATTAAAATCCCTAAAGATCGAAAAATAGAAGATCAGATCAGATCTCAGGAGAAGATATTAAAAAATCAACAAGATTATCTTGAAGAACTTAGAAAGAAAAAGAAAAAATACTATACAATAGGAGATTTTCTATATGCTAATTTCAATAAATTTGAAAAGTTGTTATCTGTTATTTTGGATGCGAGAAAAAAGGGATACCCTTGGGATGAAATTAACGATAAATTGCAGCAAGCAAAGATTGATAGATTAGATGGAGCGGAGTTTTTTGACAAAATCTTACCTGCAATGAATCAAGTTTTAATAAAAGTTAATGGGAATGACGTTTATATAGATTTAAGAAAAAGTTTTGGAGAAAACGCAAATATAATTTATATGAAAGGGAAAAAAGCAGAAAAAAAAATAAAAGGAACAATTAAAGCAATTAAAGATACGAAAGAAAAAATAGAAAAATTAGTACATAAAAAGGAAGCAATAGATACTGGTATTGATTTCTTGATTAGAAAACCAAAAAAAAAATGGTATGAAAAATTTAGATGGTTCAATTCATCCGATGGATTTTTAATTATTGGTGGAAGAGATGCTACGTCTAATGAAATAATCTTCAAAAAACATCTAGCCACTAATGATTTAGTATTCCATACAAGCTTTCCTGGTTCTCCTTTAGCTGTGATTAAAAATCCAAATAATCAGGTAATCACACCTGAAACTATTAATGAAACCGCAGAATTTGTTGCTAGTTATTCGCGAGCATGGAAAGAGAATTGGGGTGTAGTAGATGTTTTTTATGTAGAACCTACCCAAATAACAAAAACACCACCTTCAGGAGAATATTTACAGAAAGGTTCATTTATCATTTCAGGGAAAAAGAACCTAATAAAGAATGCAAAAACAGAATTAACGATTGGATTGAAATTTGCTGAGTTAAATGACAGATCAAATAAAGAAAGGCAAGTTTTCTATCCTAAAATAATTTGTGGTCCTGAAAAAGCAATCAAAAAGCAAACAAATCATACAATAACTATTGTACCATCTAAATCAAGTAGTTTAACAGCAGGTAATTTAGCTAAGGAAATAAAATCTTATTATCTTAATAATGTAGATAAAGATCTAAAAAAATGGGTAGAAATATTATCTTTAGACGAAATACTTTTGTTTCTTCCTAGTGGATTGTCTATGATAAAAAAAGATGCTTAAAGAAGACTTTGCCATTTCTTTATTTTAGGAATATTTTTATAATTGTCAAATAAAATACCATTAATACCTAAAGTAATCAAGGATTTAATTTTATTTATTGGGTTTTCGCTTCTAAGAAAATCCCAAGATAAAGATATAATCTTGTTTTTACGACACTTTTCAATAAATTCTTGCGAAATTAAGCTCGATCTTAAACTAATCATGTCAATTTTCAAGATCGTACTTTTGTCATTACTTAACTCTAGAAATTCTGTCAGTGATAATCCTTGTCCCTTTGTAATATTATAACACATTTTATTCTGAGGAAATTTTTTTTTAAATTCCAATAAATCCATTAAATATTTCCCACTAATAATGCAATCTTCTAATAGATCATTTTCTATAATTAATTTAACAATATCATCAATCAAGCTCTTTTCTTTTAATTCAATCATAAATTTAGTTTTTCCTTTTAGTTCATTGAAAACCTCAGATAATAAGGGAATAAAAGATAAATTAACTTTTGTCCTAAAATTTAATATTTCTTTATGAGTAAGCTCCTTTACTAATCCCATGCCATTAGTAGTCCTTTTTAAAGTAGGATCATGTATTACTATGAGTTTTTCATCTTTAGTTTTTCGAACATCAAGTTCAATACAGTCTGCACCATACTCTATCGCTTTTTTGAAAGCTAGGATTGTATTTTCGTCATAAGATACACTAGTACCTCTATGTCCGATAAAAAGAAAGTCTTGAATCATTATTTCTTAAGTTGTTATAATTCTTGGACTATATATAAATAGATTATAATCACTAATAATCCAATAAATGATAAAGCAAATACCCAAAGATTTAATATTGTTTGCATTAAAGAAAGAGCGATGAGTAATAATAATTCTTTCCAGTCTAATGGTTTACCCGTTAATTCTTTATAATTTCCAACACTAATCATTATGAAAAGAAAAAATAAAAGAATTGTAATCACTTTTATCAAAAAATCTAACATATCAAATAAAATATTGATATTAGTAAAAATGGAAATTTCTAGTATTACAAATATTATATTAAAAAAAAGCGAAATAATGTAAAAAATTATACTGAGAACACAAGCAATAATAACTGTTCTATAAGCAAATTTGTCATCAGATCTTCTTTTAATCTTTAATTTCTGCTCTTTTATTTGATCTTTAGGAACTTTTGACATACTAACTTCTCAATCTTTCAACTTTCTCTTTTAATTTAATAATTTTATAGATGTAGTACCCGAAGAAAATTCCAATTACACTAAATGCTATTATTGACAAAATGATAAGAATTAAGTCTATTAATATCAGTTCTTCTTCAATCGGTTCTTTAATATTAATAATAATAATTTCGCTTTTTATAATACCTTGAGGGTAAGCAGGATTTTCTCCATAGGTTATGTTAAATGCATAACTCTCATAATCGAGTATTGAATCTTCACTTTCTCCATTTGTATTGTTTTGTCCAATTGGAAAAGAAAATTCATAAATAGATATATCTCCTTTTAATTTCGCCGCACCGTCACCATCATATCGTGTATCATTCAAAAACAAGCTGTTATTAATGTAATAATCAAGATAAATAAAATCATTAGCACTTATATTCGTAAACTGAACAAATTTCGCATCAATAAAATCTTCTAAGCTTTCTGAAGAACTATTGGAAACTAAAATCCCTATAAATTCAGTATCATTATGATATCCTGAAAATAAATCAAGTTGTAATGATATAAAAAGTTCTTGGTTAGTTTGCATAACCCATAGATCTATTGGTAAATCTGTAAGATTAATTTGAGTTTTAAACGATTTATTCCATTCACCTATAGAATCATCAATATTCCCATCAATAATAGGAGCTTGCCCAAATTCGGGATTAATTTCTACTGCGGCACCATAACTACTAATTATGTAAAAAGATGATACTATAGAAATATTTACCAGTAGAATCCACAATAATACAAAAAATGCTATTTTCCTCAAGGTGAATAAGCCATTTATTTTTAATTTGCTATATCATTAGTTTTGTTTAATATTAAAATTGATAATTAAAATTTAATTTAATATTTTTCCTTACTTTATTCTATAATATTCAATTTTTACATCAATACAAATTATCAAAAAAAATGTGAAGAAATAACTCAGTTTTAACATAATTTAAGTTAAATATTTTGGAAGCAAAACAACACAATTGAATTTATTAAGATAAGTAATAATATAATTAATCAAATTTTTAATTTCATGTTTGGCTTCAGATTGATTATTATTACTATACTCGATAAATGGTTTTGGTCCAATAGCTACAAGAGCGCCGGTTAAATCTTTTTCTCTCTTTATAAAAAACCAAAATGGTTTTTTTTTTTCATTATCCTTAACTATTAACAACATCCAAGGATTTAATGTCCAATCTTTCTCATCTGGATCAATCACTTTTTCTATGGCTTTATGAGTAATATATTTTCTAGACATCTTTATTGACTTAATAAGGGCATTAAAAAAGCTTCTTTTTATTTTCAGGTAGCCCCCAAAATAAGCTTTGGCATCAAATAATTCCAATATTTGGTCAGTTCCATCTGATAATTTAAGAAATATTTTCCAGGGTTCCATAATTAAGAGTCTCCGCTGTTCTTTAATCTTACTTCTTCAATTTTTATTTCTTTAAATATATTTTTAATCTTTTCTAATGAATTCCTTAAATCCTTTTTTTTACTGTCAGAAATGCCTAAATTTAGATAACATTCATAATAGATGTGCCTTTTAATCTTTAAAAAGCCGGATGTATGGATAACTTGAAATTTCTGAAGTATTTTTGATATTTCTTTTAGTATGTTTTTAGATAATTTAATACCATATAAACTAATCTTAATGACTTTTTCTTTCTTTATGGGGTAAATTGATAGTTTTATAGAATTTTCAATAGAGGATTGGATGATTAATAAATTATTGTAATCTTTTAAGTTTTTAAATTTCGAGAGAGAAATTCTTGGGTTAGTATTCAAAAAATCCTCTAATTGTTGAATATACGCATCTGTTATATTTAAACTATCCATTCTATATACAAATGATATTATTAATCTATTTTATTCTTTTTTATGATGGGGCTTTTTTTTTTTAATGATTTTATAGTACCAGAAGTCTTTAATGGAGATAAAATAACTCTTTTTCCATTTATTTCCTGAACAAGGGTTAATGCTGTAATAATTACCTCTTTAGTTTCATGAGAGAATCTTATAATTGCATAATTCTCTGTTAAATTTAAATCAACTAGCCATAATCCAATTTTATTTGCTTCTTTCATCCCAAAATAATGCCATATTGACTGCCATACAGATTTAAGAATAACATTTTGATCTAGAGATAGGTCTGATTCCTTTATTATTTTGAACATAATGTATCTTTGCCTTTCTTTTTTAGTGATAATAAATCTCCTCTTAAGTTAATTAAAAATTTATTAGCATTTATAAATTTTTTCTATTAGCATTTTTGGATTTGTAATATAAGCTTTTTTTGCTATATTTATAGGAATTTCTAAAAGTGAGTTACAGATGCTTATTAATGCTCTTGGATGTCTGTAATCAAATAAATTCATAAAGTTTCCACTGATTATATAATTAGCTTTTGATTTTAGTGCTATATGGATGAATTTATATAAAGTTCTAAAGTTTTTTGATTGAATTGTTTTATTATTCACCATTATTGGTGCCAAAGAAAATTCTATAAAAATATTATTCTGCTTAGTTAAAGAAATTACCCCAGAGGTAAGTGTTTTTATAATTTCTGGATCAGAAAAAGAAACAATATCAACTCTTGAATCTTTCGAACACTGCAATTGTACCTCTCTATTCAGAGATTCTATTGATAGTATATCTCTAAAATTGTTAAATTTTTTTATTTTTTTCTTAAATTCTTCAATAGTTTTTACTCGTAAATTAATTCGGAAATATACATTAACATTTGATTTATTTTCTATTTTTTGTCTAATATCTATAGGAACTTTTTCAATGTCATTCTTTGGTTCTAAAATTATATTTTTTATACCTAATTCTCTACAAAATTCTAATCTCTTTTTAACTTCATCAATATTTTTTATATCTACAGGCAGTCTTGATTCAAAATATGACAATAAGGTATTTACCTCAAAAAAATGTTTTACATTATATAATTAATCTAGGGTCTCTGAAAATAAAAAAATTTTATTATAAATAAATATTTAAAATGGTGATTTTTCGAAAAAAAGGGGTGTGTATTTGATTAAAAGAAGAAAGCTCTCAGAAGTAAGAAAAAAGATTGATGATGGGACTGCTGTCGTATTCACAGTGCAAGAATTATTAAATCTAATTAGGAATGATGAAGAAGTTAAGTTTGAGGATGTTGACGTAATAACAACAGCAACAAAAGCTCTTATGAGTGGAATTATGGGAATTTTTTCATTCCGATTAACACCACCTAAAACTTTGCGAAAATTTACGAAAGTGAGTATGAATGGAATCCCTTGTTTTCCTGGTCCTTGTCCAAATGAATACTTGGGCATAGTAGATTTGATAGTCTATGGAACAGCTCAAAGTGAGACAGTAGAAAATTATTGTGGTGGTTCATTGTTTAGAGAGCTTGTGGAAGGAAAGAATATAAAAATCCTAGCAAAGAGTGCTGAAGGTGAAACTGTGAAGAGTGATATGACTTTAGAAGATATGCAATTTGCTAAATTAATGGGCACTAGACAGTCTATTAAAAATTACAATGCAATGATTAACTGTGAAACATATGAAGTAAATACTATTTTTTCTTGTCTTCCATTTAACCCCGATAATTCAGAAATTACTTTTTCTGGATGTGGTGCTTTAAATCCTTTTCAGAATGATCCTGAGTTTGAATCTTTCGGTGTTGGTTCACCAATTCTGGTAAATGGAAATATTGGTTACCTTGTTGGACCTGGTACTCGTAATTATATTGCTAAGCCTAATATGATGACAATAGCAGCTTTTAAGGGGATGAAACCGGAATTTATGGGTGCTTTTAAAACTTCTTATGGGTTAGAGCCGATATGTAGTTTAGCCCTTCCTATCCCCATATTAAATGAGAATATCTTTAACAATCTCGTAAAATCTGATAGAGATGTTAAATTGAATATATTAAGTTTGATAGGTAGAGAAAAAGTAGGAGAAATTACCTATGGGGACGTTTGGGATAATAATTTCAGAATGAAGTTTAATCCTGAAGTATGTAAAAGATGTGATAAATGTGATGTTATTGATAAATGCCCAACAGACGCATTTATTATCAATAACGGCATTATTACCGGAGTAGATCGATTACGCTGTTTTAATTGTGGTAATTGTGCTATTTTATGTCCAGAAGCCTTTGAATTGGATTTGAAATCAATTAAATTTGAAGAAAAGGAAATACCAGTTGTTTTAAGACAATCAGATAGAAATGGAGCAATAATTTTAGCTGAACAATTGAAATCTATGATCCTTAGCGGAGAATTTCCTTTAAAAAAACCGATTAGTAAATTAAAATTTGCTAAAGAGGTAAAATAAGAAACATTTTATAGGCAAGATAAAAACAGGAAGATAGGGGAATGTTAATTATTGGATTTTGCTTACTATAATTCAATTATTAACCTCTACTTGATACTTTCTAACATAGATATCTTTGATATTATCGGATTTATCGGTAAAAAAGTTTATCTTTAATTTGTAATTTAGAGAATTATGAGTAATCAAATATTGAATGGTGGAGATTTAACGGTTAAATCCCTCTTAAAAGCGGGAGTTTCAAAAATATTTGGGTTAGTTGGTGGTGAATTATTAAAAATTTATGATGCAATAGAACGTTGGGGTCGAGAACAGGGCATTGACACAGTTATGGTAAGACATGAACAGGCAGGAGGACATATGGCAGACGCGTGGGCTAGATCCACTGGAGAAATTGGGGTTTGTTTAGGAACTGTTGGACCTGGAGTAACTCACCTTGTCCCTGCCGTAGCCACCGCTAATGCTGATTCTATTCCTTTATTAGTTATTGGGGCTCAGATAGGTAGGATGTTTGAAGATACTGGTATTCTACAAGGAGGAATTGATCAAATAGCTTTAATGAAACCCATAACAAAAGCTCAAATCCAAGTAGAAGAACCTTATGAGATCCCTAAAGCTCTTCAAAAAGCAATAAGAATTGCTTTATCTGGAAGAAGAGGGCCCGTATACATGGAATTTAGGGAAACTGCTTTGGTTAGAAACGCAACTGAGGATGCCAATAAAGAAATTTTAAATCCTGAAAAATATAGACCTATTAATAGACCAAATAGTGGGCCGGAAGATATTAAACAAGCAGTTGAAATCTTAAAAAGCGCTAAAAGACCATTAATCGTGGCTGGTGGTGGTGTAATTGCTTCAGAAGCTTCAAAGGAATTAATACTACTATCCGAAACCTATGTCATACCTTCAGGAACTACAATTAACGGGATAGGATCAATCGGAAGCGACAAAAAAACCTTTTTAGATTCCTATTTGATTAATGCCTCATATCGTACAGCTGCATCTGAAGCAGATGTGGTTTTATCACTTGGTTGTAAATGGGATTATTCAATATTTTATGGAACAAAACCTCTCTGGAATCAAGATCAAAAAGTAATTCAAATTGACATTGATCCTAATGAAATTGGTAAAAACAGATCAATCGAGCTAGGTATTATTGGCGATTGTAAAGCAGTTCTCAATCAACTATTACATGAAATGGAGGAAAACCTTCCAAAAAACAAAATAACGGAATGGACAGAATGGAATAATTATTTACAAGAAATTAGGCAAAATCAATTAACCTCAAATCTAAAATTACTTGATTCCAAAAAATCACCAATGAAACCAGAAAGACTTGTGTATGAATTGTTTGATTATGTTCCAGAAGATACACAAATAGTACTAGACGGAGGTGATATTGTAATTTTTTCCTACAAATTTATAAACCATAAACCAAGGTCGCCTAGATCAACATTTTTCCCAATATCAATGGGTCATCTAGGAATTGGTATTCCTTATTCGATTGCAGTTAAATTGGCAAAACCAGATAAACTTGTAGTGTGTTTATCCGGAGATGGAAGTTTTTTATTCAATGTACAGGAATTAGAAACGGCAGTAAGATTAAATTTACCAATAATCGTTGTCATTGCTAATAATTGTGCATGGGGGATGATAAAAAGTAACCAAAAAAGAGGTTATGGAAAAAGGTATTGCGATGTAGATTTTCCTCCAATAAATTATTCTGAAATAGCCAAAGGTTTTGGGTGCTATGGAGAAAAGATTAAAAAACCAGAGGAAATTAAGCATGCAGTACGACGAGCTATAGATTCCAAGAAGCCAGCAGTCATAGATGTTGATATTTCATTTGAAACCCCCACTCCAATGAGGTTTTTAGCTCAATATAAAAAGAATATGGGACTTTATGGATAGTATATATTATATAAAATAATGTATCTAGAAAAGAGATGGAATTATGAATGAAAATTTTTTAGAAGGAAAAGTAGCCCTGGTTACAGGTGCGGGTAGTGGATTTGGGCGCGAAATGGCTCTTGCATTCGCAAGTAAAGGGGCAAGCTTGGTTCTAAATGATATTGATTTTGAAGCTATTAAAGAAACTCGTGAGATGGTTTTAAAATTATTTAATGTTGATATCTTACTAGCAGAAGCAGACATTTCTAATGAGGAACAAGTTGATGCTATGAGAAGCAACGTTTTTCAAAAATTTGATAATGTATTTCTTTTGGTAAATAATGCGGGAATAAGAGGGGGATCATCATCCTTAAAAACTAAGACTAAGGATTATAACCGGATTATGGATGTAAATGTGAAAGGTGCATGGAATGTAACGAAATCTTTTTATAGAAAAATGGCCAAACAAAAATTTAAGCCAGTTACTGGAAAAATTATTAATATAACTTCATGTGCGGGTACAGAATGTGGTTTAAATCCTTTTATTGGTATGTACAGTGTAAGTAAAGCGGCTCTTATTGCCTTTACGAAACTCTGGGCTCTTGAATTAGGGCCAAATAACATTACGGTGAATGCAATTTGTCCTGGTATTTTTCTTACACCAATATACAATAATGATCCTGAATTTATTAGAGAATGGATAAAACTTAGAAATATCAAGCTCCCTTTAGACAAGATTGGAGAAGCTAGCCAGGTTGCCGACGTTGCATTATTCTTAGCATCTCCAGCTTCTGATTATATTACAGGTCAAAATATTATTATTGATGGAGGAATGACCATTTCTATCAATAAATTATAATCACACATTTCTCCTAAATTTTGAAGTTAAAATGTTAATAAACTCTTGATTTGTATTTAGAAGATTCACCTAAGATATTTTTTCACATTCTTCATTAATAACTTTCATAGTTACGTTGAAATCCTGCCACCAGTCTTGACCTTGTTGAGCAACCAACATTGGATCTATTTTTCGAGTGTCTAAACATCTTATTTCTTCTTTTAAAGCTTTAATTTTACTTTTCCAAATTTCAGAAAATATACCTTGTATATTTATTTTTACCTTTTTGACTAATTCTTCATAAGTCACTGAAACATCTTCAGATTTTTGCAACTTTTGAAGCTGTTCGAATTTAACTTTTTCTTTTGCTCGATTTAAATCCCCACAGCTAATATTAATAGAAAAAGGTTCATCTTTTCCCCATTTACAAAATGTCTGAATTTCACATAGAGAACAATAATCATTAAAACTTATGGTATAATCCTCTAATCCGATAATTGAATAATTCAAAATTTTCGGCATGAATACTACCTAGTTTTTTAACTAAAAATAAAACCAATACACTATTATACTTTAGGTCAAAAAATTTTTTAAACGTGTATTATTAAATTTATTAGTTCGGTACTGAAATTTAAAAAAATTTCATATTAAAGCTAAATTTCCCAAAAAGGGAGAGTGGCTTAGCCTGGTATAGCGCACGGCTGATAACCGTGAGGTCGGGGGTTCGAAGCCCCCCTTTCCCATTTTTTTTTTCTTTGAGTTAATTTCAATAAATCCCTATTATTTTTTTAATTATCTTACTATAATATGAATTTGAAAATGAAAAATATTATAATCTCTGGTACTCCAGGTTGTGGTAAAACGTCCGTGGCAAATGAATTGTCTAAATTAGTTAATGCTAAAATTATTTCTTTAAATGAGGAAGCAATTTCTGATAATTTTTCCTTCGAATATGACAATGAAAGGAAAACTCATATTGTGGATTTTAAAATATTTCTTCCCTATATCATAAAAAAAATCAAGAAAATAAAAAGAGAAAATCCTCATTTTTTGATAATAGAGAGTCATTTTTCTGATATTATCCCAAAAAAATATATTGATCTTGTCTTTATTTTGAGATGTGATCCAGATGAATTAGTAAATCGGCTAAAAGGAAAGAATTATAATCCAAAAAAAATAACAGAAAATGTTCAAACAGAAATATTGGGAAATTGTGTGAATTATTTTATTCAAAAAAAAATCAAAAAACCTCTTTATGAAATTGATACTACTAACTTTAGTATTGAATCAGTAACAAGGATAGTAAAAGATATAATAGATGGGAAAATAGATAGGAAAAAATATCAGGTAGGTAAAATCGATTGGTTAGAAAAACTATATCAAGAAGATCGGTTGAAAGAATTCTTCGATTAAGAAAAGAATATAATTAGTGTGAAAAAAGTGAATTGGGAGATAACTGAAATAGATGCTTTAGGACGGATAGGCAAAATAACCGTTAATAATAAGGATATGATTACTCCAAATTTGTTTCCCGTTGTCCATCCTTATAAAAACATCCTTAATATTTCAGATCTTAAGAAGATAGGAGCTCAAGCTGTTTTTACAAATGCTTACATTATCTATCAGAATCCGCAACTGAGAGATATGGTTTTAGAAAAAGGAATACATAAATTTTTGAATTTTAATGGAATTATAGCCACAGATAGCGGAGCTTTTCAAAAATATATGTATAATAATACTGATATTAAAATTAATCCAGAAATCATTGAAAAATTCCAAGAAGAGATTGGCTCAGATTTTCCGGTAATTTTAGACGTACCAGTTCAACCTGATGACGATTATAAAACTGCAAAAGAAAAAGTAGATTTATCTATACAAAGAGCTAAAGACAATATTAATAGAAGAACTAATGATACATGCTATTGGTTTGGTCCAATTCACGGAGCAAAATATTTTGACTTATTAAAAATAAGTACTTTTGAAATGGCTAAATTAGATTTTAGTGTTTATGCAATTGGAGGTTTAGTTAAATCGTTATTAAATTATAGATTTGATTTAGTAATTAAAATACTTTTAAATGTAAAAAAAAATATAGTTATGAATAAGCCAATTCATATGTTTGGATTAGGTTTACCGCAATTCTTTTCTTTGGCAGTAGCTTGTGGGTGTGATTTGATGGATTCTGCTGCTTATGCTCTTTTTGCTGAAGAAAATAGATATTTTACTTTATCTACAGGAACAAGGAAGTTAGAGGAACTTGAAGAATTCCCTTGCCATTGTCCTATTTGTTGCCAATATAACCCTAAAGAGGTAAAAAACTTTGAAAGTGAATTTCGAACTGAACTATTAGCAAAACATAACTTATATATTTCCTTTTCAGAATTGAGAACTGTTCGACAAGCTATTAAGGAAGGTAATTTATGGGAGCTTGTAGAGCAAAGAGTAAGGAGTCACCCCCATTTAGTAAATGCTCTAAATTCAATAAAATCGAACCTACCCCTTTTTGAGATGTGTGAAAAGATATATAAATCGCACGGAAGATTGTACGCTTCTCCAGAGAGTTTGAATAGACCATTGCTACATCGTTATGATTTAAAGCTAAGAAATAACTATAGAGTTCCATTAGAAGCGAAGTTTTTAATATTGTTGCCTGAATTGGATGTAAAAGGTTATAAATCACCAAGTATAAAAAGATGGATGGAGGAAATAGATAATAATACAATTATACCTAGAAATTTACTTCACGTGGTCTTTATTTCTGAATTCTTTGGAATTATTCCACTTGAATTAAGTTCTACTTTTCCAATGGGACAATATGAATCAATAGATAGTTTAGGGATTAATAATAAGTTATCTCGAAATATAGAACAAAAGTTTAAGAATTTCTTTAAAATATATAGTCATCATTATAATAAATGTGGAGTATTAATTCCAGAAAAATTTATCAATCAATTCAATGAAGAGACAGATTATTCAAAAAAAGAGATTATGATTAGCCTATTCGAAAAGATAAGATTAAATGTTTCGCTAAATATTTCCGTTTTTAATGATATATCGGGTGTTTTAAATTTTTTCAAGGTTGAATGATTTTTGACAATAGTAGAAAAAATTCATGCATACGGGCATGAGAATATAATATGTAGACATAATTCTACAATAGAAATTACAAAAGATAAAAACCTAACTAAAAAGGGGGATTGTATAATAGGTGTGAATGCTTCAAAAGCTTGTAATGACCTAACTTTAGAAACGAAAAATCAAATAAAAAGTGGAAAAAAGTTTAAAATTGTGTTAAAAGTGGAAAATATACAAGATTGTTTTTATGGTTTTGGAAATAAGGAATTACGATTATTAGATAACAACGATATGGTTTTCCGTAAAAGCAATTTTATTTGTGATAGGACTGTTTTAATAAACTGCACAAAATCATCAATTGAATTAAACAGAGATTTAACCAGAACCTTAAAAAATCCTAAAACGAAATTATTGATAAGTATTGAAGTAGATGAGTGAAAAAGATCTAGATAATAAATCTAAAATCACATTTATAAAGCTTAAAAAAACAGATGCTCAATATTTTATCCAATTTGTAAAAAATAATTTCAAATTTGATTCAGTTATTGATAATAAATACAAATCAGAGCATATCGAGAACGATATTATATTCCCGTTGGTAGAAAATAAAAAGATTATTGATAAATTAGTGAAGACCATGGAAAATCTCATTTCTTTCGATTTTGTTTCTAAAAGAGGGGAAATCAATCCAAATTTCAAATATAAAACCCTAAGAGAAGCATTAAGAGGGAATATTCCAACTCAATACTTAAATATAATTCCAAAATCTTATGATATTATCGGAAATATCGCAATTCTAGAGTTTGAGAAACCAGACCAAGTTAATAATAGTAAATATAATGAAATTAAAGACATAGTAGCTAAAGCAGTAATTGATGTAAATAAAAGTGTCCTATCTGTATTTGAAAAAAAAAGTCAAATCAAAGGGTCATACCGATTAAGGGATTTAGCTTATTTGGGAGGTGAAAATAACTCTATAACAGTACATAAAGAAAATAATTGCGTTTTCCATCTCGATATAAAAACGACCTATTTTTCACCAAGGTTAGTCTATGAAAGACGTAGAATTTCGGAAAGCAACATACAAAAAGATGAGGTGATTGTTGACATGTTTAGTGGTGTGGGCACTTTTTCTATCCAAATAGCTAAGTTAAATCCAGTATTAATCCACGCCTTCGATTTAAACCTTGCTGCTTATAAGTTTCTTAAAAGAAATATTGATTCAAATAAGCTCAAGGGCAAGGTTTTTCCTTATAATATGAATATTAGAGATTTAATTAATCCATCAAACCAAACAGGAAGGATGTTATATAATAATACAGACCGTATTATAATGAATTTACCTGAAAATTCTATAAATTTTATAGATGTAGCATGTTTCTTAATGAAAAAATCAGGAGGAATATTACACTTTTACCAGTTTTCAGAAAAACCTTATGCAATAGAAAAAACAATAGAAGCTTTAAATAAGAAATTAAATGAATTCAATTGGACTATCAATAATATTTTTGACTCTAAAATTGTAAAATCGTACTCTCCTAAAGCAGAATTAGTAGTAGTTGATTTATATATTAAGAATTTACACTCTTAAGTAAAACTTTATTTTTATTTTCTAATTTTTCAAGTTCACTTTATTTAAAGTAGGAATTTTTATTTCTAATTTCCTATAAAACCTTAAAGAATATCATTTTCAGTATAATTCTTTTCTTTGTAGTTTAAATAGTAGAATGAAAATATTATAATATGCCACGCGGTGGAGAAATAGGTAGTTAATATATTTAAGAATCATTTCCTGATTCTCCTATTTTATTCCTCTCTTTTTTATTTTACATGAAAACATCCTATATGAATCAATTAACCTCTATCAGTTGTTCTTAGGCTTTAATTCTACTATAATTTTTTTTATGTACCTTAAAAGAATGATTATAAAAATAAAATATACCAGGCAATGCAGAAGTAAGGAATTAAATGGCCTTAGAATCATATAACAATCCTATTATTTCTCATTCTTCTTTTTTGACACTCTATGATTTTATAAGTCTCTTTTATATGAAATTATGGTTGTTTAAAAATAGAATTAGATAATATTATTTAAAGACTAAAAAGAATTATAACTTTTTTCAATCAAAATCTAAAAAAAAATGAAAAGACAATGTTTAATCATGATAGAAAAGTATTCAGGATTATGTACCTTTTTCCACAAGAAACAGGAAAAGGTCCGAATGCAATCTATACCTTTTTCTTAAGGATTTCTAATTATTTAAATTCAAGAAAAGAAGAATTATCAGTTGGAATTGATGAAATTTATATTGATTTACGATATGAGGATATAACCTCTTTTAACTTTCATAATTTAGACCTCTACCTGAAGGAATTAAAATCATTATTAGAAGAGATTTATAATGAATTCCGATTTGATTTGGTAGCTATTTCATGTTATTCATCTTATGAATATTTGAACTCTATAATAGTTGCAAATATTATTAAGGCTTATTTCAATCCTAAAGTTAAAATCGTTGTTGGGGGATATCATCCGAGTATCTTTCCTCAAGATTTTCAGTCTGATAATTTTCCTAGCTTTATAAATAAATATTTTCAGATTAATAAAAAAATCTTTGATTTTCTGATCAAAGGCGAAGGAGAAATTACTTTTTTCATGTTGATAAAAAAGCTTCTTAATAAAAAATTAAAAAACTTGAATAATAAAAACTGTAGCATCTTGGAAGGAGAAGTTTTTCATTCGCTTAATGATCTACCTCTAATTGATCTTAGTCTTTTAAAAAGATATAAGAAAAAATTAAGAGGGAAGCGATTAAATATAGACTTTGGACGGGGTTGCATGTTTCGTTGTAAAATTTGCATTCCTTCAACGGGTCTGGATTTACCCTTCCATAAAAATGTTAGATTTAAGTCGATAGAACGGTGTATAGAAGAATTAAAAATCATTAGAGATACAAGTTGGCTAAAAATTAGTTCTATATTTATAAGTGATCCTGTTTTTTTCCCAAAAAGGAGCCTTCGTAAT
Organism: Candidatus Hodarchaeota archaeon; assembly: GCA_048886685.1. Taxonomy (GTDB): domain Archaea; phylum Asgardarchaeota; class Lokiarchaeia; order Sigyniarchaeales; family SOKP01; genus Loki-b32. The sequence goes on from JBHLKM010000001.1 coordinate 389,881, forward strand.
GATTTCTATGAGAAATTAAGGGAATTCATGGAAAATGAAGTGAAATATCCTTATACGATAGGAATCTATGATAGAGTTGATTTATGTCTTAGAGAAGACCTTTTACACTACAAAGAATTTAATATAATGCCTCATCTAGGATTTGAATCTTCTTCAATTCCTATATTGAAAATTTTAAACAAAATTCATTCTAAAGATGACGGAGCCTTGAAAGAATATAGAAATAAATTACTTGATCTTATCATATTTTCTAACAAAATAGAGCTGAATATATGGTTATTCCTAATTATCGGACTTCCTGGAGAAACAGTAGAAGTTATAGAAGATAATCGAGATTTTTTTCTAAAGAAGAGATTCAATGGTGAGTGTTTAAGCGAGATGTATAAAATTATTTTAGATATTAGATATTACAAAGCGATTCCAGGTTCTAGTATTTTTAGTTCTTGTGAAAGTAAATATGGAACTAAAATCTATTATAAGGAATGGTGGAGAGAACCTCTTGAAAATCACCGGGCTTATAATAAAATTGTAAAACCGAGTAAAGATTTAGATTTTCTAGACTCTTTAAAACTCAACTATAAATGGATAAAAGAATTTATAACGTATCAAATAAATAATAAAGCCCCATTTTACAGCAAGGCAGATTTCAAGATTTTAAGAGAAGGTTACTTTAAATTAAGCCATATGTATAAAGATCCTACATCAAATTATCACTCATTTGTTCCTGAAAGCTGGAAGCAAGGTATTATTTTTCCCTAATTCCTTTTTAAAATAAAATTCATAATTATATATTTACATATAATAAAGGAATGATGGAGAAATTCAATAAAATACCCCCAATGATAATAATATATTCTGTAGCAATAAAATTAGATAGTAGAGTTCCTAATGGAAGAAAAATGAAGGTTGATAAATGTCTAAAGGATGCGATTAGATGAAAGTAAACTGATCTACTGCTTGTATTAAATTTCATGATATAAACTGAAATGTTAAGGTTAGTTATCGTCCCTAGGGAACATCCAACAAAATATAACATTATAAATAAGGTAAATGGTACGATAGTGTACAGTATATATATAATTCCAATTACTGGAATTAAAATAAATATAATTTTTTTAGGATTTGTTCTTTTAATAAGAAAACTACCTATTGCACTACTAGTTATGCTAATTATAAAATAAAAAATTAGCATAAAATTAAAAAAGTTAAAATTAATGATTCCAAATTTATTTAGTAAGAAAGGAAAAAAAGGATAAATAAAAATCACATCACTAAATGCAAAAAATATAAAAATGCAGAGAAAAATTAATGTGGTCTTAGAATTTAGAGAACTTTTTAAATTTAAACACTTAAAATTATAAAATTTTTCAGAGTTTTGAATAGTTTTGGGTTTAGGCTGATTAATTTCAGAAATGAATGGTAAAACGCTTAATAATGGTATTAAAAGAAGATAACTACAAAAAATTAAGGTTTCCCAAGAGCTAATCGAATATAAATCATTTATTAAAAGAAAATATAAAAAGAATGGAAAAAACTTTCCTAAGGCTTCGCCAACAAAAATAAAAAAAAGATGACGCCTCCTGATTTCATTAGTTGGTGATATGTCGATTATTAAAGATTTTGTAGACACGTCTAACATTGTACTTGAAATATAAATTAGAAAAAGGAAAATCCCAAAAATTAGAATGTTATTAAAAGTGAAGCCAATTAATATATAAATTAAAACTAAAGTATAACCAGAAAAAATAATATAATACTTCCGTTGGTACCCTCTAATTTTATACTTATCTGTTATTGTGGCAAAGATCGGTCGTAATAATAAAATTGAATAAGCAAAGAATTGAATTAATGCTATTAGGAAAAGATTAACATTTAAAACATCAAAAAAAAGAATTGGAAAATAGGTGTTCAAAAAAACAAAAATGGAAGAATATCCCAAGTAAATAAGTATAAAGGAGATATAGTTCACTTTAAAAATGGATTTAGATACAAACCTTTTTGATTTAAACATTATTCATTTTATAGTTAGATAATAATTATTTAAAGAAAACAAAAAGCATATTAGATCCAGTTTAAAGGGCGTTCAATTTGATTGTAGAATTAGGTTAAGAGCTATTGTTTTTGAGATTTTTTATTAATCTGTAGAGTTTAAATACAAGAGTTTTAACTCTAGTATGAAATGCTCTATTTCTTGGAACCGAAAAAAATAGTTCCTTCTTCAGGAAGAGTACTAAATGATATAATTAGCGGGTTAGAGAATTGGTGTATTGCGTTTAATGAACTTTTTATAATTTTTTCAAAATATCTCAAATTTATATTCGTATTTTTAATCTTTTTTATAGGAATTTTAACATTATTGAGATTGAGGGGTGTATATCGTCAATCAAGATTAGCAGAGGCTGATAAACAAGAAGATACATTTACTAGAACCAGGCTAGTTCTTGGTTCGCTTTATATCTTTCTGGGTTTTGGGATTTTGTTTAATTATTTAACATTTTTCTTTATCTGGATTTTTGACCCTTTACCTGATCGATTAATTTATAATTTTATTGATTTCATTGGAATTGATCCTTTATATATGAATGGAATAATGGATATTTCTACTTCTCAATATCCTCATGAAAAGACTATTTATTACTGCTTCTCATTTGCTTCATTGATGTCAGTTTTGAGTATATTATTATGTTTATGGTATCTAATAAACAATAATAGACTTATCAACAATCCTATGAGAGCTGTTGGTGGTTTAATTTCAGGAATTATGGGAGGCATCTTGTTTGGTTTTACAACTTATTTTCCTTTTTTTTTGTGATTTAACATATTATCCTCATAATCCACCAAATCAATAAATTCTATGATATTGTGATTTATTATTACCCCAAAAACAGATACTAAATCAAGAACGAAACATTTATATAATTTATCTAAATATATATTATTTGCATCTGAGATTATTATCGATTTTCAGTCACGTGAAATTTGGAGTAATAAATCAAATTTCTAATCGGTATACGGGTTATTTTACGATAAGAAAATATAGGTATAAGGAAGTTTTATAATTTTAAAGATATAAATTGGTTGTTATTATGGAAATAGAATCAGATTTAAGTAATCTTTCAAATTCTTGTCCTGAATGTGGGGGCAAGGTTATTCCACTCCATGAAAGGGGAGAAATTGTTTGTGGACAATGCGGATTAGTTATAAGCGAACGAATTTTGGATATTTCTCATAGTGGTAAGAGAGCATTTACTAAACAAGAAAAAGAAAATAGGGAAAGAACAGGCTCTCCCATTTCAATTCTATTACCAGATATGGGTTTAAGCACGATAATTGATAAATCCAACATTAAAAGCCCTGATTTGAAACGAGCTGCTAAATGGAATTCTCGAATGACGTGGGATAAGCGAAACATGTTAATTGCAACAACAGAATTAAAAAGAATCGGGAGTAATTTAAACTTACCAAACCATGTAAAGAAGGCAGCTATAAGACTTTATATTGAGGCTTTTAAAAAGAAACTTCTCAGGGGAAGATCAATTAATGGAATGGTTGCTGCTTGCTTGTATTTTGCTTGTAGAGAAAGAAAAATACCTCGTACACTCCAGGAGATTTTAGAGCAAACATCCATAAGTGCGAAAAATGTTAGAAGATGTTATAGAACTTTAATCAGAGAATTAAATTTGAAAGTTCCATCAACAGATCCAATATCCCTTATCCCTCGCTTTATAGCAGAATTAGAGCTAGATGCGGACGCAGAGAATGGGACTATTAAGATTTTACAAACATTTACATCTAAGTTTTCCACTTCTGGAAAAGATCCAAAAGGATTATGTGCAGGAGCATTATATTTAGTTTGTAAAATGAAGGATAAACGAATATCACAAAAAGAGATTGCGAATTTAGTAGGGGTAACTGAGGTAACCCTCCGCTCAAGATATAAAGAATTGATTAAAATGTTAAATATTATGGTATGATTTTAAATAAAATATAATTTTTTTTATTCTTCTTTTTTTATCATTAATTTTAAGAAATCAGGTAATGTTAACAAATAGCCTTGAGCATTTGGGAGTTGATTTTTAATCTTAATAAATAATTGAGAGTAATTTTCTGCTCGATCCTTTTGTTTTAACACATCATTTCGCGTTTGTTCTCGAATAGATTCAACAGGAATTCCTCTCATCACCGTACGAGCAGGAATTGTTAATCCAGGAGGGACTTGGCTTCCATTCATAATAATGACTCCTTCACCTATTGATGCTTCTTCATAGATGAGGGTTCCTTCCTTAATTTGTACGTAGTCTTCCATGAAGCAACCTAGCAATGCTACTCCAGATTCAATTATGCAGTACCTACCAATATTAATAGAACTTTTTTGGGATCTTGTCAACATCATTACTCCATCAAAAATTGTAGAATATTCACCTATGACAATTGGCGAATTTTCTGCGCGAATGATTGAGCCTGGCCATACAATTGCGTTATCGTTTACTTTTACATCCCCAATTAAAGTACTTTGAGGGCTAACATAAGAATTTGGACTTATCTTGGGTTTTTTCCCGTTATATTCAATTATCGGCATATTAACTTCACAAAAATTATACTTAATGAGAAAAAAAAAAATAGCTATTTAAAGACAAATTATCTCTCAATAAATTTAAACTTTTATTTGGGAATTATTTAGTTCTTTTACTCTAATTGTAGATGAATTTTTAATAATAAATTCTAAATGGGTCACATGATTCAAATAATGTAAATTCAACATAAGGGAACTCTAAACTTAAGATATTACATAATTTTTTCAATGCAAGAATTTCCATTTTATAATGTGATGTCTCAACTATCGCGAGTCCAATGTCCCTACTAAAATTTGCTCCAAAATAGTTTATTCTGCCTGTGATATAACAATCACAATCCAAGGCTTTAGCCTTTCTTAGGTATAATATATTTGGGGTGTCTCCTCCGACAATACAAACTGTTTTGATAATTTTCTTAAGATCACCCACATATGAGACATGTGTTAAATCTAAGTGTGTTTTAATTCTTTTAATTAAAGTTTCTAAAATCATTTTTTGATTATTATTTAAATAATGTTTGGGAGTGCATATTCGTCCTATTGGGATTTTCATTCCTTTATTATTTTTTATGTCAAATGTTCTTTCTAAGTTCAAGTAGAGAGCCTCAGCTATTGTCTCTGATACACCTCCTTCTGCCGCGATGAATGAAGAATTTAATACAAATATTGCAACTGGGTATTTAGTTAGCAAAGTTAGTTTTTTTATTATATCCTGATTAAATTTTTTAATTGAGTTATTTATTAAACCATGATGGGAGATTATTAGATTCACTTTATTTTTTAAAGCAAAATGTAATGCTTCAATGCTTAAGTCTATGGTTAACATTACTTTTTTTATTGACTTATTGACTCTATTCTGATTATATTGGAAACCATAAATCTCTGAATTTAATTTAAATATCTTGGGAGATAACTTATTTATTAAAACTGATTGTATTTCTTGAAGAACCATAATAATCAGTGTCTCTTAATCATAATGTGAAAATTTTTATAATTTAATATGATAAAACTCAGTAATGGTTTTTTAATTTAAATTTGAAAATTAAAAAATCTAATTGAAGTTCACCCAAAATAAAAGAGGTTGAAAATAATGAAAAGTGAAGATTGTATCTTTTGTAAAATTACCAGGAAAGAAATTCCATCTAAGATTGTATATGAAAATAATCTAAATCTTGCATTTTTAGATATTTCCCCCATTTCTAAAGGCCATACAATAGTTATACCAAAGAATCATTATTCTACAATAGAAGATATTCCAGATAAGGAATTAATCGAAGTATATAAAATAGTGAAAAGAATTGCTACGATGATCCATGAAAAACTACAAATTGATGGGTACAATATCCTTCAAAATAATTTTACGGCTGCAGGGCAAGTAGTAAAACATTTCCATATTCATATAATTCCAAGAAATTTTGATGATGATAAATTTAGATTAAAAATACCTAGAAATCAAGCAGTTGAAGCAGATCTTGATGGTGTTCTAGATGAATTAGGCCTCTAAAATAAAAATTAACTTTGTTTTTTTTTAGTTTCGTTTAGTTTAAAAGGTTAGTCTTAAATAAAAAATAAGAATGAAAATTAAAAAATTTCTTAAGAAATTAGGCTCTGGAATCAGAAATTTTTTTTCTGATGAATATGGTGGAAATCTTGTGGAATATGCTTTACTTGTTGGTTTTGCTCTTTTTATCTTCTTTATTATTATAGGAGTAATCACGTCTATTCTTGATTGGACGGTGGGGTTGTCAAATGATTTTTTGGATATTTTTGGATGATTAAATAACTACTAAAAGCTAAGTTATTTTTTCATTTTCAATCTTAACAATTTTATTGTCTATAAACATAAAATTAAATTTTTCACCCCAGTCATCAAGTTGACTTATTACAAAATCAGTGTCCAAATTCAAATGGTCTATAAATACATCAAAAGGTATCCTGTCTGCTCTTTTCAAATATTTACTTATTTTCTTATCTAATTCATTTGGTTCAGGTGGCTTTTCTTTTCTTTTCCTCGCCCTTAATTTTTCTAATAAAGGATCATTTTTATTATCGTTAAAGAAATATTCTACAATATTGCTAATTACTTGTGCTCTTGTAGCACCAAAAACATCTACAAGTTCTTCAATTAGCTTCATATAGCTATTATTTAAGGTTACTGTTGTCCTTGAAGTCTCAGTCATTTTTAGGATCTAAAAATTTTTTATCTAATTTTCTAATAACTTTTTTCATTTTTAAATCTTAATGCTTATTGATGATAATAATGCATAAATAAGCATCATTTATATATTATTTGGGATTAATATGATCATAAGAACAAATTCTTAACATTTAAATTAAAAAGTCGAATATTTGTCGTTTTTGATTTTGTTAATAAAAGGAGGAATAAATTATGGCAAATGAAACTATTATTGAGAAATTTTCTGAATCTAAAGATTTTTTATCTCCAATTCAATATAATTTACTCAAAACTTTGGATACGATTGGCCCTTCTACGCGTAAAGATTTAGTAAAACAACTTAAAACACCAAGAACTACAATCTATGATAATTTAGTAAAACTTCAAAAAAGAAAATTAATAGAAAAATTCTCTCGTAATGATGGGAAGAGAGGACGACCATTAGTTTTTTGGAAATTAAAAACCTAAAACAGTTTTCCTTTTTTATTTTTTTATATATAATAACATATATACTCCTATATTTCTACTGGAATTTTTATTTAGAATAGTTAAAAATGGAAAATTAACTAAATAATTTAGAATAGAGCCCCAGTAAAAAATTACTCAATTATATTTAAATAAATTTATTAAATTTTTAATATCTCTAAATATCAACTTTAAAACTCTAAAAAGAATTCTCCAGTGGAAAAAGAGGACTCTAAAAAATAAATTAATAGAATTAAATTATCAGGAAATAAAACTATTATTTTGGAATATAATAAAATTCGTTTATTCTTTTCTGATAAATATCCTTATTGCTTCCTGTTTTATTTACTCGTGGTCTTTTCGTTATCGAATCTCTCCTAAATGTAATTCCCATAATTTTTAGGAACAAATTAAATCCATCTCTTAAATTCTGAGGTGCCATAGCCTTTCCTTCTAGCCCTGGAATACCATCAAATACTAAAATAGAATCAGCAATAAAATCTTGTGTTATTATATCATGTTCTACAACAAATCCTGCTTTCTTTAATTCCTCAATTGATTTTCTTAAAAGTTGAGCAACTTGTAACCTCATTTCCACATCTAAAAATGCCGAAGGTTCATCTAAGAGATAGATATCAGCATTAGTTGATAGACATTTTGCAATTGCTACTCTTTGTAATTCTCCACCACTTAATTCTGAAATTTTACGTTCCTTGAGATTTTCAAGAAGTAAACTATTAATTAATCTCTTCTTAAAAGATTGACTGAGATGAGGGGCCATTTTTATTTGAGAAATGAGATCAGAAACTAGCATATCCTCTTCCATTTTTATGTATTGAGATTTTACTGAAACTGATAACTTACCGTCATTATTACTATTATTATCATTATGACTTACAGTAGTAGCTTTATGTGCAATTGTATTTATAAATGTAGTTTTTCCTATTCCATTAGGTCCTAAAATCCCTATTATCTCCCCAGAATGAATTTCACTCCCATTAGTGTTCAATTTAAAATTGTCTAGAGAAACTTCGATATCCTCATAAGAGAAAATAACTTCTCCAGAACCATAAAGAGACTCTTGGGGTGGACGTTCATGAAATAAGATAGGTTCATCTCTAAATCTTACATTTTCATCTTTAATATATCCATTCAGATAAATGTTTATTCCAACTCTTACTCCTTGAGGATGAGAAATAATTCCATATACTCCTGGTTCACCATACAAGATTGAGACGTAATCACTAAGATAATCCAATATTGCCAAATCATGTTCTACAACTATTATAGTTTTATTTTCTTCTGATAATGTTCTGATTAATTTAGCCATATTGATTCTTTCACTAACGTCTAAATATGAGCTTGGTTCATCAAACAAATATACGTCCCCATCTTTTAGGTAAGCCGCAGCAATAGCTACTCTTTGAAGTTCTCCACCTGATAATACTGAAATGTCTCTATCTAAAATCTCCTTTAGGTTTAATTTCTCAACAATTTGATCTAACTTTTTTATTTCGTCCCCCTTACTTAAAAGATCAACTACTCTTCCCTTTACATATTTTGGGATTATAGTTATATTTTGAGGTTTATACACAATATTTAATTCATTTTCTTTAAGATCTATAAAATATTGATGTAATTCGGAGCCTTTAAAGTGATCAATTATTTGTTTCCAATCAGGAGCATTATCTCCAAACTTACCAAGATTCAATTTTATTTCATTTGATAATATTTTTAACATAGTACTTTTCCCTATTCCATTTTGACCGATTAAACCAAGAACTTTTCCCTTTTTAGGTATCGCCATCCGAAAGAGAGAAAATTGATCTGGTCCATAACGATAAGAAATTTGATTTTTTAAGGGGTCTGGCAAATTTACGATGCTTATAGCATTAAATGGGCATTTTTTAATACATATACCCTCTCCTGAACAGAGACTTTCTGTAATTATTACAAATTTTTCATCAGGGCTTAGTACGATGGTTTTATCTCCTGTTCTCACTCTAGGGCAATATTTTATACATGGTTTTTCTCCATAGGGGCTACATTTGTTTGGTTTACAAAAATCCTTGTTTAGAACAGCGATTCTCATTATTTGACTCACGTTCACTTATAAAAAAAATAGTTGAATAAAGTGTTTGACGTTAAATAAACTATTATAAATAAAAAGAAAAGTTTTTGGTAACTGTCATGATTATTTAATCTAAAAGGGAAAATATATTATTTCTTGTTCATTAAAACTATAAAGAATAGCCTAAATAGTGAAGAGAATTTGAGTGAAGGTTATCCAGTTCATTGGTTAGATGAAATAATTAACAAAATTTTAAAGAGAAATGAATCTTTAATTACTTTAGCAACGGGAAAAACACCTTCTGGCTTCATTCATCTTGGAATATTACGAGAAATCATCATTTGTGATTCTATAAGAAAAATCCTCGAAGAAAAAGGTTTTGCTGTAAGATTTTTTCTATTCTTTGATAGTTTAGACGCTGCTAAAAGATTCCCGAATTATATTGATCAGAAATTTCAAAATGAACATTTAGGAAAGCCCTATTCCTACATACCATGTCCATTTCGAGATTGCCAATGTGAAAGTTATGCTCACCATTTTGGAAATGATTTATCATCGACTTTCCCTGATTTCGGGATAAAAACAGAGATAATTTGGACGCATGAATTATATAAGACCAAAAAAATGCAAGAAATGATTAAAATTGCGTTAGAAAATACAGAAAGAATAAAGGAAATAATGCGAAAAAATATTTTACCAACCTTAGACGATAAAAAGAAAATTAACTTTATAGAAATGCAAAAAAGTTGGATGCCGGTTATGGTAATATGTGAAAAATGTAATAAAATTCAACATCGGGAAAAAGATGGAACAATTAAACCAAATCGAGTAACTAAATACTTGAGAGAAGACCAAAAGGTAGTATATTCATGTAATTCCTGCGGTCATACAGAAAAATTATCTATTTATAGTGGTAGGTTAAAATTAAGCTGGAAAGTCGATTGGCCAGCAAAATGGGCTCTTTATAAAACAACATGTGAACCCGCAGGTAAGGATCATAGTGTCAAAGGTGGAGCTTATGTAATAGGATTAGAATTATGCCAAGAATTATATAATTATATTGGACCTGTCACAGTACCCTATGAATGGGTAAGATTAGGTGATCGAGACATGAAAACCTCTAAGGGTATCGTTTTTACCCCTAAAAAATATCTAGAAATCGCTGATCCAGAAATATTTAAGGCAATAATTTTAAAAATTAATCCTTTAAAGCATATTTCATTTAGAATTGAAGAACTTCCCCAATATTATGATTTTTATGAAAATATGGAGGAAACTTATTTCTCAGAAATAAAGGAAGGAGAATCAAGTAAAAAAGAATTACAATATATATATCCTTTAACCCAGATTCATAAAATACCTGATAAAAAATCCATAAGGATACCATTTAAATTATTGATTTTTCTCTCACAAGTTCAGAACATTTTAAGTCTAGAAAAATTATATGAAAAAGCAAAAGAAGCATCTAATTTAGAAAATTTTGAAAAAATAATTACCTTAGAACAATTTAAAAACCTTATTAGACAAACGACTGATTGGCTAACTGCTGTGAAAGAGGTCATTGAAACAGAAAAGAATAATAAGGTTAGAAATGAGATATTAAGAAAAATAAATATTTTTACTATTCCAAAAGATATTAACAGTGATGTCTTAAATTCATTAACAGATATACAAAAAAAAGGTATTAAATTACTAAAAGACTATCTTTCTAAAGAGGAACATTTAGATTCTGATATGATCCAGAATAAGATTTTTACAATAGCTAATAATGATTTAGAAATAGCGCCACGTAAAATGTTTGAAGCAATTTATCAAGTTATTCTAGGAAAAAAATCAGGACCGAGGTTGGGTTCGTTTTTAACCTTATTAGATAAACAATGGTTATTGGAAAGATTGGATATATAATATCAGGTGAATTTTAAAATCCACCTATTTAAACCGTTTTAATTTTTTTTCCTTCTGAATAATTTTCTCTTTTTCTTTTCTTTTAATTTTTTATAGCATTCAGGACAATAAGTATAAGCTTCAATAATCATTTCTCCGCATTGTTTACAATGTTTATGGGGATAAATATAAGGTTCTACTTTTTTTTTATATCTTTCGAATTTGCTCAAATTTATTCTCCTGTCGTTTTAAATATACAATATTTTATTGATTATATTTTTTTCACTCCATCTCTATCAATCTCAACTTGATAAAATCTAGCATTTTTAAGTTGTTCTGTTATTTCTACTGGATATGTAGGAAATTTTGAAATGAAAATTCTTTTATCCTCTATAATCTCAATCAATTTATCCTTCCAATATTTTAAAATTGATTCGATTTTGTCTGGATTTACTAAAGCGAAGACTGAGCCCCCATTACCCGCTCCAGTTAATTTTGCAGCATACACATCACGATGTTCTTCAATTAATTCTATTAAAATGTTGTTTACTAAACCAATCCCATATTCAAATCCAGCTCGTTCCATTACTTTGTTCATAATTCTTGTATTTTCCTTAAAGAATTCTCCTAAAAGTTTCCAATCATGTTTCATTAAAGCAAACCTAGACTTCCAAGCTAATTCCGCTAACTTTTTATAATTATTCACTATTTTTGGGTCTTGCTGTAAGTACAATTTCCGTAATTTCCCATGAACATCACCACTATCATGAGTCACACCAGAAAAGCATATAATTATTGGTAAACTAATTATTTCATAAGTTTCATCGATTCTATCAAAGATTGCTAAAGGTTCATGAGAGATATCTTTATGGTAAAGCTTTCCAAAATAAGAACAAAACCCTAATCCTCCCCTACTTATGATATATCGATCTGAATAACCAGATGTAACTTTTAAATCTTTATCCTCTACTTTAGTAGCAATTTCAGCAATTATATCTTTATTTATTGGATATTCATAATGCTTAACTGTGTTGAGATTGTTATATAGATTGAAATAACATGCAAGACCATAAATGACAGCAATTATTATTGCTGTACTACCCCCTAAGCCACTTTGTGGCGGTATAGTTGATAATAATCCAATTTCGATATTTGATTTTAAAAATTTTTCATTAAAACAAGAATTCATTTTAAGTAATCTGTATATTGTAGCATAAATTAGTCGTTGATCTTTGGATAATTTCTTTAAAATCTCACTTTTTTTCTTTGTTAAAGTTTCTTCACTTACTACCTCAAGCTTTAAATCGGATTTCGTTTGTTTAATCCTATAGATTTTTAATCTACTCTCTTGATCCAATTTTTTTATATAGAGAAATACTGACAAAGGATCATGTTTACCATTGATTGCGACCGAAGGCATCCAAAAATCTCCCTCTACAGCATCTAAGGGATTTATTAAATTGATTCTAGATGGTGCTTGGATTAATATATCTGGATTTAATTTGGAAAGAAATTCTTTAATATTATTCAGCAACTCTATAATATAAATTATGAAATAACTTAAATAATAATAGAATCGGTCATTTTTTTAAGTTTTGTATTCATAATTTTATTATCTATTTGAATATATAATTGAAATTCACATGACATCAAATCTTTTCATAATTCAGCCTTATTTCTTTCATTTTTAATATTGCTGATTACTGAGTTAAATAACTACCTTATTTTGCCTTATTATTTGATTATCACAAATGAGCTATGTTTTTATAATTAATAATAAAAAATTAAATGTATGATCAAAAAGGGTAAATTTCAGTTATTATCATATTTGGTTGATGAATATTTAATCTATTACAAGAGTTTAAATAAAAACAAGAAACTTATAGCTTTTGCAATCTTTGAAGCTGTTGCAATTAACCCATTTATTGCTGCTTTAAATCAGCTTCTAAAAAAAAGGTATATCCAATATTATACAATTCAATTGAATATATTAGGAAATATTAACAATATTTTTTTAGTAAATTTCGAAGAAATAAAAAAAGAAAGAATAATAAAGGCTTTCCATGAACTACAGCAAAAATTAGTTGAAGAAAATAAACAATATAAAATTTTAAGAAACTCTAAATTAGAAAGAAAATTTTTAGAACCAATTATAAAAAATATGGATTCAAATGTATCACTTATGAAACATGGTGAATCTATATTAGTCCTAAACAACGATAAATCATATCTATTAGATTTTTATTATATAGATTTTAATTATTTAGAAAAAAAGGATACTTTTATCAATAATTTTATAAAAATTATTAATAATTATGATCGAGAAGGGTACTTAATCCTTAATTTTAAAATAGATAATAATGAAGAAATTAAATTTAGTCCTTATTTTGTTGAATACATTACTAAAACCGATGATTCATTTAAAATTGAGAATAATATCAATACTTTCTTCAATCATAATTTATTAAAAAGGTATAATTTAAAGATTAAAGAAATCTTTATTTATTTATGGAGATTAGGAATCTCTAACGGCGTTTTTCCCCTAAAATATCTTAATTTATCATCTACAACTAAGAACCAAAACACTTTAACAAGGTTAGTAAAATTTAATCAAGAACTTGAACAAAATCTATTAAAATATCAATTAGAGTATATTAGGTTTAGTAAAAATTTATTATTCATTGAAGAAAAATTTTTATTTATAATTTTAACAAAATTGGATTCAGATTATATCCAAAAAATAATTGAAAAGCATCATTCGAAATATTTCATATATATCACAATTTTAAGTAAAAAAGAGTTAGAGAAATTAGTAAATATCACAAATTTAAAATCTCTACATAATATACAGGTTTTAAATTCAAATGAAATTGTAAATTTGGACTATAACATATTTAAGAAAAACAGATAATTAAAATATCCCTAATTCGATAGCAATATCTTGAGCAGAATTATCAGGATGAAGCTTTATAAATGCTTTTTTCTCTCCTTTAGGTGTTATCATTGTATTTACCTTTATCACCTTTACATTATGTATTCTTTCGATTGCTTTTTTAATTTGATTTTTATTTGCTGATCTATCAACAATAAAAACTAATTTGTTTTCTTTTTCAATTAAATCAAATGTCTTTTCAGTAATTAATGGTCTTTTAACTATTGTATAAAATTTTTCCAAATTAAATTAACACCTCTATATTATTCAATTCGTTAAAAGCAGATTGAGACCATAGTATTAACCTACCTGAAACACCACCCGGAGCTAAATTATCAATTGATATGTTTTCAAACTTAATTACATCTGTTCCTGGAATATTTCTTGAGGCTTTAACAATTCCAAAATCATCTTTTATTATGATTAATATCCCTTTTTTGTGTTTATATTTACGTCCTCTTCCTTTACCTTTTCCACTCCTTATTTTTCTACTCTTCTTTATTTTATTTAATTCTTCTTCAAACCCCAAATTATTTAGAATTGAAAACATTTGTTCTGTTTTTTTAATAGTTTGAATTTTATCATCAATAACTAGAGGTAATTCTGGGAGATTATCAATATTATGCCCTCGCTTCAAAACCCAATATTTATCCCCAGAAGCAGAAATTGCTGAAATAATTGATAGCTTCTTCGTTTTTTTATTAATTTTTTTGTCGAGCACTTTTTCAGATTTAATAGGGTGTGTACGGCGTCCTCCTTTTGCAAAAGGAACCCTTCCAACATTTCTTGCTGTAGGAAAGCCGGATCCCTTTCTTCTAGGTGCTCGAGACATACCATAACCAGTGCCCCAACTCTCTGAAATATTTTTTAATCCCGCTCCTATATCTCTTCCTTGACTTTGTTTGGTTTTGCTCTGAGAGACATTGGTAGCCACTTGAATAAGATCCTTTCTAGGTTTAACATTAAAGATTTCAGGTTTATCAATTAAACCTTTCTTTTTTCCATCTAAATCATAAATATTGATTTTTTCCATGAAGACACCTTTTATTTAATTTTATTTCCTTTGGTGGCTTTCTCGACTTATAAATGTAATTTCCGGAGATTTAACTAAAAAGGATTTCAATGGTCTTATTGTTTTTCTTATCCTTATTAGGCGTTTCTTAGGACCTGGTACAGATCCTAGTACTAACAAATAATCGCCTTGGATTTTACCGTAACGAATATATCCCCCCTTTGGATTAATTTCTTCCTCATTTTCGCCTAATAGCATAATTCTTTTGTGATATTCCGTTCTCTGGTGATATCCCAGTTGTCCAGCACGGGGTACTGTGTAGAGAACTCTAGCTGGATGCCATGGTCCAATACAAGCTACAGCTCTCCTTATTTTACTATTTTTTCTTGATAAAATTTTAATTCCAAATCTTTTAACAGGACCTTGAAAACCCTTACCCTTTGTTACAGCAATTATGTCAACAAGTTCACCCTCGCTTAAAACATCTCTAGCTCTAATTTCGTTACCCAAGTTTTCAAAAGCAAAATCAAATTCTTCTTGTGGGCGATTTAAAGAATTTACTTTAATTTCTATTATGTCTGGCTTTTTTCTAGGCAAAGAAGTCTTATAAGGTTGAGTTTGAAATATTCCCCTAATCTCACTTGTATCATTTAATTCTTTTATAATATTCTTTTTTGTATTATTAATATCAGATTTTTCAAAATTGGGAGGACTAACTTTTCGAATTATAAAATTGTTAAATTCATTAGTAAATATTTCACCAACTAGATATTTCCCATACTCATCTTCGTTATACACTCGAATACCTATAAGAATTAATGGAGGAACCTCAATTACAGTAACCGGTTTCATTAATTCTTTTCCATAATAAGGACTATTTGGTTGATCTTCTATATAAATTACATGAGTCATTCCCGCTTTAAAACCAGCGAATCCAAGGAAATTAATCTCTTTTAAATTGTCTAGCCAATGCCTTATTCGACCTTTTTCTGAAGCAGCTCTTTTTCTAGGAAGAAATGCTAACGATCCGTGTCTTGGTGCATGCTTTTTACGATGACCCATAATAATCACTAACTTTTAGAATGGAATTTTTCAAAATAAATAAATTTTTTCATTCCTACTTAAAATTGCTGGTTTTCACAGACGAATAAAAAAGGGCTATTTAAATTTTTATATACAAAAAGAAATTTAAATGATTTTAAAGAATGCTAGCTTTTTTCAAGAAAAAGAAAATTTAACTGGTAAAAAAGAAACAATTTTAATTATCGATTGTAAAAAATGCCTTGAAAAAGAAGAAAATATCACAGGGAATAAGCAATGTTTAAATTGCTTATTTTATAATTTGTATTTCTATAAAGATAAAAAGTTTGATTCGATTTCAATATTATCTAGTGATCAATTAATTCAATATCGTCAATTTGAGCCAATTTTAGAATATTATAAAAAGTTAAAAAAAATCAACACGATAATTAAGAAGTTTTTAAATATAAGAAACGTAAAATGCAATTTTGAGGAATTTAAATGCGAGAACTTTCAGAGTTTTTCCAAAGTAAATAGAATACGCGAGTTTGAATATTATGATCCTATATTTATATATAAAATATTATTAAAGGTGAATTCTGATTTTAGAAAAAAAGTATTAAAAAATCCAATTTGCCGAAAATGTCAGAATTATATTGAAGATTTATTAGAATCCCTATTAAAAATATTCAATAACTTGGAATTAATCAAAGGTTATAATAAATTTAATAATAAGAATGGCAATTTTTATGATTTTCTACTTGCCAGCTCTTCTATTTTGGCTAAAAAAACACAAGAAAATCGAAAATTATCTGAAATAGAGAATAACAAATTATTAGCCACTTATAACATCGGAGGATATGAAAATTTTCAAGTGTGGATACATCAAATCCCATACGAGAATGAAAAACTATATAGTGTAAAAATAATTCTTGAGGAAGATGAGGAGGAGGATTATTTTAATAGGATTATAAACGATATCATTTTAAATGTAAAAGTCCCCGAATTTGAACGAATTATTCCCTTGGAAAAACTAATAGATCTCTATAAAAAAGAATCAATATCTTTATTAAAATCAAAATATAGACTTTCAGAGCCAACATTAGAGAAATATGGCTTCATCGCAGCATTAAAAAAATTGTTTTTATATAAAATATTTCCACTTTTACTTGATGATCATATAGAAGAAATTTTCTTAGACTCTCCTGATGATGAAATATATTTAAATCATCAGACATTTGGCCGATGTCGAACTATAATAAGATTCAGTTCAAAAGAAATTGAACGATTTAAAACATTGTTTAGACTATACAGTGGTAAGAGACTTGATTACATGAATCCAAGTATAAAATTAGTAATTAAAAACCATTATTTTAATTGTAGATTTGCAGTAGATACCGAACCTATTCAAATTGATACATTTGCTTTGGATATTAGAAAATTAAATAAAAATATATTTACAATACAGGATTTATTGAAAAATGATACATTAGATCCAAAAATAGCTGCGTTCTTATATTTTGTTCTCTTAAGAAGAAGAAATATAACAATTACTGGTGAAACAGACACAGGTAAAACAACCTTAATTAATACATTAGATTTATTAACTCCAAAAGAGTTAAGGAAAATATATATCGAAAACGTAACTGAATCACTAAAACAGTCTGATTCAGGCAACCATCAACTAAAATATCGAGTCGATTCTTTAGAAGAACCGCCTTTTAGAAAGTATTCAAAAAGTAATATTATCAAAACACTCTTACACCGCTCTCCTGATATAATATATTTGGGAGAAATTTTAACCAAAGAGGAAGCGGAAGCAATGTTTCATTGTTTAGCAGCTGGATTAAAAGGATTTCAAACAATTCATTCAAATAATATAAATTCATTAATAAATCGCTTTCTCTATCATTTTAATATAAATGAATCGTGTCTTTCTGATTTAGACTTACTGATATTAATGAAAAAAGAATTTAATAAAAGACGAATATTTTCTATTTCTGAAATTAAAAAGAATACAAGTAAAGGAAACAGTTTCTGTAGTATAATCTTTAAATATGACCCCTTGTCAAAAGATTGGAAATTATTGAAATCCCTCTATGAAACGGAGGTATTAACCGAAATTATCGAATATGAAAATTTATCGAAAGAAAAATTTACGTCTTTTATGAAGGTTTATAATGAAATTTTTGAATTTATCTCTAGTATTAAAAGACTAGATAACACTAAATTAATCAATTTGTTTCATAGAATCTCTTATTATTCGTTTATTTCTATTGAATCTCTTAATCAATTCTGGAATAACTGGAAAAATAAGAGGGCTTTAAAACATTAAATTTTAAATCTCTTTTATGACTAGTCTTATAGAAAAGGCGCTTCTTTTAGGTTTTAGTATCTTTTTATTAACAATTTTTTCTTCTATTTTAATTCCTTTTCTTAATGAAATGACAAATTTTAACAAGAGAGGGAATAATGACTTAGACAGTTATACGGTTCTTTTTTATGAGATTGATTCAGCAGTTATTTATGTTATTAAGAATCCAGAAGAATTTTACCAAAAAGAGATTAAATACCCAAGCGATCTTAATATTACATTCATTGAAAACTTCATTATTTATGAGTTTAAATTAGGAGATGATAAATTTAGTAAGGTTTTAATTCATAACACCAGTTTTCTTAATTGCTTCTTTTATAACATGACTCCACAGATATATCTCCTCAATGTTTCTTATGCTTTTTCCTATATAATAGTTGATTTTATTAATTTACATTAGATTTTTTGGATTTTATGAAAGATATCAAAAATTATATTGAATTTTGCAGAAAATTTCAAAGTTATAGAATCCCAAAACTGAGATTTAAAGAATTAAATGAGAGATATCAATATCTATATAGAACAAAATATAATATTAGCGATGTGGATATCGATAAAGCGAGTTTTATAATTTTTTTATCATGTAATTTTATTTCTATATCTCTTTCATTACTCTTTACTTCTTTTAATTTATTAATCATTATTCTATATTCAATAATTCTATCACTAATTATTTCGTATAAATTTAATTCAGTTCTTTATAAGCATATTTATAAGAACGAATCACAGTTAAATTCACTTCTTTATGTAATTAGAATTGATTTTTCATTAATTCAAAAAACCACTGATTCCAATTCTGATAAATGTTTAAATTTTATTGAATTGATTAAGGAATATAATATTCCCGGATTAGCTTATTCTAAAACTATTTTTAAAAGAATTCACGAAGGAAAATCACCTGAAAAAGAATTAACTGAATTTAAAACCCCATCAATGGATTTTAATAATTATATTAAATCATTAATTATAAATAAATTCGAAAGCTATGATTTCGACAATTTTACTGAAAGTTCATTAGAAAACCAATTTAAAATCTATCTAAGACAAATTCAATCAAAGATTAGTATTCTGTTCTTTATAGGACTGTTTTTTCCAATAGGTTTATGCTTTCTAATTTTATTTCAATTAATTAATGTAGTTTTCCTAATCTTTTTTCTCCCTCTTTTCTTAATTTCTTTAAACCTAATATTTAAGAGGTTTATGAGAAACCAAAGTTACTTAATAGGTTTAATTAATGACTATTCTGGTCCAGAAAGAAAAAAGTTTAAAGAATTTATATTGCTTTTACAGATTTTTGCAAGCAATTTGAAAAGTAATATATCTCCCGAAGTTGCATTTTTAAAATCCTATAACCAGAACAAAAATTTATTTAATATATTAAAAAAAAGTTTAAAGAATCAAATATCTTGTCTTCTGAATTTTTCCTATTCGATTAGTGAGATATTAGAAATTTTAAAATCAGAATTAAAATCTTGGCGTTATACATTAATTTTAGACGCAATAAATAAGTACGTTGAGAAAAGTGCTTATTATTCTTCTAGTAAAATATTTGAAATTCTAGCTACGATTTATAAACATCAAAAGCTTGAGAAAAAATTAGAAATTATGATGAAAGGGGAAAAATTTAAGATTTTTTTCTTCATTTTTCTTCTACCAGTAATTACTGGTGCTATATCTGGATTTTTCCCTTTTTTCACTATCGTTATTAAGAATCTTGAATTAGTTGGCAATGTTGTTAATATTTTCTTTAAAAATCCAATTAATCTATTCTCTATAGGGATCATTATCTTAGTATTGGTCTCAACTATCTCGATTACATCTAATTATTTCTTAAGAATTATATATTATGAAAAAAAGTTACTAATTATTTTTTGTTCAAATATAATATTTATATTAACTTTTCTAATTTCATTTATTAATATCGGAAATTTTATTTAAATAAATAAAAGACTCGTTTGGTTAAGGTTAACAATAAATAAAAAGATATATTAATTCCACGAATAAGGATATACCTATAAAAATGTTAAGGACCCAAGAATAAGAAATAATCAAATTATAAAACGGAGAATCTTCTAGATTATTTATTAACGTTATTAACTCTAATTTTTCTATCATTAAATGGAAAGGTATTATTAAAATTAAAAACATTAGAAAACCTAATGAAGTTATAAGAATGTCGGTTGAAATAACGGAGAATATAAAAATGAATATGTTTATCGTTAAGATAATACAAATTTCTACAATTAGAATGTTTAATTGCAGCATTCATTAAAAATCTTCATTATCAACTATTTAAAGTCAACATCTTATTAGATAGGCGGAGGTAAACATAATTTTACAATATTATCAGGGTTTTAGATTTATCTAAAAATTAATATTAGGTCGTCATTTTCGTGTCATAAGTTTTAGTGAATATTCTTTATTAGAAAATGTTATATAATAAAAAAAGCTGATAGTAATTATGAAGAACTTAAAATTAAAAGGGTTAAAATTTAATAAAGGCAAATATCAGCTATATAATGATCGGTTTGCTTTTTTCCCTCCGCATATTATTGATATTTTAGCATCTATTTATGGAGAAGGTGTAAAATCGTTATTAGTTTGGCTAGGTAAAAAAACAGGATGGAAAATGATTCAAAATTGGGAAGAAAACTTAAAACCAAAATCTTTGGATGATTTAGTGAATCAGTTTACTTATATTATAAGTAACCACGGTTGGGGAAGGTTCGTTCCTAAAACTATATCCGAAGATTTAATAATAATTGATTTATATAATAATATTTCATCAGAATTAGAAAATAAATCAAGATATTTCTGTTATTTTATTACAGGATTATTAAGCGGTTTTGGAGAATTTGCTCTATATAGAGTAAATGTGATAGAAACACAGTGTTGTCTTGAAGATTTAAATCAAAATTATTGTCAATTTAGAATTAAAGTAAAAAACAAATGAGATTTCTTACCAAGGGTCCCATTCTTCAGGATTCAACTCATTCTTATCATTTTCTTCGAAATTTTTATCTGAAGAGTCAAGATTAATAGGATATATATCCTCATTAATATTAGAAAGGTGGTTCAATTCTTGGGGTTTTGGTTCAATTAATACAGGTTCTTCATCAATTAAACCTGTTTCTTCTCCAATTACGACGTCTTTAAAAGCAGATATTAAGGAGAGAAAATTGAAAAATTCTTCTCTATTCATTTCGACTTTAATTGATTTTTCATCTTTTATAAGAGCTAGTTTAATAATCCGAACTTCGCCACTAATTTCTACAGAAGTTATTTCAATATTTTCATTTCTATTTTTTAACTGAATCCTCCATGAAGTTTCTCTTGTTTTTTCAATTTCCATAATTATTTTCTCCACATTGCAAATTTATTAAAGAACATTATTCTAGTAAAAATCATTAAATTTAAAATTAATTCGAAATAATTTGTTAAACTCCAAGATTTATATTGAAAATGGAATAATATGTAAGGATGATGGTTATTATTAAAGGGGGTCGAATTTGACATAAAGTTTGAAATTTGTTTTTTTTAATATTATAGATTAAACTTAATGATTTAATTAGATATTTTCCCTCAACATAATCACCAATTTCTGAATAATTAAAAAATTTATAAAACATTTTTATAAATTCTCTCTTAAAAATTGAGATTTCTGAATTAGTATTAAAGAAAAGTAAAAAAGAATAAGTATTTTTTAATAGGTTATTATTAAGCCAGTTAACTATGAAATATATTACGAAAAATAACGAAAATACTAAATAAAAAGTAAATATAATAGCGAAATTTAGAAAAAGAATGGGATGGACGATAAAAATAATAATAAACAATTTACCATCACTACCACCAATAATCTTTAAAGAAAAGAGGATAAGGGACAAAACTAATATAATTAATATTATAAATACTTTCATAAAAAGAAAAAAAGCAAGTTTCTCAAAAAACAATGAATACTCAATAATATTTAACACAACAACGATTACATAACTTAATTTAAAGAAATTTTTTGGAACTTTTCTAAAATTTAAATCAAAATATAGAAAAACAAGAAAGAACCCATTTAAGAATATAAAACTGATAAATAGAGACAAATTAGTCATATCAATGAAAATCTCCTTCCCAGATCTCTATGAATTTCTTTAAACTGCGTGCTTTTATATTTTCTATTTTATATCTAAAAATTTTAATCCTTCCAAACCTTTTTTCTTGTATTAAATCAAGATTTTTAAGGTGATTTAGATGTTTTACAACATTAGAATAATTTAATCTAGTATGATTAATAATCAACGAAATAGTTAATTCTTCATTCTTAGCTAAGGTTTTTAGGATTTTAACTCTAGCTTTTGAACCAAATAGATCTTCGATTAAAAACTTTTCTTTAGAAATAATCATGTTATACATTTAGCCCTTTCGATTTAAGTATCTCAATAATGATGTTTTCTAATTTTGATAGGTTTATTTCAGGTATCTGAATTAACGCTTTTCTGCCTTTTATTTTCTCACTTAAGACTTTAATTACGATTATATTTTCTCTTTTAAACTCTTGAAGATAATTCCATAGTTGAGAATTAGATCTGGAAGGCAATCCTACATTTTCACATATAATTTGATATATTTTTAAAATATCCAAAAATGAGATTTCTGTATCATAAGATTTCCTCAAACCTTTTACAATAGAAAGCAAGAGAAATAGTTTCTGTGAAGAAATATACTTTAAAATATCTAAAGTTGAAAATGGTACCATTTCTTGACTTCCAAGCCTAATACACTCAGGATTTATAAATTTTAAATTCTTTCCTTCAGCAATCTTAGCAGATTTCCATAAAACATTTAACCCATTGCGAATATCTCCATTAATATACGTTGAATCAGCAATCATTTCAATTAGATCATCAGCTATAACATTCTCTTTTAAGCTAAGCTGTACTCTATATTTTAAGATGTCAAATATCTGTTTTTTAGTATAATTATTGAATTTAATAATATTCCTTTGTAAGGTACTCACAGTACTGTAGTCTAAGTTATTTAAACATGAAAGATCTCTTACAATCCCGATAATTGAGATTCTTTCTTGAACATTTACGGAGTCATCGTTAATTCGAGTTAAGGAATAAATCAGATCTTCTCCCTTATTTATAAGATAGCTTAATTCATCCAAAACAATCAAAATGTGTGTATCTTGTTGATTCAAGTAATCAATGAGGATCTCTAGTAAATCTTGAGGAGAATATCCTCTTTTTGGAAAGTTCTTATTTATTAGTTGAATAATTCTAATTAGGACCTTATAACTAGTCCGTTCTTTTCGGCAATTAACATGTACGTATTTAATGGCTACGCTTCTTTCATTTGACGCTTTTTTAAGAATTTCCCCAAAATATTTTACTGTAACTGTTTTACCAATCCCCGTTTTTCCAGTTATTAGGATTTTTCTAGAAATTGAATTCGGCTCCGTTATTAGTGCTAAAAATAGTTGGGATAATAAGGATAATTCTTTATCTCGGTGTGGTAATTTATTCGGAACGAAATTCATATCAAGTTTGCGTTCATCTTGAAATAATGATGGTTTTTTAAGTAATTCTTCAAAATATTCCATGGTAACACAGATTATAAAATAAGAATTTATTATAAATTTAAAAAAAGATCCCTTTTAAGAAAATACAGAGTCTTAATTTTTTTATTATAGAACCAAGAGAGATTAAATGGATTTTTGAATATTAAATAGGCGTTGATTTGATTGTTCATTAGATTTACTCAAAAAAAGAAGATAAGAATAGAAATAATTTTTATCAGCTTGAAGATAATTGGCAAGAAATATTACTGCATTTAAGTAAATTATATTTAAGTACTTTCTTTAAGAATTTAATATCTAATTGTTATCTCAGTTAACAATTTTTTCCTTCCCTTCTTAAATCTATATAACAAAGGAAATAAAATTAGTAATGAGCTTATTGATAAAATAGTAAACAAAATAACATTTGAATTTAGTATATTATTTCTTTTAGAGTTACTTATATTTATGTTTAAAGAGATTGTTTTATTTTCCATATAAACAGTTCCATTATATACAAGAGTTAATTTCAAATTTTCAATTTTACTGGTAAAATTCAACAGTTCATAAGGTATTATTACCAATAAAACACCATAATTATCGGTTTTAAATATCTGGGTGAAAATTAAGCTTTGATTCCACAAAATCTCTACTTCAATATTCTGATTATCAAGTGGTATTATTGAATCATTTAAAAAATAATAATATATTAGGTGAATTATTATATCTTCCTTTTTTGTTAGATTTTCATCATAATCAATTATATCAACAAATATGGGATTTTTGTCAAGAAATATCTCATATTGAAATATTGAATCATTATAAACTTTGTTTTGTAAAAATATAAATGTTAATTTATTCAAACCTATATTTAAATGAACCATTGATGAAATAGACACTTCAATAATTCCTAAGTGATTAGTAGTGAAATTTTTTTCGAATATTATTGAGTTATTTACGCTAATCATGAATAAAATCAATTGGTTACATAAAAAAGGATTATTTTCAATAATATCATCATAAAAATGTGCCATGAACGTTAAGTCTTCACCATAATTTATACGATCTCTAAATCCATATAATTCACATAATGGAATTCGCTTAAATATTATAATTTCCTTAGTTTCTCTGGGAATTGGCTCAATTGATCCGTCTCCATCCCAAAAATAATGAAAAAATCTTATAAAAACAGTATTTGAGTAATTTAACAACATGGTTTTTAAGCTAGTAATATTTACAATCCATCCTTCAGTAAATTGGCCAATATTATCATATTCTGAAGAATTCCAAATAATATTGTCTAAAGAATCGTAAATATGTATTTGAATATAACCATACTCGTTAGAAGGATTGTAATTTAATTCCCATGATGCATTTATCCTTATTTCCTCGTTTGTGTAATAAAAATCTTTATCAACTTCAAAAGAGAGTATGTTAC
This sequence comes from Candidatus Hodarchaeota archaeon, assembly GCA_048886685.1. Classification (GTDB taxonomy): domain Archaea; phylum Asgardarchaeota; class Lokiarchaeia; order Sigyniarchaeales; family SOKP01; genus Loki-b32. The sequence goes on from JBHLKM010000001.1 coordinate 415,380, forward strand.
AATAAAAAGCTAAGGTATCCTTTGAAACAAAAGGAATTTCAACAAGAAAAACTAAAATAATTAAAAGTACTTTTTTTTTTTTCACATCATAAAACTCTATGTTAAAGTATAAAAACCAAGATAATTACAAAAAAATTTATTTTACCGATTATTTTATTTCAAAAGTATCAATGCTTAGAGTAAGTTATTAATATGGGAAAAGTAAGAACTATTTTAATTAAAAATGTGTCTAAAGAATTAATTAATAAATATCCAAATGTATTTACTACCAATTTTGAACAAAATAAAAAACTTTTGGATAAATATCTTGAAGTAGATTCAAAGCATTTAAGAAATCGTATTTCAGGGTATATAGTAAATTTATTAAAAATAAGAAATCGAGAATAATTTCTAATATAATAAAGTAATTATAGAGAATTATTTTATATTAATTACTAATGAAAAGGGATTGAAATTAACGACGATATTAAGAAAATGGCAGATCTCCTTAGATCTGGTCATACTATGCTAAATATTGCTTGTCCTATTTGTAATAATCCAGTATTTAGGAATAAAGAAGGGGATAAATTTTGTCCAAGTTGTAATAGGAAAGTGGTAGTTATTAATGATAAGATCACCCAAAATTTAGAGAAGAAAGAAGCAATTTCTGAAAATAATCGAATTAGTGAAGTAATAACAAATAAAGACGTTTTAAAATCATTAAATGAAGTCATTCTCAATAAAATGCAATGGATAACAGAAAAATTAAAATCGGAGACCCAACTTGAAATAATAAAAAATTATACTGATATATTATCAAGACTTTATGATCTCTTAAATAAAATTACATTATAAATTAATACCAATAAAAATTTAGATCATTTACGGTTGATTATTACATAAATATACAAATATTTGATAAAAAATAAATAAATTAATTAATACAATAAAAAAAGTATAAGTGCTTCTGCCGGGATTTGAACCCGGGTCCCGAGGGTGAGAGCCTCAGATGCTTGATCTTAATCCTATCATAATATAAGCAGGATATAAATTGACCGGTCTACACTACAGAAGCAATTTTTCTATCACTGACTCGTTATTATTCTAACTTTTATAAATTCAGATTATTTAAAAAATTTAATTTAATTAGATGAAATAGAATGATAGTTATTAATAGAACACTTCAATCTCACCTAAAATTTGTTCCAAAGAATCAATGATATTAACTGTTTATGAAAAAAGGCTTTAAAAGATTAACATAATGATCTCTTATAGAATATTCAGCAATATTAGTTGCCTCAGAAATCATTTTCTGTGTTAAAACCGCTTTTTGTTTATATTCTTTTGCTAATAACTTATCTGCCAAATAAATTATAGCACCAGTCAAAATAAAAGGATTTCTACCCCCACGCTGCCATATTGGTAATTCTTTTAAAATTCTACGACATTTTTTAAGCAATTTGTTTTGAAATTCATTTTTTGACCAAAGAACTCCCTTTTTTTCTAATCTTTCTGACAAAAATTTGTGATTTATAACTTGGTTAATTATTCTAATAACATAATCTTCACTCTTATGAGGCATAGAACCAATGTTTAGATGATGTTTATATCTTATACCATCTCTTAAGATTAACCTAGGATTAACCCGATGCCCAAAATTTTGAAATGCTTTTGATATTTCGTTTATCGTAATAGGGGCATTATGGTATTCTTTCCTAACAGCATGAAAAATACAAAAAGCAATTAAAGATATGTTATTAATAATTTTTTTTTCATTTCTTATTATCTTTTTATAATAATAAGCGGCATTATTACGCAAGTTTTTATTTAGGTTTAAATATAATGAGATTTTATTTAGGATGTTGAAAATTCTATATTCTGTTTCATGATTTTTAATTCTTAAAAACTGACCATAATTTTTTTTCAGCCTTCTAAATAGTTTTTGTTCATTGGGTGGTAAAGGTTTCCCTGTTTTATCTTTTAAATATTTAGAGTTTTCATAATCAATAAATGAGCCCAAACCACCAATAAAATCCGTTCTTTCTCCCAATGCTACATATTGCTTATTTAAATTACTCGTTCCATTTGTGTTATCAAAAATAAATGAAGAAGTTTTAAAAACCCCGCTAATGACTAGACCACACTCATTGCAAATGGTTTCAAAACTATTAAAAATAATATTTCCACCACATTCAGGACACTTCTCAACTGATTTTATATTACTTTCTTTTTGACTAATGCTAAACACTAAAACAATTCAATTTTAGGTATTATAGTTCTAGTTTAATTTATTTTAACTATGTAGAATGGTAGTAGAGTTGATGTGATTGTTTTTACTTAGTATCGAAATTTCTATCCTTAGAGAATGAGAGAGAGATGACAAAATGTAAAAAATATGGGATTTAAAATGTCTAATTTAGATTAAAATTAAACAGTTTTATGAAGTTTTAATATTATTCAGGAGGTTTAAATGAGAACAGATCAAAATTATGAACACATAAAAAATATACCAATTAATAATATTGACGTGTTAAGAGAAATTCAGAGAAAACTAAATGATATTTTTCAAGGTAAAAGAAAGATCATGTATTCTGATATCATTAATTTAATCATAAGAGAAGGCAAAGTAGGAGAAAATTATAATAATTTAATCTTGTGGTGTAATTATAAGATTAGATCAGGAGAAATTTTTGTAGAGATTTAAGTATCAATGTGTAATTGATGCTTCTTACTTATAATTTATTTTGTATAGAAGTTAAAAAATATCAAAAAGGAATTATAAATACTTAATTATAATAGTATTAAATTATTTATTTTAATAATAACTAGAAATTTTTTTCGTTCATCACTAATTTTAAGTTAAAATATTCATAGGAACGAATTATTTACTTTATAATTGATTTGTTAAGGTAGAATTTTCTATGGTTCGATTTACAGCAGATCATAAGGTTTATATAAAGATTCTCTATTGGGGTATGGCAGGATCAGGAAAAACAACAATTGTTGATACATTATATAGATTTACAAAAGAGAACGAAAAAGACATTGCTCCAACCGGTAATTTAACAAAGATATCTATGGCTAGCGGATCAACCCTCTATTTTGATAGAGGTATTTTTATGTCTACGAAACAAAAAAGCAGAGGGAAGGTTTTTTATCATGTCTATACTGTTGCTGGACAAAGAAGGTTTTCTCCCTTAAGAAAAAAGATTTTTAAAGGAACAGATGGAGTTATTTTTACTGTTGATTCACAAACTCATTTTTTTGAGGATAACATCGAATCTTTAAAGGAATTGAAGAATATTACAAGAGGGAAATTAATTAAAGAAATCCCCCTTATAGTTATGTTAAATAAGCAGGATCTAACAGAAGTTATTGGAGAAGAAGATTTTAAGCAAGTACTAAAAGATGAAAAACTATGGTTTGAACCTGAAGATAAACTTTATAGGTGGAATCCTATAATTTATCCAACATGCGCATTATATGAAAAAAGAAGTAATGTATATCGTAGTTTCTCTGAATGTGCAAGGAGAACGGGTTTATATCAGATATATGGTGATGGTGAAGCTCCAATCGGGGATAATTTTAAGGACTTTCGTGAATTTTAAAACACCTTAAACCATATTTTTTATTTAATTTTGTTTTTATTTCATAATCCTAATATTAAATTAATATTTTAAATGCTTAAGTTTTAAGGGAGCTTTAAGGTTGTAAATATTCGATGAAAATAACTGGACTAGGATGATCTACGAGAAGTAGGAATGATAACTTATAGTTACTTTGAGGATTATAAAAACCTTAACTCCCCTAAATAAACTTTACTAGATTTAAATAAAATATAAAAATATTCCTTCATTACACTTGTATAATTTTATAATTTATTGAAGTGAGTAAAGAACGGGTTTATATAATAGAATAAAAGATAGCTTGCCCGAGCAATTTTCAATTTTTCAACTAATGAGTGTATTAGGAATAGATGCTTCAGAAGTAAGAAAAGTTAGAAATTTATTAAATCAATTTGTTTTGTATGGATATATTAAACGAATTTCAAAAAATATGTACCAGAAAATTGAAAATAAATAATATATTAAAAATTAATTACTTATTTCTATATTTACTATTAGCTGAGGGAATATATATTTAATTAGTTGGCTGAATGAATCCAACACTCCTTCTCCTTTTATTGCAACTGTTTTTTTCAAGGATAGTTGTTTAAATTTCGCATATTCAATGCAAGAGATAAAATCAGCTTCTTCGACCCTATTCATTTCAGATAAATCATATTTATTTAATGATATGACAATAGGGATATTATATATCTCATGACCAAATAATGTTCCTAATTCATTCCATGACCTTAAATTATGTTCTAAACACTCCTTTTGGGAATCAACTACAAATATTATTCCATCTACTCCATTTAAAGTCGCTGGTCTTGTGCTGGCATAAAAATCTTGACCTGTTGCGGAATAAACTAGAAATTTTAAGTTCCATTTAGCTCCCTTAAACTTTAGGACACCAAAATCAAAAAATAGGGTTCGGCCTACTGTACTCTCAATAGACTTCAATGAGTTTTCTTTATTAAAACAAGAAAAAAGAAATTTCACTGAAGTTGTCTTTCCTGACATTGCAGGTCCATAATATACAATCTTAACCTGTAAGGTTTTATTTTCAAAGTTAAAAATCATGTTTAATTCTAACCCCACAGTGATACAATTTTATCACCCATAAATGATTTTTTACCATCTTCGATTAAATCTGAAAAATCCTCACCCCACTCCTTACTTATAAATGATATAATCCTCTCAATTGGGGCTTCTTCATAATCTATTGTTTCTAGTAAAGTTTTACTTCCAATTTTTGTATAGATTTCAATATTGCTCAATAAATTTAATCTAGATAATATGAAAAAAGCTCTTTTGGAACCAGAATAGAAATTTTGTATTTCTCTTTTGAATATATTTTTTTTCAACTCACTTTTTTCAACTTCAAAATCCAAAAGCGTTTTTATTAATTCTTTATCAAGATCATTTGAAGTAATTTTATCGTTCAAAACGCGCTTCATTTTAATTATTGATTTTTCAGTGTCTTGTGAGATTTTTTTGAATATATTTTCTTCAAGGGTTAAATCAACTGATTTTAAACTCATTTGTTCTAGATCTATAGAAAAATTATTAGAAAAGAAAGAAATGTATAAAACAACTTTAGCTTTTTTGCTAATAAAATCTTTTAATTTAAGTAATTCGTCTTTTTGTCTTGGCTTTACTATACCAATAAGCCAAGAATCAATATTTTTAAAAGTATTCAAAGCCTTAATAGCAACATTGCAAGGACATCTGATATGAGCTCTTTGATAATTATAATCTATATTTTCATTTGAAATTAAATCTTCATATTCAGCTATAGATACAAAATCTGTGTAGAAAACATAATCCCTTCTAAAATGAACAAGTTCAGATAATTCAATCAAAAAGCTGTTTATTTTCTCTGAATCATTTCCAAATACGATTATTGGAATTCTGTCAAGTAAACAGTATAAAATTAAGGAGATGTAATGTCTTTTGAATTTATCTAAGATCTTGAAAAAATTCATTTTTTCCTCACGATTACTTTATCACTAATTCTCCTAACATCCTTTTTATATCAAATGTTTGGATATCTTGAATTTCGGATGCTTCCTTAATAAGATTACTAATCTTTTTTGTAAATTGCGGAAGAATTAATCTTATAAGCCCTAATTTTTGCCTCGCTTTTCCAATAACAGCGCTGAAGATCGATTTTCCCAATCCCTCGATGAATTGAAAAGAATTCTGGCAGTCGAGTAAGATACTCTCAGCATGCATTTTTTTTAACAACCATGCACATCGATTGGCTGTTTGAAAGAGAGAATAACTCATAGCAGATGTTTTATCTAAGATTTCTGTATTTATTTCCATTTTTTTTAGTAATTTAGAAGCGATAAAACCTCCTTCAATAGTTATAAATGCATACTTTAAATCATGTATAGTCATAGAAATATTATTCAAGGCTTTTTGTAATTCCAATGATATAGATTTTGAGAAACTTAACGAAAATGGAGATAATTTAAAATTTAACTGCTCATTTTCTTTAACACTGAACCCTTCTATTATATTTTGAATCTTTTGGCTATTAAATTGAATTAAAGGGGGTTTAAAAGTTTCTCCTGATGTTATTAAGCTTGTTTTGATTTTTCTTAAACATTCACTAGTTTGGAGGAAAATTCCACCCAAATTAATATTTGGTTGAGCAGTAATAGCTATAAAAAATTCATGCTTATCATCTAAAATGCCTTGTACTTCTAAAATCCTATTTAGTGAGTTGTGTACTGGACTATTTAATGGTGCGATCAAAATTTTTGCCTTCTTACCCTCTATCAATATATATTTTAAATCTCTAGGATGTAAATGGATACCTACGTTGAAAATTGCGCTTGTAGCGGAACTCACGTTGAATATTTCATCCTTAGAAAACCAAACACCTGTTGATTGAATAGGATTTCCGTCTCTTTGAGTTAAAACAGCATTTTCTACACCCTTAATTTGTTTAATTTGGTCCAAATGGATTCCGATTTTTTCATTGAGCTGCATATTAAACAAAATGTTCTATTTTTGAATTGATATCATTTTATTTTAAAAGGGATTTTTAAACTACGAAAATTTAATAACCTAAACTTGAACCTACTAAGAAAAACAAAAAAATTTAAAATATATCTTGCCTTTATTATATAATAGCAAATCGTATCTTTACCGGTGTAAGCTTGGATTACGGTAAACATCCGTTAAATGAAGAGTTTTCTCACAGATGCGGTATAAAAAATGTAGTTATATTCTAATTATATAACTGAAGAAAGTTTAATTAAGATCCCCAATTAAGTTAGAATTCCAAATTCTAAGACTAGCTTTGTGATACACTTCACAATTTATTAATTCCGGTTGATCCTGCCGGACCCGACTGCTATTTGGGTGAGGATAAGCCATGCGAGTCGAATGGGATACCTAAATTTCCCATGGCAAACTGCTCAGTAACACATGATCAACTTACCCTATAGAGAAAAATAACCTCGGGAAACTGAGGATAATGTTTCATAGTTGAAAAGGCTTGGAAAAGTTTTTCGACCAAAGGGATAAGAAAAACGGTTTTTATCCGCTATAGGATAGGATCGTGGTCGATTATGGTTGTTGGTGAGGTAATGGCTCACCAAGCCGATAATCGATAGGGGCCGTGAGAGCGGGAGCCCCGAGAT
>JBHLKM010000002.1:0-1784 GCA_048886685.1 Candidatus Hodarchaeota archaeon
ATTTTATAACATATACAAGTTTTTGACCTTCTTGTTCTTCAAGGTTTAGCTCTCGTCTAATTGCATTTCGAATTAAATATCCCCCAACATGCAAAATGGAATCTTTTAGTATAGAATCTTGGTCCATTGAAGCATTGCAAGGATATGCATGATGCGCTTTACTTATTCTTTCGTTCAAGGACAGTTCTCCACTTTTCCCATTCTTAAAATACTTTGATTTTAATTGTTGGCAAATATAATAACTGCTTCCACATGGGGCACTTTGAATAACGCAAGTATCTTCAATTGATTCCCCATCTTTACTTAAGAGAAAAGACACAACTGGAACTCCTATTTTAAAGTAATCAATGAATTCATAAATGTAGTCATGTTCTTTCGTTAAGTGAAATCCAATTTTATTGTGCTCATTTAATTCTCTACTTAAGGCACAGAATGGTTTAGGAAATGCTGCCTGAATTCCATTCTTTTCAAAATCTTCTAACACCTGAACTTGTAGTCCTGCTGGAGCCCATTTAGGGTTTTCTATAGGCACGATTACCGCTTTTAAGCTTTCTTTATCTTTTAGATAATCTGGGAGACCAGATAATAAATCTTGATGAATACCAACAACTAGTATGAAATCTACTAGAGGGAGATTTTTTGGTAGATAAAGTTCAGGTTCTTCAATAAAATCTGGAACATTTTCGCCTACTTTTTCATAAAAATAAATTGAATTTGAAAAACTCTTTAAGTGCTCTCTACATTTATCACACTTTACATTTTGTTCTAAATCTTCACAAGCTTTACAGAATTGCTCGTTATTTATGAGATTTCCCGCAAATTTTTGGGCTAACATCTCAGTATCAGGATCAGTTCCATACAGAATCCCAATCGTATAATTTTTATCAGTCACCATTAAAATGCAACAAATAAGAGTTTTTATTTGTATTTTTAATAATTTATAACACATTTAAGAATTTGGCTGAACATGTTCAGATACTTAAGAAGGTTATTCAAATCAGATAAGCTAAAATCTATAATTTTATTCTTCATAAGATGCCATAGTACTTTTGCTTTCTCCTACTTTCACTATAATTTTTTTGTTTGGGTAAATTTCCTTTAATTTATTATGTATATATATTGCTAATAATTCACTCGTTGTAGAAGGTAGAGGAAGAAAAAAGACATCGGAGCGAGGAAATAGATATCGCTTCCCAGATGCAAAAATTTCAACTGATTCGTCATCATTATTTATCTTTAAATCCTTAGATTTTTCTGGGATTAATATATAATGATCCAAAGGGCGGATTATCTCGCTTAGTTTTTTATTCAATTCAATGAAATCTACTACGAAATAATTATTATCTAGCTTATCACTAATCTCAACAGATACATAATAATTATGACCATGAAGCCGTGAACATTGATCAGGCTCTTTTAAGAAATGACAAGCACTAAATTTAATTTCTGTTGAGTCTAAAAAAACTTTATGTCCCATATTTTAATTCGATTAGATTGTTCTTTAAATAATAGTTTGGATTATTATGATTTTTATAATTTATGTTTAAAAAGAATAAATATAACAAAAATAACATCACAATATAAAATTATAATAATAGAAGAGATAAGATGACAGAATCTAAAAAATTAGTAATTACAGGTGCAAATGGATATTTAGGCAAACATACTATAAAAGCTGCGATTTCTAAGGGATGGAATGTTATTGGTATTGTACGACGTGAAGAAGCAGCCAAAGAGGTGGAAGCTTTAGGTGCTAAAGCATTTTTAATTAAGAAATTCAATAT
>JBHLKM010000002.1:1884-7431 GCA_048886685.1 Candidatus Hodarchaeota archaeon
CTGCAAAAGCTTTTGGTTTTGAACTAACTAATATTAATAAAGCTATTAAGGCCTCAATTAAGGCAAAAATGTGTTCAAATGAAGATTTATCAGAAAATAAAGCCATTATCTTACTATCGGGAGGGATTGACTCCGCAACAGCCCTATATTGGGCAAGAAATGAAGGTTATAATTTGATCGCTATTTCTTTCAATTATTATCTTCGACCTGAAAGGGAGAAAAAAGCAACAGTACAACTAGCAGCTGAATTAGGTGTCAGACTTGTTGAAGTTTCAATACCATATTTAAAAGAGGGAATTGATTTACGAATAGAAGGGTTTCCTGTTCCAAGCGCGCTTCATTCACCAGAGGGTTTTATTCCAATGCGAAATCTTGTGTTCTATTCTATTGCGGCCTATTATGCTGAAGTTTATGGGTATAAATTCATCATAGGTGGTCATATCTCAGCAGATCCAGAATTATTCCCAGATGCAGATATTGATTTCTTTCAAGCCCTTGAAAAGTTAATAAATAGAGGAAAACGTGAGGGCATTAACAATATTGAAATTTTACTCCCTTTAATAGAATTGAGTAAAATTGAAGTGATAAAATTAGCTAAAAAGTTGAATGTTCCTTTAGAATGGACATGGAGTTGTTATACTGATGGGGATAAGCCTTGCGGCAAGTGTTCATCTTGTCTTAAGAGAAAAAAAGCTTTTAACATCATTAATCATATTGAACCAGAATTACCAGTTTGATTTAGTAAAATTATTATTTAAGTTAAATGAATCAATATGTAAGCACATAAATTTATTTTTAAGTATTAATATTTACCACTAAAATAATATCTATAAAGATAATAAATTAAGATCATATGCTAGAAACAAATAATGCTGAAGCAAAAGAACTATTTGAAACTATACGGGTAGTTTGCCCGACTTGTAGCGAAAGAAAGGAATTAAAAATCCCCTCTAAAATAATAAACCAAAGCAAAACATTAACAACAGTCTCTATACCTTCAGGAGCTGTGTGTGAACATAGTTTTCAATCTTTTGTAGATAAAAACTTTAAAGTTCGAGGATACCAAAAAGTAGATTTTGAATTCGCACATATGGAGTATTATGAGGGAGGGGGAGAATCTGCAGAAACTGTTACGGATGATCAAACTACAAGTTTTACCTCATTGCCTCTATTTCAAGAGATCGTTAAAATTTTAAGAGGTTTTGTGGATGATAAAGAAATATTAGGAAGTGGAATTTTTACCGTTGAGGGAAATGTTTTATATTCTTCACTCCCAAGTACGACATTATTTTCAATAACTAAAGAATTTGAAGTTCGAAGTGAGAAAAAACTGAGTAGTCTAAAAAAGATGTATCTAGAACTAGAAAACAACCAGAAAATTTGTTCTAGTTATGTTGAAATCTTAGGTACGAGATTTGCATTAGTACTATTTTTTTCCCATATGGTAAAGTTAGGAATGGGAAACTTATATCTTAATGATTTAGTGAAAAGAATTAAAAGCTTAGAAAACTAAAGTGTTGTTATTAACTTGCAATATCTTTAATTCTATTATTTAGCGTCGAATGTCACTGGTTTTAAAGCCTTCTCAGGGCAAAGTGCTTCACATCGTAAACATCCCTGACATTTTGCTATTTCTCTAAATTTAAACCTTATCCCTTCAATTTCTTGATTTTCTTTATTCTTCACCTTATCTTTGTAAAAAAGATTTTTAAGGCAGAAATTTCCATTCTCATCGAGGCAATCTTCACACATAGAGCACTTTTCGTGATCCACTTTTATACTAACCACTTGATCTTCAAACTCAATGGATGTAACTTCCACTGCATTTCTCGGACATACCTGAACACAATTTAAACATGCTTTACACTTGGTATAATCTACTAATCGAATACTATGCTCAAAATATATAGCTTTAGCCTTACAAGCACGTAAACACCGTTCACATCTTAAGCATAATTCTTGATTTATCTGTACTGGGATGAATTTCTCTTTAATTTGTATCAAATCCTTCCTATTTACATTTCTTTACTTTTTTTTCTTTTATTAACATTGCCAGTTTTATGCTCAATTTACCTATCTGTGCTTTTATAGATGCCCTATCCTTAAGGTTTGTATAAATAACTCTAAGTATTAAAATAATTACAAAAAAAGTGAGTGGCATAAAAATCCAAAACGTTAATGCATTTGTTCTTTCAAATAATATAAAATATAACACATTATGAGCAAAATAAATAGAAAAAGAATAATAAGAGAAATAAAAGAAAAATCTGTAACTTCTTTCTACATTAATAATTTCGTATTCTTCAATAATTAATAAAACTGAAGTTGAAATTAATATTACTCCCAAGGAATAAACTGTTGATGATAGCGTTGCGTGCTTTAAAAAATTTGGAAAAAGAGATAAAATCCCAAATATTATTAGAATTGGACCTATTATTAACGAAGGGAACAAAATTTCATTTTTCAATGCCTTCCTCCTTTCTTTTTGATCATTTTTGAGATATATTTCAAATATTACATCCCCAATTACTGTTCCTATTAAAAAAAAACTGAAATAACATAGAATGGGATGTAAACCTTTGGAATTATATAAAAAATGATATAACACCCCAAAAATGTTAGCGTGACCTTGGGAAGGTAAAAGTAATGAAAGGATATAATAATGGCCCAGCCAAAAACCCGCAGCTATTATTAATCTAAGCGATCTTGAAATTTCAAGTAATGGAAATGCTAATAATAGAGAAATCGCTATGGTAAGTGGTATGTACCATTTCCAGATATTTAGAAGATCAAATGTCCCGATTGATATAAGAATATTATAAATTAGAGCTATAATTAAGATAAGTAAAGCTCGAAATAAATATTCATTTTTAACTTGATCTACGTCATAGACAATTGAGTTTTCGGCTCTTGCAAGTCTGCTCCTAAAAAATATTACTGTACTTAATCCTGAAATAAATAAAAATCCAATACCAACAATGTCACCGAAAATTGAATGAAGTGATGAAGTCAACCACCGATCTTGAGTAATTACCCACCAAGAAAGCATATGCCCCCACACCATCATGAACATACACCAACCCCGAATAATATCAAAAGTCTTAATTCTTTTCATAGTAAATATCGAGAATAGTATGTTTATGATAGAGGAAAAATAGTTATCATAATACTCCTAAAATCTTCAATTAAAATTAATTTTATATATTATTAACTTCTTTTTTATGAACAATTAATTAAATTGTTTTTCTTCTTAAAAAAAAGATAATAAAAAATAATGAAATTAATCTTGCTTCAATTTAGATTGTTGTTTTGATAAGAATTCCCATATTTTTTTCCCATGTTTTTCAGAGTATTGATTACTTGGCTGATGTCCACATGATCTACAACTAGGATCATATGTTGAATTGATTGTCCCACATTCTGAACATGAATAATGCTTTATCATGTCTTCCATCCATTTTTCATATCCCTCCTTAACAATTTGTTCATGTGCTTCCCATAATTCAAACCGATGGGGTGCTAGGGATTGGAACTCTTTTAAATCATCACAGGGATACTCATCGCACTGCCCACAGAAATCTATTCCTTTCTCCTCGGCGCAAGGATATAATTTACAAGTATCACAATAAGGAATCCGTTTATCCGACCGGCAGCCATTGCATTTCATTTCTTCTTCAGATATCCCAAATTGATTAGCAATTATTTTAAGACGTGCCGGATCTTCCTGTGTAGCAATAAATACTGTGCAGGCAGGGCAAAAAAGCCCACAAACCGCTGCATGTGTCTTGTCATATTTCATGATAAGAATCAATATTTGTTAATTCTTTAATCTTTTTCGTTACCGTTATGAGCTCGTTAAATCAACAAAAAAACAAGTATCATATAATCTCATCAAAGTCGACTGAGATTTGCTTTATGCAAAGAAATTAGAAATAGAATTAAAAAATATAATAAATTTAGGTTATTGGAAGTACTGGGTATATTCTTTACCAGTACCAGGTAAACGTTGTTGTTGTTGATATTCTTGGGCTTTCTGTGCTAATTCTAACATCTTAGCTTTAATTTCTTTTCCTTGCTCTATAAGGGAGGAAGTAATTATTGATAATTCATAAATTTTATTTAAAACTTCTAAAATGCTTGCGGCACCCTCAGGTGTAGGAATTTCTAAGACTGGTGTGAATAAAGCATAGGCATTTAATTTATTTGTAAGTGCCTCGTTTAGAACAGTTGCTTCTGGACCTACTATTATACCTTTCTCAACTTTTTCAATTCCAAATTTTTCTAGATGTTTCATCATGTTTTCCTCAGCTGCATAATATACGGGATATTCATCAATTATACCTCTCTGAGGAATTCCCTGAAAAATTACAATCTCTTTTGCTTTAATATCTTCTGATAAAGCCCAATTACAAATAGTTTTAGCAAGATCATTATATGCTGTAGAAACTTGAAAAGGAACTTCACATACTCCAATAATTAAATTATATTGTGGTGAATAAAGAATTCTGAACGGATGTTTTAAAACTCCTGCGTAGAAAACAGAAATAGGGGGGAGATATTCACTGGTAACAAAACCTATTTCTTTTACGTCTGGTAATTGTTCAATTAAGGTATTGGCTACAATTGGACCAATAAGTCCAATTCCTGCAAATCCGAGAATTAAAGTAGAACCTCCTCGTAGATCAACAAAGTCTTCAATAATTATACTGCTTTTTTTACCTTGAAATACTTGATCGAGTCGATCAAAGTAATTTTTCGCAAACGTATTCTTTTTTAACCATTGAATTCACATTTTTTTAATTTTCTTTTTTATAATCACTTCTTATTGATTTTTTAATTTAAATTATATAGTACTATCTAAGATTAAATAATTTAAGGTTTTTTTAATTTACCTACCATAGTTAATCGATATCTCTTAGATTTTCTATTTTTATTTGTAATGAAAAAATAGCTAATAAATATTATATGAAGTTAAACATTAAAAAAATATACAAAAATAAATGTGAATAATGTGGATAAAAAGGAAATAAATGAAGGAGATAAAGCCCCTTTATTTAAGTTAGATTCTTACAATGCAGGAGAAATTGATTTAGCAAACATTATAGGAGATAAAAAGATAGTGTTGATTTTCTCAAGATATTTTGGATGTCCCATTTGCCAAGTGGATCTTCATGATCTAATGAATAGTAAGACCGAGATTGAAGAAAAGGATACTGTAATATTATATATCACACAATCGGGGGAAAAAATAGCTAAGGAGTACATTGAAAATAATAAGATTGATTTTCCAGTAATTCCAAGCTCTAAAGATGAGTTATATGATAAATTTGGCTTAGGATTAATGACAGCTGAAGCTGTTAAGCAAATTCCACTTAAATTGAAGGAAGTTAAAAAATATGGATTTGAGCATGGAGAATACGAAGGTTGGGAAAAACAAGGTCCTGGTCAATTTGTGATTGATGAAAATGGCATAATAATTCATGCTTTAAAAGGCTGGTTGGATATTGATAGTTTACTTTCTGTACTCTAATTATTAAAAATTCTTAT
>JBHLKM010000002.1:7531-412366 GCA_048886685.1 Candidatus Hodarchaeota archaeon
TGACCTTTTTGAGCTAGATCAATCATAATTTTCTTTGACTTACTCCAATTATATATACCAAAATCCGTAATTATAAAAACAAGAGTCTTTCTTTCCGCTTTATCACATTGCTGAACGATTTCTTTTGTTGGTAATACAGTGCCACCTCCTTGGTATCTTAACATTATTTTTTCAGCTTTCTTAAATTCTGATGTCCACTGGCAAATATCGGCTCTGTTTGAAAAATTAATTACACTAAATTTTGCCCCCTTACTTGCTGCATAATGAAGTGCAGCAAATGCCGCAATTAGTGCTGTGTGATAGGGACCTCGTCCTCTTTCTATTCTCGAAGTGTAATCCCATTTCATAGAACCAGAAGAATCCAAAACAATTAATAAATCAGGGATTTGGTTTTCAACAAGATGACCTGGTCCTTCTTTAAATGCCCATTTTCTAGTAGTAAGATTAGGAATAATCACTGGACTATTTAATAAAGTCTGTACGACATCTAAGTCTTCTATTTTATCTCCTATACGCCACACTTCAGGATAAACTGGTAATTGCCCACTTGGTTTTTCTTCGAGAATTCTGATTTCAATAAGATCTTTTGCTAATCCTCTATACCACGTAGCTAAAGGGATTCCATCTAATAAAATACCTGCCTGTCTGGCAGGTCCACCAAACTCAGAATATGGGATGTTTTTGGCGAATTCTTCAGCTTTTTGTCTCAATTCATCTTCATTTCCTTCTTTTAATTTATCAGAATTTTTGCTCTCCAATGGATTATCCATCACTTCTAAAACATCTTGTGGGATCTCTATGAATACACCTCCTGGACTTTTTCTTTTTTCATTTCCTTTCTCACATATTCCATTTTTACCAATTAACGCAAATGTATCTAGGATTAAATTATTCAAATATCTTGCGAGAGTAGATACTTTTTTCTCCCATGTGAATTCATCTTCAAGATCTTTTAGAATAGCTTTAGACACCTTTTCAGTCAAAGGATCCATATCTTTTAGTGTATCATCGTTTAATATGTTAACATTCCACATTTTCTCATAAGCTCGAAATAGGAATTTTGTAAAATCACTTACCTTACCTTTATTTTTAATATGGTCGTAGGTAAATTTTACCTCCCAAGTTATCAAATCTGGGTATTTCTTATAGAGCTTATAATCAATAATAAGATCAGCAAAGACATTTACTACTATGGGAGCATAATTTTGATTTACATATTCCATTGCTGCTCGAAGTAATTTAGCATTAGTCAAACCATCATATGGGATAATCTGATAATGTGAAACTTCGTGGAGAGAGACTATATAGAAGTAATCGATATATTCCTGATCATCTTTGAATAATGGTGTATTAGCAAGGTTCATTGTTATTTCCCATTGATTTTCAGTATCTATATAAAATCCTTCTAAATGAGTATAATCAAAAACAAAATTAGGTTCACTTAAGGGAGGGTAATAAAATTCAGCAAGTGCATTATTAAATGCGATTTTGGCTAGTTTTTTAATTGATTTCTCTTTATTATTTAAATCTCTACTTTTAGCTTTCAATTCTTTTATCTGATTTATTTTTATGTTCTTTTCTAATTAAATTACTTATTCTCATATATAAATTAATCCTCATGTCGGAATTGTAATTTGTACAGGGTATAAAACTCTCCTTTCTGTGCAAGAAGTTCGTCAAAGGTCCCTTCTTCAATAATTTTCCCTCTTTCAAGTACGATGATCCTATCCGCAGCTCGAACGGTACTTAGTCGGTGGGCAATAATTATGGACGTTCGATTCTCAAGCATTTTGGATAACGCTCGCTGGATGCGGAGTTCTGCTTGGGGATCAATTGAAGAGGTCGCTTCATCTAACAAAATAATCTTTGGATTTGTGATGAGAGCACGAGCAAAGGAAATTAATTGTCGCTGTCCCAGAGAAAGCCAGCCACCCCTCTCTCCCACCTTGGTATCAAGTCCGTTAGGTAAATCATAAACAAACTCAGCACTAATTAATTTCAAAACATTTCTAATTTCTTCATTTGAAGCCTCCTTTCCGTAACATAAATTGTATCGAACCGATTCTGAGAACAGAAATGGTTCTTGTAGAACGACTCCTATGGATTTCCGTAGAGAGGAAAGTGTCACGTCTCTGATATCCTGTCCATCAATTTGAATTGAACCTTCTTGAATATCATATAATCTCGAGATGAGGCTTATAAGTGTTGTTTTTCCTGAACCAGTCTCTCCAACAATCGCAATGCATTCATTTGGTTGGATAGAGAGGTCGAAATTATCTAGTACCATTGATTCACCTTCACCATAAGAAAACGTAGCCTTATTAAGGTCTATTTTTCCAGAATGACAATCTAATGGTTTAGCGTCAACATTTTTAGTTATTAATAAGGGAGTATCAAGTAAAATGATAATTCGCTCAAATGCCGAAAAAGAAGTCTGAATAAGGCCATATAACCCTGCAATAATCATTAATGGCTCGAGAAATGAATTGAGATATAAGATAAAAAGAACAAGGCTTCCTACCGTCAGAGCACCTTGTGTTTGCAGCGTCATACTCCCTCCAACAAATAAAACTAAAACAATTGTCAACTTAGTATAGGTCTCATAGAATGGACTAAAAATACTACTCCAACGAAAAGCAGTTAATCCTTTTTGATAATATTCTTCATTTAATTCATCAAAATCTAGACGATTATATTCATATCGTGCGAAAGATTGTGAAACTCGTGCTCCAGAAATTTCTTCTGCCATTGAGGAAATATATTTTGCATTAAATTCTCTATATTCATCCCATTTCTTTCGAACAAAACGTCGTTGAAAAATTGCGAATATAATAATAACCGGGAAGAGAGATATTGTAAGAAGTGTTAATGGAAGAGAAATTGACAAGCAGACGATAAGACCTCCTATTACCATAAAAAGGGATGAGAATGCCATCATAAACTCCCCAGAAAGTATAGGCTGAATGGAAGCAATGTCACTTGTCATACGAGCTAGTGAATCACCCGCTGGCGTTTTGTCAAAATATTCCATACTAATATCTTGTAGTTTCTCATAAGTATCTCTTCTCAAATCATGAATCGTTTTTTCCCCGGCAATAAAGAGAAGCCACCTTTGAACATACATCGGGATAATACGTAGAATTACCACAACAAGATACAGAAACCCGACTATTAAAAACTCCGCTCTCTTTCTTTGAGTTATATAATTGTCGAGAATTATCTTTATCATGTATGGTCCTAACGCAAAAAAAATGGTTTGGATAATCATCATTATTAGCGCAATCGACATCAGTTTCTTGTGAATAAAGAGATATTTCAGCATCCTTTTTATTAAAATTTTGTCAGGGATGGTTCTTTTGTAATTTTTTTCGTCAATTTCCATCTTATGTTTCATCCTCCACTTCTTCTATTAATTCAAGATCTAAAACACCATCAACTTGCGTATCAAAAAGACGTTTATATATGCCATTCTTAGAGAGCAAGTCTGTATGTGTTCCTTGCTCTGCAATAGTTCCTTTATCCATTATTACAATCCAGTCTGAAAATTTTATTGTTGAGAGACGTTGAGTAATAAAAATTGTAGTTCTATTCTCTAACAATGCTTCTAAAGCATCTTGTATTTTTCTCTCCGTTTTGATATCGACTGAAGAAAGTGCGTCATCAAAGATTACAATTAATGGATCTGCGAGAAGAGCACGAGCAATAGAGAGGCGTTGTCTCTGACCTCCACTTAAAGTTATTCCTCGTTCTCCAATTACAGTATTGTATCCATTGGGAAGACTTTCAATGAACTCGTGAATTTGAGATACCTTTGCCACATGAATGATCTCTTCTTTTGTAGCCATCGGATTCCCAAATGCGATATTTTCTCTGATACTCCTAGAGAAAAGAAATGTTTCTTGATCACAAAAACCAATTTTTTTCCGCATTGATTCCAACTTCAAGTTCCGAACATCAACTTCATCTATTTTTACTGCCCCTTTCGTAACATCATAGAATCTCGGGATCAGATTGATCAATGAACTCTTTCCTGAACCAGTTCCACCCAAAAGGGCTATAGTACTTCCCGCTGGAATCAATAATGTAATTCCTTCTAATACCGGTTCGTCCTTATAGCCAAAACTCACGTTCTCAAATCTAATTTCACCTTTTCCATCATTTGGATGGTTAATCGCCCCTGGATCGTCCATTATTACCGGAATGTTTTCAATTACCTGAAAAATCCTCGTTCCTAGAGCTTGGCCTTGACCTAATACAACTCCAAGACGGGTTATATGATTAATTGGCACGAAAAGACGCCCTGAGAGCATTATAGATGCAATAAGAACTCCCGCCGTCATTTCGTCGTTCATGACTAATGTTCCCCCCAATAGTATTACAGTTGAAACCATAATCCCCCCGATTAAAAGCATTTGAGGCCAAATTGCAGCCCCATACTTATGTGCTTTAATCATAAAATCCCTGTATTGAGAATTATCTCTATCAAACCGCGTTAGATCTTTTTCTCTCGCGTCAAATACACGTGAAACTATTGCTCCTGCGATATTTTCCTGCATTACTTTATTTAGCATGCCGATTTGCTTTCGAGCGTCAAAATATAATGGCCAAAAATTTTTTTTAAAATGCCTTGTCGTAAACCACATTATTGGTAGAAATAGTAAGCAGATGATTCCTAATAATAAATTAATAATAAATAACAATGATAATAGTACAGTAAATTCAACAATCATCAACGTACCATTAATGGGTATTGCAAAGAAAAAATCTGCAACTATCCCTATATCGGAGGTGGACCTTGAAATAATTTCACCTGTACTATGTTCACCAAAATATTTATGAGATTGTCGTTGAAGAGAGTCAAATACTTCTTCCCGGAGTCTTTTAAATATACCTTGATGTAAATTCCCAACAAAAAAAAAAGCAAGACCTTGAGCTAGGAATCCAGATAAAGCGATAAAGATAAGAAGCATTAAGTATAACAAAACCTTTTTATTAACCATTTCGAGATTTTCTAAGCTCTCGTATATCACATCGAATGCAAGACCTGTAATATATGGTGTAATTGACCATACAAGTCCCCACGTAGCTGTACATGCTAATGTTAAAAGTAGGGTAGGTTTTTTGGATAAAAAATACCGGAACATTTTCCTTAAGGTGTTTGGTTTTTTCTTATCTTTTTTTATCTTTCTCACCCTCTTTCAAAGCTTTTTATTAGTTGGGTAAATATAATCATGTACAAACCCTTATTTAAATCATACCTATGGATCTGTAGTTAATTTCAACATATTTCAACATACCTTATCAAAAAGGCTAAAGTTTTTAAGCTATGTTTTATTCTTGTTATTTAAGACGTAAATCTTATTGTATTTCCCAATTATATTATAATTCATCCTTCGCTATTCTTGCTTTTGGATGTAGTTTAAATTATCCAATAATGATCTTAATTTCAGAGCCTCCGATCCTCCAGAAATTTGAATATTAACCAAAGAATCCTCTTTAGTCCCAGTAACATTGATTTCTATTAGGAGATCTTCAGTACGAATTTGTTTAGTCTGTCGTTGATTAAATGCATCCTTAAGAGGTTGGTCTAAATCCGAAAATTCGGCAGCAATATCTGCCCAAACATCTTTCCAATAAGAGAATTTGATTATATAATCGGTAACAGTTTGTTTAAAAAGTTCATGATTACACCATTCGATTAAATCTCCTCTATTTGGAAAGTCTATTTTTTCCAAAAGATTATTTCTTATTTCCGCTAATTTATTTATATCCCCTTTCTTAGCCGCATTTTTTATCTCTTGAGCGAGAGGAGGGTAAGTTTTATTATTAACTGAGTTTACAAACGGGATTAAATCAAATTTCACTATTAAATCATTTTTCTCAAATTTCTTTAATTCTGTTAAGTCAGATTCTTTAGAATTTCCTTCTCGAAATCGTTCAGTAATTTCATAGCATATTTCGCGATTTTTAAAGCGTTTCTGAATTAAATTTAACATATTTTTGGAAAATTCATATTTATTTCCAAAATAAGGAGCTTTATCTAATTCTCTTTTAACATAGACTGCCCGATGTGAAATAACGTAAGGGGCAGTAGTATTAACAATATTGACATCAACTATACTAATTCTTAATAACCAAGCTAATGCTTTTGAGTATCTCAATAAATCTTTTGCCACTCTTACACTTAAAATTGTATCAATTTTATTACATATGTTTTGGGCTGTATTAAAATGACAACCAGAACATAATCCTGTGCTTGGTTTTAAATCTTCAGTATTTCCTTTGTCAACTCTTGAACATAAAGTAAATTCTCTTATTATAGCATGAATGTAATTATTTACTTCTGGAGAAAAAGGTATTTTATTAACATAGTACCAAATTTCCATTAATTCGTCAATAGTCAAAATTTTAGGAACTTGGATTAATTCGTCAAAACCAGAATACTTTTCGTCTTTCCCTGCTAAAATCAATTGTAAATCATGACTCGCTGGCATTGCAATTGGAACTGATATTCCAAATCTATCTAGAAATGGTTGAGATAATTCAAATGTCCCAATGTCGTTTGGATTTATTGTTGCAAATAAGCAGTATTTATTTATTGTTGTAATAGAATCATAATATTTTACCGTACCTTCAGCAAGAAGGGATAAGAGTATATCTTGAGCATAAGGAGTAAGTCGATTTACTTCATCAATAATTTTCCAAAAATTTGTTACAAATTGTCTCCACACAACTTCTTCCTCACCGTCTTTCATTAATTTTCCTAATTTTAACGTACCGATGAGTTTTTCTTCAGTTAGTTGTGGATGACCTCGGATAATCGAACTCTCAATTTCATTGAGTGGCGTTGCGGTAAACATCCTTCCCAGAAGCTTTACTAAAGTAGTTTTACCTCCACCATGACCTCCTATTAAGAGCATAGCTGAATTAGGGACTATCGCATTTAATATACATAAAGTCAATATTTCAGGTAAAAATCTTGATTGAATTTTCTTACTCTTTTCAGTAGAATGCTTAATATTCAATTCTTTATGATGAACAAAAAGTTGGTTAGCTTGAATTAAATTGATAACTTTCCAAATCTTTTTTCTTAAGATATCTTCCTCTCCTAAATTTGTCGGCATATGACTATTCTCTTAAGATTTTCAATATTAAATAAGAAGCAGTTTGGGTATATAATTTTTTTGGATTATAATTTAAGGATTTTATCCAACCTTTCGATAATATAATCTGGCTGGAACTCCCATCCATTTATTTCTTTTTGATACCTCAATGTACCTCGCGTTATCAGACATGCAGAAATATTCGCCTTTTTTGCAGCTAGGATATCCGCAATAGAATCTCCAATCATTAAAGCTTTATGTATATTTTGATCATACTGAAATTTCTTTAAAATTGATAAAATCCCACTAGGCGATGGTTTTGCAGATTTCTGGTCATTTTTAAATCCCATACTAAAAATTTCTTGAAAAAAAGGAGCGATGTTAAACTTTTTTAATACATAATCCACGACATAATTTGCAGTATTAGTCACAATACCCATTTTCTTGCCATCTTTATGATTATGAATTCTTTCTAATACAAGTTTAACATCATCAAATAGAGCTAATTTTTTTTCATTAAATAGAGCTTTTCTTTGCTTAAAGTCGACTTTATCAAATTGCTTCCAAAAGGTTTGAGCTTTAGAAGCCCCCCATGTATTCAATAATTCGAGATAATTGTCTCCAACAGACCAAAATTTTAATCTTTCATCCTTATCAGGTGTTTTAGGAACTTTTAATTTTTTAAGTGTTTTCACAAAAATTTGATCCACATAAGCCCCAATATTCCCGAGGTTGAGTAATGTGCCATCTAGATCGAATAAATAAAAATCAAACTTCATAAGACAAAACTTAATAGTAATTTAAAAATACCCTATGTGACCTAAATCATTTTTATTTTCATCTAAAGCATAAACCATGCCCATTGATAAAGGTTCTTCATTATTTTCTTTAGTGGATTTAGCTACTTTTTTTAAAATCACTAATTTTAAAATGAATACTCCATTGCATTTTTTACATTTTATATAAATTTCTTTTGTCTGTTTCTTTTCATCCTCATATTCTTCTTTTTTTAAAGGTTCCAATAAATTAGGATTCTCATTATCACAATTTTTTAAAAAACATTGATCTAACGATATTTTTTCCATCCCACGACGTGCAAGTGCAATAAATGCATAACTTGGAATTTCTTCTCTTAACTTTTCAATATCAGTCATATTTAAGGTAAAAAGTTGTTTTAATTAATTGTTATTGTTATATTAAATAGAATTTATCTGAAGAAATATTATTTGTATTAGATAAAGTATATGTCTAAATTTAAAAATAGTTAAGCTTAATTAACTTTTATTTTTATATTTAATTGAGTTAAGCTATGTCTAAGAAAGAAGAACTTTCAAAACAAACAATTGAACACCTCTCTAAATTAGCATTATTAGATATATCCGAGGAAGAAAAAGAACAACTTTCAAAACAGCTCGGGGATATTCTTGATTACTTTAAAAAATTGAATGATATAGATACAGATAATGTTAAACCTACAACCCATCCAATAGAAGGATTATCCAATGTTTTCAGAGAGGATGAGCCTTGGGAATCTCTTTCAAATGAAGAGGCTACCAAAAATACTAAATATAAACAAGATGGATATTTTAAAGCCCCTAGGATATTAAAAAAATAGAGGAGAATTATTCCTACTTTTTGTACTCATCTGTTAATTTTCTTATTGCTTCTGCCATGTCTCTAAGTGCTTGTCTTCTTTCTCCGGGATTTAGATTATTAAAATCTTCCCCCATATCTGTACCAATGGTAGAAGCCATAACCTGAAATTTCTTGTAAACTAATCCCCCTATATAGCGATCATAATAAGCTAATGCCTTTTCTAATTTAGAATCGGTTTTGATTTCTTCCCAAAGCTCTAATGTTTCTAAAGATTTAATGCCTAAATCTATTCGAAACCAGCTAATTGGAAATAACAATTGTCTTTCAATCCCTAAATCAATGATAGCAAGATTCTCTTCGTCGATATATAATTCTGGAATCATATCTTCTTTAAAGACGATATTGTCACTCATTATGTAAAGATTAGCTGCTCCCCGAGAAGTACATACGATACCAGTGGCAAAACCTTTAGCCATTCTCAAATTATCCGCATAATCTTCTAATTTTGTGCCGTTTAAATGTAGATTTACTCTTTTACTACCTTGAAATTCTAATTTAATTCTACTGCTACCTTTTACATCAAATAGGATTTTCGGAAATAACTCATCTTCTCGTGTTTTCTTATGAGCATCGAGTAATTTATTAATTATTTGATAATCTAATTTTAATCCTGGAATAATGGTATTCTGATTAAGAAATGCATCAACTTCAAAATCCACAATACCATAGAAGAGTTTCTGATTATTCATAATGTTATAAATACTGTCTACAATAGTTTGAACTAAAGCTTTGGGATCCTCGCGAACAGAATCATATTCCTTAGTTTCAAACGTATCTATTTGGTCTTCCAACCCCTCCTCCTGATAAAATGCCCCCCAACTTAATTCACTGAAAATAGATCCCTCAGAATATAAATTGTGATTCTGATCGATACTTAAAATACTTTTAGAGCCTCCAAGTTCAACTCCTAATTTGGATCCAGAGGCTAATATCGCGGAGGGGGGATTATAAAATTCAATCGGCAATTATTAACAATCTCAGTTTTTATTATATCTTTCAATTGACTATAGATAGAAATTATATAAATAATTAGTGGAATCTCTAGTAAGAAACTATAAAGAATGTTTTTATTATTTAGATGATATGTATTTAAATCTCAAAGTTAAGTTCTCATTTATCACTTGTATACCTTTTTAGTAATAACATCTTTTAACCTAAAATCGAAAATACAAAACGGAAAAAAAATAATTCTTATTCTATTAAGAAATTTTTGAACTAAAACTCTTTTACCAGTTCAATTTCTGCTGAAAATCCAGGAATCATTCCTTCATAATCAACTAATCCTTTTTCTTTCAATTTCTTTAAAATCAACCGTACTCCTTCGAATTCATCTTGACAAAGAGTTTGTAATTCTTTATAATTTAGCCTACCTTCGTTTTCTTTAAGTTTTTCAATTATGAATTCTTCTTCATGAGTTAATTCTGACATAATCTCAATTTTATAATTTAATTGATATGAAAATTAAATAATATTTTTAATATTTATCTCTTACCTGTAGAACCAAAACCACCTAACCCTCTTTCGGACTCAGGTAATTTTTCTGTTTCAGTAAATTCATATTCGTGAATCTTGGATAATATAATTTGACAAATGCGTTCCTTTTTTTTCAGAGTAACTTCCTTATTTGATAAATTAACAATAATTGCCATCCATTCATTTCTATAACCAGAATCTATTGTACCTGGAGAATTTACAATAGATAATCCTTCCCATAGAGCTAAACCGCTTCTGGGAACAACTTTAAAATAATAACCTTCAGGGATAGCTGTCGCAAATCCCAGTTGACACCCTATTCTCTCTAAAGGTTTTAAAGTATAAGAGTCTGCTTCAATATCTAATAATTCTCTTTTGTTTTCTTCAGTAATTATCTTTTTAAATCCCATTATTCTTGCATCAGCCCCAGCATCACCTAGTTTAGATGGTTTTGGAATTATTACATCCTTATTTATTTTCTTAACTGGGATTAACAATTTCTTTGTTTTTCCACTCATTGTATATCATTCATAATTGTTCTGAATTCTAAAAAATATTTCTTATTAAATAATAATTAAATTTGAATAGAAAAAAAATCTTATACAATCATTCATTTAAACTCAATATCAATTTTACCATTGGTGAAATATATGATAATAATAGATAGATTTGACCCAAGAAGTGATAAACCTATTTTAAAAGAGATTTTTGAAGATTTCATCGAAAATAAATCTTATTTCTTCTCTCATTGGCAAAAATTTGAAGAAGAATTGAATCGTAGGGCTCTTGATCTTCAATATAGAAATTCAATGGTAGTGGCTAAAGAAGATGGAAAGATCTTAGGTTTTGGAACTTATACTACATTTAGGGATTATTTAGGTAATGATAGAGTAATTATTCATCAAGTGCTAACTAAAAAAGAAAATTCTTTTAAAAAAGGAATTGAAGAGAAAGTTATTAAAGAAATCCAGCTATACGTTAAAAGAACCCTCAAAATCGATAAAGTTTATTACATCTGCCTAGATTCTGATAGTACTTTAAGGAACTTATTTCTAAAGCTTGGTATAAATAAGTCCAAATATATATGGTATGAACATGAAATATAACTACTTTTAAAAAAAGCTTCAATATATTAAAAACTATTTTTAAAATGGACTGTGAAATTTTTAATGGAAAAAAATGAAGAACTTATTAAAAAGGCAAAAGAATTAGTACATCAAGAAAAATTTGAAGAAGCAGTAGATATATTAGAAAATCTATATAAAAATAATCCTAATTCTAAACAAGTTAAAGATAGCCTTATAGAAACACTATTCATTTATGGGGGATTCCTTAATGATGATTATACCTTACAATTTAAAAAGGCTAAAGAATTATTCAAAAGAATTATAGAAATCGATTCTAATAATTATAGAGCTCATTATAATCTAGGAATCGCAAATTTTAATTTAGATAAATTCGAAAAAGCAAAAGAGTGTTATGAAGAAGCAATTAAAATCAAACCAGATTATAAACATTGTCTTTATAACATTGGCTTAATTTACGAAAGAGAAGGGAAATTAGAAGAAGCATTAAGATACTATGAAAAAGCTTTAGAGATAGATCCTAATTTTCCATACGCAACCAGTGCAAGATCTCATATTCTAAGTAATTTAGAGGACCTAAAAAGAAGCAAAGATATTTCAAAACAACATCGTAATATTGAACAATTAAAATCATTATTAGACGTCTCAAAACGAATTAGAATTGAGATGATTCAGGGGTTATTAAATATAGAAAAGGATAAAATGCTTGATGTGCTGATTGATTGGTGTAATAAATACCAATTTGAGATTGATGGTGACTATTTGAACATTAATAAAGCAACCTTACCAGATTTATTCAAAGTTTTGGATGATGAGGATACTCAAATCTAATTTTCATCATAAATTATTGATGATTTGAACAAGAATATTTATTTGGTTAATTTATGATGAATCGAATAACAAATAATAATTACAACAAGAACTATTATACCTACTATGATGTATCTTACAACTACGGGGTTATCAAATAAATCTTTAATAGCATCCCACTGGAACATAGAAAACACATCCAAAAAGTTTTAAAATCTTAATAGAACTCGTCATATTTAAAATTTAACAATTGATTTAATAAGAGATCTAATAAATTGAAAAAATAGAAAGAAAAAGGAAAAAAAATGAAAATTTTTTGATATTAGTTATCTCTCTAATTGGAAATTTATCTGAACTCTAACTCTATATATTAACTTATCAACATCCTCTTTAACCTTAACGTCGGATTCAATAATTTGAATATTTCTAATGCCACGCAAGGTTTTTTTGGCTTCCGAATAACAATTTTGAACGGCATCAGCCCAATTTTTTTCGGAGGTTCCGACTAACTGAATACTTTTATAAACTGGCATTTTGATTTCACTTTTTTTATGTTTTTGTAAGTTAATTTGTTATAGATTAATATTTAAATATTACTCAGAAAGCTCATAATTCAATTGTATCTAGTTCAAAAATAATTTAAAGAATAAAAAACTAAAAAAATGAAAATTAAGTTTTAAAAGTTAATATTTAAAATTGAAAACTTATGCATCAAGGTTTTCAAGTAAAGTTGCTATTCCCTGTCCACCACCAACGCAAGCGTTGGCGATACCATACTTTGCCTTTTTATCTTTCAAGATTCGAGCAAGAGTTCCAGGAAGCCTTATCATTGTTGCACCTAATGGATGACCGATTGCAGTTGCTCCCCCCATAACATTAACTTTTTCCTCAGGAATATTTAGAGCATTCATACAGTTTAAAGTAACAACAGTAAATGCTTCATTAATTTCCCAATAATCAACATCATCAACAGTTAAACCCGCATGCTTTAAAGCCATTTCAGACGCAGGTACAGGACCTCTACCCATCACTGTTGGATCTACCCCCGCAAACCCAATTGAAACAATTCTTGCCATTGGCTCAAGACCTCTCTTTTTTGCTTCCTCAGCCTCCATCATAATACATGCCGTAGCTCCCGCATTTAAAGGTGAAGAATTTCCTGCAGTTATTACTCCTTCTAAAGTACCCTCTCGCTTCTCATAACCTTCTTTTCCACCATTCTTTTCTAAATAAAAAGGTCTTGATAATCTACGTAGTCCTCCTACACCCTCCAAAGTAGATTTTCTTGCTGCCATATCCCGATCTACCATCATTTTCTCTTCAGTGTTTCCTTCTACATGTCCTTCGATTGGAATAATTTCACCTTTAAACCATCCCTTTTCAGTGTTTTCCACCGTTAAATTATGAGATCGTACTCCGAATTTATCTAGATCCTCTTTTGTGAATGTTGGCATTTCTTCTTCGTAAAGTTTTTGAGCAGTTTGAAGCATTTGACTTGTTGTCATAAAATCATACTGTGGTCTATACCATTCACTCTTTTTATTGATCATATCCATATTTGGGGCGATTTTATCATTTTGCATTGGAACTCTCGTCATGTGCTCTACACCTGTTGATAATACACATTTACTAAATCCTGTCATTATTTCCATTATTCCAACATGCATCCCAGCACCAGCAGAACCACATTGCTTATCGATAAACATAGCTGAAGTCTTAAAAGGAAATTCGGCTAAAAATCCAGGAATTCTTCCCCCATATGCCCAATTCTCCCCGACTCCCATAGCAGAACCAACTGTTAATTCATCAATATCTTCTTTTATTATACCTTTATCTGCAAGTTTACCATCGAAGAATTTCATTAACAACGAAGCAAGAAGCGCATCTCCTCTGATCCCGCCAAATACATCTCTTTCAGGTTGTCTTGGTCTAGATCGTGAAAAAGCTGTACGGGCGTAATCTATCAACCATACTTCTTTTAATTCCATTATTTTCACTCTTATATATTTTTTTAATGAATAGTTTTTATATTTATAATTAGAAATTTTTAAACTAGGAAGTTCTAAAAAAGTATTAAACTTTTTGCTGATGTCTTTTTTATAGTATCATCCAAAAATAATAAGAGATTATTAGCAGTATTTTTATTGAAAAAATTTTTAGATACAATATGTCTAAAAGGAATTTAGATAAAAGTAAAAATCCTTTAGTTTCGATAGTCGCTGGTAGTACTTCAGATAAAGAAGTTTATGAGAAAGCAGAAAAGATACTTAAAAATAATGATATTTACTATGATCTTCAAATAATCTCAGCACATAGAGACCCCGATAAATTAGATCAATATTTGAGATCTTCTGAATCTTTAATTTATATTGCTGTAGCTGGACTTTCTGCTGCCTTACCGGGAGTAATAGCTTCAAAAACAGATAAACCTGTAATTGGCGTACCTGTTAGTGGAAAATTAGGGGGCTTAGATGCATTGTTATCTATGGTTCAAATGCCTCCAGGAGTTCCTGTTGCAAGTGTAGGCATTGATAGGGGTGATAATGCTGCTCATCTAGCTATTAGAATACTAAAGTTATTAAAAAAATAGAGATATGGGTATTGTACATGACAGATAATTTAATAGAAACTGGAAAGAAGAATGCTGCTATAAAAGCTGTGGATGAAAATGTGAAAAAGAATATGATCATCGGAATTGGTAGCGGTTCTACTGTGGTATATGCAGTACAGAGATTGGGTGAAATAAATAAAGAAAATACTATGAATTTGAAATGCATACCGAGTTCATTTCAAGCTTATCAGTTAATAATACAGAATGGTTTAGAATTGGTTTCTCTTGAGCAATTTCCGGAAATAGATATAGATCTTGATGGCGCAGATGAATTAGATAAAAACCTTAATTTAATAAAGGGTGGGGGAGGTTGCTTGGTCCAAGAAAAAATAGTTGCATCAAATTCAAAAGAATTAATAATTATTGCAGACTTTAGAAAAAATTCGGAAACACTAGGAACGAAATGGAAAAAAGGGATCCCTATAGAAGTGATTCCTATGTCCTATTTTCCAATTATGAACAAATTAAAAAAGTTAGGGGGAAAACCAACTCTTCGAATGGCAAAATCTAAAAGTGGACCGTTAATAACAGATAACGGGAATTTTATTGTAGATGTAGATTTTGGTGAAATCAATAATCCGGGAGAACTGAATATGGAGTTTTTAAAAATTGCGGGTGTTGTTGATACAGGCTTGTTTGTTAATATGACTTCGAAAGCTTATATCGGTTTAGAAGATGGAAAGGTATTAACTCTTTTTAAAAAAAAATAAAATATTAATTTCTGAAAAGATCTATTACTCCTCTTGTTGGTTAAAAGTAAGCGATTCTCCACAGTGGGGGCAGAATTTTTTAGGCGTTTTGATAAATCCTCCACAGAATGGGCAATACATTGATGGTCCTAATTGAGTTATTGGTTCAGGTGTAATATATGTATCATCTTCTTTTTCATACGAGGGTTGGTAATAATAATCTTGGTGTCTGGGTTCATATCTTACTAGCTTTGTAAACCTTTTCTTTCTTACAAGGTAAATTGACATACCAGCTATCGCTATAAGGGCAATCACTCCAACAACTATAAGAATTATTATAGAATAATCTATTGGCCTTTCAGATATCATTAAAATAATAATAAATTCATCGAATTCTCCTTCGCTATCATAAGCAGTAATGTATAAAACACCTAGATATCCCTTATTAGTTGAGAAGTCGTAATCAGCCGCTGTAGACACGGATTTAGTTCCAGCAATTGAACTATAATTCATTGAGTTTGGAATTGTAAAAGTTCCCTCGTATTTATCAGAAAGTGCTTCATAAGATAATTCGCCAACTATAATTGAGGAAGGAAAAATAAAAATAATGTAATTATCGTCAGTTACAGACGCCATTATTAAGTTTATAAAAATTCGCATGTTAGAATTGTTATCTTCATAATCAACTGAGTCTCTAACATCTATTGTAAAATCGAACGTACTACCTTGGGTAGTAGCATACACTAAGGTTCCAGTATCTGTTTCTACATCATCAAATATAATTTCCGAACCTCCATCAAAATTAAAACTTGAAGTAGTTTTTAATATTTCCGGGGGATTGTTCACGATTTCAAATCTAACTCTTGGTGAATATGGATTAGTATAATTTTCATTTGAAGGTATAATGTAAAAAACAGCATATCCTGAGGGATTGCTTTTATCAGGATAAAAAGTGTTTTTATAATTATTAGCGGCAGAATGATTGAATATCAATGTTTTATTTATTGATTTCTTTGAATTAAAAAACGAGTATGAGTAGATAGACAAAAATCCGTTAATATTCCCATACGTGGATTTATCGAGCTCAGCATTTAATGTGTTGGATTCATCAATTGCTCTTGTTATGTTTGTATTGCTAGCCCATAAACTACTGATAATTGGGACTTTCGAATCATCAAAATAAAGGATCTTAGTCGATTTACTATAAATTATTGAGCCAATAGTTAGATTGACTATAACTGAATAAGGATTATAACTTGGTGCTGGTAAATTATAAGTATCGTTAAGATATATTCCACTACTATTATAATTCATATTTAAATCAATTGACGCGTTATAGGATGCGTTTTTTATAGTGATTTCTAATGAATCGTAATCCATACTAGTGATTGGAGACTCTGAAGTTTGATCCTTTAGATATAATGAGATATTGACCTGAGAATTTGATGTATATTCAAAGTCTACCTTTATATTAATCGAAGCATCATCCTGAGGTAGAAGAAAGTTTAAGATATTTTCTAATAGATTATTATGATCTTGTGAATAAGAAGATGATGAGTAATAATCAAAAATCCAATATAAATCTCCAAAACCTAGAAATCGACCCTTACCATAGGACGTTCCATTATATTTAGCAACAACTGTCTTACTATTTATGCTAGCAATTGATTCTCCTTTATTTGATACAGTAAAACTGTTACCAATCAACCAATGGAACTTAGTGACATCATTAAAAATTATTGGATCATTGAAATCTTGAACACTTTGAGAGCTCACGCTTGCACCAATTCCATACCAGTTATCGTTCATTATGTTTTCTTCATTAATCTGGATGTCTAAACCTAATTCTGAAAACATATCATTGATATTTTCCGTGACTAAATCTTGATACCGAGTACCTAAAAATAATATATTTCCCCCTCTATCAAAATAATTCTTTAAATTTGAAATCTCATATGGGCTGTAAGGTAATATAGGTGCTTGAAGTACTACAAGATCATATTGTGCTAACCTTTCTTCTGTTAATATCGAATTGCTTGTATTTTTATTATAATCTGGAGTCCAGTATTCCATTTTATAATCAATTGATATATTCATTTCCGAAATATCGCTCATTACTTCATAAAAACCCATTTGATTAAATGTGAATTCTGGAAACCAATCATTTAAACCGTGATAAGATTCCATTAATATATTATACTCTGGTAATCTAATATCTAAATCTATATTTACCACATCATAAATTTGACCTCCAACTGTTAAGTTAAGCTCAACTTCTCTAATACCCGGAATAGCATCATTTTTAATTTTAATATCTAATTCTACAAAATCTATTCCTGGATCAGAAAAAATAATTGTGGATTTATCGACAGTAAGCGAAACACCTTGAATATTAGAAGGCACTTCTATTTCATATGTATTACTTTTACCCGAAAGTACAGTTAAGTTAAATTTTTGATGATCGCCAGGAAAGCGTAATAAATCATAAGGTTTAATTGGTAGATTATCAGGATACACTATGGCAGTATCATTATAATTAGGAGAAAGGCTATCAAGATAGTTTAATGATGCCGATACATTTATTAAACCCGCTCCTGATTTAAGGTAATCGTCATCCGCTTCACTAGAAAGTATACTTGCTCCTTCTAATAGAGCAATTCTCGCAGTTTCTGGTGTTAAATTGGGATAAGCATCTTTTAATATAGCTAGAGCACCAGATACCATAGGAGCAGACATACTTGTTCCACTTAATGGTATATAATCAGCATCACCAGAAAAATCAAAATAGTTCCCAATATAGCGTTCTTCTTTTGAAATGGTTGAACCTTTTGCTTCTGTTGAGATAATATTGATTCCTGGAGCTACAACATCAGGGTACCCTAAATATCCAAATGTTGGCCCCCAACTACTAAAAAATGCAAGTTCGTCATTTTGATCGGTTGCACCTACGGCAATCACGTCTATACCAGAAGCAGGTGTTGAACCTGTAAAATAATCAGGTCCTTCATTCCCAGCAGACGCTACAAAAATAACACCATAAGCATCTTGAGCATTTGTTATCGCTTGAGTTATTAAATCCGAAATGTATGGATAACCTCCACCAAAACTCATTGATATTATATCAGCATCAGCTCCTCCTAAACCAATTGGTTTAGAACTCCAATCAATTGCGTTAATAATGTCTGCTTCTTCCAAACCACTGTTATTTCCTGCTCTAGCGTTGATTAAGGAAACTCCAGGAGCGACACCACGATATTTTCCATCAGAACCTGTTCCATCACCACCAATAATTCCAGCAACATGAGTACCGTGTCCCACATCATCATCATAATTCGATGGATCTTCATCATGGACAAAATTTTGATTAGCTACAACATTTAGTGAAGGATGGTTATAAATCCCTGTATCAATTACAGCAACCCTCACACCTGATCCATCATAAGCTAAACTCTCTGCCCCTATTGCGGGCAACCACCAATTAGGATAGTCATCATCATTTAAAGCACTTAATTGGACTGAATTGTCTAAAATATAGGGATTTTCGAGTATCTCTGATTTATAAATCTTTTTTATATCTGCAATTTTCATTAAACTATTTTCTTTTGATAATAATTCTAATGGATTTAATTTGAGATATGTTCCTGAAATAATGTCATAATGAGAAATAATCGTGAAATCATTGAAGACTGACTTAATAATCTCTTCTCTTAGTACGGGATAAACCTCCTCTTCAAAGAGAATAACAACCTTAATATCTTGTACATGATTTTGAGAGTTAAGTGATATATTAGTTAAAAATAGCTTAAGATTATCATCGAAAATTGATACATCATTATTGGATGTTGTAGCTGAACCTGTATTATCTGATTGTAGACCATCGGAAGGATTAGAAGTCAGAAAATCTGTATTCAGCCCATTTACTTGACCAGAGAAGTTGTTATAATTATTAATAGCCCCCAATCTTAATGATACAGGGAGCTGAATAGCCACAACAGCACAGATAAACATTATAAAAAATACTTTTTTTCCTGATTTTCTCATAGACAACACAAAAAAGAATAGCTATTTAATCTTTCTTTTAATAACTTAAAAAAATAATTTGTTATAAAATTATAGATTCTACATTTCTAGAATAATTGATTTATGGTCTAAAGGGAATAAATGGAGTCATAAGTTAACTTAGATTCCCCATAACTTACCTTGGCTTTTTTTATTATTCAAAGTCTAATTAATAATTGTATTAATTATATCATTTCTTATTTTACTATAGAATAGTTTATAAACATAATTTTCTGGTTCCTTTACATAAAAATTAAGGATCTACCAAAGGCTTTTAAGTAAATATTTCTTCATTACTTTTAATCCAAAAACTCTAACTGATGCATATAATGTCTAGACTACTCCCAAAAGAATTAGTTCGGGCAAAAGAACTTATGGATCAGGCTAAATTAGAGGAAGCACTTGAGATAATAGAAAATTATGAGAAGATTGAATCACTTTCGTCTAGGGACCAACTCTCTGCACTTCTAATTAAAGCAACTATATATCGTTATAATCGTCAATATAGAAAAAGTTTAGAAATATCTGAACTCGCATATCAAATAAGCCAAGAACTAGGTTTAATGTTTGAATCTGCTGAGGCTCTTATCAGAAAAATGGTTGTAACATGGCTTGGGGATCTTGATAAAGCATCTGCTTATGCTTCAGATGCCGAGAGAAGGTTGAATTCTCTTGATGATGATTATTCTACAAGAATCCTTAGAAGAACTCTAGTATATTCAAAATCATGGATTCAATTTTTCAGAATTGACTTCAATGGGGCAGAAGAATTGGCCCTAGAGAGCTTGAAACAATTAAAAGAAGAAAAATCAGGGAATAAATTAGATCTTGCGGCAACTTACCTTTTATTAGGATGGATAAACTTATATCGAAGAAATTTAACAGAAGCATTAGATTATGCCATGAAGAGTTTAAAACATGATAAAGTCTTAAGTTATAATGTTGCAATCGCAGATGATTATAGTCTCATCGCAAGAATATATCGCTTTGAGGGTAACTATGATCAAGCTTTAGAATATTGTAAACTCAGTTTATCGATTAAGGAAATTAGTAAACGCTGTAAACTTAATGTTTTAGAGACTTTTTCTGATATTTATTACTTGAAGAGCGAACTTAATAAATCTTTAAGCTACCGACAACAAGCAGTATCACTAGCAGAAGAGCTTCAAATGAATGACCTATTAATTATGGATTTGCTTTCAATGGGATATTTGTACAGAACTATGGGCAAATATGATCAGGCTGTAGACTATTTTGAACGTGGTTTAACTCTTTCGGAAAAATGGGGTTTCACTTTTTTTATGAGTACCGCTCTCTTTCTTCTTGTTTACACATATTTAGATCAAAACTTACGTGAAAGAGCAAACCGATACTTTTCTCGAATATCTGATTTATATGATAAGACTAAAGAACGAGCAGATATTAATATTTACCCTAATTATTTACTTTCAAAAGCATACATGATGAAAACAAGTACGAGAATGCGTGATCGTGTGAAAGCACAAGCATTATATAAAGAGCTCATAGCAATGAAATTCATTAGTGGAGATGCATTAATTCTATCAATGGGTAATTTATGCGATCTTCTCTTAGAAGAGCTATCCTTGCACAATGATCCTGAAATACTGGATGAAATTGCTCCACTAATTACCAAAAGCTTAGACATGGCAGAAAAAGCAAATAACTATTATTGGTTGGCAGAGACAAAATTATTGCAAGCAAAATTAGCATTAATCCAGATGAATACCGAGGAAGCTAAAAAGTTAATGGTGGAAGCGCAACGCATCGCTGATTTTCGTGGTCTTGATTTATTAGCATGGGGAATTTCAAGTGAGCATGATAAATTATTAGAGCAATTAGACGTTTGGAATAAAGTTAAAGAAGAACAAACTCCCATGGCAGAACGGGTTAAATTGGCATCAACCAATGGAGTCTTAGGACGTATTCAAGGCAAGGGAACAATAGAGCCTCCCGAATCGGTTGATGAGCAATCCACAGTACTCCTGATTTTGGCTGAAGGTGGTATTTTGGTGTTCTCTTACCCCTTTTCAGATGAATGGAGGATTGATGAGGATCTTTTCAGTAGTTTCTTATCAGCTTTTAAATCTTTTAGCACTGAATTTTTTTCCAAGGGACTTGATAGAGTGAAATTTGGTGATGATATGATGCTCATGGAATCGATTGGCAACTTTTCGTTTTGCTATTTGTTTAAAGGGCAGACATATTTAGCGAGGCAAAAGCTTACCAAATTCACAGAGGAATTACAGCAAAATTCTTCATTATGGCAAGATATGGAACAGCATTATAAGACAAGTCAAGTCCTTGAACTGAGAGAAAATCCTCAGTTGGAATCACTAATTACTGAAATATTTATAAGTAAAAGTTAAATTAAGCATTCGTCAATCTTTTTATCTTTCAATCTTTTTAATTAAATCAGAAGTATCATAGAAATTAAGTTAATTAATGTAGAAATTAAAACAAACAAAAAAAAAATTTGATTTAAAGGTTATTAAAGAATATTTCATTATTCGGGTGGTGTTTGTCCTATCGCCCCATAAGCTTCTTCTTGTGTTGCCCAAGTCTCTATTGAATATTCAAATCCTGGGACTGGTCCATACATAGCCATCGTAGCTATAGTACGTGCCATAGCTTCCTCAAATTTCCCTTCTTTTACCAAATACACACCCATCGTGATAATACCATCTAAAGTAGCCTTTACCGCATTTGGTACTACTTGTTCTCCTAAAGACTCATCTTGAGGATATTTTGCTACAACCTCAATAGCTTTTTTAACAACTGCAGGTATTGCCTCACTTGGCCAACGTGTTTGAACAATTATATATGGCATATTTTTTTGCCCTCTTTTTAGTTTTTATACATTTTTGTGATTAGATTTCGGATGTAAGTTATAATTTCCATTTTGTATATAAATGTTTACCTTCTTGTCAGTGAAAGATGATTTTGTGAATCAATTAGAAAACTTTACGATATAATCATAGATTATTTTTTTTTGGTTTTGTATTTAAAAAAATCCAGTTCTAAGTAAGGAATATATTAGAAATTACATGTTCTAGAGAAGGATTATCTTTTAAGGTAATTGCTTGATGAGTTCTATGAAAATCTTTAAATGGCTGCCAAATAGAACTGTCACTTTCCATTTTTTCGGCAAATTGAGTTAATTTTTGAGTAGCAAGATAGGTTTGTCCTTTAAATAGATAACATATAGAAAAAAAGCCTACAGGCTTCATAATTATCGTGTATTCTCCAAATTTCGCCCGATCAAGCCCCTTAGAAAACACCTCCTTACTGAATGTATTAAAAGCCGTTAAAAAATTGCTAATAAATCCATCCTCGTACGACCAATCTTCTGTAAAAGGATTAGAAAAAGCGGGAACTCCTCCTTCAGCAATAATTAAAAGCAACACAGGTTCTTCATCGATGAGTTCGGGAGCATTCACGGCTCTTCTTCCATGCATTAAGTCTAATGTATCATCTAATGATGCCAAATCTAATCTTTCTGGTATCGGCAATTTTTTCTTTTTATAACTTTCCAATCTTTCTAACTGTTCTAATAATTTATCGTGTTCATAGGAGATTGCTCTTGCTAGTAGATGTAAGCTATGAGAATCAGCAATCTGTTGGGCTTCCGTTAGATATCGTCTGGCATCCCCCATGTTAAGTTGAAGTAAAGATATCTTCCCGTTTAGCAAGAAAGCTTGAGTTTGTAATAAAAAGGAGTTCCTTTGTTCTGACGCTTTAATTAACTTATCAACTAAAGGTTGAATGTCTTCAAGAATTGCTAAATCGTTCGACGCTATAAATTCTTGAAAATATAACTCACAAAGTAGCAATAAACTCTCATAGTAGTTATCAAAAAGGGCATCTATTGCTTGTATTTCCTCACAAATTTCCTTCGCAATATTTTCGGCTTCAGCCCTATCTTTGACACGTGAACTTGATGCTAATATATATGCTTTTGATAATCTATACCTAACCATATCTTCTGGATCTTTCCAACCGATTAATTTACCAATAATAGAAAGATCTTTTTTCCCTAAATATTGATAGAAATGATCTAAGCATTGTTGTGCTTCCTCACGTGAATCTTTGTATAAAAATAGTTTTATCATTTCTTTATAACCGCCTCCCGACCACGCAATTGAAGTTGTATCTGATAGTGGCTCCAGTATTTTCAGACTCTTTTCAAAATATTGAATTGCTTGATCTAGAGCCCCTTTTTGAAAGTAAATGGAACCAATGTTATTGTAAATTGCTCCTTTTACCAGAGCGACTAAAGGAGGAATTATTACATGGGTAGCTTTGATATGATCCAAGGTTTTCTTATGAAAGTCTAATGCGAAATCTAATTCCCCCTTGAATGTGTAACACGTCCCTAAGAGCCATAAATTAACTCGAGTCAATCCCGATCCAAAAACACCATATTTTTCAGATATCGCTAGACTTTTTTTAAAGAGTTCTATACCTTTGTCAAAACTACCCCCCCAATAAAAGTAATAACCATTCATAGTAAAAAGAAAACTTTCTCTCAATTTAACCTCATCTAAAGGTTCTTGCGTAATGGATTTGAGTAATTTCTCACTTGAAAAAATATCGTCCCATATTTTACCTTTTTTATTGTAAGGACTAAAACTCCCAGTCAATTGTAAGATAAAAAATTTTAAAAAGATCGAATCAATAAAAAATAACGGCTTATTTTGACTTTTACTCTCCTGATAATCTTGTTCTGCTATTCTAAGGCTTTCTTGAATTTTCGTCATATTGAATAATATCCATGCTTTAAGATATCGATAATAATGTTTATCTTCTAGAGTTTGATCTCCTAACTTCTCAAAATCTATTAGTAATTGTAAACCTTCCTCTAAGTTTCCCTCACTATAAAGTTTCCATACTCGTTCTAATTCCGGGTGTATAGAAATACGCATAATCTTTACCTCTTTTTATTTACTCCTTTAAAAGTTCAGAGATATCTGTTAAATACGCATAGTTGAATTTCTTATAAAGATTATTATATTAATTTTATATATAGCTTATCATATTAATTTTTAATTAATAACTACTTGAGAATTTTTTAATTCGCAGACAATGGATCAAAAATAAGGAAGAAAAGCTTTCTTAAAAGCCTTTGGTACTATCATTTCGATTTAAGAGGTTTTTGTCGTTTCACAGGAAATTTCATTGAAATCAGACTCCGAATTTACCTTTGCTGATAACTCACTTAATCCCGAATGCTTAGTTTCAACTTGGATTTTCAACTTGAATGATAATCTATTTTACCGATTCTTAATTAAGTTTCTCAGTTCTCGATATATTATGTAAATATAGAATTAGGTATATAGATTATTAACTATCTATAGGGAAAATAACCAAAAATTAGAAAGAGCAATGGACCTAGCGGGAATTGAACCCGCGGCCTTTCGCATGCCAAGCGAACGATCTTCCACTAATCCATAGGCCCATCGATTATATAATAATTTAAACACTCCCAAATAATTAAATTTTTGTATTTTAAGACTAGAAACATGGATTTATCTAAATATAAAATATAAAATTAATTGAAGAGAAAATGGGATTTAAATAAAATGATTTTAGATATTTTTATTGGACAATTTTATCAAGTGTATTCATCAACCCTTTTATCCGAGCATCACCTATCATTTCAGGATTCAGCTTATTCATGGCGAAAGCCATACATAATTCCATATCTGGATCCATCATACAAAGAGATCCACCATACCCTCCCCACCAAAAACTTCTTGCACCTATATTGGTACCCAGTCGATCTCTTACATGATCATTCATTAACCCCCATCCTAGTCCAAATCGAAGAGGGAATCTTGCAAAGAGATCTTTACCAGATATTTGTTCTTCTAAAGATTTTTCTATTGCTTTACGGGATAAAATTCTAACTCCATTTAATTCACCCCCATTAGCGAGCATTGCACCGATTTTTGCAATTGACCTTGCATTACCATGGCCATTTACTGCGGGAATTTCTGCAGCTCGCTAATCTCTCAAATTCAATTGTGGGAAATCCATCACCAACATACTTGAGAAAGTTTTCATAAAAATCGATTTTTTTATAAAGGGAAAAATAATTCTTAAGAATATTCTTTGAAATAGGTTTGGAGGCGGAGGAGGGATCAAATCAGCAACTCGAAAGTCTAATTCTTTACCAAATCCAATATGAAAATCTGCATCTAATGGAGAGGCTATTTCCTCCTTAAAGAACTTCCCAAGGGTTTTTCCAGTTATTCTTTTCACTATTTCTCCTAGCAAATAACCAAAGGTCATCGCATGGTACCCAGATTTTGTTCCGGGCTCCCACCATGGTTTTTGGCTAGCTAATAGGCTAGTAACCTTTTCCCAATTATAATAATCATTCATCTCAATTTTTTCATCCCAACCGGATAAACCTGAACTATGACTAAGCAAATATTTTACAGGTAGTTTGTCTTTCCCAGCTTGAGCAAATTCAGGCCAATAATTCGCTACAGGAGCATCAAAGTCAAGTTGTCCTCGATCTGCTAAAACATGAATACAAAGTGCCGCCATTATCTTTGTAGTAGAAAAGACGTGTACAATTGTATCTTTTTCCCATGGACGCGTTTTTTCAGCATTTGCATACCCCCCCATAAATCAACTACGAATTTCCCTTTTATGTTCACAGCTAGTGATGCCCCAACATCTACCCCAGTTTTTAAATTATTAGCAAAATGGCTCTTTAGAGGTTCAAACTCACTTTCGCAGATTCCTTTGACGTCATTAATGTCTGACATTTTAATGAATTAGTCTGTTGATTAGATATGATAGTTAGACGAGTTATATAAAGCTATTTATTACATATAGCGGGTTTAAGAGTTAAATATAAAAAAAATTTCTTTCTTAATTCTTTTTCAGTATATCCAGCTATAAATTCAAAATAAAAATATACTTTATTGTGAGGAATTGGTTATATATCAAATAATTAAATTTTTTTATTTTATTGAAAATAATGACTAAATATGGTACATTTATTTTACACTACTTTCTCTTCCCCTTTCGATACGTTTACAATAGTATGGAAGGAAACTGATTCTGATTTACGGATACAACGAATCTTTCTTAGTGATCCTGAGCATAAATCCGAAACCATAGCTTTTCAATTTTTCAAGCAAATTAATTTAGGTTCATCTTCACTGATCAGATCGCTTGGTGAGAAAATCCAACGGTTTTTTAATGGTCAAAAGGTAGAATTCAATTTAGGCTTAATTGACTTTAATAGGTGTTATGAAGTTCAAAAGCAGGTGCTTTTAGCTGAATATGAGATTCCAAGAGGGTGGGTTAGTACCTATAAGCGAATTGCGGGTAAAATAGGTATACCAAAAGGGGCAAGAGTAGTTGGGAATGCCCTAGCTCGTAATCCATTTCCTATCATTATTCCATGTCATAGAGCGATTAGAAGTAATGGCGAACTTGGTGGATTTCAAGGTGGCATGAAAATGAAACGTGTGCTGCTGGAGATGGAAGGAATAGAGTTTTCGGATAAAGGAAAAGTTATTACTGATAAAATTTGTTATTGACTTTCAACAAATCTAACCCCGATTTCTTTTTTAATTAATTATATTATGAAATTACCTGAGTTGAGATTTCAGGGCTTTTTTTAATGAAGATTTCTGTTATGAGTGATTCTAAGTAGGGATTCCCACTCAATTTTATCGCTTGATGACTCTTCTGGAAATCTTCAAGAGCGTTCCATATTGTCGTTGTGTTTTGTACACGATGAGCAAACTGAATTAGTTTTTGTTTTGCGAGATATGATTGCCCCTTGAATAAATAGCACACGGAATAAGGCCCGATTGATTCCATTATTAACATGAATTCTCCAAACATAGCCCGGTCGAGTCCCTTAGAAAACACTTCATTGCTAAAAGTGTTAAATGCTGTTAAGAAATTACTGATAAATCCCTCTTCGAAAGACCA
Organism: Candidatus Hodarchaeota archaeon; assembly: GCA_048886685.1. GTDB lineage: Archaea > Asgardarchaeota > Lokiarchaeia > Sigyniarchaeales > SOKP01 > Loki-b32. Next base: position 34,998 of record JBHLKM010000002.1, read on the forward strand.
GTCTTTGGTAAAAGAGTTAGAGAATGCTGGAATTCCACCTTCTGCAATAATTAAAAGTAATACAGGTTCTTCATGAATTAATTCTGGGGTTTTAACCGTACGTTTTTCAAGAATAATATCTATCGTTGACTCCAGCAAGGCAAGATCTATTCGTTCCGAGAAAGGGGCATTAGTTTTATGAAGTTCTTCCCATTTTTCTATTTCTTTCAATACAAGATCATGTTCAAGAGAAACAACTTGTGCTGATATATTAAGCCCGTGCCATTCAGCCGTTTCCTGAGCTTGAGTAAAGAGGCGTCTAGCCCGTTCAATATCTGTTTCAATTAAAGCCAATTTAGCTCGCATGAGATGAGTATATACCAACCATTTGTATGAACGTTGTTCTTTAGAAATTTTTAACAATCTATTAATTATAGATTTAATCTCATTTAGTATTTCTGGATTATTTGTTTTACTTACTTTACCCAAGAGTATTCCACAGAGACTAAGTAAAGCGTAACAAGTAATTTCAGTATATTCAAAATCATCTTCAGTTACTTGTCTCAATAATTTTTCGGCTTTATGTATATCTTTAACGTGACTGCTTTTCAGGAAATCAGCTTTTGCAACTCGATATATATGATTAAAGAATGGTCTTTTATATTGGTCACGTAATTGTCGCATACGTTTTAAATATAATCTTGCTTTTTCTACTGAGTCTTTTTCAACATAAATAGTAACAAGATATCTGAATGCATATATTAATTGAGTAGAAATTTCACATTTTTCAGAGAATGTAACACACTTATTTTGAAATTCTAAAGCTTTTTCCAAATTACCCCGAAGAAAATAAATTTTCCCTACATTAAATAAACATTCTATGATACCAGGGTTATAATCTAATTCCTCCGCTATTCTAAGTGCCTGTTCGTGATAATCTAAAGAGAAATCCAATTCACCTTTAACATTATAAATAAGACCTATAAGATTTAAGGCTCTAATTGTGTATAAATTACGGATTTCCTTGATTGCTAGCACCTTCTTTCCGTATTTTAAAGCTTGATCAAGTTTACCTAAAGTATAATAATCCAAAGCTGTATAATAATGATTAAAAGCCTCATTATTCTTATCATCGATTCCTTCATACAATTTCGCTGCCTTTTTTTGGTATTTTATGGCGATATTAATTTGACCTTTAATTACGTGAAGGCCTGCTTTTCCTGCCATTAACATCCCCTTTCTGCGGGTAAGTTCTCGAGGTGGGACTCCTATTAGGGTATTAAATAATTTTTCAAATTCTATTAGTAATTCTACAAATTCTTTATATTTAAAGAGATAAAAAAGAGACAAGGCTTTTATATTCCAGGCATCAAGAATTCGAAGCTTGTTTCCCATTTCTTTGCTGTATTGATACACTTGTTCCGCAATGTTAAGAGCATCATTGAATTTACTTAAATCAATATAAAGTCCTCCTTTGAATATCATAAATTCGACTCTTTCTTCTGGTGTTAGCTCTTCATTTTTCTCAATATTGTTTACAAGATCAAGCGCTTCTTGATATTTCCCAGTTAACCTGAGTGTTGTTCCAAATAATAGTTTTTCTGAAATCGAAGTTGGCATATTATTATAGACCTCAGATAGGAAATAAGTATTGAATTTATTCTATTAATGTTAATATTTTTTGCGATAATATATATTTTACATTTCTGTATAACCCAAAAGAGTCCTTTGCTTTTATCTATAATTATATTAGAGTTGAGATTTTAAGGCTTCTTTTCATGAATACCTCCATTATAAGCGATTCTAAAGTCAGATTTTCACTTAATACTATCGCCTGATGGTTTTTATGGAAATCTTCAAAAGTCTTCCATATCGATGCTGTGTTTTGTACACGATGACAAAACTGAATTAATTTTTGCTTCGCAACGTAAGATTGCCCCTTGAATAAATAGCACACGGAAAAAGATCCTACTGGTTCCATTATTAACATATATTCTCCAAACATAGCCCGATCGAGCCCCTTAGAAAACACTTCCTTGCTGAAAATGTTAAAAGCGGTGAGAAAATTACTGATAAATCCATCTTCGAAAGACCAGTCTTTAGTAAAAGAGTTAGAGAATGCGGGGATTCCACCTTCCGAAATAATTATAAGCAGTATTGGTTGTTCATCAACTAATTCTAGAGCCTTAATCTCAGGATATTTTTTAAACTGATCAATAAATTTGTCAAAAGATGATAATTTTATGCGTTCTGATATTGGGGCACCTCTTTTTTTAAGGTTTTTCCAGAGGGATAGTTGTTCCAGTAAAAGATCATGCTCCCGAGAAATTACACTAGCTAATCTCTGAAGATCATGCGACTCTGCAATACTTTGAGCTTGCATTAATAACTCATGTGTCTTTGGGATGTCAATTTGGATTAATGCCAGCTTCGCTTGTAATAATTTTGCATAAGCTAACCACTTAAATGAGTGTTCTTCTTCTGATATGTTAAGTAAACGAGTAATTAATGGATTGATTTCCTTTAATATTTCTGGATCATCATAAACCTCTAGTTCTTTTAAGTAAAGATCACACAAATGAAAAAGAGCATTCATAAGTGGAGGGTAGTGAGTCGTGGATCTCGCTTCAATAACCTCTTTAAATAATTCTTCTGCTTTTGCACGATCACGAGTTCTACCACTTTTTTTCAATACTATTGCTTTCGTTAAGGGATACAATATTGTTCTGAACCTTTCTGCTCTTTTTGTACCCATCTGTTCTATTTGGTCTACAATCTTTTTTAAATGTCTAAGGTACATTTGTGCTTGTTCGTCTAAATTTTTTTCAAGATTTAGAATAACTAAATTGTACAACGAAGTTTGCATCGCAATAAAATAATTATACTTTTCGCACAGAGCTAAACTGCGTTCAAAAAATTTTTTAGCCTGATCATATTCCTCCCTATAATAATAAACTTGGCCAATCCACACTAAACTCATTACTAATCGAGAAATATTGTGGATTTTCTCCGCGTATAATGCTGCCTTTTTAAAGTTCTTTAAAGCTTTCTCTAATTCACCTCTATTATAGGTAATAACTCCTAAATATTGATATGCATAATGTTTGATGTTAGGGCTACTTTCTTTGATCGATATACTCTGATTGAGAAATTTTACAGCTTTATCAAAGTTTCCTTTTTCAAAATAAATATGTCCAACTAAATAAAGACTATTTGCTATACCGTATGGATTCCTTAGTTCTTCTTGGAGCGTCAAACTCTTGGTGGCATAATCTAATGCCTTATCTAATTTTAATCCTGTTCTGTAAGCATATCCAATTGCAAGTAAAGTGTCTGCTATATCGATTTTCTTGCCAATCTTTTCTCGTAATGCTAAACACTGGAATATTGATTCTAATTCGTTATTATAGTCATTCTTATGACGGTATAACCTAGATTTAAAGTATAAAATATCTGCTTTTAGATTTGAATAACTTTTAGATGATTTATTGGTAAGAGCAGTAAGTAAATTTTCGGCTTCTTTAATAAATACAAAACTATCGTGAGTCTTTTTACCAAAGAGCGCTCGAGCTTTAAGAATTAGGGCATCAATAGATTCAGTGGACTTTCCAAGTTTTTGACTTAACTGATACGCTTTTTCAGATATTTCTATTGTATTCCATGGTTCACCTCTATAAAGATAGATTTTTCCTCTTAAAATAAGAGATAAAAGCTCATCTTCTGGCTTAAATAATTCTTGTTTTTCAAGGTTTTCAATTATATCAAGTGCTTCATCGAATTTAGCCTTATACATGAGCTGTTTAACATCAGCTAGTTGCTTTCGCTTCAAATCGGACATTTTTTTCTTCTACAAAAGATTTTAAAAATCTAATCTCAATGAATTATTTGGTTTTATTTTTAATGGATGATTTCGTAAATAGCAATTTTTATAAATTTCTACCAAAGAAACAGAAGGCATCTTTATATATATTTATTATTAAATCGGAGTTGAGATTTCAAAACACTTTTTCAAAGAAGATTTCTGTTATGAGTGATTCTAAGGAGGGATTCTCACTTAATTTTATGGCTTGATGTGTCTTTTGGAAACCTTCAAGAGCATCCCATATTGTCGCTGTGTTTTGTATACAATGACAAAACTGAATTAATTTTTGCTTCGCAACGTAAGATTGTCCCTTGAATAAATAACACACAGAAAAAGGGCCAACTGAATCCAATTCACTTTTCATTCTACCAAAAAAATGGCCTTTAGTGAAATTAAGCAACCTTTTGATATGAAACATTTCCCTCGTTATTAAGTTTAATAGCATGATTTAATTTCGAAGAATTCGAAATTTGCATAGTATTTTATATCCTACGATGAAAGAATTTCATTAATCCGTATTTAATTGAATTCTTTTTAAAAAAAATAGAAGATTATTTTACTTAAAAGATTTTGGCATATTCCCAATTCTAGTTGAAGAAAAGGAAAAGTTCTTCATATTAAATTTCAAGAGAATTGTTTTCTTTACATCAAAAAAGATAAATATACTAGAAAGTAAAATTTACTAGTAAGTGAAAAATGAAAATTAGTCGACTCAGAATATTTTAAAAATAATAATATCATGAGTAGTGAAACCCAAAATCCTTTGTTATTCAAGATATCTATTCTAGGAGATGAAGGGATTGGCAAAGATAAATTTATTAATTTATTTGCCAAAAGCCAATTTTTAGAAGAATCAGATGCTGAATCAGGTGTCACTTCTTATAACGGCAAAATAACTATTGATACAGACGAGGGTCAGCAGGAGTGTGTCATTTGGATTTGTAATATTGAAGGAAAAAAAAGATTTAAAACGTCATATTCTACTTATTTGGAAGAAAGTCATGGGATTATGATATTTTTTGATTTGACAAATCGAAAGTCATTTGACAATTTACCAAATTGGATTGATGATATTAAAGAAGAGCGTAAATCTAAAGTTCCTATCCTCCTTGTTGGTAATACAGAAAAATCTAAAGAGTTTGTTGTTTCACCTAAGGAGATTAACAGTCTTATTCGAAAGTTTAATTTATACTATATAGAAACTTCCCTAACGGCAAGAGAAGGAGTTTTTGACAGCTTTTATTGTATTACGAGCTTATCACTTGGAATTAATGTTAATAGTAAATTTTTTCTAACTAAAGATGTCGTTTATTATCCATCATCAAGCTTAGCTGAATCAATTCCTACAACCCAAATATTATCTTCTCAAGATCTTAGTAATTTGGGACACAAAGCAATTTTTGAGAAAATAGATAGACTAGAGGAAAAAATTAAAAAATCAATGCAAATTGAGCTCCCGCATTATATAATTCTTGCAGCTATATTTTTATCCATTTCTTCACTTATTTTATTATTTATACAAGATTCCTTGTATATCCTACCAAGAAATCATCCTGGAAGAAGTTACGTTGATCTCATTCTTTGGACAGCAATGGGATTTGAAATTGTGTTTGTAGTTTTGATTATAATAAGTTATGTTAAACGATATAAAATATAATAGATATATTACTGAGCAAATAAATGTGTTAGATGTAAAATTACAATTTAGGGCAATAAAGAATATTTTTTAAGTTAAATTAAGATAAAAAATGATAAACTATGCCTATCAATACATCAAATCCTTTATTGTTTAGGATATCCATTATTGGTGAGGAAGGGATCGGTAAAGACATATTTATTAATGCTTTTACATCTAATCAATTCCTAAAAGAATCAGATACAGGCTTAGGTGTTGCATTTTACAAAGGAAGTCTAATATTAGATGCAGAAAAAGGACAGCAAGAGTGTGTCATTTGGATTTGGGATCTTAAAGAGCGGGAAGGTTATAAGAATTTACATTCTCGTTATTTGAAAGGAACTAATGGGATTATGCTTTTTTTTGATCTTACTAATCGTAAATCTTTTAACAAAATCCCTGATTGGATTAAGAATATTAGAAATAGTGTTAATATTGAAATTCCAATCCTTCTTGTTGGTAATCGAGGAGTTACAAAAAAATTTTTAGTTTCACCTAACGAAATTAACAATATTATACGAGAATTCAATTTATTCTATATTGAAACCTCCCTAACAACAAAAGAAGGAATTTATGATAGTTTTTATTGTATGATCAGTTTAACACTTGGGGTAGAGGTCGATCATCAATTTTTTTTATCAAAAGATATTATCTATTATCCACAATCAAGTCTAGCATTAAAAACTTCTACAACTGAATTGTTAACTTCCCAAGATTTAAGTAAGTTAAGTCAGCAAGCAATTTTTAGAAAAATAGAGTCTTTAGAAGAAACCTATGAAAGATCGACACAAATAAAAATACCTATTAAATTGTTAGTATCTGAAGTAGTTTTATCTATTGGAGTAATATCCTTTTTTATTATTGAGCATTTTTTACGTATGCTTCTTTATGAGTTTCCAGAAGATTTTGAGTATGTAGATCTCATTCCTGAACTATGGTCTGTTAGGACAGCGGATCTAATTAAGTTTCTTCTTCTTACCGGTACCACAATGCAATTATTCATCGCTATTTCTATCATAGTCAGTTATATTAAAAGTACTCTTAAAAAGACCACTTTTTGAAGTTCTTTAGAATCTGTGGAATGATAGTTAAACTATTTCTATCTACAAATAGTGTTTTAAGTGGGATGTTTTCCAGCTAATGACATAGTTAATGCTCTTTTTATTCTCGCAATTATAATACAAATTGAAGTGATCATTCCTATTATTATTGGTTATATTAAGAATCGCTGAATCTATTTAAAAACCTATTAAAAATTTTTTGATACTAAATATTTAAGTGTTCACAAAAAAGTAGTAATTTAAATATAAAATCTATATTTTTCATAACAAAAATCAAATTATTAGCACAAATTAAGAATTGATAAAATGATTGCTGACGATTTCACTGACGGGAATCTTCTCTAACAATAGATCCAAATAAAGAAGCTCTTTTAACATCATGCTCTTTTAATTTCACTATAATTTTTTCTCTATACTTTTCAATTTGAGAGACCATTTTATTTGTCAGACTATTCTAATGTTTAGCTTATCTTTACTAAGTATTATCTTCACTAAGCTTAAAAACCTTATTTATTATTATTGCTTTTACGTTTAAAAACATCAGCCTTCATTGGATGTTCAGCAATCTAGATACTATTTTACAAATATCATCGTGAAACGATGATTTCACGAAAAATGTGATTGCAGAGAAAATAATTCTTCAGTCTTACTAGTTGGCAATAAAATAGATTTAGCAAAACATCGAGGATATAAAATTCTTTTTCCCGAAATATGCCGCAGCTAAGGATGGATTAGAAATAATGCTGTACTAATTTTAAATTTTCCAATTATTCAAAATTTCTATTGTGTTTTGAGAAGGGAAATTTATTAATAATTTTATCATTATCTCGAAGGCTTTTATCACATTTTCTCCAGATTTGGCTGATACTTCGAGAAAAGCGGCAAGGTTATATTTTGTTGCGGTTCGTATTCCTTCAAGGTATGATACTTCTCTTAGATCATATAAATCTGATTTAGAACCGATTAAAATTATTGGAATGTCTCCTGCATTTTCCCTTATCATTTGAATCCAATCGACTAGGTTCTCTAACGATTCTATATTTGTAATATCATAAATAAAAAAAGCTCCATTTGCATCTTTACAGTATTGCGAAAATAAAGATGGTAATTTTAAATCGATCCCCAATTCCCATATCTGTAATTTTATTTCTTTATTTTTGAAAAATGCTGTTTTTAAATAATATTCAACCCCAATTGATAATTTTCTATCTGGGTTGAATAAACCAGAGGAATATCGTCTTACAAAAGAATGTTTGCTCCCAGAGGCGTCACCAATGATTAAAACCTTGAATATATAATCAGCTATCGCCATCTTATTTATTGAACCCCAATATCCTAATTTTAAACCTCTTATACCCAAATATCAGAAAAAAATTCACTTATTTATAATTAACACTTCTTTCCTTATTTCACGTGAAAAAAGGGAATTGATTAATAATCTCAAGAATTTCTATTTTCAAACAAACAAAGTAAGGATACGAGAAAATAGCGAAATCTAACAAATAAGTATATCTATATACTTTGTTTGAATAATAATTAATCATATAGCAAAAGAAGTTGATTAAAAATTTCAGAACAATTGTGGCAAAAGGTAACAAGAAATTTTGTAAATGCAGGAGGTGCGCCTATCCCTATAAGTGATACACTAATAAAGCTAATTCAGATTCTAGTTAATGAAGATCAAGCAAAATTTCTATTAATTTTTAGGAAGCGTGCATTAAATATTGACCAGATTAAAACTAAAACCGATTTAGACGATATAGCACTAAAAAAGATGCTCAATGAATTAATGGATAATGGGATAATAACTGGAATTCCAAGTAGGAGTACTGGAATTATGGTTTATTCTTTAGTGTCTGTCCTTCCGGGTTTAATGGAGTATCCTTTTATGAGAGGTGAAAAAGGTCAAAAACAGAAGGAACTAGCTAAATTAATGGATAAAATATTTGATGAATTGAGCCACTTAACTCAAAGTAATTACGAAGTACTTGTGGAGCAATTTAAGGGTGGAAATCCATTGGATAGGGTCGTACCTGTTGAAGAGGAACTCGAACCATATCTAGACGTGGTGTTGCCTTATGAAGGCATTAAAAGTATTATAGAAAGAAATGAAATTATTAGTATTAATCATTGCTATTGTAGAAATTGGAAAGATAATTTACAAGAACCATGTAAACTAGAAAGTCCTGAATTAAGTTGCTTTCAATTTGGGAGATACGCCCAATTTCTTATAGAACACAAATTTAGTAAGCCAGTTACAAAAGAAGAAGCATTAAAAATATTGAAAGAAGCTGAGGATAATGGTCTTTTACACAAAGCTTTTCATGGGAGGAATCCTGGACAGGAAGAAGACGCATTTTGTAACTGCTGTAGTTGTTGTTGCCAGCTTTTTCAACTTTATAAGCGAGGAATATTCCCTTTTCATACATTAACATATTATATAGTAAAAATAGATGAAACCAAATGCACAGGATGTGGAACTTGTGCTCAAAAATGTCCCATAGAAGCAATTGAATTAATAGATAATCTTTCTATCACTAATCTTGAGAGATGCATAGGTTGTGGGTTATGTGCTTATCATTGTCCTGAGAAAGCTAGGAGTTTAGAAAGAATAGGACTTAGAGAAGTGTGTATCCCCCCTCCACAAATAGTTCCGATTAATTAAAATTCTATTCGCACTAATTTTTATCTATGTATTCAATTTTAGCAGATATTAGTTATTAGCTATGAAATTATTATTTATCATTAAATAAGTTGTTTGCAAGTTTTTTTAACTTTCAAATGCTATTTATAATAATTAAAATAATATGGTAATTCCTTATCGGACGATTTAAACTCACTACTGTCAAATTTAAAGATCTTGCACCCATTATTTTGGTAATGCTATTGCTTTTCGTCTCGATAGCATGTGCCAATATGCTCATTCCTAGTTATGCTGCTATAAGAGAAGAGTTTGAAATCCCTAAAGCGTTAATAGCAATCCCAGATGCATTTTTTGTTTTAATAAGCGCATTTTTTGCCTTATTATGGGGATATTGGGCAGATCGAATTGATAGAGGAAAAGTATTAGTTGCAGGAGCATTTTCATGGACTTTTGGGATGCTTTTAACGGCGTTTTCAAATTCGTATCTAATGTTAGTAATCTCCAGAGTATCGAGTGGAGCCGGATTAGGTTGCGTTTTACCTGTTGGGTATTCTATTATCTCAGATGCGATTCCTGCTGAAGAAAGATCTGGTTGGTTTGGTACTTTGGCTATTCTAAGCTCGATATCTAACGGGGCTGGACAAGGGCTTTCTTCTTTCTTGGGTCCTATTTTTAGTTGGAGGTTTCCTTTTCTCTTACTTGCTGTGATTAGTGTAATTGTAATTATTGTACTTTTTTTTGTAAAAATCCCTCAAAGAGGAGCGGGAGAAAATGAACTTCTAGATTTAGTCGAATTAGATTTAGAATATAGTTATCGTATTTCTAAAGAGGATTTAGGTGCTATTATCAAAAAAAAGACAAATCTCTATTTGATAATTCAAGGTTTTTTTTCTATTATCCCTGGGACTGTGCTCGTATATTTTACAACTTCGATGTTAGTTACTGATTTTTTTAATGATATACCTAGTGAAATACAACTGCAAACAGCTACCATCTTTGCAGGAATGATCGGTGTTGGTTATATTCTTGGTAATGCTGTATTTGCTCGTTTAGGAGACATCTTATTTAGAAAAAATAAAAAAAATAGAGCTAGGTTAGCTACTTTATGTTTAATACTTTCAATTCCTTTTGCTATAATTTTACTTATCTCATTAAGGCCAATAAATGCGAGCAACCTAAATATTAACTATCCTCTATCTCCTGATACAATTTCCACAGATCAATTGTGGAGTTATATCTTCAGGACCATTGGAGCGATATTTGTTGCCTATCCAACATATATTATCTTTTTTATATTTGCATTAATGGCCTCAATGTTAGGGGCAGGACCAGTTGCTAATAGAAATGCTGTTATGATAGATGTGAACATGCCAGAACATAAGGGGACTTCAGCTTCTTTTTTTAAACTCTCCGAACAGATAAGTAAAGGAATAACTCTTTTAATATCATATACCCTCATTTCTATATTAGGAAGTGTATTCAACATGCTTTTTGTTACTGTGTTTTTTTGGCTTCCTGCAGCAGTTTTATGGTATCTTGCAAGTAGAAATGTAGAAAAAGATATGAATTATAAATCTAGAATTTTATCAGAACGAAAACAAGTGGGAGTAATTGATTATATCTTCGAAGTAGAAATTCAAATGGATAGAGCAATTCAAAAGGTACAAGATTCAAGATATTATATACATACTAATCAAGAAAAATTCAATGAATTACTTGAAGATGCTTTAAAAATTTTTAAATTCTGTGAACATGAAGGTGAATCTCGAAGTATTACAAATATTGAAAAAAAAGCACATATAATGTATTTAAGAGTTTTATTAATCAAACATGAAACAAATAACATATTTAAGAAACTTAACTCTCCTGATCTTACAGAATCTGAAATTACTCGCTTAAAAAAGGAACTAAGTAAAAATTCTATTAAAATTAGTGAATGGGAGAAAAGTACTTTTGGAGAAATTCAAACATATTATGAGGATGCTAGTTTAAAAATTATTGAGGCAAGACTTAATCGTAAAAAGAATTTAATTAAGGGACTACATAAGATTTCAGAAGCTATTAAAATTTATGAACGAATAAAATATCTACTAAATGAAAGACTTGAAATTATAGAAGAAAGTCAAGAATTATCAGAAGAAGAAACTATCGTTAGAGACAAGGAACAAGAATTATATGATAAATGTATCAAATCTTTAAATGCTACAATTAAGCTAAAGGAAGAAATTGAATATGCCTTAAATCAGTTAAAAGAAAAAGGGATTCAACAGGAAGATTTAACGAAAATCTCTAATCTTACACAAGAATATGAAGTAGATCTCTATAATGTGATAGTAGATACATTTAAACAAGATGAACAAACCAAAAATGCACTTATAGATACATTAGAAAAAATAGATGATCTTTTTAATCAATATGATAACTGGAGAGAAGTAGATCTTACTGTATTTTAATGTTTTTTAATTATATACCTCCCACCTTAAAACATCAAGCATCTGAATTCTTTCATCTTCTGAAAGGTCTTGGGATTGTTTTCCTATACGATCTGTATAATCGCAATATTCTTGTTCAAGATATAGGTTTATTAAAAGGATTAAGCAATTTCTAACTCTTAAAGCATTTGATATTCCATCTTCGAGATCTTTCATCAACTTAATAATAATCTTATATTGCATTAAATCGGACTTGCTACTCTCTTTTAAGATTTTATCGAAACAATCGTCCATTTTCAAGAAAAAAAATCTAAATTTTTAACTCAATTCAGCATTATCTCTTTATCTTAAGATTTTACATAAAGAATCATCAATTTAAAAGTATCTATATTCTTTTTTTTCCCGAGATAAAAGGTCTTTATCTCGTTTTTCCTATGATAAAAAGTAACTTTTTTACTTGATTATAGACTATATTTCAATCAAAATTTTAGCAATCTACAACCCGTACTACAATGGAAAAATAGCAATGTTATCCCTATCTTTTATAATATAGTCTTCATCATGGATTGGTTTACCATTAACAATGACCTCAATCTTATCTCTTTTCTCAGAAAGTTTGTATTTATCTAATACTGAATTTATAGTACTACCTTCTGGCAAATCTACTATTGCTTCAGCAGGACCGACTTCATTAAGTCCTTCATGAAATATGATTTTTGTATAAATAGATTTGATTTTTGTAATTTCTATAAACATTAATCCCATTCTCTTTGGAAATAATCCTATCCTATCTCCATCCTTAACTAATTTTCCTGCACCACTATATATCCCATTGACAAAAATATGACTTATTTCATTCTCATTGATGCTTAACTGGTTAAGTATATCTAATACTGTTTTAAACTCATTAACCTCGATTAGTAAAGTATTTGGGATTCCTGCATCAACCTTCTTATGAAAGAATTTTTCTCTTAATTCTCCATATAATTTTACAGATATTGGTATTTTATACACCACCTTTCTAAAAATAATTAATATTAGCTTAAAATTTATCAGTAAGTAGAAATAGCTCTGCTCTTATAAATTGAACACGTTGTTCTTAATATAAATCTTTCTTTTATGAGCTAAAGTAGAACTTTTTTTAAAGTATGAACAGAAGAACTGAAATTTTTAGGTAAAAAAATACTCTTAGGGCCCTACTTCTAGGCTTTGTACAAAACTATCGATAGTTTGTTCTAAATCTATAATATCGTCTACTTCTTTAATATCACTTGATGCCAGTTTAGCAAGAAACTCTTTTAACAATTTTTCTTTATCTTTATCAGTTGGAAACAAAAGACTGCTTTTGTAATGTTCCCAATCTAGAATATTCGTGAAAATTAGAAACAAAATCTCAATGTGTGAATATTCAATTAAGCTTAGTAATTTATCCTTAGTAATCATAATTTTAGTATGATCCTTGTAGAAATCAGATAAATCATCATAATAGTTTGTAAGTCTGGCAATGTTATCTAATTGTGAACGTAAAGCTGCTTTATTTATTGGACTATCTTCATCTTTATATAAAATATCAAAATAAGTCATTATAAAGTCTTTTAATTTTTGAAGCTTGGTTTGGAACACGCGAGTCTTTACAATTCGCTCGAACATGGGTGACTCACGGTCTTGGTAAAATTTAAGCTCAAACTTTACTATATCCAAAATATCAAAAAATAATTCCCTTATATCAATCTGTTCAGCCATAATTATAATCGTTCAATTATGATTTAAAAATTTATTATATTTAGGATGAAAATATCTAAACTTATTACAATTCTAAATAAGTTAAAAAATATTTATATTTTTATATTTAAAGATTGGATATACAACAATTTAAATTTCTCTCTAAAGTACATCATTTTCATTTTATCCTAAAATCTTAATGGAAAAGTACGTTCTGGAATAACCGGTTCAATAAACTTCGGCAAAATTCTCGCAGCCATTCTTCTTTTTATCAATTTTTTATTAATGATTGCTTTCAAGTGGATTTTTATAATGCGAAATGGACATCTAAGCATGAAATTCATATCATTATAAGGTGTTTTTCGCAAATTCAGAAAATCAGTAAAGAATCTTTCAGCATTTTTTTGAGATCTAGGCATTTCAAATGAAATAAAACGTTTTGTGATTCTTTCCAGTGATGCCGAGTCTCTAAAACAATAAAAATTGGAAGCTCTTAACGCCCACTTTATTGCTTCCAATTGGTATTTAGTTGGATCAAGTTTTTTACGTAATGATATAAGAATTGAGAAAAAAGAAATCATGAGATTCATTATTGTACTTTTAATCATCTCTAGGAAAGTGATTTGAATTTTAGGTCGAATTTTTTCTTTTATTTCATTGCCATAAAGAGTAGTACTATTTGTTATAATATTCCCTAGAACTATATTCCTCGGGGCAAAGATTGCTGAAAATACTTTATTCACTCTAAAAATTTTATGGAAATTTGCTTTTTCCCAATATTTAATTTTTGTTAAGAAATGACTAACAAAAATACCTGTGGTTTGTTGGATTACACCCAATATCTTTTTACTTAATTTCTTATCAAATTCCCTAAATTTATGTTTAATTTCTAAGGCAATGAAATATTTTTCTATCTCTTTGATATGACGGTTAGAAACTCGATTTTTGAAGATTATGAGTAAATCACAATCAGAGACTGCAACTGCTTCACTTTTTGCTCTTTGGCTTCCAAATAAAAGGATTGATAAAATTTTATTAATTCCAATCTCTTTATTAACAAGAGATATTATATCCTTTATGTAATTACGGGATTGCGTATTAATTCCCTGCAGATTGTTAGAAATCTTCTCTTCGAAGACTTTAGTGCTTCTTATGATATTTGTATCTTGCACTTTAAATCTTTAAAATTGAGTTAATGTTTTTATTAGGACCTTCTCTTAAATATTATCAACTAAGATTTATAAATATAATAAAAATTGTATTTATTTATTTTTTTGATTGTGTGAAAGTTATTTATCCAGATTATATGCTACTTCAAATCCTTCATGAATTGCTTCCAGCATCGTTCTTGGCTCTTTACTGTCCCCAATATTAAATATTTTGTAGGATGGATTCATGGCTTTTACTTTTTCATAAAGATCGGTATTACCCTTCACTCCAGTTGCTAAGATAAATGTATCCACATTATCAATTCTATGGGTTTCTTCTTCCTTATCAGAGATCTTAATCTTATACTCAACTGAATTCCCTTCGAATTTTGTGATTTCGGCATTTAAAATGGAGTTTATCTGCAATTTCATTGACATACCAATCAAATATCCCCTTGTAGTTCTTCCCACGTTTGTAGCTAGTCTCGGTAATATATCTATTATGGTAACATTTCGATTTCCTTTCAGCCATCGTTTGATAATTTCTTCCTGAGGTATCAAGTCATAAAAACTAAGGAAATGTGCAATATCGGAATTAATGGCTCCTAGCTCGGCAGCCCAAATCGCCGTTTCTAAACCGGTTCCTCCCCCACCAACAACAACGACATTTTTCCCCACAACATGATCTCCGGCTAAAGCTTCATCTGCAAAACATATATCACTCCCATTTGAACCGTCAATTCCTGGAATATCCGGGATGGAGAACTTTACTCCAGTTGCGAATATAACAGCATCCGGATTAAAATCATTAATAAATTCTGGAGTGGCTTCGGTTGCTATTCTTAATTTTATATGACGATGACGAATTTGTGCTTCATAGTAACTTAACATCTCTGAGATGTTTCTTCTACTATGTGGAACAGCCGCAACTTTCATCTGCCCACCTATGGATTCACTTTTTTCTACTATTGTTACATCATGCCCCAGTACTGCAGCAACTCGAGCCGCTTCAAGTCCACCTGGACCGCTTCCAACGACTAAAACCTTTTGAGGATTATCAGTTTTCTTGCTTAGGTCAATATCCCCTTCTTTGGCTGTAATGTAATTTCTCATACATACAACAGATCTACCACTAAAGATTGTATCGAAACAACCTTGATTACAAGCCACGCATTTCATAATATCCCAAAGTCGGTTTTCTTTCGTTTTATTGGGTAATTCTGGGTCAACTATCAGTCCTCTTCCCATACAAATTGCATCTACTCTTTCATCTCTTAATATTTGCTCTGCTATTAATGGATCATTTATCCGATTTGCCATAAAAACGGGGACATTCACTTCCTTTTTAATGTTCTCACCGAGATATACATATGCTGCTTGCGGTACCATCATAGGAAGTTGCGGAATTCTGGTCTCGTGCCATCCTCCCGTTACATTTAAAAATTCTATTCCTGCTTCTTCGTAGTGTTTCGAAAAAATTGGGCTTTGCGTCCAATCGTTGGAGTCTGGAACGAAATCATCACCAGCAACGCGCATTCCCACTATCATTCTTCCTCCTACTCTCTTTTTCACCAGTTTAATTAACTCGATTGGATATCTTAGACGATTTTCTAAAGATCCACCATATTCATCGGTTCTTAAGTTGATTTTTGGGCTTAAAAATTGATTAATTAGATAACCTGCGCTTCCGAGTAATTCCACTCCATCGAAACCAGCTTCTAATAAACGTTCCGCAGCTAATGCATGCTCTTCCTGTATTTGTTTTATTTCATCAATGGTTAATTCTTTAGGCACCAATCGTGTAAGGTTTGATCTCACTGCAGAAGCGGATACTGCTTTTGGACTAGGAAAATATGCGCCTTGATGCATTATTTGTGCCATGACTTTAGCACCGTGTTTATGCATTTTTTCGGCAAATGCAGTGTATCCAGGAATAAATTTATCATCTCCAATATATGGTGTACCTCCACTATTAGGACTAATTCCTAATCCACCAATTATAATTAATCCTACTCCACCCTTTGCTCGTCTTTCGTAAAAATTAGTGAAAACATCATTAACTTCTCCTTTAGGTGTGTAACCCAGACCTAGAGCTGGCATAACAAATCGATTTTTTACTTCCAAATCCCGAATTTTTAAAGGCTCAAATATTTTTATGAATTTCATTTTCTTTACATTCTCTTTTATAATTATCAATTATTACTAGTTTTGAATTTTTAATGAGTTTTAAATCTTTTAATAAAATTGAAATTGTTTATACTAAGCTCATAGCTATTCAAAGAGTATAAAATTTCTGATTATAATCAAATAAGAAGAAGAATATAAGGATTCAGATCAAAAAGAAAACCATCAGCGAAAGTAGGAGTCTGCGCCTTTATCTTCTTGAGGTGGTTTCATAAAATGATCAGCTTGTTTCTTTAATGATTCAAACACAGTTTCCATTTCTTTTATTTTTTCATTTAGAGTACTGAAATCCATTTCTATTGAAAAATAATCTTTTAATAAAGAAACTAGAGCTTTTGATGAACGAGGATCTAAAGTCATTATTGGCAATGGTAATGTCTCCGCCAACAAACATATTCCTGGGGCAAAATTATTTGCACCAGCATAAGCAGGTATTATCCCATTTGCACCTGAAATATATCCACCTTCATATAACTTTGTATTCTCAAATTTAAGGAATTCATTCACAAGATCCTGATTCGTACCACATACATACACTAAGGGAGAATCATGGACAATATCAGAGATCATTGCTCCAGTACTTAGATACATTCTAACTTTCCTACCTGTGATTTTATCCATTTCTTCACAAAATATTTTAGAAAACTCAAAAACACCTTCTGGCGTCTGGGGTTGATACGTAGCAGTTAAAATAAAGAAATCGTTTCCATCTTCTTGATCTGTTGGTTTATAAAATAATTGTGCTGATGGCATTTCTAATGAGCCTTTTTCTACAATGGATTTTGCTGGAAAATCGAAAAACTGAATATTTAAAAACTCTTTAGCCTTAATAGAATCTTTTATAGAAGTTATAGCCAATTTCGCAACTAATGCGATTCCTGGGAAGCCTATGAGGATCACGGGATCTTTAATATCTTCGGGTTTTATATCAAACTTTTTTTCTATATTTATGTACATTTTCATGAATTCGTCTATAATTATTTATTTATAAATGAAAAACTTTCTCCACAATTTGGACAAAATTTCTTAGGTGTATTTATTTTGTATCCACAAAAAGGACAATAAAATTCACCTTCTAATTGTAATTTTGTTGGGGAAATCTCGTCAACAGACTGATCCTGACTTTGATTTAGTCCTATAGGTTGCGAAACTGTCCTCTCATACCTCTCTCTAACGGGTAAATACTGCTTTTGATAGCTAAAGCCTAAATCTTTTTTAGCCTTTAAAGACGTGAATAATGAAGTTAAGAAGCAGATAAATAACGGTGCAAGTAAAATATCAACTAAATTGACAAGGATTTGATAAATTATAATCATTCCATAATTTCTCGTACTTGGGGCTTGCCATAAATCATAATTAGACGAGAGAGTATCAGGATCTAAAAAAACATCTATAATTGAATTAAATATAAAACTACAGATGAAAATAAAGATAAAATTGATAATAAAAATACTAATCACTTTCCAGAAATTTCCCCTTGAAACATTCCGTGCTTCTTTGATGGGATTTTCAATATCCTCCATATTATAAGTAAAGACCAGAAAAATATAAAACCCAAATATAATAATAGCAGGAATAAATAATAGTAAAGAACCTAATGGTATACATATCCCTATTATTAGAATAACCAAGAACATTTTTTTTTTAAATGATGATTTGAAAGCCTCTATAAAACGCGTTTCTATATGTAAATGTCTTTTTAATATATAGTTACTAACTGAACACATTGCTATTGTAATAATTATTGCCCCAATTAAATTCTCAAGAAATAACAATGCAATATTTAAGAGTAAAAATGATGTTATTAAGTTCCATTCACTTTCAGTAAGGCTTACGTTATCAGCGAATTTATCCATTATATCTGATATGTTTAATCCAAAAGAATCAATATACCATTTAAGATCTGTTAATATAAAGATATCTAAGACAATTAGTAACACTTGAAAGGAGGCAAGAGGTAAAATTAGGGTCCCATAATTTCTGAAAAATAATTTAAATCCATCTAAAATTATATCAGAAAAGCGTCTATTAGCAAGATCAACTAATCTTTGTGATTTTTCCATACTCTCTATAAAAAAATATTTTATTTATAATTTTTTAGATAAAGATATAATAATCGATTTATTCATTACTCTAGAAGGTATTATCTCAGATAAGAATTACTATAAGTTTAACAGTTTATGTTTATCAAAAAACAAACCTCTCGCCAAATCCCAGGAATAATTTCATATATGGAATTTTTCCAGTCAAGAAAGTTAGCTTATTCTACTTTTATTGGTACTCCAATTGTAATTGGCTTATTATCGTTAGTTTTACATTATTTTTTAATAGATGAAATAGACTTTTTACATTTTTTCAGATTTGTAGGATTATTTTGGTTTGTTTCAGCTTTAGGTGCTAGTTTTTCTATATTATTTTTTTCCAGAAAAGCACCTATCCTGCGAGCTCCTCCAAATGGATGGGCAATCCAAATGAACGTGTATTTTAGTGCTGTTATAGAATTAATTTTTATTTTTGGACAAATTATTGCAATATTGCTCCAAGATATCTGGTATCAAGAGGTATTTTTTATCATGGGAACGATTATATCTTATATTGTTGCTTTTGTCATTTATTTCTCATTTACTACTGTAGGTCGTCCAGGATACTTGATTTTATCACTTTTACAGCCTGTAGCTGCTATTATTCTCTATAGCCTTTATACTGGGCAATTTGATTCTGATTTTTTTATGAGAGCAATAATATTTTTTATTGCATGCGCTCTGTTATTTGCATTTCCATACCGAAGAGGTTTGTTTCAAGTGAGTAATATTTATAAGGAAGCAACTGGTATGAGCGGATATCCCTTTATTCGCGCGTTTATTCTTTCTATGATGACAGATGGAAATGATGAGCTTATAGAGAGCTATTTTGAGAGGGTTGGGATAAATTCTAATGCTAGAATTCAGTATTTAATTATCCGTAGCATATCCTCAAAAGAAATTAAAGGCTTATTCATTATTCCACATATTCATTTCGGACCATTTAAGTCATGCGGTTCTTCAGATTTACCTGAACATATATATAGAGTATTTAAACACATCCCTGGAACCACAGTATATCATACAACTAATGATCACACTCAAAATTTAACTAGTCAAAGCTATGTAGAAATCGTTTTAAAGAAAATAAAGCAAGATATTGAACTTATTAATAATAACCCAGATATTAATTGGGTTAAGGAAGTTAAAGATTTTTCAAGAAAGATCTCAAATTCTGCCAAACTCATTGGTATTGAAGTTGATAATGTCCCGATGATATTCATTACAAGGCATCCACTTCCTTCTGACGATATCGAATCAGGGGTAGGAGATCGAATAAGAAAATATGCAATTTCAAAAGGCCATAAGGATATTATTATTATAGATTCACATAATGCCATTATTGGTGATGAGGTATTAATTAAAAGGGATTCTATTGAAGCACAAGATTTATTTAATGTAGCACAAAATTTCATTGAAAGTAAAACAGTTCAAGATTCTCAGAAGGTTCCGATGCGATATGGTGTTGCTAAAGGAGCATTTAAAAATTACTCTGAAAAAGATGGAATAGGTTTAGGCGGAATAGTTGTCCATTTATTTCAAAACACCATTACTGATCAAACAACAGCATTAATTCACTTTGATGGAAATAATGCTTTCATAGATATTCGATCTTATATCTTAAATATGCTACAAAACAGAGGAATAGAAAGAGGAGAAATTACAACTTCTGATTCACATACAGTAGCAAGACAATTTTCTGCTAGAGGTTATTCCCCCATTGGTGATAAAATAAAAATCGATGAGATTCTAGAAAAATTAGATTTTTTAATCCAAGAAGCAGAAAACAATATAGAACCAGTTGAGTTTTATTATAGTGACTCGATAGAACCTAACGTTAAGATTTGGGGGAACCCAAAGTACTTTAATGCTATTATTGATACACTTAAAGAGGCACTTAGAGTATCTCAGAGCTTATTAACATTTAGTTTAATAATTCCTACGTTTTTTTCTCTGATATTATTATTTTTTCTCTATAATATCTGAATTTTTTTCTATGAATATAATTCAATATTTATATAATTCATTCTCTTTATTTTTATTTATACAAATTAAAAAAATCTATACATGAAATGTCATTAGATCCTTTAGATACGTTAAATGGAATATTTTCTCTTGTTTTTGTGGCAATATCTTTATTCGTGGGCTTTATAATAATCTCTCGATATTTTAAATACAAGGAAAGAGTATATCTTTTAGTTGGTGCTACTTGGGTTTTAATAGCTTCCCCTTGGTGGCCCTCTTGTATCTCATTTCTGGTAGCTCTTTCTAATGGCGTTGGAATTACACCTGAATTCTACTTTTTGATAGGAAATATACCTGTCCCCTTGGCAGTGGCACTATGGCTATTGGCTTTTACAGAGTTCTTATACTCAGAAAAACGTAAGTTAATTCTTTCTATATTCACAGTAATTGGCTTAATCTTTGAAATTTTATTTCTTGTGTTTCTTTTTCTTAATTCGGATTTTATTGGTGAATTGAACGGGCCCGTAGACGTAAATTATAAATCTTTCATAATGTTTTTTTTGATATCCTATTTACTAATCGTTGTTATTACTGGATTTTTATTTGCAAATCTTTCTTTAAAATCAAAAGATCCCGAAGTAAAACTTAAAGGTAAATTATTGGTACTCGCATATATCTTCTTTTCAGTGGGGGCTTTATTAGATTCATCCATACCTTTAAATGAGACATTAATCATAATAACAAGACTAATCTTAATATTAAGTGCATTCTTTTGGTATTCTGGGTTCTTACTACCAAGGTGGTTGAAAAAATATCTTTTAAAAACAAAGTAACCTTTCTATTTTTTCTCTATATTACTTAGATATTATCCAGATTCATATTTTTTTTCAATCCATTGTTTCTTAATAATTCATTTAAAGTCATGAATCGTAATGTTAAGTTCAGAACTCGAAAAATTGGTGAAGTTAACGCTTATAGGGTGTCCCGCTGTTGGAAAAACCACCATAGTTAAACTCTTATCAGAAAATACATTAGATCGCTTTTATATTCCAACTCATGGATTGGATTTAAAATCTATAAAGTTTGATGATTATTATTTAAGACTTTGGGATTTGGGGGGACAGAATAGTTATTTAAGAACATACTCAAAAGATTACTTGCTTGGATCCGATATTATTTTCGTAGTAACAGACTCTACACCTCGAAATGTATTAAACTCAAGAGAATTAATTAACTATGCATATCATTTTGTGGGGAAAGAATGTCCGATCATCGCAATAGCGAATAAGCAGGATTTAAAAGATGGTAGAATGGATGCTAAAAGAGTTGAGGATCTTCTACATGTGAAAACATATGGATTAACAGCTATAGAACCAGCAGAAAAAATGAAATTAATGAAAATAATAAAAAATGAATTAGAAAAAATCGCAATTAGGAGGGGATTAAAGAAATGAATTTTAATGAAGAAGAATTATTTGGGGCTGCTTTAATTGGATTTGATATGATTGATGGCCCTTTCCTTAAATGGAAAAAAGAATATAATAAAACAAAAAATATGGTAAAGTTAGATGATTTTGCAATGAATTTTTATCTCGCCTTTCGAGGTGGAAATGCATCAGGGAAAAAGCCTAGAGCTATTTTATATGACAATTTTTACATAGTAGCTTTTCCAAGAGATTTGGAGCTCTGTTGTTTGTTTATGAAACCTGAAGATCTTGATGAAAATATTAAGCAATTAAATAAAGTAGCATGTAGAATTATTACAGAAATGGAAATAATAGAAGAAAATAAAGCAGAAGAACAAGAAGATTCAGATGAAAATACCGTAGAAGAAATAATGAGAATAATTCCTAATTTATTAACAGGAACTAAGATGACGACTCCTGAATTGAGAAGATATTTCAAACTTAGTAACTCTCAAATTTGGAAAATAATGTCTGATTTAGAAAATTCGAAAAAAATCAAACGTTCAGAAAAAAAAGGAAGAGCTCAACTTTGGACGGCACTTTAAAGCTTATAACTTTTCCATTTTTCCATTTTTTTTTATCTTGTCCTATGATCCCAACCTTTCTCCTTAGTATAAAGACGAGAAAACATAATATAGCAAATATCAGGTAATTCCTTCTCTAAATTGTGCACTGTAATATATCGAAGAATATGATTCAAAACGAATATACCAACAAATTCAGCATGATAACTTCCTAAGTTTTTTTCTAATTTGTTTCCGTGAAATTTAATATCTAATCCATTCTCCTTTTCCCACATAATCTCTGTGAAGATTTCTGGGAAAATTTCCTTTTTAATTAGCCAACCATTAACAGTTTTCCATACCCTAGCTCCTAAAAAAACCTCAAGTTTTTCTTGATCTTTTTCTAGCAAGAATTTGAATGGTTCAGCTCTTTGTAATAATACCTTTTGCATCAAATCTGATTTTGAGTTATAATTCTTTTCAAATGGCTCCTCTTTTTTTAACTTTCTTTCAATAAAATCCATGACAATATCGATAAAAGTTGCACTATCTTCACCAGGCACCCAAATAACATGCTTACCCGAGAAATAAAATTTAAATTCTGCTTCAATTCCATCTCCAAATTCATCCCCAAAATAAGTATATGCCATATGAATGTTTACTTCAGGAAACATTTCGAGAGTAATAGTCCAATCCTCGCTAAAACCAATATTTTCAATTATTCCCCCAAGATCATTGTTAACTATTGATTCAAGGGCATTTAAATCAACATTTAAGAAGATAGAATATTTATTTTTACTAATATCTCCTAATTCTTTCTCATGGGGCCCTCTTACGCCTGTAGCATCAATTTGTCCAATAGTCATGAATTTCCTATTTTCAGAAGGCATGAAAATTGTTCACAACACTAACTAACAATAAGTAAAGTTATATTTCTTTTTTTTTGAATTTTCCTATGAAAAATCCTTGAGTTTGATGGATTGAAGGGAATAATCTACCCGTTCCTGGTAAAACTGAATCTTCAATAATATAACTCGGAGAGAACCACTTTGGTAAGTTTTGAGGTTCTAAATAATCTTGAAAATTCATTATTATATATTCTCCTTCTTCTGGATAGAGACTACATGTTGAATATACAAGGATTCCATTTGGTTTTAATATTTTCAAAGCACTTTCGAATAATTTTTTTTGTAAGACAGTATTTTGATGTAAA
Source organism: Candidatus Hodarchaeota archaeon (assembly GCA_048886685.1). GTDB lineage: Archaea > Asgardarchaeota > Lokiarchaeia > Sigyniarchaeales > SOKP01 > Loki-b32. The sequence continues at coordinate 58,933 of JBHLKM010000002.1, forward strand.
AAATTCTCGTTTTGTCGCCATTTGAGCTCGGGGTTTATTAAAAACGCACCATTCCCAGTACAGGGAGCATCTAGTAATATGCGGTCAAAAATATTTTCAAATCGTATTGGAAATATGATACTATCAGTATTTAAGATATGAGTATTTAACACACTCAAGTGATTGAGTAAATCCTTCATTATAATTGTTCGCTGGTCGAGAAATTCTCCTGCAATTATATGACCTCTATTATTCATATTCTGGGCAATCAAACTAGTTTTCATTCCCGGAGCAGCACACATATCACAGATTAATTCTCCTGGTTGAGGAGACAATACTTGGATTACAGCAGCTGAAGCCTTATCTTGAAAAATAAGATGACCTTCTTGATAAATATCGGTTTTTAGTACATTATTTTTCAAAGTGATTGGAATAGTTAGTAAATCTCTAATGTGAGGATCCTTATTAAAAGAAATTTTTTCCTTTTCAAATTCGGTCTTAATAACTGAGTTTAAATCACTATTCAAATCCTTTTCCAGCAATCTATTAATCCGAACAAAGGTGACAGCATTCTCATTTAAACCATTCATGGCTTGAATATTATCCCTGATAAAATCTAAAGACGATACAGATAAAAGATGATTTATCATAAAGCTGGGAATAGCTTCACATATACTTAATCTCTCTTTCTCATCTTTTCTATTTAAAGCCTTTTCCCAAGAAAATTTCCTTAGATTTTTTAAAAAGCTTTTATTAATTCGCTTCATTTCATAATAAATTGTATTATCAGAGGTTCTTTCCCATAATATTCTATATGTTGCATATAACAACTGGGCTAATTGAGATGTAGTTGGTGTGATAGTATTAGGCAGAATTCTTCTAATTATAAAATTTATCTTGCTCCAATATCTCACAATTTCGCGGTAATAATGAATAATTCTTGAACTTTTTTTAATTGATTTTAAATTAGAATTATAGTCTCCTTCTATAAATTTGGCAATTAGATTTAATAGTTCAGATAAATCTTTATTTATGATTTTAATTGACCTCTTTCTTAAAAAACTATGACTCTAATTAGTATTCTTTTACAAAATTAATAAAAAATAGGAAAAAAAGTTTATTTTAAATTTATTGTAATTCAGCCGGCATTATTAATCCTTTTCTTTTTAATGAAATAATTATGCTAATAATCTCGTCTCTCGAAGCTTTTCTCCCCGCTAAACCAAAATTCAAAAGACTTGATACAAAAAAGAATTTCCTTTCTTTCTGTATTTCCTCCGCTAATTCTACAAGATCTTTTTCTAAACCTTTTAACTTTACTACTCCGTAATGTTTTCCTAATTGAAGTGGATAAACGAAGGTAACATTGAAGAATCTTTCAATTAAATCATCAGCGGCTCTGAAAGGAGTAATATCTCCCATAAAATTCTTCAAATTGGGTTCAAATCTTCTTTCAAAAGATTCTGTGAATGCTATTTGACTTTCTTTTAATTTTTCAGAAGGAATGCCGTCTAATATCAAGGCTACTCGAACATAATCTCCATCGGTGATAACAATTTTAAAATCATAATAATCCATTTCAAAACCCTTACCTCTTGGGGTTTTTTCTGCATCTTTTTTAATCTCAGTTCTAAATTGTGAAATGGCTTGTAAAAATCCTGAAATTAAATCTGAATCAATCCCTTCTAAAGAAATTTGCTTATCAAAAATTGAGACTCCACTATCTTTTTCAATTATCATTATATAAGCAATTTTCAATAAATCATCTAAAATTTTAGCTTCACCCGCCCAAAATCTTCTTTGTCTCGAATGTCTAATATGTCTTACCGTAACAAACGTTATAGCAGCAGCCAAACCTGCTATTATATAAGGTAAATAACGCATAAACGTATCCATGAAAAGTATAAACTCCGACACAACTTTAATATATCCTGAAACGATTTCCGCGCTTGTATACATCCCCTCTTCTGCAAATGTAGCTCGAACAGAAAATCTACTACCAGTATTTTCGAATTTTAAAGAAGCTGTTGCCACTCCTTGATCATTGGTTACTGCCGTAGTTTCATATAAAGTAATATTATTAGCATTTAGTACTTCAAAGATTATTTCAACATTCTCTAATGATTTTCCTCCTGGCTCAAAAACTCTAGCGGAAATGAATCTAGTTCCTGTCATATACTGAGAGGCAGGAGGTTCGATAAACTCTATGATGGGTTCTATTTTAAAAATTTCATACGTCCCATTGACGTCAAAGCGTATAGAATGCCATTTGGATATAACATTGAATTCAAAAAACCCGTGAGAAATATCAGCGTTATCAATATCTGCTTCCCATGTTCCCATACCAATTCCATTATCAAGCACATCTACCCCGAAATTTTGTAATTCTATTTCTGACGCAGTTAACGTATTGCTATTGATTCCTAAGCCCAAAGATGACGAGATATCTGAAGATATTGCATTTTGTATATAAAAATTCACATTAAATTCGTTAATAGAAACAGTAAAACCATAATCGGATGATGAGTTTGAGAGATATCTCAACCGAAATTTTACTTGATTATTTTCAGATTCATTTAATAATTGTAAAAGAATCCAGGTAAACCCTGCGTCAAAAGGTAATAAATCTGTAGTTTCATCCAGATGAGCGAGTGTTCGATTCTCACTTATTAAAATCCAATCTTTGTCATTTTGATTTTGATCAAAAAAGTCAAATGTTTCATTACCTTTATAGAGCTCTAATACCGCAAAATCTAAATTGTCTGGTTTGCTCACATTAGAACTAATTCTTACATGTATTTGCGGAATGATTGGATTTGGATAAGAAACAATCCAATCGTAGAAATCTATGTTCCAGAGAGAGCTATCAAGATCTCCTAAAACGTTTAATGTGAATTCAATAGAAATATTGCTTGTTAATGCTTGAGCTCTATATTTATCATCATCGTTGAATTCAAGGAAATCAACAGTCTGATTGCCAAAAGGTATAGTGGTTCCATTAATAACGTTTACATCATTTGGAACGAAAAATTCTTGGATTAAGGGATCATACCTTTGGATTGTATCGAGGTTGTCCAGCTCTCCTATTTCAACCTTAAATTGATTAATTGATGCAGTAGCATTAGCACCCCCATCTGTTATATATTCAAATTTAAATCTAAGAGTATTATTTTTCAATGGACCGATATCCATAACATGTAGGAAAAATAATTTTTCTTCTGGATCGCGTGCTGAGTAATAAAAAGAATATTCACTTTCTCTTATTATATTGAGTCCAAGATCTATCCATTTTGGTTGGAATAATCCTGCTTTAAAATTATAAACTGATAAATTTGCAGATTTTATATGAGAACTGTCAGAAATATTTAATGTGAAATAAAAATCAAAACTAAATATATATCTATAGTGTTCAAACCACCAATTAATAAGCTCAGGTTTCAGTGCTCGCAAATATAATTCCCAATAATTAAATGGAGAATTTTTTAAGTTTTTTAAATCAAACTGAATGTCTATTGTTAAATTATTTAAATCAGTTGCAGTATATCTATCTTCATCAATAGTTTTAAAAGATTCTGGGGTTCCTTGAGGAGCTAATAAATATCCACTTGTAACCTGGGCTCGCTCTACATCATTTACTGTATAATTATCAAAATAAAAATCAGGTGAGATAGCAAAAGTATCTCCTTCTCCTATATCTTCACTATCAGGATTAAAATATAAGAATTTAGGACCACCACCAGAGAGCTCATCGTCAGGAGGTAGCTTAATTCGAAATGCAAACCAGTATTTATTGACACTTCCTTCAGTTGTCATATTAGTTTTTGAAGTATCTAGGAAAATTGGTCCAGATTCAGAATTTTTAAAATCAAAAACTTCCCAATGAGCAGCATAGATTATAGGATGAGGTTTTTGTAAAACACCCAAATTTTCTACTGTGTTAGGCGTTCCATCATTAGAGCAGTTCACAATAGCCACTTCCCATGAATTTTCATCTGTAAAAGAAGTAGGATTATTAATATCCTGGATAAGAATACTCACATTATTTATGTATTGACTTATTTCAACTGCAAATTTTTGATAAATATAAGTAGGTTCAACTCGAGAACTAGAAATAAACTCAGAAAAGTCATTTTCTATATAGCGAGTATAATTAACTGCTGTAATGTTCTCAAAGGACATTTTTGCATGTGAAATATTATAGTTTGGAATATAAATGCTAGGTTGGACATTTAAACCTGGTTGATCTCGGTTGATATAACAATACTTACTGATACTTGTGATATTACTAAATATTTTTCCTGTACGGTTAATAGCTTGAGGGTAGAGTGGATAAGAATTTCCTTGCGAATCTGCTGCTGGAAAAATAATAGATTTAGAGTTATAAACTGGAATAATTATAAAGGATATTAAAAGAAAAGTAATGAGCATTTTGTTATTAATAGTTTTCATTTGTAAAAACCTCATTTTTTTTAAAATATAAAGAACAACTTTAGTTACAAATGAGAGATCAGACATTTAAAACTAGTTTTTCTATTGTAATCGAGGATATGCAAATTTTAGGTTAAAATTGCTACAAATTCACTGTTCTATGAAAATTGAACTTTATTTTACTATCCTAATTATTAAACTTTCTAAATCTTCTTCTGAAATGAATTTATTCTTAGTGATAATGGAATGAACCCTCCTTAAAATTTTATCTAAATACCTTTCATAATTATCCAATCCTAATTGTTCACATTTCATTTTGATCGCATCCCCATGAAGCGTTGTGGGTCCAAAAATAACCTGTTCTTTTTGCCCTACTATTTCTGGTTTATATGGTGTAAAACACATCCAAAATTTATCTTTCTCTAATGCGCTCATGACATGGAGTTCACTTTCATGAATAAAGGTATTCCTCCCAACAATAGGTTTATTATATGGCAAAGGAATTCCAGAAACCTTTTCGATATATTTACTCAAATCATATAATTTAGAAAGATCGATCCCTGTGTCTATTCCATATAACATTTCTAAAGTAACAACAACTTCCTCAAGTGAGGTATTGCCTGCTCTGTCACCAAGTTTATTAACCACAAGGTCCATATATGATGCTCCTTGTTCAACAGCAGCAACAGTAGAAGCAGTCCCCATTCCAAAATCATCATGAACATGAATCCCTATAGGAATATCTTCTGCAATAGGTCTTACTTGCTTTATTAAATAAGTAATGGCTGGTATACTACAAGCACCAACTGTATCATACAACATTATCATCTTTACTCCATTCTTAATACCTTGTTCAATTGCTTTTATCAAAGTCGATAATTTTGAGCGAGTTGCATCAACACAATCTAAAATTGCATTTGCTCCAAGTTTCTTAATTCTGCTTAATACTGCGGGAATTGTTGACACAATAACTTCTGGGGTTATTTTGTTATCACCTGTAAATAATTGAAGCTGCCATTCTGTTAAAACAATTCCAAAACCAATATAATCAATTTTTGCTTCTATTGATTTTTTAACTTCTGTCGTCCATCTTGAAGGATTTGAACTGAGATGGGAATATGTCTTTAATTTAATACCTAATTCTTTAATTTGATTTGCTAAATCCCACTGATCTTGAACTTGTCCAATATAGCCACAGTCTATATGTTCAATACCGATCTCTTCTAATTTTTCTACAATTTTAATCTTTTGGTCTAATGTATAATAAACTCCGGGGGTTTCTTCCCCTTCTCTAATTGTAGAGTCTCTAACATAAACTCTTTCAGGAATATTAGTTGATCTAAGCACGTCTTCATTAAAATTGAGAGGTGAAACCCACCATTTTTTATTAAACCATTTTGTTTCTTCTTTCATGATAATATTACAATTAAAAATATGTCATTGACTAAAAATAATTCAAAAAATTTTATTATTTTTTCAATACTCTTCATGATGTAATAATTTTATCTTGTGAATTAACATGTGGTTGATATTTTTGGTCTGGCTTATCGTAATTTTTATATCTACAATATTTATTAGTCAATATATAAAAATTTATAAGAGAGAAGATGTAGCAATCGCATTCTTTGTGATATTTTTAGCTATGTCTCAAATTTTAGCAGCAAAAATTGGTGATTTTAGTATTGGTAATTACACAATAACAGCCCCAGTGGCAGTAGTCATATTTCCATTTACATTTCAAATTACAGATATGGTGAATGAAAACTTTGGACAAAAGGCTACACATCGAATGGTATTCATCGCATTTATCACACAAATATTTATGACGCTTTTTATATGGTTTGGTATTGAAATATCGAGTGCCCCTTTTTGGGGATCTGATTGGGGTAGTAATCCAACTGTGGCCCAAACGTGGTGGATAAACTTTTTAGGGTCAACTTTACGTATAACTGCTGCTTCCTGGATTGCTTTCTTAATTACAGAAAATCTTGATGCTGTTTTATTTGCTAAATTCAAGATTTTAACAAAAGGTAAAAATTTATGGATAAGGAATATATTAAGTGATATCCCTACACTTGCATTAGACAGTTTTATTTTTGTAAGTATCGCATTTGGTGGCTTGTTGCCCCTTTGGTCAATTATATGGGGTCAAATTTTGACTAAATGGTTTTTCGGTCTAATGGATACACCCTTCATGTACCTTTCACGTGGAATTACCAGTGGTAAAATTAGCATTTTGGATGATCTAGCTGGAAAAATAGTATTTTGGAAAAAATAAAAAAAAATTTGGTATGTTTTTCTTTACTGTTTCTTTTTCATTACCACGTAAATTAAACTTATAATGATCCCCATTGAAACGCCTAATAAAACAGGTATCTCAAAACCAGGTATATCTGCTCCAGCACTAGGAGTTTCTAATTCTGTTTCATACGCTATTGTTCCATTATTATGCACTAATTTATAGCCCAAAAATGTTCCATAAGCGCTAGAATATCTCCAAGATTCAACGCAATTTACCAAATACGTTACTCCAGGGAGACCCGTATAAAATGCTGCAACGTTATGAGTAACTGTTGTACCTGAAATTGTGTAATCATTATCCCAAAGGAGCTCAGATAAATAAGTGTCCGCTGGAATAGGAAGAAAATTCAGGAAACCAAATCCACTTACTTGTGAGACGTTACCAGTAGGAAATGGGCTCATAATTTGACAATAATAGGTTAAATTTTCAGGATGCATTAAAACATATCCAGAACCAGTGACATTAGGCACATTACCAAAGGGTAAGGTTGTCCAAGTCCAGATGTCTGAAGTAATATTACAAGCTTCAAATGTAAGTACTGTAGCACTTGTATCTACGCTTACAACTTTAGTTTTCATTTTGGCACCCAATTGATGAGAGCCTGGTCCGAAAGAACCTTGAATAGAGAGAAACCAAGTAGAACCAAAAATGCTAGTTAGTGTACCATTGTGGACAGTTTTTACTCTCCATGTGGCTTCTGCGCCAACAACTCCAGTACAACTATATGTAGTGCCTCTAACAGGTCCGATTGACCCAACAATCATGAGAGAAATTAATAGTAATCCAATTAAGGTGTAAGAGGTTTTTTTCATTTTAAAAATCACGCCTTTTCTATTTAAAAATTCTGTATATTATTATTTATTAAACGATTATATAAATATTTCTTAAGAATTCATGACTTAACGGGTTAAAAAAAAGTATTATTAAGACGATTTAATTAATTAAGATTATTTTAATTAGAAAATTTTTATATATTTTTAGGTGGTCGAACTATAGAATATTTTTCTCCTGAAAAGGGATTCGAAATTGCATATGAAATAAGTGGTGTAAGTAATGGACCAAAAATAATATTAATTCATGGATTATTCTTGAATAGTGATTGCTGGAGAGATCAATTACCCACATTTGAATCTAGATTTAATATATTAAGATATGATCTACGTGGACATGGAAGGACAACAAAACCTAAAAAACGTTTTACTATTCGAAATTATGTCGATGATCTTTATGCACTACTTACTCACCTTAATTGGACTGAAAATCTTTATTTAATTGGGCATTCTCTTGGTGGTATGATTGCCCTTGTATATGGGCTTGAAAATCCTTCTCATATAAAAAAGATGGTTGTAGCCGATAGTTTTTGTTTTATTAGTCAAGAAGCCATTACCGATGTTTTAGGTCGTATTAATAGCAGTAAACTTGAAAAATTTGCAATAGGTATTAGTGTAAGAGGATTAATTCCGTACAACCAAGACATTGCTGATTTTGTAGCAAAATTAGTTACAGATCACATGACAAAAAAAGATTGTCTTCGGGCAACCGCAGCTTCAGCAGGATTTAATATATGTGAGAATTTGAAATCATTAAACATTCCAGTACTATTACTTGTAGGGAAAAAAGATATAACAACTCCTGTTTGGGCTAGTGAGATGATTCATGAGTGGCTTCCACAATCAGAATTAGTAATTTTACCTGATGCCGGACATCTAACTATTTTAGACCATCCCTCAGAATTTAATGAATTTGTCTTATCTTTTTTTGCAAAATAAAAAAAAGGGAATTTATTAAAAATTTAAATTATTTAGGAGGACCCCATCTGATTACACCGGCATTCCAAGCCCAACCTATTCCAGCAGAAACTATAACAATTAAATCACCATCTTTGATTTTCCCATCTCTAATTCCATATTCTATTGAAATTATCCCATCATTTTGCCCATTGTGACCAATATCTTCTAAATATGTAGATTGAGTATACGGGTCAACACCAATTGTCTTTGCTACATATTCAAAAGCACTTCGTTTCATATGAAGGAGTGCTAAATAACCAATATCCTTACGTGAATATCCTGATTGTCTCAAGGCATTATCAATAACTTTTACAAAAGAATTCATAGAGTATTTATCTAGTCTTTCTTTTAAACCTTCAGGGTCTGGTACATCCAAATAATTTAATCCTTCTTTGATAGTTCTTTCAGTTATAGGTTGAATCGTACCTCCCGCGGGAACATAAACATCATCAACAAAACGGCCGTCTGTAATTGCGGTTATACTTAATATTTCATTTACTTGATAATCTGCTCGAATAATAGCAGCAACACCACTGGCTGCTAAGCTAATCATAAATCTGGATCTCTGATTTTTATAATTTATCAAATCAGAATTTCTATATCCACTGGCAACTAAAATTCTATTAATATTTGGATTTGTTTGAATTAAACTTTTTGCCATTAACATCCCTATTAAAAAAGTTCCACATCGCTGATTCACATCGAATGCCCAAGATTTCATAGGGTTTCCTAATAATTGCTGTAGTTTTATCCCATTAACTACTAATGGGCGTTCAGCATGTACTTCTCCTGCCCAAATTATCACATCAATGTCTTCAGGTTTTAGATTTGCTCTTTTTAAAGCTTGGAAACTAGCATTAGCACCCATTTGAACGGTATGATCTTCTGATCCAGGTACAGTTTTTGCTACTAAGCCAAATTTCTCTTCAATAATATTTTTAGGGATACCTGTTTCTTTAGATATATAATCACTTGTATGTCTTTCCTTTGGAAGATATACACCCCAAGCTTCTAATCCAACATGTCGGAATTTCAAATTTCCTCACCTATTCAAGTTCACGTTTTAAAATCTTCCCAGCAGCACTTGTAGGTAAACTATCTTTTATTTCGAAATATTTAGGAATTTTATATTTTGCTAAATTTTGTAAAAGGTAATCTCGAATATCTTCTATTGTTATTGTTTTTCCAGGCTTTAAAGTGATAAAGGCTTTACCCACTTCTCCCCATTTTTTATCATCAACTCCTATAACAGCAGCTAAATCAATTGCAGGATGTTTGTATAATAATTCTTCAATTTCTACAGGATAAACATTCTCCCCTCCACTTATATACATTTCTTTCCTACGACCTACGATGTAAAAATATCCATCCTCGTCTTGCTTAGCCAAATCACCCGTATGTACCCATCCATCTTTTTCAATTGTCTTTTTAGTCTCTTCTGGTTCGTCCCAATAGCCTGAAAATATATGTGGTCCTCTCAATAATAGTTCCCCTATTTCTCCTCGTATAACTATCTTATTTGTTTTAGTATCAATGATCTTCATATCACAATGTAGTACAGGCAATCCTACAGATGTCGGTTTCAGTTTTATTTTATTCTCAGGTAAGTAAAAGTTATTTGGTCCCACTTCAGTTAAGCCATATCCCATCTTAAAAAGTTTATTTCTAGCCCAATACTTTTCCATAATTGCTACTGGGCATGGTGCCCCTCCAGAGATGAAGATTTTTACAGACTCAATATTAGCAGTGTCAAAATTGGGACTATTTGCCATCATATGGAACATTGTTGGAACACCAATTACAATGCTACAAGCATGATCTTCTATAATTTTTAAAGTTTCTTCGGGATTAAAATCTCCCATTAATATTGTTTTTGCGCCTAAATGGTAAAATGGTACTAATAATACATTCCATCCTCCTGTATGAAATAGCGGAAAGAGAAGAGGTTGAATGTCATCTTGATTTAAACCCCAGGAAAGAATAGTATTCACAGAATTCCAAAAAATAAGTCGATGAGAAAGTACTGCTCCTTTAGGTAAACCTGTTGTTCCTCCTGTAAATAATATAAGATGAGGGTCTTCAAAATAAAGGATTGGTTTTTTAATTTCTGAATTCGAGGCTTTAGTCATTAATTTTTGAGTTGTGGGATCATTTTGTATAGAAACAGCACCCATAGCTATATTTTTTAAGATGAGATCCTTATCCTTTATTTCTTCTACTTGAGATTTCAGCCTTGATTCATAAAAAAATATTGAAGGTCCGGTCTTTTTAATTAAATATTCTAATTCTTTAATTGATAACCTTACATTGAAGGGAACCAGTATCGCTCCAATTTTACCCGTGGCTAGAAATAAGTCTATGCATTCAATTCGATTTGTTGAAAACATAGCAATCCGATCTCCTTTAGAAATCCCATTATCCAATAACACTCGTGCTAGTTGATTTGCTCTGTAATCAAGCTCTTTATATGTATAAATTTTTTTCTCTATGTTATCAAAGATGGCCTCACGATTAGGAGATAACATTGCACGACGTCTAGACCAATCTCCAATCCAAGAGAAATCATTTAATCCTAAAATTTTTCCCTTTTTAACCATATGATTGAATCACCTAAACTGCTTTGTATATTGGCCATTTTCTCCACACATATGCGAACAAAATTTCTATCCAGAGAAACCATAATACAAATGGAGTTGGATTGACCTCCCAAAAATTGTGTGGTTCTCCAAAAAAGATAGGAGATATAAGATAAAAACCAAAAAATCCAATAGTACCAAGTGCGATAACTAATATAAAACGAATTAGGAAATTTTTCCACTGTGAGTATTTTTTAGGCCAATTATCAAAGAACAATGAGACAAGAACAACAGCACATATTAAAAAAATAGCATAACTTATACTCATATAATACCAACCAGTAAGTCTTATAAAAGGATCACTTGGTATTGTCCCTCCTATTAGCCTAAAAATTGGATCAAAAATATATCTACCTATATCTTCTAAAAGAAAAGCAAAAAAGAGACCTAATAATACACAAACAGCTGAAGCAATCATACCCATAAACGGTTGTTTCCTACCCAGTTTATTCCAGGGCCAATATTCAAAAACCATCATTGTTAATAATGAAAAGAAAATTATCCATTGTGTCCATCCAAGAGAAAACGGATAATTAGGGATTGGAGCATAAATTCCTTTTACTGCTGTAGGTATTGAAGCAGAGGGTTCTCTATTTCCATTTGGGAAAAATAGAAAGAACCAGACCAATACAGTAATTGCATTACCAATAACCCACACAATTATTCCCCGTTTTGGTTGTTTGAATTTAAAAAATGGCCAGTACATCGTTCCAGCAACCCAAAGTATGGCAAATGAAAAACAAGATCCACTTAAGGCTCCAAAAATAGATGCACCAACATACCATGCTACATAATCGTCTGTTATTTCTGCACTATAATATGAATTAAATAATGGTAACAATACAAGAGTAAAAATTAGTATTATAGTAGCATTAAACAACGTACCTACTAATCCTACTTTCCAAGGTGTCCTAAACCAATTATAATATGGCCAATTTTCAAACCAAATCGCCCAGACAACTCCTATTAACCCAAATCCCCCAATGACAGAAGCATAGGGCACAACCTCATGACTATGCCATCTTGAATCAAAAAATATCCACCAAGTTATTATACTAATGATAAAAACAATTAGTATAGATACAACACCTGCAAATGGTTGCTTGTAACGAGCCATAACAATCATTGGAGCCTCATCAGCAGAAGGTATTCCAACTTTTTCTCCAGCAAGAGCCATTATTTTTCACTCTACTTTATTCATAGATTTTATATAATATATCCTATAATATTCATTTCATATATAAATAATATATTCTATTTGAATCTAAATTTGCTTTTTAAATTCAATCTAGAAGCAAAGACCTCATTATTCATGATATAGTTTGAGAATAAAAAAAAATCAGATTTTTATTAGTTCATAATCAGTTGATCCTATTTTATTCTTAACAGCTGCATCAAATTGAAAAGAAGTATTAACCATTGGGTTCAAAGCATGAAATTTTTCCACACCCCTCTCTAAAGGTATAGTCCATTCACCATTGTTATTAAGAAATGGAAGTCCTGGAGCATCAGTTTCCATGTCAACACAAGCTTTATCAATAGAAACGGGATCGATAGAACCGAATATACCAAGGTCAGGGATTATTGGTACACTCGCGTTAGAAACACAATCGCACTTTGCAGGAATATCAAAAGCGAAATTGATATACCGAATTTTTTCAGGACCGAAACTTAACACCGCTTTAACATTATCAATAAAACGCTCAACAAACTTTTTTACATTATTCCAGCTAGGTCTTTTTATCGCTTTCTCAATTGGGCATTTTTGTAGGCATCTAGAGCAACCATAACAAATGGATTCATCGATCACAGCAGATTCACCATTCATACTTACTGCTTCTACCGTACATGCCTTTATACATTCTTGCTCGCACTTTGAGGAGTCACAAACATCTGGATTAACGATAAACATACTCTCAAAATGAGCTAATTGCTTATTATGTTTCGTAACACATCCTAATCCGAGTTGTTTTAAAGCACCTCCATGCGCGGCAAATGGATGACCTTTAAAATGAGAAATTACAACCAGTTTATCATAATCGAAGAGTCCTTTCGCAACAGACACTTCTTTCAATTCAATTCCGTCTATCTTTACAATCTTTCTATCAATTCCTTGATCTCCATCTATAAAACGTAGAGGTGCTCCTATTACTGATTCACTATACCCATGAAGATGAGCAATTTTCATATGCGCTTCTGCTGATTTTCTATGTCCTACACATATTGTATAATTATCATTAATCTCTATTTTTTCTACATTAGCACCTCTACCTTGGGTTTCTATAAGGGTAGGAAGACCACCTTTAGCTCGAATAGCTTTTACCACTTCACGTACAAAATCAGGTCGTAAATAATGAGTATTGTGCGCTTCCCCTACGTGCACTTTAACTCCCACTTTATCACCATGTTCAATATTATTTAATATTTTATCTGCTATAAATCGAGTTTTAACCAGATTATTGGTTACCATATTTTCAGCTGTATTAGGAAGAGCAGCAATTTCTATGGGTGGAACCCAATATACAATAGATTTACTTACCATTTTCAATTTCTACCTAAATTTCAATTTATTATTCAGATTAATATTAAATTTGTTAAAAATTAAATTATTTTAATAGTTAGGTAAAGTTTTAATAAATTTATAATTCGAAAATCAAATAGAAAGAGTATTAAACTCTTCTTTTTCAAAACCCCATGATTTCAAAATAATTTCAGCTTCATTCATAATATTTTCAATGAAATCACGTAGAGGAATAATTTTCTTTTGAAATGATATAGAGGGAGAAGGAACACTAGTTCCCCTTAATGTTCTATGATAAAGTCTTCGATGATAATCTTCTGTAAAAATATCCGTATTAATTCGATCTATTTTTATTTCTACTGAAAGAGGGCTTTCTTCAGTTGTTAAGATAGCTGTTCCCAAACAAACGGCATCAGCGCCCATAGCTAAAGCACCAAGGAAACCACGCGCATCCCCTATGCCTCCTGCGGCAATTAAGGGTGTTTTTAATAGACTTCTACCTGTTGTGAGATTTACTAATGTTGTTTGTTGATATGGATTCTTAAATCCTGCAGATTCCATGCCCATGAGAGTTATTGCATCAGCTCCTGCTTTTTCTGCTGAAATCGCATGTCTCATTAATGGGCATTTTGGAAACCAATAACAACCTGCCTCATGGATTCTTTTACCAATATATATTGCTTGATACGCGGAAGTTGTAAATATATTCACGCCGGCATTGATTGCAACTTCCAAATATTTTAAATATGTTTCTTTGTCACCATCCTCATCAACAGTTATATTTACCCCGAAAGGATTATTAGTAAGATCCTGCATTTTATTTAATTTATTTTTAAAATCTTTAAGTTCATAAGATAAAGCCGTAATGATTCCCAAACCTCCAGCATTTGAATAAGCCGCCGCAAATTCAGCTATACCATATCCAGCAAATGCTGCCATAATAAGAGGATATTTAGTTCTTGTTAATTTAGTAATGCGTGTATTCCAGATCAATCTATTCAACATACTTTACTACTTTAATTATGTGAAACTATAAGAAAAACAAAAAAAAGTTTGTGTTTTTAAAGATTTAAGACTTTTTTGGCATTATCGTAATATATTAGATTCTTAAATCCGTCTGAAATTGGTAGATTTTTCACAGCAGGTAAAATTTGACTCCAATGAACTAGTGGGTGATCAGAACCGAATAAAATTTTATGTTCTATTCCATAATTAGTAAATGCATCCCATGGGAAGTATTGGTATAAATGAGGATGCGCGGAGATATCGACATATACATTAGGGTGTCTTAAAACAACGGAATAGGTATCCCAAAACCATGGTGTCCCCATATGCCCAATTATTATGACTAAATCTTGATGCCTCATTGCTAATTCATCGATTAACATAGGATGTCCAAATCTTGCTATGGACCGTGAAGTGGAGACTTGATGACCTCCATGTGTCCATAAAGGAATATTCAGATCAACCATTTTTTTCCATATAGGATCATAAATCGTATCAGAAATGTCAAATTTTTGGACAGGAGGAACTATTTTTACTCCTTTTAAATTCAGTGAATTAATTCCATAATCGAGTTGATCAAGAGCATTAGGGGCGGGGATATCTATACCTGCAAATCCAATTAATCTCTTTGGATGAAGTGCTACAAGATCAGCAATATCATCATTTGATACTAATATTACATTATAAGCTGTTTTAGCATTAAAACTTACAATCACTGATTTATTTATTCCAAAACTGTCCATCAATGCAATATAATCATTAATAGAAACGTTTTTACTTACATTTTTCAACATTTTATACATATATTTTCTCTTAAAAGGATCTGAAGCCCACATTGCATCAGCTATCGCATTTAAATCATCCCATGACACTTCTTTGCAAAAAGGATGAATATGTATATCAATAATCATATAACTCTTTTAATTAAATTTGAGAATTTATAAAAAAGTATCTAAAGTCTTTTGAGTTTTAATGAAATTAATTAACTTACTACTTTTCTTCCAATACTTAAATTCAACCATGAAATTTTCAGCCATCTTATTTATAGCATCGTTAAAATTATCTAATTTAACAGGATCAGAGGTAAACATAGCATTGTTTACCGTTTCTCGAATCACCCAAACTCCGAGAGGTACAACATAACCTCCAGAAACTTCCCGAAAAATCAAAACTCGAGCTTGCCTCTTAATTTTATATAGATATTCGCAAACTGATTTACGAGCAGCATAATAAGCTCCAGTAATATTACTTGCATAATTTTTCCTACCTCGGTAGAATTCAAAATCTGTCATTATCTGAGGTTTTAGATTACGATTATTCCCATCCAAAGAAATATTCCATAAAGTATTTGGTGCCCACACTTCATTCATTTCATAAATAAACTTACCAGGGAATAAGAGAATTTTAAAATGGTTATCAAGGTAAGTTGCTTCAAAAATCTGATAATCATTGATCTCAGGAAATTTCTTAATTTCTTTTATTAAAGCTTTCGAGATAATATCGTCCACAGCGGTTATGCTCCAACGAGTTGGGACAATTCGACGTCTTTTTTCTTCACCAAGTAATCCTGCTGAAAAAACTCTTTTGATGGTAGATTCAGGTACATGCCCTTTAAAATAAAGATGTTCTGAAACCGCCTCGGTTGCTTTTAGATCTGTATCAGAAACACAATAATCCACTTGGGGATGCACTTTTGTATTTTCTGTTATTGTGATTTTCTCAGTCATACCTGAAGGCCCCATAGGTAACGCATGATTATCCATCATCATACGTAAATTCATCTTCGTTAACTTAGTTTCTGTATCAACTGGTCTTGCGGCCATCGATAATTCTTGTGATGTTTCAAGGAGTTTTTGAGTTTTTACTGAAGGTGTGCTTTTTTGGCTCTTCTGACCAATAAACACATTTGTTTTAAAGTTGCTTCTAACTAAACTGCTTCTATAACGTATTATATCAACCATATTTTTTCCAAACCATAGCTCTGGAGCATCAAGAATATGATAATCTGATATATTTAATCCTGTTTCAAATTCTTGATATGGTACGAGTGGACCTAGATACACATTTGGGTAACTAAAATGCCCTACAAAAAATCCAGGAGGACTTGCACCAAATATCTCTACGTCTCTTTGAGTTTTATCAATTTCAAAAGGAACCATCGATTTTAAGACAGATTTCTTTAATAAAATTGGGCAGGTTTTTTTGCCACACAGAAGCCTTGCTCCTTTACAACGAAGGCAGATGTTTTTTTCTGTCTGAGGTCGAACCAAATTGCGTTCTCTCGAAAATTTAAGCTGATCAATAATTATTATTACTTGTTATTATAAAAAAAGTAGAAGAGTATAAATTTTTAATATTTATATTAAAGAACCAAAAATTCAATCCTAGAAATTTAAAATGGGGAACTTTTTATTTTTTTCCCATTAAGTTTTTAATTCGTTTTTCAGCTAAATGTTTTGCTGCCATTTGTTGAGGTCGAAGAAGAGATATAAGCAGTGAAGCAAGGAAAATTTTCGTGTCATCTGGTTCTCCGAGAACAAATTGAATTTTTTCAAATAATTTATCTTCATCTTGTTCATTATTTTCCTTATTACCTTTAATCCACGATTCAATTGCAACAAGATATCTATTTAAAAGGTAAGCTCTTTCTAATCCATCTATTCCCTTCCTTGGCATGGTTGCTCTCCATTTACCTGCTCCAATGCTTGAAATTATTATGTCATATCTACGGAATGCTTTATGATGACAAGGATTAAGCCTACCATCACCATCAAACTTCATTGCTTTTAAAATTTGACTCTGTGGATCTTTTTTCAGTATTTCTTCCTCAATTGCTCTTACTGCAGCATAATGTGCGATTATTTGAGGATGTCTTTCCGTCCAATAACCACCAAGCCAAAATTCAAATAAAAGGCAGATACGTTCGACATATAGCTCCTTTAATCTACTTCTTTCACCAAGTAATTCGAAAATCTTTCTTCTAACTAATTTAGCAGGATCACAGAAATCCTGTAATAATTCATAGCCATTTACCCTATCAAATGGAAGCCAATTACGCAGGGTTAAATAATATGCCCATAAATTCTTCCATCGTTCACTTGTAATTGAATTTAAATGACCAATTGGTAGTGCTGGTGATTTTTTTTCACCTATCGCTTTACATATACTTAATATACTCTTCTCAAGATTCCAATTACATACCTCAAGAGCAATTATACTCTTTAGAATATCCTTTCCTGAATTATCAAGTGGTTGAACTTTATTCCAAAGATTCTTGAGATGTGCAAGTTCACTAGTTACCTTTTCACTATCTAAAGAAATTCGATTCTCTGGAAACCACAATTTGAGTCTCCCCCAACGATGACCAGCAAGAAATTCCCTCTCCCAATCTCGAATTTCATTACCATTTTCATTAGTATTATTTTCAAACATTGTTGCCAATTTCTTTGTTTAGTTTCTAGAATTTAAAAATCTAAAGTTTGTGTTATATTTTTATAAAAATCCACCAATTTGTATTTTATTATTAGAAAAAGTTATTTATCATTTTGCAATGATTTCTTATGAGCCCATTCCATTAAAGGCATCATTGCCTTCCTAACCTCGATTCCATCTTGAGTTAACGAATACTCTACTTTTGGTGGAATTTCGGGATATATCTCTCTCTTTATTAAGTCTGCTTTATTTAACTCTTTTAGTCTATCTGAAAGTGATTTGGGACTGATACCCTTTATGTTTTTTAAAATTTCATTAAACCTTATCTTTTTAAAATTACTGATTGTACCAATAATTGCTAATGCCCATTTCTTACTAATAATATTAATAATTCCTTCTACTGGACAAAAGCAAAATTCGAGCTCTTCTGTATTTTCACAATTTATCTCAGTAACTTTTTTAATAGTATCTCACTATTTTACTACTTAATATAGAATAAAACACTTAACAACTTAAATACTTTATCATCTATATTTACTATAAAAAATATAGTATTGAAGGTGATAAAAATATCTGAGGAATCTCATCAAACCACGAAAATTCAGATCCAACCTGAGCAAGAAACTTGTTCTTGTTGTTGTATGGGTCAAGAAAATGTAGACTTTAAAAAATCTGAACAAGATCTAGTAATTCAACCCCAAAGTGAATTAAACAAGTGAACTAGTCTACATGAACCTGCTAGAATAAGTTTTAAAATTTATTTTTTTTAATCTTAAATAACTAATAAATTTCCTAAATTCCAAATGAGGATACTAGCTAAGGAAATCTATCATAATCCAAATTATGAGATTGCATGATTTTTTTAGTCATTTCTTTAAAACAATATAATATATTCATGTTTTCTTTTGAGGAGGTTTTTACGAAATCTTTTTCATTGTGGTTCTGCAAGAATTGTTGAATAATGTATTTATCAACTTTAAATTTTTTATCTGCTCCCTGTACTAAATCATGTTTAGTCCCAACTAAAGTTTTAGGGCGATCATGGACCTTAAACTTTATTAAATTATCATACCACCAATCAAGTTTGATAAGAGTTTCAATATTTAATAAATCAAAAACTAGAAATATTCCATTCGCTCCATTGATATAATAACCAAATAGTGTTTTAAATTGTTCTTGTCCCCCGAAATCCCAGATTGAAAGTCGAGCAACAGCTTGATCTCCTTTAACTATTACAGGGATGTTATAAGTATAAAAGTCTGTTCCAACAGTCAATTGAGTCTTGGCACTAAACGTATTAAAGCAGAGTCTTCGCGCGATACAAGTCTTTCCAACACCACCACTACCAATTAAACAAATCTTAAAGATATAATGAGGTTGATTATTTTCCATTTTCCACTCTTATTCGAATATTAATTTTTATTTATAAATCAATAGAAATAAAACCTTTATTTATATGTTTTAGAAATGGTGTTATAATCGAAAAAATGGATATTGTTTAATTACCTCAACTTATAAAATTATTTGTAGCCGTTAAATAGAGTAATATTCTATTTTCATTATTACTCTCTATTTTTAAATAAGTTAATTGAATAACTTACAATTACTTCAGCATCTTTAGCATTTTTCCATTCTTTAAATTTAACCCATTTGTGTGGTTCTAATCTTTTATATGTTTCATAGAATTCTTGAATCTCCTTCAATTTATGTTTATGAACATCTTGAATATCATTAAATCCGCTAAATCTTGCATCATTAATTAAAACAGAGAGGATTTTTGGGTCATCTCCATGCTCGTCTTCAAGAATTAATGCCCCAATCACTCGAACTTTTACAATGCATCCTACTTCAAGAGGTTCATAGCTTAATACCATTATATCAAGAGGATCATTATCATCTGACCATGTTTGAGGGACAAATCCATATTCTACAGGAAATATTACAGAAGAAGGGATAATTCGATCTAAAACAAAGGCTTCCCAATTATGATTATACTCATATTTATCCCTTGAACCACTGATAACCTCAATCACCGCATTTAACAAAAGCGGAGGATTATCTCCAGCGGGAATATCTTTCCATAAATCCATAATTATCTTAATTTAAATATATTTTTTAAAAATTTTTTTTTAAATTCTCAGACACATTACATTACCGTAAAACAGGGATTACTTCCTTGGCTATTATTTTAATATTTTTAATTTGCGGTGAATCAAAGAAGGGGTAGTATATAATAAATTCATTAATTCCAATTTCCTTATATTGATTTATAACTTCTCGAAAAATTTCTTTAGAATTAATGATTGTTCTTCCATGTCGGCTATAGAATAGCAAAGAACGTCGTATCGTTTCTGGATCTCTACCAATTTCATCACAATACTTTTCTATAAGTTCCACTCGGGTTTTAGTATTTTCAAGAATCTTCTCTGCAGGAGCACGCCAGTCTTCGGATCCAAAGGAATTCCAGGTATCAGCATATTTTGCTGCTATTTTAAGCATAGACTTTCCCATTGCCGCAATTACTAAAGGTGGTCGTGGTCTCTGAATTGTCCCTGGATTCATTGTTGCATTATTTAGTCTATAAAAATTCCCTTCATAACTTGAAATATCATAACGTAAAAGTCTGTCAATTACCTCGATTTGATCCTTGAATCGCTCAACTCTTTCTGATCCAACCCAATCCTCGATTCCTAGCATGGTATGAACTGGATCTCTACTAGCACCTGTACCTAGTCCTAACTCTAATCTTCCATTCGAAATATGATCAATTGTAAGTGCTTGTCTTGCTAACACTGCTGGTCTACGTAATGGCATGGAAGCGACTAAAGTTCCAATTCTAATTTTTTTAGTCATTACTGCCAATGAAGCAAGAAGTGTCCATGACTCAAACCAATGTCCTGTATGATTTACGGGATCAGTGAAATGGTCTGCTAACCAGACACTATCGAATCCCAAACTTTCTATAAGTTTCCAACGCTCAACCTCCTTTTCCCAAGGAAGATTTTGTACCGTCAATACTCCAAATCGAATATCATTTCCCATGTAAAATTCTCCTCGTAATGTAGTTTAGGTCGTATTATATAACATAACAAAATCCAAATGATAAAGTTTTACTTTCAGTGACCCCTCTTATCCTTTTTAAGTGACTTACAACATTAATTAATACTTCAATTTGAAGAAGTTTAAAACTATTTGAATTAACAAATTATATAATAAAAGTGGAAATTATGGGATATATTAAAGATACCGCAGAAGTGGTAAAGGATTCACTGAAAGGAGTGTCAAATAAAAAGAAGTTTAAAAAATTGATTGACAATATGATCTTTGCTATAGAAACAAATACAGTTAGTGAATATTTTCTATATAAGTTCAAGATTTTAGAGGAGTTAGCCCCACTCATTAAATTGAAAAAGGAAAAAGATAAAGATTATTTAGAGAAGTATAAAAAAGTAAAAAAGTACTATAAATCTCACTATAAGGAGATTGCTTATTCATCATAAAAAGAGTTTTATTCATTTAACTATATCTTAGTTTATATAATAAAAAAGAAAAAAAAAATTGTTATTTATAGGTCTTTCAATCCAAATCTATATTTTCTTGGATTTAAAAGATAGTCTGCTAGAGTTGCTTCCAACCCGTTTTTAGCTTTTTTTGACATTTTTTAAACCTCTTTTGAATTTGTTTTAAAAAAAAAATTATTTTATTAAATCTCGATAAATATGAAAATTACCATTATTGGTAATTTTTATCAATCCTTCGGATGCTTTTTTCTTCATTTTTTTAACCTCATGTTTTAAATTTTTCTTTCTAATTTTAGAATAGGTAAGATTTCATATATAGTTTAACTACACGAACTTCATGCGAAGTTCGAAGTAAACAAAAAGCCTCAAAATTATATAGAAATTCATCCTATAATTAGTAAAATTTGAATTTCCCTAAAAAAAAGTCTATTCAAAAATTTAGTGGAAAACAACCTTGTTTATGTTTGGGACAATAGTTCAATTAGAGCTCTAGGGATTTCTTTATAATCATTTACGGCATAAAACTTCCCTCGACCAGCCTTAGCTATTTCCTGGCATGTTGTAATACCCTGAGTCGCATCATTTTCTGCTGGCATTCCTATAACATGTAGTTTTGGATATTTCTTAGCAATTTCAACTGGATCTCCTCCTCTGTTGAAATTACCATCAGAGATTAGAATTCCGAAACGACTCTTCCTACTTTCCCTAGTTTTGTTCAACTCTTTTAATCCTTTTTCTAAACCAATTTCGATATTTGTAAAGCCAACTGCTTCTGAATCTAAAATTTCGTCAATAATATTAATAACTGATTTTTTTTGATTAATTTTTTTTAAGATCATTGCTGTTGAATTAAATAATATTATAGCATAATCCTCTTTTTCTAAATTGTAAGCTAACACAGAGCTAGTAAGGGCTGCATTCAATAATAACCGACCATACATGCTTCCACTTGTATCTAATATTAACACTACTTTTCGTTTTTGACGCTTTCTTACTACTCCATATATATCTTTATAATTCAAACTTTTTTCATAAATTTTTAAAGGATTATGTTGGATAGTCTCATCTAAACTAAATTCAGGCATACCAATTTTGTAAAAAGGAACAGTTTTCTTGAATTGACCTCTTATTCCTTTACTAGTTATTTTTAATGATAATTTTAAAATACTTTGACGAGCTAAACGTCTAAAAATTGCTTTATATTTGGGCGATATTGGGCGCCTAATGAAAAAGTAAATTTCTGGCATAAAATCCCCTGATTCTCTTGCCTTTTGCGAGAAAAACTCAACTCCTTCTTCTGTGTCCAGAATATCTGTTGCTGCATACACATTCGCTTTAAGTAAACCCATTATTGCTTCAAGGTTCTTATGTTGTATTGCCAAGTATGTCATATTTTTGATAGTCTGATAATCAAGAGTGTTGGAAAGATGCTTATAATAATCCGGTTTCTTTCTTTTTTTCCGAATTATTTCATACTCTAAGATTTCTTTATCCAGTCGACTTTCAGTAAGTCTTACATGCAGTCTCTTCTCAATCTCGTCGGATTCCTCCTCAGAGAAATCATCGATTATTGAAAATCCGATTTGTTTAATACAGCTAATACAATGTTAGTTATAATTTCTTTCTTAGATTGTGTTAATCCGTCTTCTAATTCAATTTTATTATGTAAAGACATTACTGCTGCTTCTACCCAATTATTTGTACTGCTAGTATTTTCATATTGATTTATCAATGTAGCCATGTCTATCGCACCTCTAATAGAACTTCCTCTACGAATTGCTGTACTGTTTCTAGTCGCTTGAATTATCTTTTGAGATAGAGTTGCTATTTTTTCGGCACTCAACGCTGTTGTGTGATCTAAATCAGCTTCTTGTTTGATAATAAGGATTTCTTCTTCAGGTTGTTGATAAGAAAGATTTATCCATATAAATCTATCCTTTAATGCTTCTCCTAAGACAGTAACTCCAACATGAGCTGCTGGATTTTGCGTTGCGACTACAAAAAAATCTTTATGAGCCTTAATTGTTTTCAATTTGGGTATTTCTAAGATACCCTCATCTAAAGCGGTAAGTAATGAGTTTTGGGTGTTCTCTGGCATTCTATTAATTTCATTTATAAACAAACATCCTCCATTTAACATCGCTAAAGCTAATGGACCGTATTTATAAGATTCTTCATTATATCCTTTTGCAATGACAAGAGGAGGTTCAAAATAACCAACGAGGTTATGAGGTAATAATTCCTCACTACAGTCAACCCTATAAAAATTTGAATCATTAGTACTATAATATTTAGCAATTGCTCTAGCTAGTGTAGTCTTGCCTACTCCTACATTCCCTTCTAACAATATATTCTTACCTACTGAATGAGCTAAAACAATTTGTTTTAGTTCTTCCGTTCTACCTATGATTTTAAATTTTTCCTTTATTTCAGTGATTATACTGGTCGTATCAACCATAATTTTCAAAATTAAACTTTTCTAAAATAATTTACTATTTGAATAGTTGGTTTTCATATTATGATAGATCTATTAAGTACTTATCAAGAAATAATAAATATTTAAATATTTACATTTTTCCGTCGAGAGTGCATAGTTCTCTTGTTCTTTAATAAAAAACTTTAAAAATTATGCATGCTTATAACTATAGAGAGAAAAAAATCATTTATTTTCACTTTATAACTACAGCTTATTCTATAATCTCAATTGCTAGAAGAAAATAAAAGAAAAAAACTAATTTTCAGATAATTCAGAAGATGCTAGTTCAATAGGAGATCTAGATAATTCACCAAGAGGTACTGAATTCTTTTTCCATAATTTCAAGGAAATAAATCCAATGAGTAGAAGTAATGACGGATATACGATAATTTCTAATAAAGCAGGATTAGCATTATAACCAAAAAGTGCTTTTAGCAGCGACCCTATTATTTCAAGAAATGCAGGTGTCGCCGAGTTTCCATCAGGAAAAGCCTCTGGTAAAATATGTTTTATATTCCACACCTCATCAATAATGGGATTAACAATTCCCGCCTCAATAAACTCATGGATTCCATAAGTAATTAATCCTGCAGCAAACAGTATCAGAATCACATTAGTGATTTTAAAGAATTTTGATAAATCTATAGTTTTTATCCCATAAAATGTTAAAAGACCAATGAGAACTGAGATTCCCAATCCAATGACGGACCCTAAAATCATTGTAATTTGATTTATTGACCCTATAGAAGCAGTTCCAGTTAATAATAATACAAGTTCAATTCCTTCTCTGATGATTATGATAAATGTTAGAATTGAAATAGAAAATGCTTTCTGCTTCTCAATTGATTCTTCCACCCTTCCCTCCAAACTCTCTCGTATTTTTGGACCTTCCTTACTTACCCATAGAACTAAGGTAACTATGAAAATTCCAGACATTATAAATGTCGTTCCTTCGAATAATTCTTCTAGTAATCCTGTAAATCCTCCAAATATCATTGAAAACACAATAGCAAAAATTATACTTGAAAATATTGCTAAAATTGCCCCAAGGTATACATGTCTACTATAAGATCGCTGATTTGTTTTCTTCAAATACAAGAGTATAATAACAACAACCAAAGTTGCTTCTAAACCTTCTCTTAGAGCTAAAAAAGCGGGAGATATTAAATCTATATAAGTAGCCATAATAATTAAACTCAATTAATATATTATGAAGGATATAGATTTAAAAAATATAAGAATTTTAGTTTTGACTAATAAACTCAATTAAAATTTTTGTTTTAAAAAATAAGATAATAATAAACTCTTAAGCGAATTTATAAGATAATCAAATTACTAGAAAAAAAACCTTAATTAAGAAACTATTTAGGAAATAATTTCACTTTCACTTTATCCCCTTTTTTTAGACCTTCTTGATGAGGAGGAATCTCAACTATTCCATCGGAGAAAGTTAATGAACTGATAACTCCAGAACCTTTTAACTTAACTGGAATGGCAATAAATCCTTCTTGAGATTTTTCAAGATTTACCCTTAAATAGTGGAGATATCCAAGACCAGAAACAGGTACATCTCTACTAATGCTTGCTATTAATTCAGTTCTAGGATCAAGCACGGCACATCCTAACATTTTTCTAATGGCGAGTCCTACTATTTTTAAAAATGAAACATAAGCCGCGACTGGTGTACCAGGTAGACAAAATATTAAAGATTCACTCAAAAAACCAATTAAAACGGGAGATCCAGGGCGTTGAGCAATTCCATGGCTTAAAATTGTACCTGTTTCATTGATAATTTCTGGTAAATAATCTTTAGTTCCAACTGATGTACCACCTGTAAAAATTATTATTTGAGAATCTTGTGCTGCTTCGATTAATTTATTTTTAATAACCTCTTTATCATCTTTTATAGTTTCACCCCTAGTAACAATTCCACCATATATTCTTACTAATGTTGATATCATCGAGGTGTTTGAGTTATAGATTTTTCCTGGTTGAAGTGGAGTACCTGGTTCTAATAATTCGTCTCCAGAAGAAAAAACACTTATTTTAGGTTTTTTTCTCACTTTCACTTTAGCAAAACCTAAAGAAGTCAAAAGAGCAATATGTTCTGCTTTTAATTCTGTACCCCCACTTAAAACATGGGTTCCTTTTTTAATATCTTCTCCTTTCTTTGACACATTTTTACCCGGTGGGATAGAAATATAGACACTTATTATATCATTTTCAATTTCTGTGTCTTCTATTTTGACAACAGCATCAGCACCTTCTGGTATAGGTGCTCCGGTGGAAATTTTTATTCCTTCATTTTTATTTAATATAAAATTGGAAGATTCTCCTATTTCAATTGTCCCAACAAGTCCTATTTTTTTTGGATTTTTTGGAGAAGCATTAAAAGAATCTTCTGCTTTAATCGCATATCCATCCATTGCTGATCGGTCAAATGGCGGAATATTCATCTCACTAACAATATCAATGGCTAAAATACGATTTAATGAATCATTAACTTTAATTTCTTCATATGAATTTAATTGGATTTTTGAAAATAGTTTTTCTAAAGCATCTTCTAATGGAGTTAATCTTGAAAATCCAATTTTTCGAAGTTTTTCCACAGTCCTTCACTCTTTCTTATTAATTAAATATTGAATATGCCCTAATTCTGGGATTATTATGTTTTTCAAAGCTAAGATCACGGCATTTGGGGAGCCGGGTAGTAGAAAAAGAGACTTATTTTTCTTTCGACTCCTAAGAATACCAGCGGTTGCCCTTGATAACATAGCTGAAGGACCAATTTCATTAAAAGAGAGATATCTAAAGAGTTCTCCAAAACCATCAAATTTTTTTTCTAAACGTGGCTCTAAAGTTTCATAAGTTATATCCTTTAGTGTTAATCCAGTTCCCCCGCTAAAGAGAATAGAATCTACCCTTTCATCTTTCATCAATTTTATTAAGATATTATTAATATGTTCTTCCGAATCTGGTATAATTTCAGTATAAACTAATGAAATTGATGGATCATTTTTTAAAAATTGTCTTACTTTCGGAATTGTTTTATCTGTACTTACATTTCCAGAAGTTGTTTCATTAAATCTACTCGTGCTAACTACAACTAAAGCTATGTTAGTTCTTTTTGGTGCTTTATATTTATGTTCCTCATGGACTTTTAATTTCTCTCTCATTTTTTTCAAACACCCTAATTATCATCTTTATCAGAAGAAATTTACTTTTCTTT
Source organism: Candidatus Hodarchaeota archaeon (assembly GCA_048886685.1). GTDB lineage: Archaea > Asgardarchaeota > Lokiarchaeia > Sigyniarchaeales > SOKP01 > Loki-b32. Next base: position 86,252 of record JBHLKM010000002.1, read on the forward strand.
TCTCCCCTTTTTCAATAATTGATTCTAATTCTTCAATTTCTATATAACCATCAGCAAAGAACATTGTACTAATTGCTTCGGAACCTGTTTTGATAGGATATATTTTCTTAATGCCTTCATCTTCTTTTATTTTTATTGCTTTAAACTCATGACGTCCAACGGTACTATAGATTCTTTCACCAACCACCATTAGTTTTGAAAATTTATCTTTTAAAGGATATCCAGACAATTTTCTTAGAAAATTATCAATAAAAATATAAAAACAACTCAATGCTGAAGTTGGATAACCTGGCAAAATAAATATAATTTTATTTTTTATTTTCGCAAAAATTATTGGTTTCCCTGGTTTTATGTTCACACCATGTACTAAAATTTCTATATCTTCAAAATCCTCTAAAACTTTTGGGCCTAAATCCCCCTCACCTTTAGATGTACCACCAGATAAAATTACTATATCACTCATTTCCATGGCGTCATCAATAGCATTTTTCAGATCTCTATAATTGTCTTTTATAATACCAAAAAATTTAACTAAAACTCCTGTATTTTCAATCGCTTTTTTTAGTACAATCGAATTTACATCATATATTTTACCAATCTCTAAATTTTGTACTTCTTGGTTAACAAGTTCATTACCAGTACTTAATAGTGATATTTTTGGCTTTTTATTTACCCAAATTTCTTTAATTCCACATGAAGCAAGAATTCCGATAGTAGCTAAATCAACTAGAGAACCCTTTTTTACGATAATTTCTCCTTTTTTTATATCATGACCAATATCAATTACATGGGTTCCTGGAGTTATTGCCTTGGAAATTGAAACAACATTCTCATGAACCTCTGTAAATTCAACCATTACTATTCCATTTGAGTTATCAGGTAAAGCAGCTCCGGTTGATACATAACTACACTGTTTATTATCTAATCTTTTTTTAGGAATATCCCCCGCTTGAATGGTTTCTATTAATTCAAGTTCGATTAAATTATCTTCTTCAGCTCCAAATGTATCTTTCGCTATTACTGCATATCCATCCATTCTGGACTTCCGAAAGTGAGGAACATCTATAGTACTTCTTATATCTCTTGAAACTATTCGATTATAACAATTTTCAATATTCAATTGTTCTTCTTCAATTTCTAAGATTGAAATTGAGGTAAGGATATCTTTAAATTCTTCCACTTTAATTGTTTTTAAGAACTTCATACGGAAATCAAACTTAAATTAATTTAGACTAGATCTAATGAACCCATTCAGATGATCCATTACGAAAATCTTCTCTCTTCCATACGGCTATTTCTTTTTTATACATTTCTACAGCATCTGAAATAGTTTCAAAACCCTCTTTTCTATGTGCTGATGCCACAACCACATGCACTAAATCTTCGGTAAGCTCGAATTCTCCCTTTAAGTGAACAATCTTTACATCTATAATTTCTTCTCTTTTTTTTAGTTTTTCGCAAATCTTTCTAATACTTTCATTTGCTAATTCATCATATGCATCAATTTTCATACTTTCTACAGATTTCCCATTTTTGGAGGTACTCCTGACAATACCAGTAAATGTGTGAATTGATCCTGCTTTCGTTATATTAGAATTTTGTTTCATAGATTCAATTATTCTCCCAAGGTCAATCTCTCCTTTAGAATAAATACCTGATTCTACTTTTTTAGTGTTTTCAGGATCAATCATTTAGTATTACCCTCCAGAAACAGGCGTTAAAAAAGCAATAGTATCACCATCACTTAAATTAATTATTGATGGATCTTTTTCATGAATTGGTGTATTATTTATAATTATCGAAATTAAATTATGTAGTTTTTGAACTTTTTCATCCCAAATTAGATTGTGAAGACTCTTTCCATATTTTTTAGTTAATAGATTAATTACTTCCTTTAGATGAGAATTATATAATTCAAATTTTTCTCTCTCTTTACCAGTAATATCTTTAAACTCAGCAAAATATAGGACTTCAACAATCATTTATCATTTTCAATTTCATTAATTCTTAATAATAAGGTTCCCTCGAATCTACAACTTGTTTAACAATATGTTCATATTTGGATAAGGAATGATGATTACGGAGAGCTTCCTTGATATTTTTCCCAAGATCGGATCGATATAAGCATCCAAACAAATTTCCGTCACACCCAACACGTAATTTGGTACATCCCATACAAAATTCATGACTTGGAGTGATTGTTTCGATAACAGCAGAATTAGGGAGAATGAACACTTTTCGATTTTGCATTGACCCTCTTATTAATGTTTTATTTGCTCTAGATTCAAGCTCTTCTATAATAGGTTTGATATCTAAATGATGCTTTTCATAAAAATCTCCATTTCCCCCGACTGCATCAGAAACCTTATGTAATTCAATTAATTGTAAAATAAAACCATTTACTGTGCAAAAATTGATAAAAGCTTCTAATTCGTTATCATTAATACCTTTCATCAAAACTAAATTTAATTTAATTGGATTAAATCCAACCTTCTTTGCTTTTTGTAAACCTTTCAAGACTTTTTTTAAGGTATCTGATCCATACACTTTTTTATATATTTCGGGTTGAAGCGATGCTAAAGAAACATTAATCCTCTTTAGTCCTGCTCGAAACAATTCTTCCGCCATCTCAGAAAGAAATAAACCATTAGTAGTCATTGAAATATCTTTATAAACGTTTAAATCAGAAACGTTTTGTATTATTTGTACAATTTCTTCTCGACACAACGGTTCCCCGCCGGTAAATTTAATTCTGGTGACATTTAGAATTTCTGCTAATATTTTACATAATTTTGTAATTTCTTCAACAGTGAGTTCATTGGTTCTACTATAGCCCTCACTATCACAGTATAAGCACGAATATTGACACTTTGAAGTAATTGAAAACCTAATATGCTTGATTTTTCTATTATAGTTGTCCTTCATTGATTTGCGAATTATTTCTTTATTTTTTCTTCAACTTTAACGTCATAAATTAATGTTGAGGGATACTGACCTTCTTCATCCTTCTCATACATCTTTACCACATCCCAAATGTTTAAGAGAGCAACTCCAACGCCTGTTAAAGCCTCCATCTCAACACCAGTTTTGGCTATACTTTTAACCTTACATGAGACTTTTAAGGTTGTGTCGTTTTCAATTTCAAAATCTATTTCAACATTATTAATAGGAATTTGATGGCAAAAAGGAATTAAATCTGGTACTTTTTTAACAGAATTGATAGCCGCTATTTTTGCTATGGTAAAAACATCTCCTTTCCCGACTTGACTATTTTTAATTCTTTCAATTGTCTCTTTTTTAAGTCTAATTCTTCCAGAAGCAGTTGCGATCCTCGGAATTGCGTCTTTTTCAGAAATGTCGATCATTTTACTTCAAGTCTTATTTCATTCGTTGTGGTTGACTGACCATAACGTCAGTAATTTATTTTAAATTGAAATTTCTTAAAAACTTCTCCTTTCTTAATTATAAAATTTTTATATCTGTTGCTTTAAAATTAATATATACTTCAGATCCTTTTTCTAACTCAAGTTTCTCTCTTGAATATTCAGTTATAGTAATTAGGAACTTTTCAGAATTAGTTCTAACAATTAAGTGACAAATGTTACCAAGATCACGAATATTTTCTATAATTCCTTTGAAGGTGTTTCGATAGCTCGTATTTTTGGGGGGTTCTTTTACAATCCCGATACTCTCTGGGCGTATACACACTTTAACTTTCCCTTCCAATTGAGTTGATGATGTTATAGTTAAATCATTAACTTGTATTAGCGTTAATCCAGAAGATTCGTCAATTTTTGCAATCCCTGTAAGGATATTTTCATATCCTACAAATAGAGCTGTGAATTCATCTTTAGGTGCAGTAAATATTTCATTAGGTGTTCCTATTTGTGTGAATTGTCCATTATTGAGCACTGCAATCCGATCTGCATATTTTATTGCTTCAATGGGATCGTGTGTACTCATAATAATAATCTTTTCTTTATCTTGCTTTATTTTCATAATAAATTCTTCTAATAATTTAATGTTCATAGGATCTAAATTCGCTGAAACTTCATCTAATAAATATATCTCAGGTTCAATAACAAAATTCATCGCAATTGCTACTCTCTGCATTTCACCACCAGATAAAGCTCTTGCATTCTTATTCTCCATTCCTTTTAATCCAACAAAATCGATAATATTATTGACAGTTTCAACATATTCCTTATATCTCATTCCCCTGACTTTTAAACCAAATGCAATGTTATTAAATACTGAAGTGTTTCGAACTACAGGTTTTTGTTTAACAAATGAGATATTCCTCCGATATTTGACTTTTTCTTTTCTTGAAATTCTTGAAATATTTTCCCCTTTATAACTTATCATCGCTCGCGTAGGTGATTCAAGTAAACCCAAAATTCTTAATAAAGTTGTTTTACCACTACCATTTGGGCCTATTATAACAAAACATTCCCCTTTCTTGACTGAAAAATTAATATTAGAGAGTACTTGAATAGATGTTTTACCGTCTTTATAGTAATCCTTATGAAGATTTTTAATTTGAATCAATTCCATCTTAGTCACCTCTACTCTGGATTCGAGTTAAGCCATAATTCACAATGAAAGCTATTGAAATTAGGATAATACCTAAAGCAATTGCCATCCCGAATTCACCCATTCGTGTTTCGAGGACGATAGAAGTTGTAAAAGTTCGCGTTTCCCAGCGTATGTTTCCACCAACAATCATTACAGCACCAACTTCAGATATCGCTTGACCAAATGCTACCAAAAATCCCGCTATTATAGATTTTTTAGAATCCTTAATTAATTCCCACCATAGTTGCCGTTCATTAGCACCTAATGAAAGAATCGTCTCCTTCAAAGTAGGATCTACGCTTTCAATTGCTGCTTTTGCTGTACCAGTTATTATTGGAACAGCTAAGAAGAACTGAGCAATTATCATGGCACTTGTAGAATAAAGTAAACCTAATGAACCAAGGGGACCACTTCGTGACAACAACAAGAATATGATTAATCCCATTACCACGGGAGGAAAACCCATAAATGTATTAATTAAATTAGTAATCGTTTTCTTTCCACGAAACTGTCTTAGACCAATAAATGATCCAATTGGTAATGCAATTAAAGCCGCAAGAAATGTTGATGTTAATGAAACTCTGAATGACACTTCTATAATCCCCCATAACTCTGGGTCAAAAGTAATCATCAAACGCAGTGCTTCTAATATTCCTTTAATGATATCATTTGCCATATTAAAAAAAATCTTATATTTTTTATTTATTTTAACAAATTTAAGAAAAAATAATGGTTTGAATATATACCTGTTATACATTTAAATTGAAAGTTCTGCAAATTCGCCATGATAAGGTTTCCAAATAGCAATTTCTGCATCTGTGGTTAGACAATTGTGAGTCTCATTACACATTCCAAAGCACGAGTGAAATAAAACAGCATTATTCTTTTTATAAGTGTTAATTAAAGTTTGACCATAAGGCGATGTAAGAAATCCAACAAACCGACATGCTGCCACAAATTTAACATGTGAATGTAAAATAGGATTAACAGGGATTACTCCATAAGGATTTAATAAAAAATCTTCCCCTACAACAGATTCAGCTAGAATATTAAGAGTGGTATAAGTATCATTAAAAGAGAGCCATGTTCCCCTATCTACTAAAGTATAGCCTCTATCATTGGCATCGTTGTAAGTAATAAGCAATGTATCACCCATACCTGCTCCTACATCTTTATAGTAATTAGTTCCAGCTGTAGTTGGATCCCAACCTATTTGATCCCATAAACTCAATTCTTTTGAATGTGTTCCCGAGCTATCACCTCTAGAATAGAATGTTGTATTATGTCCTATGGTCATCCCTAAGTTCAATTTTGTCATTACAGTTGTAATATTATCACCAGGTACTAAATTTGCGGGATTTGATGAATGTCCAACTATCAGAAAGTCATTGTACATTACACATGCTCGATGAACTCCATAAGGCATCTTATTGTCGCTATAATTTACGAAAGCGTCTTCCCTTGACCTAGAATGAACAAGTATGACATCAGCATCACCACTTTGCCCATAAGCTATTGCTTGACCAGTACCTACAGACAAAACTCTAATTTTAATTCCCGTTTGCTCCGTAAACTTTGGAAGTAAATAATCTAGTAAACCAGAATCATATGTAGAGGTTGTAGTTGCTAAAGTTATTCGATTTGGATTTTGTGAATTCATATAATCAATTACAAAATAAGTACCAATTGTTCCACCAGCAATAAGTATAAGTGCTATAAGAATCGCTGTTTTATGCTCACTTAAAAATTGTTGTGTTGATCTTTTTGTTGACATTCTTTATTCTTTTTTTAAATTTGATATTTATTCAAATGTTTCTTTGCATTTAAGCGTTATTTCCGTTTGGACACAACGATCAATTTTATTGAAAAATTGCTAAAAAAAGCTTTTCGATATTTTTTTTTTTCTATATTGATTATTCAAATGTACTTACCCTTAATCCTAAATATTTTTATTATCGATTAAATTAGAGAGAGATATGGCAACATGGGGATCTCATTTTCGTATTGCCGAGAATATTTTAAAAAAATATAAGAACATCAACCGAAATTTCTTTACAATCGGAAATATTGCCCCGGATTGCGGTCTCCCGAATAGTGATTGGTCAGCCTTCACCCCTCCTAAAGAAGTGTCTCATTTTACTGTTGGTGATGTAAGTGAATTCCTAGGGATGCAGACAGATAAATTCATTCTGAACGACGTCAAATTTTATTCTGAATATTTAAAGGATTCTGAAATAATCTCCTCTCAGAGTGATCGATCATTCCTGTTTGGATATTTTATCCATCTTATAACTGATAATCTATGGAATTATTACATTATGAAGCCTTTAAAAGAAAATTATTTAAAAGAACTTCAAAATAATCCTAATTTTATTTGGGAAGTAAAGAGGGATTGGTATGACTTAGATAAAATTTACATTACAGAAAATAAAGATTCACTATTTTGGACTGACTTTCTTGAAGCAGAATATAATGAAGAAATGCTTGACTTTCTCCCAAGAAAAGGAATTAAACGTCAATTGAAATTTATTAAAAATTTCTATCAAATATCTAATGAAGAATACTTGAGACTTTCAAACAAAAAATTTGTTTATCTTAAAAAAAAAGAAATGGACAGTTTTATACGAAATACTACTAATGTAATCCTAAAAGTCCTTAAACAGATTATTGATAAGACTTTTGAATTTAACGAAAAAATATCCGTTTTGGATGATATAATCATTTGGAATTGACTTTATAAATAAATAAACCTCGTAAAGGAGATAATTAGATCTTCCGTCAATCCATAGGATTTATGAATAAAATAAGAAAAAAATAAGAAAAAAACAATTTAAGGTAAGGTTACTTTTCCCGTACTTTCATCGAGATTAAGAATTCCCTTTATGGCTAGTTGTTTAATAGTCCTAACCGCCATAATTGGTGGAACATCCAGCAGTTTCTTCAAGTCATCCAATTTTGCTTCTCCTTTATCCATAATTGTAGCTATTATATCAACTTCATGAATTTCTTCGTCTGAATTTTCAATCAAAAATGACGTAAAGAAATTTTGCTGTCTCAGTTGGTCAATTTTAGTTTCTAAATCATCCATCTTTTGCTGGTAGGTATTTTTTGATTCTACTTCTCGGTTTTCATTTTCAACCGTTTTTTGATCTAACACCGTCTTCTCTTCTTCTTTTGCCATAATTTTTTCATTAAGAGTACTAAGTTTCTCCTCAAGCTGAGTAAGTTCAAAAGCTGGTTTTTTTAAATCATTAATACTTGTTTCTAATGTGTTAGTTAATTCAGAAATCTTTGAATTTAATTCTTCTTTCTTCGCTTTTAATCCCTCAATAGTCCTATCTAATTCTTCTGATTTTGTTCTTAACTCAGTTAATTCTGAATTTTGAGCCGATAATCTTTCTTTAATAGTTTCTTCTTCTTTTTGCTCAGCTTGCATAAAACGCCATGCTTCTCTTAATTGAGAAAGAACTTCTTCATTATGTTTCTGTAACACTTGCCAGTAGGTGTCGTAAGCGGTTTCAAACTGTTCTATCAATGCTAATATTTCTTGCGAACCCATTAGAAATCAACCTCCCCTTTTAATGTAACTGTTCCTGCGGTTTCATCAAATTCGATTGGTCCATTTTTCTGTACCATTTTTGTGAGAATACTTCTTGCTACATCTTCCCTTAACCCCATAGCTTGTACAATGTTCTTTATTTCAAGAGTAGTATTTGGTTGTAAGGATTGTATAACTTTTAATTGAGCAGATTGCACATACCCCGCTTTAATTAAAGATTTCATAGCGGCTGTTCGCATGGCGTAAGAACTGCTAAATTTTTCCTTTTTATTATACTCTTCTTGAAGTTGACTCTCGAGTTCTTTCATTTTGTTATCAAATTTCTCTTGAATATCTTTTAATTCTACAAGCCGATTTTCTAATTCCTTTAGACGAGTTTCTCGGGTTGTTAATTCTTCTCTACGCGCTGTTATTTTTGTTTGAGTTTCATTTAATTCATCTTGTGCGTCTTGGATCTTTTCTAATAGAGTTTGTCGTTGATTATTTAGTTCAGCATTGTTTTCTTCAAAAGCAGTAATATCTCGTTGATTTTGAGAAATTTTATTTTTTAATGAATTAATCTCATCATCGTTTGATTCAATAGAACTTAAATCACTAGCTTTAGTTTCTTCAAGTTTCCCGATCTGTTCGAGTAAATTATTAGGTTGAGTTTGTAATTTAGGAACTGAATCTGTATTTAATCCATTAAGTTCTTCAATAATTGAAAGTATTTTCTTTAAAGCTGATTTTGTGTCGGTAAGACTCATAATAATTTCTCCTAAAAAATTAGTTACAAATTTCTATAAAATAATAGGGTACGGATTTAAAAAATTTAATTTTTAGAAACTCTAAAAGAAGATTAAATTTCTTTTGAAATATCTTCAATAAAAGATGACATGCTAATCGGACCATATGGAAGGTTTCTTCTCTGTATAACTATATTAAGATGCTCAATTATTTTTTCTGCTAAATAATTAAAATCAAATTGAAAAGATGTGGTTTCACGATAATATTTTTTTAAAAATAAATTAATCAGCTCAATCTTATGTTTTGGTTCATCCATATCAAATAATCCAGGATTAGTATCTAAAAGCGAACAACAAATCCAAGCTAAATCGTCCATGTGATTTCCTTCATAAGCATCTTCAAAATCTACTCCATATAGTATATTTTCTGAAAAATTAATAATAAAATCTCTTAGCCTTGTATCTCCCTTATTTAATACAAATAAGTCCTCTAATTTATGCTTTCTAACAGTATTCTTTTCGTGTAATTGGGCGAGCCATTCAGCTAATTTTTCAATACTATTAATTACTTGATTTTTAATATCTGGAGTTAAATCATTTAACTCTTCAGTATCTCTTAAATTATCATTGATAAAATCACATAGATTAATCCCTTGCACTTTTTCGAGGATTAAGTAAGGTTTTTTTAAACCTAATATACTCGGGACAGAAAAATTCTGATTTTTTAATCTATTTAATATATTAATCTCACTTACAATGTTTTTCGTCCTAAAAATTTTTATTATAAATTCCTTTGGAAAATTCGGTGGTTGTTTATCAAAAACTAGATTTATTACTGAATTTTTTCTGCTATTTAATTCAGTTATATCAAAATTATAGTCTTTGTTGCGAAACTCGGGAATAATACTTTTCAGATCTTTGGCAATTCTAGATTTAATTTTTAAGAGGCTCATATCAAAAATTTTATTAATTTTGACCTAAATCAGTAATTTTATGAAGTAAATACCAATTTAAATCTATATATTTATGTGTTATAGAATTCTTATCAAGTAATTTATATGAATAAATGTGAAATTAGGTTTTTATTGTTTTTCTTTCATTTTTCTTAAAATAATATCCTTAATATCAGAGAATTCAGGTATTACAACAATTCCTTCCATCTTTTTCAACTTTTCAATGTTTTTCACCTCGATATCTCTGATTTTTAGTACTAAAGGAGAACCATCTGGTCTTGTAGTAACAATAGGCTCCAAATCTTGATCTGAAGGAAAAATATGGACCTCCATACCACCTTTAATTGCTTGAGCTACACAATTAGTAATAAGTGTGTCAGCTATCCCTTGAACAATTTTAGCTACTGAATTTGCAGAAACGGGGCATACCAGAAACATATCATAATTTCCTAGTTGTAAAGGCCCTGCATAAAAAGGGATGTTAGGTGTTTTTTCTACCTTAACTTTTTTCACTGCTTCTGTCAGATTTAACCATTTCTTATACCATTTTACTACTGCAGCACCTTCCTTCGTTAATATCACCGTTAAATCAGTGTTATGATTTTCTTGTAAATCTTTCATTAAAGCTATACATTCATCCAATAGATATCCCGTTCCTGTAATACCCCACATTAATTTAAACAATTAAAACATCTCTCCTATTTTTTAACATATAGATACTTATTCTATGATACTTTAAATTTTTTTTATAAAATCTAAAGAAAAATATTATTAACTCAATCATTATAAATAATTAACTGGGATGGTCTATAATTTTTATGATGATGAAATATGAATGATTCAAAATATGTTTACTTAGATAATGCTGCTACTACTCCAATGGACCCTCGAGTGATTGAGGAAGTTAATAAGCATTTCAGAGAGACTTATGGTAATTCTATGAGTTTACACTCAGCAGGTCAAAAAGCAGCTCAATTATTATTAAAATGTCGAGAATCAATAGCAGCTGTAATCAATGCAGATAGGGATGATATATTCTTTACGTCTTCTGGAACTGAAGCTGATAATATTGCGATATTTGGTATTGCTTCAAAATGTGAAAACCGTGGAAACCACATTATTACATCTAACATCGAACATCATGCTGTAGAAAATCCGTATAAACAATTAGAAAAGAAAGGATTTGAAGTTATCTTTTTACCGGTTGATAATTTGGGCGTAATTAGTTTAGAGGATCTGGAACAGGCAATAACAAAAAGAACTATTTTAATTAGCATTATGTTTGCTAACAATGAAATTGGTACAATTCAACCTATTAAAGAGATCGGAGAAATCGCAAAAAAACATGATGTTATCTTTCATACTGATGCTGTACAAGCATTTGGTAAAATTCCAATAGATGTAAATGAAATGAATATTGATTTACTCTCAGCTTCCGCTCATAAATTGTATGGACCAAAAGGAGTAGGGATGTTGTATATAAAAAATAAAGGAGTAAGAAAAGGATGGGGTAAATATATTGAACCTATAATGTACGGTGGTGGTCATGAAAGAGAAATGAGACCTAGTACCGTAAACATTCCCGGAATTGCAGGATTTGCCAAAGCTGCAGAATTAGCCAAAGAAGAAATCGTTGAAGAAGCTCAACGACAGATAAGATTAAGAGATAAAATTATTCATTGGGTTGCTGAAAATATTGAAGATTCTTATCTTAATGGACACCCTAATCAAAGACTTCCTAATAACGTAAATCTCGGTTTTAGATACATTGAAGGTGAGTCAATTGTACTAGATTTAGATATGGAAGGTATCGCAACTTCTACGGGTTCTGCGTGTTCTTCGAAATCACTTGATCCTTCGCATGTTTTATTGGCAATTGGCTTAAAACCTGAAGAAGCACATGGATCGCTAAGAGTAACTCTAGGAAGATTTACTACAGAGGAAGACGTGGATTACTTTTTGGAAAAATTACCTGGTGTGATTGAAAGGTTGAGAAAAATGTCTCCCTTAAAAAAAGGAGTTAAGTATATGTTCTCAGATTCTTCAGACGACCATCAACACTAATAATTATTTTTCGATATATCAAGATAAAATCTATAAAATTCAATCTATTTCTATAAGTTCTATTTTTAAAATGCAAAAAATTCGAAAGGATTTTTGTTAAAGGAATTTTCTTCTATTTAATGAGTAAAGAGGAATTTAAATTTTCTGGTAAAAAAATTTTAATTGAAAAGAGAGAAGATCTTAGCTCTTCATACAAAATCAATATCTATAAAACTAAAATAAAATTCATGGAAGAAAGTAAAATTCCTCAAAAAGAAATAAATGATGTATTAAATCACTTTTTCAATATAAATAACTACATCTCAAACAAAACTAAAAATTCTATTTCCCATATAATTTACTCTAAAACAGCTAGACTACTAATTTTAATAACACATTCTGCTAAAGATATTATTTTAAATCGAGATAAGTTGATTAGAGATTATGGTTGGTTTTTTTTCATATCAAAAACAGAAATGGAAACAAAGCAACCTAAAGCCAAAAAACCAAGAAAAAAAAAGGAGTTAAAAGTAGAAAAGACTATTAGTAGAGAAGATTATACATATGGGGATTTAAAGATTCCTTTAAAGCAAAAAGAACACATGAGGGCATTATACCGTACAAAGGAATATAATCATTATTTAAAATTGATTAAATCTAAACAAATCCCTCAAATGCCTGTAATAGATGTCCTTAATGACTTATTTCTTAAAGATGAACTAGTTCCAATGGAAGAAAAAAAGGGGATTCGAAAGATAATCTATTATCATAAAGAAAAGGTAATAGTTATTAAATCACTTATTGGTGACGAGATGTATGAAAATTTACAGAACCTAGTCAAAAAATATGGTTGGTATTTTTACATCACAGGAGTTCCAGTTGGTAAAAGTGAATTATGTCTAGCAATAGATAAGATTAAAAAGAGATTTAGTTCAGATTATTTTTCTAACATCTCACTAGTAGAAGAATCCAGCGATTCTAAAGATATTAGGGTATCTATATATCCTATAGTTTTAAAACCTAATCATAATTGTCATATTTTAGGCTTAGGAAAACTAAATATCTTGTTAGATTGTGGCCTTTCAGAGAAAGATGAAGAAAATGAGATTGAAGGGGATTTCAGACATGTAGAAGAATATTTACAGAATTTACCTGAATTTATCGTAGAAGAAGAGAATATTAGGAAAGAGACTACAGAAGAAGAACCAAATGAGATCAGCTTAAATAATATCCCAAATGATTCAAAAATTGATGCAATTTTTATATCCCATAGTCATTATGATCACGTCTCTGGCCTCAAAGAATTGATGAAATTATTTCCCGATATCCCCATTTTAAGCTCGAGAATTACTTTAGACTTATATCTCCTTAGAGATTCTAATTTCTTAAAACAGGAAAACCACGATGATATTGAGCAAGAAGAATACAGAAAAATTGTTGAGAATATTTTATATGTAGAAAACGGTGATAAACTTGAGTTCAAAGAAAATAACTGTTTTCTTTCATTTTTCCATGCGGGTCATATGCCAGGGGCCCTGATGATGTTAGCAAAAATAAATGATTTTAGATTTCTTTATACGGGAGATTATACATATCATGATATTACACCATTTGCAGGAACAAGACGTTTCTTAGAACAAATTTCTCGCCCTATTGATTATTTATTAATAGATGGTACCAGTGCCCAAGAAGATTTTGGTAATATATCTGATCAATTTCATAGTCTAATCTTGTTTTTAGAACAAAAAGCAGAATATGGTGATAATTCATTAATTGGAGCCGATCCTTCGAGCTTAGCTATATCGTTCATGTTAACATTCTGGAGGTATTTTAGAAAACTTCAAATAAGACGTGATTATAAAAATCGTCCCAACATATATGTAGATATGATGGTAAGGAGAAATATCCAGGTGATTAATCATCGATATGAATATATTCATGGTCCAATTTCTCGTTTAATTAGAGATAAAGCTAATCCCTTTAATAGTATCAAGTTTAGATGGTTTGATCAAGAGAGTTTAGATTTCTTACGTAAGAAAAATAATATTATCATCTCACATCCCCCTGATCTTTCTTATGGATTAATCAGAAATATAATTAATAGCATAGGACGCAATCCACATAACTTTGTTTTCCTCGCGGGTTCTATCCATGAAGAACCGGGATTAAGTTTGATAGAAGGGGATGAAGAGATTGAGTTTTCTGAAACTTGGAAAATGCCATTTCGTGCTTTTTTACTCAATAAATTTGCCCCACATATTAAAATAAAACTACATGCTGATAAAAATCAGTTGAAGGAGATGATAAAAGCTCTTGAACCAAAAGAAGTATGCTTCTTCCATCAGTCTCCAAAAAAATTGCTGGATGTAGTAGATTATGTAGAAGAATTAGGTGTAGAAAAGGTTTCATTACCTAAAAAAAGGAAGCTAACAATATTGAACTAGATGTTTTATAAGAGATAAACGATAAAACTTTAAGTCATTAATTTCTTAATCTTATTAGATTTACCTCAACTTTAAGGTGAACTAAAATATACTCAGATAAAGTTATGGAACACTTTAGAAATCCCAGGAATATGGGGGAAATGAAGGATGCGGATGCTTTTGGGGAGGTAGGTAATCCTAACTGCGGAGATTTAATGACTATTTATATCAAAATTAAGGAAGAGAACGGAAAAGAGATAATCGATGAAATTTCTTTTCAAACTTTCGGTTGTGCTGCAGCTATCGCAACTTCTTCAATGGTTACTGAAATGGCAAAGGGAAAGACATTAGATGAAGCTATGGAAATAACTAGAGCAGATGTGGCTGAAAATTTAGATGGTTTGCCTCCTATAAAAATGCATTGTAGCAATTTAGCTGCTGATGGTTTACATGATGCTATTAAGAAATATCGTAAAGATAAAAAGGCTAGCAATCCATAAAATCTTTCTTGTATCTGATTAGTAAAACATCTTTTTCTTCAAACATTAAATATAAATTCTTTAGATCCATTTTAAAAATTGTAAGTTATTAGTTTATTTTGAGGTGTATAAAGGTTTATTCAGATATAGTTCTTGATCACTTCAAGAATCCTAGAAATCAAGGAGAAATGAAGGATGCTGACGCCGTTGGAAAAGCAGGTTCTATAGAATGTGGGGATTTTATACATGTTTTTATTAAAGTAAAGGAAGAAGGTGGCCAAGAAATTTTAAATGACATTTCGTATGAAACTTTCGGTTGTGCCGCAGCTATCGCTTCTTCTAGCATGCTTACTGAAATGGCTAAGGGTAAACCTATAGAAGAAGCAGAAAAAATTACTAAAATGGAAATTGTTGATGCTTTAGGTGGTTTGCCTGAACCTAAAATTCACTGTAGCTTAATGGTGGCAGATGGGTTAAAAGAAGCAATAAAAGTATATCGTGAAAAGAAAAATAAATAAAGCAATTCACTTTATATATTGAATTCTTACCCTATAAATCCTTAAATTTCCACTGCATTGCTACCTTCAATGACTTTAACGTTAGAGATGTAAGGGATTTTTTGAACTTCCGATAATAAGTCAACTTTCGATCCTGATTCTCTTGAAAATTCTCCACCTTTTTTGATGGTCAATAATTTTGTCTTTTGCTTAAAAGTAACTATGAAGCTAATACGATTGGTATTCTCATCTATCGAATCGATTCCTAGCATTGTATAATATTTCAAATGACGTACAAAGATAGGACTCAGGACTTCGACATAATCTTTAGAAACGGGAAAATCCAGTTCTAAAATATCTTGTGCTAAACCTTTCTGTCCGAATTTAGTATAAGTCATGAAGTACATTAAGAAACAACCAACACAAGTGAGCATGATGCCTACTATATAAAATCGAGTTCCGCAAGCCATTCCTACGGCCATTACAAAAAATATAAAACCAACATCCCTTGTTTCTTTTAGAGCATTTCTGAATCTAACAATAGAAAGCGCTCCTACTAAGGTAAAAGCCCTTGCTATATCGGTCCCGATAATTATCATAATAATACCTACAATTACTCCCAATAATACTAAAGTCTGAGTAAAATTTTGGGAATATGAGATACTTCGATGGGTTCCTCTATAGGTAATTCCGATAAGGATTGATAATATAATACTCCAAAAGAAGACGATTATAACATCAGTCACTTCAATTGGACCTAGATTTGTACCTAGAGTAAAAAAAGAATCTTCAATGAATTTCTTGATAAAATCATTAAGCCACATATTTGTTGAATGTTCTTATTATTAAATTAAGTTTACTGTATTTGATTATCTATAAGTTTTTGTTTTTAACTTCAGAATAATGCATAAACTCTTGTTTTTTCTAGCCCATTCACAAATTTAGAAATTTTATATTGTAAACAATTATTATTTTGAAGAATTTTTATAGCCCAATTAGGAATATAGTTGTTGAATTTTACTTCCATAATACAAACTCCTTTAGGGATAACAAATTTTGATCCTCCACCAAAATTTAGATCAAGATTATAATTTCTTACCATCACATTTGTGTCAAAAGTCAATCTAAAAGTTTTCTCAAGTTTTGATATAAATGGTTGTCTTTTATAGGAAACAATGCAAGCAGGTTTTAAATTACACTTTTTATAGAGAAACCAAATTTCATTTAGTGAATTTTTATCTTGAGCAGATGCTTTATCATAAAAACTGAGAGCTTCACTATTATTTTCATCCAAAATTCTTAAAGCACTATCAAGCGGAACAATAACTCTTCTTTTTGCGACATTATCATTTATCTTCTTTTTAATTTCAATAAAAGCAAATTCATTCTTAACTTTAGTAAAATCAGGGTAATACCTAATCCTTAATTTGTGTCTTATTGCGACTCCATTTATTTTTTCAAGAAATGAATGATGGAAATTAGAATCAAAATATAAACTTCTTACTTCATAATCATAATTATTTATAACATGAGGATCTAATCTCATAAAAGGACGAATATAATCTTTTATTCTATCACGTTCTTTTAAGGAGATTTGATATTTTATTTCAAATCGGTTGAAGTATTTTTGAAATTTCTGGATTGTTTAACACCAATTTTTTATATAGATTTTTATATTAGAGGAATTGACTGATTTACATATTGTTTTCGTCCTTCTAAAAAGTTTAATACGCGAGCTTTGTCATAGAGATACCAACCTAAAGGAACTTCCTCGGGATACCACAAAGCTACTTGGGGATTTGGAACAGGATCAGTAAAACTATATGGCTCAATGATCCAGGGTTCTATTCTATCAAACCAATTTTCTAGCTGTTCTTTTAACGGGGTTACATTATCTACAATCTTCTGATGTGAATTCTTATATGGATCCTTAAAACCTAAGTCAGATTTATTTACCAAGTTATCCCAAAGGGGTCTTGGATACGGAGAAATCATTGCCCAATAACTTATAAAATTAAAGTATCCTAAATATCCTGAAAATAATGGAGCATACCGAAAATCGGGTGAGTAAGGTAAATTAAATCCGATTATAGATAAATTAGTTCCTATATTTAGGTTTTGCTCAATGTCCCATGGTAAGAACACAAAACCAAAATTTGGGTCAGAATATAAAAAATAATTATGTGGAAGAAAAATGTAATCATCCCAATTACCTTGAAAATTACTCGCAGCAAAATATTTTGCGAGAAGGGTTAAGTTAATAACTTCATGGATATTGCTCCAATTATAATTAATATAATGAACAAATTTTTGCAAATCAGAATAATCATCCAGTTCCTCATTAGTCCTTAATTCGTATACTCGGCGACCATCCCAAGTTAAAAAATCTTTTAAATCTCCCACATCTTCGAGAGTAGCCATTATATCAGTAGTTTTATATAGATTTCCTTCTGGGCTTTTAAAGTTAAAACGAACAAATGTTTTGTCAATATCTTCTGTGAGTAAATACAATCCTATATATACTTTAGGGACAATGATATTACCTTTCTCGTCTGTTTTAGTTAAGTAAAGCTTTGCCCAGCTAACCCTTGGACATGGATAACAAAGAATATTATAAAGCTCATAACCAGCAACTTCGTTCATTAATGAAAAATCAATTGGAGCAGCTCGTAAATTTAACCTTTTTAATCCTAGAAATCGTCTATCTTCATTATCTGGGAAATTTTTGTAAGAACCACCCCCTACATATAAGTCTGGTTCAGAAAATTTTAATTTGAAAGAATTTTTAGGATATAGATTATTATAATTACCACGAATTCGAAATCCTACGTTATCCATTGAATAATTATCGATTGAGATATCACAAGGCATATACAAGCGTTCTGTCCAACGATTACTATCATTTTTACGAATTAGAATATCATTGAAATAATCCCATTGAATTACAATACTAACTTCATGAATTTTATGAGCTGAAAATAGTTTTGATGATTTGTAGTATTGTCTTCTCGCAGTTGGATTGGAAAATCCAAAAATTTCATCATCCTCTCGATATTTTGACGTAAAATTATCAGAAAAAATAGTATTTGGCTTATTAAGGATATCATCAATTAAGTTTACTCTAGTTATTATCCAATTTTCTATAGTATCGACCAAATCAGCGACAAAATCATTATCAGATGTAGCTCGAATAAGAGTAGTTTGGATTGGTATTCGAAGTTCACTAAAATACAAAATAAGATCATTAGAGTCCCAATAATTGGTACGAATATAACTCCAACGATTAACAATTTCAGATATAAACTTATTATTAATTGAAGAATTCTCAGGAAAAAGTAAACGATGGTATAGTTTACTCCACACGATTGAAGTTATTTCATGATTTTCTCTATTTAACCAAAGTTCAATCGGGATCCTGCCATCTTTGTAAAACCCCCAACTTTGAGCAAAATTCCAAGGGAGAAAAAAGAATCCTACTTCTGATTTTTGGTTTAATATTAGATAATATGAAGATCCCTCGATAATTTCATGCCCTACAAGTAAACCAAACAGGAGATTATCAATTATTGAAGATTTATCGAAGACTGTAAAAACACCGTTTTCCTTATTAAAAAATTCTTCTTCTGATGCATTATGAATAAATTCCGTAAGATATTTGGAGACATGAGAGAAATCTAATATATTTGGGTACATTTGTTCCCATAAGGGGTCGATACTAGTAGGAGTATTGTAAAAATCACCATTCCAATTAGTTGCTTTAAAAATCATATCGTTTTCTTCAGGATTATAAATATTTTCTTGCTCTAAATTCATCATCTTTCTGTCAATCCTTTCACAGAGTAAATAAAGACCCTTATAATTTCCGTTTACAAAAACATCTATAAGTTTTGAGTGAGGAAGTCTATAATTTAAATTATTATCAGTTATCATATTGAAGATATCAAATGCCATTTTAGTTCTAAGAGAATCTAAATACTTACCTTGAGGTAAAAGAAACCAATCATCATCATTACGAATTAGAAAGAGGTTTTCATTTTGGAATAATTCAAAAGAAAAACCTCCATCAGAATTCCTTTTTCTAATATTTGCGGCTAATTGACGATTTGCCCATCCGGATCCTACAAATTCATTTGAAATAGGAGAAAATTTCAGAAAACATTGCTGAGAATAATTTGTTATTTCGCTTGAAACTTCAATATTAACACTTGGCACTTCGGGAGAATAAGTTATTGAACCTGTAATATCTTGGTATGAAAAATAGATAAAGGATGAAACAGTAATTGCTGAAATAATAATAAAAGGAATTAATTCTCTCTTGATTCTCGATGGTTTTAATTTTTCAAGGCTATCTGGCATGTATAGTCCTTTATAATTTTAAAATTTTAAAATATTTTAGATATTAAAAAATTGTCCTTGAAACTAATTTATTTTATCTTAACTTTTATAAATTTCTAATCAATTTACACAAAATCTACAAATAAAATAATATAAAAAATTTTCAAACTATAAACAAAATGTATATTTACTCAACAGAGTATTCTATCATGATGATTAAAGGTGATTACAAATAGAAACAGAGTCAATTGAAAAAGTTAAGATAAAGCTTGGTGGAATGACATGTGCAAATTGTGCTTTTAAAATTGAAAATAAGTTAAAGGGATTAAAAGGTGTAAGCAGTTCAGTAGTTAATTTTGCTAGTGAAGAAGCAACTGTTGAATATAATCCCAACACGACAAATATTAATGATTTTAATCAAGCTATTCGAGATTTAGGATATAAAGCTACGTTAGCGAAGATTGATCTCAAAGTAATTGATTCAATTACAGAAAATAATTTTAACGATTTGGTTAATTCTGTAAAACAAATTGAAGGAATCCATGACATTAGGGGCAATTATAACGCAAATAAATTATTTATTGAATTTAATGAATTAAAATTAGATGAAAATAGAATTATTACTAGCATTAAGAAATTAGGTTTCAAAATTGAGAAAACTGCTGGCGTAATAGATAAAGAAATTGAGCAGCATAAAAAAGAGATGAATTATCGTCTTCGAATTCTTGGAATCTCTTTAATTTTTACATTTATTATTACACCAATTAGTTGGTTTGTAGCAGAATCCTTTGCAAGAAATTTAATACTATTTTTCCTTGCGGTTTTTAATTATTCAGTTGCAGGTTCGTTTTTCTTAATAGGGGCTTACAAATCTCTTAAAAATAAATCAACCAACATGGATGTATTGGTTGCTTTAGGAACAACAACAGCATTAGTATACTCCATTTTAACAACATTTCGAATTGAAGGGAAGACCTTCTATGAAGCAATGTCAATGATCTTATCTTTTCTTTTGGTAGGAAAGTATTTTGAACATAAAACAAAAGGTCAAACATCTGAAGCTATTAAGAAATTGATTGGTTTACAACCAAAAACAGCAACATTATTAAAAAGTGGTCAAGAAATAGAGATACCTATTGAAGAAATCGAAGTAGGTGACATATTATTAGTAAGACCAGGTGAAAAAATACCTGTTGATGGTAAAGTAATCAAGGGAAAGACCAAAGTAGATGAGTCTATGATTACAGGAGAAAGTAGATATATCAAGAAAGAAATTGAGAGTGAAGTAATTGGTGCGACAGTAAATCAGACCGGGTTGATTCAAATTCAAACTGAAAAAGTAGGAAAGGACACTCTTTTATTTCAAATTATTAATTTTGTAAAAGAAGCTCAAAGTAAAAAAGCTGCAAAACAACAGTTAGCAGATAAAGTTAGCAATTATTTTGTTCCTATTGTGGTTCTTATTGCTGTAGGTGCATTTCTTTATTGGTACTTTATTGCACAAATAGGATTAGAATTATCATTATTAGTTTTTACTTCTATAGTTGTTATATCATGTCCATGTGCTCTTGGTTTGGCAATTCCGACAGCTGTAATGGTAGGAACTGGTAAAGGTGCTGAAAATGGTATATTATTAAAGGGAGGAGATTCTCTTGAAGCAATAAATACAATTAATACTATAGTTTTTGATAAGACTGGAACACTAACTGTTGGAAAACCCAGAGTTTCGGTAATATATACTGAAAAGGAATTAGAAGGCCAAGGTTATGATGAGAATGAATTGTTGCTTTTTGCGGGGAGTGCTGAAATGGGATCTGAACATCCACTTGGTAAGGCTATTATTGAAGAAGCAAACCAACGGGGATTAAATCTTGAAACGCCTACTGATTTTGATGCTATTCCAGGTAAAGGAATTAGAACTTTTGTTAAAAATAAGGCAATTTTAATTGGTAATGAAAAATTGATATTAGATTACCAAATCTCTTTAGACGCTTATAAGAGTAAGCATAATGAATTTCAACAACAAGGGATAACAACCATATTAATAAGTATTGAAAATAAAATCAGAGGAATTATTGGAATATCAGACAAACTTAAGGATCAGGCTCCTTATGCATTAAATAAGTTGCGAGAAAGAGGATTAGACATTTATATGATTACTGGTGATAATAAACAAACTGCTTATAGCATTGGTCGAATGCTAGAAATAGATGAAGATCATATTTTAGCAGAAGTATTGCCAAATGATAAAGCGATAACAATACAGAAGCTTCAAGAATCAAGTGATCATAAAATTGTTGGCATGGTAGGAGATGGTATTAACGATGCTCCTGCTTTAGCGCAAGCAGATGTCGGGATTGCGATAGGATCTGGAACTGATGTAGCAATTGAAACAGCAGATATTGTATTGATGAGGGGTGACTTGCGTAATGTTGTCTCGGCTATTAATCTATCAAAAAAAACATATAAAAAAATGATTACAAATCTTTTTTGGGCATTTATTTATAATCTTATTGGAATTCCCATTGCTGCAGGAATCTTATATTATGCTACAGGGTTCTTTTTACCACCTTATTTAGCAGCAATTTTTATGGCATCAAGTTCGGTTTCAGTAGTAACTAATGCTTTATTTCTAAAGAAGTATGAACCTAAAACACCTCAACAAATTGAAGAAGAAAGATTATTAATTTCTCAAGAAAAAGTGACAGATCCAGTATGTGGAATGGAACTAGATCCAAGGCGAGCAATTGAATACGAATATAATGATAAAATTTATCATTTCTGTAATCCTAACTGTGAAGCTCACTTCAAAAGAGATCCTGAAAGATTCAAAAATTACGATGCTATGGATCCAAAATTAATGCAAATGAAAAGTCCTGATGAAAGTGGAAAGGATGTAATTAAAAATGAAAATATTCAAAAAAAAGAGGAGGATAAAAAAATGGGTAAATTAAAATGTGTGGAGTGTGGATTAGAACAAGAACTTCCAATGCATTGTGGACAAGCAATGCATAAAGAAGGTGATCAATTAGTCTGCTGGATGGGTGCTAGTTGTGGTACTCAACCAATTCCAGAACATCATGGTAAACCTATGGAAGTTCTAGAATAGGAAAAACTGAAGGTGATGACATGAGCAGGTTAAAATTAAAATGCTGCAAATGTGGAAATATAATGGAAACACTTCCCAGCAGTAGTCGAGATATTATTATAGATGAAGAAAGTGGTGAAATGCTATATTGGAATGGTAAAAAATGTGGTTATAGACCTGCTGATTGCCTTGTATGCGATAAATGTCAAGAAAAAGGTTGTTAAAATAAGGTTTTTCTTGATCCCATTTTTATAATTCATAAAATATAATTTTTAATACAAATCTAATCTATTATTTTCCAATAATCAATAAGCAGAGATTAATAATTATGAAATATTATTCAAATATTTTGAAATTGATCGGAAGAACACCCTTAGTTCGAATTGAAAAGAGTAATCCAAATCCTAACGTATTATTACTAGCAAAATTAGAAAAATATAATCCTGCTGGATCAGTTAAGGATAGAATCGCAATTTCAATGATTGAGGAGGCTGAGAAAGAGGGTATTCTAACACCAGATAAAATAGTGATTGAGCCAAGTAGCGGTAATACAGGTATAGGTTTAGCATTAGTCTGCGCAGTGAAAGGATATCAATTGGAGATTGTAATGCCTGAAACAATGTCTGTTGAAAGACGTAAAATCATGACTGCTTATGGTGCAAAAATAACATTAACTCCAGGAGAAGAGGGAATGAATGGAGCACAAGATTACGTTAAAGAAACTGTTAAAAAAAAACCAGACAAATATTTCTTCCCAAACCAATTTGCTAATGAAAATAATCCTTTAGCACATTACAGATATACTGCTGAAGAAATAATAGAAGATACCGACGGTGATATCGATGTATTTGTTGCGGGACTTGGCACCACAGGTACATTGATGGGTGTTTCAAGGCGTTTAAAAGAGCATAATCCTGATATTAAAATTATAGCTGTTGAACCCGAAGCAGAAGCACCCGTTCAAGGATTAAAGAATCTTGAAACATCCTACATACCAGATATATATGACGAATCTCAAATAGATGAGAAAGTCTATATAAACATGGAAAATGCAGAACATGCATCAAGGATGCTTTCCCTCCAAGAAGGAATCTTCACAGGGATAAGTTCTGGTGCAGCCATGCATGTAGCAATAGAAACTGCGAGAAAAATGAAATCTGGAACTATTGTTGTTTTATTGCCAGATGGAGGTGAGAAATATATTAGTCATCCGATTTTCTATCCTGAAAAATGTCTAGAATGTACTAAAAAGTGTAAAATTATGACCCTATGGGATGATAAATATATTGCTTCCATATCTGAATGGTGGGAAAATAAACCTGAATAATTGTCTATACTAACATTACCTATTCTTATTAATTCTAATTTTCAACCATATTTCTAATAAAATAAAAATTATTAATCCAATTAAGCAGAGGAATGCTCCAACAAGAAATGCACATTGATAGGCGAAGACTTCATTTTTTCCTTCATTTATCAGAATGTCAATTAAAGGACCACTTATTAATGTACTCGCCGAACCCCATGATAGGAAAAATGTTGTGTTGTAAACTGCAAAAAGTTTACCTCTCATTCTTGCGGGAATTAAAACTGAAGCAATAGCATATGAGGATGCATATATTATGACTTCTGCAGCTCCAATTAAAAATCCACCTATAAAAATAAGCTGTAAAATATTGGTAATTGCAGTTATTATCAATGCGATAATCCCTATAGAAGTTCCAAGAATTAAAGCGCGAGAATGACCTAATTTGTTGCTCAAAAATCCCGCTGTAAATCCAATTATCATTACTGCTATTGAACGCATATTAGCTATAAAGCTTAACATAATGCTATTCACATTGAATCCTGAATCTAAAGAAAGATATTGTGAATAAGGTACAGCTATGGAATTTCTCCCAAAATTTATAAAAATCAAAGCCACTATGAATATTATAAAAAAGAATAAATTATTTCGATTTTTTTCTCCTTCATTCAATAAATTTTCTTTCTCTATTGCTTCTAAGTCAATACCACCCTCAGGTGCAAATAGCATTGGTATTGATGATATAAACATTACGAACGAAGCGACGAAGAACAGTGGCCCATTTCTGAACCCAAAACCTGAGTCATAAAGTATTCCTCCTAGAAATATTCCAATTATACGTCCTAATCCTCCTAGGCTCGTTAGCTGTCCCATTATTTTACTACGTTTCTCATAAGGGTATAAATCGCTTATCAGAGCACTCCAACCAATATTAGACATCGACCAAAACATTTCGACAAAACTAAGACCAATAATTATTACATACCCTGCTACATATAAGTTTTCGAAGGAGAAGTGTATGGCCCAAATAGTTATCGTTCCAGCACCTGCTAAAATTTCTCCAGTTATTATAAATGTTCGACGGCGTTGAAGCTTATCACTTATTGGTCC
Source organism: Candidatus Hodarchaeota archaeon (assembly GCA_048886685.1). Classification (GTDB taxonomy): domain Archaea; phylum Asgardarchaeota; class Lokiarchaeia; order Sigyniarchaeales; family SOKP01; genus Loki-b32. Next base: position 111,345 of record JBHLKM010000002.1, read on the forward strand.
CCACACTAAATTTTGAAAGATGACACTCATTATCATAGGTAAAGTAGCATATAAAGTAGTCTCCCAAACTGATAGGTTTAAGAATTCTTTTAAATAAATTGATAAAAATGTGTAAAATAAGCCTCTCCTAAACATAGCAAGCATTTGAAATGAAGATAAGCCGAAAAACACCTGAGTGGCTGAATATGAATGTTCTTTAAAAGGCACTATATTCCTTTAAATCATATTTACTTTGATTAAATACTTGAAAGAAAGATATCTTCTAAATATTTTTATGAAGTTTTTGCTCAAAGTTGAGGAATTTAGACTTATTTCTTTTCAAAAACTTTAGCCATTGCCTCCAAATTTTTTCTTAATTTAGGGCTATCTGGTATTTTTTCTAATTGTTCAGTATATATTGGGTAATATATATGCAAAATACTTAATATTTCAATCCAAGATTTCTGAGTTTCTGTTTTATCAGGAATTTCCTTTTTTAATTGGAATAAAACTCTCTTCTCTTTTTTTGCTTTTAGATTTTTGAGAAAAGTTTTAGTAACTATAATTCGAAATTTAGAGTACTCCTCAGGTCTGAAATTCACCAAAGAATAATTCATATTATCATCCGCGAAAGGTAAAATTCTAATCCTTTTATCCTCAGGCTCATTTGGATTCTCAACTAAAGAGATTTCAATATTACTCTTGTTTAGATCTTCCAATATGGGATATAATTCTCCAGGTGTTATTCTTGTAGCTAATTCAATTTCATTAGAAATCTCAGATATTGGTATGTAAAATTCAGGCATTTTTTTTGGATTTTCTAACCTATAATTATATTCTTTTTTAATTATTTGGATTATCACAGATTTCAAATTCTCTGTAAACTGCTCAGAAGTGAAAGAAATATCTGCCTTTTTTAGTTTTTCGTCATGTAATTCTTTATCTTTTTGTTTCTTACTAAAATCAGAAGTAAGAGATGATATAAAACTATTTGTGGTGTTCCCTGCTTCAGCATCTACAGTTAACCTGCTAGTCTTTCTATCTTTCTCTAAAGCCATTTCTAAGATTCTCTCGCTTAGATATCTTCTTGCCTTTTGCTTGGCGACTCCTTTCTTCTCAAAACGTTCAGTAACGGATACAAAATCAATCATTTTTATCGGTTTTCCTAAATCCTGTTTTTCTTCTTTAATTAAAATATCCATATCCTTTTTTACCAATTGTTCAAGTAGTGCATAAACATTTCCCTTCGATAATTGCGTAGCTTTAATTAGCTCTCGCTCAATTATTTCGATCGGGTAAGCGTCACCTCTCCTAATATATTCACCTCTAATAATTTTATAAATTCTTTCCATACTCTCCTCTTCTGCGCTTACGGTCTCTTTTTGTAATCTCATGAACATAGATGTTTCGTGAGGTTTTAAATAATAAATTAAGATAGTGCTACCCAAGAAAAAAATCATTAGAACTGAGATTATGTATTTATCAGCCATTAATACGATTCCAATATCGGTAACTATTTGGTTAGTTATTTGACTTGCTATGGCAAAACGAGTTAATGTTTGAGCAAATACACAGGCTAGACAAAGCAAAATTAGGCCGTCTTTTTTAAAGAAAAGAATTCGCCACCCAATTGTCTGCCCAGTTTTTCTTATAATTCGAAATAAAAAATACATAGAAATTATAAATTCAAATATGTATATGTATGACGCTGGTGAACCCGTTGCCCCGATTGTTGCCTTAAAAGCTGTAACTGTATCATCTTGAAGAAGCATATATATACTAATTTGCAAAATCTGAAAGAAAAAGATAAACAAAACAATTAAAGAAAAGGTAAAGTTGTCAAATGTACCTGCTCTTTTAGTTTCTGCTCGTCTTCTAGTAAGCACAAATTCAAAAATAATAAAGACTAATGTCATAACTAAGCTGAAATAAATCAGTGGCATGATTACACGCATTTCTAAATTATAAACCTTAACCGCACTAGTGGGATCAACATCTCCAAAAAATTCTAAAGATAACCACACCAAAAAACTCCTATAAAATAAGGAAATTATAACAAGTATGCCTAAAATAAAAAATGGAATAATTATCGCAAAGAAATATCTTGGAATTGAATATTTTTTAATAAATCTTGCTTCTATTTTTGTTGAAAATTTCCTTGAATAAATATAAAAGCGACTACTTAAGAGAACTAACCAAATCATTGCTAGAGTTAATAAATATGTCATAAAATTAAAATCTGTTGAAATATATAATAATAGCAGATACAATACAGCAAATAGAACGCAATATAATATCAGTTGCTTAATTACAGTTTTTTCTTCAAAAATAAATATTCTTATTTTATCTACGCTAAACAAAAAAGACAATACTAAAAATAATGCGACAATAGTATTTGAAAAAACAAAGGGATTACCTAACATCAATAAATTAATCCAAGTACTTTCTGGAATGTTAATAGCAGTAATCAATAGCAGTGAATATATAGCAAATATTCCATATAATCCATAAAATCTTCGCTGGAAAGAATATGACTTTGGTTCTTGACCATCTACATAGACTTCTTGATGGACTATTTTATCATGATAAAAAGCTGATAACGTATTTTTTGTTTTTGATGTGAAGCCCTTAACTTTTTTTTTAACCCCAATTTTTCCAGGTTTTGACTTTTTTGAAGAATCCGATTGCTTATTAGACATTATATGTATTAATTTTTTAAATTAATTTAAACCTAATTATATATTAAAAATAGAATTCAGAACTCTGCAATTAAAAGGGATATCCATATTAAGTCAATTGATTAATTTCAGATGAAAGTTTTAAAAACACTCTAATATAACATATAAATATATTATATCGATTTTTTTTTTTAAGAATGATAAAGACTAAAGCAGAAAATAGAGAAAGCCTGATAAGTCTAGTAAAAAAGGCAATTGAGTTACTTTGCGAGAAAAACATTTCAAGTGTTGTAATTTTATCTTCTTATAAGATCAATTCTGTTCTCCGTGAAAACTATGGAGTAGATATCAAAGTTGATAGAATAGGCAGAATTTTAAGTCGGGTTGCTAAATTAAATCAATTAAAAAGATTAAATACAAATATTCCGAAATATAAATTACAAATTTCAAAGGTATCTAGTCTACAATTCTTTTAAAAACAAACTTATGTTATATTGCGGAAATCAGTAATTGTTTTTTGGAGTTTTTCAAGCAAAATTTTTATTTCTGAATAACTTTCTTTGATTGGTTTTAATTCCACTTCTATTTCTTCAAACCTATCATCAATTTGTGTTTTAACTGGGGTTGTGACTTTCTCTATATGTTCAGTTATGTCTTTTGTAATATTTTTTATATCCGCTTCCGTATCTGAAGCTAGGTTGTTTAAATCTGTAATCACAGTTGTCATTTGGGAGTTTGAATCTGAGGTTTTTTCCAAATTATTTGCCAAATTTTGGATTTTTTCCTCTAATGGGGAAATTACATTTTTAATTTGTTCAGCAATTTGGTTTTTTGCTTCTTTGATTGTTGCATTTAGAATTATTGAAATTTCATTTTTTAATTCCTTTTGACCCTCAACACGTCTATCAATATATTCAGTTACATTCTTCTTAAAAAGTCTTGAAATTTCTTCAAAAGTACTATTAAAAAATTTCTGTACATCTCTTAAACCATCCGAAACAGCATTTTTTAATTGGTTTAGGGATCTACTAATGTGTTCCATACCTTTTAGAGTTCCTTGAGACACTTCATTAACCCAATCATTAAATTGTGTTTCATAAGTCATTCCAATCGCTTCATTTAATTTAGTCAATCCATTGGTAAAACCAGATATTACCTTATCTACCTGTCCTGAATAATCTTTAATACTTTCTTCTATTAAATCGTCAGCTGAAAGAGGGATTTCTTGAAGTTCTCCTAAAGATTGTTCCTTTAATTCTTTGATTATAACTGGAGATAAACTTTGAGAGTCCTCTACAAATTTTTGTACCCATTTAAAGAAATTCAGGTTTGCAGGTATCTCAACTTCATAAGAGACTTCCAGGTAATCTTTTGATTTTTTATATTCTTTTAATGTATAAATTTTAAAGTCAAACTCTTTCTCTTTACCCATGAGTGTGTGATCAAAGATAACTACAAAACAATAAGGATTTTTCTCCGTTTGGAAAAATTTATGATTTTGAATTGTAATATCAGTAAAATCAAGACCCCAGCCAGGTCGAGAAATATACCATCCTACTATCTTCATATCCTTTTCTTGGTATTCCTTATCTAATCTAACAAATAAATCAATATCTTCTTTATTAAAACCAGTTGATACATGAATTCCATGTTGAATGGGAATAATATTAATTAAATTGATCACCTTACTCGCTTCATCAATCTCACCAATACAAATGCCCATTACCTCAACGCTTTCATCTAATGCCTCATTTCCAAATCTTAACACATGAGTTATCATTCTAATCAGTGCATCAGCTTTAATTTTGACTTCAAAATTATCTATCGATGGCAATTTTCTCTACTCATCTCCCTTTTCTATTTTTTTAATTTTCTCTAGTAATCCTTGATTTTCAGCCCTGAGATCCTTTACAGTCTTTTGTAAATCCTTATTTTCAGTTTGTAGAGTGTTTATTTTATTTTTGATTGGATTCTTAGAACTATCTAACAATATTATTGCTGCTTTTAAATCAGATAAATAATTTTTAGTTTCTTTATTTAGATTATTAAGATTACCCTTAATTCTACTTACTCTTTTATTAAATGATGTTAATAAATCCTCTTGTGCGGTATTTAAATCATTTTGGATTAAATTATCAACAGATTTATATGTTTCTATATAATCTTTTAAAGCATTGGTTCCTTTCTTTAGATTTTCAATATTATTTGAAAAATTTTTATTAAACTCTGTTAAAGTATTAGATGTTCTTGTATTTTCCTCCAAAAGCTGATTAAATTTTGCATCCTTAAAGGGGATATTAATTTGGTTTTTATAATCTTCTTTCGAATTGTTAACCAATTCTTTGATATTCTCCTTTTCATTATCTAATTCTTCAAGTTTATCATCAACATAGAAATCTATATCTCTTAAATCGTTCTGTAAATTATAATTAAAAGATTGCTGCAAATTAATAATTTCTTTACTCAATTTATCTCTTATTTCTTTTAAATCATTCCTCATCCCTGAATTATTTTGGCGAATCTTGTTGACTATATCTTGCCCCCAAGTATTAAGTAAAGAAGCCATTGGTCTAATGGTTAATTCTAGAAAATTATCCATCCCTTGTTTTAAAGTTGAAATTATTTCCTCAAAATTAAATTCAGGTAATTTCGATTCTATTTGTTCTTTTTCAGGAATAAAAACATCCTTAAATAAATCAATTGTTTCATTTAGTTCAAGAATTTGAGGGCTTCTTGTATGAACAGCATTTATTAATTCTATTATCTTTAAAAAAAAATCATAATTATCAGGTGGTTCGATAGTAGCTTTTACTTCATGGTAATCTGATTTTAAAGCTAATGAAGGATCATCTAATCTTGTTTCACTCAATCTAAATGCCCTAAATCCTAGATCGTTAGGCTTATCTAAGTAAGTATGGTCAAATACAAGTCCTACACCACTAGGATTTTTTTGCCAAAATATTTGATTATATTTGTCAGTCTCACTAAAGAAAATACCTAAACCTGGGTGAGAATGGTACCATCCCACTGAAAACCACCCTAGATCGCCATATTGCTCCCATATTTTTGTATCTAATTCCCCAAATGCCCCTAATTGATCCACTGAGAATTTTACTTCAATTGTACCTCCATGAGAAACCGGTACTACATCTTCAACTATAACATTTTTAATTTCATCCTCTCCTTCAAGATGACCAATCAGAACCCCCATAACTTCTGATAATTTTAAATGTTCTATATTTTTTGATCCAAAACGCAAAACATGTAGTAACATTTTATAATACGCAAGGGGTTTAATCGTTACTATACTTTGATCGCTGCTTTTCCCCATTTTTAATTCACTTGTTTTTTCAAATTTATGATATATATATAGTTTGTATGGTTTTAAATATTTGAACAAATAGTATTTAATTTAAAAAGGTCGATATTTATAAATTACAATTATAATCTAATTTGATAAATAAGCTAGGATTTAGTCATGGGGTAATGGTTTACCGCAATAAGGACAAAATTTCCAATCTAAATCCTTGCCACAGTGTGGGCAAAAACTCGAAGATGTTGAACTTGTTGGCGTTATTTCTGCAGCTCCTTCTTTTGGTATGGATGGTAATTGTCTTGTTGTCTTCAAGGTTGTAGTTGTTGAAGCTGTAGGTTGTTCTTCAGCCTTTCTAGCCGCTACTTTTTCTCTAAAAGCTTGTCTTCTCTCTTCATCGAGTTCTTGTTGGCTTTTTGTAGTTTCTGTTTTAACCCATCCTTGACTTTGTGTTCTTTTTAATTCACTTGCAGGTACTTTTTCTAACTCAACTCCCTTAGTTTCCGATATAGGGGCTACAACTTTCCTTTCCTCTTTCTTTTGAATTGCTTGTTTAACCAAAGCCTGCGTAGTTTTCATCACCTGATGAGGGTTAATATTAGGAATTGCCACTGTACGTAAAACCCACCCAACGATCAAATTTTGGTTTGGAAACCCTCCTTCGGTGTCCTCATCTTTATAGACATATGACTCAATTATATCCCTTCCTTTTAATAATCGTGAAGCCCATTTGCCATTAATTAATCCTAACTGTATTCTATAGCTGGTTCCTGGTATACCTAATTGACTTGATAGTGGTTCAAATCCTCTTTCTGTCAATTTTAATCACTTTTTAATTTTTTAAATAATAATTTTTTGAATCAAGTAACATTATAATGGTAAATTTTGAATTTAAATTATTATTTATTTCATTGTAAAATTTATTATTATTATTAAAAATTTTATGGAATAGGCTAATATATAGGACATTAAATCTCTCATTTATCTTTATGCGATGAAAAAGACATAAATACAAAAAGTTGTATTAATTTGTAAAAAGCTATTTTAAATTTAATTTTAAAAAAAAGAATTGTGGTCAAAAAATGACTGTAATAATACCCAAAAAAGTCTATCTAACTATCGTAGCCGCGGCTGTAAGATTTGCAAATGCACGAATACCAAAAGATGAATGGCTTGAAGTTAGTGGTATTTTCACTGGTAGAAATGAAGGGAATAATGTTATTATATCTGCCGCTTATCCTATCATGCATCAAAAACTAGATAAAGATGCTGTGATTGATCAGTACAAATGGTCTGATGAAGATTATGAATCCCTTTATATTATTGATGATGAAGCCTTTTCAAGAGATCCTCCGGAATTTGTGGTTGGCTGGTGGCACTCGCATCCTGGATTTAAGGTTATGATGTCCCATATCGATATTCGTACGACACTATCTTATCAACAAAATAACCCTTTAGCGATTTCTCTTGTATTCAACCCTCAACGGTTAATACGTCAAATCGAAGTTGCTGATAAAAAGGGAGATCCAGATATACAATTAAAAAATGATCCTGGTTTTAAAATCTTCAGATTAGATGATGTAAATAGTGGAATCGAAGCATCTTACCATTCTGCCGATTATAAAATTGAAGGGTATGAAAGTATGGAACAATTAATAAATTTGACGCAAAAATTTATTGTAGACGTAACTAATTTATTCCCAAAAGAGAAAGTACCACAGACTTATGATAAAGTAATTGATGAGAGAATAGAACAGTTAAATTCCTTGCTACTCGGTACTGAAGAATATCTAACAACTTTAACTCGGCACGGGGAAACTCAGCGTATCCCTGAAGTCTTAGAAAATCAGAATGAAGAGATCAATAGATTTGTGGAAGAAACGAATAAAAGAATAGACTTTATTAAACAATTCAAGGAATACTTAGAATTCAAGGAAAGAGAAACTATAATACCTCAAATAGAAAAGTCAGTATCTAAATGGGATGGAGCTGTGGCTGGTTTGAGTAAAAAATTGAAAGAAATCTCCAAAAAGTTTTAGTATTTTAACGCTAAAAAAATATTTTTCATCTTATTTTTAATTTTGATATATTTTTATGTGATTAAGCGTTATTTTGATTAAGAAAACTACAAGTTAAAATAGTTAAATCTTAGGAATTAAAGGTAAAGTACTCAATTATGAAAAAAATTAATTTTCCGTTTACAGCAATACTTGGGCAAGATAAAATGAAGATGGGTTTGATACTTAATTTAATTGACCCACTAATCGGAGGGATCTTAATGACAGGTCATCAAGGTACAGGAAAAAGCACTGCTGTACGAAGTCTCGTGGAATTAATGCCTCAAATCGAAGTTATAAAAGGTTGCGAATTTTCATGTGTCCCTTATTCAGATATTGATGATTTATGTGAAAGATGTAAAGAAAAAAAAGAGAATAAAAAAGTTGACACAGAATTTAGGGACATGTGGCTAGTAAATCTACCCTTGGGAGTTACAGAAGATATGGTTTGTGGCTCTTTATCCATTGATAAAGTCCTTACAGAAGGAATAAGAGCCTTACACCCAGGATTATTAGCTAAAGCAAATAGAGGTATTTTATATGTAGATGAAATTAATCTACTACAGGATCACATTGTAGATGTTCTTTTAGATTCTGCTGCTTCTGGTGTTAATATAATAGAAAGAGAGGGTATTTCTGTATCTCATCCCTCTAGATTCGTTCTCGTAGGAAGTATGAATCCTGAAGAAGGTGATTTGAGACCGCAAATTGCTGACAGACTTGGTTTAGAAGTTAGGATCAGAGCTCCTAGAGATAATGAATTAAGAGCTGAAATCACAAGAAGAGTTATTGATTTTGATGATAATCCTAAGGAGTTCATTAAAAAATATGAAGATCAACAAGACAAATTAAGGCAAAAAATCCTTAATGCTCGTAATATATTAAAAGAAGTTCAAATCCCTAATTCTGTTTATGAATTTGTATCTAAAATTGTTAGTGAATTAGAAATCTTCTCTCAAAGAGCTGATATTACCTTCATTAGATGTGCCAGAGCTCATGCTGCATTAAATGCAAGGAAAATTATAGTGGAAGAAGATCTAAATGTGGCAATGGATTTAGTATTTGAACACAGAATTCAATCACTTCATTATGAAATGACACCCGAAGAGATAAAATCTAAGATTGCTGAAGTTTACGGGAAAATTAAAGAAGCTTATGAAGATACTAATGTACTTCAACCTAATAGAGAAACAGAAGGACCTTTAAAACATGATGATACTTCTCAAAAGGAGTTCAAACGTCAATCAGTCGATCCAGATAAAGTAGATATACCCGAGTCGAGAGAACAGAAACTTCCCCCTCCAAAATATCCTGATAATAAGAAGAGAAGCCCTAAACCTGCTGGAGGTTGGAAAGTTAAAAATATACCTTTTGATGAGGATTTCAGATTTTTTGAGGCTAAAAGTACATCCCTACCATTCATTTACCAAATGGAAAAAAAGATGACCTCAATACTTGACAATATTAGAAAAGATCGGAAGATTTCAGATTATGGGGGCAGAGGAATAGGAAGGAGAATTAAAATATCTTCCTCTCAAAAGGGTAGATATGTATCATACAGAACACCAATAAGCGAAAGCCCAAAAAGTATTGCTTTAGATGCCACAATTAGAAATTACCTTAAAAATATAGTATATAATGAAACTGATATAGAATTTCCAATACATTTTAATAAATATGATTTAATGGATAAAATCTATGAATATCGTGCTCCTTTAGCTCTCTTTTTTGTACTTGATAGTTCAGCATCAATGTATTATGTTATTAAACAGATGACAGATGTAATATTATCTTTACATCGAGAAGGCTTTAGAAAAAGAGATAAAATAGCTTTGTTAGTGTTTCGTGGAAAACAAGCAGTAGTCCTTCAGAAACCGACAGTAAATTTTAAAATGGCAGTAAATAAATTGAAAAAAATCGAGGGAAAATCCTATACTCCAATGGCAGCAGCACTTAAAAAAGTATCAGAACTAATAAAAGTTGAGAAATTGAAGGATAGAAATATAATCCCGATTGTTTTTATTTGTAGTGATTGTGGTGCGAATATCTCTGTTAAATATCCTGATATGATTGCTCAAGTTGAGACTGATTATGTATTAATCACTCAGGAATTAAAAGAATTAACCAAGAAACTATCGAAACAGAAGATTCATATGGTAGTTCTAGAGCCAAAGAAATCTTATGCTACTCAAGCACTTGGAGTTCACACATATTCCGCCGAAAAAATAAAAAAGAACTTCAAAAAGTATGCCAGTGCCCAAATATACAAGTTCAATAAATATAATCCCAATTCTCTGATACTAGAATTGAAAAAAATTTTGTAGATAATGGTTTTAAAAATACAAAAAAAATATTAGTTAGAATTGTAATAATCAATTGAACTTTTAACTAGATCTTCTATAAAGTTCTTAAGTTTATAATTCTAATTGATATATGATGGATTTAAGTACCAAATCTGTTTTAGTTGTAGGATTTAATACACGTCCTTTAGCTTACTCTTTAAAGAATGCTAATTATGATGTATATGCAGTAGATTTTTTTGGAGACATTGACCTTTATCCAAACATTAAAGATAGTTTGGTTCTAACAAAAGAGTTAGAGACAGATTATGAATCAATTAGGGATAATTATAGCAAGTTACTCTCTAATTTTACGATAAAAATGTTGAAAAAATATCCCGAAATAGATTATTTAATCATAGGGAGTGGAATAGACGATGCCTATGAAGAAAGAGAAGCGATTTTTAATGAAATAAAAAACAAAGATTACAAAATAAAGAATTTAAATAACGATGTTAAAACTCTAAAAAAGGCACGAGACATCATTTTTATTTATAATCTCTTAAAATCAAACCAATTTAATGTTCCTTTTACCATTAATTACGATAATCTAAGATCATATAAGAGAAAACTTCAATTTCCAATCATATTTAAGAAATATAAAAGTGCTGGTGGCATAAACGTTTTCAAAATCGAAAATTTTGAAGAACTCACCACATTAATTAAATATTTAGAAGTAAAGAAGTTCAATTCATCTGAATGGTTAATCCAAGAATACGTAGATGGAATGCCTATCAGTTGTACAACTATTTCGAATGGTAATGAATGTGAAATTATTTCAATTAATCGCCAAATTATAGGAGAACAATTTCTAAACTCCCCCAAAGAATTCATGTATTGCGGTAATATCGTGCCTGCTGATTTAAGTAAGGAAGAGGATGAACTAATTACAAAGATATCTAAAACTTTAGCTAATGAATTAGGTTTAAAGGGTATTAATGGTTTTGATTTTGTGTTAAAAGAACATTATCCATATTTAATGGAGATTAATCCGAGAATACCTGGTTCTATAAGAGCATCTGAAATGAGTTATGATATAAATCTCATGGATTTACATATAAAGAGTTTTGATTTGGATAAATGGGATCTCATTCAACAATTAATACGTTCTAAAAAATTAAGTGGATTTTCAACTAAATTAATTATATTTGCTCCAAAAGAAATAAAGAAAAGCCATATCTCTAAAATAAACAATCTTGAATACGTTCATGATAAAAGTACACCAAATAAGAATACCCTGAAAGGTGAACCTCTATGCACCATTTTATATAAAGGAGGAGATTTATCAGAGTCTTATAAAGGAGCGATAGATATTGTGAATAAAATTAATAATATTATTAATTAATGGCTTTTATTTTTTCTACTGAATTATCGCTTTAATTTTGGCAATATAGGAACCTATTTTCCTTCCATCTGCCTCAGGAACTGCAAGTGCTAGAATTCGATTCTCGTCTAAATCATGAATAATAACAGATCCATTTTCTCCCCCAATAATAGAATATTCCATACTACTTTCTAATAAAACACCAGATAAATTATACAGAGCTGCTACCATTGCCGAAAGAATTGGTTCAGGCATAGTTGATTGTATTTTTATAGGTAGCCCATCTTTAGTAATAATCGCTAGTACCAGTGTATTGGGAATTGCTCTTTTCAATCCCTTGAATATTTCTTCCTTTAAGATATCAGAAGTTTCTATTATTGCTGAAATTTGTAATGCTAATTTTTGTAATTTACTAATGTGTGAATCCAATCCTTCTAGTTCTGCAATTTCTCGATTTAAATAAGCTATCATAGTTATATTGTCAGTCAAGATAGAGAGCACTATTCGGTCCTTTCCTGTAATTAAATTATATGCGACTTCTTGATTTAAAGAGTCTTTCAACATCTTAGATGATAGGAATACGAGGCTACTATTGGCAGCTGTAATCTCACCCATAGTCATTTCAATCGATTTCTTAAACCTATTGGCAATCTTCGTACCTTCTGGTGTCCCTACATTAATTCCTAATATAGCAGAAGTAGATTCAAGCTCCTTCTCTATTAGTGTGGAAACATCAGATTCTACTTCCTCAATAATTTTATCTTGGTCTTCCATGAATGAATATTGTACAACTGTAAATAAAAAGATAGTCTAATAATTAAGTAATAATATCTAGAATCTATATGAAACAAAAATCAAATTTCTACATTATTATATTAGCTGCTGGGTATGCAACAAGATTAAGACCCCTCTCCACCAAAATCCCAAAACCATTAATAGATATTAACGGTAAAACCCTCATTTCTAGAATTATAGATAATTTTAAAGAGGCTGGATTTAATAAATTTTGTGTTATTGTTGGGTACAAAAAAGAACTTGTTAAGGAGGAAATTTTAAAAAATAAAGATTTGGAAATTATTATTCTAGAGCAAGAAGAACCTAAAGGAATGGCTGATGCCATAGCTTTCGCTATTAATTTTTTATCTCAAAATAAGGAAGGAATCAGAAGTTTTTTCATATCTGCTGCTGATATCATATTCCCAAAGGAAGAAATATTGAAAATGTATAACCTATATAGCTACACAGACATAGTTTTAAGCTTAATGAAATCAAATGACAGAGAGATAGCAAAGGTACACGGAAACGTAAAATTATCAGATGTTTCAGGTTTAAATAAAGATTTAGACCAAAATATTGGGGTAGAGATAATTGATATTATTGAGAAACCAAAACCATACCAAATTTTAAGTGAATTTTATTCATTACCATTATATCTTGTAAGTCAAAAAATCAGAAATGTTATTGATTACTTGAAAGTCTCAGAACGCGGCGAGAAGGAATTTCAAGATGTTTTAAAAAATGCAATACACCGAGGGATGAGTATTAAAGGTATACGAATAATTGACCAAATTATTACTTCTAAGAATATAGGAAAATTTCATTTAACAACTTTAAAAGACATTATTATAATGAATAAAAAATTCTTATCTGGATTAACCTTAGAAGAATTTAAAGGCAATTTTCCCAAGTTCTTGGAGCCAGTGAAGATAAAATCGGACATAAGATTTGGAGATAATGTAATTTTGGGTCCTTATACAATAATTGGGAGGTCATGTGAAATTGGGGGTGATTGTACATTATCTAATGTTATTGTATACGATAAAGTTAAAATAGGGAAATTTTGTAAATTAGATTGGTGTATTATTGATGAGGGAGTAACTTTATCTGATAATTTTCAAGCAAAAGAATGTTTTATAACATGCAGTAATGAAAAAGATATAGAAATTATAAATTTTTAAACATTACTTATTATACTAAATATTATAAATAAGAATTATTGTGATTTTCGTATATGGATGAGTACGAATTAAAAAAGCTTTTGGATACAAAAGAAAATCTTTTACGCTTAAAAGATGAACAATTACAAACTATGGAAAATTCTTTAAATTTAAAGGATGAACAAATAAATACTTTAAAGAATTCATTGAAGATTAAAGATGAAAAAGCTTTAACGCTAGAAAAAACGATTGAGCTTAAAGATGAAGAAATCAGAAAATTAAATGCAACTTCAATAGATCCAAGTGCTCTAAATGAGAAAGATGAGAAAATTGAGCAACTTGAAAAGGAACTAGAAATACTTAATAATGAATTAGCTAAGGCGGATGAAGAATTGGAGAGTTTAGAACTTGAAAATGAGAAATTAAGAAAGGCTGATTCTAGTTCTGCAGATGGAATTATCGATTTTACAAATGTGCAAATCACTAAATCTGAAATTCTTGAAAAAATGAGAGAAGTATTACTAAATAATGCAATGGCTAATGTAACGATAATTGTTCCTAGTATTGAAGATTTACAAGAACTTTATTTGTATGAACTTCGATCATCTGTTGCTATGAATATTGCCTGCTCAATTAATCCTGGAATTGATGAACACTCTGAGTTGCTTCAGGAATTCGAGTCATTAGATAATATTTCAATCAAAAATTATGAACACGGAGATAGATACGGTGTAATTCGAGATGGAGAAGAATTACTTATTGCAGTTATAGGAAGATCGGAAAATAATCATTTGGTGTTCCATACCAAAGACCCGAAGCATATTCGTTTATTAAATTCCTTAATAACAGAATCTTGGATCCGAAGCAGGAAAGTATAGTTATTTCATCTTAATCGTATTGTCCCTTCTAAAAGACAGGGCATTCTTCTTTTTCACACTTATCATTTAATTCTGAAAATCTACATTTTCTATATGCATATTTCAGTTCAATATTAAAATTTTCTTTTAAGAAATCTAATGATTCACAAATAGAGAGTTTCACCGATCGCTTACAGCAATGTTCTAAATTATCAGCTATTTTAGCTAATGATCTCGATGTCATTTGATTAGCCAATGTTCTCGGCCCATCTGTAGAAGGCGTTGCTCCTGTGAAGATACTGATTGCAACTCCAGATCCCATACCTGCACCACATGATCCATAAAAACCACACCATCCTCCTGGAATCTTTGATGCCCTTCTGATTGCTTCCTTAATATCAAATAAAGATATCTCTTCCCCATTAGGTTTTTTGACTCCATTATTCTTAAGTGATGTTAAAATAACTGAAGGTGTTATTACATGGTGTTCAGGACCATACATTTTAAAATTGGGATGTTTCATTATTAAATCTACTAATTCAAAGGGATCTTTTATATCTGTTTCTTCACAAATCTTTTCAATAATCTCAATTGGACCTTTTATATGACAATCATCGCAAATATAATGTCCATCTTCACAATAAACATTAGTGTTAAACTCTTTTTCACAAAATTCGCAATTAAATTTATTGAAATCTTCCAATTTTGTCGCGTAGACTAAAACTTTTCCACAAATTTCGCATTTATCGCCTTTTTTTTTTCTCATCTTTAATTAAAACTACTAAGTTATTCAATTTCGATAAAATTCCTTTTCCTTCTAGTATAATGTGCTAATTTATTATATCCTATTTTTTTTAACATTTTTATAGTTTTTTTAAAGTTCCATCCAACATCTCCAGGTTTATGAGCATCTGATCCCAATAAAACAGGTATATCGAGAGAATACATCTCCCTTATAATTTCTTCGCTCGGATATTGTTCTTTACAATCTTTTCTCAATCCACCAGTGTTAATTTCCATTGTAAAATCTCTATTTTTAACTTGTTCAAGAGTTTTCATCATCTCATTATAAACTACTTCTTTATCAGTAGGAATATCATTGAACTTCTTTGGTAGATCAAAATGAGCTAGAATATCAAAATCAAATTTCTCGGATTTTACCATTTTCTGTAAAGATTGGTAGTAGAACATATAAACTTTATCAACACCATAGTATTCATAGTCATTTCTAAACCGGGAATCATCAAAGCCCCAAGCGCCCTTTCCATTAAAAAAGTTTAAAATGTGGATTGATCCTAAGATAAAATCTAATCTTTTTTTAATAGGTGTCAGGTGGGTATTTAATGCACTTTCTTGATTTTTAAAATAATCTATTTCAAACCCGATCCTGATGATAATATCTTCTTCATGTTTCTCTCTTAAATTTTCTGAAGTTGTCAAATATTTTTCAATTTCAGGCAATGTTATTGCGTATTCTTCATAAGGAATTCTTTCAATATCTTCTAAAAATTCATAAGGAAAATGATCACTCAACCCTATTGTTCTTAATTTGAATTTTATGGCAGCATTGACATATTCCTCGATTTTTCCTTTCGCATGTTTGCACCCCTCATTGTGAGTGTGCCAGTCTTCATATACCATTAAATAAAAATAATAATCAAATTAAGATAAAAATAATGATTTAAGCAAAATTTTAAAATTTAATGCTTTTGAAAACTGTTTGCCAACAATATCCCTTTAAAATTTGGATTCTAGTTAAGGGTGCTTCTATAATGTTAAGGAATTTATATAGCGCTTTGAAAAGCGTAGTGTTTTTCACAAAATCTCTAAAAAACATTGCAAGAGGGGAGATAAGAAAGTATTCTTTATGTTCAATATTCCCAAAAACTGATTTTACTAATAGAACATTCGATATATACAAGGGGTGTTCATGAATTGTTCTTTTTTGAGGTGCAAAGAATTTTCTATTTAATTCTACGATTATATTTTTTTTAAGTGGTTCAATAAAAGCAATATATCCCTTCCTTTTTAACAATCTTTTACATTCTTTGAAAAATAACTCAATATTAGGTAAATGGTGTACTATTCTAGAACCTACAATTATATCAAACGACTCATCTTCAAAATCTGGGATCTGAGCATTCATTTCTTTGAATTCGATTGTTAATTTTTCTTTTTGAGCTTCCTTCTTACATAATTCGATTAAATTCTTAGAGAGATCTATTCCTATAACATCCGCACCTTTTTTAGCTAAATAAAATGAGAGTGAGCCTATTCCACATCCAACATCTAAGATTTTTTTATTTTTAACATTACCGATAAAATCTTTAAATTTTAAATTTGCCTTTCGAAAGAAGCTTTCGCTCTCTAAATCAAATTCAAACCCACTACTAATGACATTTTTAGCATAATATTTTTTTTCGTCGTTAAAAATATGTCTGTATTTTGCTAATAATTTCTCACGTTCTTCTAGATTCATTAGTATTTCGTATCAATGTTATTATTTTTGTGTATATGAATTTATTATATTATTATCTCGTTTTTAATGAGTAATTTACTTATTAAATATGGTTAAAGATTAAATAAGATTTATATAATTTAAAAAGAAAAGCATTATTAAGTGATTTGAAGACCCCAGAAGAAATCTATAAAGAAATTTTAAACGATAAAATAAGTCTTGAAAAAGGCATTCAATTATTACTTTACTCCTACCAAGAGAGTGAAAAAGAAAATACATTAATTGATTTTAAAAGCACTTTAAATAATATTAGCATCAGATTTGAAGAGACGTTTAATATTGTCTCTAGTATTTTGCGAAATAATAAAAATCCAAAAACAACATTATCAATAGCGAAAATAGTCCTTATAAATTTTCCAGAAAAATGTGAAATTCTCTTAAGAGATCAAATACGAAAAGAATCTTCTGTAATATTTCTAACGCAATTTTTAAGATTCTTAACCACTCAAACCACTGAAACATCTAAAAATTTAAGGAATTATATAATTAAAAAATATAAAACTATCTATAATATTAATTTAAAAGAATGTGAGTTTTTAATAGATTTAGAAGCTACTCAAATCAATGTCGCAAAAGGACTCGATATTAACGCTGGCTATTTTAAAAAATTTGAGACAGATAATATAGATATATTCAAAAAGAACTCTCATTTTAATTATTTTGTAAGAGGTTATCATATTCGGGCATTAGATCTTAGTCGTTGGGAGTTTAATGAAATCCCCGAATCAATCAGATTTTTATCAGAATTAGAATATCTAAATTTGTCAAATTTAAGGCTAAAATCTTTACCTGATTCTATAGAAGATTTATCAAATCTTAAATACCTTAGCTTAAATGGGAATAGTATTGTTAAATCCCCTAATTGGCTTTTTGAATTTTCAAGTAAACAAAATTCTAAGAAATATTTAAAAGAAGGGGTTATCTCCTCTGATATCAACGCTTTAGCCTTGTTAGAAGTATTCTTAGGTGAGAAATTAGATAAAGTAGAACAAAATATTGATGTTATCCAATGGGATACAGCCCTAAATTATAAAATAAATGATCTTGGAAATATTATCGGTATATATATCAAAAGTGAAAGCTCTAAAATTGGCATATTTCCAGAGCAAATTTGCGACCTTAAGTTTCTTGAAGAATTAGAGTTACCCGGCTCTTCCATTAAGTTCCTTCCTAAATGTATAGGAAATTTGAGGTCTCTTAGATATTTAAATTTATACTCTAATCGACTTAAATCTGTTCCTATAACAATAATTAATCTGAGAAATCTAGAATATCTTGATCTTGATGATAATGATATTTCTGAAAATTCCTTATTAAATTTAAGATGGTATAAAATTGGGCAAAATTATCTAGAAAACGGTGAATTTAAGAATGCGATAATTGAATGTGAAGAAACCTTGAAATTTTATCCTAAAAATAAATATGCTTGGTATCATCTTGGTGTTGCTTATATAGAACAAGAAAGATATGATGAAGCAGAAAGTGCTTTTCAAGCTTTTCTAAAAATTGATGAATCTAATTCATTAGTATGGAGTAATTTAAGTGATGTATACCATGAGAAAGGAGAATACGATAAAGCTATCGAGGCAATTCAACATGCTATTGATATTGAACCTAATGAAGCTGTTTTGTTTAGCAATCTTGCATTCAACTTCAAAAAATTAGGAAAATATGATGATGCTATTGAAGCATATTTACAATCTATTGAAATTGATCCGAATAATATATATGTTTGGAGAGATCTTGCATTAATCTATAGAGATAAAGGTGAAATCATGAAAGCAATTGATGCCAATGAGCATGCGTTAAAACTCGAACTCAATTCTAATTTGAATAAAAAATAGAAGGAGCGAGCTCAAGAATTTTTCAATAAGTTTGTTCGATATAACTTTCTAAATATCGTTTCACTTCATCTGCGGGTTGATATATACCAAAATGCCCTTCACATAAAATATCAGCATTCAAGTTTAAGAGTTTTTGGAGAGAATTCTGATAATCAGCAAAATTACTAATTCCTGGAATTATTGGACCATGCACATCTTGACCAAAAAGAATTTTAGTATTATTGATAATTATTAGAATCGAAATCGATCCTGGAGTATGTCCTGGTGTATGAATACATTCAAAATTATACTGTCCAAGCTTTAATGTTTCGTCTCCTTTAAATCTCTTCGTCAATTTTATAGGTTTATATTTTACACCGTACCATGAAGCTACTGTTTCTCTACCATGACCTTCTTCTTCTATTGCATCAGCATCCAAGTCATGTGCATAAAATTTGACCTTTTGATTGAATCGCTTGAGCTCCGAGCAAATAGCTATATGATCGATATGGAAATGAGTGAGAATACAATGTTTGATATCCATGGGACTTAATCCTATATTTTTTATTCTTTTAATCATCCCCAAACTCATTCCACAATCAATTAAAACAAGTCCATCTTCACTATGAGTATCAACTAGAAAAACCGAACACCCAGAATCTCCTACATGATATACATGTTTAAAAACTTCTTTCATAATCCATCTAATCCTCTTTGATTATTATTCTTATTTAAGATATATTTTTTCATATAATAGAATTGTAATAACTGAAGCCATTCCCGCTGAAAACAAAACATCTGAAGCAAAGTGGGCACCTACTACAATACGAGATAATCCAACAAAAATAGCCCATCCAAGTACCATAAATGTCGTTATGATTTTAACTGGTTTTTTCCATTTTTGGTCTTTAATTAATATCAATAAGGGTAAAAACATAAAACTCATTCCAGTATGTCCTGAAGGAAATGATCTACCGCTTGAAATCGGTCCTGGGGGTAAGAACCATGGAGTATAATCTGTAAAACCAGGAGCTAAATCCTCGAATCTTATTCTCCCAGTCAAAACTTTAGTAATTTGAATAAATAGTAAAGGATTCAGGATTGCTAAAATTACAATAATCATCGAGATTTTTCGAAAAGGTTCCCAATCTTTATTAAATGTGAAGATAACAAATAAAATCAGAGATATTGTTATCGATGCGCCATCGTTTATTAAATCTTGGTTAATATAGATTAATCCTAGCAGAAGGAGAACCAATCCTATAAATATAATAATGTATGCAGAAATTTTTTGCTTTTTGATATCATTTTCATAGCTTCCAATTAAAACAGATAAAGAAATCGCTATTAATCCATATCCTGGTGCTTCACCAAATACTTTGCCAAAAATACCCCATGGTGAAGTTTCATCAACTAATGACTTTGAAATCGCTAAATCTGTAAAACCAAAGATTAATGCTAAAATAACCCAAATGATTATTACAATAAAGAGTAATATAATGACTTTGGATTCTTTAAATTTCTCAAACATCCTTATACCTAAAATTTTTTTTAATAATCCTAATTATTTATTTTTTTATTTATAATAATCTCTTATAAAATTCAAAAGTATATCTGGATAATCGGTATAGACAGCATCTACAATTTCATCATTATATCTCAATCTTATGACTCTCTTCATATTTTCTTTTGTATTAATGCCCCATATATAACATTTTAAGCCATTATCTATAATATCTTTAAATATATTTTCAATATTCTTTTTATATCTTACATTTATCACATCAATATTAAGTTTTCTTAATTTTTCCAGATTTATTGTCTTATCAGAGATTTTATTCACATTCTCCGCCAATGTATACACAAGCTTAGAAAATTTATTCTGTTTCCTTAATAGAGATAACACCAATATTCTTCTATCAGTAATCTCAATATTATCTGAAATATGATAATTATCGGTAAGGTTTAATAGCTCAATACCAGTTTTTTTATCTGCAATATCAAAACTATACCGTAGTTTATCGGAATCTTGTTTAAAATTCTCATAAACTTCATTTACCAAAGGAATTTCTCTGTTATCTGTAAATTTAATTGATCTAATCTCCTTTAATGTTAATTTACTCACTATATAAGAGTCAGATCCTATTAAGAAGAATAGATCATGGAAACAAATCAATTTATTATCTTTTGTTAATTGTACATCCGCTTCAATTCCAGCACCCATACTTACTGCCTTCTTAAAAGCAGAAATTGTATTTTCAATTTCATATGCCGAGGCGCCTCTATGTCCAAAAACATAAGGTTTCATTGAATAAACGATAGGAATTTTGAATGTGAGATAAAAAAAATAATTTTTATAGAAATTTAAATTAAATATATTACTTTATATTTATTCTCAATATTGATAAGAATGGAAGATAAGAATAAGAAGCCCAATAATAATGAAAAACAACCATTTTCAATAAGGATAAAAAATTATATTAAAAACCTATTAGATTTCTCACAGTATGATACAAAAACAATTCTCTATATCATTTTATTTATAGGTTTAATTGCAGCTTCTCTGGTCTTATTATATTTAATTTTTTTTGTTGATAGCACAATATTATATCGTTTTGTGGTGGAATTTCTTGTAAATCCTGTTTTTAACTTGGGTATTATCGGTATCTTTCTCTTTATAGTGATTATGGGTATTCAAGGACTTCTTGTTCCTCTCCCTTCTGAAATAGTATTATTAGCGACGGGAATGATTTGGGGGTGGTTTTTAGGAGGAATAATGGGAATTATTGGTTCCATGGCAGCTGGTTTATTATGTTACTATATTAGTAGGCGTGGTGGGCGACCTTTAGCAGAAAAATTTGTAGGAAACAAAGCAATTGATATTGCTGATGATTTCATCGGAAAACATGGCATGAAGGCAATAATAATTACAAGATTCATACCCTTTATACCTTTTGATGTGATATCTTATACTTCAGGAATAGTAGATATAGATATAAAAAAATATACTATAGGCACTTTGATTGGTTCAATTTTTAGGGCTTTCTTCTATGCTACATTAGGAGCATTATTATTTATGAGATACAATCTCGATCTTCCACTTGATTTTGATACATTGCCATTGGATGTTATTATTGACCAATCGAATTATTTTAATATTATCCTTTTAATTATTTTAGCAGCCTTAGGACTCATGATATTCTTCTATTATATATTGATTAAATCATTAGAAAAAAAAGAAATCAAGAAAGTAAATAAAATTTGAGAAATCGTTTAATTCCTCAATAAATTATAGTAAATCCTCTCTTTGATTACTTGATATTATTGTGATATTATTACTTTTTTTAATAGTCATTTTAATATCTTATCACATGAACGAAAAGGAAAAACCATCACAAGAAGTCTGGTTTAAAGGTCATTTAGAAATCAACTTATCTGAATTTTACAAGGAATTAAACAAAGCAATAGAACACAATAATTTGCAGTCCATCTATCAACTTTCAAAAATTATTACGAGATATCATTTTAAAAAATTAGATTACAACTAAAAATTTTAGAATCAATTTTAGCAATTTCTTGTTGTTCGTTTCATTAATATAAAAATTTTGCTATTGAAGAAATTTTATATATCTGAAGACTATTTTTAGCTTAAAGGTATAAGATATAATTATTGAGTGTTTAGATGTATTATGAATCTTAGCGGAGACTATGAAAAGATTCTAGAGGATAACTTGAAAGATGAGCTAGAATGGCTGGAACAAGAATTTGAATTTTTGTTTCGACAGAAAAAACTGAAGCGTTGCTATACCAAAGACGACATTTCAATCGGAAACCAAATTTTGGATAATGTAATTGATAATATTAAAACTAATAAAAGTGAAGAATTACTCAATTTGTTAGCTATTACTTTAAATAAGATTGAACAAAATTATCCAGAATTTTTTTAATTGAATTTAAATTTACAAATTTAATATTCAATTAATACCCTATCTAATACGTTTGTTGAAGTAACTTCTTTTTCACATTTATTTAGGTTTATTGATTTAGTTAAATTAAAAGTAAATTGAGAAACCAAAATTCTTTTAGAACAAGCAGTATATTTAAAAAGAGAGATTTAGTATTATTTATCATATAAACAGAATTGTATTTTGAAATGGAAAGAATTATATTAACTCACTGGAACAAACAAACTGGACCAGAACCAATCATACAATATCCTCCTGGAGCACCCTTTCCCCCAAAATCCCTACTCTTAAAGATATGGGCTAAACATGAAGCAAAGAAAGAGGGTTCCATGATAGAATTTGCTCCTGAAGACAGTGAAAATAGTTTTATCTCTATCATACAAGAATTTGAAAACGAAACATATTTCTTAATCTTAGTCTATAAGCAAGAAAACATGATTAATAATAACCATTTAGGACAAGAATCTCCCGATATATTAGCTATTATGAGTAAAAATTTAGTAGAATTAATTAATACAAATAAAATTACAAGAGCTGTGTCTGAAGCTTATACTACAATCAAAAATTACTCCAAATTGGATGAAGAAGAAAATTTGATAAACTTTTTCCAAGATAAAATAAAAAATACAATCCTACAGATTCTTAGAAATGGGGTAATCTCTAAATCGGGCTTAACTAACAAATTACGGAATGATTATGGCTTTTCAACTGTAAACATCGATTTAATCCTTATATCATTCTTACGGGAGAACTTAATAATTAAAGAGAATGTACCGGGAAGTAAAGAATGTTATTTTTTGATTAATGATCTATCATATGCCAGAATCCCACCTAAAAGTTTACTAACAGATAAAGATGATAGTATTCTTTCAAAAAAATATAAAGATTCACTAGAAAATTTCTATTTTAATTATGACATTATATCAGATATAGAAAATAGAACAATAATTCAGACTGTTTTTTTGGATAAGGATGTGTTTTCTTTAATTAAAACTTTAAGAGAAGGGAGAATTTCTGTAAACGATAGCTTAACTATTTTAAATAATAAGCAAGAACTCTTAAATGAACTTTTAGAGAAAAAATTTATTTTTGAAGCCAAGGGATTTGTATATCTTTTTTCTGACGTCCGATTTATAAAATTTAAACCTTATTTCATAATCAAAAGATTAATGAAAAGATATAAAAACCAAGATATATCTCTAAATGAATATCTAGCTCATTTAAAATTATTAACTGAGCAGATAAAAAGCCCTACTTCTATAGAATATGAAATAATATAATCAGTATAAATATTCTACTTATCTTCTTCAAATTATTTTAAAAGAAATAAAAGTATATATATCCAGAAATCTAATTTTCTAGCATTATTTTATAAATGATTTTCAAAATGAGGAATGAAAATGGAATTAGTTGATATATTGCAAGGCAGTTTTTCTCTTATTTTTGTAGTCATTTCTTTAATAATAGGATTAACTATTCTCTCGAAATATTTTGAACATAAGAATCGATTGTTTATTTTGGTTGGAATTTCTTGGATGGGCGTAGCCAATCCTTGGATCCCTGACTCGGTCTCATTCTTAATGCAACTCATTGTTCAGGAATGGCTACCAAGAGGATGGTATTTTATCATTGGAAATGTATTTATCCCTATTGCCCTTTTAACTTGGTTAATCGCATATACAGATATGATTAAAAGAAAAGCACAAAAGAAAGTAATATTAATTACAATTATTCTTTCAATAATATTTGAACTTATATTCTTTCTTCTGTTCTTTGCAGATTTGGATTTAATAGGTGAAATTAATCCCGAAAGACCTTTTACTGTTGATTTTGGAATTTTTATAACTATCTATTTAATGGTGGTTATTTTAGTTATGGTAATAACGGGGGTAAACTTCGCCCAAAAATCAGTTAAATCAGATGATCGAGAAGTAAGGCTAAAGGGAAAATTACTCCGTGCTGCTTTCTCTACTTTTACCGTGGCTGCTATATTTGATTCTATACTTGGAGCAATATTCGAGGATCCTACTGATCCACTTCTAGCGATTATGGTTGTAATTGTCCGCATATTGCTAATTTTTAGTGCATTAGAGTTCTATGGGGGTTTTCTTCTCCCTAGATGGATGAAAGAGATTTTTACCAAGAAGGAATGATATCTCTTTATTCCTTTTTTTAATAATCATTGAGTTAAGTAGTTAAAATTGAAGTATCTGAAAATTTTTTATCGATTGGGGCCTTTCCGTCCCCATATATGTGATAGAGTCCAGTTCTTCGAGCAATCTCATAAAAACTACGATATATATCTTTTTCTTGTTCAGGTAAAGCACAAGTTTTATAAACTAAAGGATTCCATATATATAATTCATGTTTAGGATCATACCATAGATTCTCCTGTTTTAAAATCTGGATAAAATCATTATCATCGATTATATTTCGAAGATCTTGTTTATTTAACATAATTATAAGTGGGATTTCTTTAATGAGTCTCTGATTTGTTATACTTTTTAATTCTAATAAGAATTCAATATTATCTTCAAAATATTTAACTTGGGAATCAGCCACAAAAATTACAGAATCAGTTTCTGCATCAAGCTTATTAAATACTTTAGTTCTTAATGAACTGAAACCCTTTTGACCCGCTACCGTATAAACTCTGTAATATACAGTCCTCTTCTTAGTCGATTGAAAAATTCCTCGATCAAAATAAAGAGTCGCACCACTTGTCTTATCAATTTTTTGTAATTCAACTACAGGAATCAGTTCTCTTTTACCTTCCTTAGTCAAATTGTAAAGAGTTTCTAAGATAGTGGTTTTTCCTGATCCCGCCATACCATAGTATACAACCTTAAGAAAGATGTTACCATCTTTATATTGAACCATTCAACAATCTCCAGGTCTTAAAGAAAATTTAACTCGAAAAGATATAACTAAAGAATATATAAAAATTTTCAAAATTAAAGATTTTGCACTTTAATATTATTTTTTCAAATCCAATATTTTTTTTACAATGAAGAATGATTCTCAAATAGAATAAGTAATTATTTTATAAATTAAAAAACTCGAAATCATGGATGTAGATTCTGACTCTGATTGGAACTGGGAATTCTATAAGGAACTTGTTGATGATGTTGAAGATAATAAAAATATAATCCAATGCATTTCCTGCGGAAAATGCGTAGGAGATTGCCCTGCGGCTAAAGTGTCGAATTTTAACATAAGGAAGATCATCAGGAAAGTACTTCAAGGGGATAAAAGCGTTTTAAAAGATTCTGATATTTGGTATTGTTATTTATGTGAAAGGTGTAAAAGAGTTTGCCCAAAAGACAATATCAATATTCCACTACTCATTATTAATTTGAGGAACGAGAGTTTCAAGAAGGGATTTGGGCCGCGATATAATGATTTAAGAAAGTATGTTGAAATGTCAGAACGGTTTCTAACATCTGGAGTTGTAGTTGAAGAACCCTTGGGTGAACCGCTTACAAAAGAAAGAATTGATGAATTAAATGAAATTTGTAATTTTGCTAGAATAAAATATGTGTTTAAGGCAAGTAATACTAATAAGAATAAAAAGAAAAAGACAAAAAAAATCTTAAAATAATCAACTCACCATGATAGAAAGCAATCTATCTCTAGATTTAGATGAAATAGAGAGAATTCATTCAGATAGCCCCCTAGACTTTTTCAAAGATAAAAGACTCTGTCTATTTAAAGCTTGTTTAGAGAAATATTTTCCCGGTGTAAGATGGGGGATTCAAGACTTACTTGAAGAACTTGACTTGGAAGTAAGAATTTGTGATACCCAGTCTTGTTGTAGTGGAACTTTTTTCCAAAGGAATTTAATTACCCGAGCTCAATTTTCGACTATAAATGAAAGAAATCTGTACGAATTAAATCAACAGGCTGATGTTGTTTTATTTAGCTGTAATGGTTGTTATAACTCTCTTATGAGAGGGCGAGAATTTTTAAAAACCCCAGAAATAGCAAAAAAAACTAACGAAATTTTAAATAGATTGAAGAAAAAAGTAGGAGCTAACAATCCAGGAAAATATCAAATCTTAGAAGAGCCAAAGGTGCGTTTTATCCATGATTTGGATTTTTTCTATTTAATCAGAAATGATTTACTTAATTCTTTAAAATTTGATTTAAAAAATCTCAAGGTGGCTATTCATTATGGGTGTCATTACTTAAATTTATCGAGAGATAAAAGAACGATTGAACCATATTTAAAGGATAAAACTAAATTAGATGATTTAATTAAATTATTTGGTGGAATTCCCGTAGAGTATCAAGAAAAAGAAAGCTGCTGTGGTTGGGGCGCCTCTCAACTGTTAATCAATCCTCGAGAGGCACTTAAAATCACATATGACAAATTAAAAAGCGCAGAAAACGTAGGTGCTGACTTTTTGGTCACCCCTTGTCCTACCTGTTTATACACTTTGAGTAAACCTGAATATAGAGAAAAAATACAAAAGTGGTATGGGAATAAGTTAGATATTCCTACTATTCACTTAAATGAATTAATTGCAATTCTAAGGGGTTGTGAAGAAGAACGTTGTATTTCTTTAAAGGAAAAAACTCCTCGAATAGAAGAAATATTTCATATTATAACACAGGATTAATTAAATCTATTTTTGAGAAGTAACAATGGAAGAAATATGAAAAACTTTATTATTTCTCGAAGACCTATTTCTCTTTAATTATGAGTTTATCAAAATGGTCAATCCAAAAAAATTCCTCACAGAAACCGAGAAGATCATCCAATTCTTTTTGTGTTATCTCTTTTCTTCTTCTATCAGAAACGGTTCTGATTATTCCTTCCATAAAAATGTATCACTTCATTTTCTCTTATATTTTTTAAAATAGTTTTTTATAACAAAATGATATAGGTTATAAAAACCTTTATATTTGTATACAAAAAGAAAAAGTACATATTTAAACCTTTCCAATTTTACACAATTACGTTATTATTATAACGGATTATAATCTTTTTTTTACCACAAATTTGTTGAGTTTAAATATGTGTAGAGATTTCTCTACATTTCTTCAATAGCGTACCTCGGACAACAGTCTAGACATAATAAACACCCTATACAGCGCTCATATGAGAATTCCAACCTTTCTTCGCTATTGAAATGTAAAGCATCTGTAGGACACAGAGAAATACAAGCTCCACAGTCAACACACAGCTCAATATCAACTATCACGCGCCCCTTTTTGTTTACAATTATATTACTTTTTATGAGTGACTCAGTTATAGTTTTCACTTTTTCTTCAGGAATATCCAATAATAAATTTATCCCTGCTGAACCTGTTGAAAATTTTAATATATTAAAAGTTATATCGTGTTTTAGTATATCATTGACAATTTTCGAATAATCATCAATATCCTTAACTAATCCGAAGGGGATGGATATATTAATTATTGTCATCTTTTACATCAACTCCTCCGAAGTGATTATTCCGACTACTTTTTTATTTTCATCAATGACAGGTAAAGCAGAAATATTGTTCTGTCTCATTTTTCTTGCGGCATTTCCGATCGGCTCATCATTGAATGTGGTAATTACACGTTTGGTAATAATTGAATTTAGATCATTTTTTTCGTTTGCAATTGCTTTAGTAATATCGAAACTTGTTACAATCCCCTTTAAATAATTTTCTCTGTCAGTTATTACAATATGATTAACATTTTCTCTAATTATTTTTTGGGCGACCTCTTTAATATCACAATCTTCATAACAGATTTCCGCCTTTTTCTTCAAATCTCTTACAAATTTTAATTTTTGAATTTGTTTCATTGGCTTAAAGACAGTATCCGTTGGTAATGTTTCTGCAGGAGGATTTAAATAGAACTTTCCCTCCTGAATCCATTCTTTGAGTGTATTAGCAATTTTACGAGCATAATAGAAAGAGGATAACGATGAACACTTGACTTTTTTACCATCCAAGTCTATAAATTCATTTTTCAATTCTTTATAGCTTATTTGTCTCAGTTTTGGGCGATCTCTCCTTGGTATTCCATAATCTACAATATCGGTAAAAATTTCCTCATCACTAATTGAAGTTTTTTTCGCTAAGCCTTCATTTAAAATGGGTATAGGTATTCCAAGACCAACAAATAAAGAAGTACCATAATTTTCATAAGAAACACCCCGTAAATATTCATCACTCATTTGCTTTAAATCACCCTTAACAAATAAAGTTCCAAATTGATTGGCTGGACTATGTTGAGTACCTTCACCAATTATATACCCGATCCCCCCACCTAGAAATATCCTAGTTCCAATTCCTATAGTTTCATAATCAAGATCGTTATTTAATGGACTTAAACATCCAGCTCCAGCATAATGAGCATTTCCATAATGAGGTAGTAATTTACCCATATAAGTATATAAAGTTTTATCAGAACTATTCACAGCACAAACATATCGCTGATATGCGTTTCTGGGGTTGCATAAAATTGCTTGATTTATCTCATCTATGGTAAATTCTGTATCTATTTCTGCGAGGGGATAACAATCTGTTGTATAAGAATTACCTCTTAATCGTATAGGCTTTCCCGCGACAAGGTCTTCAATCATATGACCACCACCATATTCAAAACGTTTTACTTCTGATAGTCTAGTACACCCAATATAACAATCAACAGCAGCATTCCCATGATATGCATGTACGTCATTTAGCCATAAGTGCTCAAACTTAATGGGAGGATCAGAGTGCCCAAAATTCAAAAATGCTCCACTAGAACACATTGGACCGAAAGTACCAGTTGTTACAACATCGATCTCCTCAGCAGCAACTTTAACTCCATTATCTTCTACATATTTTACCATTTCTTCAGCAGTTAATACTACTACATCACCATTTTTAATTTTTTCATTAATTTCTGTATATGTTTTAGCCAAAATAACACCTAATCTCTATAAAAATGATTAATTTAGAATAATTTTGTATTAATATAAATATTCGTTACTTAAATTATGCTTATGGAGCATAAAATATTCACAAATTCTAGGCTATTAAAGAACTTAAAAGAGTTTCATAAATTATACGTAGGGTATCCACATATACCTTAAAATACCATATAATCCATACGAGTTATCTAAATTCTTGGTTGTTATCACTATAGTTAAAAAGTCTACAAGAGGACCTAACCACATTAAACCTATGAAGAATATCATTAAACCTAAATAAGAGAGTAATTTAATATTAAATTCTTTTGATTTGAAGAAAAAATATAACCCAATTGTAGTACTAAAGATAAGTGCTCTAAGAACCGTAAGGCCATTAAGTAAAATGTAATAAGAAAGTGCTATAAAGAATCTCCTAAATGAGATCATTTAAAACAATCAAATTTCAAGATTCATATGCATGGTTTAATTTTTAAAATTTTAAGTTAATATAAAACTCGCATATACAATAAACACATTTTTTCAAAAAACTTTTTAGCGTATTTATCATATGATAAAAAGATGATGAATATAATGGATGATATAACAATTAAAGAAGGATGGATGTATGGTGGTTGGAGAGCACCAGAGAACCTGTGGAGAGGATTAACAACTTCAATTCACGATGATAGCGTAGCGAAAAAAGTTGGTATGCGTGGAGGTACAATTCCGGGAACGATCCACTTGAGTTTGTTCGCGCCTGTAGCTCTTAAGATGTTTGGGGATAGATGGTTTGAGAAAGGAACGTTAAGTATGTATTATACTTTTGCTACAACTGATAGAGAAGAAGTTAGGGCAGTTGTTAAAATGCCACCTGAGGGAGTTCAAGATGTTCAAGTAGAAGCTCGGGTAGAAATGCGTGATGGTAAAGTTGTTGCTACGGGAACACTAGCAGCAGGAGAACCAAAAGAATTATCTTACTTACAAGTTTTAGAACTTAAAAACAGTGATCCTGAAGACTTACGCATTTTATCGGGATTTAAGGTAGGGGATGATCTCACGTCGCATGACGTATTAGTAACTCAAAAGGCTGCAGATCGAGGATTAGAAGCTATAACTGATCATCTAGATTATTATAAAGGAAAATCACCATGGGGGAATTCTATATTATCACCCACTGCCACGTTTGGTGTTATGTCTCTAGGTTCTAACACATTAGATACCGCAAGAAGTAAAGGTGTGCCTTTTTATGGAGCTACTGAAATAAAAAATATTGCAGGACCAGTGATGGTTGGAATTCCATATAAAGCTACTGGAAAAATTGTTTGTGTAGGTGTAAGCCGCAAGACAGAGTACTACTGGATTGATACTTTCTTAGAAGAAAAAGAAACCGGTAAAAAAATAGCTTCAATGCGCCACATGAATCGTTTTATGAAAGCTGGGTCTCCCCTTTATGAAAATCAGTAAATAAGATTACAACCTCTCAGAAGCGTTCATTTGAATGAAATCTTCAGAAAAAAACCTTAAGTTTTATTATCTAGTTATATTTTTTTTTGAGTGTTCTAGGTATATAATATATTAAAAACGTATATTTTTGATACATAACAAATTTTGTGGAGTGGAATCAAACTATAGATAATATTTTAGATTATTCTAATCACCCATAATTTTAAAAGGAATAATCTCCTTAGAAATTTTTGAAGATACTTGAAAAAAATTGAAAAACCAGAAAATCTTATCAATTAAAAACAATTTGCTTTCTTAAATCATCAAAACCTATATATAATATAACATTTTATTTTGATTCATATAAAATGAAATTAAATTATAAGATTAAAATCATAACCTTTATAGTTTTATGGATTATTTCCACTTTACCTATTCTACTGAACAATAATCTTAATTTAAATCGTCAAATCAATTCAGATGACCAAAATTTAAAAGTATCAAAAATATCAAGTAAAATTGATATTCATGGTAATTCAGAATGGGTTGATTTTAGAAACGCAGGGAATTGTTCTGGTTCAGGTACTTATTCCGATCCGTATGTTATAGAAGATTTAGAAATAAATGGCTTTTTTTCGGGGAGTTGCATTACGATTAGTTTCTCAGATGTATATTTTAAGATTGAAAACTGTACCCTTTACAATTCGGGTTCAGTATGGGGTGATGCAGGAATCCTTATAGTCACAACTAAAAATGGTCAAATAATAAATAACACAGTATATAACTCTCTTAATGGTATATTTATGAGTGATAGCAATAAGACAGAAATTTCAAGAAATATCTTATTTAACAACAATGATGCTGGAATACAATTATGGCATTGTTTAAATAATAAGATCTTAGAAAATTATTTATCAGAGAATATATTTGGTATGTACTTAGCTGATTGTAGGTCTAATACTATCTCGGGAAATGAAATTGATAATAACGCTTATATAGGGATAACTTTAACAGAAAGTAGTGCTAGGAATAAAATCCTCTCAAACACAATTACTAATAATGATTATGGAATTATCTTAGATGTTGGAACTAAATGCAACAAAGTCTCAAATAACTTTTTTAGCGAAAATAATAATGATATACAAGATTTTCAAGATGAGTGTCCTAGAGTGAACAATTTACCTCTTATAATTGGATTAATATTAGGGATCTCAGGTATAATAATTATCACAGGGATTCTTATTTTAAGAAAAAGTAAATCTAAACGTAGGGTTGTTTTAAAAGAAAAACCATTAGAATTGGAAGTTTTAAAAGAAAAAGTAATTGTAGTTTCTCCTGAAGAAATACCAGAAGAGGAAAAAGTCTTAGAACAAGAGATTGAGGTTGCTTCAGAAGTAATATCCGAAGTGGAACAAGCTTTAGAAGAGGAAAAAGGGATTACGTTAAAAAAAATACCAATGGAGAAAAAAATGGTAGAAGAAGAAATCGTAAGTATCCCTGAGGATATTCCAATAGAGGAGGATGTTTTAGAAAAGGAAGTAGCATTACCTCCAGAAGAACCATCAAAAGAGGTAAAGGTTTTACAACGAGAGGTTGAGGTTGTTCCAGATGAAATACCAGAGGAAGAAAAAGTGATTTCTCAAGAAAAATTATTAAAAGAAGAAGGGGTTTTAGAAGAAGAAATTACAGCTAAAACCTTTCACATATTAGAACCTCCTGAACTCATTGAAACTCTCGAAAGGCATTTAATGGGGGTAACATCGACGGTATTCTCTCCAGATGGAAAATATATTATAAGTGGTTCGAAAGACAGGACAATAAAAGTTTGGGAACTACCTACTGGTAAACTTATAAAAAATCTCGGAGAACATGGAAAATACATAACCTCATTAGCTGTTTCTTCTGATGGAAAATATATAATCAGTGGATCAAATGATAAAACTGTGAAAGTATGGGAACTTTCCACAGGAACGCTTATTCATACTCTCAAAGGGCATACTTTTTACGTTTTATCTGTAGCAATCTCTCCCGATGGAAAATATGTGGTCAGTAGCTCTTTTGATAAAGAGATTAAAGTATGGGATTCAACGACAGGGAACCTTGTAAATACACTCAGAGGGCATAGGAAAGAAGTAGGTTCAGTTGCAATCTCTCCTGACAGTAAATATATCGTAAGCGGTTCCAACGATAAAACCATAAATATATGGGATCTTCAGAGTGGAGAGATAGTTAGAACAATCAGTGGTTATAAGAAATATGTTAGATCAGTAACAATCTCTCCCGATGGAAAATATATAATTTGTGGTTCAAATGATAAATCCATAAAAGTTTGGGAAATGTTGACAGGAAATCTTGTGAGGACCCTTGAAGGACATACTATGTATGTAATGTCTGTTGCTATTTCCCCTGATAGTTATTATATAGTCAGCGGCTCATTTGATAAGGATATTAAAGTTTGGGATTTCTCAACTGGGAAGCTTTTAGCGACACTCGAAGGGCACAAAAAAGAAGTAGACTCGGTTGCGATCTCTCCTGAAAGTAATTATATTGTCAGTGGATCAAATGACAAAACGATTAAAATTTGGAAACTTAGATAATTGTGTTTATGTGTTAATTTTTCAATAGAGCTCGCTTTTTGTTTTTTGCATTTTAATTCGGAATGATTTGAACTCTTGGAGGTTTTTACTAGATTTTAGACAATGTTCCTTTTTTTAAAGAAGATTATGAACATAATAGTAATAAGCGTTATTAAAAAAAGAATATTATAACCAGAAATCGTAGCTTTAGGTCCATTGTCAAGATTTTCGCACGTATTATTTAAAACAATGTTCCCGACGCATTCAACTTCATAAATACATTTTTTATAGGCTAACAAAAAATTTCCATATATTGTATTGTTATCACTATGACTTAAATATATACCATACTCATTATAATCGGCGATATTGCCTGTTAGGTTGTTATTGGTGGATTCAAGGAGCTGAAAACCCCTATCATTATTAGTTGCATTATTGCATACTAGGGTATTATTAGCAGAGAATGAAATGTAGAAACCGTAATAGTTATTAGTTGCATTATTACACCTCAAGATATTATTTTCGGAATAATAGTGAATAGAGAATCCTGCAAATTTATTAATAGCTGAATTCTTAATCAAGATATTATTAGCAGAATGATGAAGATAGAATCCTTGATAATCACTAAAGGCGGTATTGTTTTTCAAGATGTTATCATTTGAATACGCAAGGTTAAAATCATAAAAGTTATTTATAGCGGTATTACTCATCAGTGTATTATTATCTGAATAGTGGAAATTAAAACCAGCACCATTATCAGTGGCGTTATTGCTTGTAAGAGTATTATTATCGGAATGTTGAAGATAGAATCCTTGGTAATTATCAATGACGGTATTGCTTGTTAGATTATTATTGCTGGAATAATTGAGAGAGAAAGCAACACCATTATCAGTAATGGTATTACCCGTTAGAGTATTATTATCAGAATAGTGGAGGAAGAATCCACCACCTCTACTATAAATAGTAGTATTAAAAGCGTTATTGTTGATCACATTATTATTGTCTGAATAATTAAAGTTAAAACCAATATCATTTAGAGTAGCATTATTTCCTATCAATGTAATATTAGTAGAGTTTTGGAAATTAAAACCATAAGTATTATTATATGCAATATTGTATTTTAACGCCCCGTTTGAAACATTAGAAAAATAAAATCCATCATTAACATTATTATAGAGCGTACCGTTAAAAATAGTCACATTTTGAATTATAAAATGTACGTTAGTGTTTTGAATATCAATCCCATTATAACCCGTAACTGTATTATTAATGATATAATTCTCAATAATATATGGATTACTCTCTGTTCCATTTCCAAACCATCCTTCATTCCCTGCTAAAGTCTTAAAGGCATCATTACCGTTAATTAAAATGGGTAAGTGAGTTGTTGATAACTTCGGACGTTCCGCGAAACCGCTCTTATCAGTTTTCTTTTCAATTTGAAGTGCAAGGGGAGTATACAATAAATATGAAGCTAAAATTAGTGATCCAAAAATCATGCATAAGACTACAGATAATCTCATTAAAAATAATTTATTTTCAGTTATTTTTATCACATTTTTTTAGATTCCTATATATGAAAAGAAGAAGGCTATATTTAAATATAATCTAACTAATATTTTTTGTTTTTTCAAACAATACTTTTAGAAGAAAAAAATTTAACTATATCTTAATTAGTTAAACGCTCACGAGTTTAAGCAAGATCTTATGATAGATATTCCTCTTTTAAAAAAAATGAAACAAAATACCTTATTTTTCCCTTTAAATTATAAATAAAGAAGATATTCAGAATAATTTATATTCTTATATTGTTTTTTACAATTACTAAAAGTCTAATAAAAGAAATAATGGTAAAAAATAACCAAATTAAGTTATCTTCGAAAAGAAATATATTAGCAATTTTTTTATTGATCCTTACTACAATTCTATGGGGTACATCATTTATCCTTACAAAAAACATTACGGAAGAGATTCCTATCTTTTTTTATATAGGCCTAAGATTCGCTATTGCTCTTATTGGATTTATACCATTCTTCCCTCATCTAAAATACCTTAATAAGAAGATCTTTTTAATGAGTTTGGGAACAGGAATGCTTTATTTTTTTGGTTTTGCAATCCAAACAATTGGACTTCAAACGACAACTGCAGGAAAAACAGGTTTTATTACCGGATTGAGTGTTATTGTGGTACCTTTTATTGCATGGCTAGGATTTAAGAAACCATTAAACAAAAGAGTTTGGATTGCTGTAGCACTATCAGTAGCAGGGATGGCATTTTTGCTATTAGAAGGTGAATCTGGAATAATTATCGGTGATTTAATAGTATTGATATGCGCCTTTTTTTGGGCATTTTATATTATTTATAATGATATATTTGTTCGTCTTGTGGATATTTATATTTATTCAATTATTCAAATTGTCGTGATATGCTCTACAGGTTTTATCTCTTCATTTCTGATTCAAGAATCTTATGGTTCATTGTCATTTTCTCCTACTTTTTGGTATGTAATGATTTATATGGGAATTGGAGTTATGACATTAACAATCCTATTCCAAAACTGGAGTCAACAATATATAGGAGCAACTCAAACAGCAATTATTTTTTCTCTTGAACCTGTCTTTGCTGCTTTATTTGGATTCCTTATAGGTAATGAAATTCTATCTGTGTTTGCTTGGTTAGGTTGTGGGTTGATTTTTGTAGCAATTCTTATAACAGTTTTAAAAAATACTAATAATCAGGAATAAAGCAAAAATCTTGAATCTATATAAGTTTTTGAGATTTAATATTCTTAAAATCTTCATTTTGGCACATCTTTTGTATAATTTAATACTTAATATGTACGGAAATCTAAAAATTTTTACTAAAAAACATATTTAAATAATTAAAAAGTTATTAATATCTAAATAAGGGTTGTTTTATCGGCAAAACTATAT
This sequence comes from Candidatus Hodarchaeota archaeon, assembly GCA_048886685.1. Taxonomy (GTDB): domain Archaea; phylum Asgardarchaeota; class Lokiarchaeia; order Sigyniarchaeales; family SOKP01; genus Loki-b32. Next base: position 147,983 of record JBHLKM010000002.1, read on the forward strand.
TTTATTAGGTAAATTTTTCAATTGATTTTATAATTAGAATAATCAGATATCTGTGATATAATACGTGTCCGCACATAAATTAAAACCAAAAGACCTTACTATTTGTAATAAGTGTGGCAACGTAATGATCACGAGAAAAATCCGTACTAACAATTCTAATAAGATTGAATTTCAGCAAATCCTTCAATGCATCGTTTGTCGACACTGGATTTCTACTGAATGATTTCATTTAAAATACATCAATTTATGATTTGATTTATATAGAAATTTTTAATATATTTAGATTAAAATAGTAGATGAGCATTACAGTAGAAGTTATATCAAAATGTAATTTTAATTTTACTCCTACTCGTGAATATTTTAAAAGTCTACAAAATGTACCACCTAATTCTTAAAAAACTTGCGTTTATCTACAAGAAATATATTTTATAAGAAAAGGTAAGGGAAAGAATAATCCGCACCAAAGTAATAAAATCAGGGAGAGAATTAAACTCATAGAGTTTAATAGAGGGCATAATCAAGGCACGAGATGCTCGCAACCTTTGAAATCCAATGTTTATGCAGATTATTAGTTAAATTTCCCTTCCTACTATAAAATGGGATTATTAACTTAAAAATTAACTGGTTATATTTTATATATGTTCTGATATAACGTAATAGTTGTTTACAAAAAGATTAGTTTTGTTATAACAAATTTGTCAAACCTAGATTTTTTTAAAAATTAGGTTATTAGCTCATCTATCCTTAATTTAAGCCCATCTTCAGCTGCAATTACTTTTTTGATCTTCGTTAATTCCTCTAATTTGCTTACTTGACTCGGAACGAAGTTCTTTTTTGAGCGTGGGCCATCCATATAAGAACCAAAATGAGTTATAATTAAACTATCCAATGGTGGATCGATTTTATTTAAATACGGGATAACTTCATCAGTACATAAATGCCTTTTACAAGTTATCGAATCAGGACGTAATAGATTGAGAATAAGAATGTTTACACCTGAAAATTGATCTGGAAAGTCCTCAAATACCATTGTATCACTGGTGTAAGCTAAAGAATATTCTTTAAGATTAAATTTTACACCAAAACTTTCATTAACGGGTGAATGAACTGCTTTTGTTCCAACAATTTCAATATCTTTATAATTCAACTTATCACCTGCTTTAAATCTTATAGTTTGTTCAAGCATATTCAAATGATAATCCGATATTAAGTTAATCACTTCGGAAGTTGTAATTAGTGTACCTTTTTTATAATAATTATAACTCTTATCATGTAATATTTCTCTTGAACTTTCTATGATGGCGCTAAGATCATTGTAATGATCCACATGTGCATGAGTTACAATAAAAAGTTCAGTTTTAACAGGATCTTCTTGATATTGAATGAGTCTAACGATGGCTCCAGGTCCTGGATCTAAATGAGCTTGTACTCCATTGAATTTGAATAAGAATCCTCCAGTGGCGCGATGTTGAGTTCGGATATGATGCCTTCCTCCACCAGATCCAAGTATAACAATTTCATCCTTACTATTTATTTTAGTACACCTAAATTTTACACATTTCAATTATCTACCTAAAATATATAATTTAGTAAAGATAAATAGGTTACGCTTTAATTTTTACTATTGAAATTAGGTTTCATCAAAGCTTTAATTCTTTTATCAAAAGTTCATCAATTTGATTTAGAATAGGATCTATCTCTTCATCTAAAATATTTTGTATTTTGTATTTAGAAAATATATCCTTATTGCTTTTAAAAGTCCTTCTGATTGTAGAAACTGCTATTTCTTCCCCCGTTCTGCCCAATTTTACTAACTGCTGATGAGTAGAATTATTAGCATCATATTTTTTAATGTTTACATTAAATGGAAGTTTAAATATATGCCTTGAGCTCTTCATAATCTTAATTTGTTCTGTTAAAATGTTTGAATTCAAGATCGCCGATAAATAGTAAGCTTCATTGAGATTGGTTGTATCATAAAAACTCAAATCCCCAGTAATCAAGAAATCTCCTTGTACTACTGCCGAATTTAATATTGAGCCTGAATTATTATAAACTACCTTAATTTTTGATTTTTGTCTTGAATTGATCAATTTTGACCAACGATTCAAGTTTTCCATCAAAGAATTATGAGTTGTTGTTTCTTTTTTATGTCTAAGGTATAATTTATTAATCTTATCATAGAATCTTTTAGAATTTTTATCCAATTTCTCGTAGTTAAAGCTCAAATCATTTTTTGAGAGTGGTAAAAATACATTATAATGGTCATATACGTGAAATTTGACTAATTCTGTGCTTTTAAGTACTTTAAATATGTATTTTTTTTCGATAATTTCGTTTTCAAATTCTTTTTTATTCCATGGAACCTTAGCTTTTTTAAAAATCCTATCATCCGGATTGATTTTTACTACAAAATCATTAACATTTTGAAGTTTTACAAATATTAAATTTCGGGGATTTAAATCAGCACCTTTGTGAAAAAGTCTTTTATAGTAACTCTCTCCAAGTGGAAGTAAATCACTCACTTTATCTATTGAAATTAATTTTTTGATGAAAATTTTCCCTTCTTTTTGCTCAATTGAAAAAGGAACATAAATTTCTTCTTTTATCAGCTTTAAATCTACTAAATCATAATTATTAATATCTATCTCATTAGATTCTAAATCAAAATGGCATGCTGGAATTTGATAAAAAGCATGTTCTTTCACATCTTGTAATTTTTGTGCGTATAAACAAATAAAATCGATATTGAATATACTTTCAATCTTTTTATCAAATAGCCAAATTTTTATATCGGAAAAGCCTTTAAAACTTCGAAATCTCGAAGCATGTGATCCAGTAATCACTCCCTTGGTGATAACAAAGAAGATTTTTGCTCGATTTTTCATATAAAATTTCTGCGCATTGTAAAAAAATAAGGTTGAAATTTCTAAATTTAGTAAATTTTTAGGGCGGGGTTTAATTTCCAATTCTTCTGCGAGCTTTTTTAAACTTTCTTGATAATTTATAGTATCAATGTCTCTATAAGTATACCAAGGGGGATTTCCGATTACCAAATCAAATTTTTCATGTAATTTAGTCATTCTTTGATTTAAAAAATTAAAAACATACAAGTTAAAATTGATTTCTGTGCCTAAATCTTTTGTAAGATATAAAACGTTAATTTTCGATAAATATATTGAAATTGGATTGATATCAAAGCCCCAAATCCTATTTATAGCAACGATCTTCTCTTTTTCACTTTTCTTTTGAGATATTATTTCTCTTATAATTCCAATTAAAAAATTACCTGAACCGCAACAAGGATCAAGGACCATATCTCCAAAAGAATAAGTTTCCTCAATCATTTTCTTCACTAAAAATGGAGGAGTATAATATTCACCTGATTTATGCCTAAAAAGGGGAGAAATTATGTTTTGGAATAAATAATCAAATATGTTTATAGGATTAATTTTTGATTTGAAGAGGTGATTGGAAATTTCAAAAACTAATTTAGTTAAAATTGTTAAATCCTCCTTTTCGGAAATGAAGTATATTGGTGTGAAATACTCAAACTCTATGATATTAGTATTCCTAAATTTGGATTTTATATTGTCTTCTAATTCTTTAAAATTCTTTAACGTTGAGTCGTTAGGAGACAAGAAATTTTTGTCTTTAAGAACTAATTTTAAGATAAAATTGAGTCCGATAAAATACAATAATGTATGGATGAGATATAATCGTAGATTTGTCTCATTTTCACCATATATTTTTTTAAAATCTTTGTACCATGCCCTAAACTTATCTTCATTATATATATCACACTTAGACAATATAGTTTCTAACTTTATAATTGTTTCATTAATCTTTTGAAAATCTATATCAATATTCATGCTGTAAGTTAATTTATTAACCAAAAAATAAAACTCCTCTCTCTTGATTCCTCAATATAATCAATGAATTAATATTTAAATATTCATTAATTAGTTCAATATTATTTTTTAATACGAGTAAAATAAATTAACTTGACTTCAACTGAAATCAAGATCTCGAAGGATCTTGAAAACGGAATTAAATTCTCCTGCCAAATGTGTGGTGACTGTTGTAGAGGATTTAAGGAAGGTGAAGTATATCTTTATAAAGATGATATTCTTAGACTGACTAAATTCTTACGAATGACTGAGATGAATGGTTTAAGAAATTTTGTTCAAAAATATGTGAAAGTTATTAATGATAGCTTTTTTTGGAAAGATCCTAAGGCTCAAAGAGGTAAAACATATAGATTTAAAACCTTAGGATTTGCATTTACAGGGGATGATGAGCATTGTCATTTTTTGAAGGATAATAAATGCACTGTTCATGAAGCCCGTCCATTCCAATGTCGATGCTTTCCTTTTTGGCAAATGATGGTTAAAAGCAAAAAAAATGTTATTGCGTATTCTAAAAAATGTTCTGGATTACAGGCATCGCTAAAGGGTAATGGCAAATATTATAGCCGTAAAGAGATTGAAAAATGGGCTAGAGCGGAATATGAAATGGAAAAAGAGTTTTTCTTAGAAATGAAAAAAAATGATTTTGATATATTAAAAGTCTACACTTTTTTGCCAAAAGAAATGATTCCTGAAGATAAATAAAATCTTTATATTATAAAGCCAAGAGAACATTCATTTTTATTAATAATTAAGAATAATTATTAAAAACTCAACTATATTATAAACATAGAACTGCGAAAATTTCATATAAGAAAGTGGTATTAAATTGAAAATTGGTTTATTTGTATGTGACTGTGGGAAGAACATTAGTGGGACTATTGATAATGAGAAAATACTAGAACATTTTAGCGAATACTCTGATGTAGATGTTATTAGAGATCAATATCTATGTTCCGAGGCGGGTTTAAATAAGATTACTGATGAGTTAAAGGAGAAAAAAGTAGATAGAGTGGTAATAGCTGCCTGTTCATTCAAATTACATGGATTATTGTTCAGAAAGACTATTGAAAAAGCAGGAATTAATCGATTCTTGATATCTTTTGCTAACATCCGAGAACAAAATTCCTGGGTTCATGCTGATGAGCCAGAAAAAGCAACGACAAAGGCAATCGATCAAATTAATATGGCAATAGAACAAGTCAAACTTCTGAATCCCTTAGATGTTACATATTCAAATGTTCTACCTTCTACTTTAGTCATCGGAGGTGGTATAGCAGGGATAAAAGCTGCTTTAGTAATCGCAGATGCAGGTTATAAAGTGTATTTAGTAGAAAAGAAAACTACCATAGGAGGTCATATGGCTCTTTTTGATAAAACTTTTCCCACTCTAGATTGTTCAATTTGTATTCTCGGACCACTAATGACTTCAATCAAAGATCATCCTAATATTGAACTATTAACTTATTCTGAAGTTGAAAAAGTTGATGGATATATAGGAAATTTTGAGATTGTGATAAAAAAAAATCCACGTTTTATAAAAGAAGATGATTGTGTTGGATGTTTTGATATTTGCCGAGATGTATGTCCAATTGATGTAGAAAATACTTTTTATCCAAGAAAGGCTATAGATGTCCCCTATCCGCAAGCGATACCTCTATTTCCGAATATTTTAGAAGAATATTGTATTGGATGTAAAGTATGTGCTCAGGCATGCGATAGAGATGCAATAGATTTCGATCAAGAGCCAGAAATTATAAATATTAAAGTCGGCTCAATTATTGTCGCAACGGGGCTAAAAACTTTTGATCCCTCTTTACTTGGAGAATATAATTATCTTAAATATCCAGATATCATAACTACAATGCAAATGGAAAGAATACTCAACAATGATGGACCTACTCATGGAAAAGTTATAACTCCTTCAAGTGGTAATCCTCCAAAGAAGGTTTCATTTATCTTATGTGTAGGATCTCGTAACAAACAAATTCATCACGAATATTGTAGTCAAGTATGTTGTAATGTAGCAATAAAGCAAGCTGTTTTAATTAAAAAAGAACATCCTGAAACAGAGATTAATATCTATTATAATGATATTAGAGCCATGGGAAAGAATTGTGAGGAATTTTATAACAGAGCTCGTGAGGTTTTCGGAATCAGATTCATAAAAAGTAATATTTCTGCTGTGTTAAAAAGCGACACTTCAGATGAATTAATTGTTCGTGGAGAAGATGTAATTGAAGACAAATTATTTGAAAACAAAACAAATTTAGTTGTTTTAGCAGTAGGTATCGAACCGGCAGACGGTACTGATGAATTAAGTAAAATCTTAAACATATCTCAGGATCCCAATGGCTTTTTATTAGAAAAACATTTAAAGGTTAGGCCTTCAGAAACTTCAGTTAATGGAATTTTTTTGGCTGGGGCAATACAAGGACCAAAAGATATACCAACTAGTATAGCTCAAGCAGAGAGTTCAGCTGCAAAGGTAATATCTCTAATATCCATGGGAAAAGTTGAATTAGATCCCCATGTAGTATATTTCAATCCTGAAGAATGTGATTTATGTAGATTATGTGAAAATATCTGCATGTTTAATGCCTTAAAAATTGAAGATAATCAATTAAAAATTACTCAAGCGAATTGTACTGGATGCGGAGCATGCGCTGCTATGTGTCACTCTGATGCGTTATATATCCCTGGATTTACAAAAATGCAAATTTCTGCTCAAATTCAATCAATTTTAAAACAGAAGAGCGAATCTCCTTTAATCATCGCATTTTTATGTAACTGGTGCTCCTATATTGGAGCTGATCTCGCTGGGACAAGTAAATTAACCTATCCTACAAATATAAGAACAATTCACGTAATGTGTACTGCAATGCTTAATCCATCTTTAGTATTTGAAAGCTTTTTCTATGGAGCAGATGGAGTATTAATTGCAGGTTGTTATCCACAAGACTGTCACTATCAAGAGGGATTCATTAAAGCCAAATCTCGATATGAAAGTATTAGAGAAGTGTTAGTAGAGACTGGGATAAATGAGAAGCGTGTAAAAATTATAAGTATTGCAGCTGGTGAAGGAGAAAAATATGCAAAGGCAGTGAAAGAATTTAAGGAACAGTTGGATAAAATAGGTCCCATTAAACCTAATGAATATACAAAACCCTTATCATCTAAAGAGAAAAGAAAAGGTAAAGCAAAATTAGATGAAATTTAATCAATATTACGATTAAGGATATAAATGAATTTAACAAAAATATCTATAATTAGAAATATTAATTTTTTATTGAAATATCTCTTATAATTCTTATTAAAAGAATATATTTTAGAAATATAGACTAAAAATGCGGATAAGAGCAATCACTAACGGGCAAATAATCCCTTTTTTGTATAAAAATGAAACGATCTTAACTTTCATGCAAGATAATCTTGTCAATTTTTCCAATTTAAATAATGAGCTAATTAGTGCCTTCGAAGATATTGGAGTACAGGTTCAAACTAAGAGACTTTGCTCTCAACCTATTTTTAGTTATGATAATAAATTATTCTATGAAAAAAATTTAAAAGAAACTTTAATTGATATAAAAGACCAATTAAAATTTCTACAAGATATATTTAAAGACTATGGATTTGATTATTTTGCATGCTGTATAATGCTTACGCACCAGCTTCCAGAACTAGGTATCTTTGAAAGACTTTTATTAAATGAAGTTCCAACTTTTATTAAAAATACCGATAATCTCTTTACATCTTTACCGGTAGCATCTACTCGAGATGGATTAAATATATCAGCCATAAAATCTGGTGCTCAAATAATAAAGCAATTATCTGAACCAGATCCGTTTAAAAATCTAAATTTTTGTGTATCTGCCAATGTAGGACCTAACTTCCCATTTTTTCCAGCAGCATATCATTTTTCAGATAAGCCGGCATTTTCTCTTGCATTAGAAATGGCAGATGAAGTAATAGAAGCAATCGAAAGATCAAATGGTTTAAAAGAAGCACAGTTTAATTTATTATCGAAGTTTAATCAAATTTATGATGATATTACGAGAATTGGTGAGAGGGCAGGACGAGATTTCGACATAGAATTTAAAGGAATTGACTTTTCTCCTGCTCCTTTTCCAGAAGTTGATAAAAGTATAGGGACAGCAATAGAAAAGTTGGGTATTGAATACTTTGGAGCTATTGGAACCCTCACTGGAGTTGCTTTAATAAAGAATTCAATGCCAATTGATAAAGAGAAAGTTATTGGATTTTCAGGTTTTTTTCAACCTATTTTAGAAGATTTTATTTTATCAAAAAGATTGTCTGAAAATAAATTTAACTTAGATTCTCTTCTATTATATGCTACTATGTGTGGTGCAGGATTAGATGTTGTTCCCTTACCTGGGGATATTACTGAGCAGGAACTGTTTTATATATTATTAGATCTATGTACAATTTCAGTTAGACTGAATAAACCATTGACAGCTCGTTTAATGCCGATACCTGGAAGAGGTGTAGGTGATGAAGTTGAATTCGATTTTGAATATTTTGCACCTTCAAGAATCATTGATTTTAGAAGATTAACTGGTAAAAAAAAGAACGATCTATTCAATAAAAGTGACAAATTTTTTAAATTTCTGTAATAAAATTTTTTTGGATGGTATGATTACTTCTTATTTGAAGAGAAACAATGAAAGAGAAGGATAAAAACAAGAATTTATTATTTTTTAACGAAGCAATAGAATATTTTGATAAATTCACTACTCAAGATATTCTATCAAATGAAACTGTTAGTGAGAATAATTATAATACTAATTTTCTAAGAGACGCAATGCTAAATGAATTAGATAATTTAAAAACTTTAATTGAAAGCAATCCAGATTTAAAATTGGAAGCTTTATCAGAGGTAGAAAAACAAAAATTTCAAAAATTTATCAAGTTTTATTCTCTCTGTCCTATTTGCGGCGGATTTAATCATTATTTTAACTTGAAACAATTATTTTTTGATAAAAGTAAAAAGAATCTTATAGAAACATTAATAAAATTCATGAATGTTAAGAATAAGAAATTTAAACGTTATAACCTTAATTTTGGAATACCATGTTGTGATTGCTATCAAAAAATGATGCAAAAATAGAAGTAAAAAAAGTATTATTCTAAATAATCTACTACTTGTCCGCTTTGAGTGATTTCATAAAAAGTTTTATCTTCTTCTTCAACAATTTTAACACAAAAAGCTTTAACAAGGTAATCCATATTGTAATTAAATGAGGATTTATTACTTATTACGTTTTCATCTATAAGCATTTCTAACAGTTTTTCTTTAGAAATCTTTTTAATCTTATTAACAATTTCTAAAATTTTGCGTCGAACAGGGTGATTCACTGCCTTGAGATATAAAGAATGTAAGTATTTTGTCCCCTCTACTGTTTTACCATAGTCTTCTATTGATTCATAGTTTTTAAAATCAAATTCATCAGGCATATTTCTGAAAAAGACCTATGACAATTAAATTTTGCTTTTAAGATGCTTGGTGTTTTTATATATAATTTTATAAGGTTTTCTAGGAGTTAAAATAGCAAAAAGTTTAAATAAAGTTGGACAAATATGGAAAAACCTAAAATCTTAAATGGAGTTAAAATTGAACCATTTACAAGCAAGGAAGAAGTAGCGAACAAAATAGAAGACTTATGGAAAAGTAATACTTCAAATGCAGGCAAATTTAAAAATGAACTCAAAAAATTGTCAATAAAATTAGAATCTTCTGGAAAAGAAAGGAGAAAAATCTCTTTAAAATTAGAAAGTAGTAATTCTAATATGAAGACGAGTAATTACACTCTTCTATCAGAACTTCTGAAAGAATTTTTTAGTGTTGATGATGCTTCATCATAATTGTTTTGTTTGTTTTATGATTTGAACTGATAAATTATACAAATATTTTTAAAGCTCTGCAATCTAATTTTGCAGAAAAATATTTTATTATTGGTGTCTTATTTTTCTTTAATTTTTAATAAAGTAAAAATTATTTAGATGATAATAAAATGGATTATAATGAAATTAAAAATCTTTTGGGCTCTGAGGCAGACGATCTTTTAAATCACACATGCACAGGAATTCCAAAGGAAATGATTCATGCTCCTGGCCCTGATTATATCGAAAGAGTTTTTGAACATACAGACAGAAATAATTTAGTTTTGAATAATTTAGGTCGATTATTTAATCAAACAGGAAGATTAGCTGGAACAGGATATCTTTCAATATTACCAGTAGACCAAGGAATAGAACATTCTGCTTCAGCGAGTTTTGCTATCAATCCATCCTATTTTGATCCTGAAAATATCATTAAATTGGGCATAGATGGGGGATGTAGTGCAGTTGCTTCCACACTTGGAGTATTAGGATCAATGTCAAGGCGTTATGCTCGTAAAATCCCTTTAATAGTTAAAATTAACCATAATGAACTTCTTACCAAACCTGAATTATCTGATCAAACGATTTTTGCGAACGTGGACCAAGCATGGGATATGGGTGCTACTGGAATCGGTGCGACTATTTATTTTGGTTCTCAGAATTGTAGGCGTCAAATCCAAGAAATAAGTGAAGCTTTTAAATATGCTCATGAATTAGGTCTTGTGTGTATCCTTTGGACCTATTTAAGAAACACTGAAGAGTTCATTAAAGATGGCAAGGATTATCATACTGCAAATGATTTGGAATCTCAAGCAAATTATTTAGGGGTTACTATTGAAGCGGATATCATCAAACAGAAATTATCCACTACTAGTAAAGGCTTTCTTGAATTGAATTTTGGCAAAACAGATAAACGTGTATATGAAAAGTTAGCGACTGATCATCCAATTGAATGGAACCGATACCAAGTCGCGAACTGTTATATGGGAAGAATAGGGCTGATTAATTCTGGAGGACCTTCTGGTGAGAACGATTTTGTGGATGCGGTGACTGCTGCTGTAATTAATAAACGTTCAGGTGGGATGGGATTGATTCTTGGTCGTAAAGCCTTTAAAAAACCTACCCCCGAAGGCATTAAAATATTGAATGCTGTACAAGACGTCTATTTATCTAAAGAAATTACATTAGCATAAGAATTCATTTTCACCTTTTTTTTTAATAATTGTAGGTCTTAAAACAAAACTAAAAGGTATTATTATAAATTCTTATAAACAAAAGGTTCTTCTTTTTTAATAGCGAGAATTATATAATTTCATTATGTAAAAATACCAATTAAACGAAAAATTTAACTCGTCTAATATATCTTAGACGTTTATTTTTAAATTAGAACATATAAGTGGAGATACTTAATATGAATCTTTCAGAACAATTATATAGAACATTTGAGCTTATGAATGAAGGAAAGGAAGAGAAAGCATGGCAAATAATAGCTAAATGGGAAAAATCAGAACATCTCACCCAAGAAGAAAATCACATCTACAAGATGTTTAAAGCATTTATTCTTTTCCTTACGGGAGATTTAGCGGAAAGCCTTAAAATAGTAGAAGAACATTATCAGCACAGTAAAATTCAGCAAAATATGGTAAATGCATTTGATGCTCTTATACTTAAATCTAATATTTTATATTTGCGTTCTAATATAGCAGAGATGGGGGAAAGTGTCATGCAATCTAAGAGAATGCTTAAATCAGTGCTACAGGAGTCGAATGGATTGGATTTTGAATGGAGAAAAGCATATATTTGGCTCATGATGGGTTATTATTTATATAATATAAATGAATTTGACAAAGCTTTAAAATATCTTAACAAGAGCCTTATTATTTTTGAAAGAAATGATATTTTCTCTGGAGTTTTACCTTTTCCTTTATCTGCTTTAGGGGTCGTATACACAGGAAAAGGAGAATTAGATTTAGCATTAAAATTTCATATAGAGAGTCTAGGTCATTCTAAAGGAGACTATATGGTAATAAATATAGTTAATGCAACCTCTTATCAAAACATGGGGGAAATATATTTTCAGAAAGGAGAGCTAGAGCATGCAATTGAGTATTATGAAAAAAGTGTAAAAATTTGGGAACAATTCACATTTCCAATAGCAGTTTTCTATGTGGGTGTCAATTACGATAGTTTAATAAAAGTTTCTCTCTATAAAGATACTCCTGAGCGAGCACAAGAATATTTAGACCGATTAATGGACTATCTAAAAAAAAGAAAAATAGATGAAAATTTTTATTGGTATAAACTTGGAAAAGTAAGGATAATGGTATCAAGTTCTCGTACACGGGAACAAGCCGAAGCCGAAAAGATTCTAAAAGAATTTATAACGTATCATGATGCTTTAATAAAATCGGGCGCATTTACTACTCCGATAGAATTTGGAGCTGGCATCTGGTATTTGCTAATTTGTGATATATATCTCAGAGAATTACGTTTAACCAACGATTTAACAATATTAGATGATATCAAACCATTTATAACAAGACTTCTTAAAGAATTAGAACATACTAATTCTTATACATTACAAGTTCAAACTTATTTACTTCATGGGAAAATTTCATTACTTAGTATGAATATGGGGGATGCTCGTCAATATTTAACTCAAGCTCAACGTATTGCTGAGAAACATAGTCTTCAACTATTAGCTCGAGAAATTTCAGCTGAACATGATAAACTTCTAGAGCAATTGGGTGAATGGGAAAATCTTAAGAGGAAAAAGGCATCAATCACAGAAAGAATGAACTTAGCTTCATTAGATATTACTATGGATCGCATACAGGGAAGGCGCGCAATAGAGCCACCTGAGCTAGTTGATGAGAAGCCTATTTTACTTTTAATTATAGGACAAGACGGGATTTCATATTTCAATCATTCATTTATAGAGAATTGGGATTTTAATGACCTTTTCAGTTCCTTCATGTCAGCATTTAACACCTTCAGTGCAGAAATCTTCTCAGAATCAATTGATCGTATTAAAATAGGAGAGAATGTAATTCTTATTAAACCGATTGAACCGTTTTTAGTGTGTTATGTAATTAAGGGACAATCCTATCCTGCGCTTTTGAAATTAACTCGTTTCTCGGATGCTTTAAAATGGAAATCAGAAATCTGGGAAGCTCTAAATAAAGCTGTTAAAACAAGCGAGATGTTAGGCTTAAATAATCCCTCCTCTCTGGGAGAAATAGTTAATGAGATTTTCATCTTATAGTTAAGATTAATTGATTTTATATAATACTATTCTTATTTAAATTAAAATTAAAAGGATGTATTTCATTAATATTCCTAAAAGATAATTTTTTAAATGTATAAAAATGCGAAGAGAGAGGAATTTTAGACCTGATCCTAACTTAAATCCTTATAAAGTAAAAAAATCACCAACCACTGCTAGAAAAGCTTTTATTGATTTTAATACACAACGAGTTTGTCCTGCATGTGGAAAAGCAATAAAAATATCTCATAATTTTTGTAAGTATTGTGGAGTTGACCTTAGTGCGATTGAACCTATAGGTAATTCTGACGAGATCTCAAAACAATTAGCAATAACAGCTGTTACCGATCCTGATCCTGAAGTTAGAAAAGAAGCAGTGGATACCTTAGGGGAATTTGGGGAAACTAAAGTATTAGGCGTTCTCACATTTGTCTTATTAAATGATCCAGATGAAAATGTGAGAATGGAAGCGTGTGATGAATTAGGCGATCTCCATCATCCATATAGTTTAGATGCGTTAGCAATGGCACTTAAAGATGAAAGCGCATTAGTCAGAAAGGAAGCAATAGAGGGGTTAAAAAAGATTAAAAAAAAGACAAAACCAAAGAAAATGGATGAGGGTAAAGCGGAAAGTAGAGAAACTAAGGAAGAAATGCAAAAACAAGAAGAAAAATCAGAACAAAGTAATACTGATTCGTTTTAAATAATATATTATTTTTTCCTATATTTTTCCTTTTTAAACCCGATTTTAATCATCATTTCTAGGAATTTTAGGCAATTTTCTTCGACCACTTGTTTTATTCTCAGTAGATTTCTCTAAAATTTTTATTATTTCAGCTTTTCTTGCATTATTAGGTAAGTCGATTTTGTGTTCATGGGCATAACTCTTGAGATCTTTTACAGTCATAGAATTAAAATCCACCTTTTCTGTGGGTGTAGGCTTTACTTGGGTTTTATCCATTGATGCTGGTTTTGCTGGCATTGAAGTTAAAGAGGATGATCCTGTTGTCGATTTTGTAGTGGTCATCTTCTTTGGAGTACTCTTTGGTGCTCCTACTTTTTCTAATATCTCCACGGCTTCTACTATACCTTTTTTTTCATTAAAATAAACCCTTATAACATGATTATCCAATTCAATCATATCTTTTGGGATTTTTTTAACAGGTTCCCACTCAGTTTCTTCAACTTCATCTCCGAAGACTTTAGCTGTTTTTGAAACTGCTGCTAAAAGAGTATGGCCTAAAATTAGATTTAATCTTTTATGACTATCAGAAATCTCTATTTTTAGAATTTTATCTTTAATATTATCTTGGTCTTCTTTTGAGAGGGCGGAGGGGGTCCTAGTAATAGGTTGCGTTGGATATTGAGATCTAGGTCTCGGTTTGGGAAGAGTTGTAGATTTAGGGGCATTAGATAGAAAGGAAAATTTAACTATATCGCTGCTAGTATCTTGTAGAGCAGGAGAAAAATAGTCTTCTTCTTTTGTTTCAGTCACCTTTGGAACAACATCAGTAATAACTACCTCGTTCATTCTATCCCGTTCTATGTTCCGAACGTATCGCATATCTGGCAACCGTTCAGTCACTTCCATGGATTCTAATTGAAAAGCATTTAAAAATTCTGTAGGTTCATCACCGGCATCTACAGAAACAATTTTACAGCGATGATACCTCGCATCCTTTCTCAATTCCTCTTGGAGTTCTTGAGCTACTCTAGAACTAATAAATCTTTTTCGAACAGGGGATTTTGGTCCTTTCCAAATGAAAATTCTTCTTAAATCTTCACGTACTATTACAAGGACTTGTTCAGGATGCAGATTGGATTGAAGTTCTTCTTCAGTTATACCTATTCTATTCTTTTCTCCGGAATCATCAAGTTCATAAACCATGAATGTTTCATATTCAGTCATTTTTCTATAATGTGGATATCATTTGGTATTATTTATAAGTTTAATTAGTAGATGGAAATTTTGTTAAATCTATTTGAAATTTCTTTTCAAATGAGTTAATTTAAAGAAAATATAAATTACATTTATAAAAATTTAGCGAAAAAATAAAATTAGTAATTATGATATAGATTGATTTTAATGAATTTTTGGAGATTAAACCATTTTAATTATGAAAAAAAAGATGGAATTAATTAATAATCATGCAGAACATTATCAATAGAGAGGATAAATCCAAGTAAGATCCGTCTATCAGTTTCATTATCTAGTATTCTCAATGCGTATGTATCCTTAAAATCTAATAATCCGCCAAGAAAAATATCTCTCCACCTATCAGCTTTCTCAATTTCTGCAATTAAATTCCCTGACATATCTGTAACTTTATACGACCACCCCATAAATTTTCCTTGTGCTTCGAAGTATCTTTTGCCATTAACATCTTCCAAGAAAAATTTTGGACGGAAAACAGAAGTTATTTTTTTCTTAATTCGTGCTATCATATTTCCATAAGGGTCTTTTAAATCCTGTGCACCCCGAGCTGATACAATCTTTGAGTGAATAGTAGCAGCTATAGTGCCATCTAACTCAAGTAATTCGACTCTGCGTCTTATACTTAAGATAACTCTTCTCATTTTCCCAATAACTTGATTGTTTTCATCTAAAATGTCGCCAGAACCCCAATCCCAATATTTTTAAAGAATTCAGACGAGTTGTCGGGATTTTTCTTTAAGGATATAATAATTGCGATTGAGATCGAATAATCCACCTGGGCGATCGTATGGCTCAAAACCCAATGTTGTTACTGGTCTGGCTGTTGCAACTGTAGTGACAACCTCTCTCTGTCTAGGTGCAGAGGAGACTGGTGAACCACACTTTTCACAGAAGTTTTGAGTTTCGGGATCTTTAATTTCCGCTCCACAATCTTTACAATACATTTGATCATCTCATGTTAATTTATTTATGGTAAAAATGGTAACTTATTTTAATAAAGTTTAGGGAAACCAATATTTATTATAATCCTTATCAAAATATTTTAATTAAGTAAGGTTTATTTAATATTAATATTATACAGTGAAGAAAAGAGAATGTCAAGTATTAAGATTCCACAGCTGTTAAAACTAAAAGATTACATAACTCTTATAGGGACAAGTCTTGGAATAATAGCTTTAGTTTGCGCATGTATGGGTACTCGTGCCACACTATCCTTAGGATTTTTTCTAATTTCTATCTCAACAGGTACAGATATGATCGATGGCTATATTGCCCGTAAAACAAATACGATGAATCAGATGGGTAAAGAGCTAGATTCTTTAAGTGATTCGTTAACATTCGGTATCGCACCGGCACTTTTAACTTACCAAAGTTTTAAAACTGATACGTTATTTGACATTATTCTAATAATTGGATCAATTTGTTTTGCTATTGGAGCAATACTTAGATTAGCGCGATTTAATATCTCTGAAGTTCCTGGATACACAGGAGTGCCTACCCCTATTAGTGCTTTACTCCTAATTGTATATTTCTATGCTAATTACTTTTATGCTTTTGGAATGGGGGGCATCACATACCCTTTTCCAGAATTTGCTTCATACTTAATCCCTTTCATTATGATAATGATCTCTTGGTTTAATATTACTGTATATATCAATTTCGGTGAAAAAGATAAAACTATTTATATCATTTTTCTAATTATTGCCCCATTATGCCCAATTTTTGGCATTATTGGAATTTTAAATCCTAATTTCTTAATTTCAATGATAGTTTCAGGTTTCTTTTTAATTTCTTTTTTATTTGCTCTTATTTTTATCCTTCGAGGATTCTATTTATATATTTCAAAAAAAAGAAAATATTAATGTCTAAAAGACAAGATAAGAAAAATTTCTTAAACCAATTTTTGCTTCCAACTTTCTATCTGCGCGATAATTTGTTTTGTATCGTTTTCATTTAATAAAGCATCACTATATCTATATTGGTTTATTAAGCTTCTTAATTCATGTAAAGTAACAGAAAATCCTCTTTTTTCAAGAACAAGATCAGCAATTTTTTGTAGTTCCTTGCTAAATTCTTCTCCTTTTATATTAACTAATTTGTTAACCAAATTATTAAATGCATTATTGATTATTAAACCAGCTTCATCTCCTTTTTTTCTGGTACTTGTCGACACAAATTTTATTTTTTCCTGTAATTTTTGTTTTATATTTTCAACATCTTCTTGATATGTAGGTACTTCAGTTGGTATCTTTTGAGGTTCAACTTCTTTTCTAGTTTTTTGCGCCCTCTCTTCCTGAATTTTTTCTTGTTTTTGCTCTGTCTCCACAGTTTGGAATTTAGGTGTTGATATTGGTTTAACCTTTTTATAAAGATCTGCATCTACTTTTTTACCGAGTCTATGTTTGCTTGGTGTTGCTTGAGCTTTCTGTGAAGCATAAAATGTATCCGTATAAGCACTTTCCCATAAGTTTTGTATTATTGGGCTTAACAATTCGATTAATGGTTTGAAGTTACTCCCTATTCCAATAAAGTTATTTAATGCATTTTTTGCCTGTTGTTGAATTACACCAATAGTGATTTGAGTGTCATCACCTTTTAATGCGATCACGTTCTCGTTTTCAAGAGTTTTATAGATTATATTCGCAATAGAAGTTAAATTCTTAACGCTGCTATTTGTATGCGGTTCTGATGATGCGATTTTTATTTTTAAGCTCTTTGGGATTTTATCAAACTGTTCAACTGCTATATGATTTTCGAGTTGTGGAATTATAATTGTTAATTCCTCTTTCGTAGTCGTAATAAATTTTTGTATCTCTTCATTTACGTTGGTAAGGCTATTGATAGCCCAAATATTGTCTATTGAAAATTTCTCGGAAGATCGCATTTCTTGATAATATTCTTTCATTAGTTTTTCTATTGGTCTATTTAAACTTGAAACTTCATTTACAGAATTTTGAATGACTGCGTCCAAATTTTCATTTAATTTTATCTTGAGTTTATCCATTTCAGTAGAAAGAAAATCCTTATTTTCTTTAATCAATTCATAGATCTTATTCATTTTAGTTTCAAAATTATTTAACATATTGAGGAGTATCAATTTAAAATCATCACGATATTGAAATGTACCATCTATCAACTTTTCTATTGGTTCGGCAGTTTTTTCAAACTTTTCTTCAATTAATTCGTACAGTTCCATAGAAAATTCTTGTACCATTTTATCTAGTTTATCTTTAAATTTTTGATCAATAATGTCGATTACTTCATCTTTATGCTTTTTAAAATCTAAAGCGTTAATTTCCTCAGTTATTTCTGATTTAATTTCAGAGATTTTTTTCATTAAACTAGCAAAATTAGATTGTGTTACAATTTTTATTTGTTGATCTAATTCAGAGATATCCTTACTTAGATTTTTCAATTCTTCCATTCCTTTTACGATATCCTCTATTTCCTGCTTTTGAATAATAGTATCCTCTTCAATATCTTTTCTGGATTCTTGGAATGAATTAAGGATTGTATCTGATTGAATAAAATTATTTTGCTGAAAGGTTTGATTTACTTTTTTAACTAATAATTCTCTAATTGCTTCTTTTATCCCTTCTAAATTTGCGTTTATATTTTCATAGTAATTGATTATAGGAAAAATTGGTGGAATTGCTAAATAATGCAATAATATCTCTTGTTTTTGAGGAATTAATTGAATCAATAATCCTCCATTTATTAACTGAGTCAAATTTTCTTCAAATTCGTCTTGAGGCAATTCTGGAACTATTGAGTGTAATTCATAATACGTAAGAGGAGATTTTCCTAATGAATTAAGGTAAATCTTAATTGCTTGATTAGAAAGCTGTAATTTTTTTAAAAAATCTTCCATACTTTTTTCACCAACATACTTCACATATAATATATTTTTCTTAATCTTTTCTAAAAAATTTTAAGGTTTTTATTTTTTCTAAAAAATTTTAAGGAGGTACCAATATTATGATAAATAATAAAATAACTGTTCTCTACTGATTTTTAACAATTAAATGTGAAGAAAATGAAAGAAGATGTGTATTTTTATTTAGATTTAACAAAAGAATTACTTAAGAAAAAAGAAATTGTAAAAGCTATAAAATATTACATAGAGGAAAAAAACAAGATAAATGTACAGAGCCACTATTCTCTGCTTATTTTCCAAGAGGAAGGGAATCCAATATTTATTAATGATAAAAAAGATGCAGGGATAATTACAAATTCTATTGAAGAAAACTGGGGGACTCGACCAAAAAAGAAGAGTTTCTTTGAAAATGGTTTGTTCTATATTTTTTCTTACATAGCTGAGACAGTTAGAAAAAAATCTAAATTTAATAGAATAATAGTAATTACAGATACTCCTTCTGATTTATCTGAGGATTATCAAGAAGCTCTTTTTAATCTTGTTTCGAAAATAAAAAATTTTCCTACATTTATAGATATCATCAGAATTTCTGGAACTGACAAACGGTTTTTTAGTGATGATGTTAAATTAAATATGCTAGCAAGCGATACAAAAGGCTCAATCAATTATATCCAAGAAAAAAAGGAATTTACAAACATATTTAAGAAATTGGTAAAAACTAAACAATTTACAAGCACTTTTATAGATCAACCAGAACGCATCAGGATAAGCAAAGAAGATTATGCTTTTTATAACTATTTAGCTAAACCATTAAAAAAACAAAAACCAACGATGGAAAAATTAGTTTGTCACTTTTGCAATGAGGAAGTCTGTCCAGTTTGCACTGACATATATGATATTCCTGTAACTTGTGAGGATTGTAACACTAATTTTCATAATTGTTGCATAACAAATTACACTATTAACCACAATATTGGCATACCGAATATTCTACGTTGTCCCTCCTGTGATCTACTCTTAAAGATAGACGAAGATGAAATTATTGAAGTTTCTGGAGAAGTAGAGGTGAAATCAGTCAAAGAATTTATGGCAAAAGAGGTATTAGATCAAATTCCTAAACAACTCCCTAAGGTACAACCTCTACCAAAATCAACTCCTACTATTATGCCAAAAGAAAGTGAAAAATTAGAGCCAATCCCTAAAACTAGTAATTTTGATACTGAAGGTGAGGTTATAAAAACAGTCCGTATTGGGGGATTTTTTGGCAAAGCATACACGGTAAGAAAGATTGGTGATAAAATTGTATATGAAAGAGTGTCAAAACAAGCGACTTTCAAACCTAGTGTTGAGATACAAGAGAAACCAAAAACTAATGGTTCTTCTAGAACAGTAATTGATAATAAGAACAAAAAGCGACTCAATTTTGTGATTTGTCAACAATGTGGTACACGAGTAAATCCTAATCAAGATAAAAAATGTCCGAATTGTGGTTTTAGGATATTATAATGTTTTAATAATAAATTTTTGATTCTACCTTTGTTAAGTAAAATTTTTCGTAAATCAGAATTATAATAAATAAAAATAAATACAACTTCTAATATTATTTTCTTATAATTTAAGGATATTTTTCATAGGTTCATATAAATAATTAGGTACTAAGATGCTAACTAGGACAAACGCACTAATTTCAGAGGAATTCATCTTTTATATTGATGTAATCACCGATTTTCTTAAGAAAAAATCTATAATAAAAGCAATTAGTTCTTTCATTAAAGAAAAAGACAAGTTTAACGCTTTAAGTTCATATGGTATAGTAATCTTTCAAAAGGATGATAATCCAGTCAATGAATATGATATAAAAGATTCTGAAAATGTATTAAATACTCTTGATGGTGCATGGGAGACACGAGAAAAAACACAGAGTTTTCTAGAAAATGGTTTATATGAAATTCTAGCTTATATTTTTAGAAAAAGCAGAGAATCTAGGAAAAATTATCGGATCATTATTATTTCAGATACACCTAGTAAATTATCTGAAGATTATTATAACGCACTTTATGATTTACTAATTAAGGCAAAAAAGTTTTCAGCTTTTATTGACATAATTCGAGTCGGAAACAAAAAGTTCTATGAAGATGATGTAAAACTCAAGGTTATATCTAGTGAAACTCATGGTGGTATGTTCTATTGCCAAGATGAAAAACTCTTGCAAAATATTTTAGGTTCACTAGTTCAAAATAAAAAAGAATTTAAGGTGATAAAAACAGATGAAATAGATCATGTTTTAGTTGAAGATAAGGTATTTTATGAGAGGCTAGCCGTTGATCTTATAAGTTTATCACCTGATGATGAAGAAATCTGTACAATATGTGAACAAGAATTATGTCCTATTTGTGAGATTCATTCCGATGAGATACATAAGTGTTTTAATTGCAATACCAAATTTCATAGTTGCTGTGCAGCGAAATATTCCATTGTTAAAAATATCGGCTTTCGTCACATTTTTAGATGTCCACAATGCGAAACTCTATTAAAATTAGACGAGGAATATGTGAATCTGGTCTATGAAGAAGATTTAGAGGAAGAATATCCTGAGATCGAAGCAGAAAGAGAAATTCCCCCCGAACCTAAAGAAATAGAATACGAACAAGAACAAATTGAAGAAGAAACTTATATAGAAGAAGAGGAACTAGAAAAAGAGGAACTAGAAGAAGAAATTAGACCAGAAGGATTAACACCACCTGCTCTTTCTCCAGAAGCAACAAAAAAGGTAAAAGTTGGAGGATTCTTTGGAAAAGAAATCGAGATTAAGTTGAAAAAAGAATCAATGGCAATTCCTGAAGCTTCACAACCAATTGAAGAAACGCAAAAACCAGTTTCTATTACCACCTTAAAACCACCAAGAAAGAGGGGAGAAGCTTCAATTAAATTATGTAAAATCTGTGGTGCTACACTCCAAAGTGCGAAAAATTGCCCTATGTGTGGGGCTAAAGTTGATTAAATATCAGTGAATTTCTAAATCTTCCACAAGATATACTCCTGAAATCTTAGTTTCTTTTACTGCTATGAATTCTTTTTCCATATTATACGCATATTCTCTTAAAATTTTCAAAAATTCAATTATTTTGTCTTTATGGAAATCATATAAACTTACAGAGACTTTTTTTTCTGATTTATGATTAAAGAAATGAAAATTATAAACCATAAATGGTTTAAATTCAACTATCTTTAACCTCACTTCGATTTTTTCAAATTCACCCCAATAAATAAGAAAATTTGTTCTATAGGGTATTAGAATTTCAATGCATTCACTTGATATAGAGAATTTTCTGAGTTTTCCTGGAGATTTTGTCGCAACATAATAATAATATAAAATAAAGATAACAATTAAACCAATACTTACATAAGTGGTGATCTGAGATTCGGGGAATGCAACCATTAAGACTATGTTTAAACTTGCAATTGAAAGAATAATCACAAAAATGATCTTACATGAAATCGTTAATTTGCTAAAGTTTTCTCCAGAAAAATCAAATATATCTTTTTTTTCAATCTCCATATTCTAAACTATTTTAATTAATGTTATATATAAAGTTTAATAAAAAATATTTCAATAGTACAAATATTAGTTTAATTATATAGGCATTATACTTATCATGGTGAACTACATGGGTATAATAATTCGGGATATGACCAAGGATGATGAATATTATGTTGGTACGTGTACACATGTGAATGAAAACAACAAAGAGCGAGAAGAGTCTGCTCTTCGTCGTATAACTTGGCTTAAACGGATGGAACTACACGGCTTGAGGACAAAAGTGGCTTTATTAGATGATGTCCATGCGGGATTTATATATGTTATGCCTATTGAAATAAATCCATGGCAAATCCAAGGAAAAGCATTAATGGTTTTTCCATGTTTAGTTTCGCACTCTAAATTCTCTCTGAAAGGTGTAGGAAAAGAATTAATTAAAGCGGCAGAGGAAGAAACACTAAAACAACAACGTAAAGGGATAGCAACAATTGGGCATTTTTGGGATTTTTGGTTTATGCCTGCTAAATACTTTACCACACTTGGATATAAAGTAGCAGCTAAAAGGAGCGAAGAAGCGATTTTATGGAAACAATTTGATTCCAGTGCAGAACGACCTCAATTTAGAGAAATTAATTACAATTATCAACCAGTACGAGGAAAAGTCGTTGTAGATTTATTTTGGAATACTTTCTGTTTAACAAGCGATGTGGAAGCACAAAGAGTAAGAGAAGTTGTTTCAGAATATAAAGATGAAGTTGTTCTAAATGAATTTTCCGCCGATAACCAAACAAACCTAAAACAATATGGTCTTTCTAGAAGAATCTACGTAAATGGCAAATTAATCGAAGTAGGTTCTGAGATTGAAAAAGAGAAACTAAGGAAAGAGATCGAGTTAGCAAAAATTAAATAGTAATGCATTAAATTATCAATAATTAGCTTAATTATGTTAAAAAGATTGGTCCTTTAAATGTTTCTTAAAGATGAGTTAGAGAAATTTCAAAAAGAAAGACCAAAATCGAAGCAACTTTGGCAAAGAGCACTTGAAGTTTTACCAGGCGGAATCTCTCACAATATTAGAACTTTTGGTTTAAATTTAATTGGAGGGTTCCCAGTCTTTATTAAATCAAGTAAAGGTGCGCGAATTAAAGATATTGACGATAATGAATATATAGATTGTTGGAATGGACACTTTGCGATGATTTTAGGACATAATCCTCCAAAAATCCAAAGGCAAATAAAAGATTATCTGGTAGAAGGGTGGCATTTTGGCACGAATACTGAGTATCAAGTGAAACTTGCGGAATCAATTGTTCATGGGAATCCAGGAATTGAAAAAATTAGATTTTGCGTATCTGGAACAGAAGCAACTATGTATGCATCACGATTAGCCCGAGCTTTTACTAAAAGAAGACTAATAGCTAAAGCTAAATTGGGATGGCATGGAGCAAACGATACCTTATCTTATGATATTGGAAGTTTAGTAAGTAAAGAAGCATCTCCAGGTCTCCTTAAAGCCGACCAAGCAGGAATTGTTTCATTTCAGATCAATGATAAGAGTACATTTGATTTAATAAAAGAAAAATCCGATCAACTGGCAGCAATAATATTGGAACCAGTTTTAGGAGGTGGTGGGGGATTTCCCGTTGACTTAGGATTCTTAAAAAGGTTGAAAGAAGATGCTGAAAAATATGGGATTCTATTGATATTTGATGAAATTATTACTGGATATCGTTTTACGGACAATCTATATCAGAATACAATAGGAATAATACCTGATTTAACCACTATGGGAAAAATTATTGGTGGAGGAATGCCTATTGGTGCTGTGGGTGGTCGAAAAGACATTATTGATCAATCGAGTCCTGATGTGGTAAATCAAGTCTTGATTGGAGGTGGAACTTTTTCTGGATATCCACTTAGTATGATAGCTGGATTAAAAACCTTGGAAATTTTGAAAAACTCTCATCAAGACTATGTTCGGATAAACAAAGAGGGAGAATTTTTATTGAAAAGTTTAAACCGATTTTTTAAAGAATCAAAATCACAACTTATAGCTATAGGACATAAATCTATGGTTATGATACATGGGCTTTCAAAATGGATTGAAGAACCTTCAATGCAAGATATATTTTTATTTAAAGACAGAAAACGGGAAGCATTACTTCAATTAGCTCTTTTTAATCGAAAAGTTTCAGGATTACATGGCTTAGGGTCAATATCCATGGCTCACACTCATGAAAATATCTTAACAATTCAAGAAGTTGTTGAGGACATTGCTGAACCGGTTTCCCAATCGAAATTAGGATAGATTAGAAAAAAAAAAGTAATATTGATATTTTAAAAAATAACCAATATTAATGTTGAAAAAAGGGGAAATTTAATGAAAAAGCCGTTTGATATAGTACAAGTAGGATTAGGACCGATGGGTAAAATAATAACAAAACTCCTTCTCCAACGGAAAAATATTAATTTGAGAGGAGTCATTGATATTGATCCTCAACTTTTTGGAAGACATTTAAATGAGTTTTTTGATATTGAAAAAGAATTAGACTTAACCATTGAATCTGATTTAGATTCCATTCTAATAAGGGAGAACGCTGATGTTGTAATAATAGCCACTTCTTCTTCTTTAGAAAAAATAATACCAACCATTGAAAGTGCCGTTAAATCAGGAAGTAATGTGATATCGATCTGTGAAGAGTTGTCGTATCCGTTTCAATATAACCTTGAACTTGCTAACAAATTAGATGAACTCGCAAAATTGAATAATGTTACAATTGTCGGAACAGGTATAAATCCAGGTTATCTTATGGATCTACTTCCCATTGTACTTACGGCTCCATGTCAGAGGATTAGATCAATTACAGTCACAAGAATGATGAATTCTTCTAAAAGAAGAGTATCTTTCCAAAAAAAAATAGGAACAGGTTTAAATGTTAATGAGTTTCATAAAAAAATTAGCAATAAAGAAATTACAGGTCATGTTGGATTAACACAATCAATTCAGATGATTTTAGCAGCAACGGGTTTAGAGTATGACGAAATAAGCGAATTACCCCCAAAAGAAATAATAACTAATAAAGATCTTTTAACTTCTTATGGGGAAACCGTACCAAAGGGTTATGTATGTGGTTTACAAAGTAAAGCTTTTGCAAAAAAAGAAGGAAAACAAGTAATTACTCTAGATTTCATAGCTTACGCTTGGGACCACGAGGAATATGATAGTATTATAATAGAAGGAGTCCCTACAATAGAACAAAAAATTATTGGTGGAGTTCACGGAGATTTAGGTACTTCAGCTATGGTAGTTAATTTAATACCTAAGGTGATTATTGCTAGACATGGGTTGCTCACAATGAAAGATCTTCCCGTTCCCTGTAATACTGAAAATTTATGGAAAACATGAACCTTTATTAGAAATTAAGAAAAAATTGTTAGATTATGCTTTAGAGGAAATTATTAAAAAGCAGTACTAACAGGAAAATATAGTATAATTGCGAGAATTGCTGACATTGGAAAGGTTAAAAACCATATTGCCACTATTTTCCACAATCCTTTCTTCATGGGGGCATTACTAGCTTTTGATAAACCTACTAATGATGCTACTAGCATGTGAGAACCAGAAAGAGGAATTTTTTGAATAGTTCCAATGAGCATGACTGCTGCAGTCGGTACTTGTGCTGCAAATGCAGTACTCGGTCGAAGTTCAGTCATCCTACCTAAGTTTTTTATAACTATTCTTCCTAAAACTATGATACCAATAGCTAAACTAATACCCGTCATAACTAATAATGCTGTTAGGTTGATATCCTCTCCAACTCCGAATACGATTCCAACAGCATTAGAACAATCATTTCCTGCCCTTGAGAAAGCAGTTATGCAAATAACAACTAGAATTATTAGAGCGTATCTATTCTCTGATCTTTCAAAATCTTGAAATCCATTTAAATGCTTAATCTTATGCCTATTAAGTATAACAACAACGAGGTATGTTATTGTAAAACCTACTACAGGAGACAATATCCACCACATACTCATCCCTAATATCGTACCCCAATTAACACCATTTCCCTCGCCTAACAATAATCCTAATCCCATTATTGCCCCTATTGTGGCGTGAGTAGTAGAAATTGGAAGCCCTAAAGCACTGGCTAAAATCAACCAAATCGTAGTTGAGATTAAAATTGTTAACACAACAGCATTCTGCTCAACATCAGTAGCCCCATAATCTATTAAAAGAATATCCTCACCTACTGATTTAGCAACACCCTCTCCCAATAATAATGCTCCAAAAATAGCAAAAATCGTTGCCAAAATAAGAATTTGTTTCATATTAAGAATTCTTGATCCATAAAGCGGAGCCATTGTTTCATCATTAGCACCAATGGCTATTGCGATTAATATGGATATTATTATAAATATAGTTATTATTACAGCAGGATCCATATCACATTCTTCTCCTTACAAATAATGCATTAGCTTTTTATTTACTTGGATATTTTACAATTAAGCTTCTTAGGAAATCACTAATCTCTTCAGCTCTTACAATCATATCAAAAATCTTTATACATATTTTCGATGTCAGATATACTCGAAGGGATTTTTCCTCTGGTTTTTGATATAATAAATCCAAAATTTTATATTTAGTTTCACGACCACTTCTTTTTAACGTCTCAATGTGGAAACTCTTCTGATAAGTCGTTTTAAAATCAATTTCCATAAGAGTTACCATCTCTACTAATGTTTCAATTGTCTCTTGATATATATCGTTGATTTTTTTCATCTCAGTTTTAATATCATCAAATAGTTTAAAGGGATATACCTTTAAACCCCTTGCTAGTTCTTCTGAATTATCTGACACAATATCCAAATATTTGATTAATCGATAACGATCCTCAACTAAAAAAGGTAAAGCTCGCTTATCTTTATATAATATATTGATATAATTTTCTTTAGCAAGGTCTGCATTTTGCTCGCATTGAATTACCTCATCTAATTTATCATTATCTAGCTTACCATTAACAAGTTCATTAATACAATCATGCAGTAATTGTGAACCTTTTAAAACTTCCGAATGAAATTCATTTGCAGCGTTTAATAATTGACTTCTCTTATCACTTTTTAGTTTTAACTTCATTTCATTCACTTTAAGAATTACTTAATTTTTGATCTAATTGGGTATAATGTCATATTTATTATTTATTTCTTAAAAAAAATTGTATTTTTACTTTGGTAATAAGGATTTTCTGGAATAAAATAGAAAAAAATATTATATAATTACAATTCTACAACTCTAAATAGGAAATATAAAACGTCTATTGCCATTTCTGGAAATAAAATTAGAGGATATAAAATTTGATCCTAAAGTTCAGACCTATTGTATAAGCCCTAATTTCAAATGTCCTAGTTATGGACATTCATGGGCTTGTCCTCCTGAAGCTCCATATTTAGAAGAAGTAGTCTCAAAATTTAATGATTTTTATTTAATCTATTACGAAATTGATGTGAATGAAAGCATCAAAAAGAATAAAGCAGATAATCCTGAATTGGATGAAAATGAGATAAAGAATAGGCTTTTAATGGGAAATTTCTTAAGGAATAAATTAGAGAAGGAAATTAATAAATTTCTCGAAAATTATCGTAATGAATTTAAACAAAAGCTTATTTTATGGGATGGATTTTGCCGAATCTGTTTTAACGAGGTTGATAATGGATGTACTTATGATGATGGTGATCCTTGTCGGTATCCTGATAAAAAACGATATTCTATGGAAGCTGTTGGTATAGATGTTACTAATACTGTTAAAAATCTAAATCTCAATATAGAATGGCCACCAACTAATTATGTTTATCGTTTTGGCTTAGTTTGCTTTAAATAATAAAAATTCTCCAATTACTATTCAATATATATTGCTAATAAAAACTGGACTCCAATTTTTTTTTAATAGTATAAATATTATTTTTATTTAAGAATAACTATGAATATTGATTGGAGTATGTTTCAAACTGGTTGGGATTATTTATGGGAAGATCCCGTTGGATGGTTTTTAGAATTACCCTTGCTTAGCCAGATTTTTGTTATCATTGGAATTATTGTACTCACTATACTTGCTGTTGTTTTAGTTTATTATATTTTGAAAGGGGTAGCATACTTATTATATTACTTGTTTAAAGGATTATATTACCTTTTTAAGGGTATTTTCCTTGGCCTTTATAAATTATTTCAGGCATTATACTATGCTATTTCAGGAAAACCTAAGAAAAAAGAAGAAATGATACCACAAAGTCCCGGAACTCCAACAATTTCTCCTCAACAAGTAAATAATTTAATCGAAAGAAATGAGATAAGAATTCCTAGCTATTGTACTGAATGTGGACAAAAAATTACAGAATCAATGGAATCCCTTCTAACCTCAAGAGGTATAGCCTTCTGTTTTTATTGCGGCAAGCAATTTGAATTGAAAGTTGCTGAAAATCCTAGGTATTAGAACTTATCTTATTTAAAAAAATAAAAAAAAAAAGAATCATTACCTAAAAGATATTTTCATCTAAAACTATAGTTTCAGTTCTATCAGGACCAATTGAGATCATGGCTATTTCTGTTTCTAATTCTTCTTTAATTGCTTGAATATAGACTTTCATTGTATCTGGTAATGCATCATAGCCTTTTAATGCGATTTCTAACCACTGATCTCTTTTGAGTTCTTCCCATCCCTCAAAGGTTCTATATATTGGTTTACACTTTTCAATTATTTCATGTTGAATCGGCCAGCTTTCAAGAATTTCACCGTCTAATTTGTAAGCAGTACACATTTTTATAGGGCTTATACCCTGTAAAGCATCTAAAAGAGTAATGACAATTTTATCTATTCCATTTATCATTATCCCATACTTAATATTAAAGAGATCAATCCATCCTATTCTACGTGGTCTTCCTGTAACTGTCCCATATTCATGACCCTGCTCTCGAATTTTTTCAGCAGTGTTATTAAATAATTCTGTAGGAAACGTTCCAGCTCCTACTCTCGATGTATAAGCTTTTATAACTCCTAATATTTTTTTTATCTTTTTTGGGGGGATACCTGTACCTGCAGAAATTCCTAATGCATTCGAACTAGATGATGTACCAAAGGGGTAAAATCCATGATCAATACCTAAAAGGTTACCCTGAGCGCCTTCAAATAAAACTTTTTTACCTTCATCGATAGATTTATTTAAATAGTAAGCAGAATCAATTACATAATGTTTAAGTTTCTCTCCATATTTTTTATATTCTTGATATATTCTTTCAAAAGATTCATCCCAATTAGGATCATAGTTTTTTATTTGTTTTTTTTTGATTTCAAAGAGCTTTTCTAGTTTTGGTTTTAGAAATTCAGGATGTATTAAATCAAATACTCGAATGCCCCAGCGTGCAACTTTATCAGAATATGTAGGACCAATACCTCTTTTAGTTGTACCTGCGCTATACTTCCCTTTTGATTCTTCTTCTAAGCCATCTAAAACCCGATGGAATGGAAAGATTACATGTGCAGTTGAACTTAGTTTCAAATTTATTTTTTTATCAAGTTTTTTTAAATTATCTATTTCTTCGAGTAATACCTTTGGATCAATAACACATCCATTCGCTATAACACATTCTTTTTCTAATGGAGCTCCACTGGGGATGAGTTTGAATTTATATTTAATTCCATCAGCCTCAATTGTATGACCTGCATTATTTCCCCCGTTATATCTTACAACGATATCTGCTTTCTGTGCTAAATAATCAACAAATTTGCCTTTTCCCTCGTATAGGGCTGACATGCGATTTGCATGTTAAACTCCCCACGAGAGACCTATTACGGCAATGTTATCACTCATAAGTTTTTTCCACTGAAATTTTTTTTAAAATTGTATCACTTAGTCTAATCCAAAAAAGAGTATTATAAACAGTTTAAAAAAGTTTTGGTATAGAGAAATAGATATGTAATGATTTTTATATTTGAATTTTCTTTAGAGACATAACCTTATTTTAATAAGCTATTAATAATGAATGAATCCCCCTTTAGAGAGATTATTTCTTTAAAGACTCCAAAAATATGTTGAAAAAAACCATTTTATTTGATGTTGCTCATAATGAAATGTTAAATATCGATGATAAAGAATTCTCTGAATTCTCAAGTCTATTAAGGAGATTAGACATAAATGTTAATAAGAACGAAAGTGAACATCTTACAAAAGATATTTTAAGAGATGTTGA
Organism: Candidatus Hodarchaeota archaeon; assembly: GCA_048886685.1. GTDB lineage: Archaea > Asgardarchaeota > Lokiarchaeia > Sigyniarchaeales > SOKP01 > Loki-b32. The sequence continues at coordinate 178,650 of JBHLKM010000002.1, forward strand.
TCTTTTAGTTATTGGAAATCCTATCGATGATTATTTTTCAACCCCAGAAGTTAAAATTATTGTAGATTTTGTCAGATCTGGAGGTGGATTGCTATTATTAAGCGAATATGGAGCAGACTACCTTCAAAAAACCAATATAAATGATATCTCTGGAAAGTTTGGAATTAAATTTGAAAAAAATCTTATTAAAGAAGTAAATAAGGCTAATCAAAATTTTACTAGTATTTTGCACATCCAAGATTTTTTAAAACATCAATTAACAAAACACATTAGGGAGATTAAAATAGGAGGAGCATGTTCCCTCTTCTTAAGTAAAGATGCAAAACCTCTCTTACAATCTAATGAAGAGGCTTGGCCAGAAATTTTTAATAGCGCTGCTGAACAATGGGTAAAAGAGGGTGAAGAAGAAAAGCAAATAATTGCAGCTTACTCAGAATTTGGGCAAGGGAAAGTTGTAGCGATTGGAGACATCGATCTTTTTACTTCTGATTCAAACATAGGTTCAAATTCTTTAGACAACCAAAGATTTATAGAAAATATAATTAATTGGCTAATCGAACCAGTTAAGGAATCTAAAGTCATGACATTTATATTGAATCAACTCGGAGATCTCCACTTTGAAATTAGAGAGACGAATAAAATTATAAATAATATTATAGAAACAATGACAATATTAGAAAAACGAATAAGTTATTTAGAAGAACAATCTCAAAAATATTCTCAAATTTTTAAACTCAAAAAAAGTAGTGAAGAAGAATCGCTCCAAGAATAATAGTTTATTTATTATTAATGAATCCTCCTCTGAGTTATGCTTTATAATAATTAAATAAGATTGAAAATTGAAGTCATAATTTATAATAAATTGTTGCTGGGCAACAAATACACCTTTTTGAGCTTGAACATGTCCCACAATCATCTCCACAGGGACTTACTTTTTTTGGTTTTATCGGAACTCTCAAATATAATTTATCAGGATATTGAATAAAATCAAAGAATAGAACTTGAGCTTTTTCCAACCCAAATGTGTCTTGAGGCTTTTTTTCGATAAACTTAATCCACCATTTTTGTTGTAAGGGTAAATAATATATAGCATAAAGTTTTTTTCCTTTTGTACTCATAAAATAAACGTAAGGGCAATTTTTATAACTTTCTGCAATTTGAATAACTTTATCTTCAGTTTCAGCTTCACCAATTAATAAAGCGAATACAAATTTAACTTTCATACCCAATCACTCTTATTTTAAGCATTTTTAATGCTTGAATTATAATCAAAACACTACTAATAGGATTTAATCGCTATTCAAAACTTCAAGCATTTTTTGAAATTAAACATAAACTTGTATTTGGATTATAATGAAAATAGAAAAAATTAAAATTTTACGGGTAATTCAGACTTTTTAAAAATGAACTTTGAATTAATAATTAATAATTATGCCATTAAAAACACCCGAAGAGTATTTGGAAAGTATTAAACGACCTATAAATTTGTATATGTTTGGTGAAAAGGTGGAAGAGTTCTGGAAACACCCCATTATAAAACCTTCAATTAACACTGTAATGAAAATCTATGAATTGGCGCAAATGGATGAATATAGAGATGTCATGACCGTAGAATCCCATTTAACGGGCGAAATTATAAATCGATTCACTCATATCCATCAATCTGTTGAGGATTTAATTAATAAAGTAAAAATGCAACGACTCTTAGGCCAACATACAGCATGTTGTTTCCAGCGTTGTGTAGGATTTGATGCAGCGAATGCACTTTACAGTGTCACCTATGAGATGGACAAAAAGAATGATACTAAATATCATGATCGATTTAAAAAGTACTGGATGAAAGTACAAAATCAAGATTTAATGGTTGATGGCGCAATGACAGACACAAAAGGCGACCGTAGTAAAAGACCTAGTCAACAACCAGATCCAGATGCATATTTACATATTGTTGATGAAGATGATGAGGGAATTATAGTTCGTGGGGCTAAAGTTCATCAAACTGGCTTTCTAAATTCACATAAGGTTATAGTTATGCCAACATTAGCCTTACGACCCGGAGAAGAAGAGTATGCGGTTAGTTTTGGAATTGAAACTAACACAAAGGGTATAACTTTAGTGTATGGAAGACAAACATGTGATACTCGTAAAATGGAAGAAGGACCATTAGATATTGGGAACTATAAATATGGGGGACAAGAAATTTTTGTTATTTTTGAAGACGTATTTGTACCAAAAGATAATATTTTTATGAAAGGAGAGATCGAGTTTTCAGGAGAACTTGTCAACCGGTTTGCGGGATTCCACCGTCAATCATATGGAGGATGCAAAGTAGGGGTTGGAGATGTGCTTATCGGTGCCACTGCTTTAATAGCAGAATATAATGGTACTGATAAAGCATCACATATTAGAGATAAACTTGTTGAGATGATACATTTAAATGAAACGCTTTATAGCTGTGGAATTGCATGTAGCTCCTTAGGATTTCAAAGAAGCGCTGGAAATTATGAAATGGATATGTTGCTAGCTAATGTGTGTAAGCAGAACGTAACCAGATTCCCATATGAAATAGGCAGATTAGCAGAAGACATAGCTGGAGGAATTATTTGTACTTTACCCTCTGAAGCTGACTTTAAATCAGAAAAAATTGGGCCTTTATTAGAGAAATATCTTGTCACATGTGAAGGATTATGTGCTGAAGATCGTTATAAAGTTTTGAGATTCATCGAAAATTTAACGATGGGTGTCGCTTCTGTTAGTTACAAAACAGAAAGTATGCATGGGGCGGGAAGTCCTCAAGCTCAGAGGATAATGATTTCACGTCAAGCAGATTTGGGAGAAAAAAAGAAGCTTGTCAAGGAGATTTTAGATATTGAATAAGAGACCAAAAGAATGTAGAGTCTCTTTCAAATACACCTTCTAGTGGAAAACCATAATTATTTTAATTTTCAATAATTCTATTATAATAACACATAGGAAAAATAAAAAAAAATAAGAAAGAACAATTTACTATGGCACGTTGTCCAGAATGTGGGGGTTTTATGAAGTACCAATCAGCAATTAAACAAATTGTTTGCCAATCATGTGGATTATCCTTAACACGACATGAACTTGATAGATATTGGAAAAAAGTAAGGAATGAAAATATTAGTGATGTAGATGATTCACAACGCAAAAAAGATCGGCGTAAAGAGTGGTTAGATTGGTATTCTTCCTCCAAAGAGTCAAAGGAAAAAGATTATTAATCATATAAATATAATTTACATTTTCCCAATGATAAGTGAAATATATTAAGATTGAGAAATTTAGATAATTTTCTTATTTTTATCAAAAACTAATTTTCTATTAACCTGCAAACTTCCTTTCAAAAATATCTTCTAATAATTCAGCTAATTTTCTAGCAGGAATATCTAGTAAAGTTATTTCAAGATGCCTTCCACGAGTAGCATCTTCAATTCTTACAGTTTTAGAAGCGATAATTTTAAGTTGGTTAAGCTGACGAACATATTTTCTAAAGCTCATTTTTACATGAGGTTCTACTGAATAACCTTCACAGATAGCCTGATATTCTTCATATGCATCATCAACCAATGCAAATGGAGTGCCATTGTTTATTAGCGTTCTCACAATCCCGTATAATGCCAAGAGTTCTTGATCTTTTAAACTATCTATAATATCTGCCCTGAATGTAGGATATACATCATCAGAAGCTTCCCTGATAATATCAGCAGTAATTTGATCTAGACCTTCTTTATCACAATATAGACCACTTTTTCGAAGAATTTCAATCCCATGTCTCATATTTTGATTTTCAACTACAATCTGAGCGATCATTGTTAAGAGATCCTCATCTACTACATATTCTCTTAAAGCAATATCGCTTCTATATGTCAATATTTGCATCGCCTCTTCGAAATTATAAGGTTCTAAAGGAATTTTCTCATTAAGTCGACTTAAAACTTTTTCATTTTCTATACGCATCCATTCTGTACCTCTACAGATCAGCAAAATCGAGAGTTTCGCATTTTGATGACCAAATGTTTCAGCAATATTTAAGAAAGCTAAAACTTCATCTGGTTTCAACAGATGAACCTCATCAATAATTAATAACATATAGCCATTATCTCGAATTAATTTGGTAAGGATTAGTTTTAATGCTTCATCGTCGCTGTAGCCTCTCCCACTCCCATGGGTATATTTGGCAAGGAGCTCTCTGATAATCTTACTTTTGGAGCGGAAATTGATACAATCAAAATATTCAATAAAAAGTTTAACATCTCTTTCAATAGCAATTGTTCTAAAATTTTTGCCAAAAAAGCGAGCGGTACAAGTTTTCCCAACACCTCCCTTACCCAATATTAGACAGTTAATTGATGGTTGCTCTTCTTCTTCTAGAATTCTTCGATAATTAACTATTAAAGTATTAAGAGCATCATCTCGACAATATAATTTTTCTGGAACCCAACTCTTATCAAGAGTATTCAGTTGTCTAAAAACAGATTTCTTCCCGAATTGTTTCCTAAATGCATCCTCGTCCATGTGAATCGTAATAGGTAATTATAACTAGTAATGTATAAGTAATAATGGTACAAATTAAGTTTAAAGTTTGTTATACTTATGAACTTATTCTCTTTCTTTTATAAAATTGTCTTAAAAAAATTAATTATTATCTTCTAAAATTTCTCAGAATTATTCAGTGGATGCATCATACTATAAGATTGTTTTAACTTAGTAATATCGTTTTTGGCATAGATTCTCGTTGTATTTGGACTTGAATGACCTAAAATGTCTTGTAACTCACTTATATCCATTCCTGAACGTCTAAGATGGGTAGCTCCGGTATGTCTAAACACATGAGGTGTAATAATTTTCGAATCTGGAAACCCACATCTTTCTTTTATATATTTGATATCAGCCTGAACGACTCGAGGGCTTAATTTCTGATTCCTTGTATTTACCAGCAAAAATTCTTCAGGATCATAGGATATTCGGTTATCAAGAGATGCTTTAAAGATTTCTAGGGTTTTTTGGTCTACAGGAACTATTCTTTCCTTATTACCCTTACCACGTAGACGTATATATCCTTTTTCAAAATCTATATCTTTTATTCTGATGTTGCATAATTCACTTACTCGAGCCATAATAGAATACAGGAGCCTAACAATTAAGTAATAGCGTTGACTCTTTTTTGAATTGAATAACGTTCTATCTCTTAATCTTTTAAAGATAATATCAATATCGGAAACTTTAAGAAATTTAGGTAAGCTTTCTTCCAATTTTATCTTTGGAGATTTAATTGTACTCATAGGATTTTTATCTATAAATTCATTTAAAGTCAGGAATTTGAAATAAGATCGCAATGAAGCTATTTTCCGCCCTATTCCTTTTTTGGTGTATCCCAGATCCTTAATTTTTTTTAAAAATAACCTTATTTTCTGTCTTACTACAGAAGAATTCATATCGATATCTTCTACTAAATCCATAAATTTTTCAAGATCATATTTATATGCTTTAATAGTAGATGATGCACATCCTTCTTCTACTTCTTTTGATACTAAAAAATCTTCAATAAAATCGGAGAACTTACACTCTACCATAATGAATACAGTATGATCGTGATATTACATAATATGCAGTAATATCCCGATAATATCGAAAAAACAGGTATTGAGGGAACTAAATTACAAAAGACCTTTTTAATCCTTCTTTAACTGCCGTAAATATTTGTTTACATTAATTCCCGCACGTGCTCCCTCCGCTGTGGCAAAAACTACCTGAAAGTGTCCACCAGTACAATCACCTGCGGCATACACACCTTCAAGGTTTGTTTTTTGCTCTTCATCAACTATAATATTCCCCTTATCATCTAATTCAACACCTGCTTTCTTAAAAATTGAATTAGATGCTATATGTGATAGGATGAATAAGCAATTTAATTCAAATTCAACCAATTCTTCAGTATCTTCTGATTCAGGTTTTGTTGACTTACAAATTATTTTTTGGATAATACCTTCTGAATTTGGTACAGCTTCGATTACTTCCAAATTTTCCAATACTTCAATCCCAGATTCTTTTACATCATAAACTTTATCAGGTAATTCCTCTATTCCTACATTACTTATTATATGAACTTCGCACCCCATTTGCTGCAAGGTTAAAGCATCTTCTAACATTTCTTCATCATTGCCATACATATAGACTACTTTTTCCTTATATAATGGACCGTCACATAACGCGCAATATGAGACACCAAAGCCAAGTAAGGTCCCTTCTCCTTTTATAATTTCTTTACGTTGTCCTCGACCCGTAGCTATTATTACCACATCAGAAGTTATGTTGGCTGTCCGCGTAGATGTCATATTAACGCCCATTCCAAGCATAAGAGAGATAACATCACCTTTAACAATCCTAACGTTTTCAGAATAACTATTGACGTGTGCTTTAAACTTTGCTAGAAGTTCTTTACCGTTGATATCAATTTCCCCGGGCCAATTTTGAATTTCTTTAGTCTGAGCCAAAGCTGATAATTCTTTCCCATCAAGAATAATTACATCTCTATTCGCTCGAGCACAATAGACTCCAGCAGTCAAACCAGCTGGACCCGCTCCAATAATTAGGACTTCACATTTAAATTCATCCATTAATCCGATCTCTTAGAATGATTTACTTCAATTTTTAAAAGAATTGTTGAGTAATAACTTATAGTATTATCTATCTTTGATTATAATAAATATTAGGTCTAAATAAATTAAATATTATGATTATTGAATCTCTTTCTTAATATATTTAATTTTATTTCCAAAATTAAAATAGTAGGTGGTAGAATTGGTTCCAGTTGATAGGAAAATTGAAATTAATGCATCTCAGAAGAGGATTTTTGATATTTTAGACGATGCAAAGCTAGGTCCCAAATGGAATCTAGCGGAAAATGAAATAACGGAAATTTCAGAAGGTAAATTTGCTGTTAAATCTACAGTTGGGGATTTTACATCTATTCGTACCGAAACTGTTGAACCCGCTAAAATCTCAATGAGGATTGAAGGTGGAGTTTTTAATTCAATGGATTATATCTTATACCCAAAAGGAGATATGGTCGAAGCAACAATATGGGGCGAATTTGATGATGAAAAGAACGAAAAAATCCTCGTGACAGCTGCTGAAATACTATTAAAAGGTTTAAAAAATTTCGCAGAATTTCTTGAAGAAGGTGGAAATCCCGACGATTTTGATAAGAAGCAAATAACTGTAACTCCTTAATTTTAAATCTTTTTTTTTTATTACTTAATATCCATTCTTATTTTCTTACTGCCCAGAAATAAGTTCCCCTTTCTCTTATAAATTCAGCGTTTTTAAAAGGTGTAGAATTGACAAATTCTTTAAAAGATTTTTCGTCGTAAAAACCAGCAGTATCTGCTTCAAGAAACTTATGCATAACGTCGAAGAGTAGAAAATCTTTTTGTGGACTAAAAGTATCAGGTATCATACTTTCTCCAACAAGTAATATACCGTCATCTTTTAATAAGGAATATAGATCATTAAAAGCCTCCAACCTATATTTTATATCTTTATCCATCTCATGAAGAACTTGATTTAACAATATAAGATCAAATTTATCTTCTGCTGCTTTTGCATACTCATCAATTGAAATTTCAAGAATTTCAATTCTATCACCCCAATTATTTTCTTCTACTATTCTTTGCGCAAATGATACTCCCTTAGAATCAATATCAATGCCCACAAATCTAGCCTTCTTGTACTTTTTAGCCCAAACCACTAAATTATAACCATAACCACATCCAACTGAAAGAATAGAAGATTCTCTTCGTAAATTTTTACAGAAATCCCTGAAATTCTTAGCAAATAACCCTTCGATCAATGATCCTATTCTTGCACTCATTCGCTGTGTGTCTTTAATTAATTCTTCAGGAAATTCTTCATAGAATTCTGTAAAAGACATACTTCTTTCCTTTTTAAAACCTTCAAGTAGCATATCTTGGAATGGTGCAAGATAATAAAATGCCCCTATCGTGTCTCCAACATAAAACATGTGATTACGATCAATCAATAAGTTATATACATGAGGCGCAGTTTTTATTATTCTTTTATCTGCATTATCAATTTCGAAAATACCAGATTCAAGTCCTAAATGAATCCAAGCATCCAAATAATTTGGATTTAAATTGAATTTTTCAGACAGTTCCTCTGGAGTAAAATAAACTGAAGAAGTAGGACCAGATTCTGATAATGTCTTAGATTTTTCGTCAAGATAATCAAAAATGCCAAGTCGCCTTCCTAGACCAAATGTTAGAACCGTATTAAATCCATAGAAACCTTTTATTAGAAATTTTTTCATTTGGTCTCTCATTGTAATTTCTTTATCATTTTGATTTTGGGACAAATGCTTTCACCTTAGACTTCTTTTAATTTTTTTATTATATCTAGTTATTCACTCCAATTTATAACATTTTAGTTTTAGAAAGAGAAAAATAGATCTATATTGATTCTTAGTGTTGATAATACTCTATCATTATCTTGTGCTTTGAATAAATAATCGTTCCTTGCTCTGTTCTTTTTCCCACTTACCGCTTCAATCCAATTGTAATTATTTTCCTGTTCTTTTGCTTTGTCTATTAGAGACTCTTCAATTTCCTCTAAAGTCATTAAAGATCAATTATGTGATTTTTGATTCTCGCTTCTTATTTTTACATCTAAGATTATATAATAATGAGATTATTGAATTTATAATTTTTTACATTTTGATCAATACCTTATTACTTCCTTAACTAGATTAATACAGATTATCTAAATAAGTCGTAGGAAAAAATTTCTTTTAAATTCAAAATATTTTAATGATTTAAGAAATTTTGAGTGATATTATTATACATTTGATTTACAAAAACTCTGAAAAAAAATTAACATTTAAGTGAAAAATTATGATAGAAGATGTACCAATCATTTTAATAGTTGCGTTAATTGCAGGAATACTTTCTATTGCGATGGCAATGTACTTTAGATACTTGGTTTTAAAGGAAGATCCTGGAAATGAAAGAATGCAAGAGGTTGCTGGCTATATTGAAGAAGGTGCCGAGACCTACATTAAAGTTCAATATAAGATATTAGGCATTTTTGTGGGAGTTCTTGCAATTGCTATGTTATTCCTTCCATCCCCTCTTAAAGAAAGCGACACCTATAACAGATTGATTGATGATGCTTTAAATTGGGAACAAATGTTTGCTTATTTAATTGGTGCTGTTGGCTCTATGTTTGCAGGTTGGCTAGGAATGTATGTGGGCGTGAAAGCAAATACAAGAGCAGCTCAAGGATGCACTATTAGTACAAAGAAAGGTTTCGATATAGCTTTCTTTGGTGGATCTGTTATGGGACTTGCTGTAGTTGGAGTTGCATTAATTGGGGTCTCAGTTTTGTATTGGATTATTCCAGATCCTATGATCGTATTAGGATTTAGTTTTGGTGCAAGTAGTGTTGCGTTGTTCATGAAATGTGGTGGCGGTATCTACACTAAGACGGCTGATGTTGGTGCTGACTTAGTAGGAAAAGCAGAATATGACCTCCCAGAAGACGATCCTCGTAATCCTGCAACTATTGCTGACAATGTAGGTGATAATGTAGGAGATATTGCAGGAATGGGTAGTGATTTATTTGACTCATATGTTGCCTCTATTGTGGCAGCTATGATGCTTGCCGCAACTTTAGCCCTCGCGGACACGGTATGGGAATTTATGTCAGACACAGTTAGATATACATTTGTTGTATTCCCTGTTGTATTATGTGGTGTCGGACTGATGGCATCACTACTTGGAATTTGGTATATAAAATGGAAAGGATCCGAAGAACCTGGTAAAGCCTTAAATACAGGAACCTATATTTCTACATTATTGTTTGCGGGATTAGCAACATTATTTACTTTGATAATGGTTATTGGATTACCGGAAGATGAAATAATATTCCTTTGGAAACTTTGTGGGAGCACTATTATTGGACTTCTTGCTGGCATTATTCTTGGTCTTACAAGTGATTATTTCACAAGAGATGATAAAAAACCAACTAGAAAAATGGCAGAAGCAGCTCAAGAAGGACATGCTGTTGTTATACTCAGTGGTTTTTCTTATGGTTTACTGAGTGTAGTCCCACCTGCTATTGGAATTGTTATAGCAATGGCGTTTGCATATCTATTAGGAGGTGTATTTGGAGTAGCAATGGCTGCAGTCGGTATGCTTGCGATTGTAGGAACCATCGTATCTAATGATGCATATGGTCCTATTGTAGATAATGCTAGAGGGATAGCAGAACAAGGAGATTTAGGAGATGATATAATACGTACAGCAGACCGATTAGATTCTGCAGGAAATACTGCTAAAGCAATCACAAAGGGTTTTGCGATAGGAGCAGCAAATTTAACAGTACTTGCATTGCTCTTTTCATTTACTACTGAAGCTAATGACATAGAACCTGGTACGATTAATGTTATGGATCTCCTTACTTTAAATGTATTAATAGGAGCTTTTATAGGAGTTGTAGTACCTGCTTTGTTCTCAGCATTATTAATCCTAGCAGTACAGAGAAATGCGGCTAAGATGGTTGATGAAATTAGAAGACAATTCGAAACAAATCCAAAAATATTAAAAGGAGAAGAAGCAGCTGATTTTAGTAAGACTATTGATATTGCTACTAAAGGTTCTTTAAGAGAACTAATAATACCAAGTATTATTTCAATAATTATCCCTATAACCGTTGGAATCATATTTGGAGTTGCGGCATTAGGTGCATTCTTAGCTGGTGCTATCCTCTCGGGTTTTGTTTTCGCGATCATGATGTCGAACGCTGGTGGTGCATGGGATAATGCTAAAAAATGGATTGAGGATGGAAATCTTGGAGGTAAAGGTACTGAGGTACATAAAGCTTCCATAACTGGTGATACAGTTGGAGATCCATTCAAGGATACCGCAGGTCCAAGCATTAATACTTTATTAGTTGTAATGTCTTTAACAGCATCTATCTTTCTCGGATTCTTAATGCTTTTTGGTAATGGTGCAGGTCTCTTAGTGTTCTGATCTAAAATCAAATTACTTAAATAGCCAATAAATTATTCTTTTTTTTATATTTTTTTTATTTTGAATGATTAGTAGTAAATTATTTAGAGAATAAGATTATTATATAGTAAACTCATTTTTTAGGATAAAACAATGAATAACATTCTTAACAAAATATCTTCAAAAACAATAAAAGCCTATATCGAGCAAAATATTGATGATTTTTATACTAAATCTTCTCAACATCCCAATTTCATATCTCACTTAGAGGATAAAATTAGCTGGGTGGATAGTAGGAATGCAGATTGGCCAAAATGTATATATAGAGCCGATTTTGAAAAATTAAATGCAGAAAATGAGATTTCCGATATAAAAAGATTAATCCAAGAAGGTAAAGCCCCTAATGGTTGGACAATAGGACCACTAACTAAACCTGACAATTTAGGATTGATTCTCGAGAAAAATGGTTTTGTTAATGTTTATCAACAATCCGGAATGGCTGCTAATTTGAAAGATCTAAAGAAAAAAATATTAGATGATAGCAAGTTATTAGTAGAAATTGTTGATAACGAGGATTCTCTAAAAAATTGGATAACGGTTGTATCATCGGTTTTTGGAATAAAAATTGATTCTGAATTAATTATATTTTTGTTTTTAGAACCAGAAGTAAAATTCTATATAGGTAATTTTAAAGGAAAAATGGTTTCAGCTCTAATTTTGTATCTGTCCTCGGGAGTAGCAGGTCTTCATGCAGTATCTACACTATCAGAATATAGAAACAGGGGATTCGGTCTTACAATAAGTAGAGCAGCATTAATAGATGCCCTTAAAAATGATTATAAAGTTGGAGTACTTCAAGCGTCATCACTAGGAGAGAGAGTATATCGAAAATTAGGTTTTAAAAAATATTGTGATATTATTTCATATGAATTAAGTACTCAGATTAACTAAATATATGATTCACTTAGAGACAAAAATTTAAATATTTATTTTACCTTTAGAAACGAGACGAGTGAGATATGGAGCTGACGGTGGGTTTAACCCGCTGAGGAACTTCGCCCCACTCTCCAAGTAAGGAGTAGATAACTACTACGATGAGAATCGTATTTTAGCAACTGAAACGACACTGCCTTTCTACATATATTAATGACTTGGATAAGCCAAAGAAATTGTAGGAAGGAATGGTTGGAACGAGCTAAAACCTTGGTGTAAGGCCAAATGAAAGTGATGAGGTACTTGGAGCGAACTTTAGGTAGGCCGCATAGTTTGATGCTCCAACTGTTATCTGGTGACAGGTACAGTACAGAAGGGCGGGTATATATCTCAAGCGTCTTTCTATCTTTTATTAAAAAAAATGTTCATATAAAACTTATAAAATAAAAAAAAAGGAAAAAAATTATTTATTTATGTCTTAATTTACTCCTTTTTACTTTGATTCCTACCATTGAAATCCCTATGATTGACGCAATTAAGATTAGTAAATCATAACCAGGGATCATCCCAATTTCTTCAGGTTCTCGAGTTGCCCACCATAGATTATAGACGTTTCCTGAATTATCTCCAAAAACTCTAATATAATAAGTCCCATTTGACACTTCTTGGATAATGTGATCATTATCAGTTAGTGTAAAGTTTGTCGCAATTTTGTTAAGATTCCAATCATAGACTTCAAAACCCATTAAACCTTCAGCAGAATCGTAAAAAACCCATACAACTAATTCTAAATTTGAGCCATCTACATAAATTTCATACCAATCTTCATCATATTGTAATGCGAGTCCATTTAATTCCCATAAGGATATCTCCGGTGAATATGAAATGTCATAAGCAGATGATGGGTTATTATTCAATTCATAATTATCATCAGATCTTAGATCAGTTCTCAGATCGTCCCACCACATATCATACTCATTTCCCCAATCATAGCCGTAAACCAATATAGCATAAAATCCTGGATGTGGGAGCATATAATCAATATATTCATCATCCGTATTTGAATTATTACCTGTAATCCACAAACCATTTTGATCATAAATATCAACACCTATGTCTCCTAAAGAATGGTTAAATTTAAGTTCAAGAATTAAACGCTCGAAGCCTGGAGTTATATCAATGATATACCAATCATTATTTCCCTGAACAGCCAATCCTAAATGATCACTTAGCCAAGTCTGCTCATATTCAATAAGAAGAGATGGATGGTCTTTATAATCCTTAATCATATTTGGTTCATCATTAAACTCATAAAAATCATCCTTTAGCCATATACTTAAATCATAACGTACCTCGGAATCTCCGAACTTATGATACACTCTAATTCGCCAATCTCCTGAAACATCTGCCTTAAAGGTGATAAATTCACTATTAGTATTAGAATAAGATCCCATTCGATGACTTTCATATGGATCATATAGTTCTAACTCTAAGTTACCAACTTCATTCTTAAAGAAAATACTAATATCAATTATATCCCCAGAATCTAAATATGTATGAAACCAATCCTCATCATCCTTCACAAGTTTCAAACCAGGATACCAATTTGGATTAACCCACCATGAACTCCAATAACCATCATTTTCTTCCATCCAATCATCACCAGGACCTCCTGCATTTAACCAAATATCTAAGTCATACCATACCTCCGAATCTCCATTTACATGATAAACTCGAATTCTCCAATCCCCCGACACATCTGCTGTATATGAAATAAATTCGTTATTATCAACAGAATATGACCCTATTCGAAGTGAATTGGAAGGATCATAAAGCTCTAAATCTAAATCACCCTCCATATGGTTGAAAAAAATGCTAACATCAATAATATCACCGGGATATAATTTTAAATGAAACCAATCCTCGTCAAAAAAGACTATCCTCAGCCCAGAGTGGTAATTTGGATCAATCCACTTAGAACTCCAAAAATCATCATTTTCTTCCATCCAATCATCTGAAATACTTGGAATAAGATCTTCCCATCTTAAATCATATGTATTGCCGGCATTTTCTCCATAGACATGTATGTAATACCATCCTGACCAAGGAACGTTAGTATCAATACAAGTATCGTTTGTCCATGCTATCCAATTAAGGGTCATACCATCATAATAGTAAATTTCAAAGTCTATATCACCTTCTGAATGTGTGTGATACACGTCCACATGTAGACGCATTTCTCCTGGATCAACCCATGTCATATACCAATCATCATCCGCTTGAATTCCTAAGTGAGATGCATTTTCATTACCCGAAATATCATATGCCATCGTCCAGTCGTCATTTTCTTCATATAAATCATCAGTTGGCATAGAAGTATTCCACCATAAGTCATAGATATTTCCCATATTATCCAAATATACCCTCAATAAGTATAATCCTGGTGAAGGAACTGCTGTATCAATGTATTCATTATCAATTACATCATAACTTCCTGTAAGTGGGACTGAGCCATTAATATCATAAAGCTCTAGATCAATATCACCTTCAGAATGGTTAAAAGTTAGAACTACACTAAGATGCTCTTTTCCAGGGACTATATTTATCATGTACCAGTCATCATCCCATTGCGTCCCTGTTCCATTAAGAAAACTAAGCCAATTTCCTTCATTTGATGTTATATCGTAAGGAGTTGTAGGACTATTATTGGGTTCATAATTATCTTCTGGTGCGCTCGTAAAAATTGAATTTCCATCAGATACCGGGTTTTTATTTAGATTAGGAAAGAATAGAACACCTATAACAACTATAAGGAGTAAAAATGAAACACCTAAACCCCGTTTATAGATTTTCTTAAAATCCATACCATTCTAATCACGTTCTACCCTTATAAATTTTAACAAAACAGTAGAATGGGAATTATAGAAGAACAAATTAAAGTAAAAAAAACTCAAAAAAGGTTATTAGGCGATTCTCCATTAAGATTATTATTCCAACTTACGATAAATTATCTTTTCAATACTAATTTGGCAAAATATTCGATATCTCTATTGTAAGATTTCTCAGCTTCTTTTGAAATCTTAGCGAAAGCACACCCTGGTAGCTGATCCATAGAAAGATGATACTCTAAACATTCACAACATTTACCTCTTCTTTGGCAGTCATATGTGCAAGCGCACTCCTTTTTTCTAACATCTTGATTACATTCAATCATTTTTTCTTAATCAACTAAAATCTATATATATAATTTTAAAGGAGAGTAATTTTGAAATATAATTTATTGAAATTATTACTTTTCTAAAAGACTAAAGGAACAATCGTCGCCTCCACATCCCGGACATTTAAATCCTTCATCTGGAAAGTCATCTGTCTCAAATTCATGACCACATTTATCACATTTCCAGTTCAAAAATAAATCTCCTTTCATACTATAAGAAAAGATCCTACTTAATAAAATAAAAATATTCTTAATATAAATTTTCGTACGAGTAAAAGCTCACACTTTTGGATATATATAAAGTTCTGTAATATTTCACTATATTAATGAAATTATCTTTTGATAAGTATTTTGATAATTTTGGCGATTTAAGTTGAAAAGTTTAACATCTGGGAGTTTTAATAAACGATCTTTTATTGAATGCTTAATTGTTAAACCGATTGTGGCGATAATTGAAATATTAGATTTAAACATATTCATTATGAATTCTTGAAATTTATCAGAGAAAAGTTCCATTTTTCCAATCTCATCAATTATAATCAAATCCTCTTGATGATATCTAATGTTCTTAAAATTAGCGAGAAATTTCTCGAATCTCTCTATGAAAACATGATATTTTCCTACACGATGTTTAGTATCAAAATTACCTTTTCTTGCTAACTTTTCCCTTTCTTTTGTTTTTATATTTAAGAGATCGAATCCAATTCTATTATGTCCCTCTCTAACTTCTGGAGTTAAAAAGCCATATACAGAAATTTGTCTATTAGAAAAATGTTCAATTAATTTACCTATTAAAGTTGACTTACCACTTCGAGGAGGACCAGTAATTAGAATTTTAGTATTCATAGAGTCATCATTGATCAAAATTTTATATATTATAGGATCATAAGAAGAAATTAACTAATAAATTAATAATTAGACTGTTAAAAACAACGAAGAAAATGATAATAAGATGAAGAGTTCAACTTTTACTTTTACTGATAAAGATAGGATTGAGATCTTTGTGTACAAATGGGAACCCGATGCTGAACCAAAAGCAGTTATTCAGATACTTCATGGATTAGCAGAACATGCGAAAAGATATACTCGAGTAGCGGAAGCTTTATGTAAAGAAGGATATATTTGCTATGCAGATGATCATAGAGGACATGGTTTAACTGCGGGAGATCTAACAGAAGCTACTTTAGATGGTAATGCCGGAGTTTTGGGATCAAATGGATGGAGAGGAGTAGTAAATGATGCTCATGAATTATCAATAATTACTAAAAAAGAAAATCCCAATCTACCTTTATTCCTCTTAGGGCATTCGTGGGGGGCCATGCTAACACAAGATTATATTCAAGAGTGGGGAAATGAAATTCAGGGGTGTATCTTAAGTGGAACCAATGGAATATCAGATAAATCGATACGTGAAGAGGGTATAAAAATCGCTAAGGGAGAGATTGAAAAAATAGGACCAACAGCACCAAGCACAAAATTGGATAATATGTCATTTAAATCAATTAATAAACGATGGCAGAATGAGGATGGTGCTACTGGATTTGAATGGCTCAGTAGAGATAAGGCAGAAGTTCAGAAATATATTGATGATCCATGGTGTGGATTTATTGGTCCTGCGACACTTTGGTTGGAATTATTTAAGGGAAACGAAAAAATCTATAATCCAGAATATGAAAAGAAGATACCAAAAGAACTACCTATTTATATTATATCTGGAACACTGGATCCAGTGGGAAATTATAGTTTTGGTATCATAGACATAGTTAATCGCTTTAAAAATTATGGCATTAAAGATGTGACTCATAAGCTTTATAAAAATGCCAGGCATGAGCTCTTTAATGAAATTAACCGCAATGAAGTTTTTGAAGATTTAACTAGTTGGCTGAATTCTCACTTATAAATTCTTTATTTATTTAGCTCTTGAAATTTCAATAATAATTCTTTTTGTTTTTCTGATATTTTTTTCGGTATTTCAATGTTTACAATTATATATTGATCTCCTCTCCCTCTTCCACGCATATAAGAAACCCCTCGATTTTTGATTCGAAATTCTGTTCCTGGTTGAGTTCCAGCTGGAATTGACAATTCTTTTTCCGTTAAAATCTTTTCTTTATAATCTAGAGTAGGAACCATAATTTTTCCGCCTACAATTGCAGTGACTATATCAATATTAGTAGGAGTATAGAGATCATTCCCTCTCCGTATAAATTTTTCATTATCTATTATTCTAATTCCTAAATAAAGATCACCCGGTATTGCATTAATAGAAGGAACATGTCCTGCACCTTGTACTTTTAGATGTACACCATCTTCCACACCTTCTGGAATCGAAACATGAATCGTTTTTTCTTCAGGCACTACTTTTGTACCATCGCAAACCTTGCATTTTTTCTCAATTACTTTTCCAGTTCCATCACATGAATAACAACCTGATTCTCTAATAATTGTACCAAATCCAGATTGTGTCATTTTTCTAATTCTCCCTGTTCCCTGGCATTCCGGACAATTAACTACACTTGAGGGATCTTCTGCTCCTGTTCCTTCGCATTCATCGCAGGGTGTGTATCGTTCTATCAGAACATCTTTTTTTACCCCAAACATTGCCTCCTCAAAGCTTATTTCTACATGATCCTCAATGTCTTGTCCTACTTCTCGACGTGGTGCGGTTCTTCTTCTAGCTCGCGAACCTATACCACCAAAACCAAAATCATTGAAACCCCCAAAAGGACTAAACTCACCAAAAATACTTTTAAAGAGTTCATCAATACCAGGTATTCCACCTGAAAAGAAGTCACTCATATCGATTTGCACTCCACCATGTCCAAAGCGATCATAATTTCTTCTTTTATTCTCATCACTTAATACTTCATAAGCTTCTTGAATTTCAATAAATTTTTCTTTTGCATTTGGATCCGTTTTATTCATATCTGGATGATATTTTCTTGCTAATCTACGATAAGCTAGCTTGATATCATTTGTGGATGCCTCCTTATCTACTCCTAGTACTTCATAGTAATCTCTCTTCTTAGAACTCATGATGTCTTTGTCCCTTATTATTTTAAAATAAGCTTGAAAATCAATTAATTAAAATTGTTTATGGAATTTATTTTTTTAGGTAATAATAATATATAAAACATTTGTACAGTTTAATATCAATACAGAGACTTCTAAATCTGTAATAGAAAAGAAAAGATTTTAAACATTCAAGTTGAAATTTAATATAAAAAAAAGATAGTACGTATTAGAATATGATACCAAAAAGAACAAAAAGAATAACTTCTGAATGGTTAAATGAAACCCTTCATGAAACCGGATACCTTAAAGATGTAAATATAGAATCTGTATCAAGAGAACCATGGGGTGCTGGGGAAGGATTTGTTAGTGATATGGCAAGATTAACTTTAAACTATGATAAAGAGTCCTCCGATCTCCCAAAAACCATGATTGTCAAAATGCCAACGACCTTTAGAACAGCTTTAGCTATAGCTGAACAATATAATCTTTATGAGAGGGAAATTAGGTTTTATACAGAAGTAGCACCTAAAAGTCCAATACGAGTCCCAAGTGTTATTCATTATGATTTTGATAAAGAAGCTAAAAGATATATTCTCATTCTAGAGGATTGTTCTTGTTTTGATCAGATAGACCAAATAAAAGGTTTAAATGAAGAACAAACTAAACAAGTAATAGATATAATCGTAGAATTTCATGCAAGGTGGTGGGATGCTCCAGATCTTTTTTCCTTTGATTGGATGCCTAAACCTAGGGATGAAGTGTCACAATCTCTAGCTGAAACTTATCGTACTAGTTGGGATCTTTCAATTAAATCAGAAGAATTTCAAAAAATACTTCCCGAAGGGGGTAAGGAAGCAGGTCAGAAAATTCATGAATATTTCACTTGGTTGGTTATGACTATACCTGATGAGAATTTAACTATTTCTCATTTTGACTTTCGAGTTGATAATCTGTTCTTCGATTGGGATAATAAAGAGGATCCAATTATTATAATTGATTGGGGATCCGCTGTTGTGAATGGAGGTATATTAGATATTGCCTACCTCCTGGGTGAAAGTGTTGAAATCGATTTGAGGAGGAAAATTGAAAAGGATATGGTTAAACATTATATCAAACAATTAGAAACTAAAGGAATTACTGGGTATGATTTTGATTACGCATGGGAATTTTACCTAAGATCTTTAATGTGTTATGCATATATACCTGCTATAGGATTTTCTCAGTTGGATAGAAGTGACCCTAGGGCAATGGAACTATTTGATACAATAACCAAACGTCAATTCCAAGCGATTGTTGATAATGATGCTACGAGTATTTGCCCTTCTTAAAAAGATTATCATTAATTATTATCATTTTGTATTATTTTTTTATATTCAAATTAAATTATCATAGTTTATTTTAGAGAAATAAAAGTCATAAAAGTGTTTTACACCGTATTGCACCTTCATATGAAGTTGATGTAGTGGATACAACAGAAACTGGTGATGCTTTTGTCGTGGGATTAATTTTTGGATTGTTGACGAATATGCCTTTAGAGAAAAGCCCTAATTTCACTAATACTGTTTCAGCTGTAAAAATAACAAGAAAATGAGCTATGAATATGCCCACAAGAAAAGAACTAGAAAATTTTATGAAAAAACATAAATGAGCTAGAAAATTTAGGAATAATACTACATAAAAAATGAATATAAAACCACTTAACATGGTTTAAAAATGTCAGAAAATTCTAAAAAAAGGATAAATTGGGATAAGTTAAAAGGTCTAAATAATAATCAAATTGAGAAAATTGCTAAAGAGATTCTTTCTATAATGACTTTGGAGGAAAAACTCTATCAGATGTCAGGCGATTGGACTTTAGCTGAAGGTGGGCCAAAAATGCAAAAGAGATACAATGCTGAACCTATCCCTGCAGGAGAAGATAAAAAACTCGGAATCCCTGGAGTTCTCTTCTCAGATGGGCCAAGAGGAGTTGTGATAGGAAATTCAACTTGTTTTCCTGTGTCTATGGCGAGAGGAGCATCATGGGATTTAGATTTAGAGGAAAAAATAGGTGAAATAATAGGGATTGAAGCAAAAGCCCATGGAGCCAATTTTTTTGGTGGTGTATGTATTAACTTATTGAGACATCCCGCTTGGGGAAGAGCCCAAGAAACATATGGGGAAGATACATATCACCTTGGAGCATTTGGTGTCGCAATCTTAAAGGGTGTTCAAAAACATATTATGGCATGTGCCAAACATTATGCATGCAATAGTATAGAAAATACAAGATTTGATTTAGATGTATTAATAGATGAAAGGACCTTGAGGGAAGTTTACCTTCCACATTTTAAAAAATGTGTTGATGCTGGTGTAGCTTCCATCATGAGTGCTTATAATAAAGTGAATGGGAAGTATTGTGGTCACAATTCCCATCTTTTAGGAGATATATTAAAAAAAGATTGGAATTTTGAAGGATTTGTTATTACTGATTTTGGTTGGGGTATTCGAAATGGGGCACTTGCTTTAAATGCTGGTGTGGATATTGAGATGCCTTTCGAATGGCGTATGGCTCCAAATAAAATGATTGGTTACTTGAATGAAGGAAGATTTACTGAAGATTTAATTGATAAGGGTGTCTTGAGAATATTAAGGCAAAAACTCAAATTTGCACATAAAGGGGATTCTATGTTTTATAGTAAGGAAAAAATTGCTTGTAAAGAACATGCCGAATTAGCCTTGAAGGCTGCGAGAAAGAGCATTGTCCTTTTAAAAAACAAAAATTCAATATTACCACTTAATAGAGACAAAATAAAACAAATTGTGATTTTTGGGGAGTTAGCAAACACCCCCAATGTTGGAGATTATGGAAGTAGCCGTGTTTATCCCCCTTATGTAATAACTCCACTTGAAGGCATAAGAGATGTGAGGGGAAATGGCATAAATGTAGTATTCAATGAAGGAAAAGATCTTGAGATGGCTAAAAAATTAGCTACTAACTCCGAAGTCTCTATTATTGTTGCAGGGTATACGCATCTAGATGAAGGAGAGAGATCAGGTACTAAAGAACGTACGGGAGATCGAGCATCTTTAAGATTACATGAAAAAGATGAAAAATTGATATTGGAATTAGCTTCTGTAAACGAGAATTGTATCGTAGTATTAGAGGGAGGTGGACCAATAATCGTTGAACCTTGGAAGAATAAAGTTTCCGCAATCTTGATGGCCTGGTATCCTGGAATGGAAGGTGGAACGGCACTTGCAGAAATATTATTTGGTGATATTAATCCCAGTGCTAAAGTTCCTGCAGTATTCCCAAAATCAGAAGATCAACTTCCCTTCTTTGATGCTACTGTCACTCAAATTGAATATGGATATTATCATGGATATAAATTGATGGATAAAGAAGGATACGAACCTACTTTCCCTTTTGGATATGGTTTAAGTTATACAACGTTTTCATATGATAATCTTAGAATTGATAAAAACATAATAAATTCTGATGGTGAAATTCAAGTGAGCGTTGATGTTACTAATACTGGTAATGTGGTTGGTGAGGAAATTGTACAAATGTATGTTGGATATAAAAATCCATCTTTAGATCGACCTATTAAGGATCTTAAGGGTTTTACTAAAGTTTTACTTAATCCAGGTGAAATGAAAACTATTAATTTGAACTTAAAAGCGAAGGATCTGGCATACTATGATGTTGATAAGAAGGAATGGATCATAGAACAAATTGAATATACTATATATGTTGGGTCATCATCGCGTAAAGAAGATCTATTGACAACAACCTTTACCATTTCCTAATTATTAATTTTTCCAACTAAAAAACTTGAACTTAAAAATGTTGTTTGGTGCCTATGACTTATTCTGATAATGATTGGAAAGATATCATTCCTCATGTCCCTCCTGGATACGATAAGAATCAACATAATGTTGTATTTGATCAGCATTCACATACGATACACAGCGATGGCGTACTTACGATTAAACAAAATGTTGAATGGCATATTGCTATGGGTTATAATGCATTAGCTATAACAGATCATAATAATATGCATCATTTAAAAGAAATTGATAAAGTTAGAGAAGAATATTATGAAAGAGGTATCATAATTTTGAGTGGGATTGAAATAACTACCAATAGAATTCATTTAAATCTACTAGGTGTCTCAAATTGGACAAACAAGATCTCCTATAGAACATCAGATAAACTTATTATTGAAGCGATAAATAAAGCTCATGATGAAGAGGCTATTGTTGTATGTGATCATATTCCATGGAGTTTATATGAATTTAAAATGAAACACCATCCCTCTCGTGAGACTTTGTTAGAATGGGGGATAGATTACATTGAAATTATAAATGATGATTCTAAGCCTGAAAATGTGTATGATTATGAGTCATATGATTTTTGTATTAAACATAATAATAAAATAGGAATGATCACAGGAACAGATATGCATAGGCCAGATGGTTTAGTAAGTGGAGGAGTACATGGATGGACTCTTTTGAATATCAATGAGTTTACCGAAGAAGGTTTATTGGAAGAATTACGAAAGAAGCAAACCAATGTTATATACTCTAAAACTCCTTATTTGGATCCTGGGATTCATAAGTAAAAAATAAATTAAAATTTATAATGTTGATTTTGAATATTTTCATAGATATCCTTTGTCAAAGGAGTAAATTCTGACTCATCTGGCAAAACAATATATATTGGATCATCAATTTTCTCAAGATCAAAGCCCTCCTTTTTCAATTTTACTTTTTTAAGTTTAAAAGTCGCCGTAATTGTCAATTCCGATTTTAACCTAAGAAAAATCGGAATCCCATAAAGAGGTAGATTTAGTTTTAAAACATCAGCCAGTTCCTTTAATTTAAAATCCTCAACTGAAGTATTGGGCACGATTGCGGCCATTCCTGCTCTTCCATCAGTACCGGGTATCTGAACACCATAGACAGTAGAAAATAAAACTTGATCAAATGTATTAATTATTTTCTCTACTTCAGTGGTAGATATATTATGTCCCTTCCAACGAAATGTATCTCCAAGGCGATCTACAAATTGAGCATGATTATTTCCAATATCTCTCATTAAATCTCCTGTATTGAACCATTTATCTCCCTTTTTAAAAACATTATGAAATATTTTTGATTCAGTTGCCTTCTTATCCGTATATCCCCTAAATACAGCTGTACCTGCAATCTCAAATAAAAGTAACCCAGATTCACCAGTTTTAACCCGTTTCATATATCCTTTCTCGTTTCTGACAGGTTTTTCTTCTTCATACTCGTATTTAACAATTGCATATGAAGTAAGACAATATCCTACAGTACAATCGAAATTTAAGAAATTGGCAAAAGCACCTACGGCTTCGGTTGCTGAGTAATATTCTCCGATTTTAGGGATATTGAATCGTTTTTTAAAATCCTTCCAA
This sequence comes from Candidatus Hodarchaeota archaeon, assembly GCA_048886685.1. Classification (GTDB taxonomy): domain Archaea; phylum Asgardarchaeota; class Lokiarchaeia; order Sigyniarchaeales; family SOKP01; genus Loki-b32. Next base: position 202,289 of record JBHLKM010000002.1, read on the forward strand.
ATTTCTGGGCGAAGCCCTGCCCCAATAACTGCTTTTACAGGATTATCTGAATCTTCAGGTTTGGGAGGTTGATTCATTAGGTATCGACACACTTCTCCAATATAATTGAAAGCTGTGGCATTATATTTGCGAATATCATCCCAGAAACGGGTAACACTGAATTTGCGCCCTATAGATAGAGCAGCACCCCCACCAAAAGTTGTTGCACATCCTGCCCCTAGAGAATTAGAATGAAAGAGTGGAAGTGAAACATACATCGTATCATCAGGTGTTAATTCCAATATTACACCCCCAAATAAATAATAACAAGACACCATAGTAGAATGAGCAAAAATTGTAGCTTTAGGGAATCCTGTTGTTCCCGAGGTAAATATATAGGTAATAGGATCATTAGTTTTCACGTTTATTGTTGTTAAGGGATTTTCTACAGGAAAATTTTTGACTTCTTGGGAAAGCTCAATAAAACCTTTGGGAATAGACATTAAGCTTTGGTCAACCAAAAAATATATCTTTTGAACATGTGAAAGATCAAGCTCTGATTTCACTTTGATAAAAGTTTCATAACACTTTTCACCAACTATAATAAATTTTCCAGGAGTAAGCTTTAAACAATGAACTAAGGATAATTCCCGTAGATCAATATTGATTAAGGATGTTATTGCTCCAATTTTGCCAATAGCAGTAATAATTATTAAATACTCTGGTCGATTGGTCATCATCAATTCCACGACATCTCCTTTTTTCAAACCCATTGAGATAAAATAATGGGCATAGCGGTTAACCCATTCATTAAACTCTTTATAAGTTAATGTGATATCCTCAAATTTTATAGCAATATTATCAGCATATATTTCTGCATTAGTTTCGACAAGTGTTCCCCATGAGATTTTATTTTCAGCGATTTTCACTGCAACTTCTTGAAATTTCTTTCCATATTTTCTGAAAAATACTGCACTTCTCTTTCTAAACTCATCATTAGGTATTAGATCTGGTTCGTTCAACTCTGGTTTTTCTAGCATATTAACCATATCTTTCTTTTTGATTTTTTTTTGCAATTAGAATCATTTTTTATCAAAAGAAATTCTGCGGAGTTTGGTTTTCAATAGTACTAATATAAGAACTAGATCTATTTATATATTTTGAGCTTTTAATATCATACTATTTAAAATACCTATTTTAGATGGTTTTACTATCAAAAGAACTAAAAATTAATAACTAATAAAAAATCTCTTATAAATTCCTTTAACGAATTAAGAATTCAGACTGTTTCTGCTTAAAATATAACGTGAACATTTAATTATTACATTTATGTTAGAAGGATTAAATAAATTGAAATTTAAAAGAAAGATGATGTGAACATGAGTCTTGTATGTACCAATTGTGGAAGAAAAATAGAGACCGTACCTTTACAATGTGGACAAAGCATTACAATTAATAATGAGACTAACAAATGGGAATGTGATATGGGAAGATGCGGAATAATTTCGTTTGATAAATTTCTTTGTGAGAATTGTTGTATCAATAGTAGTATAATGGAAGTCTTTTACGGATTTGAGCGCCTATCGGAAGAAAATTTAGAATTTCGTGAAGAATTGGATGCTTTAAAATTAAATGTTGTGCAAACAACATTAGGTGATCCAGATTTTAAGTATTGGGTTAAATTTGGCAATGGTGAGTTTAAATGTGGCAAAGGAGAAATAGAGGGTGCAACAATCAATGTCAATTGTTCTAATAAAGTTATGAGCGATATTCTAGCAGGAAATAAATTTGTGTTTCGCGAATTTTTAGAGGGTAATCTCAAAATTGAAGGAGATCTTCAATATGCTGTTGTGTATTTTGATTTACTGGGACTAGCTGCAGAAATTAATAATGAAGAGGTGGTATTATACAATGAATAAAACATTTATTTGGGGTCATAGGGGGGCTGGTTTCAATGGAGTGCAAAACAGTCTAACTTCATTCAAAAGAGCCATTGAGATGGGTGTTGATGGCTTCAAGACAGAAACACAATTATCCAAAGACCGCGAAATCTTTTTAACATTCCAACAAAAGTTGAAAATAAATGGCGAGGAAATACCTATCTATGAATTAAATAGTAATGAAATTAAAACGTTCAAATTAGATAATAATGAGCCAATCCTGACACTTCCTGAATTGTTTAATGAATTTAAAAATTATAATCTCCGATATAATTTCGATATAAGAGCTCCCGATGTAGGAATAAGAGTGATAGAGATTGCTAAAGAGTTTAATTTACTCGATAAAATTGAGATCGCTAAAACATCAATCGATCCTTTTCCCTTGCCTGATATATTTTCTAAAATTAGAAATTTCGATAAAAATGTAATGCTGATTAATACAATATTTCTAAAACATTCAGATATCAGAGAAGAGCATTTAGAATTAGAAAACATGAGAGAATTAAATATTCAAGGGGTTAATGTGAACTTCAACGTAGCAACCTTCGAACTATTCAAAATGGTTAAAGATCTTGGTTTTAAATTTTGTGTGTGGGGCTTACTCTTTAACAGATCCATTCAAAAATTCTTAAGCATGAATTATAAAGGGCAATACATAGATGCAATGATGTCAAATTTTCCTGATAGACTCGTAAAACTAAGAAAAGAAATTCAAAATAACTAAAAAAATATTTTTTTTATAGAAATTTCTCCATAAACACTTCATTTTCATACACACCATTAATTAACACCTGATGCTCTAGTTCTCCTTTAAGAATAAAGCCTAAATTCTGATAAAATTTTATTGCCCGTTCATTTCCTTTTCGCACATAAATAACAATTTTATAATACCCATTAGCTTTGGCAATCTCAAATGTATGATTAGCTAAAATATAACTAATCCCTTTTCCTCTCCATTCTGGAAAAATAAAAGTCCCTATTGTACATACATGTTTGAAAGAATCAATGGCTTTAGACCAAAGATCCAAACTCAGAAACCCAATGATCTTGTCATTAATTTCTGCTATAAAAATTCCTTCTCTTTCTGATAAAGAGGAGATATATTCACGTTCTTGTTGGGGAGTAAAGGGTGTGCTTACTGCTGAGTAAATTCTCTCGGCACATACAACCTCCCATATTTGGGATATACCTTCTGCATCATCCTGTGTGGCTTTCCGGATTTTTACATCCAATAATTCCACCTATATTTTTGAGATTAGATTACTAAAAATAAGACCTAATGGAAATCAATAATTGAAATTATATAAAAATAAAAAGAAATTTCAAAAAAAAATTTAATCTTCATCCCAGTCGACATCAACGACTTTCTTTTTCTTTTCTTCTTCTTCTTTGTCAGATTTATAGGTAGCTCCGCCAGCACCTGTTTCACCTGCTCCTCCTGGAGGAGTTCCCCCCATTCCACCTGTAGGTGCCCCCCCCATACCACTAGCTGCTCGTTGGGCCTGTTCAGCCGCTTGTTGATAAACTTGGTCTTGTTCTTGTGTTTGATATATTCTTTTTGAAAAGGAGTACATGGATTTTTGGAGATTTTCAATACCCATTTTAATTCGATTGGTATCATCAGACTTGATATCCTCTTCTAATGATGCTATGGCCGCTTCAATTTCACTCTTCTCGTTTTCTTGAATCTTATCTTTATTATCTTCCATTAACTTTCTTGTTTGATAAATCATGGAGTCAGCTGTGTTTTTTGCTTCTACTAGTTCTCTTACTTTCTTATCTTCTTCTTCAAATTGTGAAGCAGTTCTAACCTTTTCTTCAATCTCTTCAGGAGTTAAACCTTGGGCGCCAGTGACCGTTATACCTGTTTCTTTTCCTGTACCAAGATCTTTAGCAGTAACATGAACAATTCCATCAGCGTCAATAGAAAACTTAACCTCTATTTGTGGTATACCTCTTGGAGCAGGAGGAATACCTGTCAGATGAAACATACCTAAAGAGATATTATCTTTTGCCATAGCTCGTTCTCCTTGGAGTACATTTATAGTCACTGCTGGTTGATTGTCTGCTGCCGTACTGAAAACCTGGCTTTTCTCTGTTGGGATTGTAGTATTCCTTTCTATTAGTTTTGTAAAAACCGCACCAAGAGTTTCAACTCCTAATGAAAGTGGAGTAACATCCAATAAGAGAAGGTCTTCTACATCCCCTGCAATAATTCCCCCTTGTATAGAAGCACCTATTGCGACACATTCCATAGGATCAACTGAATGTTCTGGCTCTCTTCCAAAGTACTTCTTAAATCTGTCTTGAACTGAAGGCATTCGAGTAGGTCCCCCTACTAGAATAATCTTATCTACTTCATTTACTGATAATTTTGCATCAGAAACGGCTCTTCTCATGATTGGATCCAACCTTCTAAGGGTAGGTTCAATTAGTGATTCTAATTTTGCTCTAGTGAGTTCCATCGTTAAATGTACAGGATTGCCTTCTTTTTGCGAAATATATGGTAAATTTATAGAAGTTGATAAAGTTGTAGACAATTCTATTTTTGCCTTTTCAGCAGCATCTTTAATTCGTATCCAAGCTTTGCTATCACCTTTTAAATCAATCCCTTCTTTCTTCTGAAACTCTTCAGTTACCCAATCGATAATCGCGTTATCCATATCAGTACCACCCAATTGTGTATCGCCTGCGGTTGACATAACCTCAACAACACCCTCACCATATTCCATAAGTGTTATATCAAAAGTCCCACCACCCAAATCGAGTACACAGATTTTCATTAGTTTATTTTTTGTATCTTTGTCTAAACCATAAGCCAAACATGCTGCTGTTGGTTCATTAATCATCCGGACAACTTCTAATCCTGCAATTTCACCAGCATTTTTAGTAGCAGTTCGTTGTGCGTCATTAAAATAAGCGGGAACAGTAATGACTGCCTTTTTAACTTCTTCTCCCAAATATGCTGATGCATCAGTTTTAATTTTTTTGAGAATCATTGCTGAAATTTCTTCAGGTGAGAATTCTTGAGTCTTATCACCTACCTTTAATTTTGCTTTATAGGAAGTGCCCATCTTTCTCTTAATAGCTGTTACAGTTCCCTCGGGGTTAGAAACAGCCTGTCTTCGAGCGGGTTCTCCCACTATTTTGCGTCCATTCTCATCAAATGCAACATATGAAGGAAAGGCTTTACCACCTAAAGTTCGCCCTTCAGCCGCAGGGATTATTTCAGGTTGACCAGTAGCGCTTAAAATTGCACATGCGCTATTGCTAGTCCCGAGATCTATTCCTACAATTTTTTCTTTTCTTGTTGTCTTTTTAGGTTCTTCTTTTTTTTCTTCACTCATACTTCAAACATCTCTTATTCTTAGAATTATGAGTATTACTAAATTTCAAAGGTTTTCGAATATTTAATAATTTAATGTTTATAAATTTGCAATTCTACTATTGCTAATTAAATATTAATTAAAATTGAGTTAAAAATTTTATTTATAAAGATCTCAATATCATAAAAAATAAAAAATAAAATCAATTTTTAATCATATATTCATATTTCATTATTTAAAGGAATTGAATATGACTGAAAATAGCAACAACGATACAAAAGAAACATCATCTGAAGAAATGAAAAATATCTCTGAAAACGAAGATATACAAAGTAATTCTGATTCAAAAAGTGAAGTAAAACCTGAAGAGGTTAAACAACTTGAAGAAAAGGAACATTATGAATTAGATTACTTTTCTAAAGAAGAAACTCTAGAAAAGGTTAAAAATTTAGAGAAGCAACTCACAGAAATTAAGGATAAAGCTCAAAAACTACAGAAAGAAAATAATGATTCTAAAAATAAATACATGCATTTACAAGCTGAATTTGAAAACGCTCAGAAGCGTTGGAATAAGTCTCGGGAGGATTTAAGAACTCAATATACTGCCTCAGTCTTGAAGAGTTTCTTACCATTATATGACTCGTTTAAGAAAGCTGTTAGTAGCGCAAATGAAACTGAAAAAAATGTACTTAATGGATTTTATGGTCAATTTATGAATATTTTCAAATCTTATGGAGCCGAACCCATTGAGGTTAAAATCAATGATGCTTTTGATTATAGCCTACATGAAGCATTAACCTCAGTTGAAAAAGAAGATTTACCAGAGAATAGTGTTGTTGAAATCATTCAAGATGGATTTAAATATGGAAAGGAAGTTATACGTTATACTAAAGTTGTCATCTCACGAAAACCTAAACCACCACCCAAACCAGAACCTCAAGAAGAAGCGGTAGAAGAAGTAGAAGCTGAAGAATCTGATTCAGAAGACCTTGAAATAGAAGAGGAATCTAAAGAAAAAAAAATTAAAGAGAAAAAATCAAAGAAGTCTAAAAAAGATAAGGAAAACGAAAAAACAGCTTAAGCCATAATTGCCCTTAGTATTACAACTTTTTTTGAATTAAACCTAAAAGATTATTAATTTGATTTTTCTATAATACATAGATCCCAATTTAATAAATAATTGGGTGAATTTAACTATAACAAATTTTAATAATTATAGGTGAAATAAAATAGGATTAAGATTGGCTTCAGGAATGGCTATAACTGCCTTATTTGCACTTCTTTACGCAGTTGTTTTTGTTATCGGTGTCTGGTTCTTGCCATCTAACTTATTTGGCTTAGGATTAATGGTTGGTTTTACAATTCTAATCGTTTTGCTTCAATATGGAATTTCACCGTATATAATTCAGTGGATTTATAGAATCGATTGGATTCCTTATGAAGAATTTTCTGCACGCTTTCCTCATATGGCAGATTCTCTTGATAGAGTAGTAGCATATAACAATATAAAGATGCCTCGACTTGGGATAATTCATGATCTAAACCCAAATGCTTTTACTTTCGGTCATACAAAAAATAATGCAAGAGTTGTGATTACTGACGGAATATTAGAATATTTGAATAAAAAAGAGCAAAATGCAGTATTTTCACATGAATTAGGTCATGTAGTACACTCAGATTTCATCATAATGACGATTGTTTTTGCTATACCATTAATATTATTGACGATTGCTAGATGGGCTTATTACACAAGTGTTATTTCAGGAAGAAGACGTTCAAGTGATGACGAAGCTAACGCTATATATCTTCTATTACTTGCAGTCGCAGTGTTATCCTACCTTAGTTACTATTTAGGATATTTAATATCACTAATTGTAAGTAGGATTCGTGAATATTATGCTGATCAACATAGTGCAGAAGTGTTAGAAGATCCGAATGCTTTATCAACAGGTCTAGTTAAAATTGCTTATGGATTACTAGTTGACAGAGATATTAACATGGATGTTAAAGATAGAAATAAATCAAGAGTTCGAGCTCTTAGGGGATTAGGAATTTTTGATCCAAGTACAGCAAAAGGTTTAGGTATTATAAGTGTAAGCACCACAGGAGTGCTATCTATGGATGCGATTCAACTAGCGGCAGCATGGGATTTATATAACCCTTGGGCTAAATACTTCCAAATTTTCTCTACACATCCATTACCCGCAAGAAGAATCCAACGTTTAAATGAACAGTGCGAATTTTACGGTAAAAAACCTGAGATTGATTTCTCTCAGGCAAAAGAATTAAAGGAACAACAGGCAGGAAAAACATTGTGGGATCAATTTCTCTTTGATATATTTATGAAGGCATTTCCTACTTTGATCTTTCTTGCTCTACTCGGAGTAACAATTGCATGGCTCTTTAGCCTCGCTGAAATTATTACCATACCCTGGTTAGATGCGAAAATTATTTTATTTATGTGGGCTGTAGGATTCTATATTATTGGCTTCGGTTCAATAATCAAAACAAACTTTATGTATAAGAGTGGTTTTGAAGCGAAAAGAGTAGTTGACCTTGTAACGAATGTGAAAGCAAGTCCAATGAGAGCAGTCCCTGCAATTATGGAGGGAAAGATTGTTGGAAGAGGTATCCCAGGATATTACTTTAGCGAAGATATGTATTTTCAGGATGAGACTGGCTTGATGTATGTTGATTATCGGTTTGGCATTGGTCTTGTAGATTTGATCTTCTCCCTTAGAACCGTCAAAAGAATTGTAGGACAACGAGTTAGAATCAAAGGATGGTATAGAAGAGGACCATCACCATATATTCAAGTAGATACTATTGAAACAGAACTCGGACGTCGACATAGAAATTATGCGAAGCATTTACGTTATTTCTGGGCAGTTTTGGCATTTATAATAGGTCTAGTTTGCCTTTACTATTGGTTCATAATATAAAATCATTCATTTTTTTCATTATTTTATATATCTATTTTTTTTGAGTAATTCTAATTTCCTTAAAAATAGATTTTAAAAGCCTGAAGGATTGTTTTTACTTATTTTTAGGTTTTAATATAAAAACTATTTCAAAAATATTACCACCTCAATGAATAATATTTAAATATAGTCCTTCTAATATTGTAAAACTAGAGGTGATGAAATTAAATGAATAAAATAAAACCAAAATTAGTTATGGTCTTAGTTGTTGTAGGATTAATAATCACCGTTTTTCCTATGAGTGCTCTAGCTTGTAAACCTAAACGTAAATTAATGGCAGGAGCGTGTGTTTTACCGATAACACCTATGACAGACGAGTTTGGAGTCCCTAAAAACCCAGATGGTTCACCAGTTTTCTTAGCAGGATTTGGGGACCCGGGGGACAGACCTGCTCAAGCTGTTCACGATGATATATATGCAAGGTGTTTGATCCTAGATTATCGTGGAACTACTTTAGTATTCGTTGCACTTGACTTGATCGGTTACATGATTGATCAAGTCGATTTAGTAAGAGGAATAGTAGAGGTTCAATATGGGATTGATGCAGAAAATGTTATAATAGCTTGTACACACACACACTCGGGACCCGACACTTTAGGGCTCTGGACTCCTCCCTATCCTGATCCAGGAGTTAACTGGGAGTATATGGAATTTGTAGCAAATCAAATCATAGAATGCATAGGTCAAGCTTATCAAAATATGGAAAAGGCTCGATTATGGTTTGCCTCTAGCAGTGTTCCGGGATTAATGAAAAACTCCCGTGATCCAGGTAGAGTATATCCAGATTTGGAAGTAATGAAGGTTGTGGGAAGAAGAGGTAAAACAATTGCGACAATGATCAACTACGCGGGTCATCCAGAAGTCTTATGGTCAGACAATTTGGAATTAACATCAGACTATGTAGGTTACCTCTGCGATAAAGTTGAAGAGGAGCTGGGAGGGATTGCGGTATTCTTCAATGGAGCTCTAGGAGGGATGATAACTCCCGATGTAGATGAACACACATTCGAAAAGGCAAAAGAACTTGGATATACGCTAGCTGATGCCACCATTAATGCTCTACGATGTCGCAGATTCTACCGTTGGGGTTCTTTTTTCCCCAGTTGGAAAAAAACCTTTAATTTGGAAAAACAGACTTTTGAAGTTCCGTTAGAAAACATACAATTTTATGGCGCTATGTTTTTAGGTATGCTTTATAGACCCGAACCATGGTATGTGGATTCTCCTGAATTGGGTACTATAATGTCGGAAGTCAACGTCATTAATATAGGAGCAGCTCAGATAATCACCATGCCTGGAGAGGTTCTACCTAGCATAGGATATCGCCTGAAAGAAGCTATGACGGGAAAGTACAATTTCCAAATAGGATTGGGCAATGATGAGTTAGGTTATATTATTCCCGAGGATGAATGGGATCCTTCACAATACGAGGAATCAATGTCAGTCGGCATGCAAACCGGGATCGTCATGGAAGCAATTCTTATGGAAATGTTAGAGGGAACTTAACTAAATTAAAAAAAATAAATTTTTAAGGGAATATTTCAATTCTTTAATCATTTTCTTTTTTTTTATTCATTATAAATTTATATATTTATGAATCAAATCTAAAAGATTATTAGGTTTGTTTTGCTTTATCACATAAAAAGTACTTAGGAAAGAAATAAGATGGCTGAAGAACCACAACTTCCTCCGATTCCAGCAATTGGGGAGATTTTGGACCGAAAGAAAAGGTTTATTGAGAAAAAGCATAGTATTGTAAAATGTGGGGCATGTCAAGCGGATTACTCTAGGTTGTTCAAAGCTGGAGATTTTGTATTTAAAAAACTCACAGAGGAGGAATGCGAAAAATGCCATAGGAGTAAATCTCTAACCATAATAGAAATTTATTCTGAATGGATTGATCCCAAAAAGAAATCTTAGTTGTTCTATTTTTCAAAAAAAAAGTTTCAAAATTTCTCCTGCTAAAGAGTAAGGATCTAATGACTTTTTTATTGCTTTTTCAATGAATTCTTCAATTTTATCGTTAGTATTAATTAATTCCTCGACTTTTTTAGTTAATTTATGTTTTAAAATTTGGATTGTCTCTTTTTTAATTCGATTTTTCATATAATTTGAAATAACTCCTGACTCTTCTAAAAATTGTTTATGATTATTTATAAGTTCAAGTAGATTATCAAAATTTTCTCCTGTTTTTGAGTTAACTTTCGTGATTTCTGGTGTCCACTGATCTATTTTTTCAAATTTGGTACCAATAGCCTTAGATTCATACTTATAATTTTTCTTAAATTCTAACATTTGCATGATTTCTGCCACTTTTTTATCTGCTCCAGGTAAATCCATCTTGTTAACAACAAAGATATCAGTAATTTCCATAATACCTGCTTTAATTGCTTGAATTTCATCTCCTAATCCGGGAACTACTAATACCACCACAGTTTGAGCAGATTCAAAAATATCAACTTCAGATTGTCCAACGCCGACAGTTTCAACTATTACTATATCACATCCATAAGCATCCAATATTTTAATTGCGTCTTCAGTGGCTCTCGCCAAGCCACCTAATTGACCTCGATTGGCCATACTTCTAATAAAAACATTGTCAAGAGAAAAGTGTTGCTTCATACGTATTCTATCACCCAAAAGTGCTCCCCCAGTTAAAGGAGATGTTGGATCCACACATATTATCCCAACCTTATTACCTAAATCGATATAACTCTTAGTTAGCGTTGAAATAAAAGTAGATTTTCCTGTTCCAGGAGCACCCGTAATACCTATAATATAGGCTTTACCTGTGTGTTGGTAAATAGAATTTATGATTTCTTCAGCAGCCTCAATATCATTTTCTACAATAGTTATTAATCTTGCTGCTGCGCGTGTATTGCCATTTATCAGTTTTCTGGTTAAATCAGAGTAATTCATTATTATGTTATCTTTTTAGATTGTTTTTCACAAATTCAACAATTGTGTTCAAATCAGTTCCTGGGCCATAAAATCCTTTTAATCCTTTCTCTTCCAAAAATAGTTTGTCTTCATCAGGTATAATTCCACCAACAGCAACGAGAACATCATCAATGCCTTGTTCTTCTAATTTTTCCATTATTACAGGACAAAGAGCATTGTGAGCTCCAGATAGTATACTCAGCATAACAGCATCAGGGTCTTCCTGGACGACAGTATTAACAATATCATCAGGCGTTTGATGAATTCCTGTATATATAACTTCCATTCCCGCATCTCTTAAAGCTCTAGCGAGAACTTTAGCACCTCTGTCATGTCCATCTAAACCGGGTTTGCATACAAGGACTTTTATTTTTCTAGCTTCTGACATTTAAAATCACCAATTTAAAAAATAGAATCCTCATGATAGGTTCCGAATACTTCTTTTAATGTATTAATAATTTCTCCAATAGAGGCATATACTCTTATGGCATCCATAATAAAAGGCATAAGATTTTCTGTTCCTTTTGCGGCTTCCTTCAATCTTTCAAGTTTATCTTTAACAGCATCATTATCTCGTTCTTGCTTTAATGTGTTTAATGTATTGACTTGCTCTTTCGCAACTTCCTCATCTATTTTCAATAGAGGTACTGTACATGGCTCTTTTTGCTGATATTGGTTCACTGCTACTATAGTTCTTTCTCGATTTTCAATCTCTTGTTGATATTTATAGGAAGCATTAGCTATTTCCTTTTGAAAGAAGTTAGCTTTTATTGCTGGAATAGCTCCTCCCAATTCATCGATCTGCTGAAAATAATTCTCAGCCTCTTCTTCCATCTTATTTGTAAGCCATTCTATATAATAAGAGCCTGCTAAAGGATCTACCGTATCTGTGACTCCAGATTCATGTGCAATAATCTGTTGTGTCCTTAAGGCTATTTTTACAGCATTTTCAGTAGGAAGACATAACGCTTCATCAAAAGAATTCGTATGTAATGATTGAGTGCCACCCAACACAGCAGCTAAGCCCTGAAGTGTAACTCGTACTATATTATTTTCAGGTTCTTGGGCAGTTAAAGAAACTCCCGCTGTCTGTGTATGGAATCTTAGTCTCAGGGATTCTGGTTTTTTTGCTCCATATTTATTTTTCATATGTTTAGCCCAAATTCTTCTTGCAGCTCTATATTTACATATTTCTTCGAAGAAATTATTATGAGAATTAAAGAAAAATGATAACCGAGGTGCAAAATCATCAACATCTAAACCCCTCTCAATTCCAGCTTCAACATAAGCAAAACCATCAGCTAAAGTGAAGGCTAACTCTTGGACTGCAGTTGAACCTGCTTCTCGAATGTGATAGCCACTGATACTGATTGTATACCATTGTGGAACATGTTTAGTACAATATTCTATTGTATCAACAATTAATCTCATTGATTCTTCAGGTGGAAAAATCCAAGATTTCTGTGCAATATATTCTTTTAAAATATCATTTTGAATGGTACCTCGCAATTGTTCAGGAGCATGACCTTGTTTTTCAGCAGTGACTATGTACATTGCTAGTAGGATAGATGCAGGAGCGTTAATAGTCATTGAAGTACTAATCCTTGACAGATCTATGCCATCAAATAAAGTTTCCATATCCTTAAGAGTATCAATGGCCACTCCTTCCTTTCCAATCTCACCGAATGCCCTTTGATCTGTCGCTTCAATACCATAAATGGTGTGCAAACTAAAAGCAACACTTAAACCTGTTTGGCCATGTTCAATCAAAAACTTATAGCGATTGTTAGTTTGCTCCGCAGTTCCAAAACCTGCAAATTGTCTCATCGTCCATAGTCGACCACGATACATATTAGGATAAGCCCCCCGTGTAAATGGATATTGACCAGGAAAACCTAAATCTAATTCATAATTTAGGTTCTTAATATCATTTGGAGTATAAAGACGTTTAATATCGATATCAGAAAGATTTCTAAAAGTTTTTCTTCGTTCTTTTTTATCTGGAAAGGAATTCTGCCATTCTTCCATATCTTCTTCAATTTTATCAAATTCGGTCATAATGATCGTTTTACTGAAGTATTTTGATTTGTAAATAAAATTAGATCTTATTTATTAATCTCAAATAGATAAGCGTTTGTAATTATATTAATTTTTTTTCGAAGATTCAATCAATAATTAACTTATGAATTTAACAGAGGGTTAACCAGAAAATCAACTAAAAAGATTATATAATGAAATTCTTTCTAAAAGCTTCCTTAGGAACAAATCCTCTTTCAACGAGAAATCTGATCACTACTTATTTTAACATATTTTTAGTAAACACATCCATAGGATCTAAATCTCTTTCTTTAAGGAATCTTATTCCTTCCTCTCTAGGATCTTTTGGAAAATCTTGTTCTCCCTCTCTATGCACTAGATATATTGCATTTTGTTTACATTTATGCACACAGACTCCACATCCTAAACATCGATCCGGATGAAACAATACCTTTTTATCCTTAAGTTCAAGTGCATTCATAGGGCAACTTTTAACACATACACCACAACCAATACAGTTTTGCTCTTCGATTTCCCTTATGTAATTTGATGGTTGGTGGCCTTTTGGTAAAATTCCAGGCACATTGACTACAGATTCTAAAAATAAGCAACAACATGAGCAACAGTTACATATTGTCTCCATTTTTTCTTTTGTATTATCAATACCATGGACAAGTCCGGAGTCTGCAGCTCTTTTTAAGATATCTAAAGTTTCTTCTTTTGATATTTCTCTGCCTAATCCGTTTTCTACGCAATATCTCCCAAGATTATCAAAATGTAAACATCTCTCCAAGTCGTGTTTACACTCTTTAAAATCATGATCGAGATTATGTCTATGACTACAAGGGCATGTGGATACAGAATAATATTCAAAATTATCTATAACTTTCAGTATATCTTCATATGGCATAACTTGACGCGTATCATGTATAGTTTCATTTATAGGAATTGCACGAAGACCTTGAGTTTCATGTCCAACAAATTCTTCAGCATAAGTTTCGATATAATATTTGTTCAAATAAGGCGAAATCTCACGATTTAATTTATCATTTTTACCTTTCCATCCAAGAGATCGGTAAAAGATAAACAAGCTGTCACAGAGCGAATATCTAACTTCTGATGGCCTTTCACTACGAAATATAATCCCTGATTTTACTAAGTTATCTAATTTTTTTCTAAGTTTTTTAACAGGTATATCCAATTTTGAGGATATTTGTTCAGCAGTATGTCCTAAAAAAGGTATTTTAGAGAGTAATTTAGCGTCTTCAGGTGTGATTCTTAGTTTTAACATTGGCATGAGATGTTCAGAATCAGGCAACCTTAATACCCAATACCTTAAGTGTTCAATAAGATCCTCATAATATATATCTTCAGACATAAATTTCATCTTTTTTTTGAAGTCTTAAATATTGAATGTTATATAAAAATCATTATTGATTCGTAAAATGATTGCATTTTAATTTTCTTCCATAAATTTAAGCTTAATAAATATTAAAAACAATAGATAATCATGAGCAAACTAATCTATCTTGGATGCTTAAGCAATAGACTCTATGAATCAACATGCAAAAATGCCATAAAAGTTATCCAACTCTTAGACAGTGAATACAAAATAATAGAAGATCCTCCTTGCTGTGGTTCTTTAGCATATAATATCACTCCGGATGAAACTATGAGAAATCATGTGGAGTTTGTTAATAACTGGTTTAAAAAAAATAACATAACTGAACTTGTAACAATCTGCGCGGGTTGTTATTCCTATTTTACTCGTTATTATAAAGAGTTTTTAGATTCTGAATTTACGGTTAAAATACAACATTTCCTCCAATTTTTAGCCGAATCCCAAAATTTGGACAAGTTAAACCTAAAGAATACTGGAAAGGCCTTAAAAGTAAATTATCATGATGCATGTCATCTCAGAAATTCTTCTGTTCCAATAATAAAAGAACCTAGAAAAATCTTGGACTCAATTGATAATGTAGAATTAGTCGAAATGGATCTTAATAAAACTAAAAGCATATGTTGTGGAGCGGGTGGAGGTGTTTATTCAATTTTTAAAGAGGTTAGTGATTATAATGCAAAGCTAATTTTTGATAATATGAAGAAAGGTAAAGCTCTTATTACTGCTTGCCCTTTCTGTTATACTGCTTTGAATCGAATAAAAGAAGAGAATAATATAAGAAAACCGGTTATCAAAATTGAAGATTTTATTGTTAAGCTAATGGAAGGAGGTGATCCTATAAGTTGAGTGATAAAGGTAAAGATTTATACGAGAAAGCAAAAGACAAAATAGCTATTTTGGATACTAAAGGAACTTGGGAAAATAAATTTGGGATGTTCTGGAAAATTGCGTGTGCTATAAAATCCAAACAACATGATTTAAGATATCTCTATGAGGATTCTAGTCGTGAATTCGTAGACAGGTATAAAGATCAACTTATGGCAATGAGAGAGGAATTTGTAAACAATATTGATTATTACGTTGAAAAATGCATCAAAGTAATGCGAGAAGTAAATAACATGACTGTTCATTATGCAAAAACCAATAAGGAAGCTCAAGATATTTTTATGAAAGAACTTGGGGATGCTAAGGTAATTTATAAATCTAAGTCAAACGAAGCAAAAGATATTGGAATTATTGATGTATTAAAGAAAAATAATATTGAAATTAAGGAAACTGATTTAGGAGATGTTCTCGTTCAACTATTCGATTATAAATTACCTAAATTTGGAGTAGGCCCTGGAGCTCATTTTTCTAAAGAAGAAATTGTTGAGAAAATAAAGGAAGTTCATGGAGTAGAACTTGAGGCATCGGCGAGTGCAATTGTAGAATATTATAGAGAATCTTATCGTAAAGAATTACTTAATGATGTAAAAATATCGCTCACATCTGCTAATGTTATTTCTGCTGAAGATGGGACAATAGTATTAGGAGAAAATGAAGGGAATATAAGTTTATTAACAAGAGCAACCGAAAAGCATATAGTTTTATGTGGAATTACTAAAATCGTACCTACAATTTTAGACGCTGTGCTAGTGGCAAAATTGCAAACCAGGATTAATAATGTGTCTTTTAACTATATTAATTTTATTTCAGGACCATCTGCAACTGCTGATATTCAAGGTGAAAAAGTTATTGGTATGTATGGTGCCAAAGAGGTTGTAGTGATTCTTGTAGATGACTGGAGGAAAAAAGCTATGAAAGAAAATCTATTATATAAAGATTTTTTGCGATGTATCGGTTGTAGAACGTGTAATTATATATGCACAGCTTCACGGGCATTTGGCAATATTTATGCATCAAAATATGGATTAGGCGCTGATGGAATTATTCGAGACTATATTCATAATGGGATTGAAGCTGTTGTAGAAGATGGACTGTTCTTTTGTACGGGTTGTGAGAATTGTCGCCACTGGTGTCCTGTCTCTATAAATTTGGGTGAAATCATGAAATCAATAAAAAAAGAAGCAATAAAGGCAGATCTATGCCCACCTCCTTTAAAAGAGTATCAACAGAAAATACTTAAGGAGAAAAATCCCTTTATATAATCATTTCTATTTTATTATTTTTAAGAAACTTATTTTGAACGATCTAAAATAAATTCTCCTAGTTTTCCAAACTTCTTAATATTATTATATAAGTTTGGAGAATTTTCTTCTAAAAAACTCCTAAATACATCCCAATTCTCTTTTTTTTCTCTAGGTGCTTCCTTTATTATCATTTTCATAGCTTCAAAATCGCTGGGATATATCAACTCATCATTTACTTTATTTGCCATATCAGATAGAACAAACAAGTAATAATCATTTAAATCTTCAGGATCGAGTACACCTGGAGGTTTATTCCCATCACCAGCTCGTCTCCCGCGTAACATTTTTGTATCCACTTTTATAGGAAGTATCATGTTTACCAGAATATTTTCTCTTTTATATTCTGTAGCTAATTCTCTTTGTAATCCTACCACCCCGTATTTCGAAGCAGTATATGAGGAAAATCTACCCATCATTGAGGGATATACAGCGCTTCCAGTTATGATAAACCTTGCTTTATTATCCTTATCATCTTTATCTAAATATGGATAAGCGGCTCTAAATGTGTAAAAAACACCTAAAATATTTGTATTAATAACCATTTCAAATTTCTCTGGAGGTATTTCGTGAGCACTGGCCATCCAAGACGCACCCGCGTTGGCAATTACTCCGTTAAAATTCCCTAAATCACCATTGAATGTCATAAATGCCTCTAGAACTTCAGGTAATTTTGTAATATCTGCTGTTTTAATAACACATTTATTATCAATCCCTAGACCATCAATCTCCTCTTTTACCTCTTTTAGCTGATCAAAGGTTCTTGAAGTTAATCCAAGATCTGCCCCTTCCTTAGCACATGCTATTGCTACAGCTCTTCCTATACCTCTCCCTGCACCTGTAATAACAATACTTTTTCCTTTCAGTATCATTCTATTATTCACAATTTTAAATGAAATTAATTTATTAAAAAAGCAAAACTAATTTTAAATTTTAAGATGCTTTAAATGCTTCATTAATAGCTGAGCAGCCTCCACAGCGAACACATCCCGCCTTATTTTTTAATGGATTAAGGCCATATTCTCTCATCAGTGCACCACTTCTTTGATACATATCCAATAAATCATTGCAGTCGGTTAAGGGGAGACTATACTTCCCAGGAATAGATCTTACAGGAGTTATATATGGAATTACTCCAATTGAAACAAGTCTTTCTACATCTTT
The DNA here is from genome assembly GCA_048886685.1 of Candidatus Hodarchaeota archaeon. Taxonomy (GTDB): domain Archaea; phylum Asgardarchaeota; class Lokiarchaeia; order Sigyniarchaeales; family SOKP01; genus Loki-b32. Next base: position 220,244 of record JBHLKM010000002.1, read on the forward strand.
CAAAAAATTACCTTTTTCTTCCCCAAAACCAGTCAAAACATAACTGCTGACTTGATTATCCCCAAATACGCTAATAGCATGCTTCCAATTTTCTTCAAATAGTTGATGAGATAGGTGAAATTTTCCAGGAGTAATATCTCTTCTTAAATTTTCATTAAGTACTTCAATATGAATTCCGATTGTGTCTGCGCCAGCTTCTTTCAATTTGTTAATATACTCCAGATCTTCTAATGCTTCAATTTGTACATGTAAAGGAATATCCGGATGATTTATTTTAACTCCTTTTAGTAATTCAATATAACGATTAGCGCCCTTATCAATTGTTTCATCTGTCCCACTCGTTAAGGTCATATGATTACACCTTCCTTCCTTTTTAGCAGCATCTATGACTTCTGACATCTGTTTAGCATTTTTTTCTTCAATAGTAGAGTCATTTTGTAAACTGACTTCAATTCCACAGAATGAGCATGCTTCACCACATCCCCAATATACACACTTCTGATAGATAGTACTTGCGAGACAATCGATTCCATGAACTAAAGCAATTTTTTTCATCGGTATTCCATCTGAAGTTTTGAATTCAGGATTATAGAATCGAGGATTCCGGATTAGTTTTAAACGAGCAAAAAATTCATTTCTTTTATCATTATAGACCTCGAAATAATCTTCTTTATTCTCTTGTAAGAATAATTCTGTTCTTTTAGGATCATTCCATAAGGCTACATTTGTCAAAGTAAGCCCATCTTCTAATAAAAAATATCTCCCTCCAGAGGGTCCAGCTCCTCCTTTTCTCCCATAATCAATATTTATTCCTTGATCTTTATAATGTTCAATTAATCTCTCATCTAGATATAAACCTTTACAAAGTAATTCCGTCTTAATCTTTAACGCTTGTCGAATGTTTATCATTATTTTTGATTAAAATAATAATTATTAGAGGACTGCGGGAGAAATGTTTTAAAAATATTAATATTAATAAAATTTTTTAATTATTCTTCATGGAATTTAAATATCTAACTTATTTAACTTTAAGTTTTATTATAAATAAATTTAAATAAATCAACACGAGTAGGTTAAAAATGGCCACTAAGAGGCCCTGGCATTGTTACAATCGCTGGACAAGGAGACCTTATCAGCACAAGAGATCTGCTAATCATCGAAGGGAATATGCTCGCGGAGGTTCTCAATCTAAGATTGTACGCTACTGGGGTGGGAATAAAAGTATTGATTGGCAAGATTGGGAACTTGTTGTAGGGCTTAAAGTTGACAGACAGATTCAAATCTCTTCTAATACCCTCGAAGCAATTAGGATTACAATTAACGGTGTTCTTCAGCGTAAATTAGGAAGACAAAATTTCCGATTACGAGTACGGCCTAAACCATTTCAAAAAATTCGAGAGAATCGTATGTTAGCCTTTGCAGGTGCAGATAGAGTGCAATCAGGCATGAGAAATTCTTTTGGTCGGTCAATGGGCGTAGCTGCCAGAGTTAAGGCAGGACAAGTTATAGTCGATGTTGGAACTCACATTAGAAATCTCCCATTAGTAAGAGATCGACTTCGTGTTGCTTCCATGAAAATATCAGGTCCCTGTCAAATTGTTATTCTAAATTACAAAACTCCTGAACTTTTGAAACGATCAGGACTACCTTTGTATGATGCTAAGAAAAGAAAAGAAATACCTCTTTATGAAATGGAATTTGCAACCACTTAAAATAAAACTTTGATTAGATATGTTCTGTTTTCACCTTTTTTTTTGTTCTTTAGAAACAAATTACATTCATTTCCACTGAATTAAATTCATGAAATTTATTATAAATTTAGGTAAGAATAAAATTCAGTCACCACAACTTTCTTATTTCAACCCAGGTGTATTCATAAATGGAAGCGAATAAAAGTAAGAAAAATAGCAATAAAACTAAATCTATGGATAATATTACTGATAGTGGTGTTTTAAAAAAGAAATCAACTATTTCCACTATCCATGTATTCGAATCTGATACACGATCAACTCCAATATTTAAAATAGCAAGGAAAAAGAGTTCAAAAAAAAATAAATTTAGAACGGGAAAAACCAAACTGCGTCTATTAGCAAATAAGGAAACAGATAAAAGTTCCTGGACTCCTGAAATGCGACTTGGATATTGTAAACATTCAATGAGAAAATTTGTCTCTCCCAGAGAATTACAAAATCCATGGGACTCTTAGTTTCTTATTCTTTTTTTATTTCAATCTTCAAAAGTCTTATTAAATATACTCGTTGAATTTATAAGTTGAATTATAAACTATAATAAATTTTGTATATTCTTAAAATTAATAAATATTAAAACAATTTGGATATTAAACTTGAAAAATCTCGAGCCTTTCTTTAATCCTAAAAGCATTCTAATAGTTGGGGCATCTAGAAAAGCCTATACATTTAGTTATACCATCCTGAAAAATCTATTAGAGATATTTTACAGGGGCAAACTGTTTATTTTAAATCCTAATGCTGATGAGATTTTGGGGATAAAATCCTATCATTCAATAGAGCAATTACCAGAAATCCCAGAACTCGCTGTTATTGTTCTAGGTAAAGAAATACCTCATGTATTTGAGAAGTTAGCGAAATTTGGGATCAAAAATATAGCAATTGAATCTGAATTAAGGATAGACACCACCGATCCAGATTTGATTGAAAAATTGACTCGAATTAGTAAAGAATATGGAGTTTCATATATGGGGCCCTCTATGCTTGGTATCATTAATTTTATAAACAATTTTACTACTTCAATCATCCCGGTAAGACAATATCTTATGCAAAAACATCGAAAGGTAAAAGGAGGAGTAAGTCTTATAGCTCAATCTGGGGGATTAGCTGGTGCGATGGGATGGTGGAACCCTTCACAAGACTTGCCTATATCTAAAGTGATTCATTTAGGATATGGATTTGATATTAATGACGCTGATATACTCGATTATTTTAAAGAAGATAATACAACGAAGGTTATTTCTCTCTTTCTTAGGGAAATTACAGAAGGAATAATTAAATCTGTGAAAGAATTAGCATCCCTTAAACCAGTATTATTCTTCTACGTTGGAAGAGAGGAACAAAAGGAGCAGGAATTAATAAAAGCAGGTGGAATTGCTGTTACCAATTATATCGAATTATTTGAATTCGCAAAGATTTTTCTATGGTGTCCGGAACCTAAAAGTCCTAATCTAGGCATTATAGGACCAAGTTCGGGTGCCATCTATCTTATTATTAAAGAAATGCGGAAACAAGGTTTATCTTTAGCGAAACTAACTAATGATCATAAAAATATAATTCTTGAGAAGGTTGGAGGATCTACTTGTGATTTAGGAAATCCGGTTGATTACTGGCCTCCTGAAAGGTTTGTAGGTACTAAGATTTGTGAAATTTATAACACTTCTTCTAAAATATTATTAAATGATGATGCTGTTGACGGTTTAATTTTAGCTTTAGAATTTTTTACAGAAATTGAGTTTGATTTTAATATTTTTAAGAATATAAAAAATTCAAATCCAGATAAACCAATTATTACTATCTTAATTCAAGCGGAACATGAAGGAGTAAAAAGAGTTATTAAAACTGCCTCAGAATTAAAAATACCTGTATTCGAAAACGAAGTTGAACGAGCAGTAAGAGGATTTAAAATACTCTATGAATGGTATTCAAAAATAAAAAGGAAATAAAAATTATTCTTTAGAAAATATCTTTAAATTCTTCCGGAATTTCTGTGGATTCATCCATAAGTGAAAGGGCATAAACAGATTCTTCACATTTGCACTTCTTTGCTTCAAACAAATAAAATTTAAACTGATTTCTCCAATTACAGATTTGAACATTATCAATTTCAGCAATTTCGCCACAAACACAGTAAATTGCCATTGTTTCTGAATAATTGGGGATGATAGTCTTAAAATCATTAGGAGCTTTACTAAACTCACACTCATTTAAGAGCTTATTAATTTTGTCAGCAAATAAATCTTTAAGTGTAGGAACAAAATATTCAATAACTCCATCTTTCCCTTTCATTTCTGTAAGGGCGACGAAATTTTTTTCAGGTTTTTGCGCTTTTTTCCCAGGAATTATTGGTTGTTGATATTGTTGTAGGTTCTCTGGTATCGGGAATGGTTCCATTCCTGGAGGATATTCAAACGTGAAAAAGTATTGCATAAACCCTCGAACAGCTCTCTGGTTTATTAGGTTCAAATTTTCATAATCTCTACTGAAAAGTGTAAATTTGATTAATTGAAGAGGTACTTCTAATTCCAACAGTCGAGATCTAATATTGTTCAATAGCTCTCTAGCAAAACTTTTTAAGACCATTATATCATCTCGGGTTTCTACATAGATCTCATTCTTGTTTTCTTCTTTAAATAGGAACCATTTTTTTACTACGCTTCCTCTTATTAATTGAGGCATTAAGCATATAAAACACAAGATAGGAAAGAAGATAAAGTAAAGGTTAGCAAAAATAGGGAAAATTGTTAACACTGTTAGCAAAGCAAATAATGGTAATGTAATATATAAAGATAATCTTCGTAAACGTTTATTTACATTAGATTTGATACCTTTACTCGCAGCTATTGATTCTGTTTTATTCTTAACATTTTGGATTATACCAATTATATTTTTTGAATCAAATGATTGTTTTAATAATTTTTCTTCCTCTCTCTCCAGTTGTAGTGAGTTCATATATGTCGTCATTCGTTCCAGGTTTTGTTCCACGATACGATCCTTAAAAATAAATTCTAATGTATCTTCAGAAAAGAAATCAAGAAAGCGAACTATGAAAAGTTTTTTCTCAACCTCTTCGATGTCCTTGGGATTTAAACCTAAGGCTTCTTGAACAATTTGACCTTGTGTCCTTTTTCTAGGCTTCTCACTCTGACGCCTCTTCTTCAAATTCTCTTCTTTGTTATTCTCCTCGTTTTCAAGTTCATTCATAATTTTTACAAAATTTCAATTTTATAATATAATGTATGTAATAAATTACAGATAATTAACTTTTTTAAAATATTTTAGAAATAAGGATCTTTGCTAATATATTCTAAAATATTACTACCACTTTGGTAATAAAATAAAATCATCCCTTTCTTCTATGTAGTAAAAATATTTTGAGTAAAGATTAATAAAATATAAAAACAACTCTTTAAAAGATAGTTATTCTTTTTCATATTAAAGAATATAAAATAGTTAAGTGTAGAGATTATGGATAAAGAAAAAATTAAAACTGTAATTGAAAAAATTCGACCACAACTCCAGATGGACGGTGGAGACGTTGAATTGGTTGATATTTCTGACGATGGAATCGTTAAAGTTCGACTAATGGGACATTGTGCGGGATGTCCAATGTCTCAGCAAACAGTAAAATTCGGAATTGAACGCGCCTTAAAAACACACATCCCAGAAGTTAAAGAAGTCGTCAGTGTTCCATTTTAAAGAATTTTAAATAATTCTTTTTTATTTTCTCCTTTTTTAATTATAGTTAAAGAAACTTAAAAATACAGTTCATGAATAATCATGAATCATGAAGATTTCCTTGAAAAATTGAATAGCGCACGGGAGTTAATGTCTCAAGAGAAGTATTTTGAAGCAATAAAAATTCTGGATAACTTGAAAAATATAGAAAAAATCAGTGGAATCGACTACAACTACAATTTAATACATCAACTATATCAATTAGATTCTAACTGTAATTCAGCTTTTAATCAACAAATAATTCTCGAACAAATTAGAAAACTTTCAAGTAAAAAGACATCGATATCTTTTAAGGAGCTTAATCTAGTATTAAGAGAGAAAAGTGAAGTAAATATTAATGAAGAAATTTTAAAAAGGGAAATTGAACTACTAATTTTAAGGAATCTTTTGAAGTGTGAATTAAAAGGAAACCAGCTTATCTTTTCTTCCCCTTGATTGAAATCACATGAAAATAGTTTTCTCTTAATTATAAATAAACTAAAAAAACCTCGGTTTTTAAAAAGCTATTTTTAAAGTTGAAAGTAAACATGTTTTAAGTTGAGCTATACTTGATTATTGACCATGTTGATAAAACAATAAGTATTAAAATAGTTTATTTTGGACCAGCACTCTCAGGGAAGACTACCTCAATTAAGACCTTATTCTCTCATTTTGGGAAAGAAGATAAGATCCTTAGTATAGAAAGTACAATAAATCGAACTTTATTTTTTGATTACGGTATAGTTTCTTTTCAGAACCAGGATTGGATTCTTAAAATTAGTGTCTATACAACAACCGGTCAAAATTTCTACTTAATAACTAGACCAATTACTTTAAAAGCGGTCGATGGTATTATATTCGTCCTTGACTCGCAAAGAGATGTCTATGAACGTAATATGATTTCATGGAGGGAATTAATCTCTTATTTTGGGGATTCACTGGATGAATTACCAATTTTAGTTGCTTTTAATAAACAAGATTTACCAAATAAATTTACCTCAACACGATTCCTAAAAGACATTGATTTTCATAAATATCGTAATATAGACTCAAGGTATACTATTGCTATAAGCGGAGAAGGTGTTTTGGAATGTTTCGAAGATATTTTAAGATTAATACTGAAAAAATATTACGATCATAAATTAATTTCTGCGATAAATTAATCTATTTTATTAAAATTTTTAGAAAAAGCTTGTAGTTGACACAGGTGATTGAATTCTAATACTCTGTTGGGTATTGTCTTCAATTATTGAAATAAGAGCTGAGATATCTTGTTTTATCTCATAAACTATTTCTTTCTCTTCACCTTTTTCCCAAGTATTAAATCCAGTTAAGTTTGGTGATGTTTCAAATAATCCCTCCTGTAATCCTAATACCTTAACTGTTACTCCATGAAGAACCTCTTTAGAGATATTTTTAATCTTTAATTTATATTTATCGATGTCAGAATCAATCGAAATTACCTTATAGGTTTTTTGAAACTTGGAAGAAACACCCTCAAATAAAGATGATGCTCCAGCAGTTCCACTAGCAAACAAATCCACCCCTACCTTTTCTTCAACCAAAGGAGTAGACGCTATATATATAGGGACTTCAAACTTTATCGGTTCCATGCCATATTCTGGTTTCTTTTTTCCAATGAATAATAGTTTCCATTGTGTATACGCTCCGTATCTAAAACCGAATTGTTCTTTTTCGGAGGGGGAATAAATAAAATTATAGGATGGTTCAGCAATCTCGGGAACTTTCAGTAATAGAAATTCTTTTTCAAAATTTGTGGTTCGAACATCTCCAGCGATAGCAGGAGGTAATTCATCAACTTTGCTACAAGTTTGTCCATATGCCTCGCAATAGCAAACAATATTTGCATCTTGCAATAACCTTACTTCAAAATCTTTCAGTTCTTCTGAAGAAAAGTTAATTTTAATCGTTTCTCCAGGTTTAAATACATCCTTACTTAGCAAAATATTTAATCCTGATATAGAAAATGAGATCGGTTTTGGAATTTTTGCTTGGAAGCCGGAATCTTTTGCTTTTATCTCTATATCATGAGATTTATTAATTACTAAATCATCTTCTGGGTTGAGAGGATTAGGTTGTCTTAATATCAATTTTAAATAATAATTTAATTTTCTGTTTTTAATAGTCGGTACAACGTTAGTTTTAATTAAAATAGATTTCTCTCTAATATATTCTCCTGCTTCAAAGCTTCCTTTTGAAAATATTTCTTCTTTTGAGACTTGTACTTCTTTTTGGCAAGGAGGATTTGTAATTAATCTAATGCCACTCCATAAAATATCAGTGTCTTCTTCAAAATTGAATTGAGTTCTGATATTTAATTTGTCCCCAATAAATACGGACCCATTATTCAAATCAGTTAACTGTAAATTTACCAAGTCTAAAAAGATTTTAAGTAATTTTTTATATTAATTTTATAAAAAGATAGATTTTTATAAAAACTTTTTATTATCATTTGTTAAGATTTGACGATATAAGTAAATCCTTTTTTCATTTAGGATTTTTAACCAAATTTGTGAACTTTTCTATCTATTTTCGTCAATTGCATACTTCTACAAATTGATTTTTTTAGATAACTATAATGTAAATAGGTTAACTTCCTATTTAGAATTAATATAACAAAAGATCATTTGATATTATTAGATAGTGAAGTGGTCTTCAAAAATGCACTAATTAAATAGATTTTATTTAAGGGAAAACAAAATTTAGTGTCATTCTTCTTTAGTAACTTCAGCAACTTTCTAAGTATACTGAACTTTACTCATGTTATAAATTGGATACCGATTTTCTATTAATATTTTAGCTAAGCATTTGGCACATTAATATACTTCTTTAGCTCTATCCGTAAAAAAGTACATAAACAAATTCTCTTATTTTAAACAGCCCTCACATCTCATATAATCATTTTACCTTATAATTAAACTGAATAAAGACTTTTTGATTAAATTCTCAATAAACGAGTGTCTAAATTTTACTTCAAGATTTATTACATAAAAGTTAAGATTAAATACAAATTCTATTATATTTTTCTTTAAAATAACTTAATTTAAATCTGTTCAAATTTTATATTTACACTAATCTATTAGGTGATGATATTACATGCATGAGCTTATATACTTCAGTATGTTTTTATTAACATTAATAAGAGTAATTGGATTTATTGTCTCTGTGAATTTTTACTACGAATCAAAATCTTATACATACATTTATTTTACTATTGGTTGGTGTCTTTGGATTCTAGCAGGGATTGTTGCCTTACTTTCTGCCGTTGTTAAAAATCAAGTACAAGAAGATGTTTTTCTTTTGATTAATTATATTCTGGGACCTCTAGCAATATTTTTTTTAGGATCTGGCCTAAGCTCCTATTATATTAATATCTCTTCTAATAAAATTAAATTAATCTCTGCGGTTCTATTAATTTTTCCATTAATCATTAATTTCTCTTTGGGAATGAATCCTGTCGCTATATATGCCCGGATCTTTCAGTTTTTTGGAATAATCCAAATGTTTTCATTACCTTTTTTAAAGTATAATACTTTTAAGGAAAAGATTGGAAAAAGCATTAGATGGTATTATCTGACTTGCCTTTCAATAATTCTCTATATACCATTAGCAATTTTAAGCATGTTAATTTCTTTAAATTCTGGCTCATTTCAAAGTCAAGATATTACTATGATCGTTGGAGCTTATACCTCCATTATTATAATGACTATTTTAGTGATAGCTTTTATAATTCATTTAGAATACACTATATCTAATAAACAACAGAATCAATTGAAAGATAAATATTCTCACAACTTGGGCAATATCATGCAAGTAATTTATAGTTCTGCCGATCTTTTTAAAAGGATTACCAAGTTAGATAAAATTGATAAAGATAAATTGGATTTAATTGAAAGAAAATGTAAAGAAGCTTCCGAGTTAATTAAGGAGATAAGAAAAATTTAAGATACATCATCTCAATAAAAATTAATGGTGTGAAAATAATAGCTAAAATCTTAATAGTTGACGATGATAGAGATATCATGGATCTTTTTGAACAATTCTTGACTCTGGGGGGACATAATATTGCAGCTAGGGCTTTTAATGGTGTGGAAGCAATTAATATTTTCAAAAATCTGCAAAATAAACCAGATATTGTTATAATGGACCACCGAATGCCCTTAAAGAATGGACTAGAAACTACAAAGGAACTAATAAAAATAAATCCTGAAAGCAAGATAATTTTTGTAAGTGCGGATTATACGGTAAGAAATGAAGCTTTTGAAGTAGGTGCTATTGATTTTTTAGAGAAACCTATAGATTTTAATACTTTGAATGCTATGATTGAGAAATATTCTTCAATCAAAAATGAAGCTATTTAATATTAGCTTTGGTTTTTATAATTTGATTTATTTCTGCATACCTAAAACAATCACTTATATGATCATTTGTCAATCCTACTGCCTGCATAAAACTATAAATAATAGTTGGACCAACAAATTTGAATCCTCGCTTCTTTAGATCTTTACTAATCAACTCCGATTGTTCTGTTTTAGAGGGCAATTCTTTTAAAGTTTTAAATCTATTAATTATAGGCTTATCATCAACGAATTTCCATATATAATTACTGAAAGAACCAAACTCATCTTGAATTTTTAACAAAGCCTGAGCATTAGCAATTGCAGCCTCAATTTTAAGCTTGTTTCTTATAATGCCTGCATTATTAAGTAATTCTTCTACTTTTTTCTCATTGAATTTTGCTATTTTTTTATAATCAAATTCATCAAAGGCTCTTCTGAAATTTTCACGCTTTTGCAGAATTGTATTCCAACTTAAACCTGCTTGAGCTCCTTCCAATATTAAGAACTCAAAAAGAATTTGATCATCGTGAACTGGTGTTCCCCATTCTTTATCATGATACTCTTTCATAAGATCGTTATAATTAGCCCAACTACACCTAATTACCATTATAAACCTTCTTCCAATAAAATTAGAATTTTAGCTATTAAAAGTCATAATTTCAATAATGACTATTAAATAATTTTATTAAGATTTACATAAAAAAAAAGAATTTATTTTATTATATGATAATAAAAGATTCATATTTTAATCAACCTTTATCTTTACGTAATGCCCAGAATGTCCAAATTGCCGCTGCGAGATCGATAGCACCAAAAACAATTATAAGAGCACTCACCAAGTCCAATATGACAAAAAAAATCAAGATTACAATGACCAACGCTCGTGTATGTACAGTCCACATAAAAAATTTTGTCATTCCTTCTTCATCAAGAGAGGCTCGGAGATAATAATAAGTTAAAATTAATAAAGCGACTCCAAGAACACGGGAAGCAATATCAGGATCTGTTGGAACTGTTACTATTGTAAAAATTATTTCTGGAAAGAATAAAAATGTTATTCCTAAAAATAACACATATATACCGAATATGAAGAGAGATAAAGCAGCTCTACTCATTTCTTTAAACATTTATAGTTTCACCCTTTATTTATTGTTGTTTACAGTAATCATATGGTTCAAAATGGATTTCATTTACAAAAACGTAAATTTCCTTCTTTTATTAATTTATCTATAAAATAAAAAACAGATTAGTATTGTGTTGAAACTTAAAAAAATAGAGAAAGAGTAAAAAATGTATTTGTTTGTTTGATTTATCTCAATCTGTATGAGCTGAAATAATTAGATCAGCGAATAGTTTCATATCATTTAATAACAAATTCAATTTATCTTGAGAATCCCTGTCTAAATCTCCAGATTTCATTACAAGCACTGAAATGATGTATTTAAAGATATGAAGTTCAATTTCTTTACCGTCTGCGTCTCGACCACCGAACCTAGCGGAATCTGACATAAAAATGTTTTCTCTCACAGTATTACAAGCATTGATGAAATCTCTTAAATCTCCTCTTAAGGTTAAACCACTGCTTACTCCCTGTACGTTATGGACTATTACATTACCCGATATATCAGCAATAATTACTTTCGCTTTAATTTCATCAAGTTGTTTCTCTGCTTTTTCTACATGATCTTTCAATTCCGCATATTGAGATATTAAGATATCTCTAAATACTTTTGTTAACTTGTCTTCTTCATAGATGCTTGTAAGCATAAAATCGAAATCATAATCTTTAAACATGTCCAGAAATATTTCTTTTGCATTCTTCACATTGGTATCGAGAAGTTCTTTCTGGTAATTCTCTGTATCATACTTATGGAGAAATAAGAAAATTTTAGGCTTTTCATTATTTTTTCGATAAAGATCTAATAAATCTATAAAATAATCCTTGGCTTGGTTAAAATTTGCTGGATCGTGTAGATCAACAATGGGAATAAGAATATCAGTTCCTTTAAATATTTCTGGCTTTTCCATGTATTCCTTTCGAAATTGTTCTTGACCTCCAAAATCAAAGATTCCAACTTGTAAACCTAAGAAAGGATGTCTTCTAGTTTCATAGAGAATCGTTGGACTTAAACCTTTAGTGTCTTCTGGGCTTTTAGCAGCAAAAGCCACCGAATATACGCTTGTTTTACCGCAACCTGATAAACCTACGAGTGAAATTTTCAATTTACTTCTACTCCTTTATTTTTACCTTAACGATCTAATAATTTTTTATAATATTTTATTTCATTTAACTTTTTTAATAAAAATTTATTTAATTTTTTATTCTGTTGGTGCGATTTTAAATGTTCTGGAAAATATCTTGCCAAAAGTTTCAGTTGACGCTTCCACTAAAATATTTGCCATGAATGGTTCACTTTCCTTTATTTCTATAGGATATCCTATTTCGATTGTTTCGAATGGGAATAATTCCCTTATAGTTGTAATCCAGGGTCTTTTCTCAAAGAGTTCTTCAACAGTAACAACACGAATTTTTAGATCCTCTAACACATAACCTATTGTGTTTGTAAGGGAGAGAGCTAATATCTTATCCTCTTCATTTAAAGTCTTTGAAGCACTGAGAAATTTTCTTGTTCCAAGTGGAGGTTTAACAGATATTTGTTCTGTTTCTGGTTTAGTTTCAATTCGTGGTTCTTCAATTTCCTCGGAATCTCTTACGATGAAGACTTTTCTTTTTTGTATAGTGTACTGTGATACTTTTTTGAGTTTTGCCAAAAATAACACAGCATTCAAATTGATAGCATTAAACGTTTCTATTTTAAGATAACCTTTCTCAGCAGCATCTTCTATGATTTCAGTACCTATTCCACTTCGCGCAAAAACAGTATTTTTATTTGCACCAGAACCTACACTGCCTACGCTAATGTCAGCATTCTCTGCAGTTAAATCGGTACAGAAATTACAGCTCGAGGATTTAAATTTATCCAATTGCCTAATAGTGTATGATTTCACCGGGTCTTCCTGTGGATCATAATAAAGATGAAATTTTCCCTTATTAATATCCATTTTTTGAACTTTTGACAAATCTATACCTTCCTTCTCAAAAAATGGATAGATAGCTTCGGGGGCAAAAGAATCCATACAAAATAACCCAATTTTAAGTACATGACATCTCATGAAATACTTTAGCATGCCGGTTGGACTGTCGAACATCTTTGTAACCGCATCAATATTGCATGGGGTTCCAACAAATGCAATCGATCGAAAATCTTGCCTAACAGCATCCATTAATGCTTCAACAGTTTGGGAATGACTATAAATAGAACCTGAAGCTTTAATCGCATCCTCTTTATTCGTAATAATTTGAGCAACTGGATGCCACGGTTTACTAGGATCTTTCATTGTTACAATTGCAGCATCAATTAAATGTTCATCAAACAAATAACAAAGTAAACTTGTTACTGTTCCCCCATCCTGGCCACCGATTACTTCTGGAATATTAGTATTTGCAACATATCCGGTTTTGAACACCCCCATTAATATGTATGGGTCAGTAATTGTTCGAGGACATTGATTATAACATATTCCACAACCTGTACATTTGCCTGTAAGTTTTGGTTGTCCTGCGATATCATCCCATTCCAAGACTGGACAGACTGCAGCACAAGTTCCACATTCTGTACAAATTCCTGTACGAACAATCTCTTTCATCAACATTCCAAACGAATCTTTCTTGCCTTCAAGCTTCTTCTGGATGTACTCAAAGGAATAATCATATTGAGTTTCAGTTTTTTCTGTATTATTTTCTGTCATTTTATTTTCCAGTAATCTCTATATTGTATTTAATTTATAGTTAATAGGCTATGAAATAGAATGGATTTTTGTAAAAAAAGATTATTAATTAAACGATTATGAAGTTTGTTTTTTGAAATTTTAGTCAAAAAAGGTAATTTCAGACTTGATTTCAATTATCTAATTCTAACCTTTCTTCAATTTTTTTAATGGCATTAGATGCCCGGATTCTAACAACTCTGTGAAAATCATTAACCCTTTTAAGCAAAGCGCTTAAGGCAAGGTCATTTCCATATGTTTCTAATATTTTTATTAAACTAATTTTTACTTTAAAGTTTTCATCTGCCTCATTTCCTAGATGGTCAATAAGTATCGCAATATTTTTGTTTAATAATCTCTTTACGTCTTCCTCATCGTCTTTTTTCTGATACCAATTATTTTGAAATATATTATAAATTGCATCAACAGTTACTTTTTTAATGAGCCAATATGAATCCTTATCTTCCAGAAGCCTAATCAAATTTTCCAGAGAATCCAGATTTCCTATTTTTCCCAAAGCGATAATAGTATTTTTTCTAACGTCCAAATTTTTTATGCTGAGCAATTTAACCAATGGTTGGACAAATTCTTCATTCCCTAACTCTCCTAGGATAAATGCAACACTTTCTCGTATTGTATTATTCTCTCTTTCCAGACAAGAATATAGATAATCATATGAAGCATCCTGATTACTTGAATAAATTTTTTTTATAGCATCTAAGATGTATAGCTTCATATCTAAATCGGTATATTCAAAACTTATGTCTTCGATATCTAAAATATCTAAAAGTTCTGGTACTGCAGAAAGATCTCCAATTTCACCTAAGGCTTCAATCGATGCGATACTAACTTCATTATAAATGTTGTCTAAATTAGTAATGAGAAAATCTACAGCATTCTTAATTTTTAATTTGCCGCTTAAAATAATAGCATTTTTCCTAACAATGAAATCATCAATTAATAATAATTTTATTATTTCTCTCGCAATCTCTTCTCCCATTAATTTTAAAATTGTAATAATGGAGTTTAACAACTCTAAATCTTCTTCTTTTAAAATCAGTGTAATAACATCAAGTAAAACATCTTTATTTTGAATTAAATTAGTTATAATCTCTGGATATTTTACTTCCATATAACTTATATCTTCATAAGAAATGTTAATACTTGATAATTCATATCCAATTAATTTTATTAATTCCGCTTTATGCTTATTCGAAAGATATTTATTTTTTAATGAATCTAATAATCCACTTATGAGATGTTCGGGGTTCAGGCTTAATAATTGGATTGTAATGAAATCCTTTATTGCATTGAAATTACAATCTAATTCATTAATAAAAAGTTTGATTTCTGGTTCCTTAAATCTAATTTGCCGTATTGCTTTGAACACTGACAACTTTAATTCGTTATCGACTTGTTTCTGTTCTAATATCCACTTTAATGGTTTTAATCCCTTTTCATGTTTTATTCTTCCTATGGCTTTCGCAGCTTCGCATTTTATCTCTACTTTTTCCTCAGAAATTAATAAATTCTCAAATATTGTAAAGCAATTATCTTTAATTTCCATAGAATTGTTGCTTATTAATGCCAAATATTTAATTGCTTCTTTTCTCTTATTGCCATCCACATCTGATTCTATTATTTCCGTTAGCATATTTACTGAATTTTTTACCCCTAATTCTTTTCTCCTTTCAAAAATTTCTCGTGGATGGATCTTAGTTCCTAGCATTTAATAAGCCTTTAAATATTTGAAAATCTGTTATTTTTTTCTTTAACTATTATCAAATTAGATCATATATCTATAAAAATCTTTTCTAAATGCGACAGAAATACAGATCCTAACTACCAAACTCGAAAAAACTAATGAATCCCAAAATAATAATAATAAAACTGTTATAACATGAAAAACATTTGTGGTTTTTAATAATGAAATCATAACAATTCTAATGAAAATTAAATTTTTTCTTACTTTATCAATTACCAATATCTTTAAAATAAATAAATTATGAAAATCAATATGTCATTTCGTCAATCAATAAATAATGCTAGAGCAAGATTTTATAGTTTTATAACAGATTTCAATGTTGTCAAATTTTCTGCGATTACTGTAATGATTGGGTATATCTGTTTGCTTATAGTGGGAGTCATCACAGCTACTTTACTTGATCCAGACAGTTATACGATTTGGGATAATTGGATTTCTGATCTTGGTTCTGATGATCATACTCCTGCTCCAATTTTATACGATATTGCATGTATCATAGCAGGATCTATGACTATTCCACTCACTTTCTATCTAGAAAAAATATTAGCTCCATTACCTATAAAAACCAAATTAGGCGAGCAGCATTATTCTCGATTACGTTTCCGACTAAGCAGTTTTGCTTTCTTATTCAGTATAATCGGGAATTTCGGATATATTGGTGTAGGGATCTTTTCTTCTGACCGTGATTACGAATGCTTATCTATTTTAGGAGAGGGACCCCATAACATTATGTCATATCTAGCTTTTGGTGGATTTACTTTTGGTGCTTTCTTTATGGGGTGGTTAATCATTTTATATGATACTAAAATTCCAAAAATTCTGGGAATCTATGGAATAATTGGGCCAATAACTATCTCGATTCTGAATTTAATTGATAGTACTCCATTATTAGAATGGTTACTACTCTTCTCAATACTAATTTGGATAATCCCACTTTCAATAATTATGCTAAGGAAACCGGAATTAAACCTAAGATAGAATAACAATAAATTTGTAATTTGAATAATTAAAAAATTAACCAGTTATTAATAATATTCCTAAATCAAAATTATTCTTTTAGAGTACCTCTATTTTCGTGTCTTTACCTATTTTTCTAAAAACTATAAATATTAATATTTATTCCGCAATTTGATATATCTAGATTTGATATTTTAACTCTTTATTATTAATGGTTAAATTGAAATGAGCCAAAAAACAAAAAATTCAGAAAAAATTGATACAATTGCCGATGCTATTGAACAATCAATGAAAAAAGGGCATATTAGCACTTTAATACTATTAGCTTTAGAGAAAGGACCGTCTCATGGATATAACTTAATGCAAGTTATTAAAGACGATACTTATGGAGTATGGAATCCAACTGCTTCTTCGCTCTATCCACATTTATCATCATTAACAGAAAAGGGTCTAATAGAGTTTACAACTGAAATGGAAGGAAAAAGGGAACGAAAAGTTTATGATATTACCCAAAAAGGGAAAAAAACGTTGAAAATGCTTATTGAAAGACAACAGAATATGCGAAAATCACTCTTATCTATGATAATGTCAACTATAGGGATAACTGATTCGAACATTCCTGATGATTTTGAAAGTTTATTTGGTCCTGAATTACTTGAAGATACAAGTTTAGTTGGCAAAACCAATTATGAAAAACTCGAAATTCTCTCTAAACGAAAAATGGTTATATCAAAAATTGTAGATAAACTCAAAAATCTAACAAATGAAATTGACCAAAGAATTGAGAGTTTAAAATTTAATGGAAATTAATAAAATCTAAGTGATTATTAGGCCACTATACCAAGAAGTATTAATAAAACAATCCCTAATGCAGCCAGACCTGAGATTCCAATAATACCCATTAAAATCTCATATATCACTTTAGCATTCATTTTTTTTGCTTCCTTTCACCCCTAATATTTTTTTAATTTCCTATTAATAGTATATAAAACTATATATTTAAAAGTTGTGATTATATCTGTTTTTAAAATATTTTACCACAGCTTGTTTTTTTAATTTAATAATAATATATATTTATATATATTCTATGTAATGTAATTTTTGGTTTATTATCTTACTTTTTCAAAACATTTATATATCCATAATATATATATTAAGTAACTGATATATCCAGGCTTGATATATCCCGATTGCATAACAAGTGTAGTTAATTTTGAAAATATTATTAACAGGGGCTTTTGGGAATGTTGGATTAAGTACATTGAAAGAATTAATTAAACGAAACTATGACATAAGAGTTTTTGATATAAAAAACAAAAAAAATCGTAGGATTTCTCATAAATATAAAGATCAGATTGAGCTAATTTGGGGAGATTTACGAAATTTTAAGGATGTAGAGAAAGCAGTTTCTGGTTGTGATGTTATTATTCATGTTGCTGCCATAATTCCTCCACTTGCCGATAGAAAACCTAAATTTGCTGAAGCTGTAAATGTTGGGGGAACCTCAAATATAATCGAAGCTATGAAAACACAATCGCAAAAACCAAAGCTTATATTCACCTCTTCAATAGCAATATATGGTGATAGAACTAAAAATCCATTAATTCGAACAACTGATCCCCTGAAGCCTAATGATGATGATGAATATGCTAAACAAAAAGTAAAGTGTGAAGAGCTTATCAAAAACTCAGGATTAGAGTGGGTAATATGTCGTTTAACCTATATTGTTTCTATCAATAAGCTTCAACTGGATCCTCTCATGTTTGAAATGCCCTTAAACACTTGTATTGAAATTTGTGATACGAAAGATGTTGGCTTTGCTTTAGCTAAGGCTGTTGAAAACAAAGAGATTTGGGGCGAAATCTTACATATTGCAGGTGGACCAAAGTGTCGGATTTCATATAGAGAATATCTTAGAGAGATGTTAGATATTTTTGGAATTGGGGCAGATGAGTTGCCTTCTGAAGCATTTAGCACAAAAGGTTTTCATTGTGGATTTATGACAACTGATAAAAGCCAAGCATTATTACAATATCAACGGCATACAATTGATGATCACTTCAATGCTGTTAGAAAAAAAGTAGCAGTTTCACGAATATTCATGATAATGGTTAGACCTTTTGCGCGAAAATACCTTTTAAGTAAATCTCATTATTATAAAGAATATTCTCACCGCAGTCATCTTGGTTATCAAAAACTCAGTTAGATATTTAATTAAAGGGTTTATTTAAACAACGCATTTTATAATTTTCATATATAATTTTCGATCTCAATGAAATAATTCTAATATAAAATGTTTGAGATCGATCACAAATCTCTTTCTTCTTGTCATTTTCTAAAACCCAATAATAGAAAATCCTCAGTTTGGATAAAAATGTTTTAATGTTATGATTCCTTTGGAAAAAATTGCCTATCTCTATAAACAGAAAGAATTAAAAATATTGAAAATGAATAAATTTTAAAAAAAAACATTTAATATTGATCTTGACAAAAAGATCTATATTGCAACTTAAAAATCATTCAATAAACATCTAACAGTTTCAAAAACATACAGTTTTGTATAAAAATTAAGAGGTGGATGTGTAAAAGTAGATGAATAATAAAGAAAATCATCGGATTGGATACTATGCTTGTCAATGAGGTGTAAATATAAGAACTAAGGTAGATTGCGATGAATTAACTAATTATGTTAAGAGTCTTGGAGATGAAATTATAATTTCGAAGAAAAACCCATTTCTATGAACTGATAATGCTCAAAATGAAATTATAGAGGACATCAAAGAAAAGAATTTAAATAGAATTGTAGCGTCCGCTTGAACTCCGCGTACACATGAGGTGATTTATAGAGGTACTATTGCTAAAACGGATTTAAATCCTTATTATTTTCAAATGGTAAATGTTCGGGAACATTGTTCTTGGTGTACAGATACTAAAGAAGAAGCTACAGAAAAGGCAAAAGTTTTAGTAAAAAGTGGCATTGAAAGAGCCAAGCGATTGGAACCTGTTCCTATTAAAACTGTTCCCGTCACTAAAGCCACTTTAGTTGTTGGAGGTGGGATAGGAGGTATGAATGCAGCTCTAGATTTAGCGAACCAAGGTATTAAAGTTTACTTAGTCGATATTAAAACAACAATCGGAGGAAGAATGGCTCAATTGGACAGAACCTTTCCAACAGACGACTGTGCGATATGAATCTGCGGTCCAAAAATGCTTGAAGTTAATAGAAATGAGAATATAGAATTATTAACATATTCTGAAGTAAAAAA
The DNA here is from genome assembly GCA_048886685.1 of Candidatus Hodarchaeota archaeon. Classification (GTDB taxonomy): domain Archaea; phylum Asgardarchaeota; class Lokiarchaeia; order Sigyniarchaeales; family SOKP01; genus Loki-b32. Next base: position 239,886 of record JBHLKM010000002.1, read on the forward strand.
AATTGAAGGATACGTTGGTAATTATAAGGTAACTATTGAGAAGAAACCACGATACACAACTGATGAATGTAATGGTTGTGGTGCTTGCGCTGAAGTCTGTCCAGTTTATACAACGAATTATTTTGATGAGCATCTAGGTGCACGAAGAGCAATAGATATTCCATTTGGTCAGGCAGTCCCGTTTCTATATGATATTGATCGAAATGCATGTGTTGAGTGTTTTTCATGTGTAGACGCTTGTGAATTGGATGCTATTGATTTTAGCCAGGAACCTACAGAACTTAATGTTGAGGTTGGTACAATCATTATAGCGACTGGTTGGGATATACATGAACCTTTTGGCGAATACGGATATGGAGAATTCGAAAATGTGATTACTCAAGCTCAACTAGAACGAATTTTAGCTCCAAACGGACCACTTGAAGGCCACGTACATCGAATTTCGGATAATAAGAAACCTAAGGAAATTGTTTTCATTCAATGTGTCGGTAGTAGAGAAGAGGATAGGACTTACTGCAGCGGAGTGTGTTGCATGCTTGCTTTAAAGAATGGACGATTGCTTTTAGAAGAATTTCCTGATGCAAACATTACAATCTGTTATATTGACATAAGAACTCCTGAAAAAGGATTTGAAGAATACTATGAACGAGCTAAAGATGCTGGTATTAGATTGATACGAGGGAAAGTAGGTGAAATTTCTGAAGATCCAGAAACAAAGAACGTGAAAGTTCGAGTATATTCAACATTAACAGATAAAATTGTAAAAATTGATGCTGATTTAGTTGTGTTATCCACAGCAGCAATCCCTTCAAAAGGTACTCAACAGATTGTAGAACTTTTAAATCTTGATACTAATACTTATGGCTTTCTAACAGAATCACATTTCGGATTAATGCCCCAAGAAACTAAGTCAAAAGGCATTTTTATAGCTGGATTTGCTCAAGGACCGAAAAATATTTCTTATTCCGTTTCTCAAGCTAGAGCCGCTGCTAGTAAAGTAGCGGAATTAACATCACCTGGAGAAATAGATATTGAACTAATTACTGCTGAAGTTGATAGCGATTTTTGTATCTCCTGTCGACGATGCGAAAAAGAATGCCCTAAAAATGCCATCAAGATTGAAGAAGACATCGGAGCGTTCATTGATGAGATAAATTGCGATGGATGCGGTATCTGTGCTACATGCTGTCCTACTCAGGCAATTGATATAAGGTATTATCGAGATCATCAATTATTTGCAGAAATTGATGGAATTTTAGGAGGTGGTTAAACAATGGACAACTATAATTATAAAATTGTTGCTTTTGCTTGTTTAAAATGAGGTTATAGCGCAGCGGATTTAGCAGGTGTTTCACGAATGAAATACCCTTCTTCCATAAAAATAATTAAAGTTCGTTGTACAGGAAGAGTAGATTTGAAACATATACTTTATAGCATTAAATCTGGGGCGGATGGTGTAATGCTTGCTGGTTGAAGACCCAGTGAATGCCAGTATAAAAACGGTAATTTCACGGCTAATAAACATGTCGAATTCGCAAATAGAATTTTAGAATCTAGAGGCTTCGGAAATCAAAGAATTAACATGTATTGGTTAAGTGGAGCAGAGTCAGAAAAATTTGTAAGAAGTGTAGAAGATGCTTTAGAAAAGGTAAAATCTGTTGGACCAAGCCCAATTAATTTAGTAAAACAAGAAGCAGAAATAGAAGCTAAAGAAACAAAACAAGCTATAACTACCCCTGCAGAATGAATCTTATAAAAAACTTTAGTTATAGGATGACTTACCTTGCGAGGGAAGGGGTCTTAAAATAGTATTCAATTAAAATAAAAAATTTGTTAAATGGAAAAATCCAAAAGGATGAGAATATGGTTCAAATTTCAAATAATGTATCTTTCAATGGAATATCCCCAAAAAATCTAATGGATGCAACATATAAAGCCATTAAAAATTTTCAAATTCGAGCGTTCTTCGAAGCTAAAGATGAAATTTTAGAAATAGGTAAATATTCTGAAGAAGAATTTTATAAAATATTAGATGCCATGATAGATGCTGAAACAGAGCGTAAATTAGTACTGGAGTCTTTAAGGGGTAAGGAACCGTTATTTTTAGAGGAAATTGCAAAAATTCTAAAAGACTTTCCGGCAGAACATGTAATTCGTGATATAATTTACCTAAAAGAACAGGGATATATTGAAGAACATATTGAAATAAAAACTAAAATAGTTATCAAGAAAATAAAGGGAGAAGAAAAAGAAGTCGAGGAACAAGAATATTTCTACAGATATCAAGTAAAAGATATACCCGAGGATTTCATTGAACATTTTTTTGAACCTGTCTCTATTGTCTTCGATTCTGAAGTATGCTGTCAATGTGGTTGGTGTTCATCTATTTGTCCTGTAAATGCCATTACAGTCACAGCAGATACTTTAGAGATCGATGATGAGACTTGTATGAAATGTGGGATCTGTTATTCTGTTTGCCCGAGATCATTTTCAATTGAACAAGCGGGTAAAAGCATAAATAAGCTTGATAAATCTTTAAAATTCTCAGAAAAAATTAATGGTTATATTAATACCTATTCTGCCTCCACCACTAAAAATGAAATTAAAAAAGTTCGACAAGATGGGGGAATTGTTACTTCTTTACTTGAATACTTACTCAAGAATAAATTAGTTGATGCAATTATAGCTGTAAAACATTCAAAGGACCTATGGAAACCAGAGCCAGTAATAGTAGAAGATGTTAAAGATTTATACAAAACAAGTGGTACTAAATACGCTAATGCCTCAACTTTAAATATCATTGATGAAACGAAAAAGTACGAAAACATAGCAGTCGTAGGAGTTCCTTGTATGATGAATGCATTAAAAAAAGGGTATTTATTTCCAAGCGGACAACCTTTTTTCAAAAACATTAGCTATAGAATAGGGCTTTTCTGCATGGAATCTTTTCCCTATGAAGGAGTGCTTAAATTAATTAAAGATCAATTTGATAAAGATTTTAATAAAGTTACTAAAATGGATATAAGTGGGGGTAAATTTATTATATATTTAGATTCGGGTGAGGATTTAAGAGTACCCTTAAACGATGTTAAATCCTATGCACGCCATAATTGTCATTTTTGTGAGGATTTGACTGCCGATTATGCTGATATTTCTGTAGGATCGATTGGGTCTCCTAGTGGTTGGTCTACAGTAATTACGCGAAATGAAAAAGGTGATAAAATCTATAAAGACGCAATTAAAGCAGGATTAATTGAATCTAAAAGCTTAAAGGAGGTAAAACCAGGACAACCCTTATTAGAAAGGATTGCTGGTACAAAAAGAAAAAATTGTAAACCCATTAAATTGGGACAAGAATAATAATAACAAAGAATTATTATGAGTGTAAAATCTTTTCAAAATTTAATAAAAGAAGTTCATGAGAAAGGAATTTGTCAAGAATGCGGAGGTTGCGTAAGTTTTTGTAGTTCGGTTGATTATAATGTTATAGGATTTAAAGAACCTTACTCACCTCCAGAATATATTAATAAAGATGCGTGTCTTGAATGTGGTATTTGTTATTATCTATGTCCTCAAACTCACATATTAGACGATGAACTTAATAAAACTTATAAATTTATAGATTTTAAATCAATGCCACTTGGTTATTTCGAAGACATATATTCTTGCCAATCCACTGATCCTGATTTTCTAAAATATGGAACTGATGGTGGAGTAGTGAATTCAATAATTAATTATATGTTAGAAAAGAAATTAATTGATGGAGCAATAGTTGCTAAAATTCAGGGTCCTTTTTCAAAAGAAGCTATGTTTGCTGGTGATAAAAAAGATTTAATTAAAGGTTCTGGGACAAAACTTGAAATATCGACACAGTTAGATGAGATACAGAATTTTTGTACGTATACTCGCTCCATCCCAGAATTAAACCGTTACAAATTTAAAAAATTAGCAATAGTAGGGACGCCCTGTCAAATTTATACCATCAGGTGTATGCAAAATTTAGGGGTTACTCCTTCAGAATATATAGAAATATGTTTAGGATTATTTTGTTATCATAATTTCCTTTTTGATAAAGCTCAAATAGAAAAATTTGAAAAAGACTTTGATGTAAAATTTGAAGATATCACAAAAATAAACATTAAGGAAGATCTTATTTTAAAAATTGGCACAGATGGGAGAGTAGTACATATTCCCTTCGATAAAATAGTAGATTATGTACGTCCCGCTTGCTTTAGTTGTGCTGATTTCACCAATGTGTATTCAGACATTTCTTTTGGAGGACTTGGATCTCCAGATAAGTATACTACAGTAATTCCCCGTACTGAAAAAGGACGTAAATTATTTCATAAAGTTCTGGATGATCAACTTATCAAAAAATTAGTACTTGATGCTCCTGAAAAAAGTAAAATGAAAGAACGAATAACAAAATTCTCTCATTCGAAAATGGAGAGGGAACTAAGTTTTGTAAAAAATTTATAGTAAGGGTGTGAGATATCTGACCGAGTTGAAACAACCCAGTAAAAGTGATCAAGAAACTGATGAAATTCAAGTTTTTTTAGATAAAATATATGAAACTGATTTAAGACATTTATTGAAAAAATGTTATCAATGCGCACGATGCTCAGGTGTATGTCAAATTAGTAAGGTTCAGAAATTTACACCTAGTAGGATCATCCAAATGATTTTGGAGGGATTTGAAGACGAAATAATTGATAATGGAGTATTATGGGAATGTTTGACCTGTAATAGTTGTCTCCAAGACTGTCCTAAAAATATAAATTTTGCAGATATTGCTCGGATTCTAAGATATAAAATGAGAAATAAGGGTATTCATAACCTTGAGAGAGCGGTTGCTCATAAAGGAATTTATCCTACAATGGGTGAATTGATGAGTCAAGATTATATTAATATCAATCGTCCTTTAGATTGGATCCCTAAAGGTTGTAAGATTGCAGATAAAGGTGAAATCTTATATTACGTTGGATGTTTGCCATTTTTCGATTATGATTTTCAGAATCTCAAGCCTATCTCATCAAGTACTTTAAAAACTATATGTAAAATTGAAAATGAACCAATTGTCGTACTTAAAGAAGAGACTTGTTGTGGACATGATTTATATTGGGGGCAAGGAAAATTTGAAGTTTTTATTGAGTTAGCTAAGAAAAATCGAGAAAAATTTGAAAAAGCAGGCATATCAACAATAATTACTGCTTGTGCGGAATGCTACAGAACATTCAAGGTTGATTATGCGAATTTATTTGATGATTTCAATAAAAGGTTTGATGTTCAACATATTATTGAATATGTATATGATAAGTGGAAACAAGGGAAGATCGATTTTAAAAAACCTAATGAAAAATATAAGAAAACCACTTTTACGTTTCACGATCCCTGTAGATTAAGTAGATTTTTACCAACAGAAAACAACCTGGTAAAGAATTTAAGAGAAATTTTTAATTATCTACAGAATTTGGGGTATAATTTTAAAGAAATGAAACATAATCAAGAAAATTCCCTATGCTGCGGAGTTAGTTCTTGGTTAAATTGTAATGAGCGCTCTAAAGCATTGCGATACACCCGAATCTTAGAGGCAAAAGAGGTTGCTACTCAAGTATATACATCTTGTCCTAAATGTAACGTTCATTTGAATTGTATTAAAAAAGATTATGAGGATATTTCTTCGGTAGAAATTTCAGATCTTTCAGAATTTCTCGCAGATATAATAAAAATTGTAAAAAGTTAGAAAATTGAGGAGATAATAAAATCATGGAAGGATCTGTGTTAGTAATTGGAGGAGGTATTGCAGGGATCCAAGCTTCTTTAGATTTAACGGAGATGGGATTTAAAGTTTATCTAGTAGAAAAAACTCCTTCTATTGGAGGTAGAATGGCTCAACTCGATAAAACATTTCCTACTTTAGATTGTAGTTTATGCATATTGGCACCTAAAATGGTTGAAGTTTTCAGAAATCCTAATATCGAACTAATGACTTATCATGAAGTTAAAGAGGTTACTGGTAAAGCTGGAGATTTTAAGGTTACTGTTCTTAAGAGACCTCGTTTTGTTGATGAGACAAAATGCAAAGGATGTGGGGATTGTACCACTAGATGCCCAAAGATCGAAGCCCCAAATATTTTTGACATGAATCTGGGAAAAAGAAAATCAATATACATCCCATTTCCTCAAGCAGTTCCACCAGTTTATTTGATTGATCCTGATATGTGTTTAAAATTGACGAGGGATGTATGTGGTGTCTGTGAAAAAGTTTGTGAAGCAAAAGCTATAGATTTCACACAAAAAACTCAAGAAATTCAAATAAGTGTTGGAGCGATAGTAGTTGCTACTGGATTTGATATGGCTAGAGATGGTTTATCATCAAGATGGGGCATTGATTATGATAATGTAGTGACTGCATTAGAGTATGAAAGAATTCTATGTGCTTCTGGACCATTTGGGGGGCATGTTTTACGCCCGAGTGATAAGGAAGAGCCAGAAAAGATAGCATTTATTCAATGTGCTGGATCAAGAGACTTGCATGAAAGAATTCCCTATTGTTCCAGCGTATGTTGTATGTATACGAGTAAAGAAGCCATAATCACTAAGGAACACTCTGATCAGTCACAATGTTTTGTTTTTAGACATGATATTAGAGCCTATGGGAAAAATTTCTATGAATTTACCCAGAGAGCCCAAAATGAATATGGTGTGAATTATTTTCACACTAAAATTAGTAAGATTAAAGAAGATCCTGAGAATAATGATCTGATTATACACTATGAAGATTTACAATCAGGTTTACTTAATAATTTTCGAGCAAATTTAGTCGTCTTGGCAACACCCTTGGTCCCTTCTAAGGGAACTGAAGAATTAGCAAAGATTTTAGATATCGAATTAGATGACTATAACTTTTTTAAGGAGAAATCACATTTTACTAAATCGAGATCCTCGAAAAAAGGTATTTTTTTAGCAGGATTTTGCCAAGGACCTATGGATATACCTGAAACTGTGGCTGATGCCAGTGGAGTGGCTTCCCAAGTAGCAGTTCTACTTAGTTCCGTTAAATTTACTGAGACCAAAGAAAAAATAATAGAAGTGCCAGAAAAAGAGGTAAAAATAACAGATGACCCGAGAATTGGGGTACTAATTTGTCATTGTGGAATTAACATAGGAAAATATATCGATATTCCAAAAGTTATTGAATATATAAAGAATTTGCCTAATGTGGTTTTTTGTGAAGATAATTTGTATTCTTGCAGTTCCGATTCTCAAGAAAGAATTAAGGAAGTAATAAACGAATTTAATTTAAATAGGTTTGTTGTAGCATCGTGTACTCCACGAACTCATGAATCCTTATTCCAAGAGACCTGTCAAGAAGCAGGATTGAATAAATACTTGTTTCAAATGGCTAACATTAGGGACCAGTGTTCTTGGGTTCATATGGAACAACCAGAAGAAGCTACGCAAAAAGCAAAAGATCTAATTGAAATGGCTGTTGCTAAATCCAGATTATTTAAACCCCAAGAAGAACAGACATTATCCATGACTCCCAAAGCATTAATTATTGGTGGGGGTATATCTGGAATGACTGCCGCGTTAAATATTGCTAATCAAGGATTTAATGTCTACCTTATAGAAAAAGAGAACAGGTTAGGGGGATTATTAAATGATTTATATCTCTTATATCCCACTCAAGAAGATTCTTCAACATTTTTAAAGAGGATAATAGAAGATACTACCAAAAATAAAAACATCCAGATATGTTTAGAATCAAAAGTAAAAGATGTTAAAGGATATATAGGTAATTATGATATCTCCATTGTTAACTCCAAAAAAGAAATTACCGAATTTAAAGTGGGTGTTATTATTGTTGCTACTGGGGGAAAAGAATTAAAACCTATTGGATATCCGCAATATAATGATAAAAATCAAAATGTAATAACTCAATTAGAACTGGAACGGAAATTAAAAGCTGAAGATTTATCATGGCTTGACAAGATCAAACGCATTACGACTATCTTGTGTGTTAGAGCTAGAGAAGTAAAAGGAATTACATATTGTTCAAATGTGTGTTGTGCAATATCTATTAAAAACTTAAATATTCTTAAGGAATTAAAGCCAGATCTTGAAATAATTGTTCTTTACAGAGATTTTCAAATGGCCAAAAAAGAATTTGAAGAATATTTCTTTGATAGAAGGAAGGATGCAATTCTTCTGAGATATAATTTAAATAAACCACCAGATATTAAAAAAATTGGTAATAAACCCGAGAAATATGGAATAAAGGTATTCGATACTAATTTACAAGATGATATCAATTTTGAAACAGATATGATTATCTTATCTCCTCCTATGAGTCCTCCAGAAAATTCAGAAGAATTAGCAAAAATGCTTAAAGTACCTTTAGACCATCAAGGCTTTTTCTTAGAAGCTCATGCTAAATTAAGACCTGTAGATTTCGCAACAGATGGAGTATTTTTATGTGGATGTGCCCATTGGCCAAAACATATTCAAGAATCAATTACTCAGGCAAATGGAGCAGCAGGAAGAGCAAGCAGATTTTTGAGTTCAGAAGATATTATTGCATCGGGTTTAGTATCAGAGGTGGATGATGAATTATGTATCGGATGTGGTGTTTGCGTGAAACTTTGTCCTTATAATGCAATATCGAAGAATGAACAAGAGGTAGCGGTTGTTAACAAACTCATGTGCAAAGGATGTGGAGTTTGTGGTGCTAGTTGTCCTGAAAATGCGATAACTGTACATCATTTTACAGACGACCAAATCTTATCAGAAATTATTGTATACGGAGGAGATTAATTATATGAATTTCACCCCAAAAATTTTAGGATTTTTATGTAATTGGTGCTCTTATGCTGGAGCAGATCTTGCTGGGGTAAGTCGAATTCAATACTCTCCTAATATTAGGATAGTAAGGGTTATGTGCAGTGGAAGAGTTGATCCTATATTTATTGCTGAAGCACTCTCAAGAAATATTGATGGAGTACTTGTTTTAGGATGTCATCCTGGAGACTGCCATTATATCAGCGGTAATTATGAAGCAGAGATAAAAATGAAGATGCTAACTAAATTATTGAAAATAATTGGGTTTTCTGAACGTTTAAGGTTGGATTGGGTTTCTGCTGCTGAAGGAAATAGATTTGCTCAACTAGTAAATGAATTTACTGAGCATATTAAAAATTTGGGTCCAAATCTGGTTAGAGACAAAAAATTAAAAAATAAATTAATATCCGATTTTGATGCTATAAAATCTGTATTGAAAGATTCAAGACTTAGAATTCTAGTTGGTAGAGAAAGAAAAATCATTAATGAAGGTAATGCATATAACGAGAAAATCCCATTAGAGAAATTTGAACAAATTCTTGACGATGCCATTCAGAATGAATTTGAACGTCATAAAATATTACAAATAATTTCTGAAAATGGTAAATCCGTACCAGAAATCTCTAAAGAAGTTCAACTTCCCCCAAATAATGTGCTAAATCATATTGTTTCCTTAAGACAAAGAGGGTTGGTCGATTTACACGAGCTGAATGAAGAAATACCCCTATTTATATCAATTAACGAGGGCAAATAATGGAAAAAGTTGGTGCAGTACTGGTTGTTGGTGGAGGCATAGCAGGTATTCAAGCATCCATTGATTTGGCAGATTCAGGTTATAAAGTATATATAGTAGAATCGTCTATGAGTATCGGTGGGGTTATGTCACAGCTAGATAAAACCTTTCCTACTAATGATTGTGCTATATGTATCCTTGCCCCAAAATTAGTGCTTACGGGTCGTCATGAAAATATAGAAATAATAATAAATTCATCTATAGAAAAAATCGAAGGAGAACCAGGAAATTTTAATGTGGATATTATCCAAAAATCGCTTTATTTAGATCAAAATAAATGTACTGGATGTGGTGTGTGTGCCCAAAAATGCCCCATTGAAGCTATTGATTTCTTCAATGAAGGATTTTCTAAAAAATCAGCAATATCTGTAAAATTTCCACAAGCAGTTCCATTAGTTTTCTCAATAGATAAAGAAAAATGTATAGGATGTGAAGTTTGTAAAGAAATTTGTAAAGCAAATGCCATAGATTATGAGCTTAGAGATAAGAAAATAAATCTCAAGGTAGGAGCAGTAATTTTAGCAATTGGTTTTGATGAATTTGAACCTTCTCCTTTAATAAATATTGGCTACGATAAATACTTGAATGTCATAACGAGTATTGAATTTGAACGTACGTTAAGTGCTAGCGGACCTCACTCAGGTTTAATTCTCCGTCCTTCTGATGGAATTATTCCAAAAAAAATAGCTTTCTTACAATGCATCGGTTCAAGGGATAAAAGTATTAATGCTGAATATTGTTCTTCAGTATGTTGTATGTATACCACAAAAGAAGCAGTAATTGCAAAAGAACATGTGAATTTTATAGAACCTACGATCTTTGCAATGGATATAAGAGCATATGGTAAAGATTTTGATAAATATATTGAACGGGCAAAGAATGAACATGGCATACGATATATTAGAAGAAGGATTTCAACTATTAGTGAAATTCCAGATTCAAAAGATTTAAAGATTCGATATGAAACAGATGATGGGAAAGTCATTGAAGAAATTTTTAATTTAGTTGTTCTTGCTGTAGGAGCACAATCTAATAAGAGTTCTATAGAATTAGCTCAAAAGTTAAATATAGAGTTAAATGAATATGGTTTCTGCAAAACAAAAAGTTTTAATCCGGTAGAAACATCAAAACCTGGAATCTATGTATGTGGAATGTTTGCCTCACCTAAGGATATCCCAGAAACTGTCATCGAAGCTAGTGCTGCTGCTGGATGCGTTAATGTTTTGCTAACAGAAGTAAGAAATACATTAATCTCAAAGAAAGAACTCCCAGAAGAAATTGATGTGAGTGAACAGCCACCAAAAATAGGGGTCTTTATATGTCATTGTGGAATTAATATTGGGGGGGTTGTTAACGTTCCTGAGATTGTCGAATATGTAAAAACATTACCTAATGTAGTATATGCTGAACATAATCTATACACTTGTTCCGCTGATACTCAAACGAATATTAAAGAAAAAATAACAGAAAATCAGCTTAATAGAGTAATAGTTGCTTCATGTACTCCAAGAACGCACGAACCCTTATTTCAAGCAACAATACAGGAGGTAGGATTGAATAAGTATCTTTTTGAGATGGTGAATATCAGAGATCAATGCTCTTGGGTTCATATGCATGAAGCTGAAAATGCAACATCAAAAGCAAAAGATTTACTAAGAATGTCAGTAGCTAAAGCTGCACAGTTAATTCCATTACAAGAACAAGAAATTGATGTAATCGACAAAAGTTTAGTCATTGGTGGGGGTGTATCTGGAATGATTTCAGCTTTAAATTTGGCTTCTCAAGGTTTTGAAGTATTCTTAATTGAAAAAGAAGATTCTCTAGGAGGATTTGTCAAGAATATTTTCCAAACCCTTGAAAATGACGATATTCAAGAATTTATTATCAACCTAATACAAGAGGTTGAAAATAATCAGTTAATTCAAGTATTTAAAAAAGCTCAAATTAATTCAATTTCAGGATACATCGGCAATTTCACCACAAATATATCTTATGGGAAAAATAATAAAATTATTGATCTTGAACACGGAATAATTATTGTGGCTACAGGCGCAAAAGAATACCAACCAAATGAATACAATTATGGACAAGATCAGAGAATTATATCTCAAGTTGAATTTGAAAAAACCCTTTTTACTACAAATGAAGTAAAAAAATTGAATTTAATCACAATGATACAATGTATTGGTTCTAGAAATGAAGATCATCCCTATTGTAGCAGAATATGTTGTTCTGAAGCCATAAAGAATGCATTAAAAGCAAAAGAAATCAACCCAAATCTTGAAATAATTATTTTATATCGTGATATTCGTACATATGGATTCAAGGAGAAATATTACAATCTGGCTAGAGAAAAAGGAGTCATTTTCATTAGATTTGATGAAAATAAACCCCCAGAATTAAAAATAAAAAATGAAAAGTTAAATCTTTTAGTTGAAAGACCCGATATAGGTAAATTGGAAATAAATCCAGAATTAATCGTTTTAAGTACAGGACTCGTAGCACCTATAAAAGAAAATGAAGATCTAGCAAAAATGCTAAAAGTTCCTCTTAATGAGGATAAATTCTTTCTCGAAGCTCATGTAAAATTAAGACCAATTGACTTTGCAACAGATGGTATCTTTTTATGTGGTTGTGCACACTCACCTAAAAATATTAGGGAATCTATTGCTCAAGCTAATGGAGCCGCTGCCCAAGCAGTTAAAGTTTTGGGTGCTAAAAAAATTGTAACATCCGGTCTTGTTGCTACTGTAATAGAAGATAATTGTATTGGATGTGGAAATTGTGTTGAAGTTTGCCAATTTAATGCAATAGAATTAGTAGAACAACAAAAAGAGTTCGAAGATTGCACAATTACAATAAAAAAATCTCATGTTAATTCAGCATTATGTAAAGGTTGCGGGACATGTGGAGCTCAATGCCCAAATTCTACAATTATTATAAAACATTTTGGATTCGAGCAAATAAGTGCCATGATTTCTGCTCTTTTAGTCTAATATTAAATTGTAATTAATGAAAAAAATGAGGAATATTGATAAGTCAAGAAAAAAAAGGAAAAAATGTAGAATTTACTCCCAATATTTTATGTTTTTGCTGTAATTGGTGTAGTTATGCAGGAGCAGATTTAGCTGGAGTATCACGTTTTCAATATCCCCCGACCATAAAAATAGTAAGAGTAATGTGTTCTGGTAGAGTAGATCCCGCTTTCGTTTTAGAGGCATTTAAAGAGGGTATTGATGGAGTCATTGTGACAGGGTGCCATATCGGTGATTGCCATTACCTTAAAGGAAATGAATTTGCAAAAGAAAGATTTGAACGTTTTAGAGAAACTATAAAAATATTTAACCTCGAGAAGAGATTTCGACTTGAATGGGTAAGTGCATCTGAAGGTAAACGATTCGCTGAAGTTATCACTGAATTTACTAATCAAATTAAAAAATTAGGCCCATTACTCACAATTTAACAATTTAAAATATTATAAATTCTTTTCTTTTTACCATTAAAACATATAGTTCTCTTGAAATGTATGAAATGGTAAATTCAGAATCTGATTTCAATCAAATTTATTAAATATCAATTCATCTTCTACGGCAATTCCCACTGCAAATCCAGGAATTTCCTTAATGTATGCTTGATAATCTAACCAATTATCAATTAAATGTAGGGCTGATTTTATTAATTCCTTATCAACCATAGTAAGTTCTCTTGATCCTATAATGAATTTAAGGTTTTTCTTTTAAAGTTTTTTAGCTAACCAGTTTCTATAGTAAAATTATTATTTTAAACAACTTTTATTTTAAACAACTTTTAAGAATCTAGGTATTGAAAATCTTGGAATAGAGAAAGGTGAAATAAAATATCTGTTAAAAATCTTCCATTAACAAGAGAAAACATACCGTTTGAAAGACTATTTAATCCACGTGCGATAGTAATAATTGGTGTTTCAAAATTAAAACCAATGGGAGCAACCCAATATGTTTTTGCATTGAAATCTTCTCAATTTCAGAATCCCATTTACCTCGTAAACCCGAAATATGCTGATAAGAAATTGCAAGGATATAAATTTTATGATTCTATCTCTTCAATACCAGATGAACCACCAGTTGATCTCGCTATAATAGCTGTACCTGCACAAATTACTCCTTCAATTATTGAAGAACTAGGTAAAAAAGGAGTTTCATTTGCACACATTTTTAGTAGTGGATTTTCTGAATTAGACTCTGAATTTGATAAAAGAGGTAAAATACTAGAGGATGAATTAATCAAAATTGCTTCGAATTATGGAATACGTATCCTCGGTCCCAATTGTATGGGCGTGTTCGCACCAAAATCAAGACTCACTTTTTTAATGCCCATGAGAGAAATGCAAAGATTAAATGATGCAAATAAAGAAAAAGAATCAGAAAATTTTGAAGATTTAGAAGATATCGGAAATTTAACAAGTACTGGGCAAGTAGCTTTTATATCACAGAGTGGAGGGATTGCATTCAGCCATGGAATGCTTTCACAGTCATTAGGTTATAGTTTTTCAAAAATGGTCTCCCTTGGTAATCAAATTGATTTGGATTTAATTGATTTTCTACGGTATTTTAAAGATGATCCAGAAACAAAAATAATAGCAATGTATATTGAAAATATAAAACGAGACGGGAATGAGTTTGTTCGATTGCTAAAAGAGACGACGACAAAGAAACCTGTAATCATATGGAAAGGCGGTATATTTCAAACTGGTCATCAAGCAGTTATGAGTCATACGGGAGGCTTAGCAGGTAATTACAAAATGTGGGAATCAATGGCAAATCAAACTGGAGTAATTCTGGTAAATAATTTTTTGGAATTAACAGATATGGTGCAAACATGTCTTACTTATCCTTTTCCACAAACTTTAGGAACTGCTGTACTATCAATGAGCGGGGGTACAGCGGTGGAAAGTACTGATGAAGTTGAACGGAATGGTTTAATTATGCCCCTTTTATCGCAAGGATTAACACAAAAAATCAGCCAATTTATCCCAGAAATTAACTCTAATTTAAAAAATCCATTAGAATTTGGCGGAAAGAACAGTTTAGAACATACTATTAAAATAATTGGGATGTTGGCTGAGGAACCTCAATTCTCTTCTATAATTATGGCAAGTTCTCCAGAATTTCTTATTTTCCGAAGAGCAAATAGTTTGGATGATTATATTAAAGCAATTTCTAATGCTTTACCCCCTAATTCGGGTAAATTATTATTATGTGTTGGCAACGAGATAAATATGTTTGAGCAAGGGATAAAAATGAATCTTGAATTTCGTTCCAGATCTCTACCCAATGGATTTGTAGCATATCGATCTACAGCAGCAGCAGCAAAATCTTGTTATCGCTGGTGGAAATACGGAAAGTATTTAGAAAAAAGAAAAAATACTTAATAAAAAAGCCAACTTATTAAAAAAACTTTCTTTCTTATAGATCTTTGACAATACCTAAAACTGAATGGATTAACTTATCAAAATCTTCATTTTTGGATCTATAATTCACAATTGCTACTCTAATTGCGAAATTTCCATTAATAGTTGTACTAGAAGGGACAGCAATTCCTTTTTCTTGTAATTGGTATAATATTTCTTCATTTAGTTTATTGAGAGTATTTGCATTACTTTTTCCGTCATTATACCTGAAATTAACTATGTTCAAGGTAGTAGGAGCAAGTAATTCTAAAGAATACTCCTTTTCTATTAATTTTGTAAGATATCGAGCTTGTTTAATATTTTGGTATATAAGACGCCCATATTTATTAATACCATGCTCTTTAATACTCATCCATATCTTAAGTGCTCTAAATCCCCGAGAAAGTTGAGGCCCATAGAATCCATACCATATATCACCACTCCCAACCCCTCTATCTTGATGAGCAATGTAATCTGCTGTTAAATTAAATGTTTCAAAATGATCTTCTCTATTCCTTATAAGAACGCAACCTGCCTCAAAATTCATATACATCCACTTGTGAAAATCAAAAGCAATACTATCTGCTCGTTCAATTCCCTCAACAATGTCCCCGATCTCAGGAGAGAGTTTACACCAGGCGCCAAAAGCACCATCTATGTGGAACCACATATCAAACTCTCTAGCTAGATCAGCTAAATTATCCAAATTATCAACGGCACCGGTATTTATAGTTCCAGCACATCCAATAATGCATATAGGCTTAAAACCAGCTTTGATATCTGCTTCTATGGTTTCTTTAAGCTTTTCAATTCTTATCTCATAATTATCGTTAACTGGTATTTTTTTGAGAGAATTAATTCCGAAACCTAACAAATGTATTGCTTTATCAATAGAATTATGCATTTCTTCGGATCCATAGATCAAGAGTTCTTTATTGCTTTTTCTTAAACCTTCTTTTTTAATGTCATAACCTGCCTTCTTATTTCGAGCAACAGCTAATCCAATATAATTGGCAATACTACCTCCTGATACAAGTATACCAGAAGCATTTGGCCCATAACCAAACACATCTTTAGCCCATTCAATCACTTGATTTTCAACATAATTCGCTATATGCTCTCCTCCACCAAGATTTGGATTCATAGTCGCAGCAAGCATTTCTGCTAGTACTCCAAATGGAGTGCCATTACCTACTGCCCAACCCCAAAAGCAAGGATGAGCATTTCCCAATGGATATGGAAAGATATTCTCCTTGAATTCTTTATAAATCTTTTCTCTATCTTGTCCTTCCTTTGGTAAAGGTGCTCGGAATTTTAATTTTATTTCTTTTGGGATCGGTTGCCAAACTGGTTGGTCTCTAATATCTCTAAGATAATCTAACATATCATCAAGCATTTTATGCCCCAAGATCCTTAGATTTTCCCAATTTTCAGGATCAAGACTTTCTTCGGATGCCATACCTAAAAGTAAAATAATTTACATAAAAAATGTTGTCTTTCTTTTACATATCTTGCTCAGATCAATGATATTGAAGGTAACTTACTAAATCTTTGGGAAGATAAAATATAATAGATATTATCAAAATTATTTCTATAATTTTGAGTAATTTATAATATCGAAAAAACTATTTTTTTGGTATAGTTATTTACTTTAACTTAAAAATATCGTATGAATATGTGAATGATTATTATTTTAAATCAGTTAAAAGTGAGTGGTAGATTCAGAACTAATTGTTATCTTTTTGGGGATGAAAGTACAAAAGAAATTGCTATAATTGATCCTGGGATTGAATCAAATAATGTTATAAATGTTGTTAATAGCGAAGGATATAAACCGGTTTATTTAATAGGTACACATGCACACCATGACCATATTCAATGCGCCATTGATATCATGGATTATTTTAATATTCCATTATTAATCAATGGTTTTGGGAAAGGAGCACTTGAAAATATAAATTTTATCAAAGAGAATGATGTAATCGAAATAGGTGCAGAATATCTTCATGTAATTGAAACACCAGGTCACACTAACAATGACGTAATGCTGATAGATTATAAAAACATGCTTATCTTTACCGGAGATACTCTATTACGTGGCAGACTCCCAAGACAGCTTATAAATTATAATAATTTGTTGGCTAGTATAAGAAAAATATTATATTATCCTCAAATTTCGGGTGAGTTCAAAATATACCCCGGGCATGGTAGTCATTCTACAATAGGCAAAGAAAGGTTGAGATACTAAATTTTGATATTTAAAAATTGTGTTAAAATTTATTCCATTTTCCTATAGAATTGGAATGGAAAAGCAAATGCAGAGTCTGATTTTCATAAATATTCTATGGGATATATAATATATAAGTTAGAATAAAAAAATTAGTGTAATGTATTAGAGAACTTAGGAAACATTATTGATCTTTATAATGTGGGGATGTCATACATAATGCCGAAATTGACCAGATACTCATATATTTCATGTTTGAAAAGTATATTTTCAATGAACAATACTTCCCTTATTGATCATAATTTATGATATCGATAACTGAAAAAGATAATACTGTCCCAAGTCATGCATAATGCCAAAATTGACCAATCCCTCGCATATTTCATGTTTGAAAAGGATATTCTCAATAAACAATACTTCCCTTATTGATCATAATTTATGATATCGATAACTGAGGAAGATAAAACCGTCCCAAATCGTGCATAATGTCGAGAATAACCAATATTTCATAATTTGACTGCATGACTCCAATAATTCAAACGAATTTCACCATTGGAATCCGATCATTTCAAAGTGATTCATGTCGAAAAGCGATAATTTTTCATAATAATGTTTATATAATTAAATTTCTTTTTTTTTTACTCAGTTAAAAAAAATTTGAAACTAAAATCTTAAAGTGTTAAATAATGGAAGGTTCTGTATTAGTTATTGGAGGAGGGATTGCTGGAATACAAACTTCTTTAGATTTAACTGAATTGGGTTTTAAAGTATATTTAGTGGAAAAAACTCCTTCTATTGGAGGGAGAATGGCTCAACTTGATAAAACCTTTCCTACTAACGATTGTAGTCTATGCATTCTTGCTCCTAAGATGGTAGAAGTATTCAGAAATCCTAATATTGAGTTAATGACATATCATGAAGTCCAAAAGGTCACTGGAAAACCTGGAAATTTTATTGTCTCAGTATTAAAGAAGCCTCGTTATGTTGATGAGACTAAATGTAAAGGTTGTGGGGATTGTGCTTCCAAATGCCCGAAGATCGAAACGCCTAATATCTTTGATATGAACTTAGGTAAGAGAAAATCAGTTTATATTCCATTTCCTCAAGCTGTTCCCCCTGTTTATATAATCGATCCTGATTTGTGTTTATTTTTAAACAAAGGAGTTTGCGGTGTTTGTAAAAAAACATGTGAAGCAGATGCAATAGATTTTGAACAGAAGTCATTAGAAATTGAATTAAATGTTGGAGCCATTGTTGTGGCGACTGGTTATGATATACTTGGTGAGGAGTTATCTTCAAGATGGGGTTATAATTATAAGAATGTAGTCAATGCTTTAGAATACGAAAGAATGTTATCTGCTTCAGGCCCTTTTGGAGGGCATATTTTACGTCCGAGCGATGAGAAAGAGCCAGAAAAAATAGCATTCATTCAATGTGCTGGCTCAAGAGACCTACATGAAGGAGTTCCCTATTGTTCCAGCGTATGTTGTATGTATACGAGTAAAGAAGCCATAATCACTAAGGAGCACTCTGACCATTCCCAATGCTTTGTTTTTAGACATGATATTAGAGCATTTGGAAAGAATTTTTATGAATTCACTCAAAGGGCTCAAGAAGAATATGGTGTAAAATATTTTCAGACCAAAGTGAATAGAATCTTAGAAGATCCAGAAACAAATGATCTAATTATTCATTATGAAGACCTAAAAACTGGAGAATTTAAGGACTTTAAAGCAAATTTGGTAGTATTAGCTTCACCATTAGTCCCCTCAAATGGAACCAGAAAATTAGCTGAAATTTTAGATATTGAATTAGATGATTATAGCTTCTTCAAAGAAAAAACTTACTTCAACAAATCTTTATCTTCGAGAGAAGGTATCTTCTTAGCTGGATTTTGTCAAGGCCCAATGGATATACCAGAGACTGTCGCTGATGCTAGTGGTGTAGCTTCGCAGATCGCAACTTTACTAAATCCCTCCAAATTTACAGAAATTGAAGAAAAGATATTTGAGATTCCCGAGAAAGAAGTAAAGACTACAGATGATCGGAGAATTGGTGTACTTATTTGCCATTGTGGAATTAATATTGGAAAATATATCAATATTCCTGAAGTCATCGAACATATAAAGACATTGCCTAATGTAGTCTTTTGTGAAGATAATCTTTATTCTTGTAGTTCTGATTCTCAACAACGAATTAAGGAAGTAATTGCGGAATATAACTTAAATAGATTTATTGTAGCATCTTGTACACCGCGAACCCATGAATCTCTATTTCAAGAAACATGTCAAGAAGCAGGGCTAAATAAATATCTCTTTGAGATGGTTAATATTCGAGATCAGTGTTCTTGGGTTCATATGACAGAAAAAGAAAAAGCTACCGAAAAGGCAAAGGATCTAATAAGAATGGGAGTTGCAAAGTCAAGGTTATTAAGACCTCAATCAGAGGAAAAACTGCAAATCACTCAAACTGCTTTGGTAATTGGTGGCGGTGTATCTGGGATGAGTGCCGCCTTAAATATTGCTAACCAAGGATTCATAGTTTATCTTGTAGAAAAAGAGAAATTTCTAGGTGGAAATCTCAAAAACTTAAATGTATTATATCCAACTCAAGAAGATGCTTCAATCTTACTAAATGAAATTATAGAAAAGGTTATGAAAAATAGGAATATTCAACTTCTCCTAAGCTCTCAATTGAAAGATGTTAATGGTTATATTGGAAATTACAACGTTACTGTCGTCGATTCAGAAAATGAAAGCCACGATTTAAAAATTGGCACTATAATAGTTGCTACTGGAGGACAAGAACTAAAACCTAAAGAAGTTTTTCAATATAAACTTAAGAACCATAATGTAATTACGCAATTAGAATTAGAACAGAAATTGAAAAGTGAAGATGTGTCTTGGCTTGATAAGATTAATCGTATTACATCAATGTTATGTGTCAACGCAAGGCAAAAAGAAGGAATTACATACTGTTCTAATATATGTTGTGGAAGCGCTATTAAGAACATTAATATTTTAAAAGAATTGAAAAATGACCTCGAATTAGTAGTTCTTTATCGAGATCTCCAAATGGCAAAAAAACAATTTGAGGAATATTATCGCGATCGGAGAAAAGATGCGATATTCTTAAGATATGATTTAGATAAACCCCCATTCATTAGTACGAAGAATGGCAAATCGGAAAAGTACGAAATTAAAGTATTTGATACTAATTTACAAGATTACCTCACATTTGAAACAGATTTAATAGTATTATCAACTCCTATGATCCCAGCTAGTAATTTAGAAGAACTAGCAAAAATGCTCAAAGTTCCTCTAGATAAAAATGGTTTTTTCTTAGAGGCTCATGTCAAATTAAGACCATTAGATTTTGCCACAGATGGGATTTTCTTATGCGGATGTGCTCAGTGGCCAAAAAATATTCAAGATTCTATATCACAAGCAAATGGTGCTGCAGGAAGAGCAAGTAGATTCTTAAGTGCAAAAGAAATTACAACTTCTGGTTTAGTAGCAGAAGTAGATCAAGATATGTGCATTGGATGTGGAACCTGTGAAGATGTTTGTGCTTATAATGCAGTAGAACTAACCGAAATAATAAAAGAATTTGAAGATGTGAGTTTAGTCATAAAAAAATCTTCCATCAATCCAAATTTATGTAAAGGGTGTGGAACTTGTGCCGCAAATTGTCCAATTGGGGCAATTTCTGTAAAACACTACGACTTTGAGCAAATTAATGCTTTAATTAGGGCATTAGTAATTTAAAAAGTGATTAAAGAAAGAAAAAAGAAATTCTAATTTTTTATACATATTCTTTCTTATTTGACAATAGAGTTATGAAAACTAATCAGAAAAAATAAATGTTTTCTATTTTTTTCCTATACAATATAGGTTCAAATTACTAAATCTCATATAAACTAATAAAAGTGAATGTTATTACTGAGATTGAAAAATTAGATGATTCAAAAGAACCGAGCAGTGATTATAGTTCTTATCTTGAAAAAATTTATGAGCCTGATATAAGAAAATTATTATATCGATGTTATCAATGTGTTCGTTGTAGTGGTGTATGTCAACTTAGTCGGGTTCAAAGTTTTGAACCAAGTAAAATAATCCAAATGATTTTGGAGGGTTTTGAAGATAAAATTATTGATAGTGGTATATTGTGGGATTGTCTTACATGTAACGCTTGCCTTCAGAACTGTCCTGAGGGAATAAATTTCGCGGATATTGTAAGAATGGCAAAATACAAAATGAGAACTTCTAAAGGGCAAAACTCTGATGAGTATATAGCTCATAAAGGAGTATATACAACTATTTCAGAAATTATGAGTGAACCACATATAAAGCCTGAAAGATCTCTTGAATGGGTTCCTAAGGAATGCAAAACGTCAGATCGGGGAAATATTTTATATTATGTGGGGTGTTTACCATACTTTAATTTTGAGTTCGAAAATTCAGATACTATAGCAGAAAGCACTTTAAAAATTCTATGTCAAATTGAAAAAGAACCCATAGTAGTTCTTAAAGATGAAATTTGTTGCGGGCATGATTTATATTGGGGTCAAGGTAAACTGAATGCTTTCATTGATTTAGCAAAAAAGAATGTTAAAAGAATTGAGGAAACTGGAGCTAAAACGATTATTACTGCTTGTGCTGAATGCTACCGAACATTTAAAGTAGATTATCAAGATTTATTTGAAGATTTTAATCAAAAATTCGTTGTCAAACATTTAATTGAATATATTTATGAGAATTGGAAAAATAACAAAATTGAATTCAAGAATCCAACTATGCAAGAAGAACCAATTCCTTTTACATATCACGATCCTTGTCGGTTAAGTAGGTTTTTACCTAAAGACAGTAATATTATTGAAAATGTACGTGAAATTTTTTCACATTTAAGAAAATTGGGATATAAGTTTAATGAAATGGCACATAATAAAACCGATGCTTTATGCTGTGGTGTAAGTTCTTGGATGAACTGTAATGATCGCTCGAAAGCCTTACGATATAAAAGACTCTTAGAAGCTAAAGATGCGGGTGAAATAATGGTCACATCGTGCCCAAAGTGTAAAATACATTTATCTTGTTTACAAAATGACTATGAAGATATTTCTTCAATTGAAATTGTAGATTTTTCAGAATTCTTAGTGAATCTAATAAGTATTATAGAATCTAATAAAAAAGAGGAGGAAGACAAATAATGGAAGGTTCGGTTCTAGTAATTGGTGGAGGAATAGCAGGAATTCAAATCTCCCTTGATCTAACAGAATTAGGCTTTAAAGTCTATTTAGTAGAAAAGTCCCCTTCTATTGGGGGAAGAATGGCTCAGCTTGATAAAACTTTCCCAACCTTAGATTGTTCATTATGCATCCTTGCTCCTAAAATGGTTGAGGTCTTTCGTAATCCTAATATCGAATTGATGACATATCATGAAGTTCTTCAAGTTGATGGTCAACCAGGAAATTTTACCGCAAAAATTTTGAAAAAACCTCGATATATTGATGAGGAAAAATGTAAAGGATGTGGAGAATGTGCTAATAAATGCCCCAAAATTATGGCCCCTAATCCTTTCGAAATGAATATTGGGAGAATAAAATCGGTATATATTCCTTTTCCTCAAGCAGTACCTCCTGTTTATTTAATTGATTCAGAAAGGTGTTTATATTTACAAAAAGGTGTATGTCAAGTATGTAAAAAAGCTTGTCCCGCTGATGCAATAGATTTTGAACAGAAACTTGAAGAATTTGAAATTAATGTTGGAGCTTTAGTAGTCGCAACAGGCTATGAAATGCCTGTTGAAGAATTATCTTCCAGATGGGGTTATCGATTCGAAAATGTTGTAAGTGCACTTGAATATGAAAGAATATTATGTGCATCTGGACCATTTAGCGGTCATGTTATGCGATTAAGCGATGAGAAAGAACCTGAAGTAATCGCTTTCGTTCAATGTGCTGGTTCTAGAGATCTTCATGAGAACGTTCCTTTTTGTTCAAGTGTCTGTTGTACTTATACTGCTAAACAAGCTATTATCACTCAAGAACATTCTGAAAACTCTAAATGTTATGTGTTTCGACACGATATACGGGCTTATGGCAAGAATTTCTATGAATTCACACAAAGAGCTCAAAAAGAATATGGAGTTCAATATTTTCAATCTAAGATAAGTATTATTGAAGAAGATCCTGAAACTAATGATCTAATTATCCATTATGAAGATCTTAAAACTGGTGAATTTAAGGATTTTCGAGCAAACCTAGTTGTTTTAGCTTCACCCTTAGTTCCATCAAAAGGAGTTAAAGATTTAGGAGGAGTTTTAGATATCGAATTAGATAAATACAATTTCTTCCAAGAAAAATCTTATTTTAATAAATTGAAATCTACAAGAGATGGAGTATTCTTATGCGGATTCTGTCAAGGTCCAATGGATATTCCAGAAACTGTTGCTGACGCTAGTGGTGTAGCAGCTCAAATAGCTGATCTGTTAAATCCAGTAAAATATACTCAAATGAAAGAGAAAGTCTTTGTTCAAGAAAAAGAAATTAACATAACTGATGAACCAAGAATTGGTGTTATGGTTTGTCATTGTGGAATAAATATAGGAAACTATGTAGATGTCCCTAAAGTTGTAGAATATGTAAAAACTCTTCCAAATGTAATTGTATGTGAAGATAATTTATATTCTTGTTCTTCAGATTCTCAAATTAGGATTAAAGAATTAATTGATGAACACAATTTAAATAGGTTTATTGTTGCATCTTGCACTCCAAGAACTCATGAATCACTATTTCAAGAAACCTGTCAAGAAGCAGGACTAAATAAATATTTATTTGAACTTGTAAACATCAGAGATCAATGTTCTTGGGTTCATATGACAGAAAAAGAAGCTGCCACTGATAAAGCCATAGATTTAATTAGAATGCATATTGCAAAATCTAGATTACTAAGACCCCAGAAAGAAGATAAAATTGATATTACTCACACAGCATTAGTTATTGGTGGTGGCATTTCTGGAATGACAGCTGCTTTAAATACAGCAAATCAAGGATTCAAAACTATTATTGTTGAAAAAGAAAGTGAATTAGGGGGGAATTTAAGATTTCTAAATGTATTATATCCTGTTCATAAAAATGCGTTAGAATTATTAAATGAAACAAAAGAAAAGATAGAGAAAAATCACAACATTCAGGTATTCCTAAATGCTGAAATTAAGAATATTAAAGGTTATGTTGGGAATTATGATGTTATGATAAATGATTCTAATAGCGAAACTCATGAAGTAAAAATTGGTACTATAATTGTCGCTACTGGGGGGCAAGAACTTAAACCAATAGGCCTGTTTGGGTATGATGAGAAAAACAATAATGTAATGACTCAACTAGAGTTAGAACAGAAATTAAAAAGTCAAGATAAATCATGGCTAGATAAAATTAATCGAATAACCATAATTTTATGCGTAAATGCTAGACAAAATGAAGGAATAACCTACTGTTCTAATATCTGTTGCTCAAATTCTATTAAAAATGTTCGGATACTAAAAGAAATAAAGCCAAAACTGGAGATCGTGGTGATTTATAGGGATATGCAAATGGCTAAGAAAGAATTTGAGGAATATTATCGTGAACGGAGAAAAGATGCCATTTTTTTAAGATACGATTTGGAGAATTTGCCCGAAGTAAAGAGGATTAAAGCAAGTTCAGAAAAATATAGTATTAAAGTATTTGATACAAATTTGAAAGATAATGTTGAATATGAAACGGATTTAGTTGTCTTATCGACTCCTATGATCCCAGCTGATAATTTAAAGGAATTAGCAATGATGCTGAAAGTTCCATTGGACAAAAATGGATTCTTCTTAGAAGCACATGTTAAATTAAGACCATTAGATTTTGCTACGGATGGTATTTTTCTATGTGGATGTGCTCAATGGCCAAAGAATGTTCAAGATTCAATTTCACAAGCTAATGGCGCTGCAGGAAGAGCAAGTAGGTTCCTAAGTGCTGATAAAATTACCACTTCCGGATTGGTTGCTGAAGTTTCAGAGGAAAAATGTATAGGGTGTGGTAAATGTGAAGATGTGTGTCCCTATAATGCAATAGAGCTTATAGGAAAAACGAAAGAATTTGAAGATTTTAACATTATGGTGAAAAAATCGAATATAAACGCAGCAGTATGTAAAGGTTGTGGAACTTGTGCTGCTACTTGTCCAGTCGGAGCAATAATGGTAAAGCATTATGATTTTGACCAGATATCTACGATGATTGATTCCTATTTACTTGATAAAGTCAAAATTAATTCTAAAGGTGAATAAAAGATGTCAAAATCCAAACAAAAAATAAAAGAAGGAAAATTTGAGCCGAATATTTTAGTTTTTTGCTGTAATTGGTGTAGTTATGCTGGAGCAGATTTAGCAGGAGTTTCACGATTTCAATATCCTCCAAATATTCGAATAATAAGAGTTATGTGTTCTGGACGAGTAGATCCATCATTCGTTTTAAAAGCATTAAAAAATGGTGCTGATGGAGTTCTCGTGAGCGGATGTCATATAGGAGATTGTCATTACATTTCTGGAAATGAATATACTAAAGAAAGATTTGAAAAATTACACAGTATTTTAATTACTCAATTAGGGATAGATCCAAAGCGGGTACGCTTAGAATGGGTAAGTGCTTCTGAAGGTAAGCGATTTGCTGATGTTATAACTGAATTTACAAATCAAATCAAAGAACTAGGTCCCTTCAAACATTAGGATCTTTAATGCTTCATCAATAGACAAGTGCTTTAACTTATCTGCCTTCTGAAAATGTTTCTTACAAAACCATTCTGCATAGGGGGGATGTCCTACACCTTCTATTTCCTCCATCCTTTTTTCCCATTCTCTATCAGACTGACGTTTTTTAAAATAGACTAAACCCCCATCATCCGTTTCTTCTAATTCTTTATCACATATCCTACATATTGGAGGTTTCATAATTCTACTATTCTTTGTTTAAGTTTAAATCTTTATGCTAAAGCATATAATTAAAAAAAAATTATAAAAATTTATGATTTAGTATTGAAAATTGAAATTCTATTGAGGAGAAAAATTATTAAAGCAGCAGTTTTTGAAGATATTTACAAAATTGTGTACCGAGAAGATTATCCGAAACCAACTCTTGGTTCTGACGATGTGTTAATTAGAGTTCATTACTGTGGTATTTGTGGGTCGGATATAACTAATTTTAAATATAAAATGTTTCAGGTTCCTTTAGTAATGGGTCATGAGATATCAGGAGAAGTAATCGAAATAGGAGAGAATGTTTCTGAAGTAAAATTAGGTGATAAGGTAGGATGTTTTACTGTGTTGCTGGATATTAGTGAGGGCAACCTAAAAGGATTAGGAACATTTCAGGATGGTGGATTTGCAGAATATGTTAAAGTTCCAAAGGAATGGGTCTTTAAAATTCCGTTAAAAATATCAATGAAAGAAGCAGTTTTGATTGAAACCTTCTCATTAGCGGTTAGAGCTTTTAAACTCTCAAGAATTAAAAAAGGGGAAAATATATTAATATTTGGAGGAGGTAGTGTGGGTTTAACAACCTTAAAAGCTTTATTACTTCTGAAAGATCCAAACTACATAGTTGTAGTTGAGCCTCAAGAATTTCTAAGAAATAAAGCAATACAAATTGGAGCAACTGATGCAGTAGCTCCAAGAAGAGCAAAAATAAAAAGAGCGATCAAAAATCTAGGAGAACCTTCTTTTATTTTTGATTGTGTTGGCAATCAGGAAACATTATCTGATTCAATTTTTTTAATAAAAAGAGGAGGTACTATTATACTTGAGGGAATCCATAAGGGGAGTATTCCGTTTCCCTTCTTTATGATAAATTCTAAAGAAGTTACTTTAAAAGGATGTTTAGGTCATGATCGAGACGATATTTTAGCAGCTATTGAAATGTTTATTAATTTTAAAATAAATGCCAACGATTTTATCTCCGAAATAATTCCCTTAAAAGCGGCCCAAAAAGCGTTTGAAAAATTTATTGGATCAAATGAAAGAGATTTTGTTAAGATTCTTTTAGAAATTTGAAAATGGTACATTATAAGTATGAAAGATGAGAACACCCAGTTGAAAGATATCAAAGCAATATCCTTACGGAGAATTACTAGGCGTAATTATCGTAAAATTATTGGATTGAAGGTAAAACCAGAACAGAAGACTTTAATTTCTTCTAATGCCGTATCAATGGCAGATGCCTACTTTTACAGGGAAGCATGGATGCGTGCAATATATTTAGGCGATATCCCTATAGGATTTGTAATGCTTGGAGATAACTATTTGAAATATAAGTTTATTAAACATTTTAAACCTTATCTATATATCTGGAGATTTATGATTGCTGATGAATATCAAAGAAAGGGATATGGCAAAAAAGCAATGCAAAGGATTATTGAATATGTGAAATCTAAATATAATGCGAAAGAATTGATTGCCTATACATTACCAAAGAATAAAAATGCTCTTGAATTTTATAAAAAATTAGGTTTTAAACCAACAGGCAGGAAATTACCAGTTGGGGACCTTGAACTTCTATTAGAGTTATAATTTCTTAATTATTCTAAATACTTATATCTCTAAGAGACTTTTAAAAATATAATCAAGAAATTATTAGTTAGCATATTAATGTCATTTCAGGGAATAGAAGAAGCATATAGTAAAATTAGCGGTGTCGTAAATAAGACACCAGTAATGACTTCAAGAACATTAAATTCAAAATTAAAAGCAGTAATATTTTTTAAATGTGAAAATTTTCAAAGAGTTGGCGCGTTTAAATTTCGAGGGGCATATAATGCATTAAACTTACTTTCAAAGGAAGAGAAGAAGCGAGGTGTTATTACCCACTCCAGTGGTAATCATGCTCAAGCTGTTGCACTTGCTGCTTCGATATTAGGAATTCAGGCTACAATTGTAATGCCAAAAGGAGCTCCTACTAATAAAATTAATGCTACTAAAGATTATGGCGCCCAAATTGTATTTTGTGATAACACACTAGAATCTAGAACTCAAACTACGGAAAAGTTAATCGAACAATATCAATATATTCTAATTCATCCATATGATGATTATAATGTAATATACGGGCAAGGAACAGCAGCATATGAATTAATAAAAGAAATCGGAGAACTTGATATAGCTATTGCTCCTCTAGGTGGGGGGGGATTATTGAGTGGTTCGGCTCTTGCGACTAGAGAATTATGCCCACATGCTCAAATTTTTGGTGTTGAACCTTCAATGGCAGATGACGCTTACAGATCAATTCAAGCTGGGCATATAATACCAAGTAATTATCCAAATACAATTGCTGATGGATTACGTACATCGATTTGTGAGAAGACATTCAAAATAATTCGAAAACTTGTTAATCAAATTGTAACAGTTTCTGAAACTGAAATCATTGACGCGATGAGATTTCTCTGGCAACGGATGAAAATTATAGTAGAACCCTCCGGAGTAGTTCCCTTATCAGCATTACTTTCAAAAAAGATAAATGTAGAAGGTAAAAGAGTAGGACTAATTATAAGTGGGGGCAATATTGATATAGAACCCTTTTTCAAACTATTAGAAAAAAGAGTGTGTTAATGATGATTGAATCTCTCAATAAATTATTTAATGATATTGAACTCTCATGGATTGACACCTATAAGGACATAACAGATTCAATGGAATTTACCCAGTTAGTATCAATATTTCCCAATTTAGAAAACAGTTTTCAAGAAGGAAGGGATAAAGATAACGATGAATACCATAGAACAATACGTCATATCTTTAGACTCTTCAAAATATATTTTCTAATAAAAAATGGAGAGTTCTCGCATGAAACTCTTTCACAAGAATCATTAAACATAATTAGAGAGAAACTATTAATTCAACATTCTCAAAACGAATTAGTCGTTCCAATCATTTTAATGTATCATGATATTGGTCGATTGGACAATAAAAAAGAACATCCTTATTATAGTTATTCAATAATTTCAAAAAAAAACTTGCTTGAACGATATAATCTCTCAGGAATTGATAAATTACTTATTAATAAGGTTATTCAATATCATTTGTTATTCGCTACTATTTATACCGGTGAATCTTCTTTTTATGGTGTCTATTCACTCCTAAATGATACTGAATTTAAAAAATTATTAACCGATAAAAAAAGTATTGATAGATTCATTGATTTATTAGAAATTTTTACTTATATTGATATATTGGGTTATTCTTATGCACATATTTATGATCACTATATACAATATTATAACGAAATTAATAATAAACTTAAAACCATCTTAAATTTATGGCCTGATGAAGAAAAAGCTTTAAAAAAAGCTTTAGAATATTCTCTAGATTGGTTAGATTGGAGAATTGCAGGAGCTCTTCGAATTTTTCAATATGTTAATACTAAACCATACTTAACAAAAAATTTCTATTTTAAAAAAATCCAAGAAAGTAATAGTAAAGATAGAGATAAAATTATTAATGTTACTGGTTGGAATGAACTAAAAGAACAGTACTTGACAAACTCTTCGAAAATTCAATTGAAATATGGCCTCGCTATATTAATGCTACTTGCGTTTGGAAAATTTTTTAGAGGGCCAATTAAAGAAGAGGAAACAATCTCAAGTAATCTTATTTTATTTTGGATTTTATTATCAGAAGAAATCACCAGAAGATCATCTGAAGAAAAGGAATATCTATGGAACGTTCATTTTATAGGCCTACCTAATTGGTGGAAATGGGATAGAAAATTCAAAAAGGAACTTAATTATCATACCCTTAAGGATCTTTTCAAAGACGCTACACACGACGTTGATACCATTAAAAAAGAATTTAATTTATATTTGGATTTTACTTCAGTATTCAATTAAAAGAAATCTGGAAAGATTGAATCAATCCCATTTTGAGTAATAGACTTCTTGTTATATATTTCAATATCACATTAGTTTTAAAAGAAATTAGTCTGAAGTTATTTTAATTATTATTCATATTCAATAAATCAAAATTAATGGTGTTTTATTAGAAATTTGGTGAAAACTTTTTTGTCAAATGAAATATTTGATAAAATCTTTGTTTCTTTTAATAACACGTACTAGCATTTTAAAGAGTACTTTAAAATCTTTAGAATAACTTAAAAAATCATAGCTATATTTAGCTACCAATTGGGGTTAACTTTCAACAATTAATATAATATTTAAATTAGGAGTATTTTACATGGGGAAATTATCTCAATTCTTAAATAGATTAAAGAAATCAAGAAAATTAGTTCGAATGACTATTGTAGGGGATGGAGCAGTCGGAAAGACAACATTAGTACAAGCTTTAATACAAAAAACAACGCGTCATGTTAATAACTCTAATGGGGGTGAAGTTCTAGATAATAAAGAGATCACTCGCACATCTTTTATGGAAATAGAATCTTGGGCATATAAAGATTTACGATTTCAGTGTTATGATTTAGCGGGGCAAAGAACTCCTGGCACACATCCCTTAGATATCATAAAAGATCAAGTGATTAAATCTATTGATATTTATATCTTTGTCTTTTCAGTTGACAGATACGAATCATTTGAGAATCTGAATAGTTGGAAAGAATTAATGAACCTTAGTAATGAATTTAAAAATGGACAGGTAGGTTTAATTCTTGTAGGAAACAAAATAGATTTAGAAAGAAATATATCAGATGAATTGATCAAGTCTGTAGTTGGAAAAAAGAAATATTTTCAAAAATACATAGAAACTTGCTGTTTAGATGGAAGAGGTATTCATAAATTATTAGATGAGATTACGCATATGGGTAAAAAACTCCTTAGATAATATAGAAAAAGGAGTTCTGTGAATGAATGGTAACTCTCATTTTCAATTGAGATGAGGTGTTAAAATGACTGAGATTAATTGTAAAATATGTGATAAAAAGATCCATTTTAACCACGTTAATCCTAATACCTACATCCATAAGTCTGAGTCAGGCAACCCAATGATAGGAAAGCTTTATACAATTCGGGTAGGACACTCTACTGAATCAGATTCTTTACATGTCAACGTCGTTGTAGTTGATGAAAAAGGAGAATATCGTGCTCATAAAGATTATTATGAAGAAAAAAAAAGTGGAAAAGGAGCTCCTGATCTATGGAACACCTTTCAACGTCTTGTTCCTCTAGAGCTGCGGGTTTATTTATCGTTAGCAAATGAAGAAGAAATAAATATTCTTACCTCTATAAAGGGGATACAAAAAAAAAATATTAGTGAATGGTATGAGTATTTAATTGACCTAAGAAATAATAATCCTCAAAGTCAATTACTTTCATTCTTAGCAGTTAAATGGGGATTTATAATTGGAAAAGGTAAAGAACTTCTAGATTTTAGATATAATCCTAGTTCTTGGAGTTATCCCATATATTTACGATTACAAGCAAGGTTTGCACCCTCATCAGAGCTAATCTTAATCGCTAAAAGAATTAACTTCAAGTTTGCTCCCCCAATTATTCAATTAGAAGCTGCCATTGCAAAAGCTGAAGTCTTCCTTCGTTTAAGTGCTTATGATCTTTTAGAAAAATTATATGATAATTGTCAAGCGGAATGGGGTGACCAAACTTCTATAGAAATGAAATCAGGATTAATGCTTTTGCAAGGGTATTATGGCTTCAGATTATATTTTCTTGGTAGGATTAATGAAGCTATAGAAGTTATAGAACCAGTTTTTAATTTCGGACAATTATTAGATAATCGAGAAATCATAAGTGTTGTAGGAAATTTTTATGCTGCTGTTAATCAATCTAGTGGAGATTTAGAAAAAGCTTTAGAAATCTTTGAAATTGTATTAAAAGTCAGCGAAGAAATGGGAGATGAAAGAACTCATGCCGTTATTTCTTCGAATATGTCAGTTCTTGAATCCAAACAAGGATTGTATGATCAAGCTCTAAAACGTCAGCAAGCTATATTAGAATTACCAATTGTACAAGAAGAATTTTTTATAAGAAGTTCTTTATTGAGTATTATTGCCGAGACACTATTTATTTCGGAACGATATGATGAATCAAAAGAATTATGCCAAAAAGTTCTTTCAGAAGAAAATGTGCCTTCCTATTATAAACTTGATCTACTCTCTACTCTAAAAAGAATTGCTGGTAAAACAGATTCTCTTGAACTACTAGAATTTGTACGAAATAACTTACCAAATGATACAGATTTCTTAGATTCCCCGGTAGGCAATATCTTTATGCATGATCTAGAAGCTATCGAAGGAGAATTACGTGGTAATTGGTCAGAATTGATTACTCATCTGAATGAAGAAAGAGAAATTATGTTTTTGAACCAAATTGTAGAAGATGCAAGTGATATTGAAATTAGGTTAGCTGAAGGATATTTTAAATATTACCAAGAGACGGGGAATCTAGAGCATTTAAATCATGCTTACAATCATTTGGATTTAGCAAAAACTATTGCAATTGAAAATCAAAGCTATTTAGATCTTTGTAGATTGGTTTTACTCAAAGGATTATTAGCAGCTGAAAGTAACTTGCCTGAACAAGCAAAATTGTACTTCGAAGAAGCATTAAAAACAGCACATGAATTCAATTTATCAAGTCTTGAAAAAGATATAAAGTTAAATTTGGGACAATTAAATGCGGGAGTAATAGAAAAATCTGCAGATTCTATCTTAAGAAGAATGTTTCAAAGATTAACATTCAGAAAATCTGAGGAGACAAAAACAAAAAAGAAAAGTATTGTACAAACAATTTATATAGAAACACAAGATTCTGCTTGGGAATTAATTTTACAAAATGTAAAGAGTGGATCTCCCCAAAATGCTAATTATCTCATAGGATTTCATGATCTATGGAATAATGTGAGGAAATATGTATTACAACAGCAAGTAAATTATTTTACTGTAAGTAACGGTGCTGTTTTAATTGAAAATTCAACTCACTTTCAATTGATTGCTTTATGTGATCAATTAGACTATTTAACCAGATTAACTCTTCAGAACCTCCTACCAGCACTCGAAGATTTTTCTTTTAGACATATTCCAGAAGAATTAGAAGAAGAGACGCTAAAAATACTAAGTTCCAGTATCGGTAAATTCATCAAAGTCGATAAAAATCAATAGGTAATAAAAATCTAAAATTTTCTCTTTTTTGACAAAATAAAAATTAGCAAAATAAAAATTATTATAAGATGAAGTTCAAGTATTATTATTCAAATTATCCATATTAATACTCTCGATTGAAGCAGATTTGAATATGATTGAAGCATATCAAGAAAGTAGAAAAAAAACTTTCCGTTCCCTCTTTTTTCTATATTTCATGATATTTTTTTGTACAGGAATTTTACCCGTGAATATAGATAATCTCTTAGCATATCTTCATAATACCACAAAATTCGGAATCGGAATAATTTCAGCTGCATCATTGATCACTGGCATTATTAGCATCTTAATATTTGGTTATCATGGAGATAAAATCTCAGAAAAATTTTCAAGGAAGAAAGTATTTATCTATACTAATTTTGTGTGGATCTTTACATTTGGCTTAGCTTCTTTATCATATAATTTTTTTTATTTTCTTTTCTTTATTGTAGTAGGCGCAATTGGAACTGGAGCTTTTTTACCTCTTGGTTATTCAATGATTGGAGATTTTTATTCTCCCAAAGAGAGAGGGAAAAAATATGGGATAATGCAAGTTAGTTTAATTTTAGGTGCGGGAATGGGGATAATATTTGGAGGATTGTTAGGAAGCTATGCCGGACCTTTAGGATGGAGAATTGCCTATGGGCTAGGATTTGTTTTAGGATTATTTGCGTTAATCTCTTATATTTTCTCAGGCATAGAACCAGAACGGTTACGATCAGAACCGGAATTTGAGAATTTTAAAGGTGAAATAAATTATAACTATAAAATAACTTACAATAATCTGAAGCTACTGTTTAAAACACGATCTATAGGAGGAATATTACTTTCAGTATTCTGCTCAGGTATAGCTAATGCTACACTTGCTATATGGGCAATTTTTTATTTAACTACTAAAATAAATGGTAGTGATGCGGAATTCATAGCTACAACTATTTATATTCTAGCTGGAGGTGGCGCTCTTCCTGGATCTATAATAGGTGGAAGGTTAGGAGATAAATATTTCAAGTCTGGAAAATTTAAAGGGCGGGTGATCGTTTCATTAATCGGTCTAATCGTAGGAATCTCTCTTTTGATAATCTTCTATATATTACCATTCTATACTGAAACAAGACTTCAAGTTATCTTTTCTTGGATATTTTTTCTGATAACAGGTTATTTAGGTTTTTTTCTAACAGCTTTTTCTTCTGGAAATCAATTTGCTATTTATTCAGAAGTCTCTCTACCTGAGGTTAGAAGTACTGCTAATGCTATGAATGGATTAATGGTGAATCTCGGGGGGATTATTGGGAATTTGGTAATATCTTCCATGATTGAAAATAATGAGTCATTGTTACCTTTTGCTATTTTTTTAGTTCTAATGATTTGGTTAATCGGAACACTCTTTTGGATTATTCCATACCTTTATTATCCAAAAGATTTGAAAGAATGCAGAGATACTCTATCAAAAAGAAGATTTGATTTAGAAAAAAACATATAAAACAAGAAAAAATCCAATTGAATTATTTATCATCCCAATTGTATTTTATTTTCTTTAAAAATAAATAAAAGACATTCATTATTGTTTAGTTCATGGATGTTGAAAAATATCTAAACAAAATATTATCTGAAGTTAATGGGCAAAGAGCTTGGGATTGGGTCGCAAAGATATCTCAGTTTAGCAGAATACAAGGATCTAAGGGATATCACGAAATTGCTCAAATAATTAAGAATGAATTATCTAGAATTGGATATAGCGAGATCGAGCACTTTAAATCTCCCGCCGATGGAAAAAACAATGTTTGGGGGTATGTTGCGGCTTATCAGTGGGAAATTGAGTCTGGCGAGCTTTGGATTACTGAGCCTGAAAAGATAAAACTCTGCGATTATAATGAAATTAAAACTTCCGTTATAACCCATTCAAAGGCATGTGATATCATTACTGAAGTAGTTGATATAGGAAAAGGGGATAAAAAGGAGGATTATGAAAGTAAGGATATCAATGGAAAAATAATATTGATTTCTAGCCCAACGTATAGGTATCATTCCTATATTGAAGATTCGGGAGCTCTAGGGGTAATATACTATCCAGATATGAAAAGAACAGGTGATCAATTGGATAAGCGTATTTATAATAGCTTTTTCACTACTCATGACCGACTTGATAAGGCTAAATCTGGTTTTAGTATCTCCTACAAACAAGCTATTTATTTGAAGGAACTATTAGCAAAAGGAGCTGTAAAGGTCCATGCATTAATTAATGCCAAATTTATGGAGGGAAATCTTGAAGTAGTCACTTCTTCTATCAAAGGGACTAAATATCCTGACCAAGAAATAGTTGTTATCGCCCATTTATGTCATCCTTTTCCAAGTGCAAATGACAATGCTAGTGGTGCTGCTGGATTATTGGAACTCGCAAGAGCCTTAAAAAACTTAATTGATAAAAAAATTATAAATCCACCAAAAAGAACTATCAGGTTTGTATGGGTTCCAGAATTCAATGGGACAGTCCCATGGATGAAGCAGCATGAAAACAAAATTAGCAACGTTTTAGCCTGTCTTAATCTAGATATGATTGGAGAACATCCTCTAAAAATAGGATATCCTTTACTAATAAATTTAGCAGCCCATTCCACTCCGTCAATCCTTAATGATATTGCAACGTTCTTTATAGAGAAGATTGTTGATCACCCTAAAGGCATCGCAATTAATGGTACAAAAGTTCCAATGAGTTATCGGTTTACAGGTTTTGAAGGAGGGAGCGATCACGTTCTTTTTGCGGACTCATATTTCGGAATACCCTCATTAATGTTTGGGCATGAGGATCCTTATTATCACTCATCGATGGACACTGTTGAATATTGTGATTCTACAGAATTGAAAAGAGTTATCGGAATGGGTACATCCATATCACATACCCTCTCATTATTGGATGATAATTTGATATCTGAGTTATGGCCTATTATTCAGCAAGGTGTATATAATAGATGGGGTAAAGCAATTAAACTTCTGGAAGAATTGATATTAAGCATAACTGGTCTAAAATACACGTCAAGTAAAGAAGATTTAATTGAAATTGTTATACTAGGAACAGATATCATTCAATCTTTTCTTGATTATGAATTGAATTTATTGAATTGGCTAGAAAAATTTGACTCATCTTATAAATTAGTTGGTCTACTAGATTTTTCAAAAAAATTGATTTCAGAAATCCTTGAAATTTATAATCTAAGATGGTCTAATCAAATTAAAGAATATATAGGAGATAATAAAGTTGAGGATTTAAAAACCAGATTAAACGTAAGTTATATGCCCAATTTCAATGGACCCCTTGATATAGAAAAACTATTCCCTCTTTTTGATTTTCCACCATTTAAAGACTTTTGTAAGAGTTTGAAGTCCGAATATTTAGGTCCAATTAATGAGTTAATTAATTTACTATGTAAGGGATATAAACTTTTAAGGGTTGCGAGTTATTTATCTTTGGAATATAATACGACTATTCTACCAAAAAAGGTTGTAGAACTCGTAAATTATTTAGAAAAGGAAAATATTATATATAAAAATTAAAAAGATAGTTATATTTTTTATTTAATTACTTTTTTATAGTTAAATTTTTAGAATAAGTAGAATTTATTTCTCTTGAAGAAAGAACTATTATTATCCTTTAAATTACTATTGGAATGGTTGTTTTGTCGGATATTTTTAATGGATCAGTGGATAAAAACCCGAATGAAGATCTATGTGTCGTTTATGTATTATATTTTGATGAAAAGAAGGGTCAAATTCCCCTATTAATGTATCCTGATGATAGGCTAAGGAATGATAAAAGATATATGCGTCCAGTAAATTATCATCCAGTTTGGTTCTTGGAAACTGCGGAACTTGACCATATAGATTTAGAATATAAAGGATATACTTTTTTTGGAAAAAAATTTTTAGTAAAATCTAAAAGGCAAAAGAGAAGAGCAGGACTTGAATTAGAGACCCCAGAAACAATAGTAATAATAGTTTCTTTGCCTATTGAATTAGAAATTTTTGGAGATGAACTAATCCGAAAGTTAGCAGATGAAATTAGGAGTAAATTCGAAGATCAATTTTTTGAAGTTATTGAAAGTGAAATTGCTAGCGAAAATGTAATTAAATCTCCAAAGGTTCAGGAACGAATAACGAAAGGTAAGAAGATAAAAGTATTCATGAGGGAATTGATTGATACTACCATCAGAAATTACTTCTCTAATGCTATTCAGAAAAAAACTGATTCACCATCATTTAAAACTCAAAAAGCTATTTCCTATTTTGCTCTAAAGGGATTTGATTTTTCACCTCTTGGCAATTTAAGAAGAGAGGAACCATTCTCTAATATAGAATTATTTGATCCTACAAAACAAGCAAATGAAGGTATCTCAACCGCATTTCCCGTTTCAATAAATCATATTAATTTTATTGAAAATAGTCAAGAAATAGAAGTTACAGTTCAAAACAATACTGACAAAGAATTACAAAATATTTCTATAACAATAACTCATGTGAAAGAATTTTTTGAAAAAGAAGTAATGAACCAAGAGGTTGATTTCTGGTTTTCTCAAGAAGAACTCTTGTTTGTATCTCCAATTGTGCCTCATATTGATGAATATTTATTTTCCATCAATCAACAAGTCGATGGTGGAGATGATATAAAAATTCTTACACAGAGAATAGATTTAAAATTAATCAATAAAATTTAAAATTAAAAAAATGGAAATCAAAATGTCATATGATGTATTAAAAGAAGAAGATATTATTATTAGAAATTACCGGACATCAGATTATCAATCAACTTTAGAAATTCTAAAAGAGCTTAACAAGCTATATGATATTGGTTTTAATGAAAAACAATGGAGAGAATCTTCAGGATTAAGACAGTTTAAACCAAATTTAAAACGAATCACCTTGATTGCAGAATTAAAATCTAATGGTGATGTTGTCAGCATGGGTGTAATTGAAGCTCAAAAGAATACTTTAGGGCAGTATGTTGGTTATTTAGATAATTGGGCTACAAAACGCGGATTCATAGGAAAGGGTGTTGGAAAACTCTTAGCAGATAGAGCCATTCAGATTTTACAATCCTGGGGATGTGATTCGATAAGGATCAATCTAGCATATAAAACAGATAAAAAGCTTCTTGATGTATTTGGGAAAACGGGATTTCATCCAATACTCATAGTTCTCGAAAAAAGATTTTAGAATTTTTAAAGAGAAAGCTGTTCAAAACTGTTATATCAGATTTTTTATTATTTCTTATTTTAATTAAATGAGTCCATAATCTAAACTTTAAGGTGAATGAAGATGGGTGAGGTGTGTAGATTATGTAAACATTGTAAGATTGAATACTATATCTGCAATATTGATAAAGAACGAAAAGATCCTGAGGATACATGTGAACATTTTAAGAGTTTTAGTGGTTTTAGAGCTTTTACCTTGCCATTTATAATAATTATATTATTAGCTATTGTTAGTTGCGTAGTTTTATGGATTCTTTTCCCAGATAAGATTATCTTAATATTGTCACCAATAATAGTTGGTGCTATTTGGGTAATTTTTATTTTTCTGCGATAATTCTTACTCCAGAAGATATTTGAGTAAAAATTATAGTTAAGAACTGAGATTCAGTTTTTAAAAATTTTAAAGTTCCATGATGATAAATCAATATATTCTTACCTCTTTAATTTTTCTAAGCTATTACCTTAAAAGGTTAAAATAACTTTTTAGGTATTTTTGCGCAACAAAAATTGAAAGAAGGTTTCCTCCACCCAATATTCCTCCAATTAATACTGTAATCCATGCTATTTTTGCGGTCTTAGATGTTTCAAAACGTAAGAAAATGATCGTACCTATAACTGTGATGACGCCTCCCAAAATTGTAATAAATTGGAAAATTGTAACAAATAACATTCCTAAAATTAGGAATTCAGGATACAAAACTAATATAAGCGACCCAATAAGTATTGAGATAGTTCCACCGAGAATCCCTAAAGCAAATCCTCCCGTCTTTGATGTTGACTTAATTCGCTCATCTAGACAATAGGGGCAGTTATCTACTCCTTGAGGGATATAGTTCTTACAATATATACATTTTACCATTTTCTCTTGTTGATACAGTTTAAATTGCTCTCCTTCTTTTTCAATATTTTCCAAATGCTTTTCTCTTTCCTCTGTCTTCCTCTTTTCGATTTTTACTATTTTTGCTTTCATTTCTTGAGCATAATCCCTTGCATTTCCACCATTTTTTCCTTCTTCATTCATTCCTTACACACATACGTTCAATTCAATTATATAACAAATCATATATAATAGAAATTAAATTGCTTCAATTCGTTTAATTAAATTTGATCTTTACAAAATTAAGAAAGTTAATGCATCAAACATCTCTTCAATATTTCCTTTTTTTACACTACATTCTATGAATCCGTTCACACCCTCGATTTAGCACACAGTATTATGAAATAATTAGACTTTCTTGTATAAAAACTTAATTACAAATCTCTAATTTCGTATATCAATCCTATGTAGATAAATAATACATAATGTCTAACAGGTTAGGAAAATAGAAATTTTATTAATTCTAAATAAAAGGAATTTTATAATTTTTCAAACCTAGCTTGAAAAAATCTCAAATATTCAGGTTCATAGACCATTTCTAATCCACGAATCGTTTCTCTTTTTTCATAGAGTCTTTTTATCGATTCTGCTGTGTATTCCATATGGGAATTTGTGTAAACCCTTCTTGGAATTGTTAATCTTACTAATTCTAAAGGTGGAAAAATATTATCACCCGTTTCCTTATCTCGTCCCTTCGAAATAGCACCTCTCTCCATAGTTCTTACGGCAGAATCCTCATAAATCGCTGCTGCTAATGTTTGAGCAGGCCATTGTTCTCTTTCGAGATGAGGTAAAAATTTCAAAGCATCAAGAAAGACAGCATGTCCCCCAATAGGTTTTACAATTGGCACGTTAACTTTTTTTAACATCTCACCTAAATACCGAACTTGATGAATTCTATATTTTAAATATTCATATTGAGCGCCCTCTCTCAAACCTCGAGCAACAGCTTCCATATCTCTCCCAGCCATACCACCATATGTATGTAGACCTTCATAAACCACTACCATATTACGGGTGCTTTCAAAGATTTCCTCGTCATTTGTAGCGAGGAAACCACCAATGTTAACTAAACAATCTTTCTTGCTCGAATATATACATCCATCAGAATAGCTCATCATTT
This sequence comes from Candidatus Hodarchaeota archaeon, assembly GCA_048886685.1. Taxonomy (GTDB): domain Archaea; phylum Asgardarchaeota; class Lokiarchaeia; order Sigyniarchaeales; family SOKP01; genus Loki-b32. Next base: position 280,577 of record JBHLKM010000002.1, read on the forward strand.
CTCTTAAAATTTCAACAATCGGTACGTTTTCATAACCTTTTTCATGTTCTCGAATAAAGAAAGCATTCTCACTAGAACGAGTTGCATCATAAATTATTTTAAGTTTGTAATCATTACAAAAATCTCTTAATTTTCTTAAGTTCTCCATAGAAATGGGTTGACCTCCTGCCATATTTACATCCATTTCCACGCTAACAAAAGCGATTTTATCCAAACCGTAGTCGTCTATATATTTCTGTAATTTTTTTAAGTCTACATTTCCCTTAAATGGATGCTCATTCTCTGGATCATGAGCTTCATCAATAATCATGTCAACCATTTTTCCTCCAGGAAGTTCAACATGTAATTTTGAAGTAGTAAAATACATGTTTCTTGGAACAATTTGCCCTGGTTTTACAAGATGGCTATACATGAGATGTTCAGCACCTCTACCTTGGTGGGTTGGGACTAAATATTTATAGCCTAAAACATCTTGTACCGCTTTCTCAAGATGGTAGAAGTTTTTTGCCCCAGCATAAGCCTCATCGCCTAAAAGCATACCACTCCACTGATAATCAGACATAGCGGAAGTACCAGAATCAGTTAATAAATCAATAAATACATCTTCAGATTTTAAAAGGAATGTGTTATACCCAGCCTCTTTAATTGCTTCCTTTCTTCTATTTTCATCCGGCATTCCAACATGTTCGATCATCTTAATTTTAAATGGCTCAACAGGACCGTTCATAATAATATCAATAGAGAATACAATTTAGTATATTAATAATAATTAAGTATGTTAAATTGAAAAATATTCTCATAAAAGTCTCCCATCCTTTTCCCATTATCAAAAATCCTAATGGAAAATTACTTAAATTCAAAAAAAGTTTAAATTAAGACTATATAAGGTTATATCTCTTTATTTTTTAACTTTTCATGAAATAATTTAAATTAATCTATTCATTTTTCCTCCAAGGCTTCGTAAGTTGATGTGCTGCCATTTTTGGTCTTCGATCTCGCGTTAATACGCCTATATAATTTATTCCCCCCATTCTTCGAATTCCTTGGGCAGTTTTAAAGTCACATAAGTTCCAAACATGGTGTCCCACGATGTATGGCTTTTTATCCAAGAGTTCAATATAGCGCGTTAAAAATTCTACTTGATATTCTTCACTAAACATTTCTGGAGGTTGTGCATGCCATCCTGATATAGTATCTGCTCCAAATTCGCTTAATATTATTGGTTTATCATATAATTGATAAATTTTATCTAGTTCTGTTGCTTATTCAAAATTATATTCTTATAATAATTTTCCTTTTCTGCAATTGTATTGGTAATTTTGAAGAAATATTTTAATTGTGGAAAATTCAGAATCATATAATATAATAAACATTAAAAGAAAGGGAGAAAGAAATAAATGATTGGGATAAAATCTTATGGTGCATATTTACCAAAATATCTTATGCCCCGTGAGCTGATTGCAAAAGCTTGGGACTTTCCATCAGTTCCCGGTACTAAAGCTGTTGCGAGCATTGATGAAGATAGTATTACAATGGCAGTTGAAGCTGGATTAGACTGTTTAAGTGGAATTGACCCAAAGAGTATTGATGGTCTATTTTTTGCTACAACAACTCAAGTATATACAGAAAAAGATTCGGCTTCATTTATAGCCACAGTGTTAGATTTAAGGGAAGACATTATTACTACAGACTTTACTGATTCTTTAAAAGCTGGAACGACAGCTCTAGCTAGAGCAATTGATACTATTAAAGCAAATAAAGATATAAGCACTATACTAGTTATTGCCGCTGATACAAGGGAAGCTGAACCTGCAACTATGTCAGAATTTGGATTTGCTGATGGGGCTGCTGCGCTTCTTGTTAAGGAAGGAGAAGATCTACCTCTTGTAATTGATGATTATTATTCTATTTCAGCTAATGTTACTGGACCTTGGAAACGGACAAAAGAAGATAGTTTTATTAGGACTTTTGAAGCTAAAATGGATAACCAATTCTACACTCAAAGCATAATAAGGGTTATGTCTGAGATTATGAAAAGGAATAATTTGAATCCTGAGGATATTGATGTAGCGGCATATTATTATAACAATCCTCGAACACATGGTCGTATTTCCAAAATGATGAAATTCAGTCAAGGAGTTGCTCAAAATGGATTATTTTTTCAGATCGGTGACCTTGGTACTCCAATGCCTTTTATGTTATTAATATCGGCCATGAAACGTCCAAAAGAAGATGCAAAGGTTATTTTAGCAGGATTTGGTGATGGAGCTGACGCAATCCTAATGCATATTCAAGACAGAAAAGGTCTCAGAGAACTAACAAAGAATCATATGGGCTTATCAGGACATCAAAAAACAATGAAAACACTGGAAAACTATACTGTATATATAGAAAACAAAAAGCTACTTACTAAGGATCGTTATGTTCGAAAAAGTTCTGCTGTGACAATGTGGCGTGAAACACCTACAGTATATAAGATGTATGGTAATAAATGCAAAAATTGTGGTACTGTTCAGTATCCTTCTACATTTAGATCTTGTATTGTTTGTAGGGCTGATGATCAAATGGAACTTGTGAAACTTGCTCTAAAAGGTAAAATATTTACTTATACATTAGATCATTTAGTTGGTGGATCATATATGGCTACACCTATACCTCGTTGTGTTATAGATCTTGATGGTGGTGGGCGTATTTTAGTAAATATGACAGAAATAGAAAATCCAGAAGAGAATGTAAAGATTGGAATGGAAGTTGAATTAACTTTCAGAAAAGAGCATGAAGGTGCTGATTTCAAAAATTATTATTGGAAATGTCGACCTTTAAGGGGAAGAATTTAAAGGAGGTGGAGAGGTTGGTAGTAAAAGGAATTAAAGATAAAATCGCTATTATTGGATGTGATGCTACAAAATATGGAGAATTATGGGATAAAGGAAGGGAAGACTTACTTTTTGAAGCAACTCAGGGTGCTATTAAAGATGCTGGAATCAAAAAGGATGAAATCGAAGCAGCATGGGTTGGTATTTATTATTATTTTACTGGAATGTCAGGTGCTACGGTAGAAGATATATTAAGACTTGATGGTATTCCAATTACTCGAACTGAGAATTATTGTGCCTCAGGGATGGATGCTTTTCGAAATGCATGTTTTGGAGTTGTTAGTGGTGCCTATGATGTAGTTCTCGCATGTGGAGTTGAAAAACTTATGGATGAAGGTTCAAGTGGATTACCCGGTTTTAAGATATTTGGGCATCCCGTATTACCTTTACCATCTGCACCCGCTATGTTTTCAATGGCAGCAACAAGATGTTTTCATGAATTTGGGTGGACAAAGGAGGACATATCTCGAGTAGCAGTTAAAAATCATGATAATGGATCCTATCATCCGAAAGCTCATTTTAGAAGCAAGATATCAATCGACCAGGCAATGAAGGCTCCGATGATTGCTGATCCACTAGGACGTTTCGACTGTTGTGCTATGTCAGATGGTGCTGCATCATTGATTTTAACTAGACCAGAGCTAGCAGAAAGTTATGCTCATGCTGATGATTACATTGTAGTTAAATCAAATCAAATATCAACTCGAACGAATTTTCCATGGTACGTCCCTCCAAACGGACCTGGAGCGGATTTTACTAGTTTTCCATCTACAGTTAAAGCGGCTGAAATGGCTTATAAAGAAGCGGGGATTACCAATCCTAGAAAAGAAATTGATGCAGCAGAAGTTCATGATTGTTTTACTATTACAGAACTTATTAATTATCAAGATTTGCAATTTTGTGATCGTGGTATGGCTGCAGAAGAATTAAAGAATGGAACGTTTGATTGGGATGGAGAAACAGCTGTTAATCCGAGTGGTGGTCTAAAATCGTTCGGACATCCGATTGGAAGTACTGGTTGTAGAATGCTTCAAGAGATAACTAAACAATTACAAGGGCGTGCTGAAGGGAGACAAGTTCCTGATGCAAAGATTGGATTATGTCATAATCTTGGAGGAGCGTTCAGCGTTGCATCAGTTACGATTTTAGGTCAGAGAGGTTGATTATATGGTTATCCATGGTATTAAAGATAAGGTTGCGGTTATTGGTTGTGAAGCTACAAAATATGGTGAATTATGGAATAAAAGCAAAGAGGATTTACTTTTTGAATCAACTCAAGGTGCAATTAAAGATGCTGGTATTACCAAAGAGGATATAGATGCCGCTTGGCTAGGGGTTTATTATTTCTTTACAGGTGTTTCTGGAACTACTTTAGAAGATTCACTAAGGTTAGGTGGTAAACCAGTAACTAGATGTGAGAATTATTGTGCTTCTGGAATGGATGCCTTCCGTAATGCTTGTTTCGGGGTTGCTTCTGGAGCATATGATGTAGCTATGGCCTGTGGTGTGGAAAAATTAATGGATGAGGGAGGAAGAGGGCTTCCTGGTACTACAGTAATGGGTCATCCTGTATTACCACGTCCATCAGCACCTGCGATCTTTTGTCTACTTGCTACTCGTAGTTTTCATGAATATGGATGGAATAAAGAAGATTTAGCGCGTGTAGCTGTAAAAAACCACGAAAATGGCTATTATCATCCAAAGGCGCATTTCAAAATGAAAATCACATTGGAACAAGCGTTAAATGCTCCAATGATTGCCGATCCTCTTGGGAGGTTTGATTGTTGTGCTATGAGTGATGGTTCTGCTGCGTTAATCCTAACTCGACCTGAGCTAGCAGAATCTTATGCTCATGCCGATGATTATGTTCTTGTTAAATCCAACTCTCTATCTGTGCATACGGCGTTCCCTTGGTATGATACAAAGTTCGAATTTACATCAGCCCCGGCAACTGTTGATGCTGCAATAATGGCATATAAAGAAGCAGGTATTACAAATCCTAGGAAAGAGATTGACTTAGCTGAAGTTCATGATTGTTTTACTATAACTGAGTTATTAAACTGTCAAGATCTACAATTTTGCGAGCGAGGAAAAGCAGCTGAAGAATTAAAAAATGGTACATTTAATTGGGATGGGGAAACAGCAGTGAACCCAAGTGGTGGACTTAAATCATTTGGTCATCCAATTGGAAGTACTGGATGCAGAATGGTTCAAGAGGTTACAAAACAACTACAGGGAAGAGCAGAAGGAAGACAAGTACCTGACGCAAGAATTGGTTTAGCTCACAACCTCGGTGGAGCTTATGCTGTCTGTTCGGTTACTATCTTAGGTCAAAAAGACTAATTAAGAAGTGAATTAAAAAAAAGAAGATAAAAAAATTTTTTATTTTATTCAAGTCCTATTTTAGAAGCATATTTGATTATCATAAATATTATAAAAGCAATAATAACGAAATTAATAAAAGCAGCTATAAAATTACCTATCCCAAAAACACCAAGCTTAATATCTTGAATTGTATCAAAACCGGGTATAAATATTCCGATTATCGGTGTTATTATATCTTGAGCTAGTGATAAAATAAGAGCGTTGACAGCAAGTCCGATAATGAAAGCGGATGCTAATCCAAGGATTTTGTACTTTTTAATGAACTGTAAAAATTCAGCAGCAAGACTTTTTGGTTTCTCTGGAACCGGTTCTGGTTTAGGAGTAAGAAGCTCCCGTATTTTCTTTAATTCTTCCAACATTTCATTTTCTTTTGACATTTTATACACATATTTTAGTATTTTTTAATTAGAGTAATTAATAATTTATTCCTTAATTATATAAATTTAATTTATATATTTCATAAAGGAGCAATTAAAGACATATACAGTAATGACAGAAGTAGAAATAAACACTCTTTTCTCTAAAATCCTAAATAAAAAAATTATTTCTGGTTAATCTATATATTTGGATAATTTTTTTACTAAATTTTAAATAAGTTTATAAGGTGGTATTTCTATTAGAATAACTCAATAGACATCATTAAATTTTACGTAAAAAGGATACAAGGAGGAATAATCAACTGAAAAGTCATAGAGAATACCTAGAAAAGAATGAGTCTTTAGAGGAATTATGTTGTAAAGAGCCAGATATTGCTTTTAGGGGAGGTAATAAAGTTTGTTTGAATTGTGGATTGATATCAGATATTCATTTGGTCGAAATTGAAAGAAGAGCTTATAATAAAGAAGAAATTGAAAATAGAAAACAGACTGAACCAAGATGGAGAGAGTTTGGATCTAGAACTGTACTTTCTAAAGACAAATTGGATTATAAAGGAAATAATTTGGGGCCTGAAAAAAATACTCTTTTCTTACGTTTATCGAAAATTCAGAATTCTTTAATTACAAGCATCGAGAGAAATTTCTGGGAAGCTAAGCCAAAAATGAAACTAATTGTATCTAAATTGAATATTCCTGAATACATTCATGAAACAGCGTGGAAAATATATTGTCTTATAGCAAAAAAAAAGTTAACCATGGGACGTTCAATTGAAGGTTTTATTGCGGCATCTCTATATGTGGCAATTAGAGTACATGAATTTCCAAAAATATTAGAAGAAATTAGTGATGTAACTATGATCCCCCGTAAGACTATAATACATAGTTTAAGTTTAATTCTTAGGGAAGTTTTACCAGAATTAAATTTAAATTATAAACCTATTAGTGTTAAACAGCTAATATATAAATTTGGAAATGAATTAGGTCTTTCAATGGAGATTCAAAAGAATGCTTTGAATTTAGTTTCTAATTCTTCAAAAAGGGGGCTCTCTTTGATTGGAAAAGATCCTAAAGGATTTGCAGCATCATCAATATATCTATCAGCAAAATCTTCAGGCAAAAAATTGACTCAAACTGAAATAGCTAAAGCTACTAAAATAACAGAAGTCACGTTAAGAACTAGAATAAAAGAGCTTAAAAATACGATGAATTAAATTCAATAGACAAAATCTAGTTATTAAAAAATGAAAAAAATTTATTATTTATTGATCCTATTCAATATAAGCAAATATTAATAAAATTTAAAATTAGACTTTATGATTTAGCATAAATATTAGTATAATTTTGTCTAAGAAAATATACTTTATATAGGCGTTGAGTTTAAAAAGAAAGGGCAAGAATATGGGATAGACTTGATGTCTGTTTCACAGAAGTTTCTGTAAAGTTTAGTGAGAGAATAGAAAAGTTTTTAGTTCCTAGATTTGATCAATTAACATAAATTATATATTCAAACAAAACACTAGCTTCTGAAGTTGGAACTGAAATTTCAAAAGAAAATAACCTTGTAATACAATTTTCTAAAGTATAACTTTATAATACAAACTGTTGAGCATTAAAGTGTAATTCCACTATTTTACTATTCAAAATATTAGTAATAATTAAAATATTCTATATTCAAACAACAAATATTATCACGGGGATTCAAAAATTATTTAATTTTACAATAATTTTGATTAATCATGGATGCTACTTTTAATAAATTTAGAGGAGACGTAAAAACAGAAACTGTTAAATATTTAGCAGATCCGCAGCTTAGAAATATTGTTAATGTGTCTATTGCTCTGGGACGCCCTTTGCTAGTGAAAGGAGAACCTGGAACAGGAAAAACTATGCTAGCCCATGCGATAGCGTTAAATTTAGGCAAAAGATTAATAATCTGGAATATTAAGAGTACAACTGAAGCTATTGATGGGTGCTATATGTATGACACAGTTCAAAGATTGAATGATAGTAGATTCGGATGTGAGGATCGCGATGTTAATAATATTCATGATTATATCACTTTTGGTCCATTAGGAGACGCTTTTAATTCTGATGAGCAGGTTGTACTTCTTATAGATGAAATTGATAAAGCTGATATCGAGTTTCCAAATGATTTATTGCAGGAATTAGATGTTATGGAGTTTTATATAAAAGAAACAAAAGAATTTATAAAAGCAAAAACCAGACCAATAGTAATCATTACTTCTAACAATGAAAAAGAACTTCCTGATGCATTTTTAAGAAGATGTGTGTTCCATTGGATTGAATTTCCTTCAAAAGAATTTATGGCAGATATATGTAATCTTCATTATCCAAACCTAAAAGAAAATTTATTGGAACAATGCCTAAATCATTTTTATGCATTAAGAGCCATAACCAAAATGCGAAAATTACCTTCTACTTCTGAACTCCTTGATTGGATTGGAGTATTATTGAAAAGTGGAATAAGCATTGAAGAATTACGCACCCAAATTCCTTTTTTGGGAGTTTTGATAAAAAAAGAGAAGGACCTTGAAATAGCCCTAGAGAAAATCAAATTTCCTTCATGATTTTAGATTACCTGTTATTTTTTAAAAATTTTAATTCAATTACTATCGGTGCAGAACTATGAATATTCATGGAACAAGAAAAAATTTATAGAAATAATAGAATTTTATGAGAATGACGATTATCAAGAGTATCTAGGTGAAGAACAATACCATGATGGTATTAGAGTCCACGATACCTATGTTAGAGGAGATTGGGATATTAACTTTAAAAAACTGGTATATAGCAAGGAACGAAAGAATTATTATACTGAACAAGGCTGGTATTATCTATATTCTATCCTAGAATAAAAATTAAAAAAAATTTTTTTTTATCTTTTTTTAGTGTGTGGAAGTCGAAAGGGGAGCACAAGGTTCAGGCTTAGGGTCTGAGGGGTTAAGGCGTGTTAGGATTGGTAAAGGTTAATGAGAAGAAAGAAGGAGTATGTTCTTGAGCAAAGATTTTATCTTTATTGTAACACCTGCACAGAGACAACAAGGACAGCTAAAACATAACATTTAAATAACAATTTTTCATATTATAATGATGGTGACACCAATGTCAAAACCTACAAGAGAAGATGCCTCCTTACTTCTTCAACTATTGGCGATAAGGGGACAAAATAAAAATTTAACAAAAGCTCTTAGATGGATATTTGAAGAATTAGATATAAAGAGTTACGACGAATTTAAAGATAAATATCCATTAAAAAGTGAAGGAAACAGATATATCAGAACTTTTTGTAACAATATGGAACTTTTAAGCACTCTTGTGAACAAGGAACTTATTAGTGAAGATCTAGTCTTTGATTTAATGGGTTCTCTAATGTGGGAAAAATTAGGACCAATTGTAATAGGTTTACGAAAAGACATAGAGATGCCTAGATATTTAGAGAACTATGAAGTATTAGCTAAAAAATATCCTAGTTGGGCAGAAAAAAATCCTCCTAAAGTTTAAATAATCAAATCTTAAAATCAACTTTTTTTTTCTTGAAAAGGAATCGTATGATTCAGGTAATATTATATTTAAGTATTGGTTTTCAGCTTTACAGAAGTGTACAACACAGTCAGTAATGCGAACCTTTGGTATGAGACGAGTGCACCCGTAGAAGACGGAGTTGGTGAGGTAGGGGTGTACGTAGGGAACTTTCGGGCGACCTATTTAGCCTGCTACTCTCAATAGCACGAGTGTATGGAAGTCGAAGGGGAGCACAAGGTTCAGGCTTAGGGCGTAAGGTTATAGAGTGTAGACAGATTGGTAAAGGTTAATGAGAAGAAAGAAGGAGTATGTTCTTGAGCTTAGATCTTCTTTTTATTTTTACATTTAATTTCTTCTATTTGGCTCAATAGTAAATATATTTAAAGGATTTAAATTTTATTTTTTATTTATTTAACCTAAATTTTATGAATTTATGTCCTTTATCTTCAAGAATTTTAGATAATAAAACTCTAAATACTGATTCTACATTCTCTCCTGTTTTTGATGAACATTCAATATATTTATAGAATTTATATGATTTCATTATGTCTAACACTTCATCATTTTTACAAACCCTTTGTTGTTCAAGGTCTAGTTTACCACCAACTATTATGAGAGGTATATATCTAACTGTCTTCCCAAATTCTGGAAGCCAATCATTTAAAGCAATTAAACTTTCATAATTAGTATGATCAAACATAAAAATTCATAAAAAAAGAGAAAGATCTCGAGATAACTTTGGATAAACTCAAGTTTCCAACCTAATCAATTGATTTATTTAAAATTTCTAAACTTTATTTTAAATTCTTCCTCCAAATTTTGATTAAGCAAGAAAAATGAAAAACTAATTCGAATCTCAAACTTTAAAATCCTCAGCTTTGGATCACTTCATAGAAATACCAAGAAAAAATTTAGGCAGGAATAGCATCCATTACTTTCCCTACAATTGGGAAAGCCTTAATGAATCTTTTTCCTAATACTCCTATACATCTGGCTATAAGAGTAACTTTTTTGATCTTACCATTACGGTAATCGTCTAAAGCAATTTTGATTTTATCAACATCGCTCCCTATTCTTTTTCTCAAATAACTTTCAAGATCCTGAATTCCATCCATTATATCTGATATTTGCTCTGTATATTGTTTAATAAGAATTGTATCACTCTTAATCGAATCACATTTTACGTTAATATCTCTTAGTAAATCTGTTAATTTTTCCACCCGGTCGCTCATTCCTTTAATAATCACTTGAGTATTATCTTCTTGTTTTTCCATTGTTAGCGATAGCGCAACATCTTCTTTATCGTATCTGCCTTGAGCAAAACCCTCCAATGTTCTGTGAGAGGTATCCTGTGCCTGTTTAAGTTGTTCTAAAAGGAAGAAATTATTTTGCAATAAAATAGAAGAGAGAGCATTCTGAGCTTCATCAATATCTAACCCACAATCAATAACTAATTCTTTAGCATTCATATTTTTTACTTTTTTCTCGAAATCTTTCCTCGAAATTTGTCTAGGTACTAATAGATTACATACATATTCGATCTCAAATGGTTGAATTTCTATCGTCTCTTGATTACCTGAAGGATTTGTATAAGTAATTATAGCCCCAATTGTATCTCCAACGCAACTTTCTAATGCTTTTAATTTAAAAGTGGGGGCTTCAAATGATCTTGGTCTTAGGGAATCTATTTTGTATAGGTCATCCATAACCTCTAAGCATGAAGGTACTTGTGTTAAGAGGATTTGAATATTTGTAATTACAAATTTCGAGTTATTAATAATTTTTGGCTTGTAATAAAATACAGATTGATCTCCTTCGACTTTCCAGTCTCCACCTCTTAAGACTTCTATCTCATTTTTATTAAATTGGTCTTTTTCAAGATCCCCAGTTGTTTCAAATCGCTGTTCAAATTCTAGTTTCTCAACTATGTCAAATTCACGGTTAGCTTGAGCCGAAATTACATCTAAATTGTATTCTGTTGCTTTTTGAAGAATGGCGTATAGCATAGTTTTAGCTTTAGTATATTGCTCTTTTTTAATTAACTTTCCAACTTTCGATAAATCTACTTCGAGCTGTTCTTCCATTATTTTTGCTTCTTTAGCCCTTTTTTCCTCATCGATTTTATTTTTGCATAAATCAAGCTGAGAATTAGCTTCTTCAAGAATTTCCTTAAAGATATATAGTTCAGCTTCTTTAAATATAGATTCTAATTCAGGTTTAGCTTTTGAATATTGCTCCTTTTCTATTAACTTTTCGGTTTTCAGTAATTTTTTTTCAAGATCACTCATTTTTGCTTTTTCATCACTACTAAAGTATCTTTCCTCTAAAATTTCCCAGTTTTGACTCATTGCAAGTTTCATTTTTTCCTTTTCCCCTAACTTTTTATAAGTTGCAGCTAGATTGTCCCAAGCCACATCGAAATTACGATCTACTAATATAGCGTTTTTAAATGACCTTATCGCGCCACTGTATAATTTTTTTTGAAGCTGACCTTGAGCAAGTTCATACCAATAGTCTTTATTATTTGAATTGATGTCACATGCGTGTTTATACTGCTGAATTGCCTGGTCATAATTTTTCTCATCATAATTTATTCTTGCAAGATTAGCCCATGCCTTATCAAAATCCTGTTTGAAGCTTAAGCTTTTTTTAAACGCTTCAATTGCTTCTTTATTCTTCTTCATATCCCTATAAGTTAATCCGAGTTTGTTCCATATAGAATAGTTCTCTTTATTAACCTTTGTTAAATAATGAGTATAATATGATACGGCTCTCTTGTATTCACCTAAATTATAATACGCTGCTCCGATTTTCCTTAAATTCTTCTCATCGTTTGGATTCTTTTTCAATTCCTTTCTACACTCCCTAACTATTTCTTGGAGGTCCTTTTTTGATAACATGCTATTTTTATCCCTCGTAAGATAATTTTATCTACTTTTTATTAATAAATTCTATAGTTAATTAAGGAAAATGATATTACATGGATATTCTCAGAAACTTATTTTATCCATTAGTATTCCTAATATTATATAGAATTTTTCAGATTTCTTTTTTAATTTTTATTAATAAAAGTTTATATTTAACGTTTTTGTCGCTGGTAATTAATTCAAAAAATACTTATTCTTAATAATTGAAATTTTAAAGAGAAATAATAAGATGTATTTATTAATGTTAGGTTTGATATTTAATTATAAAAAGACAAATGTATCAAAATTATGGATTTGTTATTGCTTTATTCATCACGATTATTTCTATAACAAATTTTATTTATAGATTTTAGATAATTAAAAAGAAAAAGTAGAAAAGAAAATACTAAATTTTGATTAATTAAGAAAAATAGAAAAACTAAAATTCCCAACTTAAATTTTTTATTTCCATGTTTTTGGATTACTTTTTTTATCTTAAAGAAATATTACCGGTAAGTATTACTGAGTTTATGACCTTATTGGAGGCACTCGATAAGGGTTTGATAAAAAACACTGTCGATTTTTACTATATCTCTCGTTCAATCCTATGTAAGAATGAGCATCAATTTGATATTTATGACATCGCTTTCGCTAATTATTTCAAAGATGCTGGATTAGATTTTCCAGAGGATATTAGACAAGAGATTTGGGATTGGCTCCAAACAAACATATCAATCTTTCGTATGCCTGGAGTCATTAAAGAATTTTTTGGAAATATGAGTTTAGAAGAGTTAGAAGAACAGTTCAGAAAGTTACTCAGAGAGCAGGATGGAGAACATAATTTTGGGGCAAAATGGATTGGTACACAAGGACAATCTAAATTTGGGCATTCAGGGATTAATATAGATGGATATAGAATTGGTGATAGTTATGGTATGCATACAGCGGTAAAAATAGCTCAAAAAAGGATCTTTAAAGATTATCGAAAAGACTTAATCATAGATACGCGCCAAATTAAAATCGCATTAAAACGTTTAAAAAGATTAGATGAAATAGGAAAAAAAGATGAGTTAGACCTCCCAAAGACAATACATGAGACTGGGCGAAATGGTGGTGATATTGAGCTGATCTTTAATAAAAGGAAAAAGAATAATATAAAGCTCTTACTTTTGATGGATGTTGGTGGAACAATGGATATTTATATTCACCAAGTAAATCTTTTATTTTCTGCGGCTAACAATATATCTCATTGGAAGGATTTTAAATACTATTACTTTCATAATTGTATTTATAATTATTTATATGAGAATGCTGAAAGAAATACAGATCAAGCAATTGAATTTGAGGATTTTTTAAAAAAATACGATGATTCCTACCGTGTAATAATTGTGGGAGATCAAACTATGCACCGTAGTGAATTAGTCAATCCGCATGGTGCTATTTATGATGATGCAAGTAACAAAAAGCCAGGCCTGTATTATGTAAATGAACTTGCTAAGCATTATAAAAAAAATGTGATTTGGTTAAATCCCGAACCAGTTACATTTGATTGGATGTCATGGACCAAAATGAAAATCTCAAAAATCATTCCAACTTTCCATCTGACCATTAGGGGCATTGAAAAAGCTATGGATTACTTGAGAACTGGTGGTAAAAATCAATATACAACAGTAGACCTACTTAAAGAAGTACCTTTGGCACTTTTTTAAATTATTTCTAGAAGTTTCTAGTAGTATCGATAGATCTTTTCCCACCATTTGTTTTTAAGATAAATTATAGCAATACCAAAAAGATCTAAATCTTCAAAATCTTGATGATTCCCCTTTAATACTATAAGATCTTTACCATCTTTTGAATATATTTCTCTTTTTTCTTTAGAAAACTCAAAAACAGGCTCTTCTCTAAAATATATCGTTGAATTTAAAATAAAACCTACCATTTCATTACCAATAAAAATATCATCATGATCGTCAAGTTTCAGTAGAATATGCCCATTTTCGTTCTTAACGAGATAACCATCTAAAAATCCAATTAATGTTTGTTTTCTATTAAAGAATTTTTTTTTCTCAACATATCCTATAATTTTTTTCTTCCTATTTAACACTTCTATAATAATTATCACCTCTACCCTTTCTTATACATATCTCTATAAATATACTTAGAGATATAAATTAATTTCTTCTAAGTAGACTTTTAACATTGAAATTAGCCAACATACTTTTTCATAACTAAGAGGAGAATCCATTATTTTTTGAACCCGCTCGATAACATCTTGTTCAGAAAAACTACCATGACCTTTTTCAAATATCATTTGGAATTCTGCAAGAGCCCAACATAATGCATCATAAGGATAATATTTTTTTGAAAGCTCCTTAGCTGTATACTTAGCTTTTGATCTTAATTTTTGATTTAATTCAATTTTAACTCTAAAATCATTCTCTCTAATTACAGGTTCTAGTACATTTGTATTATCTTTAGCTTTTAACATTTTTAGAACCACCTCATTTTTTATTTTAATTATAATGAATTTTATTCAAGAAATAAAAAACAACAGCAATAAACGAAATCCGATGAGTTCAGAGAGAATTTCCAAATAAATACTTTTTAAAAGGATGCCTATCTAAATTTTTTTTGTAATCTTTCTAACAAGCTATCTAATTTCTTCTGATATCGCCATTGAAGTATACTATACTTATATTCATCTTTTACTATGAACTCGGAACGTCTAATTTCACTTTCACCGGAATATATAAGTTTATTAATGGTGTTTCTCCCTTGATTAATCTTTTTAAGTGATTCTTGATTTTTTTTCTGCATTTTATCATTCTCCTTTTATACTATATTATCTAACTATTAATACATGACAAGAGGCATGTTTTACAATTGTTTTAGCTACTAAACCAATTAATTTTTGTTTTAATTTGGAATGAACACCTTTTGCCCCTATTACTACAAAGTCAAATTTTTCATCTTCTACAATCCTTAGAATATAATCCTCAGGGTGATCTTCTTTAATAAGCCTAGTCTCAACAGATAAGTTTTCCCTATTAAAAGAATTCTGTACCTTTAGCAATAATTGTTCACCTTCTTGTATAGTTTCTTCTAATAATTCTCTTTCACTTACATAAAATGAACCATAACTAGAAGGGACAATAGGCATTGCTAATAATGGAAATTTATAATGTTTAACCGAATGGACTATTACAATTTTACAATCTAATTTACTTTGAAGTTCAAATACTCTTTTAAATGCTCGTTCTGAATTTTTTGAGTCATCTATTGTAAATAAGATCTTTCTGTATATAAAACCCACCTCTTATACTTCGTGATATTTTAATAATCTCGAATAAAATTCGATCTTAACTTTTTTTATTAAATTTATTATTATTCTTTCTCACGATTATTATTTATGAAATACAATATTTAAACATTCCGAAGAAGATTCGGTCAAACATGAAAAAACCGAAGAAGATTCTATGAACAGTTGATGATTATACGAATATTTACGATTAAGCCGAATTTCATTCGACGGGTTTAAATAGAATGAATTATATATTTTGATTATAGAATAACGAAAGGATGACAGCTTAACCAAAAAGAAATAGACTGAATATTATTCAGATTATTATAATCAAAAACTGATAATATAAAACTCGAGTTGAAAAATTTCAATTCAGAAGGAAAAGATGATTTCTATGGTAAAATGTTCTAAGTGTGGAGAAGAATATTCATTAGGAAGAAAAATTTATCATGAATGTAAAGAATATTCAATATTTCATGGAGCTGTTTGTTCTGAACGCTGTATAGAACATCCTTGGAATTGTAATTCAAACAAAAAGTTAATTCCGTTACAATTAGAAATAAATGATTATTTAACCAATGATGAAAAATATATTGATACATTTAATGGGTATTTATCATCGTTTATCTTTTTTTTCTAATATTAATTTCAGTTAGAAATTATGAAATTTAGTTTTTAATTCAATTACTCATGTAAAATTAAGAAAAATTTGAGAGTCCTCCTTAATGATAATATGAAACATAAAAGAAAGAAGTATATAGAAGAAATAATGACAAGAATTAAAATTGATGATACATTAGGCACTAAAATTTCTAAAAAACCAATAAGACAACAGATGCGGTTACAAGCCCCACATGAAAGAATTTTATTCTTCATTTAAATTTTCTAAAAAATTTTATAAAATTTACAAAAAATAATCGATTATATTTCCCGTTTATTAAACTTCAGGATGTTTTACAATTTTAAACCAAAAATATACAATTGATTCAACAATTTTATAGAATTCCTTCATTTCTAATGGTTTTATTACATAACAATTAGCATGGAGATTATAAGCTTTTATTAAATCCTCTTCAACATCAGATACTGTCAAAATTACAACAGGAATTCGTTTTAATTTTTCATCTTGCTTGATTTCTTGCAATACCTCAAAACCATTTTTCTTTGGTAAATTTAAATCTAAAAGAATTAAATTGGGAGTATCTACCTCAGAATATTTTCCTTTTTTCCTTAAGAAATCAATTGCTTCAACACCATCTCTAACAATATATAAATTATTTACAAGTTTATAATCTTGAACAATTTCCTTCGTAATACGAATATCTGCGATATTGTCTTCTACAAGTAAGATTTTAGCATCAACTT
This sequence comes from Candidatus Hodarchaeota archaeon, assembly GCA_048886685.1. GTDB lineage: Archaea > Asgardarchaeota > Lokiarchaeia > Sigyniarchaeales > SOKP01 > Loki-b32. The sequence goes on from JBHLKM010000002.1 coordinate 297,330, forward strand.
TTTTATAATCATTCATATTAAAATGTAATCACTCCTTAGCTTTTTTAGCTGATATAGTAAAAAAAAATGTTGATCCTTTACCAACAACAGATTCCACCCATATATTTCCCCCATATCTTTGAACTATTTTTTTACATATGGGTAATCCTATTCCTGTACCGGGATATTCTTCTTTTGTATGTAATCGGTAAAAAATATTAAATAAACGGTCAAAATATTTAGATTCAATACCTATACCGTTATCTTCTACCGAGAATAACCATTCTTCATTGATTCTTTTTACTCCTATATAAATTTTAGGTGACTCTTTTCTTCGAAATTTTATTGCATTACTGATAAGATTCTGAAACAATTGCATGAACTGAGTTTTATCTACTTTTAATGTTGGCATATTGTCATAAGATATGATTGCCCCACTTTCCTTTATTGATTCTTGTAAATTAAATAATGCATCTTTTAAAATATTCTCAAGATTAGTTAATTTTGAGGGTTTGGCGTGTGTAGTGATCCTTGAATAAGCTAATAAATCCTTAATAAGAATATTCATTTTTTTTGCCCCATCTACGATAAATCGAATAAAATCTTTACCATCTTTATCTAATTTATCTTGATATTTATCTTCTAGAAGTTGAGAAAAACTTACAATTGCTCGTAAAGGTTCTTGTAGATCATGGGATGCAACATATGCAAATTGCTGTAGATCTTCGTTAGATCGTCTTAAATCCAACAAAATATCATTAAATTCAAGTTCTTTTTTTGATATTTGCTCAGATAGTAATGATACAACAGTCCCGATGATTATTAATGAACTTCCTCTTAGAAAATTATTGATAGAATCAGGACTAAAGAAATCCATATATAGAATTAAATGTAAAATCACTAATACTGCTGCCAAAAAACCGGGGACTAATAAACCTTTTTTTTTCCACCATAAACATGATAATATCGAAGGAAAATAGAAAAAATGAGCCACTAGAATAGTAGTTCCCAGAATAACTTCGAAATAATAAATCAGTAAGCATGAAATTATAACTAAAATTAAAATTGTCAATATCTTTATTTTTTCTTCTTGATATTTCAATTTCATTGTAATCCTTTCTCACATATTATTATTTATTTATTATTTTGAATCTTTGACTAGAAAATATACATATTTTTAATAATCATTTGAAAGCAAAAGTGCCATTATATATTTAAATATCATATAGATTATATTTAATTTTTAAGAATATTATCTTGTATAGACTATATCTCATCGAATGTAGATTGGAAAAGTTTTATAAAAATCCTATTATCTATCAAGAAGAAGATCCATCCACAGGGTTTAAAAAATTTTTAATTAAATTGATTTCATCTAAAATATTGATGAAATAATTATATATTAAATTGAATATTATTCAGCTTATAGATCAAATTGAGAATGGAATCTATTGTTATTACTAAGTTAAGTTAAATAGAAATACTATAATGGTGAGAAAAAATAGAGAAAAAAAAAATTACTATATTATTAATTGAAGATAATTCAGCTGATGTACGTCTAATTAAAGAATTTTTAAAAAAATCAATAGATTTAAGTTATGAAATAGAATCATATTCTCGACTTTCCGAAAGTCTAAATAATATTAAAACCAGAAATTATGATATAATCCTATTAGATTTGGCTCTCCCTGATAGCGACAGAGAATCTACTCTAGAGAAAGTTTTAAACGCCACGGCAGAAATTCCTATTGTCATTTTAACTGGATTAGATGATAAGGAATTTGCTTTAGAATCTCTTAAAAAAGGAGCACAAGACTATCTAATAAAAAATGAGCTCAATGAGACCAATCTAAGTCGAGCAATCCTTTATAGCATTGAGAGACACAAAATTGAAGGTGAAAGAGTAAAAAACCGAGTTCAAAAAATACAATTTGACGAAAAAGATAAAGAAATACTTAATATATTGCAAGAAAATTATAGAATCTCTTACAAAGAATTAAGTAAAAAAGTGAATCTAGCGGCTAGTACAATCCATAACCGAGTGCAAAATATGTTAAAAGAGGGAATTATTCGTAAATTTGATACACTTATAGATCCTTTCAAAGCAGGATATGACTCAATTGCAATTCTTGGTCTTTCTGTTGACCCATTGAAATTAGAGGAGGCAGCTGAAAAATTAGCAAATTATGATGAAATTCAACTGGTAGCTACCTCAACAGGTGACCATAATATGATCTTACGCGTTCTAGCACTAAATGAGAAAGATCTTTGGAGATTCATTAATGAAAAAATTAAAGTAATTGACGGTATTCAACCAACTATGGATGTATCAAGTTTTATTGATATTTTTAAAATGACTCATAAAATAAATTTTAAAATTTGAAAGAATGAAATTCTTGATTAATTTATTCAAAATTATAGAATTTAAAACTTGTTCATAAAAATCAATCTGTTATGTCTATTAATGCCACAGTGAACTTATTGTCAATCTCTTTCAAATCTAGCTTGCATTCTACAGAGTTTAAAATATGATGCATTGGTTTATTATCAATATGAAGTGTTCCCCCTAATTTGGTATAATTCAAATCCCTAGCAATTTTTATAAGATTTTTTAAAAGAAATTTTGTTATTCCTAGACCACGCCAATTTTTGTGAGTCACAAATATTAGTTCTCCTACCTTAAGATTCATTTTTTTAAATAAACAACCCATTGCCACAATAGAGTTCTCTTCTTTTTCTATATATTCTGCAACTAATACCATATCTTTATTGTAATTTATATTCACCAGAGATTTTATCTCATTAATTCCAAGCTTTTTTTTATATGAGAAAAATCTATAAAACCAATCTTTTTCATCCAAAGAAAGGTGTAATTCTTGAACCTTTTTTTCATCATCAGGTTTTACAGGTCTGATAAATATATTCTTTCCATTTTTGAGATTTAAAAATAGGTGATAATTTGCTGGATATTGATTAGCAACTCTATCTGTAAGTTCAGTTCTGATTAAATTTGACATGTTATCACCAATCAGGTAAATCAAGGGAATATCCCTCTAAATTCAATAGCTTTAGCTAACCTCGCGATTGCAATCATATATGCCGCAATACGTAATGAGACATTTTTTTTTTCTGATAAATTATAAACATCTTCGAAGGTTTGAACCATAATATTCTTTAATTCATGATTTATCCTCTCTATATCCCAAAAGTAACTATGTATGTCCTGAATATATTCAAAATATGAGACGCAAACACCTCCAGCATTAGCAAGAATATCTGGAACAACTATTACACCTCTCTCATTTAAAACTTCATCTGCTTCTGGAGTAGTTGGTCCATTAGCACCCTCTAATATAATTTTACAATTTATATTTCTAGCATTTAGGTAAGTTATTTGATTTTCTATCGCAGCGGGGATTAAAATATCACATTCTATTTCAAGAAATTGTTCATTTGGAATGATTTTATGATTCTTTTTTTTAAAATCTTTTAAAAAGTTATTTTCGTTTCTCCACTTTAGTAATTCCTTTACATTTAAGCCTTCCCCATTATATAATCCTCCCTTAATATCTGAAATTCCTATTATTTTGGCTCCTTTTTCATATAAAATCTCAGCGATAGTTCCCCCAACATTTCCAAATCCCTGTATAACAACTTTCAAGCTCTTTAAATCTAAATTTAATTTTTTGCATAATGCATCAAGAATAAAAAATAAACCTCTTCCTGTTGCTGATTCTCTCCCAACTGAACCACCAATTTCTATTGGTTTTCCTGTAACTACTCCAGGAATGGCTCTGCCTTTGTTCATCGAATATGTATCCATAATCCACGCCATAATTTGGGCGTTTGTGTTTATATCTGGGGCGGGAATATCTATATCTGGTCCTATAAAATTTATGATTTCAGAAGTGTATCTCCTAGTCAATCTTTCTAATTCACTTCTTGATAATTTCTTAGGATCGACACATATTCCTCCTTTTGCCCCTCCGAGAGGCAAATTTAACAAGCTACATTTCCATGTCATCCAAGTAGCCAATGCTTTTACCTCGTCTAGATTAACATTTGGATCAAATCTTATTCCTCCTTTTCCAGGACCCCGAACTGTTGAATGATGTACCCTGTAACCTTCAAATATCTTGAGATCTCCGTTATCCATCATAATAGGGATTGAAACAATTAAACAACGCTCCAATTTTTTAAGATATTTCCTAATATTATTATCCAATTGCATCTTTTCAGCTACAATATCAATCTGTTTTTTTGCCATTTCAAAGGGATTTGCATCTTTTAATTCCTTTTTCTTTACTTGCCCAGAATCTTCAATTTCGTCAATAGAAACTACAACTTTTTTATAAATCGAGTTCACCTTACAGTTCTTTTTTTAATATAATTCTATCGAACAATGTTCATTTAACCTATTTGTGATATATTGGGGTAGATATTCAATTCCCATTTTATATATGTTATTTACTATTTATAAATCTGTTGAATACTGTCCCGTTATCAATATAAAATAGTGAAAATCATCCAGTATAAACCTATTTAGGAAAATTTTATTCAGTAAGCTGTCTTGTTGTGCTCTTTATTCAGAATGATAAATCTTTCCTAAGTTTTATTAGAATAGATGCGCTAACAACTGTTAGATTAAGTAAAGTTGCAGATTAAAATTATTCCAAATAGGAAATTAACAAAAAATCGTTCATATTATGAGAATTTTGTTATAATTTATAAAAGAAATCCCATATCCATTTTAAGATCATATTTGTTCTTTAAATTCACCAGATTTCCTTTTTTACGATAATAGTGTTTCATGAAGGGAAAAGTATCCTTCATAAGGGATTTTAAAAAATTTTTAATATCTTCCCCTATAAGACCACTTTATTTGATAAATCTTTCATTTCTCAGTACCTTACCTAAATCTTCTTTTAAGGTTTCTGATTTTATAATCTTAAGAAATTTGACTTTAAAATCTTTTATAACTGCTTCTGAGATAATTTTCAAATAAATTCTTTTATAAAGACTCTTTTCTTTAGGGAAAACCATGACAACAGCTATTAAATTGAAAAATTTATACAATTTTTCTATCTCTATTATAAAACTATTTCTTTAAATTTTATGATCTTCTGTAAAACATACGATATTCCATTTTTCTATCGAATTATTTCCAATAGATTTTAATATTATGAATTATAAATGTACTGTAGATAAGGTATTAAATTCGTTTAAGATTAATAAAAAGTCAATAATGAACATTATTCAAGTCATTATTATAAAAAAATTATAACAATAGATCAATTTCTGACGAAAAGTGTCAATAAAATGGATTTGAGTTAATGATTTTGATAATATATCCTTTATATAATGGTGAATATTCATTAAGCAGGAAAATTTATCATGGCTGCAAAACTCTTTATTTATTATTCGGTAGAGAATTATTACATTAATTATATCATAAAGAAAATTAAAAATGAAGGTGTGTAAAAGATATTTAGAAAAAAAAAAGAAAAGAAAAAGAAACTGAAAGAAGAAGTGAAAGAGGAAGAAGTGAAAGAGGGAGAAGTGAAAAAAGAAGAAGTGAAAAAAGAAGAAGTGTAATTATTTGAAGAAGATATTACCTAAATGAGGGCAAATGTATGTTTCATGTGTCATAAATAGGGACCTATTCTTGAAAATAATTATGTCAATAAAACACAATTGGAAAAGTTTGATTCAATGCATTTTGGTCAACCTGTTCAAGTTGTAAATAAAGAAAAGTTAGAAAATTATGAAGAATGGGAAAAATTTTTCATGAAAATAAAATAGATTATATCTTTCTAAGCAATTGTAATGAGAAGATTTCCTATTTCAAAAGTTACGTTCATTAGATGCGACGAATCTCAACCTTTAGAACCTGATTATACTTTACGGTATAAGGATGCATCAGAGATCCACATTAAAGAAAAAAGAGAATATTTATCAAAATTACTTTAAAATTATTAAAAAATACTTATGTCTAAGATTAAGTTTGAAGAAAATCAGATTATAATTAGAAATTATAAAACCTCTGATTATCACGCTACATTAGAAATATTAAAACAACTTCATGATCTATATGATATCAAATTAAATGAAAATCAATGGAGACAATCGTCTGGTCTTAGACAATTTAAACCAAATTTTAAAAGAATTACATTGATTGCTGAACTAAAATCTACTAATGAAATTATAGGTTTGGGAATGATTGAAGCTTCAAAAAATCCCTTAGGTCAATATATTGGATACTTGGATAATTGGGCAATTAAAAAAGAATTCATCGGAAAACAACTAGGTAGAATCTTGGCAGATAAAGCAATTCAAATATTAAAATCATGGGGTTGTGAATCAATTAGAATCAATCTTGGCTATGGCGCTCCAGAAAAATTGCTTAAACTATTTGGACAAATTGGATTTAATCCTATTATAATTGTGTTGGAAAGAAGATTTATTAATGGAGGTAAAGAATGTTGAAAGTAAAAAATACGATATCAGCTGAAGTGTTTATGCCGCAATTATTATCAGAGGGTAAATATTTTTGGATTAAGGTGAGATTTTTGTACGGGTTTCATGATAAAATCATTGGAGCAATTGAGACAATTCCTGAAATAACTAAATATAAAATAACTGAACAGAAATTAGAAGAATTAGAAAAAAGTAAAAATAAATAAGATATACTGAAAATTAATAAGAAATTAGTGATTTAATTGGAAGAGATTGTTATTCGAATCTTGATAAAAGAAGATCCTGAAAATACTTGTGCAAAATGTTGTAAAACTATGCAAGCTGTTGAAAAAATGATGAACACAGTTAATATTTTCAAGGATAAAGTTGAAATTATATATCAGGATGTGACATCTAATGAGATTATTGAAGAATATGGAAACCTTGAACCACCTGTAATATTCATAAATGGAATATTGTTTACTACGGGACATGTTCCTATTATAAAAAAGCTTGGAAAAAAAATATTTGAAATGTTAAATGAATAAATTAGTTTTAATATGAATTTAAAATTTGAAATGTCCATATCTCATCCAAATCTCTGATCGAGTTCGATCAATATGTCCACCCGTTATAAAAATTAATCATATAATATTATTTACTTTAACCTTTTGTATAAGCTGTCTTTTCCTTAATTCCACACAGAGGTAATTCACAGAGATTTAATTTATTTTTTTGTCTTTTAAATTCCTTTTCCATTTCTTTTTCTAATTCTTCACTCGTTATATGTGTATTATAAATCTTCATATTATATCATCTCTTTATTTTCAGTTAAAAATCATATTTTACTATATTTTAATCGATTTTATTAAGATCTTAAATTAACTTCATTTTTCGGTTTTAAAAAGTATGAAATTTTATTGTACTTCTCTTTTTTTTCTATGTTTTATTTTTGCATCCAGATCGATATTGCGAAAGGATTTGAATTAATCTCCAAATTGTCTGAATTATGATTTAATTTATTTAATCTACCTTGTTTATCAATAAAAACACAGGGAGCTATTTCTACTATTATTAGTTCTGGATTTACATTATAATTTCCATTATAATCTTCAAAGCATTTTTTATATTTTAATTTATTATTCATAATCTCTCTTTTCATTACTTATTCAACCCTCTTTTCAAATAATATTTAATTCAATCGGTCTTGAGCTATCTCTTTTTATTCCTGCTAGCCTTTCTATTTTTAATTGAAGGGGTTTTTTATCCAGGTGACTTTTAATTTCAATTAAACCATATTTGATAGCCCCATTAAAAATTTCTTCCCCTGTTTTCGTTCTTGTAATAACAGAAGACCATCCTACTTTGGAACCAATTGAACCAATTGAAAGATCTGCTAATTCAGCAGTAAAATCATCGCAATAATTACAGAAATCAGAACCATATAACTCACATTCCTCTAAAGGAATTGAAAAGATTTCCCCAGATCGAAGAGTTATAACAAATTTTCCAACGTTTATGTCCATTTTAGTTATTTCGTCAATATTAGCACTGAATTTATTTCTAAAAAACTGAAGGATTTTCTTATAAGGAAAGGATTCTCTACAAAAAATCCCTATTTTATATTTTATATTGTTTAATAAAGGTATTTTTACTGGAAATAATTCACCTTTAAAAATTGCTTTTATTTTACATGGTAGAGCAACTAGCGCTAGTTTTTCAAATTTTTTTGCTTTATCTAAAATTGATAAAATTGGAGCATGAACGTAGGTACTACCTGCTGCTTTATACAGGTCTTCTACTTTTTCTATTATGCTAACTTCAGGTTTCCAATATTTTTTTGAGTGTTTAATTGTTATTACTGCATTTATTAAATTTTGGTTAAATAAATAATTGAGTAATGAAGTAACTACGCCTCCATCTTGTCCTACTTTTTTAATTGTATATTTTAATGTTCTTGCCGAAAAAATATTTTTATAATAACCTAATTCATTGGAATATTTTAAAGAAGTATCAGACTTTTTAATAAGCTTCTTTATTTTATCGATTGAAAAAGATTGTGGGCATACACTATAACATAGACCACAATTACAACATAAACCCTCATCCCTGTATAGATAATCTGTAGTAAGTTCAAGGCAATCTACTGGACATATTGATGTACATAAACCACAACGACAACAAACTTTATTATCCTGAACTATAGAAACTGATTTGAAATAATTCTTCCTATAACTTTCCTTAATTTCTTTAATTCTGTATTTATAACAAAATTCTCTTAGTCCTATTGATTTATTATGATTTAATTTATATTCTGGAATTTCTTCAATGTATCCTTGTTCTTTTAAGTAAAAAATATCTCGAATGATATTTTTTACTGAAAAATCAAAAAGATTTATTATTTCTTTTAATGTTAAGGGATTATATCTTTTTAATTCATCAAGTATATAATTCCTAGCAGTTTCAGCTTCAAAAATCGAATCTAATAAATATGTAAGATCACTTTCATTATATCTTCCTGATTTTAAAATATTTTCTTTTGCTTTGAATAATGATCTATATTGAAAATTGTAAGAAGCCTTATATGATGAATATAGCAATTTTTTTATTGGAATCGTTTCAAAATCATAATTATAATTTGACGTTATATGTGTTTTTCGAATTCCTGAATTAACTGGATTAGGACCAGAATGAATTAATTTTCTTAAGAAATTTTTAAACGTTTCATCTAATTTAGTTTGATTGGTTCCATCAAATTTAAATAACTTTACTCTTTGATTACCTAAACCTCTTCTTCTTAAAATTCGATTTACTTCTTCTATCGGTTTATGAAATGAATTAAATTTTGAGATAAACTCATCTGTTATTATTCTACCTTTAATTATAATAAATATACCGTCAAAACCAAGGTATATTGCCTTTAATAATTGTGTTATATCAAGTGTTCCTATATTCTCTAATTTACTAATTTTAACAGAATCTAGTTCTTTAAATTTTTTGATTAATCTAAAATCTGATTCGTTATATTTATATCCAGGGCTCGAAAATATCATTATTTTATATTCAATAATAAATCACCAAATTTTTATGAATATATTTAATTTAAATAATTTTAATATTATATATCCAATAATTATATATGTAATTAGATCATTTATATGTTAGTAATACTATAATGAATATAATAAAATCTATAAAACAATCATTAAAATTAATAGTAATATAAAAAATGAAACAAATTGATGTTAAAAAATGATAACAAAAGAACATATGATTGATTATTTACAATGCGATATTTCATCTTTTGGATTTCAAGACTTATATGATTTAGTTATAAGTAAGAAAAATTGCGTAAACTGTGGAGCTTGTCTCTCGATATGCCCTCGTATCGGTCTTAATGAAAATGAACCCATACTTATAGATTATGACCCACAATGTTCATTATGTTTCAAATATTGCCCAAGAACATTTTTTCCAAAAGAACTCTTTGAAAAAGAACTTTTTAATGAAAAAATCCAAAAAGATTTTCTTTTAGGTATTTTTCAAAAAATAACTGTTGCTAGAAGCATTGATAATAATATTTTAAATAATGCTCAAAATGGTGGAGTCGTAACTGCATTACTTATTAATGCATTAAATTTAGGATTAATTGATGGAGTTATCATGGCTAATAAAGATGAAGATTGGCGCCCTAAACCCATCATAGCAAGAACTCCAGAAGAAGTAATTGATGCTGCGGGTTCAATCTATGCTATGATACCAACTTTAAGTATATATAAAAAAGCTGTGTACGATTATGAAATTGAAAATCTTGGATTTGTCGGCTTACCATGTCAAATTCAAGCAGTAAGAAAATTTCAATTGTGGCCACCTCTTTCAGACAAATATGGTAAATTTAAATTAATTATTGGATTATTTTGTTCATCTAATTATTCATATAACTCATTGTATAACATAATACACGATTTATTGGGAGTTTCTCCTAGGGAAATCAAAAAACTTGATGTTTCGCATGGGAAGTTTATTGTTTATTTGATTAATGGAACTGTTAAAAACATCTCAATAAAAGATACAAGTAAATTTCATTATTTAAGCTGTGAACATTGTAAAGATTATACTGCTGAATTTGCGGATATTTCCGTAGGGAGTGTAGGTGCCCTAAGTGATAATTGGAATAGTGTTATTATTCGCTCTAACACAGGTCAAAAACTTTTTAATGATGCTTTAAAAAAAGGAAAAATAATTAATTCGAATAAATTAGATCTTATCAAAATCAAGAAAGCTTCCAAAAAGAAGAAAACGCAAATAATGGAAATGAGCGACAAGATTTATTCTGCTCTTAAATTATTTAATATAACTAAACCTCAAGTAAAAGTATACACTACACTTTTATCCTTAAGAGAAGCTGATTTGTCTTTGTTGAGTGAAATTATGAAGTTAAAGCCCGAAATAGTGTATAATATACTTAAAATATTGGAGCAGAGAAAATGGATATCTAAAAATAAAAATTTTTACAGACCAATTAATCCTTCTCAAGTATTGAAAAATGAAATAAATCAATATTTAAGTAAATTCAAAAATCACGTCAATATAATTAAAAGAAAGATTTTAAAGGATTTAAATACAATTTTTATACAAAATAATCTAATGGATGTAGAAAATCTGGACTTCATGGATATCATTTTCTAAAAATAAAAATATAATTTTATAACTCTACTTAATGTTGATGTAAACGATTAGTCTGAATTTTCTTTGGCCCGATTAATTAAAATTTAAAAAAAAAATTTAAGTAGAGATTCTTATTTTATTTCCTAGCAAGATCTTCCTTGCTTGTTCAAAAGCATAATTATAATCAAAAACTTTTTTTCCTTTAGTATTCGATGCTTCTTTAAGGATCTCCGCCTCGATATTAGATTTTAAGCGTCCTAATGCTAATGCACCAATTCCGAAAATACTTGGGTATATTTCTTTGTAATCATCTTTTGGCTTTAAACCCTCAACACCATAAGGAGGGACAAGATTAATATCGATTATAAGCTTGTTTTGAAGTTTAATTAGTAAATCTTTTGATAAAATTTGTACAGCAGCAGCAGCTAGACTCCAAATTATATCCGCATCTTTTACTATTTCTAATTTCTTTTCATCATTTGGTGCGAAGACACCGATTATTTCAGTATCGTTTACTCCAACTTCTTCATTTAATTCTTTTACTAGGTTTTTAATGAAATTTTCATTTGATTTTTCCCAAGTTTCAACCAAATAAGTTTTACATTTTAATTTCGTTGCTAATATTGCAGCAATTCTTCCAACAGGTCCTGCTCCAAAGATGACTATTTTTTTCCCTTTTAAATCAAACAAATCATTCTTTTTAGAAATTTCCATAGTTTTAGCGACTATTGAAGCGGCAGTAGTATGAGAACCACGAGGATCAATAATTACTGGGCATTCAAAAGGAGGTACCAACGATTCTATTACTTTTTTAGCAATTTTTTCACCCTCTTTAACATTGGATCCACCAATAAAGAACGTGGTAGGAGCTTTCGGTTTTCTAGAAAAAATAGCATCTTGAACAAGTTTTGGGACTTGATCAGCAGTCATCCTACTAAAGGGGATGACAATATCAAAGCCAGCATCATAAGCCATATTTATATCGAAAGGAGAAGCATTATTATCAGTATCAAAAAAATAACATATTTTTTCTAACGTTTCATTCTGTTTCACTTTAATTGGAGTTAATTCGATTATAGATTTACCAATGATAGTTTTAAATGAATTAGAACGAGGATTGTTTACAACTCTAGCTAACCGTTTGATTTTTATTTCTTCTGTTTCAATGCCTAATTCTTCTGCCAGTTGAGTGATCCCTTTGAAATGCCTAGGATCACAGAAAAAAAATGCTGTTAATTTTCCTCCTGCCATTTCCTTCGCAAATTTTAAAATGCCCATCATCATCCATGCTTCTCGAACTTCGTATCTTATTTTATTCTCGTGAAGGTTGTATTCTTGTTGTAGGTATTCCCTCCATAAAAACATACGTTGAAACTCAAAATTATCTTTTGGAAATGTTTTTCCGTTAACCTTTATCATAGCTTTAATCGATTTTGTTAATTGTTTTATAAGTGTTCTAAGATCCTCCAAATTCGAGGAAAGATAATTTTCTGCGTTTTCTGAAATATCTACTATTTTATAAGGGATATGATTTTCTTCAAATAATGATTCTAGAGGATCATCAGGAGAAATTGTATCTTCCCAACGACTTCCTTTTTCTTCTAATGCGAAATCAGGATTGTATTTACCTATCAACTCTTTAATTAGATTGAGGTACTCTTTAGAAATCAAATGTAAATTCCATACTAAATCGTGCCTTTTCTGTGCTGATGTCTCAAACCACCAATCTATTGGAAATTCACTTTCAATCAATACTAATTTCAAACTCTTTCTCTTTAGAGGTTTTAACTCTAAAACTTCCATTAATTACTCTCCCCCTGTTTTATAATTAAATATGGAATATTATGAATACTATAATAATCATAGACAATCGCCTCTATTTGAAGCTCTTTTAATTGTTTTATTATTTCTGGAAGAGTTATTTTATGAGCAAAATGAATAAGAAAAATTTTTTCATTTTGATAGGTCCTAACTATATCTAAGATTTTTTTAACAATCCACTGTGGTCTTGTTTTCAATTCTAGAATATTTTTATCCTGAAAAACCTCCTTCTTTAGAACATCAATCCAAGATTTTAGATTTAATCCTTTAAAAGAATATTTATCATCCATATTTCGATATTCCTGTAATAGTTCACTAATTTTTTCTTCATTTTTTGTTATTTCAGCATACAGACACCCATATGCATGCTCAGGCATATCCAATAGGTAATATTCGATGTTAAAAGCATTTAAAATCCTTAATAGAGTTGAATTTTTAAAGGTTTTGAAATTTATCCCATTTATATCAACAGTAATAAATTTAATGTTATTATTCTCTATTATTTCCTTTAAAATTTCAAGATCAGTAAGTTGAGAATCAAATCCTATATTTTCCAATAAATATATAACTATTTTTTTATTGCTTATCGGTTTTAATTTTAATACTTCCATCTTAATTATCCACCTTTTTAAAATTATTCTTAAAATGTATACATGGAACTGTCATAACGTTATTAAACGACCCCTTTCCGTATTTTTGAGCTATGAGATTAGTTCCAATTAGATAATAAGTTGATTAAAATTTAAATAGTTTGAAAAGAAAATTTTTCGTCATTTTGACAAATTAAATTTTCAAAAAATTTCTTTAATAATTATTCTTTTCATATAAAAAATTGAAATTTAACCTCATTATAATAATCATACAATTTTAAAAGAGATATTTTAAAAATTGTTTTAGTCAAATTACTTATCAAAAAAATTTTAGTTACAGTTTAATACAATTTTTTGTTGATAGAGGTTAAAAGTTTTAGTAGAATTACTAATGAAAGAGTATAGACAAATTTGTTAGATATTAATTAACAAATCTGTACAAATTTATAAATATTTTGTGCTTTTTAAAAATTTTGTTAAATAAAATCTATAAATTGAAAATAGAATTCTCCTTTTTGATCATTGACATACTCAATCTTACCTTTTATTCTTATTATTATAACTAAAATTCTCAATTATCTATAATATCACTATTATAATTAAACAATAAAAATGAGGAAAAGCTCTATTAGATGCAAGGATTTTTAAATAAAAATTACCTCTTTCATAATGGGATTAGATCTTTTTAAAAAATATATTTTAAAAAAAACACAATATTGTCAAAATAATATATTTAATTCCTGAAAATATCAGGTTTTAAATTAAAAATGGGGGTGGTAAATACATGTTAATAGAAAAGATAGAAGAGAAAGAAATATGTAATAAGTGTAAGGCACCTTTAGAAGGTAATGACTATATATACAGACGTAAAGCATCTAATGTTATAACATATGTGTGTTCTAAATGTGGATATTTTGAGATTTATATCAAGGAGTAAAAGTCCATGTCTTCTTACATTAATAATGAAATTAAGTGTAGCATTTGTAAATATCAAAACTTAGGTGAAAATATTAAAAATGTAATTTCAATGGCAAATTATTGTTATGCTTGCAATAGATGTGTTAATGTGTGTCCACTTTCGCATTTAGATGTATTTTTTCCGCGAACATTAGTAGGAGATTTAGTCCTCTCTTCATTCGGAGAAGTTTTAAATAATCATAATATCTGGGATTGTCTTACATGTGGTCAATGTACAATATATTGTCCAATGAGTCAAGAGAATGTAGGAGTAAGAATACCCGAATTAATTTTGGAGTTGAGAAAGGCATCAAGAAATAATAAAATTCAAATTAATAGAATACTTGAGAGCCAAACTCATAATGAAATCTTCCCGATAATTTCGAAAATGATGGCAAATAATCCAATAAATCCAAACAAATTAGAGTTTTTAAAGGAAAAAGGCCTAAAAACAACAGATTCAGGTGATATTGCGTATTTTGTTGGCTGCTTGCCTTTAATGGAAGAAATATTTTATAGCTTTAAAATTAATTATAACAACATACCTATAACAATAATAAGTCTACTTAATGAAGCCAATATAGTACCAGTAGTTTTAAATGAAAAATGTTGCGGGCATGATATTTTATGGGGTGAGGGCGATATTGAAACTTTTAAAAAATTGGCCGAATATAATACTCAGCTTTACAAAGATGCTGAAGTAAAAACTGTTATAGTTGGATGTGCTGAAGGATATAGAACTTGGAAATATGATTATCCAAAAATAATAGATGGATTTGATTTCAAAGTTTTTCATTTTTCTGAATTTTTTCTAAAAGAGAAAATTCTTGACCATTTAAAATTCCCTCGAAATCTCGAGACTAAGGTAACTTATCATGATTCTTGTCGAATGGGCCGTTTAGGCGGAAAATTATATGAAGCCCCAAGAGAATTAATTAGACAAATTCCTGGAGTCGAATTAATTGAAATGGATAATATAAAAGATGATTCTAATTGTTGTGGCATCGCAACATTTCTAAATTGTAATGAATATACACGCGTTTTAAGGAAAAATCGTATCAATGAAGCAATTGATACCAGAGCAGAATATTTAATTGTCTCTTGTCCAAAATGTTTAACACATTTTAATTGTTATCTTAACGACCCTTCCTCAAATGAAGAGAAAAAAGGGTTAAGAAATAAAATAAAGGTGATCGACTTAGCAAGTTTGATTGGTAAATTGCTTCTGCTTGTTTAATTAGAGCTCAAAAATTCAAATTTATCAAATATATTTTATTTTAGGATTATTAAAAAATGTTAAAATTACAGAGTAGTGTTTTAGTTATAGGGGGTGGAATTGCTGGTATACAGACATCATTAGATCTCACTAGGTTAGGATTCAAAGTTTATCTAGTTGAAATTAAACCTACTATTGGTGGGACTATGGCTCAATTAGATAAAATATTTCCTACGCTTGATTGCAGTTTGTGTATTTTAGCTCCCAAAATGGTTGATGTATATAGAAATCCAAATATCGAGTTATTTTCTTATTCTTACATCAAAAAAATTAGAGGATCTGCTGGAAATTACACAGTAACAGTTATAAAGAAGCCAAGGTACATAAAAGAAGAGATTTGTAAAGGATGTGGAGATTGTGTGAATGTTTGTCCAATTAAAGGAATTCCTAGCGAATTTGATACCCATTTAAAAACTCGAGAAGGTATATATATTCCTTTTCCATCATCTGTACCTCCAGTATATCTTATTGATGACAGAAATTGTTTATTTTTAAATTATCAAATATGTGGAATTTGTGCTAAAGTTTGTAAAGCTAATGCTATAGATTTTTTACAAAAATCAGAAGAAATAACTTTGAATGTAGGAGCTATTGTTATTGCCACAGGATATAGCCAAGAAATGCCAGAAAATTATAATACTTTTGCTGGTTATTCTCCCAATGTTTTGTCTAGTATGCAATTTGAACGTATATTATCCGCAAACGGACCTACTGGTGGTCAAATCATAAAATTAGATGATAGAAAACCTCCTCATTCAATTGCTTTTATACAATGTGTAGGTTCTCGGGATGTTCATCATCCTGCATGTAAAAAATATTGCTCTGCAATATGTTGTATGAATTCAGCTAAAGAAGCAATTGTGGTTAAGGAACATGATCTAAATATTGAATGCTATATTATTAATACAGAAATAAGAGCAAAAGGTAAGAATTTTTATGAATTTATTGAAAGATGTAAGAGTGAATATAATGTTAAATATATTAATGGTCGTGTTTCATATATCAAAGAGGATTTAGATAATGGGAAATTAAAATTATACTATGAAGATATTGACAAAGGAACAGTTGGAACTTTTAAAGTGGATATGGCAATATTAGCTAGTGCTTTATCCCCAACTCCTTCTTACTATAAACTTTTAAGACAATTTAACGTAGGTTGTAATGATTTAGGATATATTCGTGAAAAAGATATAATCTTACTTGAAAAAAAGAATGTATTTGTAACTGGTTATTCTAGAAAACCAAATGATATTCAAATGGCAGTTGCTGAAGGTTCTGCATGTGCTGCTAAAATTAGTGAAAAATTATGTTCTGTTAGATTTCAAAATATAAAAAAAATAAGTTATCCTTCAGAAATACCACTAACACCCGAGGATGACCCACGTGTAGGTATTTTTATTTGTCGATGTGGTACTAATATTGGGGGAATTGTTAATGTTCCTGAAGTAGTAAATTATGTTTCTAAATTGCCTTATGTTGTTCATGTTGAAGAAAATATGTATTCATGTAGCTCTGATTCCCAAGAACGAATTAAAGAATTAATTATAAAATATAATCTTAATAAATTTATAGTTGCTTCATGTACTCCTCGAACTCATGAACAACTTTTTAAGAATACTTTAAGAGAGGCTGGATTAAATCCATTTTTATTTGAATTAGTCAATATAAGAAATCAAGATTCTTGGGTTCATCAAAATGAACCTGAAAAGGCAACCAAAAAAGCATGTGATTTAATTAGGATGTATTTAGGAAAGGTAATTAATTCAAAACCATTAGAAACTATTAATGTTAAAGTTGAAAAATCATCTCTAATAATCGGTGGTGGAATAACAGGAATAACTGCTGCACATAATTTAGCAAACCAAGGATTTGAAGTTTATCTCGTAGAAAAGGATTCTTTACTTGGGGGTGTTGCACTCGAATTTATAGATTTATATTATATACCTATTACGAAAAATGAAATTTTACAAAAAATTAATGATTTGAGAAATAATTCTGATGTTCATATTATATTAAACTCAGATATAGTTGATATTCAAGGTTATGTTGGTAATTATCAGATTAAAGTTAAGAATATTCAAGATAATTCAGAAGATAAAACATTTAAAGTGGGGACAATAATAGTAGCCACGGGAACCAGGCAAATAAGGACAAATAGATGGTTAGATTTATCAGAAAGATATCCCAAACGTGTATTAACCCAAAAAGAATTAACTGCGATTAAAGATGCAGATATTCCTAGATTTAAAGATGCTACAATAATACTATGTGTAGATCAAAGAAGAAACGAATTTAATGAAGGAGATAATATAAAAACCTATTGTTCAAATATTTGTTGTGGCGTAGCATTAAAGAATATCGAAAAATTATTAAATAACAACCCTAATGCTCATATTCATGTTTTATATAGAGAATTTCAATTTTCAGATTTAAATGCTGAACACTTGTGGCGAAGCCTTCGACAAAAGGTTACATATGAAAAATATCGTTCAATCGATAATATCAAAATCATTGAGGAAAACGGTAGATTTCATATAAAATACAAAAACATTGGCGCTAGAACAGATATAGAATATAATACAGATTTAATAATATTAGCAACCCCAAAAGTCCCTGCTGATGGAACTGAACAATTAGCAAAATTGTTAAAAGTTCCAACAAATAAAGATGGCTTTTTTTTAGAAGCTGATGCAAAACTTAGGCCAATTGACTTTGCAACGGAAGGAATTTTCTTATGTGGGGGAGCTCATTGGCCAAAATGGATTGGTGAAAGCATTACTCAAGCATATGGTGCAGCTGGCAGAGCAACGATATTAATGGTTAAAGGAGAAATAGAAGCTGAATGTATAACAGCCGGAATCAATGAGGAAAAGTGCATTGGATGCGGTAGATGTGCCGAAATTTGCATTTATAATGCCATCGAATTGTATGACACTATTAAACAAATGGGTTTATACACTACTAATATAAAGAAAGCACGAGTAATTAAAGCTGTTTGTAAAGGTTGTGGAGCATGTGTTGTAGAATGTCCAGTTAATGCTATTGATCAAAATCACTTTAGCAAGATTCAAATTAATAATATGATTGATTTATTACCAGGAATAGAATTACCGCATTATATTATTTAAATAAAGGTGAGTACAGCTTGTTAAAAACTAAAAAAAAAATAGTTAAGGAATTTGAGCCAACTATTTTAGTTTTTTGTTGTAACTGGTGTAGTTATGCTGGAGCGGATTTAGCAGGAGTGTCAAGATTTCAATACCCCCCAAACATTAGGATTGTCAGAATTATGTGTTCAAGCAGAGTTGAGCCTATATTTATTTTAAGAGCTTTTGACAATGGAATAGATGGTGTATTAATTATTGGATGTCATAAGGGTGATTGTCATTATATACATGGATTTGAATATACTCTAATCAGAATGGAACATTTAAAGAATTTATTAAAAATAATTGGAATTGAGGAAGGTAGATTTAGGTTACACTCAATTTCAGCAAGTGAGGGGAAACAATTTTCAGAATTAATTATAGAATTTACAGATAAAATTAAAGAGTTAGGGGAATTAAAAATCCCCAAAAAATTTGGACTAATGGAATTTAAATGTAATTAAATAAAAATTTGAGGATATATATGACAGAATTAAACTCAAAAAAATATTTCGATATTAACATAAAAACTTTTAAAGACCTTGATAATGAAGTTATTAAAACTGATAAATGTTGTAGTTGTGGTGCATGTATAGCTTATTGTGAAAGTCAGAATTTTAATGTTATTGAGATGGCGGGATATATTCCGAGATTTAAATCAGAAAAAAATGCCTATAATTGTACTGAATGTGGTATCTGCTATTATATATGTCCTCAAACATTATCATTATTAAAAGAATTAGAAGATATTCACAGAATAGAAGATAAACTTGGGCATATTATTAAAATTCTCGCAGCTAAAACATCTAACGCTACGCTAAAGAAAGTTGGGCAAGATGGGGGTATAGTTTCAACAATATTAACCTATTTATTTGATAAACATAAAATTGATGCCGCCATTGTTTCCGAATTTGATAAAAACCTTAAACCAATTCCAAAAATTATATTTGATAAAGAAGATCTGTTGAATTCGGCAGGTACACGTTATTCCATATCTTCTCAAATTATTCCTTTAAAGGATTTATATCATATTTCAGAAGAAATTCTTATGAAAAAAAGAATCTTTGATATCGATCAACTCCGTATGGGATTCGTAGGAACACCATGTCAATGTAGAGCAATTAGTAAAATGCAATTTTTACATGTTAAACCAGCTCATATTATAAAATATGTAATAAGTCTTTTTTGTTTTGAAAATTTTGATTATAATAAATTATATGATATTTTAAGAAAAGAAACAAATTTAGACCCCAATAATATTAAAAAAGCATGGATAAAGAAGAATTTTTTTATTGCTACTAAGAACAATGAGGAATTCGAAGTAAATATTAAAATCCTAAATCCTGCTGTAAGAAAACATTGCCTTGAATGTAATGAATTTACTGGTCGATTTTCAGATATTAGCATTGGATCATCTGGTGCACCAAAAGAATATTCAATGATAATAACTAGAACAGAAGAGGGGCAGAAAATCATTAAATCCATGCTTTCTTATGGATTAATTGAACAATTTATTGCACCAGCTAGCCAAAATGGGGAATGGATAAATAAAAAACTTGAATGGTATAAAAAATTAATTTCTCTTAAGGCAAATAATTAAGATTTCCTTTGAAATTTAATATAAAGAATTTCAATAATTTAGAAAAAATTAAAGTTTTTGTTTATTTCTGAAAACCCACACTATGGGTTAGTTCCCCCTCAACTATAGTTTTTTTGAAAGGATCATCCTTTTTCAGATAATATTTTATGAGGAGCTAGTGCTTCAATCTTTTTCCAAATAAGTTCAATAGATTCGATATACTGTTCCTTATATTCAAGTTCAGTACTACAGATTCCTTTCATTTCTTCAATAATTTGTTTGTCTCTATAATATTTGAGATCAATTGCACGAGCTGGACATGAAGATACACAAACCCCGCAACCTTTACACTTTAAATCATCTACTTCCGCAATATCTTCTCCATTGACTGTGATTGCTTTATTAACACAGAGCTTCTCACATCTATGACAACCCATGCACAGATTTTCATCTATTTCAGCAATAATTAATTCTTGAATTATTGAATCTTTAGAAATTAATGTTGAAACCTTACTTGCAGCGGCTAACGCTGTTGATACTGAATAAGGGATATTTTTGGGTCCGGCGGCACATCCACATATATAAATGCCCATATTATTTGTCTCTTGAGGTTTTAAGCATCCATGAACTTCTGTCAAAAATCCGTTCATATCTTTACTTAAACCCAAAATCTCAATTATTTCAGCTGTGCCTTTAGAAGGGACCATGCCTGTTGATAAAACAACTAAATCGGTATTCATTATAATGAAATCATTTGTTAAAGTTGAAGCAGCAGTAATCCTAATCTTTTTTGTTGCAGGATCTTCTCGTATATCTCCCACTTTTCCCCGAATCATCATTATGCCTGCTTCTCTCGCTTTTCTATAATATTCCTCATTTCCTTTATCCCATGCCCGTATATCTATATAAAAAATAGTAATCTCCATATTAGGATATTCTTGTTTTAACAATTGAGCATTTTTAAGAGCAACACTGCAGCATACTACTGAACAATATGGATTACCTTTTAAAGTTCTTGAACCAACACATTGAATCATAGCTACTGTTTTAGGGATCTTTCCATCAGAAATCCTATATATATGACCTCCTGTAGGTCCAACTGGACTTAACATTCGTTCTAACTCTATTTGTGTAATTACATTGGGATAAATCCCATATTTATATTCATTATTTTTCATAATTGGGTATTCATCCCATCCTGTGGCAATAATTACTGCTCCAACTTTTAATGTAATATCTTTTGGGGTTTGTTCAAATTCAATAGCTTCAGCGGGGCAAATTCTTTGACAATTTTTACATTCTATTCATACACTCCTATCAATTAGAGCTACTTTTGGTACTGATTGGGGAAAAGGTATGTAAATTGCTTTTCGTTCGCCAATACCTCTGTTAAATTCGTTAGGTACTTCTATTGGTCATTTCGTTGTACATAATTCACAACCAGTACACTTGTTTTCATTAATATATCGAGGTTTTTTATGTATTTTAACATTATAATTTCCAGGTATGCCGCTGAATTTACTAATTTCGCTATAGGTAAATAATGTTATATTTGGATGTTTTGAGACACTTACCATAATAGGTGCTAGAACTCATATCGCACAATCATCAGTGGGATAAATTCGATCTAATTTTGCCATTTTTCCACCAATAGTGGCTTCTTTTTCGACTAAATACACATTTATTCCTTGATTTGCTAAATCTAATGCAGCATTCATCCCTGCAATACCAGCGCCGATAATTAATACAGATTTTTCTACTGATACTCTTTTATTAGGTATGATTTCTAATTCTCTAGCACGATTTATCCCTGCTTGCACTAACCTTATAGCTTTTTCAGTAATTCTTTTCTTATTTCCCGAGTGAGCAAATGAGCATTGTTCGCGAAGATTAACCATTTGGAAATAATATGGGTTTAAACCCGCTTCAGCTAGCACTGCTCGATAAGTAGATTCATGAATTTTAGGTGTACAAGCTGCCACAACAACACGATTTAAGTCTAAATCTAAAATATCGTTTTTGATAATATTTTGTCCTGGATTGCTGCAAGTAAAATTGTTCACTCTAGCAACAATAATACCAGGGAGTGCCTCAACATAATCTCTAATAAGCTCGCAATCGATACTGTTACTAATATTAACTCCTCATCTACAGATATAGAATCCAATTCTAACATTGGTCTGTTTTTCAGACATTTAATCTACCTTTTTCAACTATCACCTAATATTTTTCATGATAAAATTTCAAAATTCTGAGTAAAGAAAAACAAAAATTTGCTAAAAGGTAATTATAATTACTTCTGATGATATTTTCCGATTAAATAATGAGCTAAGAGAAATTTAAAAAATTTGATAAGACAAATTTTGATTATTTTGATAAATTTATTTATCAATCCTTTTATTAAAATTATGGATCTGATCCTTATCTGATCTTTTTCGTATCAATATATTATCACTTTTCAAATGTATGATGGAATTCTTAATTATTGGTCTTAATGATCCTTGATCATAATAAGGATGAAAAGGATCACATTTATATATTATGACAATTATTTTTATCATAGAGATCATTTATTTTATTAAAATAGTCAAAAGAATTTTTAAAATGATTAATCTTAAATTGGTGATTTTTAATAATGAAAATAAAAAACTTTCAGGATTTAATTAAAGAGGTTCATGAGCCTGGCATCTGTCAACAATGTGGGGGCTGCATAAGTTTTTGTAATTCAATTGAAAATGAAGTAATTGGTTTTAAAGATCTAAATTCGCCTCCTGAATATTTAAATAAGGAAAAATGTCTTGAATGTGGAATTTGCTATTTAATTTGTCCACAAACGCATACTCTAGACGAAGATCTTAATATTACATACAAATTTTCAGGCTTTTCGTCAATGCCATTAGGTTTTCTTGAAAATGTTTACTCTTGTCAGGCTGTGGATAATGATTTTCTAAAATATGGAACAGACGGTGGGGTTGTAAACTCAATAATAAATTATTTAATAGAAAAAAGAATAATTGATGGCGCAATAGTTGCAAAAACAAAATCACCATTCTCTAGAGAAGCTATAATAGCTAAAAGTAAAGAAGATTTAATCAAAGCTTCTGGTGTCAAGTTAGATATATCAGCACAATTAGATAGCGTCCAGAAATTTCATACATATACAAATTCATTACCTAAATTAAGGAGTGTCAAATTCAAGAAATTAGCACTGGTAGGGACCCCATGTCAAATTTATACAATTAGATGTATGCAAAATTTAGGCATCATTCCATCAGAGAATATAGAAATTTGTTTAGGATTATTTTGTTTCGAGAATTTCTTCTTTGACGAAATAAAAGTTAGGCAATTCGAAGAAGAATTTAATATTAAATTTAAAGATATTGAAAAAATAAACATTAAGGCAGATCTAATTATTAAATTAAAAGATGAAGTAGCTCGTCGCAAAATAATCCATATACCATTTGAAAGATTAACTGAATACATCCGTCCAGCTTGCACCGTGTGTAATGATTTCACGAATATTTATGCCGATGTTTCTTTTGGGGGATTGGGTTCCCCGGATAAATTTACGACTGTAATTATTCGTACTAAAAAAGGAAAAGATATAATTAATATGGCGATAAAAGCAGATGTAATTAAACGTTTAAAATTAAATGTAATTGACAAAAAAGAAATGAAAGAAAAAATTACACAATTCTCTCAATTAAAATTAATACGAGCAGAAAAAAATATGAGAGATATTTTGATAACAAGGAGATCCTCATTATCAACCTCAGCAATTAATGAAGAATAATTATTAAATCCCATATTAGAATAATTAATTTATTTATCTGAAATTGGGAAAAAAGAGGTAGACTAAATTATGGATATATACACAATATTATCTCATCCATTCAGAAGAAAAATCTTATTTCTTCTTGAAAAGGAGGGCTATATTCCCTATACAGATTTAATGGAAAAACTTGGTTTAGAAACAACAGGACAACTAAATTTTCATCTGAAGAAGATCGGTTCATTAATAAATAAAGACAAAAAATCATATTTTCTTACTGAAGATGGTAAACGCGTACTTAAAATTCTCAATCTCAACAAAAGAATTTTATCAGGAGAAAATATTGATGAGTATTTAGACTCTAGGGGAAGCGAGATAAGCAGGATTGGAGTAATCATTTGTTATTGCAATACAGAAATTTCAAAGGTAATAAATATAACTGCCCTTGAAAATTATATAAATAAGTTAAGAAAGGTAGTTTCGGTAAAGGTCTTTGAAAACTTATGTCAGCAAAAAAATTTTAATAGAATTGGTAAATGGGTTAAAGATAATTTTTTGAATAAAATTGTGATAGCTGCATGTTCTCCAAGAACACATCAACATCTTTTTGAACGAATTTTTGAGAAAACTATTGATCGAGCTAATTTAGAAATAGCTAATATTAGGGAACAATGTTGTTGGGTCCATCAATCTAAAATATATCAAACAGATCTCTCATTTTTATTAGAAAAAACTAAATTATTAATTGAAGCAGCTGTTGAACGGGTAAGTCTTCAAAAAAAAGTAAAAATTAAGAGAGTTGAAGTAGAAAAGAGTTGTGCAATTTTAGGTGGGGGAATTGCTGGTATAACACTTGCCTTAAATTTAGCTCGAGCTGGAATTGAAGTATATCTCATTGAAAAATCACCTACCTTGGGAGGTAAGGTAGCCAGATGGCACCGAATCCATAATATGGGTGATTGTTCAATATGTCTCATTTCAGAATTGATAGGTGAATTAGTAAATGAGAAAAAAATAAAGATTTATACTAATACTGAAATTGAAAATGTATCAGGTGAAGTTGGAAATTTCACAATTAAATTGATTAAAAAACCTCGATATATTAATGTGAAAAAATGTACTGGATGTAAACAATGTTTAGAAGTTTGTAGTATAGAAAAGACAAATCAATATGAATTTGGTTTAACTAATCGAAAAATCATATATATCCCTTTTATTCATTCGTATCCCTATGTTCCTTTGATTGATGAAGAAGATATAAAAAATTGTCTTAATTGTAGAATTTGTGAACGTGTATGTGAAAATAAAGCAATAGATTTGACTCAAAAAGAAGAAAAAATCGAAATCAAAGTTGGAACTAAAGTAATTGCGATTGGTTCTGACTTTTACGAGGATTTAGAGGATTATCATTATAATTCCAAAAAAAATATAATAACATCAATGGAATTTGAACGAATATTATCTTCTGATGGCATCACTGAAGGAAAGCTTTTAACGTTATCAGATAAAAAACCAATAGAATCAATTTCTATCATTCAAGAGGTTGGTCCATCAAAATATCTTGCTGATTACTCAGAAATCTTAGCACAAAAATATATTGAGGATATTAAAATAAAAAATCCTGATTGCGAAGTTAATGTCTTTTATGATTTAAGTAAATTAAAAGATAAGGATGAGATTTTATTAAGATCATCTAATCCAAGATTTATATATGCAGACAAAATTACAATTGAGACCAATAAAGATCTAAATTACATTGTTGCTGATAATATTAAGTTTCCAAGTGATTTAATTGTATTAAATCTAAAATTTATCCCTAATAAAGATTTAAAAAACCTTCGAAAATATATGGATTTTACATTAGATGATAATGGATTTATGAGTGAGGAAACATTAGCATCTGGAATTTATGGTGTTGGGACGATTTTTGGTCCATTAAATTATAATTCTACAATTTCAACAGCTAACAATACTGCATTAAAAATTATTTCATTGCTTTCTAAAGAATATTTAATTGCAGAGTTTACAGGGATAGAAATTGATGAAAATAAATGTGGTTTGTGTGGTTTGTGTTCTAAAATTTGTCCTTATAATGCTATTACAACAGAATCAGACAAAATAAGTATAGACAAATTTAAGTGTAAAGGCTGTGGTACATGCGCTAGTGTGTGTCCAACAAATGCAATAGATTTAAACTTAGACTCTTCTGAGAAGATTTTAAAGACAATTGAAATTTTTTCGAAATTCAGAGCACAACCAAAAATTCTTGCCTTCTGTTGCGCATCTTGCGGATATGCTGCAGCTGATGATGCTGGTCTTAAGAAGGTCTCCTATAATCCAAATACTTTTATCGTTCGGGTTCCATGTACAGGACGTATTGATACAAATTTTATTATTAAATCATTTGAGCTCGGATTCGATGGAGTAATGATAATTGGCTGTAGACAAGATGCATGCAGATATATTGACGGAATAGAAAAAGTAAAGAAAAAAATTATGTTATTAAAGAATATCATACTGCCGAAATATAAAGATCGAATAGTCCTTGAACATTTAAATGCTGTAGAGGGTACCAAATTTGCTGAAATCTCAAATAAATTATATAACAAATTAGTCGAGGAGATTAAATTTGAAACCTAGATTTATAATAATTTCTCTAACTTCGTGTAGTGGTTGCATCTCAACTATTATGTCTTTAGATATTTTTCCACAATTCCTTAAGAGAACTATAATAACTTATTTTCCCTTTATTTCAGATTTAAAAGACATTGAAGAATGTGATATTGCTTTAGTAGAAGGTTGTATTTCTGAAGAATCTCAAATTATATTCCTTCGAGAAGTTAGAAGATATGCCAAAAAAGTCTATGCCTTAGGAACATGTTCTAGTTTTGGAGGGATTTTAAGTCTTTCAAATTCAAAAATAGTAGGACCAATCTCTAATTATATTGAGATTGAGGGTATTATTCCTGGTTGCCCACCTCCTTCTAAACTACTTGGAAACAGTCTAATCAGATTGGTTGAAAACAAAGATATAATATTATCTGAAAAAAATATGTGTGCCAATTGCCCATCAAGGGGAAACATGGAAATAAATTCTCATATAAATATCTCTAAGATTAATCCAGATCCAGAAGAGATTGATCTTAATAAGGAAAATTCTGAATGTTTTTTAAAGAAAGGTATTTTATGTTTAGGACCAGTAACCCGTGATGGATGTGAATTTAATTGTATAAAAATGGGGCTTCCGTGTGAGGGATGTATAGGGCCGGTATCAAAAGATTTCACTTCAAACATTATTAATTTTTTGAGTTTGATAGAATTATCTCAGGAGCTAAAAGAATATACAGGGATTTTTTATCGATTTTCAAAACCAAAATTGAAAGGGTGAAAACTTTGTTAAAAGTTATTGATGTTTGTAGACGTGTTGAAGGTCATGGAGATGTAAAAATTTTAATTCAAAATGATGAAATTTCATTGGTGAATTTTGAATTTGGAATATATCGAGAATTTGAAAAAATTTTAATCGGAAAAAGACTACTAGATCTGCCAAAAATAGTATCTCGAATATGTGGATTATGTTATACCTCTCAAACAATCGCAAGTTGTAAAGCAATAGAAGATATTTATAATATCAATGTATTAGAACAAACTATTCTCTTGAGACGCCTTTTAATGAGTGCTGAATTAATTAAATCCCACTCTATGAATTTTTTTTTCCAAACTTTACCCGATCTTTTAGCAATTTTTGGTCTTAGCAAAATAACATTTTCTCCTTACGAGATAATTAATTATAATCCTCAATTAACAAATAATTTCTATGAATTAATCAGAATTGGAAATGAACTAAATAACTTATATGGAGGTAGATCTGTCCATTTGATTTCGCCTATTCCAGGAGGCATTATTTATTCTCCTTCTCGAAAAAAAAATATCTTAGCTCGAAAATGTTTTCAAAAAGCTTTAGTCAGTTTAGAATGGATTATAGAAAAATTTATTGAATTATTTTCTAATCAAGCTCCTCCAAAAGAATATAACCTTCCAAACTTTATTTCTCTTGGTTTAACAAACCATGGAAATTATGATCGATATTTAGGTACCTTAAGAATTAAAGGAAACAATAAAAACTTAATAGAATTTGAAAAACACAATTACTCTTCTTATTTTGGAAAAGAGCTTAATTTACGTGGAATTGATTTTTATTTCGAAAATAAAAAAAATGTAATAGTAGGTCCTTTTTCTCGTTATAATATTGTCGAAAATTATGGATTTGATGAATTTAATACTTATATTGAGTATTTCAATAAATCATGGAAAAACAATATACTACTTACAAATTTTATTAAATTACTAGAAATGTATATCGAATCTTATCAAGGATTACAAATTTTAGATGATTCATCTTTAACTAAAAGAGAAAAACTTCCTTCTCTGAATTCAGTAAAAAATTTGGATGGAATAGGCGTCATTGAGGCTCCCAGAGGAGTTTTAATCCATCATTATCACCTTAATAAAAGTAATTATGTTGATCGAGTAAATCTTTTCGTTGCTACTGAGTTTAATATTTCACTTATTAACGAGATGATTACAGAATATGCCCAAGAATTATTTGAAAGAACAGGAGATATAAATTTAGTTAAAAAGAAAATTCAGATGATTATTAGGACATTTGACCCTTGTATCTCATGTGCAACTCACTAATTATATAAATTGAAAACTATAATAATATATTTTTATGGCTTTTGATAAATAATAAATTCTAATCTCCATCTCTTTTTTTTTTATAAATACCCTTCGCATCTAGGTTAAAATTGGTAATATTTAATTTAAAGGAATGGTTTAAATCAAATTTCCAATCCTTTGGAGGAATTCTAGATTCATATAATCTTCCCAATATTAAATTATGACTAATTGGTATTGTTTGGACTCTGAAGAATCCTGGATTTTTCTTATATCCATCAAAATTTTTATTTTTTCTTTTTCCATTCAATTTGTATTTCATATTCACTCTTTCCGATACTCTTCAATTTGTAATAAAGTTTAAAGTAAGGGAATAATAGAAAGCTTTCATTTTGAGTAGATCTTGAACTTTTTCAATTC
Organism: Candidatus Hodarchaeota archaeon; assembly: GCA_048886685.1. GTDB lineage: Archaea > Asgardarchaeota > Lokiarchaeia > Sigyniarchaeales > SOKP01 > Loki-b32. The sequence continues at coordinate 326,671 of JBHLKM010000002.1, forward strand.
AATTTCAAAAGGTACTTGTTCCATTAAAATATCCCTTAATCTTGGTGTTATAGGTCTTCCCTTCTTATGTATAGCTCGTCCTACGATAGCTTCTGTTGCTTCTAAAACCATTTCTGAGAGAGTAGGATGACTATGTATTGTATTTGTAATATCTTCAATAGTTAATCCATTTTGCATCGCAAGAGCAATCTCAGCAATCAATTCTGAGGCTGCTTCGCCAATGCAGGAAGCCCCAACGATTTGGGTTGTATGTTTATCCGCTAAGATTATTAAAAGCCCATCTTCTCCCATGCATTTTGCCTTTCCTAAACTACTATATGGAAATTGTCCTACTAAGACATCAATACCAAGATCCTTAGCTTCTTTTCTTTTCAATCCGACTGAACCGATATTAGGACTCGTAAAAATCGTAGAAGGTATGACTCTATAATTTGTTCTCATTGAATGATTTTTAAATATTCCAAGACTTGAAAGAGCATTGGCAACGGCTATATCACCTTCATAATTTGCTACATGAGCGAGCATTAATCCTCCAGTCACATCACCTATAGCATATATCCCATTAACAACTGTCTCTAAAGTACTAGGATCAACTTCAATTGCTCCTCTTCTAGTTTCAATCCCTAATTCTTCTAATCCTAAGTCGTTTGATACTTTGTTTCTGCCAATTGAAAGCAAACATAGATCTGCTTCAAAAATCGATTTTTCTGAATTTTCGATTTCATCTTTAGGAATCGAAGCAGAACAAGTAATAGCCTTTACACTGGAACCTATATTTTCAACAGATAAGACATTTTGGCTTGTGAATATCCTAATACCCATTGAATCGAACTTCTTTTGTAAATGCTTTATGATTATTGGCTCTTCTGCAGTTATAGGTGTAGGAAGGTATTCCAACATTATTACTTCACTTCCAAAAGTCGCAAAAATATCTGCAAACTCACATCCAATTACTCCGGCTCCAATTATCAATAATCGATTCGGGATAGTCTTGAAATTAGGATCTAAAATGTCATCACTAGTCAATATTCTCTTATGGTCTACATTAAAATTAGGAATTAAAGCAGGAGATGATCCCGTAGCAATTATAACTCTTTTAGCAAGAATGGTTTCTTCAATATTTTCTCCTTGTATAAAAATTTGAAAACCTAATTCAGAATTTCCTCCAAGAATTTTACCGTGACCCATATAAACATCATTTTTCCAAGATTTTAGAAGATTTGCAATTCCAATACCAAGTTCATTTACTATTTTATTTTTCCTTTCAATAACTTTTTCAAAATTTACTTTAAAATCCTTAATTAAGATTCCAAATTCTTCTGCATCTTGAAGTTTTTCAAGATAATGAGCTGAAGCAAGTAAAGTTTTTGTGGGAATACATCCCCTATTTAAACATGTTCCACCCAAACTATTTTTTTCTATTAATGCTACTTTGGCTCCATATTGTGCAGCTCTAATAGCCGCATGATAACCTCCTGGACCCGCCCCTATTATCGCCAAATCATATTGCTTGTCTGAATTTTCTTCTTTCTGCATTATTAACCCTATAATTAATCGAGAAGATGTTATTAATTAAAAGAATGTAGAAATTTTGACTTTTGAATGAAAATTGCGTTAGATTTTACGTTAATTTCTTTTAATTGTTTCATTATTTCAACAAAAGTGTTCTCCTTACCGAAATGTACAAATGTTAAATTTTTACTATCTCGATCCTTTATTACGCTCAAAATTTTCTCTACAATTGATTTAGCTCGTATTTGTTGATTTAAATAATGGTTTAGATCCATTAATTCTTTTGAATAATAATCGATCAAATAACTAAGCTCTTGAGCACCTGAAGAATTTTTATCTTTTAATGAATTATATGTAGTATTTAATTCATTGTACTTATTCTGAATCTCACTAATTTGACTTGCATAATGTCCTTTTACGTAATATGGTAATTCTATTGTAAAATAGGGAATTTCAAATTTCTTTAATACGTTTGCTAAATGAGTTCTATTAAATTCTCGTAAGTTCATTTTTCCTAAATCGATTGTAGCGAAATGTACGGGTATATGCTTAATTTTTCCAATCAATTCTTCAATATTCTCCTCTTTAAGTTTAACATCCAAATCTCTAATTGAATATACTGAAAAATTTTTATCTACTAAAGTTTCGAACATTATATTTTTCATGATCAATCCATTTTGATTTTTTAATTATTTTATATTTATTATCGAAAAGATCAATTTTTGATCTCTCTTTCAATTATCTTATATGTGAATTTCAACAGTAACCCTTTCAATTCCTAATATATATTTGAGACTCGGAATAATAGAAATCAATGAAACTCGGAAAAATTGACCTTTCCAATAAATGAATATCGATTTACATATATAAATGTTACGAGAATCTGCATCATATTTATGATATCGCGAAGACAATATGATCAAAACTGAAATAGTCATATACGGAATAAATCACAAATACCAAAAAATAGCAGGAATTAATAAATTTAATTATCCTCATATAATCATAATCTATAATATGATTCATTTTTCTCACGTTTTTAATTCAAAATATAAAAAAAAGGATAACAAAATAGTTTCATTATTAAGAACAGGTGGGAAAAATCAATATACCACGGTAGACTCCTTAAAGAGGTACCTTTGGCACTATTTTAGAAATATGTAGAGAACATTTAATTTTTCTACTTAATGACTTTTATGAATATATATTCATAAATTATAAATATAAGGAGCTATTTTAATTTAATAATTCTTTATAAATGAATAATTATGAATAAAAATAAAGAGAAGTGTGAGAAAGATGAATAGGATTATAGGAATTCCTGCTGAAGGAAGAGAATTATCAGATAATATATCACCTCACTTTGGGCATTGTCCCTACTTTGTGGGTGTTGAACTTATAGATAACAATAGTTTTAGGAAAATCTTCACCTTGGTTAATGAAGGACATGTTGGGTGTATGGAACCTGTCATGAATTTAAAACAAAGAAATGTAACAGATATGATTCTGACAGGAATTGGAATGCGACCATTTTTAGGTTTTCAGCAAGTTCAAATAAATTTATTCCAAGGAGTAAACGGAAGCATCGAAATAAATTTGAAAATGCTAATCGATGGGCAATTAAAGGTATTAAATGGCGCTAGTTGTGGGAATCACTCTGAAAATGCTCACACTCATTAAAAAAATTGTTAGAACTAAAAGAGGATGAAGTTATATGCCAAGTTTTAAAGAAACATATGAAGCTATTAAGATAGATTGGAATGCTGGGGAGAAGAACTTTAATATCGAATGTGAAATGTTGCCAAAAGGTATGCAAGTTAAATGTACGATGGGTAATCCCGCAGGGGATCCTTTTGAATTAATTATAGATGCCCCTGGTGGATTAGATGGATCAAATAAGGGACCATCACCTTTATTAGTGATTTTGTCTTCTATTGGTGCTTGTATCATTGCCGTTACAAGATTTTGGGCAAAAATAATGGATATTAAACTAGAGGAAATGAAAGTTTTTTCACGTGGTCATATTAATTTAGGAGCTATCTTCGGAATTGACGATTCAAAACTAGCAGGGTATGATAAACTTGAACCCGTAATAAGAATTAAAGCCAATGCCCCCGAAGAGAAAATTAATGAATTGATGGATAAAGTTTTCACTCATTGTCCTGTGATTACTAATTTTGGTGGAGCTTCCCCAATTACTCCTAAAGTACAAATAAGAAAATAATTTCTTTCAAACTTTTTTTTTTATATTCTTATCAAAAAATTAAAGCCAAATATTATCTCTAAAATTAAAATCCAAAAGAAAAACATGTAAATGGTATCAATTTTGTCTTATTAAATGCTTTGTTGACCATGGCAAACTTGATCGAAAATGGGGTGAAAATTATTGTTTAGTGGGAAATAAAAATTGCATTAGATATCAAATGGAAGAAGGGGTCAACCCCATCCCGATAATCTGCTACCTAATGGTGAATTCAAGCGAGATCTTCATTACTAACGAAATTATGTAAAAATGTAAATATTAATGATGATGATGGTGCTTATATTCATCATCTGCTTCAGTATGAATTTTTTCGACACCATAGCCTTTACCCCCTCCTGGAGAACAAAGACTTTCTCCTCCCTCTAAAGTACCTTCTATTATTTTTTTAATAACTTCATCAATTTCTCCAGCAACTCCCATAATAACTTCAATCCCATAATCATTAAAGAAACCTACAGCTCTGGGTCCCATACCTCCTGAAATCATATATTTTGCGCCATGTGTATTTACAAATTTAGGTATACTTCCTACAGTATGTCCAGGATTAGGAAAAACTTCTTTTTCTATTACCTCATTATTTTCAATCGTAATGAAAGTAAACTCTGGAGCTCTACCAAAATGCCCTGAAACTTTTCCTGAATCTGTACTAATACAAATTTTCATTTTTAATCTTCTCCTTTTTTATTCCAACTCTTCAACGTTTATATTTAAATTTAAAGAATGATTATTCAAAAATATATCTATCTCTAGGATATGGCTCTTAATAATATATAAATATAGCTCTTATCAATTTATATTATAAACATTAAGATTATAATTTGGTTGGTATTCTACCATGGGAAGAAGAAGACATCGAAGATGGGTTACTCAAACACCTAATAATCTTTATTTTTCAAGTGAACCACCAACCGAAGATTCCATAACTTTAACTATTGCTGAATTTGAAGCTATGCGTCTTAAACATTATATTGGACTAAATCAGAGAGTAGCTGCAGAAAAAATGGGAATTAGTCAACCCACATTTTCTAGGATTCTTGAAAGCGCTCATCGTAAAAATACAATTGCCTTACTTGAAGGAAAATCGATTAAAGTGTATGGTGGTAGTTTTGATATTAAACCAAAATTCGTAGGATACGAGTGTGTAGATTGTAAACATGAATGGGAAGATGAAGATGCCTCAAAAGACAGAAAAGTTAATTGTGTTAAATGTAATTCAAAAAATGTTTACTTTCTTGTTAGAGAACTAATTTAAACTAAGTTAGAATGCCATAATTTTCTTTTTAAATTTGAATAAATTTCTTTAATTGCCAGACTTGCTATTGAATCTGGTGCATATTGTACTACAGGTTTGGCAAAAGACATAGCTTTTGGGATTGATAAATCAAAGGGGATTTTTCCTAAAATTTCATAATTAGTGTCCCTCATGTGCTTACTAAAAGTTTCTTGAAAGGGACTCTTTAAATCTGATTTATTTATTAAGATCCCAAATGGAAGGTTAAATTGACGAATAACTTCGATTACTCTCAACAAATCATGTAATCCAGAAGGTGTAGGCTCACATATAGTAATAACATAATCTAAATTCGAAAGGGTTGCAATTACGGGACATCCAATTCCCGGAGGACCATCTATAAATATTAAATTACTTTCATTATATTCATTCAAATTTTTTACTTCTTCTTTAGAGTCTGAAACTAGTTTTCCAGAGGTCGTGCTTCCTAACTGGGTTTTGCCATATATTAATGGAAATCCCATTTTGCTCGTATAAGATATAATTTCACCACTTTTTACAGCAGTTATTTTAAAAGCATGCATAGGACATAAAACTTTACAAGATCCACACCCCTCACATTTCAAAAAATCAATTTTAGGTATTGAATTCTGACTATCCCATCGTAAAGCATTAAATTCACAGAAATTTTTGTCAATACATTCCTTGCAATTATTACATAGATCTTCTAAAAATTCTGATTTTAGTGTAGTGAAAGTATCTTTTTGATCTATTTTTGAATCTTCAGCAGGAGGAAGAATTATTGCTAAGTTTGGAGCATCAACATCACAATCTAATACAATAACTTTCATAATTGAATCTTTTTTGGCGAGACTTGCTAAAGAAGCTGTAATTGAAGTTTTACCCACGCCTCCTTTCCCAGAAACAACCCCAACTATTTTTCTTTCCATCAATTTAAATCCTTTTTATCAATTATTAATTTAAACTTAGCCACTTTTTTAAATTTTCAAAAATTTTTGTAAATGCTATGAATCCTGCTCCATTATTATCATAACCACTATCAATTTCCATAATTGGTGTTCCTTGACAATAAGAATTCACAATATCTGCGTCCAAGGGGATATCACCTAAAATTATAATATTTTCTTTTCGTAATTCTTCTAAAAATTGATTTCTAAACCCCAATAATGATGATCTATTTACTATTACCTTACACTCTTTCCCCAATATATTTATCAATTCCATTATTCTCGTTAAATCTAATTTACCAAATTTTGTAGGTTCTGTAATAGGAATAATTACATCCGCCACATTAATTAACAGTTCTACATCGCAATGTGCTCCTGGAGCAGTATCTAAAATGATAACATCGAATTTATTTGGTTCATTTTTTATGAGATTCTCAAGATTTTCCAGAAGTGCTTCTACAATTCCAGCTGATCGAGCTTCTGTAGGTTTTAATTCTCCAACGAATAGGGTAAGTCCATGAATTTCAGTGGAGTATATCCAACCAAGTGTTTTAAAGTCTGCTTCAATCGCTTTTTCTGGGCATATTTTATAACATAATCTGCATCCGGAACAAAGTGATGACATTAAGATTGGAATCGAATCATCAATATATAACAAAGCATGATTTGCACAATTTTTAGCACATATTCCACATCGAGAACATTTATCTTCATCAATTTTAGGCATGAAAAAAGGGACTTCTCTTTTATTTTCAAGTTTACCATTTAATAGAAGATAAGAATTAGGATTTTCTACGTCCCCATCTATGAGAAGTACGTTATATCCTTCATTTTTAAACATTAATGCAATATTAACAGCACATAATGTTTTTCCTGTACCTCCTTTGCCCCCAGTTATACAGATTATCTTAGGCTTAATCTCAGTCATAAAACTTTCAAATTTAAATCATATTATCTTAAGAATTAGCTTATCTTTCTCGATATCCGCCGCCCATCCTACGACCTCCTCCCATGCCATGGTGAGGTGCTACATTTGCTGAAGTTAATTCCCGTAACTTATCTTCTATGAACAACTTCACGACCTCATTTATAGTCATCTTTCTATCTGGAGCATGAAGGACCTTTATATTTAAGGCATTAAGTCCGTTGGCTGCATTTGGCCCTAAGAATCCAGCAATTACTATTTCAGCATTATTATTGCCAACTATTTGAGTTGCTTGCACACCAGCACCCCCCATAGTACTAGCAGCATGATTTGGAACAGTTTTAACCGCCCTTATTTCTTTATCCTCTATTTCAACAAATGTAAAGCTAGCACATCTTCCAAAACGAGGACTCATATCGTCATTCAAACCTCCTTTTCCTATTGAAGGAATTGCTATAACAACCATTAACATTTCGACCTTTTTCATCTATTTTAATTTTAGTAACTTTTTTAAATTATGAATAAATATTCATAATTATATAACAATCGATGTTTTATAAATTTAACCTATTTTGATTCAATTATTAATAATTGATATAATTAAACTAATTAAACTACCTATATAAAGAAGAAGAGGTTGATGTATATTCAAGAAAAAGAAGTTCCAGATATAGATTTAAAAGAAACCATCAAGGAAGGGAAGCAAAAACAATTAGATACCTTAATGGAATATATTAGTAAAAACATGGAAAAGATTAAATATAAAATTGTAGTCATATCAGGCAAAGGTGGGGTAGGAAAAACTACAGTAGCAGTAAACCTTGCTATGAGTTTAGCTAGTATTGGTTTAAGAGTTGGAATTCTCGATGTAGATATTACAGGTCCAAATGTATTAAAAATGTTGGGAGTTCCTCCAGAGCTTAAACCCAGAGTTGATGCTGAAAAGAAAAGATTTTATCCAATCAATGGGCCATTAAATATGAAAGTAATGAGTATGGGATCTCTCATAGAAAACTCAGATTCACCAGTTATATGGAGAGGTCCAATGAAAATGAGTGCTGTAAGGCAATTCTTAGGTGAAGCAATTTGGGGTGAATTAGACTATTTAATTTGTGATTTACCCCCAGGAACTTCAGATGAAACATTAGATATATTACAATTAATCCCAGATGAAAATATAATCGTTGTATCAACTCCCCAAGAGGTGGCCCTTATGGATGCTCGAAAAACAATTAGTATGGCCAGAATCATGGAAAGAAATATTTTAGGTATTATTGAAAATATGTCAGGATTTAAATGTCCTCATTGTGGGAAAAATATTGATCTCTATCCCCCTGGAGGTGTTGAAAAGGCTGTAAAAGATTTCAACATACTCTTGTTAGGGAAAATTCCCTTTGAATTAGACGTAGGAATTCAGGGTGATAAAGGTTTACCTTTCGTGATAAAAAATTCAAGTAATGAAAGTGTTAAAGCATTCAAAGATATCGTAAATAATATACGTGGAATATTAGAAAAAAAAATTTAAAAAGATTGAGTAAGCCTAAAATGACGCCAGAGGATCTAGATAAATGGATAGAGGAGCTTCAGAAAGAAATAATAGAAGAAGCAGTATTAAAATACAATGAATATATAGTTCAATTGCTTCAAAATCCAAGAAACTGGGGGAAACCAAAAAATTCTGAGATAAGCGTCTGGCATGCATACGAGGGTCCATGTGGCGATACCATGCAATTTTTTTTAAAAATTGAGAATAATGTAATTGAAAAAGCTCATTTTATAACTGACGGTTGCGGAGCGACTGTAGCAGCAGGTAGTCAAACGACAATGATGATAGAAGGAAAACCTTTGGAGTATATCGAAAGTTTAAAACCAATAGACATAGATAATGCTTTAGGAGGATTACCAAATGACCATAAACATTGTGCTGAATTAGCAATTAGAACGTTAACACGTGCAATTGAGAAATACAAGTTTCAAAACATCAAAAAGGATTCTTAAGAATAATATGAAATATATATATGGTCCTGTACCTAGTAGGAGATTAGGGTATTCATTAGGAATTGATCCAATCCCTTCAAAAACATGTAATTACCAATGTATCTATTGTCAATTAGGAAGAACAACTAACTTTACTAATGTCAGAGAAAATTATTTTCCTAAGAAAGATATAATTGCTGAAATTGAACAAACTATTAATTCATTTGACGATGAGATAGATTATATAACATTTGTAGGAAGTGGCGAACCCACTCTATATAAAGATTTAAAAGATTTAATTTTAAAGGTTAAAGAGCTATCAGAAAAGCCTGTATGTGTGATTACAAATGGAAGTTTGTTTTGTCAAAAAGAAGTTCAAAGAAGTTTAATGTATTCTGATCTTGTTCTTCCTAGTTTTGATGCTGGAGATGGCAAAACTTTCATAAAAATTAATCGTCCTCATCCCGCTATTCGTTTCGAAAATTTATTAAAAGGATTGATAAATTTTAGGAAAATTTTTAGGGGGAAGTTTTGGGTAGAAGTGATGTTATTGAAGGGGATGAATGATTCAAAAGAAGAATTATTAAAAATTAAAAGAAACTTGGACTTGATTAAACCAGATAGAATTGATATCAATGTTCCGATAAGACCTCCTACAGAGAAATGGGTAAGAATTCCTGATGAGAGTGTAATTTCGATTTTAAATGAAGTATTCGAAGATTATTCCAATATCAATTATCCTGAAAAAGGAAAATTCAGTATTCATTCAGCTAATTTCGAAAAAGAAATTATATCTATCTTAGAAAGGCATCCAATGAGACAGAATCAGATTATTGAAACCTTTTTATCCTCTAATTTCAACAAAGATAAAATTATCGCAGAGTTAGAAGCGCTTAAATCTAAAAAAAAAATAATAAAAATTATCTATAATAAAGAAATTTTTTGGAAAATAAAAATAGATTAGAAATTAAATTCAAAATTAAAAATAATAGAAAGAGTATGATAATATTATTAATCCTGCTTTTTAGCATTATAGGTAGTGTTGGAGCAATAATTACAGCTGGAATCTTTTTAATGCTTAAAAATAAAATACAGGAGGCACTTATACCCTGCTTAATTTCTTATGCAATTGGTACTTTACTAACGGCAGCATTATTAGGGATGATACCAAAAGCTTTATCCAATAGCAATCCTACATTAACTATGCTATTCGTTTTAATTGGGATTATTAGTTTCTTCCTTCTTGAAAAAACTGTGATTTGGCATCATTGTCATAATCGCGAATGTGAATTACATAGCGCTCCAGGACCTATTCTTCTGATTGGAGATTCACTTCATAATTTTATGGATGGTGTCGTTATTGCAGCTAGTTTTTTAATTTCACCTTCTATTGGTGTGATTGTTGGTCTCTCAGTTGTAACTCATGAAATTCCTCAAGAAATTGGTGATTTTGCCATACTTCTTGATAGCGGTTATTCAAAAAAGAAAGCCTTTCTTTTTAATTCCTTATCCAGTTCAAGTACTATTCCCGCTGCACTTATTAGTTATTATATTTTAGATATTATTAGTACATTAATTCCCTTTTTCTTGGCAATTTCAGCAGCGAGTTTTATTTATATTGCTTTAACTGATCTGACACCAAATTTACATCGAAAAGTAGGATCGAAATATGCTATCACACAAACTACCTTAATTATTGCTGGAATTGGAACAATTATTTTAATTCTTTCATTATAATATTATTATGTTTTGTTAATACCATAGGGATTATGAAATTGTAAGGACATTTGGAGACACAGTTTAAATAATTACAACATTGATTTATATTCTTTTTATTGAACTCAATTAACTTTTTATTATTTTTTAAGTTATAAGTAAGATAAAATAAATTTTGAAAGTAAAAATCATTCTCTAAACATTTTTTACAAACATTATATCTTAACCTTCTACCAATGAAATTACTTCTATTGCCTTATTTTCTCAAACACTAACACATTTCAGACAACCTTTGCATTTATTATAGTCTACATATCTTAAGGAATTTCTAAAAAATATTGCTTTCGAGGGGCAAGAATGTGAGTATTTTTGACAAAGAATACAAAATTGGGGATTAATATTTATAGGGAATAGTTTTTCCATCATTTATTTATAAATAATCAAATATATGACTCATTGAGATTTTCTAGAGCGTTTGACACTTCTGGATTCATATGGTGCTCGATTTCACATGATAATTGCTGTACTAAATTCTTATTTTTCAATTTTAAAACACGAGAAAAGAAATTAATTAAGGAATTATAATTTTTGATGATATTCAGGGCAATTTCTTTGCCTTTTTTTGTTAATCTAATAGATTTTCTCGGTTTCCAATCTATATATTCATGTTCTCTCAGATTATATAACATATTAGTTACTGAGGATGGTTTAACATCTAAAAAATTTGAAATCTCCGAGTTAGAGGTCCACCCACCCTTATTATTTTTTGAAATCAAATAAATTGCTTTTAAATAATCTTCATAGCTTTTATGAATATTAGTCATTTTTTGATAAAAACCTCTTTAAAATTATAAAAAATTAAAAAAAATGTGATTATTCTTCTTTTTCTAATTCAGTAATTCTTTTTGAGATATCATCTATTGTGCTTTTTATGGTATTCATCTCTGATTCTAGATAATCTTTCTGTTGTTTAAGCATACTTAATTGATTTTCTGGGATAATTCTTGACATGATTGGTGGTGCATATTGTGGATAAATTGGAACTCCATAACTTCTGCCCCAACCTCTACCATATCCCATACCTCTTCCTCGCCACCATCCTCGACCCATTCCCGGACCTTTTGTATATCCTGGCGTATCATAACCTGCACAATATCCTAAACCTCTACCTGTCATTGACCCTAATCCTCTAGGGCCAGTTCTATCTCCACTTGGCATTTTTTATTTTTCACCTCACTTATTTTTTTTCTAAGTTAATATAAGATATACTCAAATATAAACTTACTGAATGATTATTCACAATAGCCTCTCATCATAAGGGAATACATTTATACCTAGGTTTTTTGTGAATGATAATTCACTATAATTATATGTAAAAATATGAAATTTTAAAATTTTTCACTTTTAATAGAATTATTCAAAAATTGATGCTTTTCTTTATTAGATAATCTTATTAATAAAATTTCTACATTTTGATTAACTTTATTTTCTTGAACTATGAATTCCTTTATTTTAATATCAGATAAATCTTTTTTTATTAGGTACAACTAATAATATTAAATATGAATAATCAATATGCTTAATTAGGATTGAAGAATTAATCTTTGTTGAAATGAAATATCATAGATATGTTATTTAAAGGCAATTCTAACAAGCCCAAACATAAAATTCCTATATTAGGTTCTTTAAATGAAATTCCAATAGGGAAAGAATTTACAATACTTCGAGTTAATGCCGGTTATTATGTTAAGGAAAAAATTGACTGTTTAGGAATTATTCTTGGTTGCTCCTTTTCGAGGACCAATCGAGATAGAAGTAAAGGGAAGTTCTTTAATACTTGGTAGGGGATTAACATCCAAAATTATTGTGCTTATTATTGATTAGTTTTATTGGTTAATATAATCCATTTAGAAAGAAAATCAGAAAATTTGAAGTCTTTTTTCTTTTGCTGTAAATTTTTTATTATTTTTCCTCATATCTTTTTTCCAACACTACCATAATTGGCCTGAATCCTGTACTCCCAAAGACTTTAAGCAATTTTTCTGGGGTTTTATAACCAAGATTAATTCTTATTAACTCACATCCCCAGGATCTTAATATTTGTGTAGCTTTATCTGCTAAGATTTTACCTATATTATTGCCTATAAATTCTTTTTTGATTGCCCAATTTTCCAAGTAACCAATGTATTGGCCTAATGTATTTTTTGAGGCTTCGATCATTCCCATACCTATGACTTCATTAGTTGATTTCAGTTCAGCAATCAAAGTTATTCGTTTTAAATTAGGTTTAAATAGCCTTAAACCAGATGAGGGTCTCCATTGTGTTTTATTTAAACCAATGTTGTAAATATCGCTAAGCTGTATTAAGATTTCTAAAGTGGCTTGATAATCAGTAGTTTTATAATTTCTAATTATAATCTGACTTTTGTTGAATTTCTTCTTAGGTATATATCTTTCTTTTTTCACTTCAAAATTCACTATAATTACCACATTCTCTAAGTTTTTTCTGAATAAATATTCATAATATATAAAGAATCAATACTATATATATGTAAGCTTATCTCAAATTGCTCCAAACCTCAAATTTCATCAGATCTTAAGATTACAAAGTATAGATAAGATCTATCCTTTAGTTTTGTATCAAGACAAAATCAGATTTTGTTGAATATTGTTTCGAGGATTTAGAGGGATAATTTTTAACTACAAATTAATTTTATATTTTCTGAATAATTATTCATTAGATTTTTATAAGTTTGAATCATTTAATTATTTAAATTAAAATAGAATTAAATTAAAATAAATGAATAAACATTCAAAAATTAAAATCCTAAAAATCGAATGAAAAACTTATGAGTAGAAAAAGTGCGAGAATAAAGATTGATGAATATAAAGGTCCTATAGGCTTAATAAAAGGATTCGAATTAACAACAGGTAATATAAGTTTTGGTGATGAAACAGAATGGGAACCAATGGGTCCGCATCCAATGCCACATATTCCAACTCTACGTAGCTGGTTTTTTAAGTTAATGGAACGATATAAACCATTTTATATGCCTATTTGCGATATGTGTTGTCTTTGTACTTATGGGAAATGCAATCTTTCAAAAGGACGAACTGGAGCCTGTGGAATTAACATGGAAACCCAACAAGCTAGAATAGTTGAAATAGCTTGTTGTATTGGCGCAGCATGTCACAGTGCTCATGGAGATCATTTATTACATTGGCTTAAGGAGAAGTATGGAAATGTCCCAATTAATTTTGGCAATAATATTGAGGTTGAAATGCCACATACTCGATTAGTAATAGGAATGAAACCAGAAACATTAGAAGACCTTGAAACTGCAATGGAATGGGTACATTTCACCATCACTCATTTACTTGCAGCAGGACATACAGGACAAGAATCAAATTATCTAGATTTTGAATCAAAAAGTTTTCTAGCTGGTTTAGCAGATTCAGTTGGAATGGAAATCTCAGATGCGGCTCAAATCGCAGCATATGGTTTTCCTATGGGTGAACCTAATGTTCCTATTGTTGAATTAGGAATGGGTACAATGGATCCTGAAAATAAGGCCACAATTCTAATGATTGGTCATAATGTAGCTCCAGGAGTAGAACTTGTTGATTATATGCGAGAAAAAAATCTTGAAGATAAAGTAGATGTTGGAGCAATTTGTTGTACTGCCTTAGATTTAACTCGTTACTATTCCGCTGCCAAAATTGTTGGCTCACTTTCTCGTCAGATATTTTATATTCGTTCTGGATTAGCGGATGTTGTAATGGTTGATGAACAATGTGTTAACCTACGTAGTTTTGAACAAGCAAAATTAGTAAATGCACCATTTATTGCTACAAATGAAAAAATAATGGGAGGATTACCCGATAGGACAAATGATTCTGCTGAAGAAATAATAGATGATTTAGTTAGTGGCAAAATGGATGGAGTACTAATTTTGGATCCCATAAAGGCAGGAAAGGTGGCTGTTGAAACTGCTATTAAAGTCAGACCTTTAAGAAAAGCCAAGAGTGGAATTCCCGATGAGCAGAGTTGTATCAATATGGCAATGAACTGTAATGGTTGTGGTAATTGCCAGAGGAATTGTCCAAATGATTTACCTCTCGTTGCTGGTATAGAAGAGGTAAAAGATGGTGATTTTTCAATATTACTAGATGTGTTTGATTCTTGTTTAGATTGTGGTAGATGCGAGTCTGATTGTATGAAAGAAGTATCTCCTTTAACTTTAATCATGTATGCTGGAAGGGAAAAAATACGGAATGAAAAATATAATTGTAGAGCTGGGAGAGGCCCGATTATGGATACAGAAATTAGGAATGTAGGTGCCCCAATCGTCTTAGGAGAAATTCCAGGTATTGTTGCGATAATTGGATGTGCAAATTACGCCAAAGATATTCAGGAATTATATCTAATGGCAGAAGAATTTTGTAAGAGAAATTATATTGTAGTAGTATCTGGATGTGGAGCGATGGATATTGGTCTCGTAAAGGATGAGGAAGGAAAAACTTTGTATGATAGATTTCCTGGTGATTTTGACAGAGGGGGCTTAATAAATGTAGGATCATGTGTTTCAAATCCTCATATTACTGGGGCAGCAATTAAAGTAGCAAATATATTCGCAAGACGTCCATTACGAGGAAATTTTGAAGAAATTGCGGATTATATTTTAAACCGTGTTGGAGCCGTTGGTGTTGCATGGGGCGCAATGTCTCAGAAGGCAGCTAGTATCGCAAGTATGGCTAATAGTGCAGGTATTCCCGCAGTTCTAGGTCCCCATTCTGCAGAATATAGGAGAATGTACATTGGTAGATCAGATGATGAAAACTCTTGGAAGGTCTTTAACGCTAGAGATGGGACACCAGATCATTTAATAGGTCCTGGTCCAGAACATTTGTTAACTACTGCTGAATCAATCGAACAAGCAATTTGTTTAGTTGCTAAAATGTGTTTAAGACCAGCTGACAATTCCAAAGGGAGAATGATAAAATTATCTCACTGGATTGATTTAGAAAGAAAATATAAAGGTGTAGATTTTCCTAATGATTTAGAAAAATTTATTCGTGTTGAGGCTGATATCCCGATTAATATAAAAACTGAAATCTTAGACTATTTAGAGGAGAAGGAGTGGACATCAAAAGATTTAATCGATCCTACCCTGCTTAAGAGAATTTGCCGTGAATAATGTTGATAAACATTAAAAATATAAGAACAATTTAGAATATGAAATAAAAACCTCTTTATTTTTTATTAAAAAAAGATGGGTTGAATTTTTAGTGATTAAAACTGAAATTTCACTTCTAACAAATAATCACATCACGCCATTTCAAAATCTCTATAAAGAGCAAAGGATAAAATGTGTTGAATTTAACAAATTGTTCGCAACACGCTCCCTAGCAGAACACGGATTAGGATTTTTAATTAATATTTATGGAATTGATAACAACAATGATCTATATGAAAAGAAAATATTGTCAAAAATAATATTTGATACAGGGAGCTCTAATTTAACTTTTATACATAACTTAAATATTCGAGGTTATCAAATATATGATATCAATAGCATTATTTTGTCTCATTGGCATTACGACCATACAGGAGGATTATATAGGATTTTACAAGGTATAGAAGACAAGATACCCGTAATCTGCCATGAATCTGCTCAATTTGAAAGATTTTTTAGGAGAACGGATGATATTAAATTTAGAGATTTAATAGGGAAGACGAGGAGAGAAATTCTACCAATGTTATCAGCATCTAAAATTATTAACCAAGAGCCTATAGATGTAAAAAAAATTAAAAATTTAGGTGGCAAAGTCATATTCTCTAAAAACAATTATGAACTTTTTAACTTCGATGGCTTAAAAATAATTATTAGCGGTGAAATTCCTAGAAATTATGATATTGAAGATTTCAATTCCTTTTATTTGCTTCACGACAATATAATTAAAAATGATAAGATATTAGATGACAAATGTCTAATATTTGAATATGAAAATAATATAGTCTTATTAACTGGTTGTTGTCATTCAGGGATAATGAATACACTTAATTATATAAAATCTATTACAGACAAACCGATTAGCCATATAATAGGAGGTTTTCATATGGCTTATGCTTCGAATCAGCGTATTAAAGAGACAATAAAATATTTAAAATCATTTCAAAAATATGAAAATCCTCTATATTTGTTCCCTCTTCATTGTTCTGGAGAAAAATTTCTATTTGAGTTAATAAAAGCGAATAATCCTAATTTAAAGGCATTCAATATGAGTGTAGGAACAGTTTTTAATTTTTAAAATAATTTAAAACTATTTTATCCTGATTTACACTAAATATCCAATTTACTTTGACTAGATATTAGATTAAAAAATACGTTTATTGTTTATGGAGATGAGGATTAGAGCATTATATTTGGAAAAACATTAATTTTAAGATTACGTAAAATCCATAAAAACCTATTAATAGTCCAGCTTCCCACTGTTTAAGCTTTTTTTGAGACCACAAGAACGAGATTGCAATTGATAGACCAACAAGAAGCAATGGTATATCGAAAAATAATAATATTGGAGTTACATTAAAATCAATAAATAATACACCTGATCCAGTTGCTAGTAGTATATCGCAGATATTAGAGCCCAAGATATCACCTATAGCAATTCCACACGATCTTCGTCGTAAAGCTGTTAAATCCGCTACAAGCTCGGGTAAGCTCGTACCTATTCCTACGATTAATAACCCAATTACATTTTCGGGAATATTTAATTCTGTTGCTAACCTATGCGCCGAGATAATCGTAAATTCTGCTCCAATCAACAAAATAAAGAGTCCAATTAATAAAATACCAATTTCTTTTAGGGTTGACGATGTTTTTATAGGATTCTCGATGATTTCAAAATCTTTAGTTTGTAATCTTTCTTCTTTCATATTGTGGATTTCTAATCCTGTTTTTATAATTTTTTTTTCGCTCCAAATTATTATTAATAAGTATGCTATGTATGCAATTATCATTAAAATACCCTCAATGCGAGATAAAACACCATCAATAGCAAATATCAAAAATATGAATATTGAAATAAATAACATTGGTCCTTCTCGTCTTAACTCCCATTTGCTAACCATAATGGATTGACTTATACCCAAAATCCCTAAAATAAGCGTAATTTGGGTAAGAAAAGAGCCAATTTTATTTCCGATTACAATTCCATCGATTGTTGTATCTATTCCTGTTAGTTTGTCGATACCTCCCATGATACTTACTGTGATTTCAGGCAAACTAGTACCAATTGCTAAAATAGTGAGCCCCACTAATAAATGACTTATGCCTAAACGGTTAGCTATGCTTTCAAGCCCAATTATGGCAAATTTAGCACCAAAATATAAACCGATAAAACCTAATAAAAGAAATCCAATAATTAAAGTTAATATTAATAACATAGCTCCAATTATTTTTTTGAAAGGCCCCTATAAAGATAAAATTTTAATGACAACAATTTTAAGTTTAAATTTAATATAAAGTTATCCATTCTTTATCCAAAGATTATCCATATCTCGGATATAACCCATCCATCTCTATTCGATAAAAAATACTTAATAGATTAAAGTCTTCTATAAATGCCATAAGATTTATTTCTAAATTTTTTAGAGAAAATTGGATTTCTAGAATCCCTATAGTTTCTCATCCAAAAACTTCAAATACAATATCACCAACAGCAACAATATTCCAAAACTATTCAATTTGAAAACTATTTAATCATGATTTGCACTAAATATCCAAATTATTTTTAGGAATTGGTGTACTAAAAAACATATTTATTGTTTGTGGCAGTGATTCTCTGTTTAATCAAAATTATTTATAAAAAATAAAAGGAAATAAATTTTTATCTTAGGTGCAACTAATAATTTTAAATATGATTCATGATTTATAATATTATAGAAAGAAAAATTATATTAAAAAAAACCTCGATGGAATCAAAAATTGGAAATTCATAAAGATATACCTTTAATAAAGTGTTTAATTGATTGCACAAAAGAAGAAGAACTTATAATATTAAGCGTAAATGCGGGTCATAATGCTAAAAGAAGACTTGCTAATTTAGGAATTATTCCCGGAGTTAAAATAATCAAGAAAAAAGCAGCTCCTTTTCGAGGTCCTATTGAGATAATTGTGAAAGGATCATCACTAGTTATTGGTAGAGGTCTGGCAACAAAAATATTTGTAAAATGTGTTGGTCCTAAAACTTTTTAGTCATTTAAGATTCGATCTTAAACATTTCTTTCTATAGTAAGTATAGTTTTCAGAAAAAGAAATACGTATCCATAAACCTATACAAAAGCAGAGTACAAGTAAATGGAAAACACAAATACTATTATAAATATTGCTTTAATAGGTAATGCAAATGTTGGAAAATCAGTAATATTTAATCAACTTACAGGACTTTCGCAATCTATTGGAAATTGGCCAGGAAAAACAGTAGAAAAAAAGGAAGGCCATCTTAATTTTTTGGGATATAGTTTTAATATTGTAGATTTACCTGGAATTTATTCTCTTTCAACTTATTCCTTAGAAGAGATTGTAAGTAGAGAATATATAGTTTCTGATGAAGTTGATATAGTTATTAATGTAATTGATGCAACTAATTTTGAGCGTAATTTATTTTTTACATTCCAGTTATTAGAGTTAAAAGTTCCCTTGATAATAGCTATTAATCAGATGGATATATTACGAAAAAGAGGTAGAGACATTAATTTCATACTGCTACAAGAAATTTTTAAATTACCAGTCGTTCCTGTAGTAGCAATTCATGGAATTGGAGTTGATCAATTAATAAAAGAAGCTATAAAATTGGTCGAAAAACCTTTTCAATATCCAGATTTACTCTCAATTTTATTTTATGGGAAAGAAGTTGAAATAAAAGTAAGAGATTTAATTAAAGAAATTGAAGCAAATTGGGAAATCAATTATCGCTATACCTATCCTTCACGTTTTCTAGCAATTAAAATCTTGGAAAATGATGAGGAAATAAAAAAAGTTTTTGAGTTAAACCAAAATTCTTCTGTTATATTTAAATTAGCCAATGAATATCGCAAAGAATTAGAAGAATATCATGGTGAAGATATCGATACAATAATATCATCAGAGATTTACAATAATATACATAAAATTATTGAAAGAGTACTAATAGTCAAATCTCAGGAAACAAGGAAAAGAGCTTTAGCTGACAAGCTTGACCATTTAACAACTCATTCATTTTGGGGATATATATTTTTAGTACTAGTTCTCTTAGGAACATATTATTATATATTCCTTATTGGAGATTTATTAGGTGGGATAATTGAGACAATTTTTAGTATATGGAGTAAGCACGTTTATGAAATTTATGGTGATCAAAATGTGTTTGTTTTAATATTATGGGATGGAGGTATGGGGGGATTTCTTGGGGCAATTGGAGGGGTTCTAGTATATGTTATCCCATTCTTCTTAATAATTGAGATTTTACAAGATTCGGGATATTTACCTCGAGCAGCATTTCTTATGGATAGATTCATGCATTTTTTGGGCGTGCATGGAAAAACTATAATTCCAATGATTCTGGGTTTTGGTTGTAATGTTCCAGCTTGTGCGGCTTGTAGAATAATGGAAACCCCACGAGAGAAAAAAATATCTGTTGCCTTAACCTCCCTTATTCCGTGTGCTGCAGTAATGGTAGTAGTATTAGGGTTGGTTGGGCGATATTTAGGACTCGGATGGGTTTTATTTTTATTTGGAATAAATCTCTCTGTAATCATTCTTATTGGCAGGATATTAAATAAAGTAATGCCTGGAAAATGTACTGAATTAATTATGGAAATGCATGAATATAGAATTCCAAATTATGGTGTTATTATGAAACAGACATGGATTAGAACGAAAGAATTTATTTATAAATCCTTACCTATAATTATATCTATTGGAATTTTGTTGGAAGTGTTATTTATTTTTAAGCTTTTAGACCCAATTAACATTATTTTATCGCCAATAACAGTATTTTGGTTAGGACTTCCATTAATTACAGGAATTTTTTTAATTTATGGAATTTTGCGTAAGGAACTAACATTGATACTTCTTACAATTTTGGCAAGTTCAAAAGATCTGACTTTATTAGAACTACTAACACCAATACAGATGATAATCTTTTGTATAGTAACTATGCTTTATATTCCATGTTTTGCAACGATAGTTTTAATTGCAAAGGAAACTAACTGGAAATATACTTTTCAAATAGCTGGTCTTGAAATTGGAATTGCTTTATTAGTAGGTGGCGTAATAAATTGGGGTTATTTTCTTTTTACAAGTCTTTAAATTAATATTATTAAGCTTTCTAATAAAAGATATAAAGATTTATTACGGAAAAGATTAAGATAATCGATGGAGTTGAGCCAAAGATAGACTTTTTGAGACATATGCAAAATATCTATAAAACTTAAGAAAGCCAATTTCAATCTTGAAAAATAATACAAATTAAACTTATTTAACAATCAAAACATTACATGGAGCTCTTTTAGCAACTTTAGTAGAAACTGTCCCTAATAAAGCCTGTTTTATTTTAGAATGTTGTCCTCTGCTACCTATAACGATAAGATCGAAATTTTCCTCTTTCGCAATTCTGACAATGTAATCTTCAGGTGTCTCATTTACAATTAAACGAGTTTCAACCAATTCCTTCTTTATCCCAAACATATTCCTTGCTTTTTCGAGTAAATTTTTTCCTGCCTCCTTATATACTCCTTCAAGAGTACTATGTTTTGAATATAGAGCTTCAGCATCAGCATAAATTTCTGATGGAATCCTATTGTCTTTGATTGAATGAATAATCACAACTTTACAATTCCATATCTTTTGGAATTCAACTACTTGCTTAGCAGCATTAGTAGCATGGGCGGATCCGTCTGTCGCTAATAGAATTTTTTTATAAATAATTTTCACCTACAATTTACTAATATAATTTTCTATTTTATTCTTTTTGGCTTTAATCAATTTTTCACAAAAAAAATTGAATTCAATTCATATTAATAAACTTATAGCACTCTAATTGTTATCATAAAGAATAGCTTTAGTTTTAATATTTTATAAACCAAACTAAAAATCTCTTATATCGCTTCTACAAAAGTTTACTTTTTTTTTTGAAACATAAAAGTTAGATTTAATAGTTCCTATTGGGCTTTGATTATAATGCTAATTTACTAAAAAAATTTTATATCTCATAAATTAAAAATATAAATAAAATGAGAGGTGGTCAATTATAAGCGAAAATAAAAAATCTATCCTTTATGTTCAAACGAGTGACGATCCAGAAAGACAATATTCACCATTAGTATTGGCTCAAACTGCTGCAGCTATGGACATAAAAGCAACTGTTTATTACTTAGGACAAGGTTTAAGGATTTTAAAACCTGGGGAAGCAGAAAGAATAAAATTAGGTGCGTTTCCAAATGTAAAAGAAATGATTGAAAAAACCTTAGCAGATGGTGTTGAAATCCTAGTATGTGAAGCTTCAAAAAGAATGTTAGGATGGGAAAAAGTAGATTTGATTCCAGGCGTAAAAATTGTTGGAGCAGCAACATTAAATGATTTAGTTCTAGAAAATGATGCAACCCAATGGTTTTAATTTTATATTTTTATAACTCAAGTTAAAGAAGAATATTAAGAATATGAACAAATTTGAGAAATTAAAGCAAACATTAAAACTAACCTCAAATCCGATAGGAGTAAAACTTATTTACGATTATCATGAAGATACAGGGATAGATCCTATTTTTAAAGAATTAAATAGTATAGATGGGTATTGTGAATTTGTTAAGAGCGCATCTAAAGGAGAATTCTTGAAAATTAAGAAAGGTGATTTTTCCTGTAATAATGCAAATATTATGCTAAGTTTTCAAGAAACTGATAATATAGAATTGTCAATGAAATTGGATATTAAAGGGCTTAAATATATTCTTCTTTTTCCAATTAATCAATATGAACTTGAGGATTACGATAGTATTATACTTGTCTTAAATCCTCGTAATTGTATGAATATCATCCAAGCTTATGTTAGACTTCATAATAAACCGTTAAAAATAACATGCGGTATAATTAATGGTGTATGTAGTGAAGTAACTGCTTATGTTATAAAACGTAATGATGTGAATTTTTCATTCTTATGTACTGAATCTCGGAACGATGGTACTTTTAATGATTGCGAGTTATTATGTGGGATACCTGCTAAAATGACAAAAGATCTGATTAATGAAATTATACAATCAAAATAACTTCGAAGGGTATCAATAGAGTTGTTTAACTCAATTTAAAAATTACAAATAATTTATTAAGAGATTTTAAAAAATTAGCAGGAGAAAAAATCCACTATTATTTAAGTCATGGTTTAAGATTTTTACATTTAATTTCAATTGGTTTAGAATTATTTTCAAAAGTAACGTAATTCATAAATAGTTTATTAACAGATCTGATGTAATCTGCACCGCGTCCAATTGCAATACCCCTTTCTTTATAAGTTAAAAAATATATCGCTATTTCCCTCTTTCCTGAAAATCCATTTACTTCCAAAGAGATATTATAAACAAATAAATCTGGGAATAGACTGAATAAAAAATTGATTAGTACATTTTCAGCTCTAATAATTAAAAACTTTCTACCCTTCATTTCTCTCCTCACTGATCCTAAATATATTTTGGAATCAAAATAGTCTTCATTTTTTACAAAAAAAAAGATATACTGATCAACTACAGCAAGAAATTCAGGATATATCCCCTTTGTCTTTTATAGAAATATTTGTATAATTTAAGTTCAGAATTTGTGTATTTTCTGATGAAATTTAAGATTTGATAAAGGATTAGATCATCAGATATTGTGTAGAACATATTGTATTATCTAAATTCAGCAATTTAAACCAAACAGCTCTATAATTAATACATATTATAATAATATTAACACAATATAGTTAGAGACTTACAATAAAGCTATAAAAGATCTTTAATTATTTAATATTAGCAACATTAAACCAATTTATTCTAATAGATGTTTGTTGAATTTTTTTATTACCTAAAAGAACGCTTACCCGTAAGCATCACAGAGTATATGACCTTAATCGAAGCTCTAAATAAAGGGCTTATTCATAACATGGTTGAGTTTTATTATACTTCACGCTCAATTCTCTGCAAAAATGAGCATCACTTCGACATTTTTGATATCTCATTTGCTAATTTCTTTAAAAATGCTATGATACAATTCCCAGAAGATTTTAAACAAGAGATTTGGGAATGGCTCGAAAAACCTATCACCTTATCAGAATTAATCGAAGGATTAGAGCTATTATTAAAAGAATATCAACAATATCTAACTGTAGTAGACTTACAAGAATTACTTCAAGATCTACTTGAGAAGTATGCAGACCAACTTGAAGGTAAACTACTTGCAAACGTACCCGATGATATTAAAGAAGAAATCTTTAAATGGCTTCAACAAAACATAAATATGTTAGCAACCGATGCTGCGTTTCAAGACATGGCAAGTCAATTCTCTAGTCTCGAGGACTTACAAAAAAGGCTTGAAGAATTAATGCAGGAACAAGACGAAGAACATAATTTCGGAGATCATTTTATTGGAACACAAGGTACCTCTCCATTTGGACATTCTGGGCAAAACCCAATGGGTATGAGAATTGGAGGTGGGGCTGGTATGCGAACTGCAGTACAAATTGCTGAAAAAAGAATTTTCAAGGATTATCGGAAGGATATCGTTTTGGATACGAGACAAATTAAAATAGCTCTAAAAAGACTCAAAAAACTTGAAGAGATTGGAAAACAAGACGAATTAAACATCGATGAGACTATCGACAAGACAGCAAAGAATGGCGGAGAGATCGAAATTGTATTTGATAAACGAAGAAAAAACGATGTAAAGATATTACTCCTTATGGATGTAGGTGGTAGTATGACACCATATGCTCATCTCGTTAATCTACTTTTCTCTGCAGCTAATAATATGTCACATTGGAAAGATTTTAAATATTATTACTTTCATAATTGCATTTACGAGACTTTGTATTTCAATGCTAAAAGGAATCCTAATGAAGCTATTGAATTTAACGATTTTATTCGAAAATATGATAGTAAATACAAAGTAGTGATCGTGGGTGACGCTGCTATGGCCAGCTGGGAATTAACAGAAAAATATGGATCGATATATTACTACCATCGAAATGAAATGCCCGGAATCTATTATATCAAAGAACTTGCTAATCATTTTAAAAATGGTATTGTATGGCTTAATCCAGAGCTAATAAGACCAGAATGGAGCCCATGGACACGAAAAATTATTTCTAGTGTTATTCCTATGTTTGATCTCACTATTGATGGCATAGAAGAGGCTATGAATTATCTTAGAAAAGGCGGTAAGAATATGTTTACGACTGTCAATTACTTTAAGGGATTAAATTATTAAAAAATTTTAAATTAGAGTTGCGTCTTTTTTCATTTAAATTTTGAGTTTTTCTAAAATATAAAATTCCCGAACCTTAATATTTTATGTATGAATATCGAAGTTACATATGGATGAAAAAAGAAAGGAATCTTCAGATAAAAGAGAGACAATCCAGTATTTTGAGATTTTTTTTGGTTTGTTTAATTCTTTTGTTATGGGTTCTATGATTTGGATAGCACAGAACAACATACTTTTGGCTATTCCTGCTTATATTTTTACTTTGATAATGGTAATTGGGATTATTCTTACTTTTAAAAAAAAAAATCCTTTTTTTACATATTTTACTATGGGTACTTTAGTTTGTGGTTCTTATTACGCTCTACCAGGACTATTTTTGATACCATTAACTAGTTTTAAATATGGTATTTTTGATTACATTATATTTGGTCTTGCGATTCCCGAAATTTTTTATCTGATATTTCTTACTAAGGACTTATCGTTTTTCAAAACCTGGGGTAAACAGGCTCTAATTTGGGGTAGAGATAAATTTGATTCCAGTCTTCCTTATGCTTTAATGGATCCTGAGACATTAAGCTTGCAACAACAACGGATTGACGAAGCTATACTAAAACAAAAACAGGAAAGAAATAAATATAACAAAAAATATCATAAATCCTTAATCCTTTCCGTATGCATTATTTCGGTATTAGGATTTTATTCCTTTTTTTTTTCTAGTATGGGATTATGAGACAACTAACTGAATTCATTAACTTTCAATTAGCTTTTTAATATGTTCAATACCATATATCGCGTCATCAGCATAATCATCAGCTCCAAATTGTTTTGCCAGTTCTATATTTAAAGGGGCCCCTCCAACAATCAATTTTACCTTATCTCGCAGTCCGGCATCTTGTAGTGCTTGATGAACAACTCCAATTTGATCCACAGTCATAGATAATAACGTACTCAATGCTACAACTGATGCTCCAGTTTCTTTAACTTTTTCAACGATTGCTTCAGCTTCCACATCTCTTCCAAGATCGAAAACTTCAAAATTTGCGCTTAATAACAACGTCCCTAGTATATTCTTTCCTAAATCATGTTGGTCTCCTTTAACGGTTGCTATAACCACTTTTGCTTTCTCCTGCCCGTTATCTGATACAGCCAGAGCAGGCTTTAATACCTCAAGTCCTGCTTTCATTGTATCTCCTGCCAATACAAGCTCACCTAAAAAATACTCATATTCTTCATATCGCCGACTAACTTCATCCATACCCCTTGTAAGGGCATTTAAAATTTCAAAAGGGTCTTTCCCATCTTCTTCAAGAGCAATTCTAACTGCATCTTCTATATCATCCAACTCCAATTCGACGATAAGTTCAGTTAATTCTTCAAAATCCATAATAGTCGACCATTAATTAAAAAAAAAAAACTAATTTTCCCTAATTTCATTTCAATGAATAATAATAATTACTACTATACTTCTAATAAAAATTTTTTTTAATTAGGCAAAATATTTTTTTTATTATGGTACTTTCAAAACGAGAAAGAGTAATTAGAGCCTTAGAACGCGACGATGAACCAGATATGATTCCAATCCATTATCTAGGATTTGAAAGAACTGGTATTGCCTATCAACAATTTCTAAAATCAAATGATTTTAAAGAAAATAAGACTTATATTGAAAACACATTTTCAAGAGAGGATTATCGCTGGGCTGGAGATATAACTGAGTGGCGTTTTTGGAATGTTGATTGTCAATCAATAGATCCTTGGAGGCATCGAATGAAGACTAAAATTGCCGAGGGACCACCCGAATATCCAGGAAGTTACTTAATTCCAACATCTGGGAGAATATTTAAGCGAGTGGAACAAATTAAGACTGGTTTAACTTATGCTTGGTATATAGATGGCTATTTCAGAACACCTGAAATATTACACGCCTATTGGGATGAATATGGAAAACCTTCTGAATGTATTAATAATGAGGTTAATTATTCCCCCAAAATCTGGGAAAAGTTTGTAGAAAGCCTCTCTCCATACCTATATCCAATGGCTAGATTAATGATTGCCATGAATGAGGCTCTATTCGAAGGAATGACAGTAAGTAGAGTTACTTATCATATGAGAAAAAATCCAGAATTCATCCACGAAGTTATGGAGGAATATACTAAAGTAAATCTAGAATTTGTAAAACGTTATGCAGAAGCAGGAATAGATATTGTTTTTTATTATGATGATTTAGGGTATAAAGGACGATCTATGTTTTCTCTTGAGAATTTTCGTACATTTATACTTCCATACTATAAAAAAATATATCAAGAATGTAAGAAACATGGAATGTTCGTAATTCAGCATTCATGTGGTTATATTGATAAATTACTCCCGGATATGGTTAATGCGGGACTAGATTGTATTCAAGCGCTAGAGCCTGCTGCAGGTGTTGATTTAGCACATTTAAAGGAAACATTAGGAGACCAATTGAGTTTTATGGGGGGAATGGATGCAACGAGAGTATTAAGTTTCGGAACTCCCAAAGAAGTTGAAGAAGAAGTAAAAAGATGTATTAAAGCTGCCGCTTATGGTGGAGGTTACTTTGCAGGTCCGAGTCACAATATCTTAAACGTTCCCTGGGAGAATATTCTAGCCTTCAGAGCAGCTATTGAGAAATATAGGAAATATCCATTGAAATTCTAGTTTCTTACAATTTAGTTTAACCCATTAATTTCCCCGAATTTCCTTATCTATCTTGTTCGGACTATAGGAACAAAAATTTGATATATCAGATGTAAATATATTGATTAATAATCTCTATAATTATATATTTCAAGCTTTAATTAGAAAATTTCGCTTAGAAATTTAATTGGGGTTTTATTTAAAGCCACTGTCTTCTAATTTTGACATATTCATCCAAAATGAATTTAAATGGAGTTTCCTTTATGAGTAGGTGTGATAATAAACCAGTAGAACCCGAAATGAGATATTTTAATCTAATTAATAGCATTTTGGATGTTTTAATTGAATTTAATCTAGATTTTACTATTACATATATTAATCCCCAAGTTTACGATGTATTTGGTTATCATTCTGAGGAAGTAATTGAAAGAAAAACCGTGGATTTTATTCATCCTGATGATGTATCAAAAATTGTTGAAATAATTAAGAGGACAATAAAAACAAGAGAAGTAATCTCAATAGAACTAAGAATTCGGCATAAAAAAGGATACTTTGTTCCAACGTATACGAAAGGACGTTTAGTGGTTTTAGATAATCAAAAAAAGATTGTTGGAGTCTTAAGAGACATAACAGAAATTACGGAAGCTCAACGAAAATTAAATAATTCAGATCAAAGATATAGGGAAATCATTGAAAATATTGAGGATGGATATTTTGAAGTAGATCTACAGGGAAATTATACTTATATAAATGATTATACTTGTAAGTATTTGGGATTTTCGAAAAATAAATTAATAGGTAAGAGTTATACTTCTATATTAGACAAGAAAACTCATAAAGAAGTATATGAAATCTTTAATCTTGTTTACAAAAATAATCTTTCAAAAGGAACTTTTGAAAGTAAAGTAATCAGAAATGATGGACAAGAACGTACTTTTGAGGGAACATTTTATTTAAGATATGATACGAATGGAAAAAAAATTGGGTTTTATGGATTTACTCATGATATATCAGAGAAAAAAATAATTGAAGAAAAGACCAAAGAATCTGAAAAAAAATATCGTAAAGCTTTCGACAGAGCTGAACTTTATAAGAATTTATTTTATCATGACATCAACAACATCCTTTCTAATATAAAATTATCAATAGATATTAGTGAGAAATATCTTGCTGAGTTCAATAAGGAAAAAGAAATTAAAGATCTTTATGAATTAATTAAACAACAATTTGAAAGAGGAACAAAACTAATTTCTAATATTCGCAAATTATCAAATCTTGAAAATTTGGAGAAATCATTAAAATCATTTGAGGTGATTAAAACATTAGAGGAAGCAATAAAATATGTTCAGAACAGTATAGTATCAGAAGATATTAACATAAGAATTAAATCATCTGAAAAGAAAATTATGATTCAAGCCAATGAGTTTTTAATAGATATATTCGATAACTTATTAATTAACGCCATTAATTACAATGATAATCCCAAAAAGGAGATCCTCATTAAGATTTCAAAGGTTTCTAAAGAAAATGTCAATTATGTGAAATTTGAATTCATTGATAATGGTATTGGAATTTCTGACAACAGGAAAGAAGTAATCTTTCAAGAGGGATTCAGTAAAGAAAAAGGATCAAAGGGTATGGGCTTTGGTCTAACTCTCGTCAAAAAAATCATAAGAAGTTATAGGGGTGAAATCTGGATTGAAGATAGCGTTAAGGGTGATTATTCACAGGGAAGCAATTTTGTTTTCTTAATCCCTGAAGCAACATAATAAATTTTTTTGCCAAAATTATGAGTTCTCTTTTTAATTCATTACTTTCCTTCGTTGCTAATGAGAGAAATTTCTTATATCTCTCTTGATTATATTCCACTAATTTAGTACACAAGAATTCTACTCTTTCAGGATCTAATCTATCTCTCGTAGAATATCTTGATTCAAAGAGGTTTTATAGGAATCATAAAAGATCGAAGCATATTTTTTATAGAACTCTTCCTTTTTAGAAAGAACTAAGTTTTTAGCTTCAAAATCAGCTTTACCTTTTGACCAGAATATCGAACCTTGAGTATTAAAATTAAAGTTCTCTTGCTTTTTAATTATCTCTCCTGATTTAATTACATATTCAATGTCGGATAATCCTCTTTTAAAATCTTCATACTGCTTAGATATGTCTATTTCTAAAATATTTATATCCAAAATATTAATGTCTGCATCTGTTTCGACACTAAGATTGCCTTTAATGCTTCCAAGACCCAACGATCTTGCAGGACCAGCTCTTGTTAGGGTGATAAAATCAGAAAAACTAAGGGAGGTGTTTTCATCATTTAATGAATTGTCTTTAAGAAAATCTTCATTCATACCTTTCATAAAATTGTCTCTAGCTTTTTTACTTATTAGCCAAGATGCGATTTCTGGTATATTACTTATGTTAGCGTAATTAGGGTAATTTAATGAAAAACATATTTGAGATTTATCTTTAACTTTAAGAGCTAGATCCAATGCGTTTCCCCATAGTATACAATCGTGATAATTCTTCTTATCTAAAGTTCTCATTGAAACAAATGAATCTCCTTCAAATTCAACTGCTGAGCTTATTAATTTATACTGCTTTTCGAATGCATCCATAGTTAACATAGAATTTATCAGTCGCCTATCTGAAGTGATAAGAGGATTTATTTCATTAAAGGCAACAAAACCTAAACCTATACTGAAATTTGGATTATTATTTAGAAAATTAATTAAATCTTCATTACTTCCATCATAGGCATAAGAATTCGCGTGAGCTATATGGAAAATTTGATTACGCTTGATATCTGAATTGGTTTGTTGATTTGCTTTTAAATTTAATGATTTTATTCTTTCTAGAATTATGAAGAGATTTTTCTTACCAATTTCGTTTTCATATCCATCAATATGAGCATGAACCGAATGTGGTAAACCCATTGATTCTACACATCTCACCACATTTTCATAGACATCTAAAACAGAATAATTGTATAATCTACCTTGTTTGGATAAATCTTCTCTTAATTCTTTAAAATCCCATGTCTCACATTCAAAAGGATTATAGACTTTAAATCCAAATCCATATGTTTTAGATAAGAGATCCGAGAGAAAAATTGCCATATCCTTAATTTTTCCCCTTTGAAACTCTAGTTCAAGAGGCCAGAAATTACTGATATTTAATAACATTGCCTTATCTAATACTGGTAATTGTTGAAAGTTGAAAATTGTCTGTTTTGCTAATGATGGAAATACATTGGCTTCAAGTATAAAAGTGTAACCCATCGAAATATATTCTTTAGCAATATTTTCTAATGTTAATCCCTGCCACAGTTCTTTAAATGAATTATTTTTAGATCCTAATAATCTTGCCCAATTAACTTGCTGAGAAGCAACATGGGTATGAATATCGATAGCTGAAGGAATGACTGTTTTCCCAGTTGCATCGATTTCTTTTACATCTTTATTATTGGTAAATTTATCTACAATTTTGCCTGATTCTACCAAGATATCTTTCTTTTCACCCTCAATCTCATTGATGGGGTCATAAATTAGTCCATTTTTAATTATGAGTTTATTTGCTTCCATATTATTTATGATATTATTTTTTTATAATGGTTTTTAACAAGTCTTTTATATCTAAAACAGTTTCTCTGGTTGCCTCAGCGTTAGTTTTAAGGTTTTTTAATATTAATATTTCATTATTGATTCCTGTTAGTTGGTTTGCCCAAATTGAAACAGGCATTACTACTGTCCCCAATGGAATTCTTTCATCTTGTTTTACTTTAACTATCGCTTCTCCATTCTCATTTGATAATTTTAAGTTCGAGTCTGAGGTTAACTTGAGCTTATTGAAATCTTTGGGATTTATGATACCAATTGCGAGATTTTCTTTTAGTGAATTATCATCCCCAAAAGAATATTCTTTTACTTGATCATAGTCAACCATTCTCACAGTATTTAATATCATTTCCATTTTTCTAACCTCCATTTAAGCCTTCAATCAACTTAGAAAGAATCTCTTCGTCAGAGATTATATTATTTGGTGGATTTATTATCTGTTTTAATTCTATTGGCACATGGTCTAACCGATAAGCTAATCCTCCACATTCAATACCAGTAACAGCTGAAGGAATGCTTACTTCAGCTACATTCAGGGTTGCTGACTTCTTATTATCAATAAGAATTATTGGTTTTGAAGCCAATTTCTTGCTAAGTTTCCATGGTAGATGTGAAATAGGGTCTGATCCAACAATTATAGAACAATCAAATTCGTTGTTATTAATTTTTGAGATTATTGTATTTGATGTGTCAACCAATTGATTATCAGAAAATTGTAAACTATGGTTTTTTCCTAATAAGGCTAAAGCAACATGGTCAAAACCAGTCATATTATAATGCCCTCCTAACATCATAACTGCCATTCGACCTTTTTTTTGTTTCACATTTATCATTTGAACTAGTTCAAGTAATTCTTGTATTACATCAGGCTCTTTTGATGAACCTAAAATTCCTTGACCAATGAAAATTATCCCATATTCAGTGTTTGTTAACTGAATTAATAACCTCCTTAAATCATCTTTGTCGATACCAGCAACACCAGATGATGGAATACTATCAGTTGTACAACATTCTTCCTTTAAAGCCCGTATTAGCTCAATATCTTTTCCAGAATCAACTTTTAAAGCAATATCACGAACACCCATAACTCCAAAAGATGCGGTTTTAACAGGATCTATAATAATTACTGTTTTTATTTCTCGTCCAGTCATTCTGAATTTTCCCCGTGAAAAAAGTACTTTATTTAATAAACGAGGTATTGATTCTGCTACATTAGCACCCCAAAATATCAATAAATCTGCTTTATTAATTGCTTCTGAAATTGTCGTCAATGTTATTCCTGTTTGTTTTGTAGCATTAAGAACCTTACCTTGGCAAATTATGGAATTAGAATCAATAAATCCATTAATTAATTTAGCTAATTCAATTCCTTTTAACTGGGCCTGAGAACTGACAGTAGAAAAACCATATAACAACGGTTTAGATGAACTTTTTATGATTTCAATTGCTTTTCTCAAAGCTTTTTCAAGTGAAACCTTGGCCGTTTCACCGTTGTTCCGAATAAACGGAGATACTAGACGATTTTTGCTAGTAATAAGATCGTACTTTTCTTTCCCTTTTAAACAGGCACCTATAATTTCGTGAATATATAAACCATCAGTTTGAACAATTATGTCATCGCAAAGGAGTGAACACCCGGTGCATGTGGTTCTTTTACCTACCAATTTTCAAACACCATCATAGAGGTATAGAATTAAATATAGTCTATTTTCACAGCTTCTCGTGGACAATAGGATTCACAAACACGACACTCTCTCGCTTGTCCCTCACCTTCTATTCTTCTACAATATTTAAGTTCTAATAATTCACATTTTCCGTTTTTAACCTGAAATAATTGATGGCTTTCAGGAGGGTAATCTGGAGCTTTACCACTTAAAGACGGAGGGCAATATCTTGCATTTACCGGGCAAACAGTCACGCAAATTCCACAACCATCACATAGATCCTCATCCACATCTATTCTTAGTTCTTTTTCTTTACCTTCCTCGGAACCGAGAAGTTCTTTTAAGCTATCATAATTCTTCTTATATTTGGGTTCTAAGAGTGGTGAACAATCATCAACTTTCACCTTACCTTGTAATAAATCTAGTGCAAAAGCCATACATGTTGGTTTCCCACATTTCTTGCAATTTGTCTTAGGTAAAAATTTGTAAAGATCCATGAAATTATTTACTGGAATTTGCTAACACCTTGTAAATTTTTTTTTCTAATACTTTCAGTAAAGAATAATATACTGAAATTTATTAATTTCTTTAGTTTATACAAAATAAATATCTGATTATAGGAATTGAATTATAATCAAAAATAACGAGATTTATATAAATTATTAACAAAAAAATTAAAGCAATCTCTTAATTTCATACCATAAAAAAAGAGTGATTCAAGAATATGTCTGAAGAAGAGATTCCAGATATCGATTTAAAAGAAATGATGATGAATGAGAGAGAGAAGAGCATAAAGACAAATATGGAAAAAATCAAAAATAAAATTGTTATCATTTCTGGTAAAGGTGGTGTTGGTAAAACTACTATTGCGGTTAATCTTGCTATGAGTTTAGCCAGTATTGGGCTAAGAGTGGGGATTCTTGATGTAGATATAACAGGTCCAAATGTGCTTAAAATGCTAGGTGTAGACCCAGAACTAAAACCAAGAGTTGACGTAGAAGCTAAAAAATTTTATCCTATTAATGGCCCCCTAAACATGAAAGTAATGAGTATGGCATTTTTAACATTAACCCCTGATGATCCTGTTATCTGGAGAGGTCCAATGAAAATGAGTGCTGTTAGACAATTTTTAGGGGACGCTATGTGGGGGGAACTTGATTATTTAATATGTGATTTACCACCAGGTACTTCTGATGAGACTCTCGATATACTACAACTAATTCCAGATGAAAATGTTGTAATTGTTACAACTCCACAACAAGTAGCCTTAATGGATGCAAGGAAAACAATAAAAATGGCAATGGTAATGCAAAGAGAAATCCTTGGAATCATTGAAAATCATTCAGGCTTCAATTGTCCTCATTGTGGTAAATACATAGATTTATATCCTCCTGGTGGAGCAGAACAAGCAGCTATTGACTTTAATATTCCATTATTAGGAAAAATACCTTTTGAAGTAGAAATAAGTCAACAAGGAGATCAAGGATTACCCTTCGTTTTAAAATATCCTGATAATAAAGCTACAAAGGCATTTAAAGGTATAGTAAATAAAATGAGAGAGATTTTAGAGAAGTAGTTTGATATTTTTTATATATTTTTTTAATTAACTTTACTTATAACATGAGAATTTGTAGTATTCATTCTCTACCTATTTCACAGATAATACATCGAATTTTAAACTAAAATTTAAAAGATTTTATTAGACATTATTAACTTTATACAATTAGGTAGCAATAAAATTGATAACAGGGATAAAAATTACTACTGAAGACTATAAGCTAATTAAGGGTATTGTTATTTGTAAAGAGTCGGGAGAATATTTGCTTGATCTTATTTTAGATACAAAAATCGATCCTGTTTTATTATCCTCTTTTGTTGGTGCACTACGTCTATTTGGAAATAACTTGGGAGAATTAAAAGAGATTAACATCAAAGGACTTGATGTAGATATGATTATTGTATATAAATACAATCTCATTTTCGTAGCAATTCTTGCCAAAGAATTTCTAAAGCATGATATAAGAGATCAAGCAGAAAAAAGTTTAGACATGTTTTATACTCTATATCGGGTTGAAATCAATAATGATAATTTTGAGATAAGTCAATTTGAGTCTTTTAAAAATATTCTGGCTAAGCAAATTAAAGAATATTTCAATAAATTAAAAAATGAAGAAGAAGCCGAAATAGGAAATTTTGGGTTCTTCACGGAAGCAATTAAAAAATTGAGAACAAATGGTTCATAGTTAAATTTGTTCTATTTATGTTTAGGTTAACCGTTCTTAAGGTTTAAATTAAAAAATAAAAAATTTATAGCTTGATTTCAATATTTATTGTTTCAATATTTTCAGGAACTGCTTTGGTGGATTTCAGGTAACCCAGAATTATGTTTGTTAGCATTTCTTGCATGAAATCCTTTAAAGGGATCTGTTTTTCATTAACTGTAAGTATTGCTTTTAACATAATTATCCCTAAACATACTGATTTTTTAAAATTTTACCTAATAATAAATAGTAATTTTATAAAAAACACCGAAACCTTTGCTAGGTTTGTCCTCTTACAACCATCATTTTCTTGTAAAAGTCATCCAACTCGCTTTTTAATTTTACAATAAAAGCCCAACATTTATTTGTGCTATATAATTTCTCAATAGTTCTAATAATGGAAGATTTATAATTGCACAAACTCAACCACCACCATTACTAGTTTCGTTTTGTAAAGTAAAGATTAAAATTATTGTGATTGCTGTTGCTATAGCGACTATTCCTAATATCAGCATAAGTATCCTATTGGACTTTCTTTTTCCTAAATCTTGTATTTCAGAATCTATCATCGTCAATGATCATCAAAAGCTTAATTCTAATTATATTTTATATAAATTTCCATATATATTATTATTTAATAACTAACTATACTTATTTAATTTTTGAACTTGAGATTTAGAAATTTAGAAATTAAAAGGTTAAAATTATGAAATTATTACGTACTCCAGATGAAAGATTCGAAAATATTCCTGATTTTCCATATGAGCCACATTATTTAGAAGTTGACGAGATTCGAATACATTACTTAGACGAGGGTCCCAAAGACGCAGAAGTTATCTTACTCATGCATGGTGAACCCTCATGGAGCTTTTTATATAGGCATATGATTCCAATTCTAGTGAAAGCTGGATTTAGAACTGTTGCCCCAGATTTAGTAGGTTTTGGACGTTCCGATAAACCAACAGAAAAGGAAGACCATACTTATGCAAAACACGTAGAATGGATGACAAAATTGGTTAAATCGCTTGACCTTAAAAGAATAACCCTTTTTTGTCAAGATTGGGGATCTCTGATAGGTTTAAGAGTCGCTATTGAGAATCAAGATCGATTTAGTCGAATAGTGTTATCAAATGGAGGATTACCCACTGGTGAACAATCTATGACAGAAGCATTTTTGACCTGGAGGAAATTTTCTAGAGAAATTCCTACCTTTCCTGTTGGACGATTAATTCAAGCTGGAACAACAACTAAACTATCAAGAGAAGTGAGAAACGCTTATGATGCCCCATTTCCTGATGACACATATAAAGCAGGCGCACGAATATTACCTTCTTTAGTACCAATTAGTACTGATGATCCAGAACATAAAGCGAACAAGAAAGCATTCGAAGAATTTGGAAAGTGGGAAAAACCATTCCTAACAGCCTTTTCTGATAGTGATCCTGTAACTCGTGGTGGGGATAGATTCTGGCAACAATATATTCCTGGTGCTCAAGGACAAAAACATACAACAATTAAGGATGCAGCGCATTTTGTCCAAGAAGATAAAGGTCCAGAATTAGCAAATCTAATAATTGAGTTTATAAAGGATAATCCTTTATAAATAATCCTTTTTTTATCCTTTATTACGCCTGAATCTCCAATCAGTTTCAAAAGGCACTACATCGCAAGTTTCCACATACCACGTAAGCATTCTTTCTCTCAAACTGATTAGTATATCCTTATATTTAGAATCATCAATGACATTAATTTGTTCTTCTGGATCACTCCTCAAATCATATAATTCATCTTCTTCATAAAGCCGTCTAATATACTTGAAGTCTTTCGTTCTACACATAACAGCTTTACCATGGTAAGGTCCATCATCTGTAATTTGGAGACTCACTCGTGGCCAATAGAGCCCACCTGGGATAAGAGCAGATGTAGATTCCAGTTCCATGGCATGCTTTTCGCCATACAATCTTCCCCCCTCGCAGAAAACCGCATCTCTATGATTTTCAGTCTCCCCTTGGAGTAATGGTACTAGACTTTTCCCATAACGAGAATAA
Source organism: Candidatus Hodarchaeota archaeon (assembly GCA_048886685.1). Lineage (GTDB taxonomy): Archaea > Asgardarchaeota > Lokiarchaeia > Sigyniarchaeales > SOKP01 > Loki-b32. The sequence goes on from JBHLKM010000002.1 coordinate 364,009, forward strand.
TTCGGATTTATTCCTGCTAAATCAAAAACTGTTTCAGAGAAATCCAGTAATTCAACTAACGCATCAGAAACTCTAGGTTTAACATCAATATTATCCGGAGGTTTAATAATAAAAGGTACATTAGTCAGGCAATCTTCAAAGGTATTTTGAGTTTTCTCGACTAATCCATAATCTCCAGTAAAGTCACCATGATCAGAGAAAATGAAGATTCCGCTGTTATTATAAAAACCTCTTTTTTTAAGTTCCTCAATTAACAATCCAAATTGGTGATCAACACGAGTACACATCCCATAATATGTCGCTCGTAGCTCATTCCATCGATCTTTAGTCCAATCTTGAAGTTTTTGTCGTTCATAAATTCCCTTTAAGAGTGAAGGTTTACCAAACCAATCCCTCGGTGGGTTTTTTCGGGCTGGGAGTTTATTTCGATCAATAAGACTAAACCATGGCTCTTCAATACCATATGGAGGATGTGGGTTAACTAGTGCAATATACATACAAAAAGGTTTCTCTTTATCATAATCTTTAATAAAATCTATTGCTCCTAATATAACTCCCCAATCTATGTCAAAATATATATCCTTATTCTGTGTATCTAATTTCCCTGCAAAAAAACTATAATAATCGTCACTCTCAGGTTTTCCTCTCCAACTATCTGATTGATGTAAATTTGGCATCCAATCATATCCCCAGCGTTCACGATGTTCTCTAGAGGGCCAAAAGTAAATATCACAATGTTCTCTCAAATCTTCCTTAGCTGAAATCAGATCATTTCTTCCTGCCCACCATACAAAATATCCATTATCCTTAAGAATTTTAAGTAAGTTAGGCTCATCCCTATCCAAATGGAGCATATGATACATAGTTCGGTGCCCTCTTACATGAGGATACCATCCCGTCATGAAACTACATCGGCTAGGTGTACACACGGGATTCTGACAAAATGCATTACTAAATGAAACAGCGTCTTGTTCAACAATTTTATCTAAATTGGGCGTTTCTGCGGCAGGATTTCCCACATGTCCTAACACATCTCCCCTCCATTGATCAACATTGAATATGATAATAGGCGGTTTCTTATTCATGATATAATATTCACCTATATAGAGAATTTATAACGAAATATTGTATTAAATTGGATGAGGTAAAATAGAATCTTCATAAGATTTCATAATTTAATAATTGAAAAAAAAGTTGATAAAAATAAAGAAATTACCATGGTAAAACGATAAGAGTAATATCAATAATCGCACTAATAATAATAGCCACAATCACATAAATTAAGAATGCTAACACTGTAATTACAATTGCACTTAGAAATCCGACATTATGACGAAAGCTTATAATTATCCATGTGATAACTAATGCTATTATCCATGCTACTATTCCTCCAAAAAATAGAAAGACTATAGCAAAAGCGATGGTTATAAGAAAAGAAGTGAAAAAAACTTGTCCAAAATCGGTGTGTGACGCTTTACTGAAAAATCCTAATGCGATTTTCAAGAAGATTGCCATAACAAGGAGTAAAATCAAATATAGCAGCAAAAACCACATTATTTCTTCAAATGTATCTAAAGATTCCAACCATTCTTCATTAAATATTTGAAACATCATGTCTATTGTTCACATCTCCTTAATTTGTTATTCTTCCACTAAATCAATATACAACAAATCTGAAAAAGTTTTGCGTTCTTCTTCCGTAGGTACCTCTCCGAGTTCCATATGAAACCCTAATTTATCTAATATATTCATCATATATACTGGTTTTGTTTTAGATTTCATGTTTTCATTTAACCTCTCCCACGGTGGATTGAAAGTGAATAGAGGCTCTATTCCTTCATTCTTGAATTTTTCGACAACATCATCAAGATCATCTACAACAAAAGTAATATTATGTACATAAACACCATTTTTTTCTAAAAGGTTATACCAACTGCCCATTGGTGATTTAACTTTAACCTTAGGCTGACAATACTGTAGGACAACATTACTCAAATTTACATGTATAATAGGCATAAACGGTGTACTTAAAAAATTTGCAAACTCGATTTCCACTTTTTCAGAGCCAAAAACTTTGTTTAGAAGTTCATATGTCTTATTTAAATCAGGTGTAACTAATTCAATATGCAACATTGGGGATACACTTCCAATTAATTCATCACGACCTGTAGCATATCGACTTTGGGGAAATACGTTAAACCCTTCTTTCACAGGATTATCACCAAATTCCAAGTGAAATCCAAGTTTTTCCATAGAATCCATCATAAAAACTTTCTTTACACCAGGTTTTAGGAACTGAGTTGGAATCATCTTGCCCCATTCTAAATCAAATGTAAAAAGAGGTTTTATACCTCCCAATTTTTCCATTTCCTTTGCGGTTTCTTCAGCACTTTCTACTCCAAAAGTTAAATTATGAACACCAGCACCCTTGGTTTTAAGTTGATTATACCAGGAGCCTTCTTCAACGCGGGGTTCGATGAATTGTAAAACTACATCACCAAGACCAACATGAATCACTTTATTATATTCTCCATCTAAAAAGCCTGCAAATTCTTCCTGTACTTTCTCAGCCCCAAAGACATTATGAAGAATTTGATATGCTTTTTCAGCATCAGGAACCGTTATTTCAATATGTATTAAATCATTAAATTTTACAGTCATATATATCTATCTCGATCTAACAAAATTTTGAAATTATAATTCTTAATTCCTCTGTATTTTTTAATTTTTTGGAAAAGGAATAATGAAGTAAATAGTAAGTCTTCACTTCTAAGAATTGTATGAATTGTATCATGAAAGAACTTTAAACTGTAATATTTAAATAAGAAGTAAATAAAATTATCCTTGCTCTAAAATCCAATTAAATTAATATAGAAAGAGGCTAAAATTATGCCGTATGTGTTAATAAAAACTTGGTTTCCACCTCATAAAGCAGAAGAAGTTGCTGGTGTCTATACAGAAGAATTGAAAAATTATCCTCCTGATAGATCTTTGGGAAAATCTTTAGCTACTGCTATAAGATCAGATGAAAATGGTCTAGTATCTATTGAAATATTTGAAGCAAAAGAAGGGAAACTTGAAGACTCTCTAAACCACTACCAAAATGTTCAAATTATGTACCACAAAATCGAAGGATTTAAATATGAGATAGATGTTTGGCGCACACCTGTCGAAGCAATGGCATTGCTTGGAATGAAATTACCTGAATAGAAATGGATGAGAGATTCTTTCAAACACTCCAAATTTTAATCTTTTTTTTTTATATTAAATATTGCTTCTGAAATTCTATTAAGGGCTACTTCTAAGATTGATTTTGGGCATGCAATATTGATCCTTTCAAAACCTTCCCCGCCTTGACCAAAAATATAGCCTTCATCTAGTGCCACTTTTGCTTTACCACGCATAAATTTTTCTAATTCTTTGTGCTCTAAACCCAATTCTCTACAGTCAAGCCAAATAAGATAAGTTCCCTCTGGTTCTATAACTTTTATTTGAGGAAGTTTTTTTTTGATATAAGTCTTTAAAAAATCCAGGTTTCCTTTAAGGTATTTTAGTAGAGCGTCTAACCAATTCTCACAGATTTCATGGCTATACGCAGTTTCCATTGCTGCTATAGCAAAAAGGTTAGGTCCACCAACACCCAGATTTGCTTGTGTATTTACAAATGTTTGACGAATTTTATGGTTTGGAATTATAATATTTGATATTCTTAGGCCAGCTAAATTAAATGTTTTGCTAGTAGAAGTACATGTAACTGAATTTTGAGCGAATTTATCATTTATAGTGGCAAAATTAGTATGCTTATATTCTGGAAAAATTAAATCACAGTGAATCTCGTCTGAGACAACTAAAATTTCATTTTTAATACAAATTTCCCCAAGTTGCGTCAACTCTTCTTTAGTCCATACACGCCCAATCGGATTGTGTGGATTGCATATGATTATCATTTTAGCCCTTGGATCTTGGGCTTTTTTCTCCAAATCTTCAAAATCCATTTGATAATGGTTGTTAGACAACTTTAATGAATTTAAAAGGATTCTACACCCATTATTTTCAATAACAGGATAAAAAGGATAATATACAGGATTTTGTACAATTACTTTATCCCCAGGATTACAAAAAGCATTAACTGCAACATCTAAAGCTGGAATTACACCAGGAGTTTGACTTAGCCATTTTTTATCAATATCCCATCCATATCGTCTCTTGAACCAGCTTAGAACAGACTTAAAAAATGAAGGAGGAATAGTTGAATAACCATATATTCCATATTCAGCTGTTTGAACTAACTTTTCGATAATAGGTTGTGGAGCTTTAAAGTCCATGTCGGCAACCCATAAGGGTATTAAATCAGGATCACCAAAACGTTTTTCTAATACTTCCTTATCCCATTTTGCGGAATTAGATTTGGTACGATCAATAACCTGATCGAAATTAAAATCAGTAGGCATTTTTATAACCCTCGAAGATATTCTGGTCGACGTAGGTTTGGATATTTAATAGCTCCTTCAATAACCTTTAGGAAGGTTTCTTTATCTTCGGCTAATTCTCCTTTTAAGCTAACATAATTTGATGCATGGTTTGAGTTAAAGACGCACTTCTGTAAATCATCAGACGTATATTCTATCATTGTATATAATTCTTGAAGAATTTCGGTACTGGTACAAGGTTTGAATTCACCCATTGATTTCTGCTCCCATAATTCAGTTCCAGGAGTAACTCCTAATGTCAAGGGGGATATATACCACTCAATTGGAGTTGGTGGAGCCATTCTATTAATCAATTTAGCAGATTCAATTGCATGTTTTCTACTTTTTTCAGGATCATTACCTGCAAGTCCTAATAAAAAAATTCCAGACCATGCTATTCCAGCTTTATAACATTTTTGAGCCGCAAGAGCAAAATCATCCTGAGTGGCTCCCTTTTTACAAGTTTTTAGAACCTCATCATCTCCACTTTCAATGCCCACATAAACCATTGTAAATCCGCTATCTGCTAGTCTCTTTAAGTCTTCATCGGATTTACTCAGGATATCTTTCGCATGAGCATACGCACTAACTTTTCTGAGATTTGGATGAATTTTATGCGCATACTCAGTTAACTTAATAAGGATTTCAGGTTTAACAACAAAAGCATTTCCATCTTCGAAAAATATTTTCCGTATTCGATTTCCATAATAAGCCCCTGCTCTCTTAATATCCTTTTTGATTTCTTCAATATCTTTACGAATAGAAAATGTTTTTGATCTATACATAGAGCAGAATGTGCATTTACGAGTGCATCCATTTGTTACTGCAATCAATAACGCATCCCACTCAGAAGGAGGTCTAAATACAGGATCGACCAGATTACCAACTACATAATTCATGGCTTACTCTATTTATAATATGTTTTTTTTTACTTTAACTTTTTGATTATACTTACTATCCTCTTGAGAAAACTTTTTCTAAATTAGTAAGCTCTGCTTTTTTTTATAAATAATTTAAATACACTTTTGTTTCATGATCTTAATATACTAAAAAAGTAAAACAAATAATTCTAAAAAAAAGGATTGATAGACATATGAAAAAAATAGTTATAATCGGTGGAGGAATAGCGGGACTATCTGCTGGTTGTTATGCTAAAATGAATAGTTATGATGCCCATATATTCGAGATGCATAATCTTCCTGGAGGCCTTTGCACTTCTTGGAAGAGAAAGGGATATACTTTTGATAATTGTATTCACTGGTTGACAGGTACTTCGCCCAATTCACCTTTTCATAGAATTTTTCTGGAACTGGGGGCTCTTCAGGGTAAGAAAATTTATTACAAGGAAATGAGTATAAAATTATTCTTAAAAGACCAAATTATCAATCTCTATAATGATCCTGATAAATTAGGAAAGCAACTTAAAGAGATTGCTCCAGAAGACGGTGACATGATAGATGAATTAGTAGATTCGTTAAGAAAGTTTTATCTACTGGATAAGATGCCTTTAACAAAACCTAAAGAACTTTTTACCATACTTGATATGATCAAAATGATAAAGAGCTTCTGGCCCTTTATGAAGTTTTTTAGGAAATATATGAAAATTTCTGTAGATGAATTTGCAGATCAGTTTAAGAATCCTGTAATGAAGCAAATTATACGATCTATGAAGGCTATTGCTACTTATAATGATAGTTATATTATCCCTTTTTTATTATCATCCAAGAATTCTGGTTTTCCTCAAGGCGGTTCTCTGAGTTTCGCAAAGAGTATAGAACAGAGATATAATAGCTTGGGCGGTAAAATACATTATGGTGCAAAAGTGAAAAAGATATTGGTAACAAATAATAAAGCTGTGGGCATACAATTAGAGGATGGCAAAGAGGTAAAAGCTGATATTGTTATTTCTGCTGCGGATGGTTATAGCACTATCTTTGAAATGTTAGCGGGCAAATTTATAAATAAAAAAATTAGACATCTTTATGAAAATGTGCCTGTTGTCCCATCCAATTTGCACGTATCTGTTGGTGTAAATATGGATTTATCAGGTGATTCCAATCTCAACTCTATTTATTATTTATATGAACTTGACAAACCAATTATGATTGGAGGAGAAGAAAAGAAATATATCAGTATTAAAAACTATACTTTTGATCCGACATTTGCTCCCAAAGGTAAAAGCACTCTTGTGGTTGCTTTCATTAGTGAATCTGCATACTCATATTGGGAAAAAATCTATCAGGATAAAGAAAAATATAAACAGGAAAAGAAAAATGTGGAGATAGTAGTTATCTCCAGCCTGGAAAAGATAATACCTGGTATCAAAGAAAAAATTGAAACAATCGATGTGGCCACACCTATGACCATAATTCGCTATACAAATAACTGGAAAGGCTCTATCATGGGTTTTACTAACCCTTTTTTGCTGAATATACCCAGAACATTACCTAAACTGAAAAACTTTTTTATGGTTGGTCACTGGGTAGGTGATGCAGGTTTACCAGGGGCAGCTCTAGGAGGTAGAGATTGCTTGGAGTATATATGCAAAAAAGACAAAAAAAAGTTTGAAACTACTAAACCATGATATCTTTTTAGATAGGAAATTGAATTTTACCTCTTCAATCAAATTTTTAAGTGTTCTAAAAGTAAAGTACTTATTATCAAATTATGAAATAGTATAAACATTTATGTATAGGTGAGTAATATTCCTGAGAAATTAATGAGTATGAAAAAAGCAGTAAGTAAGTTTGTTCACAATGATGATTTTGTATTTTTTGGTGGATTTGGGAACGGTATGACCTTTTCTGCCGCTCACGAAATTATTAGACAAAATTTAAGAAATCTTAAGGTAACCAAATGTGGGGGTGGTATAATGTTTGATCAATTAATAGGTGCAGGTGTCACCAATCATATCGTCACTTCACATTGCTGGAATGGCACCGGACCTCAACCAGCGTATAATCTAAGGCGAGCGACAGAAGAAGGAATACCTCAAAAGATAATTTATAATGAGCAGTCTCTTTTTATGATCAATATGTCTTTCTTTGCTGGTTATATGGGAATTCCATTTGTCCCTATTCGTTCAGTAGTTGGAACTGGAATTTATGATCACCCTAAAGAAGTTGGATTAAAGGCAGCAAGAGTAAAATGTCCATTTACTGGAGAAGAAATATGTGTTGTTCCAGCAATAAATCCTGATGTTGGATTTATTCAAGTTCAACGCGCAGATAGTGAAGGTAATGCACAATTGTGGGGATTAGTTGGAGATACTAAATATGGAATAAATGCATGTAAGAAGATTATTGTCGCAACAGAAGAAATTGTAGATAAAAAGGTTATTATGGAATCACCAGAACGAACGATAGTGGGAGCGCATAAAGTTGATGCTGTTGTAAATGAACCATGGGGAGCTCATCCAAGTAGTATGCAAGGTCATTACTATACGGATTTAGAATATAGATTTAACTATGCAAAAGAAACAAAGACTATAGAAGACTGGGAAAACTGGCTCGAAAAGTGGATAACCGGTGTCAATGACCGAGAGGAATACCTGAAAGTTTTAGGAAAGGATAAAATAAAGTTCTTAAAAGCTAAAAAAATAATACAAGGAGCGGTGAATTATGGTTACTGAGAGGGAGTTTTGTACAGAATATACTGGTTTTGAGATGATGCTAGTGTCTGCGTGTAGACAGATTAAAAATGATGACATTGTATTTAATGCCTTTCACTGGCCCTTTCTCGCTGTTCACATGGCGAAATTACTCCATTGTCCTGATCTTTTTTCAGTGTTAGAGGTTGGGTTATTTCAAGACGAACTTCCGAGACCAATTAAAATGCCCTACTCAATTAGCGACCCCGTGTTAGTGCCTAATTCATTATTCGTTGGTGACTCGATTGATGCATTGTCAATTCTTCAAAGGGGTGAAATAACCGTAGCACTGTTAAGTACTTCCATGGTTGATAAGTATGGAAATTGTAATACTACAGTAGTTGGTCCATATGAAAAACCAATTTATCGTTTACCCGGTGGAGGGGGTGCTACTGAGATTGCGGGCATGGCAAAAAGATTAATCTGGCTAATTGATGACCATACAAAACGTAGATTACCCGAAAAATTAGATTTTATAACTGATCCTGGATACTTAGAAGGATTTGATAGTAGGACTAAAGCGGGTTATCCTCCTGATACAGGTCCAGAAGTAATAATTACACCATTTTGTATAATGAAATTTGATCCAGAATCAAAAGAAGCCTATTTAGATGCTTTACATCCAAATATTTCAATAGAACGAGTCAAGGAAAATACCGGCTGGGATCTAAAGGTTGCTAAAGAAGTTAAACAAATAGCTCCACCAACTCTGAAAGAAATAAAAGTATGCCGACAAACAATGAGAGATGCAGTTGATCAATATTTTGTATTAAAACCTGAATGGACTATATATCTCTAGTTAATTATATAACTAGCTTTCCCTTATTTTTATAAATTTTTAAGAGATTCAATATTGTTTAATTTAATAAATTAGAATTGAGGAGAATTAGATATGGAAAAAATTGAAGTAGTTAAGAAAGAGAAAATTGCGATCATTAAATTAATTGATGCTGAAAAGCTTAATCCCTTAAATATGGAAACTGCCAAAGAATTAACGGAATCATTAGAATCGCTGAAAAATGATACTGACATAAGATGTGTAATAATTACTGGTTCAGGAAGAGCTTTTTCTGCAGGTGGGGATTTAAGAAAATTTAAATCAAGTATAGAAACTGGAACCTCTGGTAAAGAAATGGATGACCTATTAAAAAATCTTTATACGATTGCTTTAACATTACGTCTCTATCCTAAACCTGTTATTGCTGCCGTGAATGGATGGGCTGTAGGAGCGGGTATGAATCTCGCATTATCATGTGATTTCATAATTGCCTCAGAAAAAGCTCGGTTTAGACAATCATTCTCGAAGCTTGGATTAATTCCCGGATTTGCGGGAACAGTATTATTAAGTCGCCAACTTACTTGGCAACAAGCTACAGAAATGTCGTTTTTTGGAGATACCTATTCAGCAGAGGACTTAGCTAAACTTGGGTTGGTTAATGAAATTGCTCCTCCAGAAAAACTTGATGAAGTGACTTTACAATGGGCTCAAAGACTTGCGAATGGACCAACACTGGCTTATGCTAGAACCAAAAAACTATTCTTCGATGCGTTGAGCGTCCCGTTGAGAGAACATCTTGAAAATGAGCGCCAAATGCAAATAAAATCAGCTGAAACTGAGGATTATAAAAGAGGAGTATTTGCCCTTATCGATAAAAAGGAACCGGAATTTGTTGGAAAGTAAAAGAATCTCTTTGTCTTTATTTTTTAGCAGAATAAAACCTTGATAGTTTTGAAGCGGCAAAACAAGGTTTTGTTTCCCCCTCAACATAGATTTTAAAGTCAAATTCGACATCGTACGCGTCATCACCAATCTCTTTAACATTTACTACTGATCCTACTAACCTAATACGCTTTCCTACTGGTGTTGGTGCTGGAAAACGAATCTTGTTCCAACCATAGTTTACTGTCATCCTAGTATTCACAGTTGTATATAACTGCGAAAAAAGCTTTGAAAAAGCAATAGAAAGCACCCAGTTACCATGTGCTACCGTTACCCCATAAGGAGACTCCCTTTTAGCTCGTTCTGGATCAGTGTGGATCCATTGCATATCTCCAACAACCTTCCCATATGCATTTATTTCGTCTTGAGTAACTAAATACCAATCCGAGGTCCCAAGCTCTTTTCCAACATAATTCTTCCAATCTGATGGACTAATTTTTAACTGGTTCATAATCATTTTCCCCACATTCGTATCATTTCTCTTGAAATTAGAAATCTCATAATTTCCGCTGATCCAGCACTTATTTGTCCTATTTTTGCATCTCGATAAAAACGTTCTACTGGATATTCTTCGGAGTATCCTAATCCCCCGATAACTTGGACTGCTTCTTTGGTTATGTTGACAGCTGAATCGGCGATTCTAGCCTTAATCGCTGCTACTGTAGCTCTAACATAATGACCTTCGTCAAGCATTCGAGCTATTTGTGCTGTAGCGATTCTATTTAATTCTAAATCCATAAACATTTCACTTAATTTAAATGATACTCCTTCAAATGAATAGATTGTCTTCCCAAATTGTTCACGTTTGTGAGCATATTTATATGCTACTTCAAAAGCACTCCTTGCTAAACCAAGATATTGAGAAGCTGTAAAGGTTCTTTCCCCATCGAGACCAAACATTAAAACTTCAACTCCCTCGTTTTCTTTATGAAGTAAATTCTCAGCAGGAACCCTACAATTATTGAATCTTAGATGAGAATTGGGCATTCCTCTACGTCCCATATAGGTATAATCTTTTAAAACTTCAAATCCGGGCGTATCTGTTTCAAAAATAAATGCTGATATACCTTGTTGTCTCCTTACCTGATCGTTGGTGACGGCATATAAAACAAGATAATCGGCAACACTTCCATTAGTAATAAAACATTTTTCACCATTTAATATATAATAATCCCCATCTCTCCTAGCTCTTAAATTCATTCCACCTACAGCATCAGATCCACCTGTCGGTTCAGTTATACCTATTGCTCCAATTTTAGAACCATCAGCGATACCCGATAAATACTTTTCCTTTTGTTCAGGTGTCCCATATTCAATAATAGGAGCAGCAAATAAGCATGATGATGCTCCAAATATAGTTGCGATAGCATAATTAAAAGCAGTTAACTCTTCACCAAAAATAACACGATATAAGACTCCTTTCCCTAAACCCCCTATTTCTTCAGGAATCAAAATATTCAAATAGAGTTTCATTTTCCTTAACGTTTCAACTGCCAACTCTGTATTTCGTTCTTTATCTATCTTATCTGCTACAGGGTCGATATTATTTTGACACCACTCACGAACTTCCATTCTAAAATCGTTTTCTTCCTTGGTGAAATAATGTAATCTGTCAGGCATGCATGAATATCCATATTTTAAATCTAAATCTTTAAAAAGTACTTGTCCTTGCATTTCAATCATTAATAAATGTGACAATCTATTAAAATCTAAAATTAAGGATGTTTAATTAATTTTTTTTAACATTAAACTATAAAACCTATGTTTCAATTTCCATTTATATAAAAAAAATGAAATAGAATTAATATGGAGTATACTACTCTTGGACGTACGGGACTAAAAGTAAGCGTTATGGGATTAGGATGCGGAGGACCCAGTCGTATAGGACAAAGTACAGGAAATAGTGAAGAAGAATCGATACAAATAGTTAAAAATGCTTTAAAATCCGGGATTAACTTTATTGATACCGCCGAGGTTTACCAGACAGAACGCATTGTGGGTAAAGGTATACAAGATTTCAATCGTGAAGATATTATAATCTCAACTAAAAAATCAACGTGGGGAACTCTTACACATAAGGATGTAATGAAGAGCTTTGAAAGAAGCTTGAAAAACCTTGGAACAGAATATATTGATCTTTATCATTTACACGGTGTAATTCTGCAAGATTATGATCACCTATATTCAGAAATAGTGCCTACGCTTCTTGAATTGAAAGATCAGGGTAAAATACGTTTTATTGGTATCACAGAACGATTTAATCCTGATCCCAGTCATACAATGTTACAAAGAGCATTGCAAGATGATGTTTGGGATGTAATGATGGTGGGATTTAACATTTTAAATCAATCTGCTCGCGATCTCGTCTTTGCAGACGCAATGAATAAGAATATTGGTATTTTGATTATGTTTGCTGTTCGCCTTGCTCTTAGTAGACCTAAACGGCTTAGAGAATGTATTAATAAATTGATTGAAAAGAACCAGATTGATCGCTCCGAGATTAATATAGAAGATCCACTCGAATTTCTAATACATGAGGGAGGAGCAGAAAATTTAGTGGACGCCGCATACCGTTTCTGTCGTTATGAACCGGGAACTCATGTAATTCTTTCTGGTACAGGGAATCTCAGTCACTTGAAGGACAATCTTGACTCAATTTTAAGACCTCCACTTCCAGAAAAAGATATGATCAGACTTAAGAAGATTTTTAAAAATGTTGATTCAATTTCAGGTCAATAGCAAAATATTTCATATAGAATAAAAAATTATCATCACTAATATATAAAAAAATTATATTTTACCTTGATAAAAATGATTTGGAATACAAGAATAACCAAAATGACGAATACGCAATACCCAATCATAATGGGGGCTTTTGCAATAATAGGAAGGGCTGAGTTTGCTGCTGCATTCTCTAATGCTGGTGGATTGGGCATTATTACCGCGTTAAATTTTAGGACAAATGAAGAATTTCAAGCAGAAATCGAAAAAATGAAAAAATTAACAAATAAACCATTCGGTGTTAATTTCACTGTTTGGCCCCCCCAAGTTAGGCAGAGGAGCGCACGAGCTCAATCTGAAGAATCCTATTTTGATTTTGTAGATATTGCCTTAGACGCAGGTGTTAAAGTCATTACTACCTCCGCTTATAAAGCAGCGGAAATTGGAAAGAAAGTACATGATGCGGGAGGTGTTTGGTTCCATAAAAGTGCTACAGTGAAACATGCTATGTCAGCAGAAAAACATGGTGCCGATGCTGTTACTATTGTAGGTCTTGAAGGTACTGGATTTAAAAACCCAAATCAAAACACTACCCTTGTTAATATGACTATGGCAAGGAAGTTATTAAAGATTCCCTTAATTGCAGCAGGCGGGATTGGGGATGCGAGAGGTTTTCTCGCAGCTTTGGCAATGGGTGCCGATGCGGTATGTTTTGGAAGTGCAATTATGGCAACAAAGGAAAGCCCCGCACCAGATGCATGGAAAAGGCAAGTACTGACCCAAGATATATTTGATGAAAAATTTTACAGAAAGATTTTCCACCTTGAGTTAAGAGATTCTGCAATTGGTTCAATGGCAGTTGGACACGTGGATGAGGAAACTACGATTAACGAGTTCATACAGGGTATTGTAACAAATGCCGAAAAAATGCTTAGAAGTTGGGGTGTTGAAGGAGATCGATTTAGCACTATATAAAACCAGTACTAAAAAAAGTTAGTTTTCTATAATTATTGTACGTTACACTACTCAATTTCTTAAAAATTAATAGTATTCCTGCAAAAATTAAAGGCTAGCAAAATATTTTATATAGAGGTAAACATCAAGACCCAAAACGTACAAGAATGTAAGCTCTATTATAAACATATTAATAAAGTAAAATCAAAACATTTTTTAATTAACGTATTAGTAATTCAATAAGAACCCAATAAATAAATTAATATGAATCCAGTATCTAATTCGAGAAAAGTATTGTTTATATGTCTATTTTCAATGTTATTCCTATTTTTAACTCAAAATACTCAAACTGTGTCATCGTCAAATAATGATGTTCCTTTCCGTATTGATACTAAATTTGAAATGATTGAATATTCAACTATAAAAGGCATCTATTCCAATACAAATACTATAAACCTTGAATTACCTTCACCTACATGGGAAATCGACGATATAGAGTTAAATTTTACAAACGTAGAATTTGGAATTGAAGTGAAAACAATTGAAGATAATATAAATGATAGCTTTGTTATACAAAAATTTGAAAATAATTATGGTTATGGTGTTCAAATCGTTATTGATGATCCAACTGTTATTTATGGGGCATTAATATATGGAAACAATATATCAACTGAAAATAAACCTCTTTATGTTCAAATAAATGGATATAATAATATTAGCAACTCTCCTAATAATATAGTATATGGAACGCCCAGTTTATTAAACATGTCTTATTCTTTAGCTCCATCATGGCACATACAGACTTTTCTTGAGCCAATTTTCCTTTCTGAAGGAAATTATTATCTTTTAATAGATGGTTCTGCTATAGGTGAAAGTCCTAAATCAAAGTATTATTGGTATTATAATAATGCCAATCCAAATTATCCTGAGCTAAATATATCTGAATATAATGGTGTGTCATGGACTGAAGGCGTACAAGGAACTCCTTTTCTTCATAAATTAATTCAAAAAGTGAATTATTCCTTTTTTCCTGAGGAAATTAAAATGACTGCTGAATTCGATGGCAACTCATTTGAAATATCGAATGGAGAACATCCAGGAAAAGGCTATCTGAAGAAATCAAATATAAATTATCACCCAAAAAAAAAAAATGTTAAAATTGAAATAAAAAATAATAAGACAGAAAGCATAGATTTCAATCTAAATTATAATCTTAATATCATCAACGAATTCTTGGCATCTAGCTTCCTAGAAATTAGATACAATACGAGCAATAATTGGTCAATTTTTCCTACCATAGAAAGATTTTCAGATAACCATTCTGTTAGATTTGATTATCCACATAACTGGTATGGTATAACAGTATTAAAAGATCAAAAAGATATAACTTCAGATGTTGTTATTGATTATCAAAATAATAGTATTTTCATTACAAATACTACAATTGAGAATGGCGCTGAATGGGAAATACAAGCAAATTCTCCAAGTGTTGATTTTCAACTCAATACAATAAAAACTAAGTTCATAGGAGGACAAAAACTACAATTTTCAATAGCAGCTCCAATTCTTGACGGGATTTATCATTTTATTTTATTAGATCTGTTGGGAAATGAGATGAACCATTCAATAGTTATCATTCCTATAGATAATAATAAATTTTCATATGAAATCCCTCCCAATATACTTGAAGGAGATTATATAGCATATGTCTACTGGTATAATCAAACTGATGCTGGGGCTCAAACACAGGTGTTTTCTCTATCTCCATCATCCTCTCCTCAAGATTTTCCAATTTTCTTTATATTAGGAATTGTATTAATTGGGGGATCAGTGATAGGAGGAGCTAGTTATTTTACAATTGTTGCAATTAAAAAAGTGCAAACTAAACATATTGATAAATTAAGGCTTGTTGTAGAAAAATGTAATGATATAATGAATCTAGAATACATTATCGTTTTAGATAAGAAATCTGGAATTGATGTGTATTCTGAAGCCTTTGTAGAAAAAGAAATAGATCCTACCTTAATCTCAGGTTTCCTTCAGGCAATACAAAACTTTGGCAGTGAGGTACTTGGTGGGGCTAAAGATTCTCGCACTTTTAAAGTCGAATATCATAAATCAATAATTATAATGACCGAATTCGTTAACCTTAGATTAATTGTTATTTTGAAAGAAAGTCCGTCAAGGAATTTTATATATACAATTGAATCATTAGCTTATGATATTTATAAAGATTATGGGGCATTATTTGAGAAATTTGATGGAGCTCTTAAAGAATTTCAAGGAATAAAAAAGTTGCTTGATCAACATTTAAATATTTCATTTCTTTATCCGTTATCGATTGATTATTCAATGAAAATGAAAATAAGTCAAGCAGAAAAAGAAATGATTCAGAAAGCTCAAAAAATTATGCATGAGAATAATTTGAATTTCTTTTATGCTCATCAACTCCTTCCTAAAAAAGCTTGTTCTCCAAAAGATTATGAGACAATCCTCCAACTAATACAGAAGCAAATTTTTCGCCCAATTGACGATGCTTCTAATTAAATCTATCGTCTTATTTTTTTGATTTAAATTGTTTAACTGTTTACGTTCCTACTATGCATATTCCATTTCGGTGTAAATCTATTTATTATAATTATAAAATCCTAATAATTTGAAATTTAAATGAAGATATATTTTTATAATAGAATATAAATCGAAATATATAAGATAATAATTGACTTCTATTAAGTGAAAAAATTATGATTAAGACGAAAGTAACTGAAATGTTAGGATGCAAATATCCTATAATTGCAGGGACCATGGCAAATATCTCTAATCCTGAATTTGTAGCAGCAGTAAGCAATGCTGGAGCTTGTGCTGTATTAGCAAGTGCAAATTACCAATCCCCAGAAGAACTTCGAGAAGCGATCAGAAAAACACAATCTTTAACTGATCAGCCATTTGCTGTAAATATAAACCTATTTCCTGCTATGATGCCACAAGAGAAATTGGAATTATATGTAGAAGCTACTCTTGATGAAGGTGTAAAAATAATCGAAACAAGTGGTCATAAGGCTCCAGCAGATCTGGTTCCAAAATTCAAAGAAGGGGGTGCTATTTGGATACACAAGTGTGCTGGTGTCAGATATGCTAAAACAGGCGCAAGATTAGGTGCTGATATGATTACAGTTGTGGGATATGAAAACGGTGGTGCAACTGGAACTTTGGATATTGGTACTCTTGTAATGACTCCGTCGGTTGTGGATGCAATAGATGTACCAGTAATAGCAGGAGGTGGGGTGACAGATGGA
Organism: Candidatus Hodarchaeota archaeon; assembly: GCA_048886685.1. Classification (GTDB taxonomy): domain Archaea; phylum Asgardarchaeota; class Lokiarchaeia; order Sigyniarchaeales; family SOKP01; genus Loki-b32. The sequence continues at coordinate 380,818 of JBHLKM010000002.1, forward strand.
CGGGGACTTGCTGCGGTTCTTGCACTTGGTGCTGAAGGAGCTATCATGGGGACAAGAATGATGGCCACAAAAGAATGTCCACTCCATGATAATTTAAAACAAGCTTTTGTTCAAGCAGCTGAAACTGATACTCACTTAGTTATGCGCTCAATACGCAATACTCATAGAGTCTGGAGGAATAAAGCAGCAGAAAAAATAATTGAATTAGAATCTAAAAAGGCATCCCTTCAAGAAATTATACAAGTAGCATCTGGTCAGAATGCTTTAAAAATGTATAGAGAAGGAGATATAGATGCAGGTATGGTAAGTTGTGGTCAAGGTGTAGGATTAGTTAAGGATATCCCAACTGTAAAAGAATTACTTGATAGGATAATGCAAGAAGCAGAAGAAGTTATCCAAAGACTAAAAAAAATTTTCTAATACGTTCTTTTTTTTTAATTATTTTTAAATTTTACATTTAATGAATTTCAAGGTTATTAAGAATACATCTAAATTTGGAACGAAAATATGAATGAGAAATTAAAGGATTTTCACGTTGTAGTCGAGATGCCTGTACGATGGGGTGATATGGATGCAAGGGGTCATGTAAATAATACAATATATTACCGTTATTTTGAAAGTACAAGGATAGCTTTATTTCAATCATTGAATGTTTATGAAGAACCTACAACAGTACGTATAGGCCCAATCCTAGCTTATCAAGATTGTTATTATAAAGCGCCATTGACGTATCCTGATACACTCTATATAGGGGCAAGAATAGTAAAATTAGAAGAATCAAAAATGATAATTAAACATACCATAATGAGTGAAAAATTAGGTAGGAAGGCCGCTGAGGGGGAAGCTCATATAGTTTGGTATGATTATGAAAATCAAAATAAAGCAATTATCCCAGAAGATTTAAAAGATAAAATATCAAAATTAAGGATTTGAAAATATATTAAAAAAAGAGAAATAATAAAGAAAAAAAAAAGACTTAAAACTCTTCACTTTACTATTTTAGCATAGAGTTGTTTCTTTTAATTGCAGCTTCTGCTTCCTTGACTACTCTTGAAATAATATCGTCAACATCGTCAATACTATCAATAATACCTATTGATTGCCCAAGTAATACGGCACCAGTTTCAGTATCTCCTTTATAAACCCTATCATAGGCACCAGCATCCTTTGCCATTTGCTCAAGAGTTAAAGACTTTTCATATGCAATCATTTCTTCTTTAGATTGAGGTGCAGGATGTTCTAAGGCATATTGATTTTTATATAAACGAATTGGACCAAATGAACCCGTGAAAAGTCCTGTATCTTGTGGTTTGCCCGGTGGTATTAATGCTTTATACTTCTCATGAAACTCACTTTGCTTGGAAGCGATAAAACGTGAACCCATAGCTATAGCTCCTGCGCCTAGCGATAAAGCTGCAGCTAACCCTTCTCCACTAGCAAAACCTCCACACGCAATTTTAGGTAAATCTGGAAAGAGCTTATTAATCTGTTGCAGTAATACAAGGGTACTTACTCTCTCGTAGGACTGATGACCTCCTCCTTCAGTACCAGTACACACTATTCCGTCTACCTTGGAATCTACGCATTTTTGGGCTAACCATACGGCTGGTGCGACATGAAAGTGTTTTACCCCCGATTTTTCCCGTAATTCTTGAAAATTTTTTGATTCAGGTAAAATCCTTGAAGAACCAGCGGATGTTAACCAATAAATACATTGTTCTCTCATTTTAGGATTGTTCATAACCATTTTAGGTACATCTGTACACATTTCTTTAACGCCGCGATTATTTCTTGAGGTAAGAAAATTAAGACCAAATGGCTTATCTGTATGTTCAACCATATATTCCAAGCTAGCTTTATGCTCTTTTACTGGATCTGTTCCTACTATATTAACATTTGACAATACTCCCAGACCACCAGCTTCACTAACCGCTAAAGCCAAATCCCGGGTGTAGAAGGGTCCCATTGGAGCACTGAAAATTGGATGTTTTATCCCAAACATTTTTGTTATGTTAGTTTCGATCATTTTAAAAATCACCTTTACATGGAAAAATATTTAGAATTTTTAAAAGTTTATTATAATAGAAACGAAATCTATTGAAAAGAAAACAAATTTTTTATCAAAATTTATTCAAGGATGCCTCTCTATTTATAATAGACTAAAAAATATTCTAGCTTACTTCAAAAAGAATTGAAATTTATGGAATCTTATACAATTAAAGAACCAGCAAGAGAGGAAATTATTAAAACTATTAAAGTAATGCTTTTATCATTTGGTAGACCACTTCTTAATAAATATGAGGAAGAAAGAAGGGTATGGACTAATTTAATTGATAATGAAATCGCAAAATTCCTTATTGCTGTAAAAGATGGAAATATAATTGGTTTAGGGGGCATTTTTTTATTTCAGAAAGTTGCAAGTATTGGCTATATGGGAGTATTACCGGAGCATAGAGATCAAGGTGTCGGAACAAAAATCTTTAAGAAATTGATGGAAATCGCTATGAATTCGGGATACAAAACAATAAATCTTTACGCGTCGAAATTAGGTGAACCAATTTATAGAAAATATGGCTTTCAAGGGAGCTTTTCAGCTAATTTATACCTTTTGCCAAAAAAGGCACCCAAATTACAAATTAAGCATAAAACTATAAAGTATGTCTCGATATTTCCAGATTGGGCTTTAAAACTTGATTATAAAGCAATAGGATTTGATAGATCTAATTATTTAAAGCTCAGAACTGCTCTTGGTTCGAAACTTTTAATCGTTGAAAATGAAGGTTATGGATTGATATCTAATGTATTATCTACTATAAGGTTGGGACCTCTTATATCAACCAATGTAGAAACAGCAGCACACCTCGTTAGAGAGAGTTTACTCTTAGGTGCTGAAAGTATGATCATACTTCATCATCCTTTATTTCATAATGACCTTATATCACTCATGAATCTAACTAAACATGGCGAACCGAATCTGAAAATGACTTATGGAGAAAGTCTTTCAAGGAAATTAGAATATCTCTATGCAATTGGCTCTTATTCAAAAGGATGAAAATATCTCAAAAATTTATATTGAATAGATTGTTCAAGATTATAAAAAGAAATTTTGCTTTTTTTGTTGTGAGTTATATAGGAAATTAGTAAGTTTAATTAAAATTTAGTTATGAACTGATGATCTGGCTAGGTGCATTATTCAGCTTTTTAGCAGTTTTAGCATGGGTAATAAGTACATTAGTTGTAAGCAAAGGAATAAAAGAATTAAAGGAAGGGTATAAAGATATTTTTAGTAAGTTTAAAGATTATTCAATTAAAATAGAAATTATCTTTACTTATCTAGGAATTACTTTAATGACTGGCACTATACTTCTATCTATTACATTTATTCCATTGTTTATTCAATACAATTATGTATTCTCTGGATATTTGATTTTAGCTGGAATTTTTTCATTCAGTGCAGGTACTGGATTATATTATTTTTGCACTTTAGTTTATGAAAAAGCAGAGATTGCTTCACAATTCTCTAGAGTTGGACCTTTCTTTAGCATAATTTTTGGAGTTTATATTTTTGGTGAGTTATTTAGTGTATTTGATTTGGTATCCCTAATTTTATTAGGTATTGGGATAGCTCTATTTTTTATATTCACCTGGACAGGAAAATTTGGGTTAATTGGTTTTTTCTTGGGAATTTTAACATCGTTGAGCTGGACTTCAGGCGGTATATTCATGAATCTTGCTTATTTAACAACCCCTTCAATTCAATTTAAACCCTTAGCTTATACACTAATCAGCCTTTTTTTCGGTTATATCTCATTGCTAATATTTAATTTGATAATTATGCTAATAAATAGAAAAAAGAAGAACAACGAGCGAATAGAGTTTCACCTTTTTAAAATTGAAAAATCTGTTGCTAAATATTTTGTTCTCCATGGGATTTTAAGCACGTCAATTGGATTTACTCTGAATTTTTTTGGTATTTTTTATTTGGGTGTATCTGGGGCAGCCTTCATTATGAGTCTTTGGCCAATTCTTTCTTTACTAGTTGGATATTTATTATTTTCATCTTCTCCCGATTATTTAAGATATAAAAAACATTTAAAATGGTTATTCTTAATTGCTGTAATTTTATTAGGCGCTTCAATTATTTCAATTTTTTAATGATATTGAAAAAAAAAAAGAGAGTAAGAATTAAGTTTTAATGAAATAAAATATATAACTTTCTAATTTTTACTCGTAACAATAATTTCGAACATATCTTCTCCAGTTTTTGGGGGAACTACTTCTTTATCCTTTTTTCGAAGTCCAATTGCTTCACTTGGGCAAGATGGTATACAATTACCACATCCGAGACATCTTGTTAAATCTACTGTAGAAATTTCTTTTTCCTCATCAAGAATCATCGCATTAGTTTGACATTGTTCTACACAAGTTCCACATCCCTCACATAATTCAGTATCTATTACTGCATAATAATTACTAGCCCAAAAACTCACAGGATTCGGAACTGCTTGATGCAATCTCAATATTCCACAACAACACTTACAACATGAACAGATAAAATCTGGATCCTGTGCGTTTGAGGGTTGCAATACAAGTCCTTCTTCTTCATTTTTACGCAGAATCTCAAGTGCTTCCTCCTTTGTAATCGCTCGACCAGATAATCGGCTAAGATTTCCACCTTCTACAAGATTTTTTGCACCATCACGTAAAGCCATACATGTTTCCGTTCTATCTGTCTTCTTACATGGTTCTCCCCGATTTTTAGCTCCCATTCTACAAACACAAGGAATTATTACAATTGGGTCAGTTGTAGTTTTAATGATATTTTCAATTTCATCATAGGTACCAATATGATGTTCTGGAACAATACTTTGTTCAATAGGAATAGTACGCATCTGAGGGACTTTTGATTTTATAAAAGACATCCAAAATAATCCATCGTTAGAGTATTCTTCCATAGCTTCGAGGAGCTCCCGAGAAGGATTAAAAGCTGCAGCTTCACCCATTCCGACAATATAAGGAATATTGCGATATTGTTTTACACCATTTTTATTTCTATAACCAATAATCCCTCGACTTGCCGTAGCATCAAGAATCCTTTCTACATCTTCGATAGAATAACCAAGGTCTTTCGCACGATCATGGATCTCTGAGAGAGATTCATACTTATAAGTTAATATCATCGCCATTTTAGCTTGTTCGGGTGGAAAGAGTTGTTTGAGTAAACGGATGTCAGAACCTGATTTTGTGGCAGGGAAGCCTACTGTCTGTTTATCAAGATGAATTTGTAGATTCCGGTAAATATCTTCACTTTCACTCATTTTAAATATCTCTAAATTATTATAAATTCCTCTAATGATTATTTAAATACTATAGAGCAATCGTTTTTCAAGGATTAAAGATATAATTAATTTCTTAGATTATAAATTTGATCATTCCTATAGTTCCTTTACAGAATTGTCCAATTTCAACTCTTGACATATTAATATGACATATGAATTATATTCCAACTCCAAATTTTTTCTTTATATTGATTTATAAACAGATTAACTTATAGATCTTTTAGGAATCAAATTAGTTAATATAGCAAATGGATTATTCAGCAACTTTTTTTGAGATGCTTAAGGTTCTTCAGCGAACTTACAGAAAATTCCCTAAATTTATGATTGAAATTATGGCATTCCTATTAAAGAAGTTAAGCCATTGCTAAACAAATTCAGGAAAGAAGGGATTTTGCTTATAATGAAAGATGAAGGGTATACTTTTACTCTGAATAAGAATATATAGATTTTTTAATCTTAGAGAATATTTGAAAAAAAAAATTTTGTTATGTATTTGGACTTTCAGTATCTTCTTCAGAATCATCTATAAAGGAAATTTTTCTTATTGCCTGTTTCGATTTATCAACTAAGCCCTTATGAGAATTTCTTTTTTTATTTTCAAACTTTTTGTAAAGTATCGAAGCTACACTTGCAATACCAATCGAAAAACCTACAATCATTCCAATTATGAGATAAGGAATGAGCTCGTAAGCACGGATTTTTATTGACAAATTATTAGAAGTTTTAATATTCCCATACACATCATAAACCTCTACTATAACCTCTATATTTGAATCAATATTGGCAAAATCAGTAAGCACAATAGAAAAATCTTCTTGATCTTGCATAGAATATAAGGTTTGGGCCCTCCATTCAGAGTTTTGAGCAAAAATTATCCGAATCCTATAAATATCATTATTATCTGTTGCTTTAAAACTAATAAAGAGTTTTATATTTGGAGTGTCTTTATTTCTCGTAATATTAACATTTGAGAGAATAGGCTGCTTCAAATCTCGGTAAACTGAATGATTTGCATAGTATTTCCTTGGAATATTTTCTAATATAACAGATTGCGAGATTATACATATATTATCATACATACCCCAAAGTTTACACTGTCCTGAATAAGAGTTCTTAATTCTATTAATTTGAAGTTGATAAGTTATCTCTGTAATTCCAGAGGCTAACATCGGAAAAAAGAAATGAATACCTAAGGTTGATTGATCATAAGTAATTTCAGAACTTTCATAATCTCCTGCAATTATAACGGAATCAGTTAAAAATATCGTACCTGTAGGAATTTCATCATCAATAACATAAAATGGGCGAGGATCTCCATCATTCGAGACTTTTAACTTAATAGTTATTATTTCTCCAGGATAGAGAAAATTTCTTTTAGAAACTATCTTTAAAAGACTTAAAGATTCATCAACACTTATTGTTGAATTGTTATTTGGGAGATTTAATGGATAAGATGAATAAGATTGTGATCCTACTTTAATAATGATTGGACCTACTGTACGATCGAAAATTTGATACCTTGTTATATTGTTTATGGCATCGAAATATCGTATAAATCCTAAAACAGAAAGACCTTCAATAATAAAATTCCCTGTATAGTCGGCTGCAATTAAAGAATATAAAATAACACTTCCATTAATAAGGATTGGAGCAAATTTGGTGTAGTTTTCTTCAGGATCATGCAATTCATTAGGAACACGAAGTAATGATATATTAGAATCTACTAATGGCATTCTATTATCAATATCTGTAAACCTTACGCTTAAGTTAAAATACTCATTAGTTTTAACTTCAATTATATTTGGAATCTCTATTATTGGATTTGATCGCAAAATCTGTACAGTTTCAAAAATATAACAGATTTGACCTGAACCACTTAAAGAAATATTTATTGTATTGCTATTTTCAGTTAGATAATTATCAAGATTTAATAAAATTTCATTTGGCTTATTGCTAGAGTCCGTGAAATTCAAAGTAAATTGGGGATGAATATTGTTATTAATTTGTACAAAAATTGTTCCATTGAATTCTATGAGTCCACCTGTAATTAAAATTTCTTTAATTGCAGTTAAAGCTGTTATTGCGGCACAGGTATCAGCAGTCGATCCCCATCCCCAGCGATTACGCCTATTCAACAAAAATTGGACTGATTTCTGGATTAAAGCATAGTTATTAAGGTAATCGTCAAGAGCAAGAGCCCAGATAGCATAAGATGTAATTTCCACTATATTTCCTAACTTTCGCCAATACCAATTGCTGCTTGTATCACTGTCCCAATAAATCGTATTTTCCTCTACTTTTTTGTGATCTTTGATAAATTGAATTAGAATATTATTAAATGTAGTATTTTCATAAATAGTACCTAAGGTTGCAATATAAAATAATGAGGATGAATAAGTACTCTGCATATCTCCAGTGTACCATAAATTGCTAAACTCATTAACAGCAAGGTTAATTGCAGTTTCTATTTGGGATGTTTTATTTTTATAGTTCATTATTGCTTTTAGAATAAAAGCTGTAGCTTCTAATGTATTTGAAGAATATTCTTGGAAATCCCAAACACCACTAGGATGCTGGTGAGAAATCAAATAGCCTATACCTTTTTCCAAAGTTATAGGATTAATCCGAAAACCAACCTCTTCAATTTGATTTAGTGCAGATACAACTATAGAGGTCATTATTACCTTTGATGAATCATCTCTCCACCATCCCCAACCCCCATCACTATGTTGGAAATTATAAATTCTGTTAAGACCTTCTAAAATCATCATTGTTATTTCTTTTTCTAAACTTGGAGTAAGCTGTCCTGTTTTATTTAAATAATTGAATATAAGAGCGGTTGGAAGTACTTTTGATATTGTCTGCTCTATGCACCCATAGGGATAACCAATTAATGACTGCCAGCTATCAATTGAGATATCCATTAAATCGGTATATAATGCTAGCGTCTCTTTATGATAAATTGCTAAAGGCTCTAAAGTATGATTGAGGATCCAGGATCCCTCGGTGGCATTTAAAAATCCAATAGTTCTATTTGTAATTTCTATACCATTCGGTTTTATATATACTGTTAATTGTTTGGCATCTGAATATTTATTTCCAGAAACTTCAGTAGCTGCTAATAATGTGATATTATGAAAAAAAGGTTCAATACAATAGACGGAAAATTCAACTTCAGAAACAAAACCATCAGGGATAAATATTTCTTGCACATCCTTATTTAATATTATAAGATCAGGGGTGTCAACGGCAACAAACGCATGCACATCTGTTCCTAAATAGTTATAAACGTATGCGTTAATACTTAAGATATCATCTTGAAAAATTGGCTGAGAGACCTCAAATTCGATAAAAAATGGTAGAAATACTTTAATTTGAATTGTTTCAACGGCACCCCATAACACAATATCATTTGAATCCTCAAAAATATTATTGATTACTGCTCGAATTGTCCATTCACCAATATTGTCTGGTAATTTGAAACTGATGGTAGTTGGCTCTGAAATTATTAATTTTGGTTTCCAGTTTGCCGATTCTGTAATATTTTTTCTTATTTCTGTATCAAAACTAGTGAGTAATTCATCATAAGAAGGCGCGTTTAATCTGTTCGGACCTACTCCAAAAGTATATTTTGTATAATCTAAAGGAGTAAATATTGGGTCTTCAATTGCTAAAGAATAAAATCCTCCTATAGGTCTTCCATAACCATACCACCAATAACTAATAATATCAAATCCTGTACCCCATGAACTTCCTGAACTAATATATGCGGAATATTTGTTCATTGTAAAGTAAGCCAATTCTGAATCATCCTCTGGTTCTACATCTAATACAGCACTATCAATAAAAGAGAGTGCTAACATTGAAGTTGTATTCTCAGGTGGCGTAATAGTTAAAGTTACTAAATCACCAGGTTCATAGATTTCCTTATCGGTTGATAGTTTAAGACTATAAGAAAAATCGATATTTACTACAAGTATATATTCATAAAGCTTTCCCTGATCAGAAATCGTATAAACCATTATTGTAAAATCAGGCGCAAAACTTGCTTTAACCTTTAGAAAGTAAGTAAAGGTATCATCTGTAATCGTTATCGGTTCTGAAAAAAGTAAGCCCCGTTTATAAATTTCAAGATAATGTGGAAGATTTGTCGATACATTTGAGAATCCGCTAATTTCAATGATATCACCAATTTGAACAATAATTTTTTCATAATATCTCCCAACATTGGTAAAATTGGATGTGAATGATAATGATTGAAAACTACCCACCCTAAAGGACTTATAAGCAGAATGATAACAAAATCCACCATAATACTGGTTTGAGCGAGAATATACGTAAGAATATATAAAGTATTTACCTTCAGGGTAAGAATTTGGAATGTAGAAGTGATATATTTGACTTCCTGAAATTATATCAGTAACTCGACCAATAAGTTGATGATTGGTGTCATAAATATAAATCCTACCTTCCCCAATACACGGAGTATCTTTTAAAACGTCTTTAAAGGTTACTTCAAATTCAAGAGTCTGGCCTAGATCTAAAGCAGAATCCACAATATTGATATCCAAACTATATTTCTTATAACGGAAATAATAAGAAGAAGTTGTCGATCTACCATCCTCAAGATCTACTGATATTCGGATTTCAAAAAAGTTGTAATCTTTAATTTGTTCTATAGGTATTTTAAACTCTAAAATGCCTGCTCCAAATTTATTTGTTAATTTAGAGTAGGTTGCGATTAAGTCTCGAGAATTTATTTCCCATGAATAAATTTGATAGTCTTCAATTCCATAAATATCAATATTAACTAAAACATTAGATAATGGATTATAATACCAATTCCAATATTCATAATCATAAGATAACACATATTGATATACATAAAAATAATACTCTAAAGTATCGTCTGGGTGTGGTGCCCAATCAGTTAAATATCCATATGCGAGTAATTCTTCGATACGAGTATAGATTTTTTCATATGAAGCACTCCTACCATAGATATCCGTTGCTTCAGTTTGTACTTTAAAGGAATAATCTAAGTCTTCAATGGATTGTAGATTTATTGAAAAATAATATCGTCCCTCACTATTAGTAACCCCTTCCTTAGAATATTTGACTTCTCCCCAATAATTTAGAATTGAGAGTTCTACAGTTGCTCCTACCACTACTTGGCCAAAATAATACGATACCTCAACATATCCATCAAATAACTTTTCATTAATAGGATAGAAATCTTTCCCATTTGTATCAATTTCTACTCTAAAAACAGGTTTAGTGTAGTAATCAACCCTAACATTATATCTGTAACTATGTTCAAATTGACTAAACTCAAATCCATAATGTCCTAATTCACAATCTTCATCTAAAGGAAAATCAAAGGTTAATATACCATTTTCATCCGTAGTAAGAGTTGACCAAAATATTGCAAATTCATCTGGATTATAAATAGTAAAAGATACAGGAGTATTTCGCATGATTTGTTTTGTTTCATTCATAAATGAATATTCTAATACTAAAATCCTTAGATTTATAGTTTCACCCGGGCTATAAATCGTTTTATCAGTTGTAACTACATATTGAAATCGTTCTTGAATAGTTTTTTGTTGCCCTCCCCATAAACAATAATAATAATAATCCCATGACTCATAAAGAAAAGTTTGATATTCTGCTTTTCCATCAATTGTACCAATTGCCAGTCTTAATATATGATGATTATTCATTTCTAAAGGAATATTTGCGGTAAAAGTAGTATAACCAAATGCATCAGTGTTTCCTTGGTCCGTTGTTAAAATAACCCAATCTAAAGAATCATAATAAGAAATAGAATAGTTAAAATCTGTAAAAGGCATACTGGAGAAATCGGATAAATTAACGATATGAAGGGCAGCAGTATAATCTTGGTTACCCTTATAATAACGTGGACCTTTAAAAAAGATACCAACTTCACCAACGGAAAACTCTTTATAAACTCGATTACCTTCAGCATAAGCATAAACAGTATATATCCCTTCAGAAGAAGTTTGGGAAAATAATGTGGAAGCCTGACCATTACTATTAGTTGTTAGGTTAATGGTATAAATAGGTGTTTTTGTCTCATAATATGATGGATAATAATAGTAGTAATTCCTATAAAATCCTTGATAAATCTCAATAGCAATTGTTTTTCCAGATGAGGCAGTTAAATTACAGGTTAAACCTAAATATATAGTAACAATTTCTCCAATTGTAAGGACATATCTATCTAAATTAAGTGTTAACACATAATCGGTATTATAATAACTATAAGCTAATTTAGGATTACTTTCTGAATCCCGTTCTAAATTCTCTTCCGTCATTAGTGGAGATGATCTGTTAATTGGGAAATAATAAGGGGATGAATGGGATGATCCATCACCTTGGATCAAATTATTTGGCTCATCATCATTAATTCGGTCAGTAGTATTTGCACTACACCCTATTAGAATAAATTGAATACAAATTATCAATACAAAAATAGTACCTTTAACCTGTCTATTCATTTTCATCTACCCAATTCAAAATCATTCCTCATATCATATTATTGCATCTAAACTTATTATGCTAAAGTTTAGAACACTATATAATTCGAAGTAAAAAACTTCTGAATATTAAGAAGAGTAGAGTTATTCTCTATATTGGTTTATTTTTAAATTGTATAATCACATCTAACCATACATAAATCATAATCCCTACTCCCAACAAAATAACAAATAGACTATCTTTATTCCAATATGTATAAATAAAGATTAAATAACTAAAAAATAGAATTGTAAAAAAAACAGCAGCAAAAATAACTTTAGGAAGAAGATATCTGCCTATTAATACCCAAGAAGTTAATAACGGCAAATCAGCTTTTTTTTCCAGATGATAAATACCATTTCTGTTTTCAACAAGCTTTAAATTAACTAATTTCTCAAGATGATACTTTGCAACACTAGGACTTGAAAGCTCTAAATGACGTTGAAGATCACGTACTCCAATTGATTTTTTATTTAATAATACAAAATAGACCATAAGTGTTCTACCATTTAAATCTTTTACTATGGCATCCCGATTCAATCCTTCAATTATTTTAGGTTTTGGTTTTTTTTCGTCCGTTAGACGAGGAATGGGGGTTTCCTTTTCAGTATTTTCCGACTCCAAAGTCTTATCAATAAATTTATTATTCATATTGGTATTTATCTTTTCGTTAAAAAATTGATTTAAACCTCAATTTCCATACTCTTAAAAAATTTATTATCTCCCTCAGCTTATTGATTAGTTAATCGGTGGTGAGAGTTAATTCTTAATAAACATAGATATCTCATTTTAAGACTATTTAATGAGCTATCCAGATAATTTTGACAATAACAAAAATGTAATAACATTGGTTTGAATATATTGATTATTAAAAAGAGGATTTCTAGTCTTAAGCTTTTGTTGCATTCTTTGCAATTGCATCCGATATTTGATCCCATATTTCTGGGGGTAGGCTATGACCCATCCCGTCGATAATCATCAATTCAGATCCAGTTATAACTTCTGCAGTATCTATTCCTGCTTCAACAAGGAAAAGAGGGTCCTCTCTTCCATGTATCACAAGAGTTGGTACTTTAATCGCCGATAGCTTTTCTTTCCAATTTCCCTGTACCATTATAGCAAGTAGATGACGTTCAATCCCAGTAGGATAAAAATTTCTATCAAACACTCTTGCAGCAAGAGCACGGTATTTCTCTTCATCAAAAGGAAATCCCGATCCATAAATATACTTTCCTACTTTAATAGAGTTCTCAATAATAGCATCACGCTCAGGAGGTACTGGGGCGTAGAATACTTGCTGTGTTTCTGGAGTCATTTGAGGGAGATCTGGATTACCTGTGGTACTCATTATCGAAGTGAGACTTAACACTCGAGACGGATGTCTATACGCAATAGTTTGAGCAATCATTCCCCCCATTGAACCTCCGCAAATATGAGCTTTTTCAATACCTAACACATCAAGAAGTCCTACAGCATCATCTGCCATATCATCCAAAGAATAAGGTGCATCAACTGATTCCCCTCTCTGAACTGCCATTATTGCTCCCATCAAATCTGGTTTACCAGCTTCTTCACATTTAGTTGAAAGCCCTGTGTCTCTATTGTCGAATATAATTACATAAAACCCACGATCTGTCAGAGATTTTATGAATCCTTCATCCCAATGGATCATTTGAGAACCTAATCCCACTATTAGAAGTAATGGTTTATCTAAGGGATCCCCGAAGGTTTCATATTCAATTTCAATATTATTTACTTTTGCCTTAGTCATTACTAATCCCTTAAAACTTTTTTATTTAATAATTTAAATATTAGACAATTTTTAAAACTTAATTTAAATAAAAGTATGAAAAAGAATTGCCTATTTCATGTTTTTTGGATAAAAGAAATGTAGTTAATACTTTTTACCAACGACACCCACATATATAGCTGTCTCAGTATGACCATTAATTTCTAACAATGCATTAATCTCATCATCAAATATTGCTCCTATAGTACATGCTCCCAATCCCAATGCTTCAGTAATAAGATAAAAATTCTGCCCTATATGACCCGCATCTAAATAGATATACCGATAGCACCGTTGAAGATATTTCCATTTAGATCTTTCTATTACTGCTGTCCATACAAAATTTACAGCTGAATTGTAAGCAATTTGTTGATCTAGGCATGCTTTAGTAATTTCGGTTCGATAATCACCCTCTCGCAATAATTCAAGGCTATGTTTAGGGATATTATAATGATAAACACCTTGATCCAGATCCTCAACATTATTAATTACGGGATAGACTTCAATTGGATATAATCCTCCCGCAGAAGGTACGGTTCTAAATGCGAAATTCGGAAAAACTCGAGTTAATCCAGACATTCCAAATAGCAAAAAACCAAGTTGTATTTGCGTGATTGGTTCATTTTTAAATTTACGAGTAGATTTTCGATTTAAGATTACATTCCAAAATTTAATATCTTCATCAAATTTAATGTTAGGCAAGGTTATAATTTTTTTGGCGTTTGGATATAGCTTATAGGTTTCTGGTTTTGCTGACCAATCTAATCGATGTTGAGGCATTTTTTCTCTAATATACTTAGATTTTTGCTGAAAATAGTCTCCAAACTTATCCAATTCATTATTCATATTTAAAATTGATTAAGAAATGTTTAAAAGGTTTAATTTAATATTTTAAAAGTATTAAAATTGATTAACTCTAATTAACTATAATAATATCATGCCGAATATTTTAAACAGCTATGAATGGTTTGAAACAATAAAACATAAGAGACACCTATTCATTATACGTGAAAGACTTGATGAGATCGATCCTCGATTTTATACCACCTATATTAATCTATTTTTGTTAATTGGTTCCCATTCTGCATTAATGGTTGATACTGGTTGTGGTCTTTTCCCCCTAAAACCAGTAATATATGATATAATTGAAGATAAAAAGTTATTGGTATTAAATACTCATTCTCATTTTGATCACATTGGTGGAAATTATGAATTTGATAAAATATATATTCACCCTGAAGAAATGAAATCAATATCTATGCCAATAGATATTTCATTCTTAAAAGATTCTCCCAATGAAATTGTTAAACGTTATGAAAGCAGAAATTATAGATTTCAAGCTGCTAATAACGTTGAGCCTATTAAAGATGGTACGATCATAGATTTAGGTGGTCTTACCATTCTAGTTATTCATACACCGGGACACTCAACAGGCTCAATTTCTTTATTAACTAATAAAGGTGAACTTATTACAGGTGACACTGCTCATTATGGAACAATGTATATTTCAAAAGATGATTTACCTACACATCTTTCGAGTATCAAAAAGTTATTAGATTTATTTCAAGAGAATAAAAAAATTGAAATATATCCTTCTCACGAGGAGTTTGCAGTTGGTAAGAATTTATTGGAGGAACTCAGTAGAGGGTTTAAGAATATTGAAAGTATATGGGATACAAGGAAGTGGGACGACTTTTTAGAAGCTTGGGTAGTTGAGGATGATATCTTTAAATACGCAATATTCGAAGAATAGTCCTTAACTTTTTCAAGGTTTATTAACTTTTTAAAATGAATAATATACTTTATAATAGTAAATTTTAGATGGTTCAAATAATGAAACTAATGGATTATCATAGTCATAATAGACGTTGTGGGCATGCTAGAGGTGAAATTGAAGATTATGTAAAAATTGCGATAGAAAAGAATCTTAAAGAAATTGGGATCACAGATCACTTCCCATTAGGAGCTATCATAGATGATCCACAGTTTATAAAAATAATTAAAAGAGCATCGATGGAAGTTGAAGAATTCCCTCATTACATTAAAGAAATAAGAAGTCTGAAAGAAAAATATAAGAATAAAATAAATATCCGAATATCAACTGAAATAAATTTCGCTACTCCAGGAAGACCATTAACTCGTCAAAAAAAGATCCTTGAACCATTTATGGATGATTTTGACTATTTACTAGGAGCAATCCACGACATAAAATGGCATGAATCCCCCATAATCATAATAGATCCACGTGAGGGCTCCGAGGCTCTTAAAAAATATGGTGTAGAAAAAATCAACCTAGAATATATAAATAAATTAACAAAACTAGTAGATACTAATTTTTTTGATGCGATTGCCCATTTTGATAACCAACGTGTTCTAATGCGTCAAAATAATCCGAACTATTCCCAAAATGCATGGCAAAAACTCTTAGATTTACTGGATAAAATAAAAAATAAGGGAATGGCTGTTGAGATTAATACATCTGGAATTCTTAAAGATATCGGGAGTCAATTCCCTAGTGATGAAATCATTAAAGAAATTATTGAACGAGATATTCCTTTAATGTTAGGTTCTGATGCTCATAGACCAGAATATATCGGATATTTATTTAAGGAAATTTCAGAAAAAATAAAAAAATGGGGTTTATCTCATTTATGTGCATATGAGAAGCGTGAACAGAGATTAATTAAAATATAAAATTATTTGAAAATTAAGCGACATATTCTTTGTTTTCTATTAATCAATTTGTGCGTAAGCTGTTATTGAAAAGTAGCCAGGATCAGAAGTCGGCAACTGACCCATCATATAGCCCTGTGCTGTAGTTTCACAAATCCAATATTCAAACCCATCAATATCATAAGAATGGCTCGGGGGATAATCGAAATGAGCTGTGGGAATATAACTTAAATAAACCCCGACGCATGCATGTCCCACCCATTCTTCGTTGATTTCATCATAGAAATCAATAATCATTATGATTGCAGAGTATCCTAAAGCTTCCACTAAAGAACCAAACAAAATAGATAAATCTTCACAATCTCCTCTTTCAAAGATAGTTTCAAGAGGATATTGTCCCAAATCTATAGTATCATACTTATAAGTGATTGCTTGAGTGAAACTCAAGATAGCATTGATAATCTCTTCAGAATCATATGGATCTATACATTTTGAACGGACCGCTTCAGCAATTTGAATAATTTTTTCATCCTCAGGTGTACAATAAGATTCTAAAACTGAAGCTATGTAATCTGGATTAAAAGAATAGTGAGAGGGGTGAGGGGCACTCCTGTAATAATTTAATCTCTCACGTGTTGTTTTAACAGTATAAGATGTAGGATTTATACCATTATTTACATAGAAGATAACTTTCCTCTGTGGAAAAATGTACTCGTAGACGGCAATACTTACAACAGGGATAAGAACCGCTGCTAATATGACAATAGCGCCAAATATAATTGCTCTTTTCTGTCTTTTTGATATTCTTCTCCTACTTTCAGCCTTTAATGGAAAACCGAATCCCTGATCTTCTGTTTCATAAGTATATTCTCCCAATTCTTTAGATCTGATACCGAAGGCATACCCACAATAAGGACAAACCTTCCAAGTGTTTTGTAAAGGTTTCCCGCATACAGAACAGAAATTTGCGATTATTTAACACCTCACTTAAAGGATTCACTATCTTTTTAATAAATATATAATGCTTTTCTCTTTTAAACTTAAATATTGATAATTGTGAAAATGAATTTAGGAATTACAGAGAATATCAATGATTCTTTTTTTAAAATTGATCCCCCAAATAAAATTTCCCAGGACTTAGAATTTTATTAGGATCGAGTGTTTTCTTTATCCCGATCATGAAATTATAATATTCTTCTGTTAACGCACCTGAATCAATCAAACTTCTGCTGATGATCTCGCCCATCCAATAATGGATTGAACCTTTTTTTATAAGTGTTATCAAATGATCCTTCCAGAGTTCTTGAAAGGCTTCCCTCTGGTTTATATCACCCCTAAGACCGAGACCTCCAGCAACATCAATATAAGTAGGAGCAACTCCGAATGCTATAAACCCTGCTCCACCAATAGCACCAAGTTCTCTGATTTTTGGAAAATTTTTCAGATTCCATTCGTTATACAACTTTCTATATTCGGTTAATTGGGATGTGGGACATTTCATACAACCACTTAAATTGAAATGACTCCCTCCTAACCAGCTATGATTAGCCCATTGCCATTTGCCGTCTTCTTCATAAAACCATTTACCCAGATTTCCTTCTTCGAGTGTGGGTCCTAGTTTTTTAAATTCTGCATTTTGGGCGATTTGTTCTATACGTTCGATATTGTAATCAAGCTGTTTTTGTGAATCTGCCACGGTAGTATATAATAAAATACTCCCTTTAATTTCTACATTTAATAAATCCTTTGTAAAACCTCTCCCATCTGTATAATAAAAGAAATCGTGTAGCGGTAATCTATTATGTTGCCATTTAATCATTACATCTTCAACCTTTTTTGTGGATAAAATAACATCCCTATTATCTATCTCGTAGGTTGCATATCCCCTATATTCTGGTAACGGATACAAATTCAAGGAAGCCTTTGTTTTTACTCCGTGAATTCCGACATCCCCTAAAAATAAGCCCGAATAATCAGGTCCTAAACCAAATCTCGTAAAAGGTTTTTCACAAAAGGAATTAGCCCTTGCACCAGTGTAAATTATGTCTCCTTGAGGTAATACAACTTCCAATCCGACACATTGTTCAGTAACACTCCCGTACATAGCAGCACCTCCCCCACCAACTGAATTATTAGAAAGACCACCACCAATCGTGGCTGAAAATCCCGATGCCGGACCAGTAGTTCCAGTATAATATCCAATTCCTACATTACTTAATTGTTCAAGCAATTCACTCCAAGAAATCCCAACTTCCACTGTGACAATTCTATTTTCCTCATCAATATCTAATATTTTATTCATCCGAGATACATCTAATACAATCCCACCATCTCCAATCGGTTTTGCTCCTCCAGTCAAATCCGCACCATTTCCTCTGGGAATAACCTTCATCTTATATTCATTCGCAAGTTTTAAGATTTCAGATATTTCTTCAGAAGTTCTCGGTTTAACAACAATATCAGGCATACCTTGGAGAATAAAATCACAATTCATTGAATATGAATAGCGAATTGGGTCTGAATCAGAAACATATTTAGTACCCACAATACTTTCAATTTTTTCACAGATATTTTGTATTATTGTCATATTTTATCGTTTGATCTAAGATCTTTATATAGTTTTGTAAAAATAAGAAATGGTAAAATTTTTGATTTATATCTGTGTAAATATGGAAAAATTTCTAATCTAATATTTAGTATTGACTCTTAATTTTTAATAATAAATCTTTTGAGGGCATTTCTCTGAAGGCAAAAATATTAACTATTTGTTCCTTGAACTCAGGATCTTTTTCAGCAAGAGAGAGCATAGTATTGAGATATTTTGACAAGGATGTATAGAATTTACATAAATGTTAAATATAGATGGCGTTGTTATATATCACGCCAAAAAATTTTGGCGAAGTTCAATCTATCGTTAAATTAACAAAAATAAAATAAAAATGATTTGATATTTATGGTTCATATAGTAATTACAGCCTGGTGGCCGTTTACTAAACAACAAGAGGTTTCGGATGCTTACAATAAACAAATTCAAGAGATGGGGCCTAATGACGCTATCAAATCAACACCGATGTGGCTTAAACCTTGTAAAAAAGGCTGGAAATCAGTTACATATAATGAAATTGAACAAGGAAAACTAGAAGAAGCCTTAAACTTTCTTGCCACTTTTATGACAGCATTTGGTTCTATTGAGGGATATGGTTTTAAATTTGATCTTATGGTTTCTCAGCAAGAAGCATTAGCATCAGCACAACAACAAGACTAAGTGTTTTGACACATTAAAAATACTAAATTTCTCTTTTTTTTTTAAATTTAAACTTATATTAGAGAGATTATAGAGACTAGAGAAATTTAAGTATTCGTATTATACATATAAGAAATATAATTTATAATTCCTTTAGAATGGATTTAATTTTATTATAATCCTCCCAAATTTCATTAAATCGATTTTTCATACCTGCCTTCCAGTTTAGTCCGGTTTCTGTAAAGATATAAAATATATCATTCTTGATTGCCTCGAATACAACGTCGCCTGATTGATCGGGTGAAGTGCCTGCTTCCCATATTTTTGGAGCTGCTCTGACTGCTTGTTCAAGATCAGGATGATTTTTTATAATTCTATCGAAGCATGGCATATAATCCGGACCACAAAATTCTGCCGGACGATTTCTTTCACTATTGGTAATTCTAGTGTTTACAACTCCCGGGCAAAGCACGGAAACACCGATCTTGGCACCCATTTGCGCAAAACTTGATCGTAGACTCTCTGAAAGGGAAACTACTCCTTGTTTAGTGATACCATAAATTCCATTTACAGCATCTCCGGACATTATTCCCGCCATGGATGATGTATTAACAATATGACATTCATTATCCTGCTGAAGCATTATAGGAATGAAAGTTCGAATCCCATGAATCACACCCCATAAATTTACACTTATAACCCATTTCCAGTCAGATAAAATACACTCCCAAAGAAGCCCCGGAGCGGCGACCCCGGCATTATTGCATAATAAATGGACTTCTCCAAATGTATCGATTGTCTCTTGGGCTAATTTTTCAATATCTTCGGCTTTTGAAACATCGATTAATACAGATATAACGTCTGTTCCTGATGACTTTAATTCTTCTTCGGTCTGATTTAGAGCGTCTTTTTCAATATCAGCTATTACTATTTTCATACCTTCTTTTGAAGCTCTCCTTGCTATACCGAGACCAATTCCGCTTGCCGCACCAGTTATAACAGCAATTTTATCTTTAAAATCTTTCATATCTTTCGAACATCCTTTTTATTATTACATTATAATATAATTTATAATTAATACTATATTTTGTTTTTTTTAAATAGGTTCTGCCTATTTAGGTAGAACCTTGCAGTAAAAAGGAGCAACTTTTTGATATCGATTCATGAATTTAAAATCAATATATTTTTTACTTTTAATCAAATTATTAATTTTATATTTAACCTGCTGTGCTTGAGGGGATTAAAAGAATTTCATCTCCATCATTTATATTATAATCCTTTAAGCGGAGGTCTTCATCTAATGTAATACCACCTGAAGATAAATGAAAATTCGCAGGTACCAGTCCATATAATTTTCCTACGGTTTCTTTAATATCGCTAATGCTATTATTGTAATCAATAAGTAAATTTTGTTTCTTCTCACCTGGTCCAATTGTAGATATAAAGAAAACATTAGTCTTTTTTCCTTTCTCTACAGGCTCGATGGGTGGTGTTTTAGATTTAATCGTAGAGGAATCGTCAACATTATTTAATTTTTTCACATCTATTTGTTCTAAATTGTTCTGCAGTTTTATATTATTATCTGGCAATTCTGTAGAAATTTCTTCACTTTGTTCGAAAACTTTCGGTCTCTCTTCCATATAAAGATTTGGTATTACTGGACTGACTTCACGCGCACCAAAGATTCTTGCGATTTTTTCAGAAGTTAAATAAGCATAAGGTAAAACAGGATCTATCATTGTGCGAGGTCCCAATATAGAAACTAAAATAGCCATTTCTCCAACTTGAGAAAATATTAATCGAAATTTTTCAGTATCAAAGGTTCCTGTTCCAAAATCCAATGAACTAAACTCTTTTGTTAATCTCTTCAATACGGGTTCGATTAAAGATGAGACGCCCCCTACAATTTCCTCATTAATATTTATATCTCTAGATTCTGAAGCCATTACAAGACCTTCTTTATCAACTATGACTGCAGCAATAAGACCTTCCCCAACTGCCTTTAAATATTCATTCAATAAAATTTCAATCTTTTCACGGTAAATTGACATAGAATCTCAATTTTAAAAAAATTAAAAGGAAAATTATTCGTTTTCTCACATATCTTTCTTAAGAAATAAATCTCTCTTTAGTATTATATATATTTTCTTTTTCAATATGAGATTAAATTAAAAATTTATAATTATCTTGCTCTTAACTTTTCCTTTTAGAAAACTCCTTTATAATGGCTACATATTCTTTCTATAAATAGTATGAATCATCGAAATCAGACATTGAAATTTCCAGAAATAACCACATCATACACAATTTATGTGAAGGCTTTCACTACCCTTAAAACCGAAGGCTTTAAGTTATTGAGTAAAAATCTCATTAATCACAATTTTAAGGGCAGGTGGTTTATCGAGTTCTAACATCTCACTTGTTTTTACTGACTTATTGAGAGCATGCCAAATTTCCGAATTCTCTTTTATAGCTTCAGAAAAGCGCGTCAACTTCTGAAGCGCGGGGTAGGACTGACCTTTAATGACATAGCACGTCAAAAAGGGTTCCACTGGATTTATTAGGATAATATTTTCACCGATTCGAATACGGTCAATGGACCTCGAAAAGATCTCGCTGCTAAACGTATTAAACGCAGACATAAATGAACTGAAGAGGTCGCTATAATCCCAGCTTGTCACAAAGGGATGATTAAAGTACGTGGTTCCGCTATTATCCATAATAAGGAGTAATATCGGTTCTTCATCAAGAATCTCAGGACCTTCCATTATATTTATTCCTTTCATTCGAGTGAGAATTCTATCGAAAGAAGCTAGCTTTATTCTTTCTGACATTGGGGCATTATTCTTTTTTAACTGTTCCCACACATTTAGTTGTTCCAGCAATCTATCATGACCTAGTGAAAGTGTGTGAGCTAGTCCCTGAAATCCATATTGCTCAGCAAGACGTTGAGCTTGTGTATACAGACGTTTCGATTCCCCGAAGTTCATTTGAATTAATTATAATTTTGCTTGAAATCCTTTAGTAAGACACGTATACATAAACGAGTGAGTTTTTTCTGCAAAGCTAAGAAGTTTAGTAATTAGTGGTTCTAACTCACTGATAATTTCTTTATTATTAGACATTTCAAGCTCTTCTAGAAGAATTTCACACAGAGTGCTTACTGCATTTAAAAATACTTGAGGATTCGTAATCTCATCTGCTACAATTTGTTTGAACAGATTCTCAGCTTCAGCACGATCTCTCGATCTTCCACTTGCCTTAAGCATTAATCCTTTTGCCATTAAATACATTTTAAAGGTGGTCTTGTCTTTTGTCTTTTTAGCTGCTTCCTCAAATTGTTTTAGATATTCTTGTGCTTGCTCATATGAATCTAAATCAAGGTGAGTTAGGGTTAAACTATATAATGCCCATCCAATAAGTTCGACAAATCCCGAGTTTCTAGCATGAGTTAAACCATTCTCTAAATATTCTAAAGCACGTTTAAGATCTCCTTGAAGTCTATAGGTAGCACCAATAAGCTCTGAACACAAAGCAGAGAGATAATCGATTTTTTTTTCTTGAGCAAGTATATATCCCTCTTCAGCGAATTGTAAAGCTTCATTGAGTCTACCTTGGGTTCCGTAAATTATTGCCAAATTTTTTAGATTCTCAGCTTTTGTCATCGGGTCAATTTCTTTGATAGAAAGACTCCTTTTTGCGTACTCTATTGCTAGTTCTAAATTGCCATTAACATTAAATCCATAATTATATGCCAATAAAGAATAACTCTTCGCGATACCCGCCTGATCGTTTAATTGTTCATAAAGTTCTAAACTTTTCTTTGCATACTTTAAACCTTCATTTTTCTCTCCTTTCTGTGAATAAAAACTACTAAGATAGCTTAGATTATTTGCAATGTTTAATTTTCGACCAATTTTCTCATATAATTTTTTACATTGTAATAGAATCTCTATTCCCTTTTCATAATCTCCTCTAAAAAAGTATCTCCAAATAGCGTTTTCGACTCTTGAAATAATTCTAAGGGCCTTCTCTCTTTCTCCTTTAGATAATAATTCTTCCGCATTGGTTAATTCTATTGACATTTATTTGAATACCTTCTTTAAATTAAAAATTCTTGGATTCAAAAATGGGAAAGAACGATTTGCTTAAAAATTGTAGATTAAAATTAAGGAAGATACGTTTCCTTAAAAGCCTTTGGCAAATCCTTAATACTTTCATTGTAGAAACCAGGCTCTACGATGATTGTATTACAACAATTCAAAGATTTTATTCAATACTTACTAAATATTTAAATAACCTAGAGTAGAATATTATTAACGTGAAGAAAAGTGAGTCATAATCATCCCTATAAATGTAATGATTGTGGTCATCGGTGGCGTGATGTTGAATTCAAAGAAGGAATTGTAAGATGTGTGTGGTGTGGTTCTAAAAACATCGAAAGTAACGCCGCAAGGGATGTGTGGTTATTTTTGATAGAGTGTAGTATTTCGAGCATTATTTTTGGAAGTATAATTACATTTCTATACTTTGAATACCTCTTAACTTTTACTATTCCACTATGGTGGGTGATTCCTGCAGGTTTTGTTGTAAGTTTTTTTGTTCCTATTTTCTGGTTATCATTCGATAAGTGGAGCATATTTTTTGCTCTCAAAAAAAAAGTGTGGATTGTGTTGATCATCTCGGGTATTTTAAGCATAACCATTGGAAGTGTATTAAGCGTTCTATACTATGAATACCTCTATACTCTTGATGTTGGACTATGGTGGGTGATTCCTGTAGGTTTTGTTGTAGGTTTTTTTGCCCCTATTATCTGTTATTTTTTCGCTGAATGGAATCATTATCTCGATGAATATTCATAAATCTTACCACTACGATTTAGAATTAACTAGAAATCCACTTCTTAATTTCAAACTTTCTAAGCCCTATCTCATTAAATTTAATTCTTTCCTAATCGTTATGCGATTTGCTTAAAAATTTCTGGCAGTACCATATAATTTCGACTATATTCTTTTAAAACGGGATAAAGAGTACGAGAAGAATGAAAAGTTTGTTCATGGTGACCTTGGTTTAACTTTTACTCATAAATATTTCTGTTATCGATGAAAACTCAAGAAATTTAAAATGACAACTATAAATGCAAATATTGTAAAAATAATAATTGTCAAGAAAAAAGATTATATGGGGTTAGGAGAGGTAGAATGCATGCTGAGGTTGATACGAAGAGTTAAAGCTATGGGAGCAGTTCTATTCTGTCGATTGCGTCTTGTAAATGAAACACAAGATATTCAGCCAGTTCTCCTGATATTTTCCCTTGATCTAATAATGAATTCACTTTAATGATTGCAAAATCCAATTTTTCTTGAGCATGGATTAGTGCTACATTAACTTCAAGGTCTAGAGAGAGTTTTAAGATAGAAAGCTCTAATAAACTGATCGCACAAGATAGAGCATTAGTCACGCAAATCCTATTAAAGAATCCGATCTCTTCCTTGATATAATCTTTTAATGTTAAGAGATCTACAGCAATTAATGCAATTTCATATGCTTGAGGAGAATCTATAGAAGATCCCATTAAAATTACAATATTATTTCGAATCTCTCTCAACCTAGGAATGATATATTTCGCATCCTCATCGCTAATGAATCCAATCCGGTTAAACAGTGCAGTTTGAAACTCAGAAACTTGAGCTAATGCTTGAGCAATAAGATCATGGACGAGACCGCAAGTAACATAACCCTCTATAATTAGACTATATGCTTCTGCTAAATGATCACTCGCCTTTTCTAACTTTCGTTGGATACTTCGGCCAAGATAAGAACTTAGATAATTTTCTACATATGTTCTTAAGATTTCTATACTCGAGATTACATAATTATACATCTCTTCTAAGGAAGTTTCAAAAGTTCCTTCAATAGCCGTATATGATGAATCCCCGATTCTATCATTATCTGCATCCCACACCTCAACACGTACATTGTGCACACCAAGGCCCATTATCCATTCGTTCGGAATAGAATAATTAAAGAAAGACTCTACGGGAGTAGGATAATACTCAATAATCTTTATATTGTCTATAAAGATTTTAATCATGCTCAACCCCAGATCATCTATAAAACCAGAGTTCTCATCTATAGCCGTAAACGAAACTGTGATGGTTTCTAGTGTTTGTTGAATTAAAAAATCATTGATTTCAGGTGCAATAATATCATCGTCAATGATTGTGACACTGAGTGTTGCGCTAGAATCTAAGGAATCTTTTGCGATGGTTCTATCATCATCATTATCACGGGCGTAAATATTCAAAGTATAAATCCCCAAAGCTGAAGGTAAGTACCAATTTCCATATTGGTCTCCTTTTAATGTAACGGGGATGATAAATATATAATCATCTAATCCTTCAGTACTTTGGTATTTCACAGAAATGGATACGTTGCTGAAGCCAGTATCTTGATCTCCTCCTATGCCATCATCTGAATCGAATATAGCCCATTCAAACACACCAGGATTTCCATCAGTTCCCTGCCCAAACCACTCAATGACGATTTCTGGTGGTTGAGTATCATCATCGACAATGGAAACCATATGGGTCTTAATAGATATTTCTTGATCGCTGGTTCCACGGTCTAAATCACCATTTTTTGCAGTAATTTTAATATTATGGATATTTAGATCATTAGGAACTGCATATAGACCAGAAGAAGTTCCGACTAAGACTTCATCAATAAATACACTCATTTCTGAAATCCCGCTCTCGGGATCAGATGCTGAAACGACCCATTGTCCTGGATTGGCATCTGTATAATCCCCATTAATATATTCAATCTCAATTTCAGGGGATGTAGTGTCATCATCTAAAATTGTAATTGAAAAATCCTGCTTCAATTCTATTGATTTTATAGAACCGATCTCCTGATGAATTAGTAGAATAAAATCAAAATCTTGGAGTTCGTATGGACTATCCTTTATGATATCAATTTTAATTTTTATATTTCTTACCTCTTTGTTTTCCAATTTAAGAATTGGAGCTCCATTAGAAGTTGGAAGAGCATTCCCATTTTCATCTAAAATAGAGATTATTATTCCATTTGGAATTATACCGTTAGTAGTTTTTGCTTTGACTTCAATTATGGGTTCTACCGTGAGTTGATTACCATCAGGATTTATATGATTATTCACTTCATTATACACTTGGTAATCGAATTCAACTGATTCTCCATTCTTTACTTCTTTTATATTGTCTCCAATTGAAATAGCATGTATTTGATTAACAGACAATGCCATTATTTTTAGAGAGTTTGCTTTCCAATTAATTTCATCAAAAAACTCATCTAAAGTTTTAAGATACCATGTTCTTGCAAACTCTTCTAATTGAGAAGCAATTTCAATACATAAAAAATAGTCACCGTCTGTAAACGCCGTTTCTGCCGCTAAAAGTTGAGCTTCCAGTTCACTTCTAACTGTGTTATTAATGATCACAGGATTGCCCAGTTCTTTTTTTAGACCCACATACTTTGTAGTAAAATCATTCGCAGTTTCATCCATTACTAGTTCCAAAAGATTTTTCTGTATCACAGTAGATTTCATTAATTTTTCTTCTACTTCCCAAGATGAGCCATTTAATTGCCTGTAATTATTTTCATATTCAGCTGGGGTTTGTATGTTCCATTCTGGACGATTATTTCTATGATATTCGATAATATCTTTTGCTGTATCATTAAGAACGAAATTAGACATATCAGGTGCATCATTAGCATCAAAATCAATACCTAACTGGTTCATTGTATCAACAGATTTTGAAAGACCTTGAGATAACTTCTTGCTTAAGTTTGGTATAATATCATTCGCTTCTTCCATATATTCAAGGCCCCACTGGAGTTGATTAGCAGCTGCCTCTTTATCATTATTATTTAAAGCAGTTATGTATTTATCATACGATTGCTGGTATCCGTAAAAATATCTCTCAAATTCATACAACTCCTCAACGACTTCAACTATATCCTCATCACCAGAATCAATCAACTGTTGTTTAATATCTGGGTTCAGTTCTAATTTGTCAGGAGTTGATTTTTCATTATAGTTGGGATTAGGAGGATCTACTTCATTAGCCATATGATGAAATGCATATTTTACAAAGTCTGCTATAACAGCAAAAACAAATAACCAAATACCTGCTTTCCAATATCCTTCTTTGAATGCGATGGTAGATCCTAACATTAAACCATCATTAATTAGTTCTGTTGCAAGAAACGCTATGGCCCATGCTACTTGATCTTGTGTTGGAATAAACAATGCGGTGAATGAAAACTTATTGTCATCAGGTGCTTTCCCTGCCCAAGTCATCATACCATTTAATTCAGCTAAACCAACAAGATCATTATTTTGATTCAATAAATCACGATTTAGTATATCAGCTTCTGTCCAATTCCAATTACCATCAGGATTTTGGAACTTTGGAATCACAACTTGCTGCACTTGTAATTCAAACTGATGAATGGGACAATTCGTTCTATCCAATGCTAAAAGTCCAGAAATTAATTGATAAATATCTTTTCCAAAATCAATAAATCCCACAGCATATGCAGCTTTTTTTTGTTGAGCTGTTATCGTTAATCCCTTTGACCAAGGCCATTCTTTCATAATAAATCCTTCTACCGCAAATGCAGCATAATCAATTACATCACGAGTTATATATTCCCACGCTTCTTTCAATACACGAGTATTTGTTATTGTAGTTCTAAAAAATGGGATATCATTAAGTTTCTGGTCAGCTGTTAATTCTCTTGTATAGTATCTTACATGGCTAAGGTTGGGATCGGTAGTGACGGTCCATCCTAAAGCCTTTATAACCATATCTAGTCTGTTATGAAGTATTTTTTGAGTATGTTTAATGGTTATTCTTACTGGTCGGTCATTTTTCGGATTAATCACACTCACTAAAGGTTCAAACCACCCTTTATTGTTATTCTCATCTTTATACGCAACAAAAAGGTCCGGGTCTGGATATTGATTAAAATCAATTCCTTGATAGAGCTCCATTACGTTGTGGGCACGCATTTGTATCCGAACCTTGTTTGATAAAACTGGGCGTGTGTATGGAACAGCTTTGGTCAACGTAAATGATATCTGGCTCGAGAGAAAATCTTCTGGTCTATCATTATCCTTATCTCTAATCTCTATTGTAATATGAAAAACTTTAATGAATGGGGAAGTTAATAGTGTTCCCAAGGATTGGCTTATAAGATAATAAGTGGGAACAGGATACCAACTTGTATATTGTCCATTAACTTTAAATCTAATTTCAGCTCCACTAGTATCCCAAATCCAAAATTTTAACTTAATATTGTTTAAATTTCGTCCACCTAGACCCACAACATCACCATCAAATAAAACTTGAGTTGTTCCATCTCCAAAATCCAAATCAAGAAATTGAAAATTAATATTTGGAATTTGCGGATAGGATGCCATGTAAGGTGGGTCAGTATCATCATCATAAATTAGTATTCTGGGCCCTATAATTGGTAAATCCATTGTATTGATTTTCATATACACAGGAGTTTCCCATGACCATCCTGTAAACAATCCCCATGTTTGCCATTGATATTTAATTACAACTTTCACCCAATTATCAATATATCCAGGGGAACCATATGCGAATAATCCTACACCATCTGCACCCCAAATCCCCCCGTCGGGACCTGGAGCAATCCACGATTTCCCAGAGACATACCCAAAGTTCCAAAAGTCATAATCCTCTTCTAGATTAAGGTGCATAACTGTAGAAGCAGATTCACTAAACGGAGACAAGGGATTTCCATCTCTATCCAGATATACATCAATTTGTTTGATCCTTTCTGCTACTGGAACTCCTGCTTTGGAGAAAAAGTAAAATTTAAATAATTCATCAGTTCTACTCCGGAAATCTCCCTGCAAAGGCCACAATAATATTCCCCACCAAGCTGTAGGAGTATTATGTTTTGTCATTTCTTCAACCTCATCCCTTGTGAGGGTACCATTCTCATACCCCATGAAAGCAAATGTATATTTATGGATAAGTTTGGTCGTATTTTCATCATATGAAAGAAAAGTTTCTAATGACACACCGAATTCATTTAATATGAGATCTCTGAAGTAAATAAACTGTTCTCCAACAGTATCAGGAATGTCTGTCAAGTCTCCAAAAATCGTAGGTTCTCTCTCTTCATTTACATTGTCTGAAACACTTATTATCGGTGGAGTATTCATACCAAAAGCAAATAAAATAATACAAAAGCAAATTATGAATCTCTTCTTAACTAACATTTCAATTATCGCCTAGAATTTTTTTATCTAAATCATTAAAAGGGTATATATAAATCTCTCTATCAAGTATTCTATATATATATTTTATGTTTTCATATGAAAAATCTGGTATCTATTGTCATTATTATTAAATCAAGTCTTGATTCAATACTTCTAATTTTTCCCTCCGTTCTTGATAAGGGTTTTATTTTAATATTTAAATCTGCTATTAAAGCTTTTTATCAAGTAAAAGTGAGATTAGGAAAATATTTATTAATTAAATCTAATATTTTATTATGGTTGAAGATTTTAATAAGAACACCAATGAAGAAATAACTAGGTTTAAAGAGGGAATAAAATTAGCTAAGAAGTTATGCTTATTTCTCTTTGCATTAATAATTATTTTTGTCTTGGTCTCTTATCTTGTATTTTCTCTAAATTTATTTTATGTTCTAATTTTTATTCCAATAATTGGAGCAGTCTTTTTGATTTCTATATTAAACATGAAAGCAAGGATTAAATCGCTACAATTAAAATAAATTCTATCAAAATAATAGAACAATAATTCTCTCTATTTTTTATCCTTATATTACAATAGTAATTAATAAATTTCTAAGGAGTGTTTGATATAAAAAGTAAAAATAAAAAAAATTTAAAAAATAAAAAGATATGGGCTAATTCTAAAGAGAAGAATTAACTCTAGGTTAGTTCTTTTAACTATTATCACTTGTTATGAAATAATTTTGCAGTTTTTTAATACGCGAATTTATTCTCTGAAGTTGTTTATCTCGCTTCTCATCCTCATTTTCGCTGGATAAGATTTCTTTTATTTGAAATAAGTATTTCAATGCAACTACATAATCTTTCCTCTTTTCAGATTTAGATGCTTGCTCTAAAGCAAATTTTAATTCAACTTCTTTATTTAATTTTATAATTTCTAAAATTTTAAACGAGATTTTGCCAATCATCGTTTCCATATTGAATTCTTTTGCATATGTGAGTGCTTTTTGATATTCATTTAACGCTTCTTGATAAGCAGCATCTTTTTCAGCAATTTCTCCTTTTTTTAATAAAGATTTGACTTTTTTCATAGCAGTATCTTCATTCATATCCAGACATTCAAAAATAATCTCATCCAAATCTTTTATCTCCATGATTTTTTGAATGACATATTCTCTTTTTTGTATATCTTCTTCTTTTGATTCTAACTCTTTCCTTTGAAATTCAAGATCTGCCCAAATAATAACATCTTCTCTTATCATTTGGTAAATGTTCCAGAGAATTTCTTCCTTCGATATCACACCTAATAATTTTGATGTTGTATTAATAAGATTTAAGATTAAAAAATAATCCTCATCTTTTAACAGATCTTTACAGGTTTCATACACGGCATTTTGAATAGGTGTAAGATTTTCAAATATATCAGGTGGAATTTGAGTAGAGAGAGTAAGCGGATATATCATAGTTACTTCAAATATTTTTTCCACTAAGTTTTTTACAGGGTTTAATATGTTTATATTCCCGGTTTTATCAAATTCTTGTAATTCATCTTCATAATCCCCCTCAAAAATGTCTGTGAAATTCGATAGTAAATCCCTTAAATTACCAGAAGCTCTCCCGTCAAGAATTAAACATGGTGTACACAAAGTTCCAACCCTTAACAAAAGATTAAAATTTTTATA
>JBHLKM010000003.1:0-325547 GCA_048886685.1 Candidatus Hodarchaeota archaeon
GCATTTCTGGTACTTCTATTACTACAGGTTCTTTGGCATCAGGTTGATAAAGCTCTTTTTGTGTCTTTTTAAAATCAATTTTTGCTGGCAATTACCTATACACCTTCTTTTAGGATTTAGGAATCTCTTGGTTGAAATGAATTTGCAGGGCAATTATTAACATCAAGAGTTGCTGGAACTTCATGACCAAAGCAATCTCCTTTTGTTTCATCAATAGGTTTATAAAATTTACAGTCTTTACATTGAGCCATTTTTTTATCACGTTAAGATTACTTCTAAGTTATTAAGTTATATAATTATTTGTGACAATAAAAATCTAATTCTTTTACAAAATCTTTTTAAATTATGTCACAAATTATTTAACTAAGCAATTTAACACTTTTATCTTTAGTTGATTATGAATACGAAATATATTTCTTTCCTTAATGAGATGGGATTTTCAAATATTCAAATTAATATTTATAGATATTTGTTAACTCACAAATATGGTACAATAAATGATATCAAAAATGACCTAAATTACTCATATACTCAAGTTTATCATAACTTACTTTTTCTAGAAGAGAATGAACTAATTGAATCATCTAATGATTCCAAACCCAAAATATTTATCAGAAAAAGTCCAAAAATTGCCTTGACTGAATTGATAAACCTAAAATTCAATAATTTTAAAGATGAAGTTATAAAACTAGATGAAGAATTAAAGACCCAAGAGAGTAAATTCGGAAGATGTATTAGAGATATCACTTTTTACCATTATTCTGATATAAACCTGGCAATCGAAAACTTTTATGATCTAATAGAAAATACCCAGAAAGAGATTGTATTAACAGCTTTACCACCCATTTTATTAAAAAAATTAGAGCCAAGTCTTTATGAAGCATTCATGAGAGGTATAAAGATAATAATTTATTTTAGTTCATTGGATTTTGAGATTATTTCGAATTATCTAGACATCATAACCGATATTTTAAAAAGAATTAAAGTAGAGATTATACAAACTGAGCAAAGAACTTGCCAAGTTATTAGATATAATGACGACATTGTATATATGGGAAACATACTCTTAGACGAAGATTATTTGAATTCAATTGTTTTTAAAGAAGATGAGGTTTTTCATGTTGACGGTTTTAGAGGCCCATTCGCTAAACAGGCAAAAGGTTATTTACAAGTACTAGATGTAATAAAAAGGCTTGAAATAGAGTATACTGAACCAATTCAACATGTTTTAAATATAATACGAGAAAATAAAGCCATAAAAACTCGGGACTTAAGCAGTAGAGCAAAAATGGGTGGAGCAAAATTACGAGAAATCTTGGAGTTCTTGATTAAGCAAGGAATAATAGAAGAAACAATAATAAAAGAAGAAAAAGCGGGACGCCCAAAAAGAGAATATTCAGTGATCACTTGAAAAAATAATATTAAATTTATGTTTTTATAAGGTTAACGGGCTTTTTTATCGGCATAATTAATACCTAATGTGCTTCTGTTTTTTTGTCGGCGCCATCTTACAAAACTGTTAATTACGTTCCTTCAGTACGTAATTTTGACAAAATATTCAAAACTAAATTATTAGGTTTTTATCATGTTATTGAATATTAGAAAATTTCTACACTGTATTGATTTATTTGATAACGTGGTTAAGATAGGATTATGTCAAAAGCAGTTGTTTCGTATTATGATTGGAAATTATCATTTAATAAGAAAATTAATTCGAGTGAGGATGAATTAAAGGTTAATGAACATGTCAATACATTAGGTATTTCAGAATATAATTTTAAAGATTTTATAAAAAAATGGAAAGAAAAAAATTTTTCCTAAATTAAACTAAAAAAAAGATTAAACTTCTTCTCCTCGTCGTCTTGCCTCTATATCTTTAAGATCCTTTCTCAAAACCTTTCCAACAAGAGTTTCCGGCAATTCTTTTCGAAATTCTATTTCTCTTGGGACTTTATATGGTGCTACATTTTTTCTGGCAAACTCTTTTATTTCAGCTTTCATTTCATCACTTTCACGATAACCATCTTTCAAAACTATGAAGGCTTTTACTATTTCATTTCCAGCTGCCTTAGGGTCTGGAAGACCTATAATTGACGCATTTTCTATAGCCTCATGTTCAAATAACACATCTTCTACCTCCCTTGGATATACCTTGAATCCACTAATATTAATCATATCCTTCTTTCGATCTACTATATATAAATATCCATGCTCATCCATCCTTCCTATATCACCTGTTAAAAGCCATTCACCTTTCAATTGATTTTCAGTTTCCTCTGGTTTA
Organism: Candidatus Hodarchaeota archaeon; assembly: GCA_048886685.1. GTDB lineage: Archaea > Asgardarchaeota > Lokiarchaeia > Sigyniarchaeales > SOKP01 > Loki-b32. The sequence goes on from JBHLKM010000003.1 coordinate 2,285, forward strand.
TTCCAATAACCTTTCATAACCTGGGGACCTTTAACCATTATTTCTCCCGATTCACCTTGGGGAACAATTTTTGTATAATCATCAATATCAACGATTTTATATTCCGTACTTGATATTGCTAATCCTACAGAACCAATTTTTCTTGTTCCTTTTACGGGATTAACATGAGTTGCGGGTCCACATTCTGTCATTCCATATCCTTCTATTATTACAGCCCCTGTTCTTTCTTCAAATTCCTTCAGTACTTCTGGTGGCATTGGTGCAGCACCAGTATTACAAATTTTGATTGACCTGAGGTCTTTAGCATAGTCTTCAAGATCATCACGCTCTAATAGACGCATATACATCGTTGGGACGCCAGGAAACATTGCTGGGTGTGTTGCTTTAATTACTTCGAATAAACCCTTCTGATCTCGAGGATCAGCATGTAAAGCGATTGTTGTTCCACTAAATATAAAACTATTCATACAAACTTGCATTCCATATATATGGAACAATGGCAAAGTTGTAAGTGCCGTTTCTTTCCCTCTCCTAACTATAGATTTTGTCCATTCATACATCTGTACACAATTTGCTACCAGACTATAATGTGTAAGCATTGCTCCTTTAGGTAAACCTGTCGTTCCCCCTGTATATTGGAGTACTCCAACATCTTCTTTTGCATTTGTTTCAAATTTAGGAGGATTTGGTTTTGTTTTATTGACTAAGTTTAGAAATTGTATTGTCCCTGCTATATCAGGTGGTTCTCTTGTACCTAATGGGTTAGCTAGTGGAGCATAATCAAAGATATTGGTTATAATTATGTGCCTAAGACGTGTTCTTTCTTTAATATTATTAATCTTTTCGAGTTGGTTATCCCAAGCAATAATTATTTCGGCTCCAGAATCATTTAATTGATAAGCCAATTCGTGTTCTGTGTGGAGTACACTACAAGCGGTAACAATTCCTCCTGCCTTCAAGATACCGTAAAAACTAAATATAAATTGAGGCATATTTGGCAACATTATCGCGACTACATCACCTTTCTTCACACCCAAGTCTACAAGAGCAGTAGCTAATCTTTCAGCAATATCTTTGAATTTTTTATAATTAATTTTATGTTTTAAAAACCAAATTGCGGTTCGCCCACCAAATTCCTTTGTCGAATTATCGAGAAACTCAGAGATATTCATCTCTGGAATGTCCACTTCATGGGGTACGTCATCATCATAGTGTTTTAACCAAGGTTTTGCAGCATATGGATTTTCACTCATTTTTAAATTCGATCTCTATTTTTTTTTTAAAAAAATACTATTAATTAATTTTATTTTATGATAGAGAAAAACCACAAATTATAATAAGGTTATTGTTCTGTTAAATCATCAATAGCATTAATAGCTGATTCACATACATAATCGCATTTATCATGAATTAACTCATTTAAATTTGAAATAACATCCTCTGTATTTACACCGATCTTCCCTAATGCTTCGGATGATCTCCATCTAACATCGGGATTTCTATCTTTTAATGCATTTAACAGGGAAGGGATGGCACTCTTAGCGATTTGACCTAATTTTCCTAAAGAAAGAGCAGCTTCACGTCGTACATTCTTTTTTGGATCATTCAAAGCCGATTCCAATGCTAGAGTTGCATCTTGAGAATTAAATCCTATTTTTCCTAAGGCTCTTGTAGCTTCTATTCTAATTGATACCTTTCTTCCAATTGGGTCTTTTAGAAAATATAATAATGCTCGTTTCACATAGGGGAGCCAGTCAGCTTTTGGTTTAACGCCAGAAGTTTCACTCACCCTAATAAGGAAATCTTGTTCAGGTCTCTTTAGAAGATTCACAAGAGTGGGTATAGCTTCGCTAGCTTCTGTACCTACTCCCCCCAGAGCAGATATGATAATAACTTTCATTGAAGTTTTAGCTTTTTCAATTCCATTTATTAACGTAGGAACAGCATCTTTACCAATGGTTCTAAGCGAATCGGCAGCTTTTCCACGTACGACCTTATCTTTATCTTTTAATAAAAGTGATAATTTTTCATTGATTATTGGGTCTTTACTCTTCATTTCTCCTAAAACTTCAATCGCTGCTCTTCTCACTACAGGATCTTTATGGTTAAGAACTTGTAAAAGACTTGGAATAGCTTCTTCCCCTATCGCTGCTAGAGTGTTTACAACTCTAAAGCGTACTCTCCAATCCTTGTCGTTAAGAGCTTGAATTAAATCCGGGATTGCTTTCAAAGATCCTTTTCCAATTTTATTTATTGCGTGAGCTGAAGATGTTCTAACTTCCCAACTTACATCTTTTAGACTTTTCATCAGACTTGGGATTGCTCTATTCGCATCAGGACCGATCTCTCCAAGAGCTTTAGCAACTTCAGTACGAATCTCATCATTATTATCATTTAAAGCAATAATCAAGCTAGTAATTGATTCATCTGAAGGATTACCAATTTTACCCAAAGCTATAGCTGCCTCTTTTCGAATCGATTCTTCCTTATCATCTAACAATTTAGATAATTCTGGAATTGCCTGCTTTGCGATACTCCCAATCTTGCCTAAAGATCGAGTTGCTTCGCGACATATACTCCAATCATCATCTTCTAAGCAACTAATTATTTTTGAGATCGCATTTACTGATTTTTGGCCTAATTCTCCTAAAACTAATATTGAGTTGAATTTGATTGATCTACTTTCACTATCTAAATGTCCAATTACCTCATCAATAATAGAAGGGTCTTTTTCGATTCTTGACAAAACTAAATCTGTTCGTGCATCTCTTAACAATTTTTCTAAAGGAGCGGACATCTTTGATCACCTTAAATTCCTAAATAAACTTCTTTAATTCGAGGTTCTTTCTGTAATTCTTCTTGTGTTCCTCTCATTTCAATCTTTCCTTCTTCAAGAACATGAATATACTCCGAAACATTCATGGCTAATACAGCATCTTGTTCAACTAGTAATGTGGTTGTTCCTTCTTGTTTTATTTTTTGAATAGCGTCAAAAATACTCTTCTTCACTTTTGGAGCTAAACCTAAAGAAGGTTCATCCAATAAAAGTAATTTTGGATCAGACATAAGTGAGCGGGCTATTGCAAGCATTTGCTGTTCTCCTCCACTTAGAGTCCCAGCACGCTGTTTTCGCCTTTCTTTTAGACGTGGAAAAGTTTCAAAAACAAAATCTCTAAGCCTCTTATATTTTTCTCTATCCTTTGTTAGATATGAGCCCATTTTAAGGTTATCTGCAACAGACATATCATAAAATAGCCTACGACGCTCAGGACAATGAGAAATTCCTTTTTTGGCAATTTTATGAGCTTTTAATTCGTCTATCCTTTCTCCTAGAAATTCTATTTTTCCCCTATCAGGTTCTTCTAAACCAGATATTACTCTAAGAAGTGTAGATTTTCCAGCCCCATTTGGACCAATTACAGCATCAAGAGCTTTTTCTTCAATTTTTAAATTAACTTCTTCGAGTGCTCGTGCCTTTCCATAATAATGATAAATCTTTTTCATTTCAAGCAAATGCTTCACCTTTTCCTAAATATGCTTCTAATACTATTTTATTTTTAGCAACCTCTTGAGGAGGCCCATCAGTAATAAATTTACCTTGATGCATGGCAATTACTCTTGGAACTAGTGTCATGAGCTCGCGCAATACATGACCTGTAATAAAGATTGTAACACCATCATCATGTAACTTTTTTATTAAATCAGTAATACCCAATTGTTCTTCAAAAGAAAGACCACTAAAAGGTTCATCAAGAAGAAGTAATTCGGGATTAGTGCCAATAGCTTTTCCTATCTGAAGTTTTCTTAAATCTCCATGAGGTAAAATAACAGGTGGTATTCTAGCTTTATCTACGAGACCAACTGAACCGAGAATTGCGCTAGCATATTGATCAGTCCCTATTTTTTTTGAAACTTCTTTACCTCTTGCTGAAAGACATGAAACTGTAACATTATCAAGAAGACTGAGGAATTTAAATGATCTTACTAATTGAAATGTTCTTGCAATTCCTAAATTTACAATTTTATAAGGTTTTAATCCAGTAATATCAATTCCATCAAATCGAATTTTCCCTGAGCTTGGTTTCTCAAATCCCGAAATTAAATTAAACACCGTGGTTTTTCCCGCACCATTTGGACCAATTAAACCAACAAATTCTCCTCGCTTTATTTCAAAACTAAAATCATTTACTGCTGTCAAACCACCAAACTTCTTTGTTAAATTTCTAACTTCTAAAAGAATTCCCATTTTTTAACTCACTTTGATTCAAATTTATTTAATCCTAATTTCTACTTTCCTAATAATATATCCCATAAATCTTTTAGATACTCTAAAGCAGGTTGTAAAATACCACGCTCAGAAAATCTAACTACAATAATCAAAATTAATGCAAAAAGTAATTGCACCCAATTTAGGAGTCCCGCTTCAATAAGTGCAAATTCAAGGAAGATAAAGAAAAAGGCTCCCAATGCTGATCCAGAAATTGTTGCTAGTCCGCCTAAGGATGCCATGATAATGACTAAAAATGAATTTAACTGGCCGAGATTACCTGTAGGATTTACAGCCCCAATATATAAAGCATAAAAAGCCCCAGCAAATCCCGCGAAAAAGGCACTTATCATAAATGCATAGATTTTATAGTCAGTTGTGTTAATTCCTGATGCTTCTGCTCCCATCTCGTCATCCCTAATAGATTTTAATATCGTCCCAAACTTAGATTTAGTAATCTGAATTAAAATTATAAAGGAGATTATCATGAAAATGAACATTATATAATACTCTTCCAAAGGGTCTTTAGTTAATTTAGGTATAGCGGGTATACCTTCTGAACCAAAAAATATATCAGCTAGTGATCCCATTAAGAATAACTTCAGCAGAATTAGGTTTAATACAAGAGTTCCTAATGCTAAATAGGGACCTTTAAGTCTTAAACTTGGTATTCCAATCATTAAACCAAAAAATACCGCTCCTACAGAACCAGTAATAATCGCTAACCATATCGGGGATAATAAATAAACAACAAACATAATAGCAACAAACAATAAATCACCCCCTACCAAAAAAAAGATAAGGATATGTAGTCTCTTCTTTTGAAAAATGATAAATAAACAAATAAACGAAGCAACAAACAAAAAAATAAAACAAGCAAACCAACTTTCATATTTAATAAAGTAAGCACAGAGATACCCTGATATTCCAAAGAAAATAGCGTGTCCAAAACTAATTTGTCCAGCAATACCCGTTATAAAATCCCAACTTGCTGCAAAAATGCAAAAAATCAAAGCAAGAGATAAAGTTCGTATGAAAGTCCTCCGACCTTGGGAAATCAACGGAAGAAAAATAAGAATTAATATACAGAATATAGTTAATCCTCCACTGAAAGTAGTAACCCAAGACTTAAAATAACGAGGAAAAGCAGATACTTTTCGATTTAATTTTTCTATTATTTTTGACATTTCTTCTACTCATCCACTTAGAATAATTTTCTTATTTTTAATTAGTCTACCTCTTTCTTTCCAAATAACCCTTGAGGTCTGATTAGAAGCATCACAATTATAATTATGATAGGTATTATATGAGCCCAGGATGCCCCGGGGAATTCCTCAATAAATATCGGTACGATTATTGTTGTAAAACTACTTACATATGCTATAACGAAGGCACCAACAACACTTCCAAAAAGACTTCCCATCCCTCCAAGAATCACTACTGCGAATGAATTTGTTAAGTAGCCCCATCCCATATGTGGTCCATCGATGGTACCTCCTGGTAAATACAAGACAGCTGCGATACCTGCAAGAAATGCTGAGATCATAACAGTATAAAAGAGAACTCTATTGGAATTTATGCCCATGAGAGTTGCTGCCTCACGGTCTTGGGAGACTGCCCGTATTGACTTCCCTAGCTTTGATTTATTGATAAATACACCAAATAATAGTACAATTATTATAGAAATAATTATAAGAAAAATATACTGATTAATTAATGATATTCCTAAAACTTCTGTATCCCCTCTAAAGAATTTAAATTTCCCAATAGACCAAGTTTCTGAACCGTATTCTGTAGTCAATATCATTTGCTCAAAAAAAAAAGCTAGTCCAAAGGTGATTAAGACTACCCCTACAGCAGATTCCTGTAAAGGTTTAATAAGTAATATATATGAAAGTCCCCCAATAATTGTTATAATAAGCAAAGCTAAAACTATCATCAGAAGACCAATAGAAATATTTTCAAAACCTTCAGAAAATGAATTAAAACTAGCAGTAAAACCAAGAAAACCGGGAAATAAATAATCTGTCATCATTAAAAGCATATATCCAGTTAACATGAAATAGGCACCATGAGCTAAATTCATAATATTCCCTACTCCATAGACTAGAGAATATCCCATAGCAACTAAAGCATATACAGCACCTTGGAGAGCACCATTAAATAAAAAACTCAATAAATCCGAAATCATAATTATTCACTATAGGGAAAATTTATAATTGTTGATAATTAATATTCTACTCGATTTTTTATAAATATAATCTTTTAACCATTAATAGACAAAAAAATCTATAAATAATTCCCGCAAAATCTTGCTTAATCAAGGTAAAGAAATATCTTACAATTGAAAAAAAAAAATAATTATTTAATTAATATTTTTAATTCGGCATTTAAAATTCAATTAATTTAACTACTCCAGAGCGTATGAACCCATGGTGCCATAATATAATCATAAGGGTAAGGTACAAATGCATCATTAGGATATAAATGGCCATCAGTTTTGACAACTTGTTTTCCACCAGTAGAATTCCATTGAACCCATAGAGTATATCCATCTGGATACCCCGTAGGAAGTTCGTGACTGAGAGGCCATCTAGCTCCAAGTCCAGTAACACTACCGGGGAATGCCGAGGGATTTGCTTTTACGGCTTGTGGAGTTGCCGTTTCCAATTTAGGAATTATATCATTGGCTCTTAATGATTGGGTTCCCTCGATTGCCCATGCAAGGTGTCTCATCGAGTCATAGGCACCCTGTGCTGTATAAAGTGGGTCATGACCCCATAAATCATGAAAATCATCCCAAAAATCGATGGTAAGAGGAGTCTTATTGACTCTATAACAACCTTGCATTACAGTTTCGTATGCACATGCTCCATCACTTTGTGCCCAGAATGTATCTAATTGCGATTGGACGTCAATTCCTATTATTAAATACGGTCGTTGTGAGTCCGCGTAATTTTGCATCATCATAATTCCACCTTGAGCGGATATTACGGGTATTACTACATCACATCCCGCATCTTCAAACGTTTGCATATGGATATTCATATCTGCTGTAGTCAAGGTAATATCATATCTGATACCACATCCCGTTGGAACGGTTACCCCCATATAGGGTAAATACGTATCTAAAAATGCTGTGGTAGGTTCTGTCCAGGTTAAATCTTCGGCTAAATACCCAACTTTGGTAATATCATGTAGAGGATATGTTGCATTCAAGACCGCTATCTGCCATGAAAGATATTGAAATATCATACCACCCAACGAAGTTGAGTTATTAGGCATATTTCTAAAATAGTATTTATATCGATCATAATAATTCACTACATTATCAGTGAAGATATCTGTAGCGACCCCTACACTCATAAAGATTATCTTATTATCCATAAACACTTCCTGGTATGCTAATACAGCTTCTGTTCTGAATCCGCCAATAGCAAATTGAATGTTTCTATCATATACCAACCTCTCTGCCGCAGCAATTCCTCTAGATGTAACTAAATTGGGATTACCCTCATCAGTATCTTCTGCTATATATCCAAAATAATAATCTGTGCCGTTAAGGTTAACTCCACCTGCTTCATTTAATTCTTTGATAGCCATATGTACACCCTCACGAGCGCCATCGCCTGTTATTTCACCCTGATCACCCGCTACTCCAATTCTAATTATATGATCAGAGCTAATACCACTTGGTGCTCCAGGTGTTTTAAATTTTTTTTCTGGTGCTGCTAGAAAAAACCACGCCCCAACACCGATTCCCACACCTATTACGGCAACCAAGATAATAGCTATAATTCTTTTTGTTAATGCTTCCATTTATTAGATCACTTTTTGTTTTTTTTTGTTTGTAAATAAATTTAGATTGACAATTAATAGTTCATTTTAACATATATATAAATTTTATAACTTTTTACAAACAAAATTAAAATATTAATAACAAGTTTTTAAAAAAATTTCAAAGAACTAAATGAGAATCCACTACATAATAATCTTTTAACCACTAATCACTATTTGCTGTGCAATAACGAGAATGGTAAAAATTATTAATAAAACAAAAAGAGTGAGAAGAGTATAAAACCTCCATTTTACTGCTATTTTTTCTCTTTCCTCCTTTTTGCGAAGATATACTAATATCATAGATCCTACTACAGAAATTGTTATAAGAATTGTGGGCATATACCAATTTGGGTTTGTTATAAACATAAATAAGAAAGATATAACACTCCCCCAACCAATAGAGAGTCGCTTTATCCTTATTTTAAATTTAACATCTGGGTCATCCGATTTTGGAGAGGGAATTATTAAATATAGTATTCCGAAAATTACTATCATTAATAAAATTGAATGAACCCAATCGAAAATCTGTAAAGAAATAATTCCAAAAAAAACCGCCAGAGACAAACTTAAAAGAATCCATAATATTTTGAAATAGGTTTTTAAAAACTTAAATAACGCCTTAAATGCGTTAGATAATAACAACTTGATTTTTTGAAAGAATTTGACAATAATATCAACTAACTTATTGAAAAACTCGCGTAATTCTTCTAATAAAAATACAAAGGGATAAGGTATAATCATTAAAGGAATAAAAATGAATAAACCCTGCCAAAAATGAGATAATTCTGAAAGAATTAAACTCAGTAATGAACAAATAGCTGCCCAAAATGCAAACGCTTTTAATGAATGTTCCTTAAACGGTTTAACAATAAACACTGAGAAAACTACAAATATTAATAATGAAACACTTAGGTCTAAGGTTAAGGTTGTTGTGGGCACCATCCTTAAAAGTATAAAGATATCAATAGAAAGAAATAGCCCAATTAACGAAAAAGAAGCCTTTCTAAGAGTTTTTAATGGTTTTTCTTTCAAAATCCCAACATATTTATCTACAAAAGTGAAGAAAAACAAGATTACAAGTGATAGAATCATTAAATTTAGTACCTGAAATGGATTTAATGTGACATAATATATTGGCCAAGAAGTAAAATTTAAGTAAGTTATAGAAATTAGATAGAATTTAATTCTCTTCTTATTTGAAACGATATAGTCCAAAAATTCTAATTGTTTGAATAGGTAGGCACTCTCAATTATTAATATAAATACAATGAGAGGGATAGACGAAAATAAATATTCTATGAAATAAATAACATAAAGCCAAAGGAAATAAGTTGTTGTAAAAACTATAATGAATATCCAAGAAATTACCTTGAAGTAATTGGCAAATCTCCCCAAAAATTTCAGTAGGGTCAAATCAATTATCATTAGAACATGAACTATTAAGCTCAAAATTAATAATATTAATAGAAATTCGACATTGGATAAAATTAGAGTGTGAAGCAAAATGAGACATAAATCTACATAGAAAATTGTTCCTAAAACATGATTTATATTAGATCTCCTTTTTTTAATAGATTCAACCTTGCTTGGATAAAACTGATTTAATGAATTACAAAAAGAATAATTTGTATAAAATTGCATTAAGATAAATATTAGTACTTCTATGCTTAACAAGATTTGATATTGTGCTACAAGATTGTTTAGAATAAAAATAATCATTAATGAAATTATAAAAAAACTAATAGTATGGATTAAAAATGCATAACTTTTCCTTATTTTCTTTAAGGAATAAATATCTAGCAATGTTAAGGAGAAAAACAACAATTGGGATATTAAGATACTCTTAAAAACATCTACGAATTCAATCATTAATCCAAATATTAGTAGACTCGTTTCAAAATACAATAATATTATAAGCAGGGAAAAGGTTTTTAGCAAAAACTGTGGTTTTTTAGTCTCAAAAAATAATACATTAAAGAATTTAACAGTTTTAAAGGATAAGCATGTTTCAATTAAAATAATTAAGATAATTGAGAAAAAGTTTAAAATACTGAATATATTAAAGATTATTAGCCAATTGATGGCAAGTAAGCATTGAAATATTGTAAAAAGAATAATTTCGATTGAATATTTCAATTTTGTTTCAATTTTAACAAAATTACTTAAAATATATAAAGGTAGAACAGAATTTTGGAATAACAATAAATAATAGGTAAATCCTCTTAATTCTTCCAGAAGGTTCACTATTCCCTCAGTAATTAGAAAACCTAAGTAAAAAGAACCACTAATAAATAAAGTGTAAAAAAGTATTATACGTCCATTAGAAATTTTCTGTTTTGAAATATCTATTCCCTCTCCAAAAGAGAGAGAAATTTGATTTAAAAGAGATATTAACACTAACAACAAGAATATATTTGAGTAAAACATAAAAAAGAAGAAACAGAGGGTGTTGCTGAACACTAACCAAGACCAAAATATAAATTTATTTCGGGTTGAATGAAATAAAAAGTAAAAAATACTTCTATCTAATACAGAGGATTCGAAAAATACAACCCCACTAACAATTAAAAGAAATCCATAAATCATAATTACAGTACTCATCTCAATAAAGAACATAAAAAGTAAAACATTAAGATATAATGCGATAGGAATAAGGAGGTATAAAACATAACAAATTTTATTGAAATAAAGAAGTGGATCTCTTATATTTAAATCAATTTCTGCAATTTCGATATACTTTAAACTAACTAATATAAATATTGGCCAAATTACCAAGAAATCAAGAATCTGATAAATAATGATAATTTCGCTAAATAATAGCTGAGTTGTTAAGAAAGGGATTATGATTGAAATAAATATTGAGATAAAAACAGAATTAAGAAGAAAGCTAGTGAAATTCAGCATTTTTATCTGGTTTTTCTCCTCATATATCTTCAATAAGCTGTTTTTTATTTCTTCAGATTCATCAATCGTAATAGTTTTGAATACATTAATTAGAATCTGGAAAAAAATAATATATATCGTTGAAAACGCTGAAAATGCTAATAACCAAACATTCCTAATTAATTCGATTGAAATTAATAGTTCTAATAAAGGTAATGTTAAAGGTATCGGGATTAAAGCCCAAAGAAAATATCGATATTCTATAATCAGGGAATATAAAAATATTAAGAAAATTCCCGAAAATACAGTTATTAATAGGTAGGGAGATAAATTAAAAAAGGTCCAAAATAATGAGGTTATAGAAGAAGAAGTTCCAATTGCCACAATTAGAAATGGGAATGCTCGATTAATACGGAATTTCATTCTATATCGATTAAAAATAAAAAACGAGCCTCCAAAAACTGTTAATGATAAAAAGAAAGCAAAAATACCCATTCTTGGTATTAAATTAAAGGTATTAAAAGTTAACCAAGAAAAGTTTACTATTAAAATCCAGGAAAGAATATAATTGATTGATTTATTTTCTAATTTAAGTGGTTTAGAGGAAAATAGACCAAATCCCATTACAATGAAACTGACATTGATAGAAAAGAAAATATCCAAAATAACTGAATATAATATGAAATATATCGTAAGAAAAATACCTAAAAGAACTACAAAGTAACTGAGTATTAATATTATGCCTATTGATCTAATATTTGGAAAGAAGGAATATACAATTAAAAATAACCCAATAACTAAGATATCAATAGATATTGTAATTTCTAATGAAACGCCTATTGAAATAAAATAAAAAAACAAAAATGTAGCATTAATTACTGTAAGTGGGATAATCCAGAAGATTGATGCTATTTTCCAAAATTTAAGTCCTACTAATAATGGCATTAGTAAGATCACTGAAAACAAAACAAACGAAAGGTTTGTTAAAAGTTTATCTCCAGCAAATAGATTTTGGCTAATCCAATACATTAAGAATAAACTTTCGGCCCAAACTATGAAGACTATATTTAAAAAATATTTTTTAATTTTAGAGTATATTACAGGTAAGAAGAATAAAGAACAAATTATTATTGATATTATTGATGAGCCACTGAAATCATAAACTCCAAAAAGTTGTATTGAATTTCCAAGAACGTCCACTCCTCTTAAACCTTGGTATATTATTAAAAAATTAACAAAAGGCAAAATGTTCCAAACATACCAACCTGACTTCCAAATAGCCCATGAAATTCTCCACTGATAAATACCAATACAAAGATAAAAAAGAAAAACTGCTACATTAATTACAATTATTATAGGAATAGGATCTCCAAATAGGGAAGGAAAAGGAGAAACTATGCAGAAATACAAGAATGTAGGAAAACATATGTTTATTGCGAATAAAGTGAAATAAAAAGATATTTTTCTAAATCTTGCAGGAGCCTTATTATACAGTAATACAAAGGTGAATCCAGTAATACTCGTTGTTAAAGTGAACGTAAGGATTGGATTGAAGCTAATATAGATTGGATTATTAAAAAGGATAAAATAAGAAATGAAACTAATAAAATCAAATATTAGCAAAAGAATGCACGGTTTGATAAACCATTTATAATATTCATTTTCTTGACGATAGAAATAAATCCCCATAAATAACAAGAATATAAATAGTGATATTGTTATATTGTAGAGAATAAGAACATTGGTATAAGAATTTAGGAGTGTAAAAGATAATAGTGAAAGGAGACTGTATAATACAAATTTTTCAAGATTGTTGTTTCTTTTAAAATTTAACCATATTGAAAAAAGCAAAATACTAATCAAAGTTAGTAGGTATGTACTAGTCAAAAATCCAAATAAAAATAAATTGAATCCACCTAAAATCTCAAAATTGTTAAAAATGCTCAGGAGATCTATGAATATAACATAGCTCAGGAGAAAATAAGATATAAATCTGAAAATAAGATTTAAACTTCTTCGATAAAGCAGAAGTATGATTGCAAGAAATACAGGAATAATCAATATTATCCAATAAATGTAAAGAAGGCTAAAGAATAGAATAAATGAAGAAAAGTAAAAACCAAATATTTGAAGAGTAGAATCTATTTGTAGAATCGTATTGTATCTCAAAAGAAAATAATAGAGGTACAGTATCAAATTAGCAAGAATAAAGCTAACATAGAGGAATACATAATCATTGAAAAATATTACATTAGTTGTAAGTTGATAGAAGAGATCAATATATAAAATAAATAATGAAATGAGGAATATCCCCAGCATAAATCTTTTTATTATAAGTTGATTTTTTTCTGAGAACATATTTAATTTTTTGAAATAATATAGCGTAATTGGAGTAAAAAATGTAAATGCTAAAGAAAAAGAAATTACTTGAGCATTAATTGAGTACGAAAAAATCAATGAAATAAAAATACAGAAAACAATTTTTAAAATGGACCAAGATACAAATTCAATTCCATTATTTATCTTTAAATATTTAATTTGCACTTTTGATTTAAAAAATTGAATAAGAAGAAGACTAATTAATAAAAAGAATCCTAAATACCATAGAATATTAAAGGAATACAACAAAGACGGCATCAAAGTGAGCACTATACTTAATCGAATTAAAGTTATAATTAAAAAAGAAAAAGAAAAAGTAAGACCATACAATAAGAATTCTTTCAGGTAATTTACAATCCGTAGTTCACTAGAATAATTAAATAAAAGCCGTAAAGTATAGATGTTCAATATAAAAAAAGTGAAAAATATAATAGAAATTGATAAATCAATCGGCACATAAGAGAAAATGAGATAAGATACAAAAATAGATATTGAAAACCATACAAACACTTTGAATAATTTAAAGAAGCTAGTCCATTTTTCTTTTACTTTGTACCATCGACCAATTAACTCCAAGAAGTTTAAAACTAAGAACAGTATTATCAAAGAAGTTGCTGATATAATACTTATGCCTATTTGTTTTAATTCTAATCCAATTATCGTTGGTATCAGTGTAATCAATACAGAAAGAACGATACTATTAGCAAGTATAAACTTTTTGACAATATTTTCTTTAAAATATCGTTTTCTATAAGAAAAAATACTTGGTAAATATAGGAAACAAGATGCTGCAATCAAAGGAAAAAGAATACTAAAGAAAGTTCCAGGTATTAATCGAAATAAATAATAAAAAACAGTTGTTCCTGCTATAATTATTTCAATAAAAATTTGAGATTGCAAAACTCTTGAAATATAAATTTCCTTAATCTTATACTTTCTTAATAAATAATAAGTAAATGCTAAAATCCCAAAAGCAATGTACAGAGTGTTATTTATTGTTGGTAACAAATTTTTTTCGTTAAAAAAACCTAGTCCATTCACCTCTAAATTAATAAAAGTGGGGATAAGCATAAGAAAAATACCTATAAGTATGCAATCTACTAAAAGAAGCCTGTAAGCAACCTTCTCATAAATTTTCATTCTTAACGTATAATAGATTGGTAAGAATAAAATTGAAAATAGACAGAGAGAAGGGATTAGTAATACATAAAAAGTATTGAAAGTAAGTAAAAATGAATAATAATATGCTAAACCTGCGCTAAATGTTAGCGTTATGATATTGATTTTAAATGTCAATGATTTGGAAAAAATTAATTCCTTCCTCGAAATTAGGTTAACTAAAAAGGTTATAATTAGTAATGAGATGTAAACAGAAAAAATTATTTCCACCAATACAATCGTGTAAAAGAAAAAGAAGGATAATGCAAATATCTCTCCTGTAATAATATAAGAGTTAATATTGGAATAAAATTTCCCTTTAGAATCCTTTACTTTTTCTAACTTCACCCCAAACATTAAATTAAGCTGACTGAAAGTAGATAAAAATAAGAAATCTAATACTAAAAAGACAAATTCAGTTAGAGAGACTAGAAATATTATAACGAACAAATCTGTAATTAAAACCCATAATAGATAAAAGCTCAATATCAAGAATTGTTTTTGAGATAATAATTTTAAGAGATAGTCTGTAAAACCAATAAATAAAAACATACTTGGAAAGATTAACAATGTATAATTTATTACTGATAAAATATTGATAGGTCCTGTTCGGGAAAATTCTAAATTGATAAAAATAGGTATTAATGTTATAAAAATCGCCAATAATGCAGAATTTATTAGTAAACCCTTACGTATGAAAGTCTCATAGATCCTCTTTCTTAATAAGAAATAAAAAGGGAAATATAGAGTTATGAACAAACTTATAAAAGGAAATGAACACACATTAAATGTACCTAAAGTGAATATAAATGTATAATAGAATGCTAAACCTGTGCTAAAAAATAGCGCTAATATATTTATTTTTAGTGTTATTGAACTTGAAAACACAACATCCAATCTAGAGAGTACATTGGCAAGAATAGTCATGATAAAAAACGAGAAATAAGTTGATAGGATTATCTTATCGTGGAGGAAAA
Source organism: Candidatus Hodarchaeota archaeon (assembly GCA_048886685.1). Taxonomy (GTDB): domain Archaea; phylum Asgardarchaeota; class Lokiarchaeia; order Sigyniarchaeales; family SOKP01; genus Loki-b32. Next base: position 17,789 of record JBHLKM010000003.1, read on the forward strand.
ATTGAACTAATGCTACTGAATAAAAGAAGAAGAAAAATAAAGCTATTAGTTCAATTGTCATAAAGTATGAGTTTAATTTGGCAAATTTTTTCACCACAGATTCTTTTACTGTTTCAATTTTTGATCCAAACTTTAGGTTGACTTGACCAAAAACTGACAAGAACAAGAAATCAAGAGTCCAAATTACGTATTTAGTTAGATTTGTCAATAATATTGAGAGAAAAACATCAAAAATTAACACCCATAGTAAATAATAACTTATTTTTACAAAATCTTCTCGAGAAAACACTCCTAACGTATAATTTACAAAAATAAAAAACAACAAAACTGAGGGAAATAATAAACTTGATATAATTAAAACTTCCATCAAGAATGATGTACTTAAATTAATTAAGAGAAAAATAAAAAGCTCAATAAGTATAATATTTACAAACAAACAAGATCTAAAAAGTTTTAAGCGTTGTTGAGAAAAATACCAAGAGTAAAAGATATAGAATGTAATTAATGAAATTATTGAAATTAATAAACCATGAATCATAACATTAAAAGTTGGATCTGAGGAGAATAGAGCAAACTCATAAACAATTGAATATGCTATTATGGTAGAACTAGCTGTAGCAAGTAAATTTTGAATAACAATAACGTTTTCTTTAGAGAAATAGTCGGTTTTAACAAAAATTTGTAAAGTAAAATATAAAGAGAGCACAAATATTAAAAATTGATAATTAAGAGATATCTCTGAAAAGAGCCCAAATGCAACAGAAATTAAAATAGCAATAGAATTTAACAAAAAAATGAATTTATTATAATTTTTAGGACATATTCCTGCTTTCTGTTCGGAGTAAGAAAAAATAAAGAAAAATGGGAGAATGAGTAAAATAAGCCATGTTATTTGTATTAAAAACGCAAAAGTTGCAATAAGAACAACTAAAATCACCGAAAGATAAGCATTATATTTCTGATATTTTACACTTCGAGCTGGAACCTTATCCTTATAACTATCACCCTTAATAGATGCTTTATAAACCTCAATTCTATTGCTATGATAATAATTAGTGTAAAATAGTGCTTTTAAATATAAAAATAAAAAGATAACACTTAAGAAAGAGCTATTTAAAATGTCCAAACTTTTAGGTGTACCCAATAATCTAAAAATAATAACTATCATTAAAGGAATTTGAATTAATAAAATGAAAACTAAACTTGTAATTGATATTACAAATTTTCTTTTAAATTCAGTTAATTCTATTAAAAAAGATCTATTATTATTAATAGATTCTTTAATACCGTTACAGATTTTCTTTGTACTTAAAATTGTAATAACATATAGTACCAGATTAGTTGCAAGAGCAAAAATCCAAGACAGTTTTGTGCGGGAAGTAATTGAAAGGAAACAAAGGTGAGCAATATAATTAATACTGACTATGAAGTTATATGGTTGCTTAAGTGTTAATTTAAAATCAGTTCCATGCTTATACTCTCTCTCTGCTATATTGAAAAAAGCAATAGGCTTGAATCTATAATAATAATACACTATATTATAAAGGAGTGCAAAGCTTATCAGTGGAAGCAGGTCAAATGAAACATCTGGTGCGATTAGTATAAAAATTGGAGTAACTATGAAAGAAATAATAGATATTGAAAAAGTGATGTGAATCCTAGCAACAAGGTTATTTTCTTTGTTTAGAAAAAAAGATTTGATACGATATTTGTCATAGGATTTAAGGAAAAATAGAAAGGCGAACATGAATGTTATAACTGAAAGTGATAAGGCAAAATACTCACTAAGACCGAATACCCGAAAAATCAAAAAACCAACAAAACCTATAGCAAATGGAGAAATGACTAAATAGAAACAAAACCACCAAAGTTTTTGAAGTAATTCTGTGGCTTTTTTATACTTTTCTTCCGAATCTACACTATTTTTTGATTTCATCGCCCTATAAATTCTGTTGGATCCGATTCCTTGAATATAATGGCAACAATAGTATATAAATTTATATGAGCTATATTCACTTATGTGTAAATAAACCTTATAAGGTTTTATTAAATTTTGACAAATATCTTAGAAAGTTTACCGGTAAAAACTTAGTTCTACCGGCAAAAACTTAGTTCTACCAGTAAAAACTTAGATCTAACCGTATCTAACAGTAAAAGCTTATCGTTATTTACAAAATTTTCGTAGATCCTTGCCATCAATCATTTGAATTTGGGGAGAAACGCTTGTTGTATTTCGCTCATTTCATCAAAAATGTTTTCTGCCATTTCAAAACTACCTACATTCGGATCTATAGCTAAACTTGCTATTGCTAGGTCTTTAGATCTAGTTAAAACTGCCTCAACACACAAATCTTGTATTGTGGCTTCAATGTGAAGTAATGCTGCCATACTTTTTGGCAAAGCACCAATCTTAACCCCATGAACTCCATCTTTATTAACCATTGCTGAACATTCAAGTATTAAATCTTGAGGTAAATTTTCAATAATGCCATCATTCGGAACATTCACAGCAAATTCATAAGAATTACTATCATTAATTATTGCTTCTATTATAGGTATTGACCTCTCTCCAGAACGCCTTCCAAACAAAATAGTTTTCCTAGAGTATCTTTCCTTTTTAAATAACTTATAATTATATTTAAATCTTTCAGATACAACCTGTCCTATTCGATCCATGAAATCAATCCAATCTATCATATCCTGAGTTTTTGTAAATTCTGAACCTATTTGCAGAAACTCCCCTATATGGTTATCACCAACATAAGGAAAGTAACCAAATTTCTTAAAAAGTTCAAAGGTAAGTGTTGAAAACTCAAATCTATTTTCATGCTTTCTGAAATAATTCAATGCTTTTTTATTAAACTTCGACATTAAGTCTTTTCCTGTAGACGAATCTTCAAGCCCTAAAAGGAATGCAAAATGGTTGAGACCCCCTAATTTCATCTTTAGATTTTTCATTGGTTTATTGAACATTCTAGGCAAGTGGCGTACCATAAAGGCAACTTGATGGCATAAACCAATAAATTTTAAATTTTCTACACTTCTATTTATCGCTAAACAAACTCGGGATAAAGGATTAGAAAAATTTATGAAGAATGCCTTTGGACAGATTCTTTCAGCATCTTTTACAATATCAATTATTGGTGGTATAATTCGCCATGCATGAAATGACCCTCCTGGACCTCCACACTCACCCAAAATCTGAGGTGAACCATATTTTCTTGGGATTTCATAATCTTGTCTCCATAATTTGTAGCGTTCACCTACTTCTATAGAATTAATTATAAAATCTGCATCTTTAAAAGCCGTTGCTCTATTAGTCGTTCGTTCAATATTAATCCGATTATTTAATCGCTCATTTTCAACCATTAATAGATCATAAATCAATTCTAATTTTTCTTTGTTTATATCATGAAGTACGACTGTAGAACCTTCTAAAACATCACTATAAAAAATATCATTCATACTAGCAGTACCAAATGAAACTGAACCAGCACCTACCAACACAATCTTCTTATTCATGTTCAAAATCTCAAGTTTAGTGCTATTGAAGTAATCATTTAAATAAAAACTATTTCGATTAAAAAAATTGTTATTAGGTCTCTTCCTATGGTTCCCTTTTACTTCATTGTCAGTTTTGCTCAAAATTCAATAACAAATGGGAAATTCATGGGTAAAGTTTAAATATAACATTTAACATCTTTTTATTAATGAGTTTTTCACATAATACTATGGATTATTGGTGTGGCTTTACATTATCCGTAAAACCGGTATTCATCCGTAGTATTATTAAGAGAGAATAAATCTTTCTGACCTCTTTCTTATAATTTTTACTGATTTGTTCTCTTTTAAAACTACATCTCATAAAATTTACTAGAAATTGGTCAAGGTAAGATATTATTTTCCAGTGAGGAACTAAATTAAATATGGAGGTGGAAACTACTGGAAAAGGAATCAGACGAGATGGATCTGATATTGGATTATTATAAAGATTGGGATTCGGAGAAAGCTCCAGTTATGATGATGTTTAAGGGATTAGATGGATCTGCTGAATCTCTTCAAGCTCAGGATGAAAAAAAATTGGGATATCTCAGGAAAAAATATTCCAAATCTTCTGGATAAGAATCCCGTTCAGAAATATTATATATATCTTTTCTTTTTTAGCAGATTTTAGTTTAATAATTTATTAATTCTTTCTAATGCTTCCTCAATTCGTTCAATTGGTTGAGTTAAAGCAAATCTTACAAATCCTTCTCCATGTTCCCCAAATCCAGTTCCAGGCGTAACTATTACTCCAATATCAATTAATTTTTTAGTAAAATCCATACAAGACATCTCACAATACTTTTCAGGAATTTGGGTCCACACATAAAATGTTGCTTTAGGTAAATCAGTTTCCCACCCTATCTTTTTCAAACCTTTAACAAGTGCATTTCTACGTTTTTCATATATTTCTATATTCTTTGCAATAAGATCGGGCTTTTTTTGAGACTCGTATAACTCCAGGCCTTTAGCTACTGCTTTCTGAATAAAAATTGGACCACCAGAGTCGATTTGAGACTTAACTTTCCTTAATCCTTTGATAATTTCGGAATTTCCTGCAGCCCAACCACACCGGAATCCTGTCATGTTAAACATTTTTGAAGCACTATTTATTTCAACATGCTCATTAGTTAATTGTAATATACTTGGAGCAATATAATCTTCAAAAGTAAATTCTGAATAAGGATTGTCATATATTATAACAAAATTATAATCTTCTGCGTAATCTACAGCTTTTTTCAAAAATTCTACAGGTGCAACTGCCCCAGTTGGATTATTTGGGTAATTTAAATACATCATTTTAGCTTTTTTAAGTATTTTTGAGGCAACACCATCCAAATCTGGTAGGAAATTATTTTCTTTTTTTAAAGGCAGCAAATATGGTTCTCCATCACATAATTTTGTTGCTCCATTCACATATACAGGATACCCTGGATTAGGACATAAGACAATATCACCAGGATTAACAAATACTCGTGCGATATTAGCAACACCCTCTTTCCCACCATTTACGTGTGAAACTTCAGTTTCAGGATCCAAGTCCACTCCATATCTTACTTTGTTCCATTTAGCAACTGCTTCCCTATAAAATCCTTCTCCCATACTGGAAGGATAATTTTGATTATTTGGAACCTTTGCTTGCTCATTCATTTCTTTAACGATTAAATCAGGAGTAGTCAAATCAGGATCTCCAATTCCTAAAGGGATAAAATCAATTCCTTTTTTCCTCCCATCTGCTATTAATTGCTCTATCTCAACAAAAATGTACTTTGGCAATCTCTTTACTCTTTCAGCATATTCCCGTGTAATTTGAAACACCATCAATTAAAATTTAGGTTATGAAATATGTAGAATTAAATACTTTCAAAAAATTTAAAATTTTTTAGTTTAGCTCCTGTTGATCAAAACAATATAAAAAATGAGAAAAATATTCTTAAATTAGTATTGTTTTTTGCTTTTGGAGCACCTGTTTATAGGTATTAATTCTTTTTTCTATATTACTCAGGTAAAATGATTCAGTTTGATTTCTAAGTTTTTGCAATACAAATTCTAATACTTTTATGGAATTTTGTAATATAATTATTCTTTCTTGAAGATCACTCATTAATAATTTATCACTTATCCCTTATTCTATTAATTTGTATTAAATAGATTTAGCTTTAAAATTAATAGAGACATATTCTTTTGTGGATTTGTGCTAAATTGTCTATGATCTTATGAATTTCTCTCGAAATTTAATTAAATTATGTAGCTTTTAATCAATTAACTTTAAATTAGTAAGTTAGGGATATGAATGACTGAAAAATTATGGGATAAAGTAGCAAGGAATATTGTTAATGCGGGAGTATTTCCTGTCCCTGTCAGCGAAAATTTGATAGTATTACTCCAAGAACTAATAACTGAAGAACAAGCAAAATTCTTATTGATATTCAAAAAACCCTCAATGACACTCGAACAAATTAAGCAGAAAATTGAAATGGATGAAAAATCAATCCTTCAAATGCTCGATACTTTAATGTACAACGGAATAATTATCGGTGCAATGAGTAGGAGTGCAAAAGTGATGGTTTACAGGCTCATGGGTCCATTTCCGGGTATATTTGAATATACAAATTTAAGAGGAGAGACAGATGAAAAACACCTAAAATTAGCGAAATTATTCGACAAGATTTTTTCAGAAAGAACTAAGCTAACAGCAGAAAGTTACGAAAAAATGAAAAATGCCTTTAAAGCTCTACCTCCCACTGATAGAACGATACCAGTTGAAAAGCACGTAGAAATAGGAACTGAGACTGTAATACCTTTTGAAAATATTAAGCAATATGTTGAGGAATATGATGATATTGCTGTTGCTCATTGTTATTGTCGACACCATAAAGATCTTGTAGATGATCCTTGTAAATTGGGTGCATCGAAAAATAATTGTTTTCTTTTTGATAAAAGTGCTGTATTTGCTATTGAAAAGAACTTTGGACGTCGAGTTTCGAAAGAGGAGGCGATTAAAATTTTTAGAGAAGCAGAGGATCAAGGATTAGTTCATAAGGTGTTCCATGTTCACTCTGATACTAATCGAGGGATAGAGGCAATTTGTAATTGCTGTAAGTGTTGTTGTGGAATAATAGGAATGTATAGAGGTGGAGCAATGCCATTACATACTGTATCTTCTTATATTGCTGAAGTAGATGAAGAATTATGTGTAGGATGTGCAACTTGCTTAGAAACATGCCCAATGGAAACGATTTATTCTGAAAATAATAAAGCTATCGTTGATCCAGAAAAATGCATTGGATGTGGAGTATGTGCTCACATTTGTCCTGAAGAAGCAATACATTTAAAAAGAACGGGTCCAAGAGATGTGCTAATTCCTCCTAAAATTGCTCAGTAATATAGATTTTATGGATAATATAATTATTTATTAAACCGATGGTTTTTGCGAAGAATTTACCTTTTCATTCTAATTTCAACGGAAATTAGGATATAAATTTTCGAAAGTTGTGAGGAGAACTATTCGTCTCCTAATAAAAATCATAAATCTTAAATACTAAATCATTCCAATTTTATTACAATACAAAATATAAAAATCTTGATGAATTCAGAGTGAAATCGAATTTAAAATCAAAAATATTGATTTTAATCATTTTAGGGATACTCTTTGCTTTCTCGCCAATTTTTATAAATAATCTAAGATTTACTGCCGGAGATCGCAATATAACTTCGAACTGCATTGATGACTTCGATCATAATAATTTACAAATTTCCCCTACTTCAGGAAAAATATATATAAATGGCAATTCTGGTTGGCTTGATTTTAGTAATGCAGGAAATTGTACAGGGACTGGTACGTATGATGATCCATACGTAATAGAAGATTTAATAATAGATGCTGAAGAAAAGGGAGATTGTATTTATATTGGAAATTCAAATGTGCACTTTGTAATTAGAAATTGCACTCTAACTAATGCTGGTCCAAATTCGGTTAATGGGGGAGTAAAATTGGAAAATTGCGAAAACGGTGTCTTAATAAATAATACTTTTTCATTTAATCTAGGGATGTCAACCGCTGGGATTCAATTATTAGATAGCATTGATATCACTATTTCTGAAAATAAAATAATTAGTAATGAATATGGCATTTATTGCCATAGTAACTATGTTACAATTTCAGAAAATGATTTCCGTGATAATAACGTAGGTATGAGGATTTACAGTAGTTCCTTAAATAGAATTTCAAATAATAATGTAACAAATAGTCATTTGGAGGGTATTTTCATATATAAAGGCGCTGGGCACAATATTGTAGAAAATCATGTTTTAAATAATAGAGGTGGAATTTCCTTACTTGAAACTAACGATAACAATATCTTAAGAAATACTGTAATGAATAATAGAGGGAATGGTATTGGTTTAATAAAAAGTAATACTAACCGGATATCAGCAAATACGATAAATAACAATGTAAATGGGATAATGTTAAGTGAATCCTGTAGTAACAACATTATTGAGATGAACCAAATATACAATGCCGGCAAATTTGGAATACTGTTAAAAAAAACCGGCATTTTTAATTGGATTTGGGGTAATATTATAGACAAATGTGGATTAGGTTTAGAGGGTTCTTTTAACCAAATCTCTACGCATTATATTGGTTCTTCAAATTTAGTAAATGCTAAACCTCTTTATTATTATGTTAATGCGTCAGGTTTAGATACAAGTAATTTCTTAAATGCTGGACAAGTAATATTGGTCAACTGTAGGGATTCAATCATTGCAAGCTTAGCTATGGATAGATGCTCTCGAGGAATCGCAATACACTTTTCTCATAAGATAACGATAATTAATAATATTGTAACATTAAATTCTGAAGAAGGGATTTATCTGCAAAACAGCAGTGAAAATATTATTATTAGGAATCTTATTTATAGAAATAAAATCGGGATTAAATTCGATTTTAACTGCAATTACAACAACATAATTGATAATACAGTAAATGAGAATAGATATTTCGGGATACTATTATATTTTTATTGTACTCACAACACAATATCAAACAATGGAGTAAATAAGAATATTTATCGAGGAATTAATATAGTTTTCAGTAATATGAACATAATTAAAGAAAACATTGTAAAAGATAATGGCAATCAGGGAATCAAATTAGAATTTAGCGATCTAAACGATGTTGCCAGTAATATTGTTGATCGTACTAATGGTACAGGTATCAATTTAGTTTATTCTGATTCCAATCAAATTTATAATAATATTGTGAATCATAATATAATTGGAATAGAATTGTATTCTAGCGATACGAACATAATAAATTTTAACATTTTAAATGGCAATAATCATTGTATAACTGAATGGGAGTGTGAAAATAATACAATTTTAGGTAATTTCTGTTCAACTTATAAAATATTCATCGGTTTTGAATTTGGGACCTTATTTTTCACTGGTTTATTTTGCATTATATCAATAACTTTAATTAGGGAAAAAAAGAAAATAAAAACTATTGGTGTTTGATGCCTTTCTACATCTTAAGTATCTATACTCTTTACTATTCTTGAGGAAAATATGGAAATTTAAGTAATATTATAGAGAATATCTTTAATTTTAAATGAAATTAATAATTATTCTGAATTTTCATGGAATTCAGACACTGAATTCTCTATTTGAGACTTATTTATATTACTGAAGAATATTTTTATTTCAATTTACTTTAATTCCTTTAATTATTAGAATTGAATTAAATCAATAATTATATGTGAAAAAATGAGTGAAAAAAATTTTGTTTTAGTTGAAGAAAATGAAGACCAAACTATTACTACTATTAAATTGAATCGTTTAGAGAAAAGAAACGCTTTAAATTGGGATCTCATATACGGATTAGAAGATGCAATTGAAAAGGCAGAACAATCGAAGACTCGAGTTGTTATCATTACTGGAGCTAGTGATTACTTTAGTGCTGGAATTGACTTAAATACTCTGTCAGGACAAGACAGTTCTGGAGAGCAGAGAGGTGCGGATCTCAATACACCTCCCCATTTTAGATATCATTTAAATACTCGATTCCACCCATTAGTTGTAAAAATTGGAAAAATAGAAAAACCATTTATAGCAAGAATTGAGGGATTTTGCTTGGGTATGGCCTTTGAGTTAGCTCTTGCCTGTGATTTTAGATTTTGTACAGAGAATGCCAGCTTTAGTATGCCAGAAGTTAAGGTGGGTATAATTCCGGATGTATCAGGTACAACTAGACTTACCCGTCTATGCGGGATATCACATGCCAAAGATATAGCATTAACGGGAAGGACATTTGATGGTATAGAAGCATTTAGAATGGGTGTTGTGAACGGTATCGCTAAGGATAGGGAAGGCTTAGACTCACTAGTGAAAAAATATGCAGATGAATTGATTGGAAGCGCCCCACTTGCTGTTGGGATGGGTAAAAGGTTAATCGATTCTATTTATGGTAAACATCTTGAATTTGGGTTGGAAATGGAAGGACTGGTAAACTCACAATTATTAACTTCAAAAGATTTTATTAGTGGGGTAATGGCCAGGATTCAGAAGAAAAAACCTGAGTGGCAAGGAAAATAATTATTTAATCATTTTTTTTTATAATTTAAGCGAGGTTCCTTATTAGTTGGTAGTAAGAATTGATTATCATTGTAATAATGAAATTCTAGAGTGGCAGTGGTCATCAGATAGCGAATTGATGAGGGAACCGTTCTTTACGTCTTGTTATTTAATCGATGGTCTTCTCATTGATTCTGGAGCTCCCGGGGGAGTCGATGACTTGCGAGCATTCGTGAGCTCATTAAATCCTAAAGATATGATTGAGAAATGTTTTATTACACATACTCATGAGGATCATGCTGGAGGGGCCCTGTTATTAAATACAGAATTTGGAATTCCTATATACTCTAGTAAAGAAGCCATAGGGATTCTAAAATCTGGCAGAACTTATCCAGATTATCGTCAAATGGCATGGGGGTCGAAATTATTACCCTTTGATGCGATTCCTATAGAAAAGTTCATAACCACGAGATCAGAAAAATACACTTTTGAACTATTTCCTATGACTGGACATGCCCCAGAACTAATTGCTCTTATCGAGAGAGAAATGCAATGGGCATTTGTCGCAGATGCAGTACAACCAAAATACAAGATGATTTTCGGTGGACATAGCGATATACAGGAAGATATTTCCTTAATTTATCAATCTATCCAAGAATTATATAGCTTTACTGAAGGCATGGATGATTTGCTAATATTTTCTGCGGGTAATGGTGTATTTCATGGCAGAGAATTTTTAATTGAGAAATTAAGTGAAATTAAACAAAAGCATAAACAAGTTTATGAAGTTTATAAAACACTTCCAAAAAATCTATATTCTAAAAAGCAAATTATTAGAAAAGTATTAAAGCAAGTATATGGTAAAGAAAGTTTTATAGGCCAGATGACTCGAGGTGCCCTTTCAAGAAAAAATTTGATTGTCTCTCTACTTGATTGGCCAATAGATGAAAAATTAGATAAATAAAACAAGTATCTATAAAAGATTTAAACTAAAAAAAAGCAGGTTATAAAATCAAATTTTATACATTTATTTTATTAAAGTTTTTAATTATCGTTTCACGTATTTGAGGGGGTTGAAGCTGAATCTCCTCCAAAACCCACAACTTTTTCAATATTTCATCTCGTGAAATCTCTAATCTTATATCATAAGCAAGTTCTTTATCCGACACAATTGATTAATGAAATTACTTGTATTTAAATTCATGCTTAACAAAAAATAAGTACATAGATTAATTATTAACCCATTAACATAAGGTAGATTCATATATAACTAAAATTTGATTGAAGACTAATAATTTAATCATAAATTTATAATACTTTTTAGAACTATATAGAACTATATATTCATATAGCAGTCTGCTTAAATTTAATGGAATCAATATTTACATAGATAGTAATCATTTTTGATTTATATGATAGAGATTGATGAAAAAGAACTTAGTAAACTGAATATTGATAAGCTAACTCGTCTATTTATGGATGTGATCAATGAGCAAAATTTAAAATTAATTGAAGGTATTGAATTTCTTGTAGAGGAAAATTTCGATGGTTTTGAAAAAAATTTACAGTATGTAATTGATACTAATTCAGAAGTTAGAATCAAGAAGAAATTTGAATCTAAGATATTTAAATCAAAATTAATGTTTTCAAAAGCAGATAGACTAAAACTCTTTAATAAGATAAATGATATTAAAAATATCGGGGAATTCATGGCAAATAAAATGCTTCTTTACAAAGTGGTATTTCCCGATGAGAAATTTAAATTACAAATTCAAAGCATTCTCAAATCTTTAAAATTAATTTCAAATGAAGTATCTGAAGCAGTTAAATCTATAGGGTCCGATTTAAGTAAAGCTCATGATATTTGTGAAAAAGTTAAAGATGGAAGGCGAGAAATGAGAAAAGAAGAATGGCAACTATTAAACAGATTATATAATTACGATATGGATTATCTCAGTAGGACTTTTATTTATCTCAAAGAATTGATTGAAGATATCATGATGCTAGCAGACCATATAAAAAACTTTTCTGAATATATCCAATTTTTAGCAACAAAATACCTTGTCTTCGATTAAAAATAAGTATTTATGATTCGATATGACTTCTGAAATTAATTTAATTCTAATCATAGTTTTAGTTGTTATGGCTGTTGCATTCGCCTTTTCCATCGGTGCCAATGACGAGACCCTTGCATCTTTAGTCGGCGCTGGTGTTTTAAAATTTAAGATTGCTCTAATAGTAGGGGGTGTCGCCATAGGCTCTGGTATGATTATTTTTAGCGGAGGTTTTGTTCCTGAAACAGTAGGTAAAAATCTTTTAGGTGAAGGTTTAGAAGAAAAATACACTAACATCATGCTACTAACTGTTTTGATAAGCAGTATTATATGGTTAGTAGTAGGTAGTTTTGCAGGTATTCCCCTAAGTAGTACCCACTCTTTAATTGGGAGCATTGTTGGAGTAATTATAGTATATGCAATCTATGAAGGAGGTGTTGATCTTAATACTGCATTTAATTATGATAAGTTAAGAGATGTAGTGTTAAGTTGGTTTATATCCCCATTATCTGGTTTATTAATAACTTATATTCTCTTTAAAATAAGTGCGAAATTATTTTTATCTCGTCTTAGAGGTCTTAATCAAATTGAAAAGTCTGAAAAATTTTTTAAATGGTTTCTATTTATTGCAGTTTTATTTGCCGAAATATGGGTAGGAGCAAATTCTGGGGAAGCGTTAGGGATTCTTATAGGTTTAAGAGAAAATGATTCTATAAATAACGGTCAATATCTCACTTTTGCGATTTTTTGTGGCATTTTCGCTTTCTTAGGTATTTATTTTGCAGCACGATATGTAATCAGAAATCTGGCTTCTTATATGATAGATACGCGTCCTAGCGAGGGATTTGTTATCCAAATAAGTTCTGCCATAATTCTAATGATTGCAACTCTTTTGGCTCTCCCAATTAGCCACTCCCATGTAATAGTATTTTGTATTATTGGTTTAAGTATCGCTCAAAAGAAAGAAGTGGACTATAAAGGTTTAGGTAAAATGGGGCTCTATTGGGTACTTACTTTTCCAATAGCTGCTATTTTGGCAGGATTTTTATATTTTATTTTAAGTTCATTCGGATTATCATGAAAAATGTTAAAAAGATAAAAAAATATATAATAATAATTGAAACAATATGGTGGTATAAATAGGCTCTTTAATTGAATTTTTGAAAAGAAAAACAACCATTAATGCTTTAGAAAAATCCGTTAAGCATGCTCAAATAGTTCAAGAAACTGTAAAGAATTTAGATGCAGGTCTGCGGATTTTACTGAAAGAAAAAGATCTTGATAAATCACATGAAGTATTTCATAAAGTTGATGTTTTAGAAAGAGATGCTGATAACTTAAGAAGAGAAATCCAAAAAGATATTTCAGGGGGTGAATTAAATCCTAGCATCAGACAAAATTTATCTCATTTAATTAAAAGAATGGATGATGTTGCAAATTGCTGTACAGGTGTTGCACGCAGAATTAGTACAATTCCTTTGAAATTTTGGGAGGAAAGCAGTGAAGAAACAATTGAATTAATCTTAGAAATGATGAAAAATACTGTTGACTGTGTAGAGTTTCTAGATAAGATTGTGATCGATCTACTCGAGGAAAGAAAAAATATAAAGGATTTTTCATCAAAAATAAATCAACTTGAGCATGCAGTAGATCTAACTAATATCAAATTGAGAAAAAATCTACAAGAAACTAAGTATACTGTTAATTACTTTACAATATTTACAGCGGGAAATGTTTTCGATATTTTAGAAGCGATATCTGACTCAATCGAAGGAGTTGCAGATTATATTTTAGTATTATTAACAAGCGCAGAAAAATTATAGACAATAAGATTCTAAACTAAATTATTTATAATAATTTCTGAGATATCTCCCGCATAAACACCTGTTCTTCTGATACTCTCTATGATATATCCTATTGCTATTGATGTCTCGGCATTATCAGTTGAGCTAAAACTTATTTTCTCAGTAGTTTGGATCAATTCTTTTATAGTTTCTATATTTTCATTTGCTAGATTAATACTTTTCTGGAGCCATGCATCTAAACTTCTGTTAAGTAATTCTAAAGAAAGGTTACTTGCAATTTCAATTTCCTCTCTCAGCCTTTCATCTATTTTATAATTTACAAGTTTTATAACATTTTTTGAAATCTTAACAGCATGATCAGCTATCCTTTCTAAGAAACGACTTATTTGCTGAAAGCTCACAGCACCCTCTAATGTCACACCCATTTTTTGGCATGATATTATGTCTGATAATGCAATATTTACTTGTCGCATTATTAAATAATGTAATCTATCAACTTCATTATCGTTTTTTATAATTTCTTTTGCAAAATTCACATTTCCAGTTTTAAAAGCATTTATAGAATCATCAAACATTCCTCCTGCAAGAATATACATTCGTCTTATCGTTTTTTCAAAGGCCATCTCCCTAGGATTTACTAAATCTCTAATTTTTATGAAATTATCTGATTCCTCCTCGATTTCGGGACCTATAGCGATTTGAGTGAATCTTCTTATGCAATCTTTTATATTTAATTCAAATTTTTTACTTGATTTAATTGTTATTATCGAATAACCCATTATGTACGCTCCTATCAATACCCGGAACAAAAAATTATCATCTGGGAAATCATCAACCATGATATCTTTAATTTTCTGTATTTTCTCAGTTTCAAGTTGGGGTGTTATTAATAAATTACCATCCGGTTGACTTAGAATCCCTAATGTATCATTCTTTTCGACACGGTGTTTTTCTATCCATGCTTTAGGTAATGATATAGTATAACTGGATCCACCAGTCCTTTGAACTTTTCGTGTTTGAAATGACATTTTAACTCTTAATATCATACTTTGAATATAACTATATAAAAAAATTAATTATATATTCTTATATATCTTTTCTATATATTCTATATAGAAAATATCTCACGAATTATACCAAATTATCCCCAATAACACTTTTATGTGGTTTTTTACCTAAGATTGTCAATAATGTTGGAACAATATCAGTTATTTTACAATAAAGAATATGTTTATTTGGGATTTCTGGAGATCCCCCAATAATTAAAGGAACATTCATGCATTCTCTTATACCCATATCGTGATGATAGATATTTTTATTCCCCTTTTTCCCATTTTTTAGATTATAAACTACGGATCCATCATTACTCAAGATTATATCTGCACTTCTGGGATTTTTAAAATGACGAGGGATTAAATCGGTGTACATTGGATAATCGAGATGGTATGTAGCACTTAACCATTCCTGAATGGAGTGAAATTTGTTATCCATTAACTTGCTGGCGCTTTCATCGTTTGAGTAATTGAAAATATCGTCGTCATCATTTTCTATTATGTATTTTGTTTTAAAATTATTACCAGTACCAGAATATTCAATAGCACCTGAGATTAATCTATTTGATTTTCTAATCTTCTTCTTTAAATGAATAATTCCTTTATCAACGGTATTATTTTCATCTCTATAATACATTAAATGACTACCTTCAATTTTGAATAAATCTTTTAACAAATTTATCTTTTTAGGACCATATCCTTCCAATTCTTCAACAGTAGGATGGGACCAACTATTTTTTATATCAGAATTAGTATTTCCTTTGAAATTAAAAAAGCCAATTCCATCATATTTCGCTAAATTCATATTTCCCATTAAATTCCTTCGGGGATGATAATGAGTTAGTTTATTTGTTTTAAAAAAATCAAATATGTTTCCATATCTTTCTGCTTTATAATTTCCATGATCCGCGGTAATTGCAATGGCAGTGTCATCTAGATATCCCATTTTATCTAATGTCTCAACTAATAGACCAATTACTTTATCTATATGTAAAATATTTAACTTATAGATTTGGGAGTTGAAGCCAAAAATATGTAACAAAATATCAGGTGTCATGAACCACAATAACGATGCAATTGGAGGTTCAGAATCCTTAATATATTTTTTTGGTTTTTTAAAAGTATCAATTAGTTTTTTTACTAAACCGGTATCAGCTTTGACCATCATTTTTTTTATATTTCGGGAATAGTATAAAGTTATATAATACTCAGCGAGTTTAGTTTTTCTTTCTGGAAAAAAATATTTTGCTCCTCGGCTGACAAACTGAGCAATACTTGCCGTTTTTCCATCTCCTACCATTTCAAGTATTGTTTTGCATCTGTTGCCAAGATCTTTATTTAACTTATATATCTGTAGGTTTCTAGCAGCATAATCTCTTAAAAATGGAGGAGCAATATCACGCCCCATCCAATTCATTAATGGAACGCCATGACAGAATTCTTTACGGTAATCACCTGTATATGTTCCAGTAATTAATGAGGCTTGAGTAGGATATGTAATGGGAGGAAAATCAGTTATACAATTTTTTGAATAAATTCCACTTTCCATCAATTTTTTTATGTTAGGGAGCCACCCCTTATCCATAAACTCAAATAGATGGTCAGATCTTACATTATCTATTATACAATAGATAACTCTATTTATCTTAATCATAATGTTAGAATTCTAAAGGTAGGGGATATAATATTACAAGAATTAAAAAATATAATTATTATATAATATTTGAAAGCAAGGAGATCCCCATTAAACTAAATAGAAAAAATAAAGTAACTAAATGATGATCTAATCTATTGGAATGATTGTTAAAAAGATGTAATAGAGCCCCCGACGGGATTTGAACCCGCGACCTGCAGATTACAAGTCTGCTGCTATACCGCTTCGCCAAATAAAGCGTTCATCAATATTTTTAAGCTACGGAGGCAACTTAAGATACCTAAATTTTTTCTATATTTTATATGAAATTGTTATAAATTTTTAATTTTGTGGTTTTGGGGCGTTTAAAAATCAACACAAATAGTTAAATGTTAACTTGAACTATTTTTCATAAATTATTAAATTATAATTTTGAGAGGAAAAATGCCTTTTACAAAAGAAGATGTTGTTAGGTTGGCTTTTAAGATATACAAGAGAGGAGAACCCTTAGAAAAATCGATTTGGCGTCTTGCTGAATTATGTGTAACTATTAACAAAAATGTGAAAAATGGGTATGATATCCAGCCTTTAGAGACCGAAAATCTGGTTTTATTAATCAGAGATGACGTAAATGGTGAAATAATTCAACCTCCTGAAAGTGAGATCCGAGAAGTCGCTGAAGTGATTTTCAAAGAGGGTCCAAGTCGTTCTCAATTGGACTGGTATATTGCAGAAAAACAGCTTCTTTTAGATGAAATTAAGAATATTATCGCTAAAAATAGAAAGGCTTAAAGTAATCTCAAAGTAAATTATTTAAGCTTACTTTTTTTTATTGAATCTTGAGTTTGAAAGAAGTGTAAGAACTATTAAAATAGGAATAGTTGGTATTATAATAGATATTATACTAATTATTTATAGTTAACAATAAAATTATCATTTTTTATGGGATTATAAATTGTCGAGTTCAAGAAAAGGAAGAAAAAAGAAGGATGAGAATAAAGCTCAAACGTCCTTATTTTCTTTTGTTGATGAAAAAGAAAAAGAGAAGAAAGAACCAGAAAAAGAGCCGAAGAAAGAGAAACATATACCTTTAGAAGAAAAGAAACCAATTGAAAAAACTATAACTACTCAACAAGAAAAACCTGTAGATATTTTGCCAGAAGAAAAACATGATATGACAAAAATTTCTCAACTTTCATATTTTAAAGGAAATGATGAGCCCTTTGGATTAAAAGAAGGTAATATAAAGTTAGAAAAAGTCCTTAGAGAAGGAGTAACCTCAAAATATATCCGTTATTTGATTGCAAAGGGAGAAATAGTCGAGAATTTAGAAAGAGGTTTATTGTTGGATGTTGATTACGATGGTGGTCAAAACAAAGCATTTTGTAAATTCTATGACTTAGAAACTGAGGATATAAAGATTTGGATTGATACCACCGAACATGAGCCTTATTGTTTAAGTAAAGAACCAATCTCCGAATTAGAAAAATTATATTATTCAGAAAAAATAGGAGACACGGAGCAGAAAAAAAAAATAATCGATTATGCGGGATTTAAGCGATTTGAGGAAATTACTCGATTTGATTTGTTAGCTGATAAAGAAATTAAAATTACAAAGCTATATGGTGAGACTCCTACAAATATTGGCGGTTCTGGAACGAATCTTCGTAATATCTTGGGCAAAAATGAAAAAAAGGCATGGGAAGCGGATATACGATATCATTTGAACTATATCTTTGATAGGCAACTGATCCCTGGGTTAATTTATACAATTAAAAATGGAAATCTTGAAATATTAGATTTTGAGAAAATTAATGATAATTCCAGAAATATGGCTAATGAGCTTCGGACTCTATTTAAAGATGAGGCTCTTGAAATTCAAGAATTTTCTGAGAAATTTTTAGACATCTTTATTACGCCAATCCCCGATGTCAAGCGTGTGGCTATGGATATAGAGGTTAAGATTGGTGAAAGAGACTATAAAATTCCTGATCCAACTTTAGCCAACCAAGAAGTAATAAGTGTGTCTTTTGTAGCTACTGATGGATTAAAAATAGTGT
Organism: Candidatus Hodarchaeota archaeon; assembly: GCA_048886685.1. Classification (GTDB taxonomy): domain Archaea; phylum Asgardarchaeota; class Lokiarchaeia; order Sigyniarchaeales; family SOKP01; genus Loki-b32. Next base: position 36,509 of record JBHLKM010000003.1, read on the forward strand.
ATATGCTTGAACGAGAAGATTATATTTTTGAAAAGCTTCATGAAGACTTTCCTCCAGATGCAAGAATTCTCCTCTTTAAATCTGAAAAAGAATTAATAACAGAAACATTTCGACTTCTATGGAAATATCCCGTTGTTATTACTTTTAATGGTGACAATTTTGATTTAAACTATTTATCCCATCGAGCAGATAGATTGAAGATTGATAAAGATTTAAATCCTATTCATGTAAAGCGAGGTTTTGGAGTATTATCTAAAGCAGAATGTGATTTAAAAAGAGGTATCCACATTGATCTTTTTGATTTATTCTTTAATCGAAGTATTTCAGGATATGCTTTTGGAGGTGTATATGAGAGTGCTTCACTTAATGCAATTAGTGCGGCTTTACTCGGAGAAGAAAAATATCAGCATGAAGAAATTATCCACGAAATGGAATATGATATTCTGTCGTGGTATAATCTTAAAGATTCCATATTAACGTTAGATCTTACTAAATTTAACAATTCTCTCGTTTGGAACCTGATAATATTGTTATGTCGAATAACAAAAATGCCTATCCATGATATGGTTCGAAGACAAATTTCCACTTGGATACAAAACATATTTTATTTCGAGCATCGTAGGAAAGGATCACTAATTCCCCGTAGATCTGAAATAGCAGAATTGAAAAAAGGAGGTATCTTATCGTCCAAAGCTGGTGACGACAAATTTATGGGTGCTTATGTCGTACCTCCCATCCCTGGAATTCACTATGATGTTGTTGTAATGGATTTTGCGTCACTTTATCCCTCTATCATTAAGGAATATAATCTTTCATATGAAACTGTCCTATGTCCTCATAAGGATGATGAGGATAATCTTGTGAAAGGAACTCCTTATCATATATGTACACATAAAATGGGTATCTTTGCGTATGTAGTTGGTTTTTTCCGTGATATTAGAGTAAAGTATTTTAAACCAAAATCAGGAGATAAAAATTTATCGGAAAAACAGCGTAGTTATTACCAAACTATTCAACAGGCGTTAAAGGTTTTTATTAATGGTAGTTATGGAGTATTTGGATCACAGAATTTTCCCTTGTTTTGTTTACCAGTAGCAGAAAGCACTACAGGCATAGGACAATATTCTATAAAGCAAACAATCAAAAAAGCTGAAGAATTGGGCGTAGAAGTTTTATACGGAGATACTGATTCAGTTTTTCTTAAAAACCCTACAATAGATCAAATGAAAGAAATATCAGATTGGAGTAAGAAAGAATTAGATTTAGATTTAGAAGAAGAAAAAACGTATCAATTCTTAGCCCTCTCAGATAGAAAGAAAAATTATATAGGAATTTATAAAGATACGAAATATACAGATATAAAAGGATTAGTAGCTAAGAAGAAGAATACACCAGAGTTTATAAAAAAAGTGTTTAATAACTTGATTGAAATCTTAAAAAACATTACGAATGATGATGAATTTTCGAAAGCACGCAATCAAATCATAGATATAGTGAAAACCAACCTTAAAAAAATTGGAAAACCGGATACATTTACTTTAGATGATTATGCAATAAATATTGGATTACAGAAAAATTTGAAGAACTATATTAAAGTTGTTCCGCAACATGTTAGAGCCGCGATTGAACTAAAAGAAGCTACGGGAAAAGAATATCAAAAAGGTGAAACAATCAGTTTTATTAAGAGTAAAGGACCAATTGGAGCAAAAGCTATTGAACTAGCAAAACTCCAAGATATTGATACAAAAAAATACAAAGAACTTTTGACATCTGCTCTTGAACAGGTTTTTGATGCTCTTGGCATAACTTTTGAGGAAATAAAGGGAATTAAAAAGATGGACGCATTTTTCTAAATTTAATAGAAAAAAAAAAAGAAATTAGTTTTTGTTATATCTACTTCTTACTAAATTCGGCTGGGTTTCCTCCAGCTTCAAGATATTCCGCATACTTTTTCAAGCTTTTTAAAAGCATTTCACCCGCGATTCCAAGTACAGGTTCCTGACTTGCATCATCGAATTCTGCCCAAATTGTAGCTTCAACAGCATCCCCTTTTGGTTTTAAAACATATCCTAAACTTGTCATTGGACTACCCTCTTGAGTTGCTGATAGACTCTCAAGGGGATTTGTTTCTATACGAGTTGATGTTATGTCTCCAACATTTGTTTTAAAAAAATAGTTGCCTGGACCTAGTTCTGTGACTTCATTGACTACGATATTCCACCTAGCATAGTCGTTATCTTCGTCAATGATCTTAAAAATTCTCTCTTGAGAAGCGGAAATATCAAGTTTTCTTTCTACACGTGGCATAAATTATACACTTTATGAATTTCAAAAAAATTTGTCAAAATTTCGATTAAATATCTTTAGAACGAGATACTTTATAAAACTTTATGTTTTTAGGACACACCTTCACAAGATATAATACAACAAGCCCATAATCAAGGCACTAAAAACAGGATTTAAAATATTATCATCAACCTTAAGATTTGAGACATCAATTATAAAGAATGTAATTGCCCCACTGAATGAAATTAAAAAAATCTCAAACATTTTTAACGAAGTTTCAAATAACCATAAAGAAATGAATGCTATAAAAAATGAAACTAAAAATCCTGCAATATAACCAGCAATAGTCTTTTCAGATGACTTTGGAAAATGGATATTTCCAAATCGAAGTCCGAATACAGATGCTGCGCCATCTCCTAAAGTTGCTATTAGAGAAGCCGCTGCAAAAATACCAAATGGAAAAATAAAAATGGGTACAAATGATAAGGCAAGTACTACTGGTTTTATATAATTATAATTTTCTTCACGCTTCATAGTCTTCCCTAATAGATCCAAGACATTATCAGGGATCAAATAGAAAAAGTTATGATTATCAAATATGAATGATAATCTGATATAATCTAATGTACCGAAGATTAAGATACCTGAATAACCAGTAGTTAAAATCAAAAATCTACCAAATTGCTGTCCAGTAATTCTCCATACTTCATCAGCATTCCAGAGACCATCCCATATATAAATAGCAAAAATCCACAGAAAGATGATAATTCCAGCCGGAAATACGTGTAAAGCTTTTCGGTGGATATCTGTCCTAATTTTGTGAGATTTTAGACTATTTAAATCATCTTCTTGTTTATCAAACCTAATTAAAAACTCCTTAAAATTTCTTTTTTCTTTAATATCTGGATTATTCCTTAGAACTATTCGGTGTTGATAAAATAATATCAAGAAAATCAAAAAGGGGGTAAATATACAAATAAAAAATATAGATAAGATTTGAAATAACCTAAAATATGAATTATCTATAGACAAATACAAGGGATATATCAGCCCTGAAATAATCCATAAAAAAAAGGTTAAAATACAGTTAAGAAAATTATGTTCATTTGGAAATTTCTGATTCAGTTTAATGGCATAGTATAATAAGCCAAGTCCGCTAGATATAAAGAGAATAGTTACTGGCAATAATAAAATATCATATGCCATGATAACTTTAATTAAACCGTTATCTCAAAAATAACTTATGGAAAAATAGTTCTCTTAAATATATAAAAAAAATATATTAATTCTAAATTATTTGAGTTTCCTTTCTTAAGTACTTTTGAATAAATTTTCCTATTTTTTCAGTTGCTTTCTGACCCTCTGGTGCCCATGAACCAAACATTTGAAACATATGAATCATACCATCCCATATATCTAAAATAACGTCAACACCAGCAGCTTTCGCTTTTTCAGCAATTCGAGTAGAGTCGCTTAGTAAAATTTCTGCCTCGCCCACTTGTATTAACATGGGTGGTAATCCTTTGAGATCAGCATACATTGGTGATATATAAGGATTTTTGGGGTCATCATCTCCAATATATAAAGAAGCTAAGAAGAAAAGGTCACTTGTATTCGCGAGTGGATCTAGTTTTGCTTTTGATCGAATTGTATCTCCAGTCATATCCAAATCGGCCCATGCTGAAAGTACAAGTGCTGCGGCAGGTAATGCGATACCAGTGTCTCGCAATTTCAGAAGAGTTGCTAGTGTTAAACCACCTCCTGCTGATTCTCCTCCTATAATGATATTTTGAGGTTCAATTCCCTCATTATCGATCAACCACTTGTAAACAGCAACAGCATCTTCTAATGCTGCAGGATAAGGATTTTCAGGTGCTCGACGGTAATCTATTAATAAAACTCGCGAATTTGAGGTCCTAGAAAGCCTTGAACCAAACTCTTTATGTGTATTGATCGACCCTAAAACATAACCACCCCCATGGAAGTATAGGACAACACATTCCTCTGCGGCTTCAGGAGTGCTTATCCAAACAGCTGGAACACCGTTAATATCGACTTCCTCAATTTTTACATCCTTTGGAATTTGAAACAGAACACCTAATTGTTCAAAACGAGTACGAGTTTCTTCCACTCTTTGTTTAGCAGCAACTTCTCCTTGTTGGAATAACATTTTTATAACCCTATCCATACCTTCACTAACCATTAGTGATTTCCCTCTATTTTTTTAAATATAAAATTTAGTAAAATAAGTAGTTTTTATGATTAAAAAAATATATCTTAAAAAAATAGATTAAATAATGAATTTGATGATTAAAAAGAGTCCAACTACTATTAATATCACAGAGATAATTATAATAATCGACATCCCAGTTGGCTCAATTTGAGCAATCCATGCATCCCATTCGATGATTGCGAGTGATAAAAGAATAGCACCAAAAGCTATCATGAATAAACCCACTCCAATCAGAAATAAACTTGATTTTGTAGAATCTTTCATAATTACTCACATTCTCTATTAGTATTAGGAAAACAGAATAATAAAATTAATTAAAATAAATTAAGAAAATATAATTAAATAGATAAATAATAGTTATAAACCTGTTAATAAGATATTATCAATAACTTTATGAACTTTCTTGACGTTTTCGTCCCCAAGAGCCTTTTCTACTTCTAATTTCAAATCTAAGAGAGTACTAAAGGCTTTAACAATGGTATTTTGAATAGCATTATTAAACCCGCTTTTATCACCTTTGATATCTTTAAACTCTTCAACTCTCTCAAGCATTACTTTCTCATATTCTTCTGCAGTTGTAGTTCGAAGCTCTACTAGTTTCCGTATCTTCATTCTATCCTCATTTTTAACAGTCTCTTCTGGCATTTAAGCTTCACCCTCCTTTTTAATTCCACCATTACGAGCTACTTCTGGTTTAGTTTCCGTTGCCAATTGACCTGTAGTGGTATCGAACTCATTTCTAACTTTGGCAGTTATTTGCTTAGCGATTTGTTTTTCAATCTCAGGTCTGTGAATTGAATTCATTGTACAGAAACTTATCTCTTTTACTGTGTCATCTGGCATTGCTACTCCAAAATGTACAATACATCTCTTGGCTCTTTCAAGATCCATATTATATGCATCTTGGAAGTGCATGCTGGATAGTAATAGTGCACCGTAACTGAATGAGCTTATACTTTCCCAATCTCCCCGCATCAATACTCTACTGAACAATTCCATGAGTTTTCCCGGTTTTTTCATGTATTGTAGTACGCCAAGTAAGAATCGCGCCCGAAGTTGAGTTTTATCAAGAAAATTTAGCCCCTTATCAAGAGTTTTTCCAAAATCTCCTAATAAATCTTCAAAAATTCTAAGCGGTTTCTTTTCCTTGTCTTTAATTTTAGCCCAAAAACGATTGGCAAAATCTATAACTTTTAACGGGTCAAAATAGTCCATTATTGGTGCCATCTCTCCTGAATCGGGGTCTACTATCATGTATGAAGCGAAACCACAGTCAGGATGGCATGTAAACTCGATAGGTTCAACATCTGCTAAATAGGCTATAACTCTCCCAAACTCCACGATGGTGGTAAGTGGGTACCATGCGTTCTCCATACTGATTTTTCCACCTGTTTGTCTCTCAATTGCTTTGAGAATATCTGCATTAGTAATACGGAGCTCTTCACGTTCTTCGAAAGCAATCCGACCGCATAAGGAAACTGGCTGAAATGTGATTCCTCGTACAACATCAATATTATCAATTGAATACTGAATGATATTACCAACCTCGATATCTGTAACTCCCTTAGCAATTGTAGCAACTAATACGATTGAATTAAGCTTTGCTTTTCGGCAATTATCAATAACTCTTTGCTTATACGACATTAAATTCTTAATTCCACGAGTCTTTTCGTATGTAATATCATTAATCCCATCAAACTGAAAGTATAGTGTATCTAAGCCCATTTCTTTGCATTTTTTAGTGAATTCCAAGCCACCATTTTTGCGTTGAAATCCGTAACCATTAGTAGCGACTATTACCTCTTTAAAACCATGATCTTTAGCCATTTTACAAATCTCAGGGAAATCTTTTCTAACCGTGGGCTCTCCACCGGTAAACATAATAGCAACTGCGGGAATTGGTTTACTCCTAAAGTGTGCCATTATTCTATCGATTTCCTCTAGGGTTGGTTCCACAAGATATCCACTCTGCAATACATTTGCATAGCAAAAATTACAGTTAAAATTACATCTATTTGTGAGATCAATTAAAGCTAATGAACATGTTGATATATGTTGTTCACAGAGACCACAATTATATGGGCATCCTCTTGGGTCATCTCCTATAAAATCTGGAGGATTTGTTTCTCCATCTTTATCAAACTGCCACACAATATTTCCATCTTTGTCTCTTATAGCATAATGCGTCCATTTATAATATTTAGCAGAACTACTAAGTAAATCTTTAAAGTCACCATGATCCTCGCATGTCTTTCTCATCCATATTTTCTGATCATCTTCATAGATTTCAGCCGAAATTGGTTGTAGGCATTCAGGACATACACTTCTAGTTTTCCGATAATAAGGTACGTTTAAATATTCATCATCGTCTAAATGGTACATTTTATTTACCCCAAATATGTTGTTATTTAATAAGTATTTATTCAAACATGTATTTATACAAAATTAGAAGTGTTTAAATTTAAATCTTTTTCTACTTTTCCAACTTTTGCGAGTATTATTTGTAAATAAACTCTAAAAAGTAAGCTTTCGGTATCTACTACCATTTTATGACTAGTTGTGAAAAACATGAGAAGAAAAAGTAAATCTTTCTAATAAAAATAAAACTTTAATTTTAAAAATCTTTTTTTAATAAATTTTTTTTTGATGGATTAAATAAGCGAAAAAAAAGATTTTTATGAATTAGCTTCTGCTAAAATCTTTATTTCTTCGTTTGGAAATTACTCTATGATATTATCAATAATGGCTCTTCCCATGATTTTTCCGTTCTTCATTTCTTCAAAAACTTCATTGATTTCTGAGAGTTTTGCTGTTCTGCCGACATGAGTTTTAACATTACCTTCTACTGCAAATTTAACTACTTCTCGCATATCTTCTACAGTTCCCGTTAGGGATCCAGTTATTAGTAAATTATTCATTATTAGTTGAAATGGGGTTAACGTTATTGATCCCTCACTAAATGCTGGCATTCCTGCTCCAATCAGTGTTCCCCCTACTTTGAGTAATTTAATTCCAAGATTGTAGGCAGGAATGTTTGCTGCAAATATTACGCTTGCTTGAACTCCTCCGAATTCTTTTGTAACAAAACTCGCAGCTTCATTGGCATCTATTACATGGTCAGCACCGAGTTTATCAATGAACTCTAATTTTTCAGAGCCTACATCGACTCCGATGACCTTATACCCGAAACTTTTTGCAATCTGTACCGCATAATGACCGAGTCCACCGGCCGCTCCAATAATGGCTACATTTTTGCCTTCAGATATTCCTAGGCTCCTAAGTTTTTTAATTGCCCCAAATGCTGTTAAACCTCCACATGCTAAAGGAACTTCTGTATCATTAAGTTCATCAGGGATTTTTACTAACGTTGGTGCCCAAATGGAAATATATTCACTAAATATCCCGAATATTGGCTGCCTTTTTGAGCAGTAATTCATTTTTCCGGAAAGGCAATACTCACAGGTTCCACACCAGTGCCCTCCCGTTCCACCGAGACCTAATATAACTCTATCGCCTTTCTGAATATATTCTTCGGCGCCAGGGCCCAATTCTTCAACTATTCCTATACCTTCATGCCCTAAGGGAAAAGGAGGTGGTATCTTCATCCAATCTCCAAAAGCAAGATGTAAATCCGAGTGGCAAACACCAGCGGTGGTAATTTTTACTAAAGCTCGCTCTTCTACTGGGGAAGGTTTAGGAACGTCTAAAATACTTACTTTTCCAATTTCTGTAACTATAGCTGCACGCATTTTATTTTTTCCCTTTAATAAATGTTCGTGTAATTATTATTATTTATTTTCTGATTATAAATAATTTTTCTTAATCCCTAATACCATTTATTGCTATTTACCTTTAAACATAGGTTTTCTTTTTTCAAAAAATGCTTTCAATCCTTCTTGAAAATCTTCAGTTCCAGCAGTCTTTACAATGTGTTCCGCTTCTCTATTTAAATGGGTTTCTAAATTATGGGTATAAGACTCTCTTAAGAGCTTCTTAGTAAAAGCAAAGGCCATTGGTGCTCCAAGGCTCAATTCAATGGCAAACTTTTTAACTTCTTCCACAAATTCTCCTGATACAACAACCTTATTAACCAAATTAAATTCTAAGGCTTCTTTGGCATTGAGTATTCTGTGAAGAAAAAACATTTCATTTGCTATACTTAAACCTACAAGTTTGGGAAGATGAAAGGTAGAAGAAGAATCTGGAGAGAGTCCTATTCGTGTGAATGCGCATCCAAACGTAGCATTTTCCGAGCTTATTCTAAAATCACAAGTAGTGGCATATCCCAGGCCTGCCCCAAAACAGGCACCATTTATCGCAGCAATAGTTAGTTTATTCATATTTTTGAGAATTTTTATCCCTTTATGTAATCTACTTGCTATTTCAGCCATGAATTCATCAGGAACTTCTGCCTTTTGAAATTCGACAACATCTCCTCCAGCACAGAAAGCTTTTCCTCTTCCAGTAAGAATTAAACATCTAATTATAGGACTTTCTGAAATTTCAATAAAAGCTGTAATGAGTTCATCAAGAAATTCAATATTGAATGCATTTAATTGCTTAGGGCGATTGAAATAAATAACTGCTAATTTATTTGATTCATCAATATCCACTTCAATTGATCTATAATCTTTCATAATGTTCAGAATTAATGAATAGATTAATAGATTATTTATTCAGACTCTAATGAAGATCGAGAAATAGACTCATATTTATTCTAATGATTTAAAAAGGGTTACTTGAATTTTTCTTTCAATGACCTTGTTAAATCATTCAATTTCTTTGATAATTTTAATTCAAAGGGTTGAACCTCCTCTAAATCTTTATAACTCTCTGGTAATGTCTTAATATTTTCTATATAAAATGATTGAATATCATCGATTTTTGGTAATTTAGTAATTAGATTTCCATTTTTAATGATTGGTTGTAATAATGGAGTTGAATCAGAGGGAGCAGGTTCATCATCAAGAGCTAAGATATCCTTCTTAAACTTACCGTTTTTATCATATACTCGATAAACCTGCTTAATCCCTGGATAAGTGATTTTTTCTTCACTAATCTTTATTTTTGGAATGTTTTTGTACTCAATTAATTTGTAAACACCAGAAATGGTAGGATCATCCCGTGAGGTTGCTAATTCTGTTCCTATTCCGAATGCATCAATTGGTGCATTTTGATCGATTATTTCTTTAATTTTATACTCATTAAGGTCAGAACTAGCTACGATTAGAACTTTTTCACATCCATTTTGGTCCAGAATTTTTCTAACTTTTTTCGCATGATTAATCAGATCACCAGAATCTATTCTTACTCCTCGTATTTTATTTCCAAATTGAGCACATTTATCCGCTCCCTTTTCAGTGTTATAAGTATCTATTAAAAGTATTGAATTTTCGTCATAAATTTCATAATAAGTTTTAAAACTCTCAATTTCCTTATCGAATTTTTGAACAAAACTGTGAGCCATAGTACCAGTTGAGTTAATTCCTAATTCAATATCAGCAACGACATTACTAGTTCCATTAAATCCAGCAATATAACTTGCTCTAGCGACATAAACTCCAGCAAGAGGGCTATGAGATCTCCTTGTGCCAAACTCGAGTAATACTTTATCAGGAGCGATATTTTTGATTCTTGACGCCTTTGATGCAATTAGAGTTTGAAAATTAATTACATTTAGTAGGTATGTTTCTGCTAATTGAGCATGAATGATTGGGCCTTGAATCCTCACAATAGGTTCATTAGGAAAAAAGTAGTTTCCTTCTTTCATTGCCCATACCTCCAAATTAAATTTAAAATTAGGTAGATACACATCAAAGAAACTTGAATGAATTTTTTTAAACACTGGTTTGTTCCTTAAAAAATCAATGGTTCGTTTTGAAAATTTAGCATTTAGTAAATAATGAAGTGCCTGTTCTAAACCTGCAAAAATTAAATAATTGCGATTTTTAGGAAATTTTCTTATGAAAAGTTCAAATGTAGCAATTTCATCTTCTTCTTTGATATTATTTTCGAGGTTATATTGAAAATATGCTGCTGACATTGTGAGTTGATAGAAATCAGTACTCAAAATCATATTATCGTTATTCACATAACCAGAACTTAAAACTGACATTTTTTTTTTGGGGTTTCTTACTTAGGTTTTTTAATTAAATATTTTAATTCTATCAATTATAAACCTTTTTTCTGAAATTTATATGATAAAAAATTAGATAGAACTGAAACTAAAACTTATAGACGTAAAAATTGATAAAAAATTAACTTTACTATTCAGAATTTAAGTTAGTTAATTTTACACTAATATCCCATAGTTTTTTAGCTAAATCCTCATTATAGGATGCTTTAACAGACTTTGCGACCTTTCTTTTCTTAAAATATTTACCACTTATACCCTCAATATCAGGAGAAGAAGCACAAAATATAGATGTTTTAGCTCCTCTTTTAGGACTTTTAACAAACAAGCTTATAAATGGGAAGAAATATTTAACAAATTTTCTGAAATTACGAATCATATTTGTTCTTACATACCCCGGATGAAGGCAGTTTATAGTTACCCCATTACCATCAAATCTCCTCGCAAATTCATAAGTAAATATAATAATTGCTAATTTAGTCATTGAGTAAGCTTTCATTTGATGGTAGTGTTTTTCTCCATTAAGGTTATCAAAATCAATAGATTTAGCTTGTACACTTGAAGCGACGTTTACAATTCTTGCAGTTTTACTTGCTTTAAGTAAATCGAATAACAAATTACATAATAAGAAAGGAGCTAAATAATTGACTGCTAGTGTAGTTTCAATCCCTTCTTCCGTTAGTTTACGTTTGCTAAGATTTACCCCTGCGTTATTAATAAGTACATGCAAATACTGATACTTTTCATTAAATTCTTTGACAAACTGATGGATTGCTTTTTGAGAAGACAAATCTGCTAACATCAAGTAAACTGATTCATTATTAGATTTTCTTCTAATGTCATTTAAGGCCCGTTCACCCCTCTCTTTATTGCGGCAGACCATTACTATAGTTGCTCCCATTTTTGCTAATCCAATAGCTGTGGCCTTACCAATACCAGAATTTGCGCCAGTAATCATACAGATTTTTCCTATCATCATATCAGATACATGATTATTGACTTTGACCAAAATGAATCCCTAAATATGAGAAGAGTTAATATCCTAATTAAAAGTAAATTAGAGAAGGTTATAAAATTAATAAAATCTTTGAAGTACCACAAACAATTTTAGAGCTTTTGAACTTTTCTAATGTTTTTTACTATTATTCCCCAGAAATTATCTTTATCAAGTTTACCATTAATACTAAGCTTTTCATTGACTTTTAAATTATTATCATTCTGTAATTTTTCACTTACTCTAATTTTTAACTTTTCGACGTTTACAATATCTTCCTCTCGAAAATCACCTTTTCGATATATTCTTGGGCCTAACTTTACATCCTTTAATGTGATATGGTAATAAGTAGTTACATTTCCTTGAAAATCTGATTGCCTTTCAACAATGTCCAATATTTCCCCTTCATAGACAGTGATACTAATATTCAGAAATTTAATTAATAAGGCACTATCAGAACTTTCATCTATTAAACTTATTTTTCCAGCTTCATGTAGTTGCTCTCCACCTATACCCGCAGTCGATATTTTTAGTGGTTTAATACGATCCTCAAAGTCATCTGGTAAATTTGTTAATGTCCAATCTTTTAGGTTAAAAAAACCCTCTTTTAATGAAAGAATAAATCCGACCCAAAAATGACTACAAAAACCCATATTCGAACCAATTCGACAATCGCAATCTCGATCTGGATCATCTATATTTTTGGGTGTAATAGATAAAAAAGAGCTAACCTCCCAATTGAATCCTTTAAAAGATATTTCGATTTCATGGTTTTCAGGATTCACAATATTGATCTCAGAAACACTTTCTCTATCTTCGCCATTGATTTTTTTTAATGCTAAATTTATCCCGTCTAATATGATTTCTAATTCTTTTTGGTCGAGTAAATCTCCTAATTCTTCTTCAGATAAAGAGTCCAGAACAAATTCTATTAATTCAGATTTCTTCAATCTTGAGAATCCTTTTATCTCAAAATCTCGACATATTTTTTTCAGATCATCAACATTTAAGGAATGTAATAAATAATTCAAATATTTCTTATTATCCAGCTTCCTTTTCATTTTTTTAACGCCTAAGATAACAATAAAATAAGATATTACTACTCAATAATAATTTGAAAGGCTAGTTTATAATTGTATCTATCAACATGTTTTCGATGTAAATAAATATATTAGTTATTTGAAAAATAGATTAAGCCTGTTTATCAAAATTTACTTTAAAGGAAATTTTATAAAATAAGAAAATAAGATTAGTAAATCTGTAAAAAAGCTCTCTTTTTTTTATCATTTTTCAATAATAATTTGAAAACAATGCCAAAATCCAGAAATCATTGCTATGCTGAATTGTATGAAAATGTTTAAATACAAGATTATCCTTTTTAATTAAATATAACTTTAAATAAATAAATCTTTAATTAAGCAAAATTATCTTTTAGGTGGAAATGAAAGATGAGCTTTGAAAGCCCTGATTTTCTAAAATATTTTGGAGAAATCAAATTTGCCGAAGAGAATAGTATGTGTATAAATGATTTTGAACTTGCTTTAAAGAAGTATCTATTTGGAAAGAAAAAAATTCCAAGTGGGTATTACGAATTTGGTGAAAAAGATAATAATTATCTAAAGGACTTCGAGCGAGCCTTCGAAAACTTTTTTAAATAAGGCAAAAAAAATCAAACTGTATTTTTGATAACTTATTTTTACATTCTAAATGTTTGGGTATTATTCATAATTTAATGAGAAACAGTTATTATGATAAAAACAATTATAAGCTAAAATAAATAAATTTATTAGACTCACTTATCCATTACTACTTAAGTATATTTAAATAAACTTTATTTTTATACAAATATTATATAAAATATAGTCAAACTATTCGGTGGGTATGACAGAAGAAGATAGAGATTTTCGTTGGACAATAAAACTGGATTGGTTAAACATCGTAAGTTTACTTAACCTAAACAATATTAACCAGATTTCAGAATTCAAAAAAATGAAAGCTATAAGAAGACTTACTAGAGATTACGGTTCGGAAAAACTTATATCTTTTGAACCAGAATACTTAGAAAAACTAGTAGCAGATGAATTAAAAGAATTAATGAAAAAAGAATTGATGATGAATGCAAAGAAGCAAGAAAAAATAGAGAAAGAGATACGCAGTAAAGTAATACCATTTCAAAGAGGTGGTATTATTAAAATAGACCCCAGAGACTTGAAAGATTTTAATGGAGATGAGACCGATTTTCTTAAGTACTTATATAAAAAATTTCTGGGGGATAAGGATGATGATAAAGACGACGATAAAGATAAATTCAGAGAAGATAATACTGGTTATTATATTTAATCGAATTATATAAATCTATTCTACTTTCTAACATTTCTATGAATTTATAAAAGATCTAGTTGATTTTGGTTTCAATGTGCTTCAGATCTACTTTTTTAAACTTTCTGTAGCTAATATAGAAGCTCAAATAAAACAAACTAGACCAAATTATCCATGACAACGCCTGAAATACATTGACATTCAAAATATAATTAATATAATCCTCTAATACATAAAATCCAAGATCATTTAAATCACCCGGAAAATCTATCATTTCTGGATTGAGATTAATCGAAATAACCTCGTGAGTATTGTTTTTTAGAGTCTTAAAAATATTAGAAGTTGTAAGGTTTGTTGGATCAGCTAACTTAAATTTCACAAAAGTGTTTAAATCTTCATTGGTATGAATATCTGAGCCACCCAAACAAGTAAGATTATTAGATAAACAATAATCTCTTATCTTTTGATATTTCTCACCATAGCATCCGCCATTAACTATTTCAAAACCATCGACACCCCAATCTCTTAACTGATCTAGAGAATATGGAACCCCATAACCTCCATTAGGATTTGGAGCATAATTGTAATGATTAATAATAATATAACCTCCATTTGCTTTCACATAGCTTATTGTATCTGAAGCATTCATAGCTATAGGTCCTCCAGGAGTATATGATTGTAGGGGTACAATCTCTTCTGTGATACCATAATAATTCATATGTATCTCATTTGCATTGTCCGTCCATTCCTCTGCCATAAGAATTAAAAAATCTAACCCATGATCCTCAACATACCTTTGAGCCGATTTCGAACCTCTTAAATTGTCATGGTCAGAAAAGGCAGCTCCTGAAATTCCCTGTTTTAAATACCATTTTATTCTTTCCTCTACGGTAATCCATCCATCAGAATAAGTTGTATGTACATGAAAATCAAACATGAATTCATCATCATCAAGAGGTACAATTGGAATTATTTTATGCTGGGGAAAGGGAGTAGAGATTAAGATAATATTAGAACTGAGTAGTAAGACTCCAATCCCCACAAATAACACGATTTCTCGCTTTATTCCCTCAGGGGGTGATTTTTTTCTGTAAAATGATCTCTTAGATATATTGAGAGATAAACTAGAATGGACTAATTTAATATACATATAAACTATTTTTATGAAGATGAGAACAATGCTAATGCGGACAGCTAATTGTACAGGCACCATAAAATATCTATTTACAAAAAAGTAGCCTTGGATCATAAACCCTATAAGAATATATATTCCAACTAGTAATATAGCGACACTTAATATTTTAAAAGAAAAAGAAATGATATCCACTATTAGGTTAGAAATTAGTCTAAATTTTTTTGACCTAAATAAACCTATTCTCTTTAAACATAAATAAATTCCTCTCAAAATTGGATAAAATATCAAAAAGAGGAACATCCATGTGAATTTATACTCTAAAACATAGCCTATTGCGTAAAAAGGTTCAACAACATACCTCAATAATGGAAGCTTACTTTTGTAATTCGAAGAAACATCAATCTCTCCAAGAGCATCATAGAAAATAACAGTTCTTCCTCCAATAATAGATAATCCTAAAAGAAAAACAAACCAAAAGAAGAAAGCAATAGAAATGATAGTAAAAAACTTATTCTTTTTAATTAATGATAGAAATTTCATATTAACTACTTATATTGAACTTCCATATAAATATTAAAAAAACCATTTTAGGATTTTAAACTAATATATATTTATCCAACGTCTTTATACATTTCTTAAATTTTTGGTAAATTACTACATCTAGAATCGGTAGTGTGTCATATATCATTTTTCTTAAATCCTTATTGTTAATCTTGCAAGAAGGTTTTATTCCTTTCAAAACTAAATATAATATAGGCACTCGAGGATTAGTTAGATGAACATTTTTATCCAAATATTTTAATGAAGATTTTAATTTATCAATTATAAATAATTCAATATCATTCTTATTTCTGATTTCAAAATTCAAGTAAACTGTTTCCCAAATATATTTCCGGTTTATTAAACGAAGGTTTTTCACTTTTTTTACAAATTCTACCCCTTTATTTGTAATTTCCACTAAAAAAATTCCTCGTTTAAATGAATTATCCATAGAACATACTGCTTCTGAAGATCCTGGATTAAAAATCCAATTATTAAGTATAAATTGCTTGTGAAAATGTCCCAGTGCTAAATAATTGACTCGATGCTTTAAGTGTTGAATTTCCTCTAGTTTGATTCCAGGAACATTTTCCATTTGACCTTCAATTCCAAAGTGCTGTAAAAGAATATTATAGAAACCATTTTCTTTTGAGATTGCCTTTCTCATTTTTAAAAGAAAAGAAATTGGTTTTTCCCCAAGGTAACGAGAGCCATAAACAACCACATTTTTGATTTGGATCTTACCACCCTTTTTTGATGTAAAATTATAAGCTTTGAACATATCTTCGGTTGGTGCTTCTAAATCAGCATCGAGGAGAATAATCAGTCCTAAACTGTTTAATAGTTTTAACCATGATTGCCCTCGTCGTTCGAATCTCACACCTCTTGAAAACTTTCGAATATCGTGATTACCCTCTATCGCTATAATTAAAATTGAGTTTTGCGTATAATCTTTGAAATCTCTCAACATATTAACAATTTTAGTTAATTTTCCAGGTAAGATTTCTAAGGAAGTAAACACATCCCCTCCTAATATAATAAAATCAACACAGTGGATAATTGCTAATTCTAATATCTCCTGAAATGCCCGAATAAAATCATCGGATCTATAATCATTTCGGAATTGAGCAGCACCAAGGTGTATATCACTTGCATGAATAAATTTTACATTATTTTGGGACTCTTCCTTAGAGACGAGTTTTGTACGGTATTTAGCATTAAAGCAATTCTCAATAGTCATAAATAATCCTATAAATTTTCTTCGAGTAAATTATTATCAATACGATTAGCAGCCTTTTAAGTAATATAAGTCTAAAAAAGCAGTGAATAGAAAAAATTATTATTTCTTCTTGAATTATTTGACTTACTACACATATAATCTTAGGTGAAAATGGAGTCTAAAGAACTAAACTACGAAATAGGTGTGATCCATGGACGTTTCCAAGTGTTGCATAATGATCACATTAAGTATTTAATGGCAGGTAAAAAATTATGTAAATATATGATAGTTGGTATTACAAATCCTGATCCATCATTAACAAGAGATTCTGATGCCAATCCCCATCGAAGCACTCCTCTTGCAAATCCATTAACATATTATGAACGCTATATAATGACACAGGCAGCTCTCCTTGAACAAGGGCTAAGCCTTACAGAATTCTCTATTGTACCATTTCCTATAAACGTGCCAGATCTCATAAAGTATTATGTACCCTTAGACGCTATCTTCTTTCTAACAATATATGATAAGTGGGGTAAGCAAAAGAAAAAATATTTTCAATCTCTAGGATTAAAGATTCATGTACTCTGGGAAGTTCCTATAGAACAAAAGGGACTCAGCTCAAGTGATATACGTGATTTAATGAGGAAAAGTGAAAAATGGGAGCACCTTGTGCCTATTAGTGTTGCAAAACTTATGAAGCAATGGAATATTGCTAAAAGACTAAAAGAAATAAGTTCTTAATTATATTTTTTCATTTAGTTGAGTCTATTTATTAACAAAATCGGAATATTAAACCATTTAAATACGATTTTCAATAATTTTTAATATGACTTCAACCATATAAGAATTAATTATTCTGTTTTTGGTGGGATAAAATCATTTTATTTGAAAGTGATATAGGGAGAAAATTTATCGTCTACTTCCAAGGATTTTTCATCTTTTATTTCTCCTTAATAACTTTTCAAGTATTAAAAAGAAGGAGGCAACGATTAAATATTATTTTTAGTGCTTTTTTTATATCCTCAACTATGGCTAGTGTTTTAAATATAATTTACGCATCGTTAACTGAGCCATCAATTATTTTAATCCTTAATTATTTTACTAATTTTTGTATATGTTTCGCAGGAATATTTGTTCTTGTAGTAAATTTGGTAATATTAGAATCAACAATAATTTTCTCTGTAAAAAAACAAAATAGAACCATTGTATTATATGGCCTCTTATTATTAATCGGAATGCTACCATTTTACCTTTTGGAAGAGGGTTGGGGTGTCTGGATTGATAATAAATATAATTATCCTAGATTTTCTCCACTTTTTCTTGTTTTTATAATTGGGTTCTCAGCTAGTTTTGCAGTTATTCCAATAATTTATACGTTTTTAAAAATTTACAAGAGTTTTGAAACGAAGGCATTGAAAAAGAAATGGGCTTTCTTTTTTGTCGGCTCCTTAGGGGCATTTAGTATACCATATACAATTTGGATTAATAATTATTATTCATTTTATAATGAAAATTTTAGACTGATCGTGGGCATTTATGCAATTTCAATGATTCTCTGGGGTTATTTGATGTATTATGGTATTGGTTTTAAGTTAAAGCGATAAATATCTCTACCAAATCTCTTTTTTTCTAAAAAAAAATGATTAGACGTCGTGTAACATCTAATTTCGCAATAATTTTGATAGTGTTTGTTTGCTTTATTTTCATCTTTTTCACGTGAAAATTTAGAAAATTTTATAAAGCCTTCTAGAGACTATTAATTAACCTTTTACAAAATGATCAAGGTGAGGAGATTAGGTTGGCAGTCATTAGTAAAAAAAATTTAATTCTCCAAGAAGAGGATATTTATTTTCAAAAATTTGTGTCTAAAAATGGAGATGAATATGGCCTAAGATTTGGAGTACCTAAAGATGCCAAAAACATTTCGATGATATTCAAAGAAATATATGGATATAACTATCTTACTCCTTTAGTATATGATCTTGATCTTTTAAGAAGAGAATTATTAGATAAAAATAATTTTTGGTTTGTAGGCGAATCGCTAAACAACAATGAAATAGCAGGTACAGGCTTAATAAAGAAAAATAGATATATTGCACATGCAACCAAAGCGGTAACTAGAAAAAAATTTCAAGGTCTGGGAGTTACATCAAAAATAGGAGCGGCGGGCATTATTACAGTTACAAAAATGCCCCAGTTTAAAGATTGTTTAAGACTTAACATAGAAGTTCGAGGACCTCAAATCAGAGCCCAAAAACTTATTAAAAATGCTGGAGCAATCCCATTTGGTTTAGTCCCTGCTTACTATAACTATGGAGATAAGAGGGCTTTTAAAACTGAAAATAATACACCGTTTCCTCCAAATAGAGAAGAAGCGGCATTTCTTTATTCTTTAATCTTTAATACTCTGTGGAAAAAAAGAGATAAAGAAATATATCTTATAGATAATGAAGATTTCATCTTTTTTCATGATTATGTTAAAAGTCAAACTAGAAAGATGAATCAAGATGTCCTGACGTTTGAAAGAGGTAAAAAAGATAAAGGTTTTGAACTTTATGCCGTTTCAAAAGAATATCATGATGGAATTGTGAGTCTATACGGATCTGTTAAAGAAAAGTCTTTAAAGAACCTTATTAAGGTGTATAAAAATTGGAGGATTATTTTATGGCGAATCCCAACAACTCGAAATGGCGTACACTCAATGGCTCTTGCCCTCGAAAAAGGATTTAATATGGTTGGATACGATGTAGGATTCAATAGTATGAGTCAGACGTTAAACGATTCTATAATATTAGCATACTATCCGAAAGGGGGGTCTAGCGCTTTTGAAGTAAACTATCTTGAGGAAAATAAACCACTTTTTAATAAAATTAGAGAAATATTTTACTCTCGGTTAAACTAATTAAGCACTTCTTTACTCATTATTTTATACATTAATATTATTGGAGTAAAGAATCTTTTAAGCAATTTATTTCTTTATCCATCTAATTCTGTAATAGTTATCTATCTCATTTTCAATAATTAATTCTCCTTGGGTCGTTATAATAATAGAGAATATCTTATATTATAGGATAGGGACTAAGAGTCCCTATTGATTCTGGAATTACGTCTCCTCTATAAACAATTCCAGTTATGTGACCATCTTTTATTATTATTGAAGCAAAGAAATTACCTTTTCTTCTAAAGTTTGAGTGCCTGTTCCGAAGATTTTATCTATCGTCTTTTTAAATGGTTCAAATTTGGAAACTTGAGTTACTTTACACCCATTATATTCTGAAATAAATTTATTAAGCAATCTATCCAATAAAGGTTTTATCGTTCTATCTAGATATTTTTCGAGTCGATCATCTTTATCTAATACCAAGAATGAGAGTATTTCCTGATTTTTCCCATAAAAATCTTGTATTATTCCTTTCTTAAAAACTATGGTATATTTGCTACTTTCAAAGTACTCTATAGGTTGCATTAAGCATTCGGCAAATGTCAATAATCCACTCATTAAACCGCTTGAACATATTAAATCTGTATCTTCTTTACTCGCTCTATGATAACTAGCAAATATAACGGGAATTCCATTGAAGATAATACCGGCTTCTCGAATTAGCATATTAAGTCCAATAAGGGTTTAAACCAAATCACTTAAAATTAATTTCCGAATTAAATGTACTTGTTAAGGATCGATACCAACCTTTTTAAATATTACCCCCTTAATAATATTCCGTATCGACAGAACAATAAATTTGGATAAGCTCGTAGATTTGTCGTTTCATTCAATCTATTTTATAAAGCCGTTTGAAACTTTTTTTTAAACCTTTATATATTGTCTGAACATTTAACCATATATAATTTAAGAATGTATGAACTAATTTTTTGCAAAAAGCAAGAATTTTGAAAGAATGTTATAGTATTCTGATTTTACTATTTTTACAAATAATACACACAATATAAAAGACACAATCAGAATTAATATCAATAATGAATGATTATAATCATCATTATCTAAAGTATATTCAATCAATTATTATGATTTTTCTCAAAATCCTTCGGGCTATAAAAGATTTTTGGATTAATTATATGTAAACTTTCCACTATTTAAGTAAAGAAGTTACCTTTTCTTCTAGAGTTTGGGTATCTGTTCCGAAGATTTTATCTATAGTCTTTTTAAATGGCTCAAATTTGGCAACTTCAGTTACTTTACATCCAGTATATTGTGAAATGAATCTTTTAAGCAATTTATCTAAGATTGGCTTGATTGTCTTGTCCAAGTATTTTTCAAGTCGATCATCTCTATCCAATACTAAAAAAGAGAGAATTTCTCGGTTTTTCCCGTAAAAATCTTGCATCATTCCTTTCTTAAAAATTATCGTATATTTACTGCTTTCAAAATATTCTATGGGCTGCATTAAGCATTCGGCAAATGTCAGAATTCCAGTCATTAAACCGCTTGAACATATTAAATCTGTATCTTCCTTACTCGCTCTATGATAACTAGCAAATATAACAGGAATTCCATTGAAGATGATACCCGCTTCTCGAATTAACATGTTAACTCCAATAAAGGTTTAAACCAAATCACGTTAAATATATATTCTTTATTACTGCTCTCTATACACATCAAAATTCACACTTTTAAATATTAGCCTATTAATAATACTGACAATGTGACAATTCAAATTAATTATGTCGAATTTATGTCGGTACCAGTATCTAGATGCAATATTCGTAGCTTATTTAAAATAGAAAAAAAAATTAAACTAAGAAAAACCATTCTTTTTGTTTTAAATCATCTTTTAATTCATTGGTTTCATGTAATTGCACCGTCGTGGATTTAAATAAATCCTCTAAAGCTTTTAAATCATAATTTAGACTAATGATATTGTTAAGGTTTGTTTTATACTGATTATCTAAGAGAATTATTTTGGAAAATAAATCTAGATTAATTATTTTAATGTGTTCAGGGTGTTTAATACCTTTGTAAAAATTGACTTTCATGTGGGAAATTACTTTAAAAGCGGATAATACCTACAAAATATATTGTATTAAGTCTTAATAAAGATTCAAAAAAAATCCGTAGATTAATTAAAATGAATTTGTTTTTTGGATAAATTAACAAATAAAAAAAAGTAAAGTATAGAAAAGTTAGAAGTCTATTTCTTTTTTCTTTTTGGTTCAATTTTCTTGATAATTATGCTCTCAGCATGGATTTTACAGTTCTTAAGGATTACTTTGAATCCACCAGCGCCACCTACTCCAGGAATTGTCATACCAACAGTCCCCATTGGAACCATAGCACCTTCTTCTTCCCATTCTTCCTCTTCCTCTTCGACTCCTCCTATCGCAGCTTTGTATTCTTCAGTTTCTATAATCGGATGCTGAACTTTTTCTAACCATGCTGGTAATTCACTTAAATCGGCTACATCTTCTTCAGTTGCAATTTTATCCCTTATATCTTCTGGAAGAAGATCATTCACTCTATCTTTTACAGTTTTTCCCATCCATACGATTGTGTAAATCCCACCATCCAATCCAGAATTTATTCCATCAAATTTTTGATATTTAGGCGATACAATGTATTGTATGCTTATGCCATTAAAACCGGGCATTTGTTTTCCTCCCCCCGTCTGATTGGCCATTGCACTAAACGGTAATCCATTAATAGCAACTCCGTCATGATTTCGATCAATTATTCCATGACCTGCACCTGTTTCGGGAATTAAAAAGTCTATTGCTTCAAAGCAACCACAAGAGGTATGAGGATATTCCATTCCACTATAAAGATAAATTCTTTCGATTTCTCCAAGTGAGCGCTTTTTTATCATTTCATTAACTCCTGAAAATTCACCAGCTAATTCATTTAAACATTCACCCATAGGAACTTCGAATAGAGGGCCCTTTGGGTCAACTCTAGCTGCCGCTCTCGCGTCAAACCATGAAATCGAACCACATAAACTCATACGATTAGGAGTAATACAACATGCATGCGTTGGAGCAAAAGATTGGCATAGAACGCAACCATAAAACATATCGACATCTTCATCATTTATACTACGAGCTCTTTCATCTCTTTTATTGTATATTTCTAAGGCGAAATCATATGGTTCCTTTATTTTTTCGGGATCTGTATAGAAAGTTACCTGTGCTTTTTTAATAATTGGTAATTCGGCTTTATATAGTCTTATTAAGATGGTTCCAAGCATTTGGAGTGAATTAAATCCTTTTTCAAAAGCAGCTTTAGAAATACGCATCCAATTTGTATATCTTTGGTTTAGATGCATAATTCCGTTTACAAAATTACAAAATTCGTGAACCCTTCTTTCGAATACTGCTTCCAAATCTTCCTCAAGTTCAGGTCCAGAAACTTCTACTAAAATTCCGACTGGATAGCTTTTACCTTCCTCCATATCTTTAAGATCTGGGCCAATAAGGTTAACCTTTCCATCTTCAATTTCTTTCGCTGTTTTAACTCGAACTAACTCGAAATGCTTCTCAATTTTAGGACCCCCAAGTTCCACATACATTTGATTTCCTCTAATACGTTCACCTTCGTAGACAGGACCAACATCTACAGGCATATCTGCAAAACTCATTTCATAAATCTCCTATTTGCTTTTTTTTTTAATATTTTTTGTTTTATAGCTTTTCAATTAAACTTTCCAAAAATACTTTCCAATCATTATCGCTTAGATTAGGTAAGCTAAATCTGGCGTTAGGGTGTGCATATTTGTCTAAATCAATAGTTTTAACCCAGTTCGTAAAGTTTTTGATGCGAGATAATGCTTGAGAGACATAAAATACTAGGTGACCACTGAATATGGCCATTGAATATTGTCCCTCTCCATCCAATCCACTCCAATCTTTATCACATAAGCGATCGGTGATATTAATTAGTGACATATCATACAATCTACCATCACTGATTTTATCCTTCACATAGCTATATGCATGACCAGTACTGACTACATGGCATTCAATTTTATTTGCGATATCTATTAAATAATCCGCTAGTTTTTTACCATCAAGCTCCCAATTTAAAGATTCTGCCCCAATGACAAAAACCTTTTTCATTGGATTTTTCAGAAAATTCGCCATTACAACAGGATTTGAAACAGAAGTGCCCATTTCAGGGCCTGGAATGTTTGCTTTTTGATACGGACGTGCCATTTTTCTCAATTTCCTCTGTTATTATTTTTAGCTATAAGTTGTAAAATAATTGTTTTGATTAGTTATATTTAGAATTATTAAAGACAATTTAAAAAAATTGTTTTTATTAAATTTAATCAAAAAAAGATGAAGAGACAGATATTTGAAGAAAAAGTAAGAAAAAAAATTATTCAAATTTTGGTTTTTTATCTTGCCATGGAGCAATCTCTTCAAATGCTTTTGAAACTTGTAGTATTAACAATTCTTCAAATCTTTTGCCAATAATCTGCATCCCAATCGGGAGATCTGTCTTCTTTGTCCTACCACAGGGAATGGTAGCGGCAGGGTGTCCAGTAAAATTGAATGGGAAAGTAAATGGTTGCCAACCTGTTGGGCCAACCCTTTTTCCATTTATTTCTGTCGGTACGGGAATTCCTAATTCAAAAGCTGGAATCGCTGTAGTTGGAGTGACAAGAATATCAAAATTTTTAAAAGTTTCAGATATCACTTGATAAAATTCTTCGCGAATTTGCATAGCATTGATGAAATTTTTAATCCGGAATCGCAATCCCGTCTGAGCCCAAAGAACTAATGTAGGATCCATTTTTTCTTTCCAATCCTTTAAATAAGGACCCAGACCGTACCCGTAATCTATGACCCAATGGGAACCAAAAGCTAACGATGGATCTAGCTCTTTAAATTTCGCTTCTTCGAGTTCCCACCCAAAAGAATCAAATTTTTGAACTGAATTAACAATAGCTTTTTCCACCTCGCTATCAACAACTTTAGCGTATCCTAAATCTAAGCTATAACCAATTTTTAATTTATTAGGTTTTTCGTTTATATGCTCAGAATACTTTATATTATCTTTTGGTAAAGAATATCTATCTCCCTCGAATGGTCCCTTCATGACATCTAACATCAGTGCGGCATCTGAAACATATCTTACAATAGGACCTATTACAGATAGAGTTTGGATAATATCGGATTTTTTTCTTGGATAAATAGGGACTCTCCCAAAGCTTGGCTTAATACCGTATGCTCCGCAGAAACCCGCAGGATGCCGAATCGATCCACCTCCATCAGAACCTTGGGCTAAGGGACCCATTCCACAAACTACTGAAACTGCTGCGCCTCCACTTGACCCTCCTGATGTTCTTTCGAGATTCCAGGGATTCTTAGTTGCTCCAAAAATAAAATTATCTGTAACCCCTTTAAATCCAAATTCTGGAGTATTAGTTTTTCCTAGGATAACACAGCCAGCATCTTTCAAACGCTTTACACAAATACTATCCTCTTCAGGAATATAATTTTCAAATATTTTAGAACCAAATGTAGTTCTCACTCCTTTAAGAAGTACTAAATCTTTTATGGAAGTGGGAATCCCATTTAAAGCTGGTTGTTTTTCATTTTTCTTAACTTTCTCATCTGCTTTTTGAGCCATTTCCCTTGCCATTTCAAAAGTAGGAGTGCAATAAGCATTAACAATCGGATTGATTTTCTCAATCCTTTCAATAATAGCTTCAGTAATTTCTTGTGAGGTTATTTCTTGAGATTTTATCTTTTCCAGCATATCACAAGCAGACATAAAACAAATCTCTTCTTTATTCAAAATTTCATCCTCTCAAATTTGATGATAGTTCTTATATTTTTTATTAATTAAATATCGGTCTTTTATTTTGCCAGGGCGCAATATCTTCGAACGCTTTAGAGACTTGTAGAACAGTAACCTCATCATATCTTTTTCCAATTATTTGCATTCCTATCGGTAAACCATCGCTAGACCATCCACATGGAATGGTTGCTGCAGGATGACCGCTCATATTGAATGGAAATGTGAATGGGGTCCATTCACCAGGAATAATCTCTACACCGTCTATTTCTTCGGGAGATTGTTTATTAATATCAAAAGCGGGGCATGCTAAAGTTGGCGTTATTAATATATCATATTTTTTAAAATGTTTATTAATACTGTGATAAATCAATTCTCTTTGGAATTCAGTATCTTTTATAACCTCTGCAGAGTATTTAAATCCTTTTTTAATCGTCCTAGCTAAATCAGGGTCGATATCCTGTTCATGATCTTTAATGAATTGTTTAAAGGCGTATGCAAAACCCGAGGTCCAAAATCGCCATAATGTTATATGTGGGTTTTCAACCTTAATTTGGCCTGAATAGTTTGTAGAAGAAGATAATAAGCTAATTTCTTTATTTTCCTCTACTAACCAATCAAAGTTTTCGAACTTTTTCACACTATTTAATATACTATCTTTTACTTCTGAGGCAAGGGCTTTCACAAACCCTAAATCGAATGAATATCCAATCTTAGGGTTATTAGGTTCTTCTTTTAGTTTTTCAAGATAACTGTAGCTTGGTTTTGGTAATGAATGCCTGTCAATATCATCACTTCCTACCATTGCATCTAACATTAATGCTGCATCTTTCACATATCGAACAATTGGTCCACTTTGTACAAGTGTGGCTAAGCTACCTTCCGATTTCAATGCTTCTTGAGGTATTCTTCCATAATTAGGTTTTATTCCAAAAACACCACAAAAACCACTTGGAATTCTAATAGATCCCCCACCATCAGACCCTTGTGCTAATGGACTTAATCCAGAAGCAACCGCGGCCGCCGCCCCTCCGCTGGATCCTCCAGAAGTTCTCTCAATATTCCAGGGATTTTTCGTAGCTCCAAAAATTAGATTGTCGGTAACTCCCTTATAACCGAAAGCAGGAGTGTTAGTTTTACCTAGTATGACAATTCCCGCGTTTTTTAACCTCTTAACTAATATCGCATCTTTTTTAGGGATATAATTTTTGAATACCTTGCAACCGTAGGTCGTACGAATGCCTTTAGTATCTTTCATATCTTTTATAGAAGTTGGTATGCCATGTAATAATCCCAATTTTACCCCTTTTTTTACAGTTTCGTCAGCTTCCCCGGCGAGCGCTCTAGCCAACTCAAAGGTAGGAGTGCAATAGGCATTTATAATCGGATTTATTTTTTCAATCCTTTCAATTAAAGTTTCTGTGATTTCAAGAGATGGCAATTCTTGCGTTTTTATTTTTTCTCTCATATCGCAAGCAGACATGAAACAAATATCTTCTTTTCTCATTTTCTCACGAACAAATTTTAAATCTTAGTTTATAATAAGTATAATTAATTAAGTTTAGGTTTTTTATCTTGCCATGGAGCAATCTCTTCAAATGCTTTTGAAACTTGTAATACTGTTATGTCATCAAGTCTTTTTCCAACAATTTGCATTCCTATAGGTAAACCATCACTCGACCAACCACATGGGATTGAAGCTGCTGGATGGCCACTCATATTGAATGGATGGGTATAAGGTGACCATGATCCTAAAGGTGCATCTTTCCCTTCAATTTTAGTAGGGGAAGATATACCTAATTCAAAGGCTGGACACGCTAAAGTTGGAGTTACTAATATATCGTATTCTTTAAAATGATTACAAATATTATCATAGACAATTTCTCGTTGAATCTCTGCTAAGTTAATTGTTTCAGGAGAGAATGAATATCCAACTTCAGCCATTTCTACTAACTCGGGATCCATTATTTCTCTGTTTTTATTAATAGCTGATTTTAGAAAATATCCTAATCCGTATGTCCATAAAACCCACCAAGGCATACTGTAATTTAGTATTTTAACTTTTCCCCTAGCAAGTAATTCTTTAGGCGATAATAAATTTATGTTGCTTTTTTCAACAGACCAATCGAATTCCTCAAATTTTTCTACGGCATTTAATACCGATTTTTCAACTTCAGAATGGAGAACTTGTAAGTTACCTAAATCTAAAGTGTATCCTATTTTGAGTTGTTTAGGTTTTTCCTTTAGCATTTCATAAAAACTGTAAGTTGGTCTAGGTAAAGAGTATCGATCTATGTCATCTGCTCCTATTAAAGCGTCTAACATTAATGCGGCATCTTTTACATTCCGAGTTAGAGGACCTTTATTGACAAGTGTGCCAAGATTTCCTTCTATTTTCATGGAGGTGTGCGGAATCCGTCCAAAACTTGGTTTAATGCCATATAAACCACAAAAGCCACTTGGAATTCTTATAGATCCGCCGCCATCCGATCCCAAAGTCAAAGGGCCTAATCCTGCAGCTACTGCTGCCGCACCGCCTCCTGTTGAGCCTCCACAGGTCCTTTCTAAGTGCCATGGATTTTTTGTTGCTCCAAAAATTAAGTTATCTGTCACCCCCTTGTATCCAAAAGCAGGCAGATTAGTTTTCCCTAGTATAACCACACCAGCTTCTTTTAATCTTTTGACTGAGATATCATCTTTTACTGAGATGTAATCTTCGAATACTTTGCATCCGCAAGTAGTTCTATATCCTTTAACATCAACATTATCTTTGATAGAGGTAGGTATACCATGTAATAATCCTAATTTTTCGCCTTTCCTTACTTTTTCATCTGCTTTTTTAGCCATTTCTCTTGCTAATTCGAATGTTGGAGTGCAGATTGCATTAATGATTGGATTTACCTTTTCTATTCTCTCTATAATTATTTCAGTTATATCCACTGAAGTTAACTCTTGATTCTTAATTTTGTCCCTCATTTCCCATGCGGACATAAAACAAATATCATTTTCAACCATTTTTTCAACCTTGAAATAAATTAGTTTTAAAAATTATACAGATCTTTAATTTATCTTTCTTTAAAAAGAACTTACTTATCTTTGAGAAGCTTTAAAAATTAAAAAAAATTAGTTGAATTTTGGTTTTTTATCTTGCCAAGGAGCAACTTCTTCAAATGCTTTTGAAACTTGAAGAACAGTTAATTCATCGAATCTTTTTGCAACTATTTGCATACCAATAGGTAAACCATCACTCGACCAACCACATGGGATTGAGGCTGCTGGATGACCGCTCGCATTAAATGGATAAGTAAAAGGTAACCAACCTGTAGCTGTCATATTTTTGCCATCAATGATAACTCCTGTTTTCATAGTTTCTTCTTCGATTACTTCTGATTTACCGTGTTCAAAGGCGGGACACGCTAATGTTGGGGTTACTAAAATATCAAATTTTCTGAATACTTTACATATTTCTTCATAAATCATTTCTCTCTGGATTTCTGCAATTTTTATTTCCTTTGTTGAAAATGTATAACCAATATTAATCATATCCACTAGACCAGGATCCATTTTAACTTTTCCCGTTTCAAAATAAGGTCCAAGAGAATAAGCGAATCCTGAGCACCAAATAGTTAAAAATGTAGATTCCGGATTCCTCAATCTTATTCTGCTTTTTTCAATCGACCATCCGAATTCCTCAAATTTTTGAATCCCATTCAAAACAGATTTCTCAACCTCAGGATCAAGAGCTTCTGCAAATCCCAAGTCCAACGAGTATCCTATTTTTAATTTTGGTGGTTTCTCATCAAGCTTTTCTAAATAACTATAATTTGGCTTTGGAACTGAATATCTGTCAGAATCATCTTGACCAGCTATTATATCTAATACTAAAGCAGCATCCTTTACATATCTCACAAGAGGACCTCGATGAACAAATGTACCAAGATAGCCCATTAATTTCATACCACTTTGGGGAACTCGACCAAAAGTAGATTTAAGACCATAAAGTCCACAAAAACAACTAGGTATCCTAATAGATCCTCCACCATCGGATCCTACACCGATAGGACCTAAACCCGAAGCGACAGCACCTGCCGCTCCACCACTAGATCCTCCCGTAGTTCTTTCCAAATTCCATGGATTTTTTGTAACACCAAATATTAAATTATCTGTCTCACCCTTATATCCGAAAGCCGGAGTGTTGGTTTTACCCAAAATCACAATACCAGCATCTCTTAATCTTCTAACAAGAACCTCATCATTCCGAGGTACATTATTTTCAAACAATTTACTACCAAAGGTAGTTCTAATTCCCTTTGTTTCAGTTTCATCCTTAATCGAAACTGGAACTCCATGTAATAATCCTAATTTTTCTCCTTTTTTAATGGCTTCATCTGCTCTTTTTGCTGTTTCTCGAGCCAAGTCAAATGTAGGTGTACAATATGCGTTTATAATAGGATTAATCTTTTCTATCCTCTCAATAATTATTTCAGTTATTTCTTCTGATGTGAGTTCTTGGTTCTTAATTTTATCTGCCATTTCACAAGCAGACATATAACAAATTTCTTCTTTTTTCATATCTAACATAGTTAGGTCATTTAAATGTATGATTCATTTTTATTTTAGATTTTAGACATAATGAATGAATATTTAATATTAATACATGATTTTTTAAATCATATTAGAAATTTTGTTATACTAATTAAGTTGAGATTAATAAATGTGTGAATTTAAAATTATTAGAAAAAATGACAATTCTCAGATATTAGAGGATGTTGTTATACTATCTTACAATGAAAATAATGAATTAATTTTAAAGGATGTTATTGGAATGGGAGAAACACTAGAATCTGCCGTAATTTTAAGTGTTAATACTATTAATCAAAAATGTGTAGTACTTGAGAATCCATTAATTAAAGATTTTATAAGTTTGATTAATAATTTAAGTGAAAATAAGTCAAGCAAACTTGAAATTGATGTAATTATTAGTAAATTGGAAAAAATAAAATCAGAACTCAAATCATAGAAATTGACTTAAACCAATAGTCTTTTTAAAGAAAATATACTTCTTAGATGAATATGGAAGTTAAATTTTTTGAAGATATAAATGAATTTTATGATTTAGCATATTCATTTCTACTAGAACGAGAAGTTGAAAATGGCCTACAGTTTTCTATTCTTAACTCTTTAAAAAAAAATATTAATAGGTACGGTCAAGAAAATCCTTCTCTATGCGCAATATATGAAGATAAAAATCTTAAACTCATCTCTCTAAGAACACCACCTTATAATCAGGTGTTATCTTATACAAGTGAGTTGAAAGCAATAGAATTTTTAGTTGAAGCATTACTTAAGCGAAAAATCGAATTACCGGGAGTTTTAGGATTTAAGGAAGGAGTAGAAAAATTCATTATGTTATGGTGTAATAAAAGAAGGGTCAAATCTCAAATAATAAGAAATGAAAGAATCTACAAGTTAGAGCATGTAGCAGAAGAAACTCTTGGAAAAAATAAAATTATTAAAGCTACAGCTATACATGAAAATATTGTACTCCAATGGGGAAAAGAGTTTATATTGGAAGCTTTTCCCGATAGAAATCCAGATATGGTTAAACATTCATTAAGTCGACTTAGAGATGATATATACGAGGGAAAAATTTTCTTGCTTTTGGACAATAATAAACCCGTTTCAATGGCACGGAAGGGAGGAAAAAGCCCCAATGGTGTTGTTATTAATAACGTTTATACGCCTCCTTCATTGAGGAGAAGAGGATATGCAACTGGGTGTGTTGTAGCATTGAGTAAACATCTTTTGAAAAAGGGATATAAATTTTGTTTCCTATTTACAGACTTGAGTAATCCAACTTCAAATAGTATTTATCAAAAAATAGGTTTTCGTCCTATAATTGACGTTGATGAATTTCAATTTATAAAGGGTTAAACTTTTTAAAAATAATAAAATAAAAAAAAAGAATCGAGAAAGTCTCCTGATTTTCTCCTGAATATTTTTAGATTTTTATTAGGTCTTATTTTTTTGGCGGAAGAATTTCAATCTCTATGGAAGAGACATTATTATTTGTACCATCTGTGTTTGTTATTGATTCTGTATCAATCAATATTTCTCCGTACTTGGCTCCTTTTACAAATTTATTTATTAGGATCTCTGCAACATCAACTGCTCGTGAAATAGATCGTCCTCGAGCAAGTAATCTTACTGGTTTTTCGTTTAAAACGACCATAGCAGCCATAACATAGTTTATTGATTTCTTTCTGCCAATAAAAACTTTTGTATCATCTTTTTTAGCCAATTAATACCACCTTTACAATGTTTACGTTAGGAATCACTTATTTACACTTTTACTACGTTTGTGCTCCTTAACTTTGCTTAGCTTTTGGTAAATTATCAATATGTTGTTAAGTTTATTAGCTTTAGTTAGATTTTAAAATTTATCAATTTATGAATTTTCATAGATTTTTTTTCAAAAACCTCTGATATAACGATCTTTAGCATCATAGTTATACAACATTAAAATCTAAATAATATAATGGTAAAACTCTCATTAATTTTCAATTAATAAAAAATAATAATAGATTAGTTCAATTTAAGTGAATTATAAAATAATAATAATAAAGCCAACAAATTCAATAATTAATATTAAATGCCCGTAAATATAACTGATTTTTTGAACAAGCAATCCAATCAATTAAAGAAAAGAGATCTAATTAAATCTCCGAACTTAAAAACAATCTTCAACGTTATTAATCAACATCTATATGGAAAACTAAAGTATACTGATACAGATACTAGGGCACGTTCGAAACAAATCATAAATCTTTTATTATGTAAGTTAGTGGATGAAGTTTCTAAAAAACCTGAAGAAGAAATAGAATTCTGTATTAAAGACGGTGAATCTCCAGAAAACTTATACAGTAGAATCCAAAGATTTTTCGATAAGAATGTTCGACAAAAATACAAAGATATTCTTGACCAAGATGAACAAATTAAGCTAACCGAAGACCTTGTTTATTTAATCGTAAATGAATTACAGCATATTTCTCTACTTCGATCTTCTAAAGATATATTCAGTGATGCATTTGAAGTATTTGTTAGTAAAATTCTTAAGGATGAGGCAGGACAGTTTTTTACCCCTCCAAATATAGTGAAATTTATGGTACATTACTTAGAGCCAGGGCTTGAAACTAAAATTTTAGATCCTGCGTGTGGACATGGAGGATTCCTTCTTGAATGTAAAGATCTCTTATGGGGCAAATGCGAATTAGAAACTGACAAAATTAATGCTATCTCTAACTTATATGGTATTGACAAAGATTTATTCTTGGCAAAAATAAGTCGATTATATCTTGATATCTTAAGTAATGGAAAATCTAATATATTCTGCGAAGATTCATTGAATCCTAAAAATTTTAGAGCTCCAGCCAAGGAAATTATAAAAAATAACAATTTCGACTTTATTTTTACTAATCCCCCTTTTGGTGTTAAAATCCCAATTAATGATCATAGAGTTTTAGAAAATTATCAATTAGGCCATACATGGAAAAATGTTAGTGGAAAATGGCAAATGCAAAACAAAGTGGTAAAGCAGCAATCTCCACAAGTTCTTTTCATTGAACGCTGTGTTCAGTTGCTTAAAGACAGAGGTAAATTAGGGATTGTCTTACCAGAAGGAATATTTGGAAATCCTTCAGATCGTTATATTTGGGAGTATTTAATTTCTAATGGTCAAATTTTAGGTATCATTTCATTAGACCAGAATACTTTTCAGCCCTATACTTGCAATAAAACTAGCATCTTATTTTTTCAGAAATTGAAAAATCTTCCAAATGATTATCTAATAGATTTTGCTATTGTTGAGAATGTAGGGCACGATAAGGATGGAAAGATTTTATACAAACTTAATAAAGATGGGAGTAAACAATTGGACTCTAATGGAGAAGCAATATTAAATGATGATTTACTTGATCTGCATTTAAGATTAAACCAAGCAGAGCAATTTAATTATTTGAAAGAACAAAAAATATTCAAAATAAGGTTCAGTCAAATAAAAAACAAAGTTTTTATTCCTCTCTATTATACAGGGGTAGAAAGAACTTTAAAGAAACTAGCGAATGATGAAAAATTTGAACCTTTATCAATTAAGGAATTAGCTGAAAAAAGGATTATTTATACTAATAAAGGAGGTTATTTACCTCGAGGAGATGAAATCGGATCTCATCTGTATGGCTTAGGTGATATTCCCTTTATAAGGACTAGTGAAATTTCAAATTGGGAAATAAATTTGGATTCATATAAGAAAACTAGTGAAGAAGTGTATGAACTATATAAAGGAAAACAAAATATTGAACCAGGAGATATTCTACTAGTTAAAGATGGTGGTCCAAATCTAATTGGTAAAACCGCTTATATCTCTGAAATGGATGTGAAGATAATTATACAAAGTCATATTTTTCAAATAAAAACTTTAGAAAACAATGAATTCATTGATTCCCATCTTCTATTATATCTATTAAATCTTGATATCGTGCAAAAACAGATTCAAGCGATTACTTTTGTTCAAGGAACTATAGCCACTATAGGAAATCGAATTATGGAAGTAATTTTGCCATTCCCTAAGGATACATCTAAAAGGAAAGACATCTCGAAATCAATTAAACAAATTATTGACCAAAAGACAGAAATAAGAACAAAAATCCAGAACCTTTCTTTAAATTCTTTTACAATATAATAATAGAAAAATATTTACGATTTTATACTAATTACTTTTCAAGATGAAGATTGAAAAATTTTCTATGAACTCATATAATCATGTGTTAAAGTTATGGAAGAAAGCAGGGATTGGTGTTGGATCCTCAGACTCGAAAGAAGAGATTGAGAGAATGTTAAAGCGAAATCCCAATCTATTCTTAATTGGAAAATTAAAAGGAGAAATTATTGCTGCAGTAATGGGTGGATTTGATGGTAGAAGAGGGTATGTCCATCATCTTGCTGTAGATCCAATTCATCAAAAAAAGGGATATGGAAAAAAATTGATGGATTATCTAATTAGTCAATTTCGAAGAATTGGTGTACATAAGATTCATCTATTTATAGAAAAACAGAATCAAGCTGTTGTAGATTTTTATAGTAATTTGAACTGGGAAATTAGAGATGATTTGATTATGATGAGTTATATACCTGATAAAACTTTGTATAAGATGCGGATCTAAGTTAGATTCATATCTTTAAAACTCTGATTTAAAGTACGCTAATCTTAAAGCTTTAAATATTATTGAAATGAATACTATTTACATAAATAACATATTTTCAATTTGAAAGAAAATGCAAATGGAAGATATACAGTATTGGGATAAAAAATGGCCTGAAGTAGTTCCAAAAAGTATAGATTATGATGAAATACCATTAGGAGAACTTCTGAAAAGGGCAGTTTATAAATACCCTGATTCTGAGGTGATATTTTTTGAGGGTTTTAGGATGACTTATAAGGAATTGGATGTATTGGTTGATCAGTTCGCTACAGGACTTATAAAATTGGGAATAAAAAAGGGTGATGTTGTAGCTATTGACTTGCCCAATGTTCCCCAATATGTAATTGGTCATTGGGCTATTCTTAGAATCGGAGCTGTTTCTAATCCAATCCTTCCTGTTAATCGGTATGTGGAAATTATTCATCAGATTAATGATTCAAAGGCTAATGCTTTAATCATTCTAGATTATTTATTTGAAGAATATCTTCATGGTAAGGATCTTACAAAAATGCCTACTCTCAAAAATATAATCTTAACCGCTACTACAGAATATCTACCTAAAATTAAGGCTAAGTTGGGAGTAGCTCTCCGTAAGATTCCTAGAATGAAAAAATGGCCTGATAAAATAGGGAATATTACATTCAATGGGTTTCAAGAGATATTACAAATAGGGCAACCGATTAATATCCCTAAAATAGATATTGATGTTAAAAAAGAACCAGCAATCCTAATATATACAGGCGGGACAACAGGTGTACCTAAAGGTGTCATGACTTCTCATTATAATATGATTACAAATACTCAACAAATTGTAACTTGGGCATCAACACAACTCCCGGAAATGGCAAAAGTACAAGGAAAAGGAGGAATGTTATTAGTTGTACCACTAGCTCATTCCTATGGTAATATAGGAATGACTGTTTCCATAAATGAAGGGTGGAAATTAATATTACTACCACGGCCTCCAGAAAAGATATCAAAGATTTTAAACATTATTATTAAAGAGAAAGCTACATATATGCCCGCAGTTCCCACTCTTTTTATAAAAATTAATCAAGATCCTGAGTCATCCAAATATAAGGATAAGCTCACTTCACTACATGCTTGTATTAGCGGAGCTTCAGCATTACCTTTAGAAGTCAAAAATACGTTTGAAGAGCTTACCAGTGCGGTAATTGTTGAAGGATATGGAATGTCAGAATGCTCACCCATTTTAACTATAAATCCATTTATTAAATCTCTTCAAAAAATAGGAACAGTTGGCTTTCCTTTATCAGACACCTTAATAAAAATTGTTGATATTGAAGAAGGAACAAACTTACTACCACAATGTCCTAACGATAATTGTGAAAGTTGTGGAGCAGATGAGCTACAATATATTGGAGAAATATGTGGAACAGGACCACAAGTTATGTTAGGGTATCTAGGAAGAAAAGAAGATACAGAATATGCTCTAAGAAAAGATTCTCAAGGTCAGATTTGGTACTATACGGCGGATATTGGTTGTATCGATAATGAAGGATACCTTCATATAAAGGATCGAAAGAGAGATATGATAAAAAGGAAAGGACATGCTGTTTTCCCAGCAGAAGTAGAAGATTTAATTTATATGCATGAAGCTGTGAATGAAGTTGGAGTAATTGGGGTACCCGATCCAGAAACGGGTCAAGAAATAAAAGCATATATTTCTTTAAAACCAGATTATCAAGGAAAAGTGACTAAAGAACAACTCATAGAATGGTGTCAAACAAATATAAGTCTATACAAATATCCAAGAATAATTGAAATCGTTCCTGAATTACCCAAATCCGTAATTGGTAAAGTTCTCAGGCGTGAATTACGAAGAGAAGGTGAATAAAGTTTTTTTATATTATTTTTTTTATTCATTACTATTAATAGAACTTATGAAAAAATAGAAAGGAAATAAAATTTTAAATTAAAATTTTTGTCCACATTTTTTGCAAACATTTATTTTTCCATACATAGGAGAATGCCCAATATAACCTAAGACTTTAGACTTGTCTTCTTCAGTTCTTATATCTTTTCCTACTGCACCACAGTTAGGGCAAATTAATCTATCTTCACTCACATATTCCGTTGGTGCTGCTGGTTTTAATTCAGTCAGTTCGGCTTCAAATTTATTTAAGCTAGCTTTTTGTTCTTCAATCATTTTTTCTTTTTCAGAAAGCGCTTTAGAGAGTTCTTCTATTTTAAAGTCTTTTTCAGAAAGTGAATTTGTAAGTTCATCTATTTTAGAGTCTTTTTCAGATATGGAATTATTTAAATCTTCTGTTTTTTTAGATAAATCTTCAACCTGTAATTTTAGATCTCCCGATTCAGCACTTAAATTGTCTTTTGAAGAAGCCAATTCTTTAAATTGAGTTTCTAACTCTGTTATTTTATTTTTCCCTTGTTCAAGCTCAGAATTTAAATTAGAAACTGTTTCTTCTAACCTTTTAATTTCTCCATCTTTTTTTGTCAAAGTAGCTTTAAGGTCATAAACTTCAGCTTCATATTCATTGATTTTGTTTTGTAATCCTTTTACAATTTTATGATCCAATCCTTCTGTTAGATCTTTCATTTCATCTTGAGAAATAAAAATAACACCTCTATTTTCGTTTCCTTTTACTTAAGCCATTAATTCTATTATAATGAGAAAGTGAAATTTAAATAAATGAAATTTTAGCATTAACTAATTAAATCTTACAAGAATTTTATAATAGAATTTATATTTAAGCTTTATTTTTAAGATTTTTTATGAGTAGGAAAAAAAATTTAATTTGAAAATTCTATAGAAAATTATACGCTTTATGAAGGTGATGTCGAATCAGGCGTTGTCCTACTAGGTCAGAGCATTGGTGTAATCGAAAGTATTGAAAGTCTGTCGGAGATTATCGAAAAATGCATAAAAGACGCAGAAGTGGTATTAAAAAGAGCATCTAATTACATAATATAAACAAAACACAAATTTATTTACTACACCGATTTTAGTTTAGATTAATATTAAATTAGTTCTATTAAATTTTAAGAAAAAGATCGTTCATTCTATAGAGATAATCGTATTTCTTTTAATAGCTGAGTAATATTGAACTATACATGTTTTTCCAACTATTTCCTGAGTCTCG
The DNA here is from genome assembly GCA_048886685.1 of Candidatus Hodarchaeota archaeon. GTDB lineage: Archaea > Asgardarchaeota > Lokiarchaeia > Sigyniarchaeales > SOKP01 > Loki-b32. Next base: position 74,505 of record JBHLKM010000003.1, read on the forward strand.
AAAGTTTTAAGCAATTCTGGTTTTATAACGAATGCAATACTACGACGCCCATTATCAAGAGTACCTATTACAACTCCTCTATAAAATTCCCCCGTTCGCTTATAAATAATAGAATAGCCATCAATAATGATTTTACCGTTTGCTTTTTCAACAGGTTCGGGCAAGATTTTCTTTAAAATTGATTCTTGTATTTCAGAGTCGTCCCGAACACCCCATTGTATCATAGGTGGTGTTTTACCATAGATCCCAATTGATTGTTTAGTGTTGTATCCACCATTTGCTATAACCATCACTTTTAAGGAAGGGTTGGCACGAATTGATTCAACAGTATTGACAATTGCATGTAAAGAATAATTACTCAATGGGGTGCCAAAAAATGGGAGGCCTCCTGTAAGTGTTAAATCACGTGGATCATCTTCTTCAATTCCAAGTTCCTTCATAAAGATCTCTACAACAGAAGGAAAACAACTATATAAGTCAAATTTATCAATATCACTTAACTCTAAACCCGCTTGTTCTAAAGAAAGACGAACTCCTTCTCTTGCTGCTGGAGAATCATCAAGTCGTGGACGTCGATAGAGATCATCCACATTTTTGAATGTTGCCCCTCCCATTATATAAATCTGTTTATTTTTATCAATTTCAAGTGATTCTGCAATTTCTTCACTTGTAATTAAAATTGTCCCTGCTTGATCTACAAAATTATTCGCGCACATACGTTTAGTATAAGGGTGTACTATAAGACGATTCTGAGGTGATGGTGTAATAATTTCTTCAGCGCTAAATTGCTTTTGAGTCCAGCTATAAGGATTTTTTGATGCAACCTTAGAAAAACGTTCAAAGAGTTTTCCCATATATTTGTTATGTTCTTCGATGCTGCGTCCAGATGAAGCTCTTAATGCTGTTTCTAAAATTGCATAGCTAGTTGTTGCAAAATATAATTGATAGTGTATACTTTCTTTCCCCAATGGCCATCTCTCCCCAATAATGTACTCTGGATCTTCTTTTTTCGGCCAATAATCAGGAGCATTCCCTTTAAATGTTTTTCTTAAAGAATAGGCAGCTTCTCCTCCTGTGATAAGAACGCAACGGTGTTTCCCAGTTGCAATTGCTTTAGCGGCTTGATTAACTAACATCTGAGGGCTTTGTCCTCCATCGGGTAAATATACTTTTTCTTTAGGAGAAATATTAAGCCTTTTCCCAAGTTCACCAGGAGCGTCTTTATATGACCATGAACTAATATTAACCATATATATAGCATCTATGAAATCACTAATGTTTTTAGCTTGTGTATCTTCTATTGCCTTTTGTCCGGTCTTTACCATTAAACTAAGGGAATCAAGAGGTTTGAGCGTATTTCTGCGTTGCGTATATTGAGCAACACCAATTATAACTGGAGTATTTTTATTATTCATAATAAAAACTGTTATATCTTATGTTTTGTAAAATTTCTAATTCATTTAAAAATTAATTAATTTTAATTATTCATATAGAAAAACTCAAAAATGTAAAACTAATAATCATAAGAAGGTGAAATTTGATTGAAGAAAGTAGCAATAATAGGTATAGGCATTACACCTTTTCGAGCACGATATCTAGATAAAACATATTTCGAACTAGCATATGATGCTACAAGCCTAGCTCTCGAAGATGCCAATAAAAATGGTGCGGATATTACTCATAAGGATTTGCAGTCAACTGTCTACGGGATTTATAACGAACTATTTGAACGTCAATTCATGCCTGATATTTTTGTTAATAGCTATCTTGGCATGAATAATAAACCAGGAACACGTATCGCTTCAGGAGGTGCAACTGGGGGATATACGGTTAGAATGGCTTATGCAGAAGTAGCTTCAGGACTTTCAGATTTATGTTTATGCATCGGAGTTGAGAAGTGTAATGATTGCTATGATGAACAAACTGGAGTGACTACTCCTGAAGTACTTAACGCCATTGCTTATAGTGCGGATATGACGTATATTATATAGTAACATAATTACTATATGAGCGGAAGAATATCCGATGGGAAAATATTGTTTGGATGTCCCAACTATCCCCATTGATGGCAGCTTCATCATATGTTTCAATGGTTAATGCTCACTTTGAGGAATTTGGAAATCCAACAGAAGAACAGATGGCATTAGTTTCAGTAAAAAATCATGGTAATGCAATTAATAATCCTAAAGCTCAATCGCCAATGAAAATTACAGTAGAAGATGTTATGAATTCAAGAATTATTTGTTATCCTTTTAAATTATTAGATTGCTGTCTTTATTCTGAGGCCTCTGCCGCCTTAATACTAGCCAATGAAGAAAAAGTTAAGGAATTAAAGATAGAAAAACCGATTTGGATTTCTGGAGTAGGTGCCGCTAATACAGACTGTTTTATAGGGAATAGAGAAGATATGGGAAGGTTGTATTCAAATATTTATGCAGCAAAAGCAGCCTATAAAATGGCACAATTAGACTATGACAAAATCAAAAGTCAAATTGATTTAGCAGAATTGCATGATGCTTTCTCTGGACAAGAGGTTATCTCCTACGAGGAATTAGGATTTGTAAAATTCGGAGAAGGCGGTAGTTGGATTGAATCAGGAGGACCACTAATGGATGGTGAATTACCATGTTGCCCTTCAGGAGGGCTTATTGGGTGTGGTCATGCTGTAGGGGCTACGGGGATTATGTCCACAGGAGAGGCAGCACTTCAATTGAGAGAAGATGCTGGAAAGCATCAAGTGAAGACAATTAAAAATGGAAGAGCTATTTCTCATTCAATTGGGGGTCCTGGTGCAGCTTATGCTGCGGTTATTGTGATGGAAAATGAGGAGGGGATTAGTAAAAAATGAGTAATGAATTTCAAGCTCATCAGATAAGAGATATAATTAAGATTAATTATAAATATACCATGGGAGGTCAATCCAAATTTTTCCTAGAGTTAATGAAAAATAAGAAGATTTTAGGAGCAAAATGCTCTAAATGTGGGAAGATTTGGATGCCCCCTAGAATTAATTGCTCAGATTGTTATGTACCTGCTGAATGGAAAGAAGTGAAACAAACTGGTATCATAGAAGTGAGTACAATTGTCTGGTTTACCACCTCCGCTTTTATCAAAAATATTCCATATGCTACAGGATATATTAAATTAGACGGAGCTGATACAGCCCTATTGCAAGGAATTTTTTCAGATAATTTAGTGCCATCAAAAATTAAAAAAGGGAAACGTGTGAGAGCTGTATTTCAAAAAGAAAGAGAGGGAAAAATGACAGATTTCTTTTTTGTTCCTGAAGATGAGTATGAGAATTGGATAAATAAACCAGAATACGAAGGAGGAGATTAGTATTGGGAGTTGCGAGTGAAGCTTTAAAAAAAATTATTGAAAGGATGAATAAAATATCTAAAGCTCAACAAGTGTTTGTTACGGATATTGGAGGGAATTCAGTAAATTGGAATATGGTATTTCAATTTAATTTAGATAATGAAGATCCATTTTATTTGGTAATTGAAAATCAAAAGGTAGATCTTAAACCTGGTACTGCACATGAAACAGAAATCGTAATGTCTGGAGATAATAATGCAATCGTAAAGATTTGCAATGGTAAGGGGGATTTCACGCATGCTATCAGTCGTGAAGAAATAACAGTGGAAAAAGGTAAAGTTATAGATGTTATTAGATTAACTAGAGCAATAACAATTGTTTTAAAAGCAGAATAAAATATATTTGAGTTTTTTTTTATTTTCTTATTAATAACTTATTTTAGGAAATTTAGAATTTTCATATCATAGATAATTCAAAGTTTTTACAGATAGATAGAAATCTTTATATATGAGCTATTGAAATATATCTCAGTTTAATTTATCCAAAAATAACAATTAATATAATATTATAAAAATTTAAGAGGGAATTATATAAATGAAAAGAGAACTTGCAGTAATAGGGATTATTGCTGGTATTGCAGTAGGATTCGGGCTTGGATGGTTTATACCTCCACTTCTCACCCAACCAGAGGGTAAATCTTTAATAAATCAGATTAAGGACAGAGGTGAATTGATTGTCGGAACTAGCGCGGATTATCCCCCTTTTGAAAACTTTACCTGGCCTTATACAGGTGAGATCCAAGGTTTCGACGTCAATGTATCACAATGGATCGCTGATGAGTTGGGTGTTGATCTTGTAATGACTCACATAGATTTTACTCAACTAATTTCTGCTTGTAAGGCTGGCACAATTGATATGGTTGCGGCCGCAATGACGTATACAGAAGAGCGTGCTGAAAGTTTGGCACCTTCCATAACCTATATTAATTCAAGCAATGTTGTCATGGTTAAGAATTCTTCATCGCTTACTACAATTACTGATTTAACAGAACTAGTAGGGGTAGGGACAATTGGCTGTCAATCAGGTACTGTATTTCAATGGGATTTGGAAGAAATTCCCGGTATATCTTTTGTTGCTTATCCTAGTGCTATCGTCCTTATGACAAATTTACTTGCTGACAATGTTGTAGCAGCATATGTAGATAAGGCAACTTTTGAGTTCTATAATCGAACAGAAAACCTCAGGATTATTTATGATTCAGGAACTGAGCCTTTATCATTATGGACTAGACATGGAGAACCAGAACTGCTATACGTTATAAACGAAGTCATTTTAGACGCCTATATTACCGGAACGATGTCTATCTTAATAGATGAATGGTTTGGGTAAGTGATGTTCCAGATTTCCCCCAAATTATTCTAAATCAAGAAGGATTTACCCTAATACATTTCTGCTGTCTGTCCTATGTTTATTTTAAGGATTTTTTGGGGAAAATCCTAGACCAAATATTTTTTTTTTTTTAACCATTTTTAAATCTTAAAATAAATAAACTTCTCGAATTTTCTAAATTAAAGTAAGGAAATTAATGATTACAAGTCTTATATTATGATCCAGAAATAATTGAAAAAATTCAATAACCAGATGATAACTATGTTGTTTCAAACAGAATTAGATTTTGTAGGTATAGGAATTGCCATTTCAATAATTATCTTCCCAATTGGTATATTTCTACTGAGATGGTATGCTAAGAAAATTGATAGGCCTCCTACGGAGGTATGGGATACTTCTTTAAAGACTGCATATATAGTCAGTTTACTATTACTACTAATAAATATTCCAATTAGTATTTTAATAAATTTTTTACTTGCTGAAAATCTATTTTTCTTTCTAATGATTCAGTATTTTAATTACATTTTTTTTGATTTCTTTATTGGCACTTTAATTGTTATGAGAATTTATAAAAAGAAATTTGGTGAAAGTGTTCAGTTTGTTATTGTCGTTCAGCTTATTCTTTTTGGAATAGTTCTCATTTTAGGTTATGTAATATCTATTCTCTTAGGTTATATTTTTCCAGAAATTTCTGATGCAATTTTTTTTATTCTTGAATTTGGGTTGTTTAATACTTTGTTTATAACCGCTATAAGCCTACTTACAGGCTTTTTGATTGGAATATCGTTAGCACTGATGCGTGTCTATGGTGCAAAAGAACTTGAATGGATTTCAAACGGATACGAGAAGATATTTCGTGGTATTCCACTTCTGGTTCTGATCTTAATCATCTCTGGTGGAATGCCTGGATTATTTTTTTACCTAGAACCACTTGATAGGCTACTTGCCGGTGTAATCTTGGCACTTGGTCTTCGTAGTGGCGCCTACCAATCTCAAATTTTTCGCGGAGCTATTTTATCCGTGAAAGCAGGTCAAATGGAAGCTGGGCGTGCACTAGGTATGAGTGGGTTTCAAAGTTTTCGATATATTGTAATGCCCCAAGCTTTACGATTGGCTGTACCTAGCTGGTCTAATGAATATGCGGTTGTAATTAAGGATTCCTCATTTGCTGGTTACTACGGAACAATTGTTGAAATGACATTAGCCGCTTATATCTGGGGATTACGGACGTTAGAATTATTTACCTTATCTATGGGCGTTGTTGCGATTGTATACTTATTATTTACCTTTCCTGTTACACAAATATTTGGTGAACGACAAACCAAGAAACTTAAGAAATTGGGAATGGGAGGTGGTTAAACTTGAGTGAACCTGTGCTACGGATAGTTGATATATGGAAATCATATGAGGATTTACAAGTCCTTAGGGGAATCTCATTTGATGTAGCAGAGCAAGAGGTCAAAGTTATTTTTGGACCGAGTGGTTCTGGTAAAAGTACATTACTTCGTTGTATCAATATGTTAAATCCCCCTGAAAAAGGTGAAATATTCCTCCGTGGACAAAATTTTATGGAAAAAGGAGTTAATCTTAATGCGATGCGAGCAAGAATTGGCATGGTATTTCAACATTTTAATCTTTTTGCTCACCTCAAAGCGATTGATAATGTGAGCATTGGACTTCGCCGAGTAAAAGGCTTATCAAAAGAAGATGCTCGTAAGAAGGCACTCATTGCATTGGAGCGTGTTAAAATGGCAGAATGGGCCAATCACTATCCCGCACAATTATCAGGTGGTCAACAGCAGCGTGTAGGTATTGCCCGTGCCTTGGCTATGGATCCTGATGTGATTTTATTTGATGAACCTACTTCTGCTTTGGACCCTGAGTTAATTGGTGAAGTACTTCAAGTAATGTTGGATCTTGCTAAAGCAGGAACTACAATGGTAGTAGTCACACACGAATTAGGATTTGCAAGAGCTGTTGCATCAGAAATGATCTTTCTCGGTGAAGGTGTAATCTTAGAGCGTGGAACTCCCCAACATTTCTTCACTTCACCTAAATCCGAACGTGTAAAAACATTCTTGAACCAGCTTGAAATTTTATACGGAACACACGAAAAGCTTCTGGAGTTGCCAAATGAGGAGGAAAATAAATGATTATACAAACAACCCAAAATCCAATTTTAGAACTTATTGAAGTGTTGAAATCTTGGGAGCTATTATTATCAGGTTTCTTGTTAACGATGTGGTTATATGTATGGGCACTTTTAATTGGTTTTTTTCTCGGTCTTCTCCTTAGTATCCTTCGTCAGTATGGAGGACTAATTTCCTCCCGTATTGCAGTTGTATACATCGAGATTATTCGTGGTACGCCTTTACTTGCACAATTATATTTCATTTATTTCCTCCCCAACAGCCTAGGTATTACCATTGATATTCCAATCATTAAAACTAGCTTTAAAATCGGTCAGAACCCATTGATACTTATGGATTACTCGATATTTGTTGGTATCCTTACATTAGCTCTCAATAGTGCAGCTTATCAAGCTGAATACCTCCGTGGAGCTATAATTTCCGTTGGGACTGAACAATTAGAAGCTGCACGATCGTTGGGTATGTCTCGCTTGACCGGTATTCAACGGGTTGTATTACCGCAAGCTTTACGCCGTGTTATTCCTGCCTGGTCTAATGAGGCTGCTTATCTTCCGAAATATACAGTACTTGTCTACTTTATTGGAGGGGTACAGGAAATTTTTTATCAAGCAGATATAATTGCTCATAGGACATTTTTTATACTTACTACATACGTCGTTATCGCTGTTATCTTCCTAGTTACAATCACAATTATATCTAGAGGTTTGGATATTCTCCACAAGCGAACAATGATTCCGGGGCTGTAGACTTTTTAAGTATAAATAAAACTTTTAATTTTTTTTTCATTTTTTTATTTACTTCTGATAATTCACAATTTCAATCTTTATATCTTATTTAATTGTTTAAAAATATGAAAACAAAAGTATATGTAATAAAAAGAAAATCTGATGAAACGACGCAAAACGTTGTTTTACGAGTCCTCAAATCGATCCCCTTAAGGGATATTATTACTAGCTCGGAAAAAAAAATATTAATAAATCCAAATTGGGTAACTTCAGATCATTTTAGTACTGGAAATGTGACCTCGACTGATACTTTAGAAGGAATTGTTGATTATCTTATTTACGAATCTAAAATAAACCCAGAAAAAATAATCATTGCAGATGGAGGATCTTTTGGAACATCAGAAAGATTCTTTAAATTAAATGAAGTTTATCGGTTAGAAGACTATGGAATCAAAATTATGAATTTAAATAATGATGAGATTGTAAATGAGATTGAAATACCAAATCCTTTATCTTTAAAAAGAGTAAACATTGCCAAAACGGCACTAGACGCGAGCTGCATCATATCTGTACCCTCATTAAAGACACATAATATGGCTATAACGACATTAAGTATGAAGAACATGATGGGAACGATTTATCCGAAAAGTATTATGCACTCTAATTTACACAAAAAGATAGCCGATTTAGTATCTGTGTTGCGTTCTAAAATGAAATTTCAAATAATCGATGGAATAATTGGTTCAAATGGATGGGAACTAGGAGGACAACCTATTCAAATGGATTTAATTATTGCTGGAGAAGATCCTGTTGCTGTTGACCGAGTTGGCAGTGAGATTATCGGCTTTGGGTTAAATAAAGTAAAATACTTAAAATTTGGGATGGAAAAGAACCTTGGAACAGCAAATTTTGAAGATATTGAAATCATTGGAAAACCAATAAGCGAAGTATCTTACAAATTTTAGTGTTATCCAATAATCCTAAAGAATTATTATCTTATCTCTTCTTTATTCAAACTATTTATTATTTATCTGATTTATAATCACAATTTAAAAAATTAATTTATACTCACAATGAAAGTTGTTGATTTAAGATCTGATACAGTTACCAAACCATCACCGGAAATGTGGGAAATCGTTAAATCAATGGACAATTCTAAACTTGGAGATGATGTTCTCGGAGAAGATCCTACTGTTAATGAACTAGAAAACAAAGCAGCAAAAGTTATTGGAAAAGAAGCATCTTTATTAGTAACCTCAGGTACTCAAGGAAATCTCGTTTCACTTCTCTCACAAACTAATCCTGGGGATGAAATCCTATTAGAAGAACAATGTCATATTATTGGACATGAAGTTGGGAGTGCTGCACGTATTGGAGGTTTGATGATTAATACTTTTTCTTCGGATAGAGGAACTCCATCGATCGAGCAACTTCAAGATTTAATTCGGAATAAAGAAGATATACATGAGCCAGCAACCACATTAATATGTGCAGAAGATACACACAATTTTCATGGTGGTGCGATAGTGAAACCAGAAATCCTGAGAGATTTGAATGATTTTGCTAGGAAAAATGGATTGAAATTTCATTTAGATGGTGCCAGAGTTTTTAATGCTGCTGTAGCATCAAATCTACCTGTAATCGAATTTACTAAGCATGTGGATAGTATAATGTTCTGCTTATCAAAAGGTCTATCATGTCCAGTAGGATCCATTGTTGCTGGCTCTAAAGAATTTATTTCAAAAGCTAGGAAATTTCGCAAAATGGTTGGAGGAGGAATGCGCCAAGCAGGAATAATCGCATCCTTTGGTTTAGTAGCACTTGAACCAAAATGGATTAGAAGATTGGAAGAAGATCATAAAAATGCTAAAACCCTCGCCGACGGTTTAGAATCTTTTGACTTACCTATTAAAGTTAACATACCTGATACAAATATAGTTATCATGGAGTTCCTAAATAAGATTAGGATATTTAAAGTTATTACAGAGTTAGGGAAAGAAGGTGTCTTAGCATTTAATATTAGTAAAGATAAAATTCGTTTCGTTACTCATTATGAGATTCAAGAAAATGACATTGAATTTAGTATAGAAATAATTGGGAAAGTTTTACAAAGATTTACCTAAAATTTAGAATTATATCATAAAAAAGGGAAAAAAAGATATTAATCTTCACTTACATCTAAGTCTTTTGAGTCATCTTCAATTAAATCATAATATTCTATATCCTTTAAATTACCATTTGTGGATTCTGCCCAATGTACTTTAATTGGCATTCCAATATACGTATTTTTAAAATCTATATCTGGCTGTAATTCTGCCATATAATTGGTGTTGCAATTATCTTGTTGTACCATTACTACTGGTTTTTCAAGCACATCTCCCGTTTCTGGATCTTTTAAATATACTATTGTATATGTAGAAACTTGACCTGTATCTCTTAAATCAACCCACTGATCCGGCTTAACAAGACATTTTCCACATACAAATCGAGGAGGAAAAAAGACTCTATTACATGCAGAACATTTATTAGCCACCAATTTTTTATCTTTTAGCTTTTTTAAGAATGGCTGATGATGTGTAATGTTGAATTTGTACTGATAACTTGATAAATACCAATTACCTGGCATTGTACGGGTTTCTACATGATCTTTTTTAACATAATCCAATGATTTTCTTAAAGTTCTCTTTGACATCTTATTTTTACCTCCATTTTCTTTGTTGTTGATCAGATAAAACCATCATAGTACATAGATTAAGCATACCACCCCATCCATGCCCAATTGCTGTATGTACTGTTTTAGGTACTTGATTACTTGCTTTTCCCATAATTTGGAGTGCTGCCACAGCAGGTCGTTCCAATGCTGATGCTCCAATAGCATTAGTTGCATTAACTCCTCCAGAACAGCAAATTGGTAATTCGCCATTTAAAGAGGTTACTCCATTCTTATACATCTGTGGTGCAGTATTTTCTTCAAATAATCCCAGTTTTTCAACCCACATTAGTTCTTGATTCGGAAATGGAGAATATACTTCTGCATAATCAATCTCTTTTCTTGGAAAAGAAATTCCAGCTTGATTGTAAGCCATTTCTGATGATATCATAGCACCTAACTGTTCTGAAGGATCCAATTGTGCTGATCCATTTCCATCATAACCTATAACTACGGATTCATGTGCTACACTGGATACTCCATTTACATATACAGGAATATCACATAAATCTTTAGCTTTTTCTTCTGTTGTAAATAATACTGCACATGCACCATCTGATGCGGGACAAACCATACCATATCTTAAAGGATAAGATATATAAGGTGTGTCTAATACCTCTTCTATCGTTAAATTTGGCATTTTTAAATGACTCCACCAAGTTTTTGCTGCATTTCTTCTATTCTGTACTACAACTCTAGCCAAATCTTCCTCTCTAATTTTTGATTTATTCATATAATTTGCTGCTTGATAAGATGCAAGACCAATTGCTCCACCAGCAGACATTATTCTAGTTAAATATTCATAGGGAAGACCTAAAGTATTTAAAACAGAAATTTCTCCTAAGGCAACACTTGATAATCCAATACTCGTATCACCTTGAGATTGTTGTTCAAAGGCTACAGCTAGGACCGTGTCAATCCCAGGTAAGCCAGCAGCAACAGAATAATAACCAGCAATACCAACAGAACCACCTGTTGTACCACCTGTTGTGACTCTAAGTAATGGCTTATTTCTTGCCCCCAACCAATCTGTCATCCATAATTCAGGAAGATTAGCTCCTTCGAATGCTGGCATATTACCATTTACATAAGCATCAATATCCTTAATAGAGAGAGAAGGAACTTTCTTTAAACAGTCGTTTACAGCTTCATTGACTAATTCTGCCATATTTACATCAGAGCGTTTTGAAGCATGTTCACTAAAACCAGCTGAAATAATTGCTACTTGTCTTCCCACTTTAATCACCTCCCTCTAATACATACACTATATTATTCTGAGCACACATCCCTATTTGACCTGATGCAACTGCTTTCTTAGCTCCTTTGACTTGATAACCATTAGCTTCACCTTTTAGTTGTTTTGCAGCTTCAATAATTCTTATTAAACCTGTTGCACATGGTGGATTGCCTCCCAAAGCTCCACCAGAAGGATTTATTGGAAGATCACCATTAATATCTGAACGTAAATCTGATCCTTTACCTTTTTCAGCCAATCCTAAAGCTTCAGTAAATATTAATTCTTCATGAGCATAAGCTTCAAATAACTCAGCAACATTAATTTCATTTACTGGATCTTTTATACCGGCAGCCTCAAACGCCATCTTACCTGCTGATGCCATAGAATTACTTGTGGATAAATCCCTATCTCCTAAATAATATGTTTCTTGATTGTATCCTACCCCAATAATCCATACAGGATTATCCGTAATTTTTAAGGCTTGTTTTTCAGGAGCTAATAACAATGCTGCAACTCCATCACAAGGTAGGGCAACCATTAACTCCCTTACCGGATCAGCATAAATATCTGACTCTAATACATCATTGACGGATAAATTAGCATTCTGGGCTTCTTTTAACGCCAAAGGATTTTTTGAAGCATTTCTTCTATTTTTAACAGCTACTTCCGCTATATCTTCAATATTTACATTATATTTTTCCATATATGCTCTCATCTGGAAACCTGCTGCTGTAATATCATTAACATACGAAGCAGGTCTTTCCCAAGTTGGATCAGTTTCATATAGACGAGTACTATGATAAGGAAAGCATGATGCCATACTCCCACCCCAAATAACCGCTAACTTATGATTACCTGATAAAATTCTCATCAGTCCATATAAAACAGCATGAGCACCATCCATTTCTACTTTACTTTCATCTTCTAGATATGCGCCCCCTACTTCTACAGTAAAAGCATTTGAAATTGTCCTTCCATCATAATAATCATTTGTACAAGACACAACCGTTGTAATATCTTTCTTTTTTAATCCAGCATTGTCAAGAGCACCTCGTACAGCTTCAAAAATCATTTCATACCGCCCATAATTCGCATCTGAATACAATTTAACTTGATTATAACCAACAATTCCTACTTTTTCCATCTTTTTTATCACCTTTCACATTTTAACAAATCCTTTAATATCAGCAGGGTTTCCTGCTGGTTTTTCTTCCCATTCAGCCTTAACTTTCATCCCAAGTGATATTTCTTCTGGTTTCATTTCCAAAAGTCGGTATATCAAAGCTGTATCACTCCCCTCAATTTGTATCATTCCAATTGTTTGAGGCTTTTTGACTTTTCTACTCCCTCTGTCATTAACTCTATAATGCGTTATCGTATAATTTAATAGAGTACCTGTATCTGGTAAGTTCACCCAATTTTTATCAAAAGCGATTTCTTCATAACATTCTCCGCATATTTTTCTTGGTGGGACGAAAACTTTGTCACATTTAGGACATTTATTACCTATAATTTTCTTACCTTCAAATGCATTGTAAAACTTGTCCATATAACGTCCAACCCAAAAGGAGAATTCTGCTCTCACAAAACCTTTATTAGCAACTATTATTTTTTCGCTCATAATTTGAATTCCTCTTTTTATTTTTGAGATTTGAATATGATTACTATTATGATTCACATCTTTATAACATTAATTTGAAAAAAGAAAAAGAAAAAAAATTATCTTTTATATTTGAGCATAAACTCAATTAGGTCCATGTTTTTCCTGAAAACCTTTAAATGATTCTTTGTAAGATTTTCAGCTGCTAATTCTTTAAGTTCCGTTAATTCAAACTCTTTTTCGCCAATTTTTTTACTTAAAATTGGGAGAAAATCACATATAGCATGTATTTCTAACACTCTACCGTTATATTTCTTCAAGGCTAAATCACTAGCAAGAAATAGATATGCTGGTGAAATGAACTCGGGTGGGACTGTCTTATCCATATGTTGGCCCCAATTTCTTAAATCATCAGCCATTTTAGTTTCTACTCCTGCAGGCGTAAGAACGTTAACATTAATATTGTAAGGTTTTAATTCTATACTTAAGGATCTCCCCATCGCAGATACAGCTGCTTTTGAACTCGCGTATGCTACTTTTTTTTGCGCAAAATATACATTACCCATAACTGAAGATGTCATAACAATACTTCCGCTCTTTTGCTCTATCATTTTAGGTAAAACCTCTTTAATCAAGGCAAAATAACTCAAGATGTTGAGATTAAATAATTTTTGCGCATATTCAATAGGAGTATCAACTACAGAAGAAACATGAGTCATCCCTGCATTATTAATTAATATGTTAATTGTATCAAAGGCTTCAAAATATTGTTTTGCACAGGTCCTTACTCCATCTAGAGTTGATAAATCTACAGCTATAGCAATTCCCTTAACTCCAAATTTCTCAATTTCTTGAACAGTATTATCTAATTGTTCTTTAGTTCGAGCAGATACAGCTACATTTGCCCCATTATTGGCAAGATCAAGAGCTACCTCTCTACCAATACCTCGTCCACCTCCAGTCACTAAAGCGTTCTTACCTTCGAGCAATTTCATAAATGTTCTCACTTTTAGATTAATTCATGTAAAAATAAATAGATTATACTTATTGTTGTACCCTTGTTAAAAAATTTTTTTTTAGTTCCCAAATTTCTCTTTCTTTGAGATAAATTTTAGTAAAAAACATTATTTAAAAAATATATAACATGATAAAGAAGAAGTGACTTCATAATGGTAGAAGAATTATCAAATAAATTAGTGATAAGTGCTGCTTTAGCAGGATCTTGGCCTTCAAAACAACAAAATCCTGCTATTCCGTATACTCCTCAAGAGTTTGGAGTTGAGGCTAAAAAATGTTTGGATGCAGGCGCATCAACAGTTCATATCCACGCAAGAGATCCTGAAACAGGATACCCTACATCTGAATTAGAAAAGATTAAAGCTATCATAGATAATATAAACGAACAAGCTCCAGAAATCATAATTAATATAACTACCTCAGTAGGAAGTACGCTCGAGCAGAGAATTGCTCCTACTCAGTCATTTAAACCAGCAATATCTTCATTAAATACAAATTCAATGAACTTCAGTATGGGTAATTATAAAACTGGTGAAATTATTGCAAACGCTGATGGGGTATTTAGAAATACGTTTTATATAATCCAGAACCTTGCTAAAGCAATGAAAGAAGCTAAGACAAAACCAGAACTAGAAGTATATGACTTTGGAGGTATGTATAATATACTATTTCTCGATAAACAAGAAGGATTATTTGAACATCCTCTTCATTTTCAGTTTGTATTTGGAACATTGGGAGGAGTTCCTTTTTCATTTCAGAATCTAGCAGGTTTTCTCAATTTAATGCCCTCTGGATGTTCATGGAGTGTATGTGGAGTTGCAAAAGATCAATTTAGGGCAGGCTTATGTGCAGCAGCAATGGGAGGACACATCCGAGTAGGTTTAGAAGATAATATTCGTGTACCAGATGGTCGTCTAGCAAAAGGTTCATGGGAACAAGTAGAATGGGCTGCAAAAGTGGCAAAACTAGCAGGAAGAGAAGTAGCAACTCCAGACGAGGCACGTAAAATCTTTAATCTGCTACAATAAGCTGTAATAAATAATTTAACTAATTATTACTTTTTATGTTAGTAAAAAAGAATAAAAAAAAGAATTAGTTATTAAATTTCTTCAAAGTACAAAATATCTTTTATTGTTCCTTCTCGCTTATCTTTTGATTTTAAAACTGCTTTGACTTTTACTCCTGTGAAGTCCTTTTTAACATCATTTGACGCAATTATCCCTAACATTACACTATCAGTTCCATCGATATCAATTAAAGCCATTACTTTAGGATTAGCCAATTTTTTGCCATGTGCGTTGAGTTTTGCTACGGTGTATAATTTTACCTCCCCTACTGGTGGTACTTCCTTCCAATTATTATCAGGAATCTCTTCAAAACAATCTTCACAATATAAACGAGGTGGGCAATATACTTTGACGCACTTCGCACATTTGCAAACTAAAAATGTATCATTTTTCATAAGATGTTTGAAAAATCTATCACCAGCAACTCCACTTGGATAAAAATAATCTGCTTGCATATCCCCGCGCCAATGCATGGGAGACGTTGGATCGGTTTGCTTTTCTAAGAATCCCATTAGGATTCACCTCCTTTTAAGGGTTTGAAATATTTAATATCTGTAATAGATCCTTCCCTTTCATTTTCCGGCTTCCAAACTGCTTTTACTTTCATTCCGATCCTAATCTCGTCTTTTGTCATTTCTCCGAAATAATGCATAAATCCATGATGTGGGGGTGTTCCGTCAAGATCAACAACTCCAACAAGAATAGGTTCTTCTATTCTCCTTGCATCGGGATCTAGATACGAGATTGAGAAGGTTTCAATAATTCCTGTATCTGGTAACTCAACCCATTCTTCAGTGGGACCATAACAATATTCACAAAACATCCTTGGTGGCACAATGATTCGTTTACAGCTTTTACAATGAATTCCAAAAATCTTTCCTTCTTTTAATCCTTGAAGGAATTTGCTCATTGCTTGACCCAAAGACCAACTATATTGTACTTCTGGCTCCCACCAAGTATATGTGATTTTTTTATCTCGAATGTCACTTTCTCTCACGTAAGTGCCAGGAGCATGTGGTGGCCATTCTTTATACTTTTTTTTCTCTACCATTTTTTTATCCCCTCCGTAGAATCATTACAGTGCCCATCTGCATGATATCGCCCCAAGCTTGCCCAATTCCCATTCTTGGGTCGCCTGGGATTTGCCTTTTCCCTGCCATTCCTTTTAATTGCCAATATAGTTCACAAACCTTTTGTCCCATTGTTGCCGCTATTGGATTCCCTACTCCTAATAAACCTCCAGAAGGACATACAGGAAGGTCGCCATCTCTCTGAGTTACTCCCTCTCTTGTGAGAATAGGTGCCTCTCCTTTTTTACATAGTAAAAGGCCTTCTAAATGATGTAATTCCTTATAAGAAAATGGATCATAAGGTTCAGCAAAATCAATTTCTTTGCGAGGATTCTTTATTCCTGCCATTTTATAAGCCATCTTAGCGGCTTGAGCTACATATTGAGGAAAATATAAATCTCTATTAGTCCACATCGTACTATCAATACTCCATCCTGTTCCAGCAACATATATAGGATCATCAGTGAATCTATATACAATATCTTTATTACAAAAGATTAACGCGGCAGCACCATCACTTGGTGGACTAACATCTAATCTATTAACAGGCCAAGCCATAATTTCAGAGTTTAAAACATCTTCCACTGTGATATTAGGATCTGCTAATTGAGCACATGGATGACCCACGGCATTTCTTTTATTCTTCACTGAAACCAAAGCGATGTCTTCTTTCTTAATTCCATGAACCGTC
The DNA here is from genome assembly GCA_048886685.1 of Candidatus Hodarchaeota archaeon. GTDB lineage: Archaea > Asgardarchaeota > Lokiarchaeia > Sigyniarchaeales > SOKP01 > Loki-b32. The sequence continues at coordinate 91,479 of JBHLKM010000003.1, forward strand.
ATGTAACGATTCATTTCCATAGCAAATAACCATACTAGATTAGGTGTAAGAGGTCTATCTAAGATTGGATCCCATATATGTCTAAAGGCGGTTTGTGGATGGGGATAAACATTTCCCATTTTTTCTTCACATACCACAAGACAGATATCAGCGACCCCTGAAGCCACATGCCACCATCCAGCAATTGGTGCAAATACTCCGGTTCCACCGCCATTAAAAACTCTCACATATGGTTTCCCTACGGCTGCAGCTCCATCCAATAGATTTTCTCCTTTCATATGTATACCATCAAAAGCATCAGGAGCACTCCCCATAACTACCATATCAATATCATCTTTCTCTATACCAGCATCTTCCATTGCCATTTTTGTAGCTAAATATGAAAGTTCTTTTCCTGTTTCTAATAAATGTCTACGAAAAAGTGTCATACCTCCACCAATAACTGCTACTTCTTTCATTTTTTTTCCACCTCCTTATCCCCTCCTAAAAATTGCTACTGCTCCAGTTCCAGAAGGAATTCCACGCCATGATTGTGCAAGTCCCACTTCAACATCTGGTACTTGTCTCTTACCAGCATGCCCACGCAATTGAGTTACTATTTCTAAAGATTTTTGCATTCCAGTAGCTTCAAGACAATTACCAACTCCTAATGAACCACCCGATGTGTTGGTTGGAAGTGACCCATTGATTTCTAGTGCACCCTCTTCAATCAAATGCCCAGCTTCACCAGGTCTGGCAAAACCTAGTGCTTCTAGGTGTTGGAGCTCCTTATAAGAAAATCTATCATCAACTTCAGCAATACCAATCTCATTTTTGGGTTCTATTATTTTAGCCATTTTATAGGCCATTTTAGCGGCGATTCTCGCATAATCAGCATCCATTCCTCTTGTTGAGAGCCATGGTGTTTCTGATCCATAGCCGAAACCTTCTAAATAGATTAGTTCGGTGCCTAAACTCTTCGCGGTCTTATCATCTGCAAGTACAAAACATATAGCACCATCAACTAATGGAGCAATATCTAAACTTTTAACCGGCTTAAAAAGATATTCCGATTTCATTACATCTTCAACTTCTATCTTTGCTTCATAATCAGAATAAGGATTAAAAAAAGCGTTTCTTTTATTTTTCACAACTACAGCTGCACATTGTTCTTCTGTTGTACCAGTTTTTTTAAGATAATGTTGCATTTCTAGTCCTGCTAAAAAGTAGGGATGTATTCTTTCCTTTTCATCAGATCTACCTATTAAGTGCTTAGGATTTTCAGGAGGATATTCAGGACTTCCTGCATAATTTGGTCGTTCAACAGGACCACTAATAGGTTTTTCAAATCTTGGATCAAACGCATGAAGAACAATATCTCCGTAAGTTAATAAATCAGAAGCTTTACTATGCGCTTCAACAGCAACCACATCAAGATATCCAGTTTTTATTTGCATATAGGCATTTCCGAGTCCTTGTATTCCATCTCCACTTACAGTGCAACATGGCCTTAATAATGCTCCTATTTGGTCTGGAACAAATTCATCAAAAATACTAAATCCTTCCCAAAAATCTTCTGCACAAGTTATAAAACTATCGACGTCTTTCCTCACATCAATACCCGCATCAACATAAGCTTTTTTACAAGCTTCATACATTATATCTTTCCATTGCATATCTGGCGTCATTGAATTGAAATCTGTATGTCCAATTCCAATGACACACACTTTTCTACTCATAAAAGTACCTTTTTCATTTTTTTTGAATTTCAAATATTTCTGCTAAAAGATTTTATTTTTATAATATATTCGATAATTTATTGTTAGGTTTCATTTTGATTAAAAGATTTCTAATTAAGGCAGATGAAAACGAGTGGGAAAAATTTCCTATTCTATATAAATCAATAATCTCTAAACAATGCCCTTAAGTGTTTTCTATTACTTAAAGAGTTTAAATTAAAGATTTGATACACAAGGTAAATCTTTATTTTTAATTCATTTTTAAATAATATTGTAAAAAATTCATTAATGTTAAAAATGAATTGATGATAAGTTATGGATACGAGAATAAGTGAGTTTGAGCCTATTCGAATCCAGCGATATGTTCCTGAGTTGGATTTATTGAGCAATCCAGTTCTGAATGCTAAAGAAAAGGAATTTTTGGCAGATCTATATGATTTCATGGAGAAAGAACTCGATCCTGAGTTAAGAAAACTAGAGAATCTTAATTACTATGTAGAGGAACCGACCCAAGATAAAAAGAAAGAAATAGTAGTTAGTATAATGAAAATGTTAGCAGATAAGGGATATTACTCTACAATACTTAATGCTGAGGATTTTGAGGTTGGTAGAATTACAAGAAATGCTCTTATAGCATTTGCTATATGTGGGGGACGGTGGAGTGAATATAGTGAAAAATATATTGCCGGAAATTATAGCATTGAAATGGGAAGACTATCGGGAGGAACACTCTATTGTAACCCCGTTAATTATGCTTCTGACGAGACGCAAAAAGAACGATTTTTAGTACCAGTTGCTATTGATGGTCAAATTGGAGCTTCAGCAATGACAGAATTTAACGCTGGTTCAGATATTTTTAGTATGGAACTAAGATTGCACGAAAGAGATAATAATTTAATTGCCAAAGGTAAGAAATTGTTTATTACAAATGGGATGATCGCTGACTATATAGTTCTTTATGGGCGATTAGATAATGGACAATTAGGTGCTGTGGTAGTTGATACGGAACATCAGAAGCTAAAGAACTTCAGAAGCACCAGGGTTCGAACTTATGGAATGACTGATGCTTTTGTAAGTCGTTTAATCTTTGATAGAGTAGAGATCCCAAAAGAAAATATGCTTCACGGTAATGGACTTGATATTGCATTTCACCAATTGACTGAGGAGAGATTAGTCATTAGCGCTGAGGCGCTTGGAGATGCCATGAAAAAACTTCTTTATTCACATGCTTATGCTCTTCAACGTATGCAATTTGAAAAAAGACTACACCAATATCAAGTTATTCGATTTCCCATTTCTAAAAAAATCCGAGAGCTAAACCTAATGTTTTCAGCATTAATACAATACGCACGACAGATGGATGAACATCCAGAATTGGGAGATTCTAAATTAATGGCTGCTAATGCTATGGGGTTAAAAATCAGCGCAACTGAGTTGGGATTTGAGAGTGCTATCCATTGCTTCAGAACTCTGGGAGGACGTGGATTCACACGTCAATATGCAAATGAAATAGGATTGTTAGATCCATATTGTATGCTCCACGGGGGAGGCAGTAATTATGTTTTAGAGGATAGTGAATCACGAAGATTCTTTAAACATAAACCTACAAGACGAGAAGTTGAGGATATTATTCCAAAAATAGACTATTAATAATATTCTCTTGAAGGTTAAATAGATTTTCTTGAAAGCTTAAACACCAATATTCCAAAGTTATTTTAGTTTTATTATAAATCTTAAGAGAATAAATTATTAAATATCTTGACCTAATTATTTTAGATAATGGTTTCTTACGATACCCAAAGCTTTGATATCACCCATTTAGTAAAACAATATCGAGGAAAGAAATTAGAAGAATTATATCAAGAAAATCATCATATAATTAGGAATAAAATGGGTGAATTCATGGAATTAATTTGGAAGGAAAATGACTTTCCATGTGATTTAAAGCTTCATCTAACTAGAAAAAAGTTATTGTATAATCTAAAAACGGTCCATTACATTGGAGAATTTATAGAAAACAGATTAAAGAGTAGAGGCATAAAAACCCTAAAGGACTTGAGATTTTTAAATTTAAGATATAGACGGTCTGCTAATTTTATTTTAGAATTAATAGAGAAAAAAGACTATAAAAATCTTAAGGAAAATAAATATATTGATGATTTAGATGTAATTTTTTGCTTTAAAATTGAGGATCTACTTTTTCTTGATATTGAAACCTTAGGATTGTTTGATAATGCTATAATTATTGTAGGAATTGGATTTTTTAGAGATAAGAAATATGAGATCCATTTATTTTTTGCTCGTAGCTTAGAAGAGGAAATTGCCATTTGTGAACACTTAAAAACGGAAATACTTCCTAAATTTAAATGTTTTATTACTTATAATGGAAAACGGTTCGATATTCCTTACATCGCTAATCGTTTCCTGTATTATTTTGATGAAAATCCCATGATTTCTGATAAGGAAATTACCTATGAAACTAGTAATACTAATTTTCATCATATAGATCTTTATCATGTCTGTCGTCGAAGATTTAGGGGATTGTTCAAAAGATACACCCTCACAAATATTGAAGAGCAATTATTAGAAATGAAAAGACAAAATGAGCTCCCAAGTAATATGGTTCCTATGTTTTATAAAAAATATCGATCAAATCCTAAAAGATATATTGGATTAATCAAAGAATGCATTGAACATAATTACTATGATGTTTATTCTATGCCTCTTATCCTAAATAAGTTACTAAAAGCTTAAATAAAAGGTATATTAATTTTAAGAAAAGTAGAGGATTATTTCTTATTTTTTTTTAATAATCGTTCAATACTTTTGTAAATATCATCGTCTTTGAACGGCTTTTTAATATAATCTTTTGCTCCTTTTTCAGTAGCTTCCAAAATCGATAATTCTTGTCCCATTGCACTAACAACGACTATGTTTGCGGCTTTATCAAATTTCATTATTTCTTCAATTGCTTGGAGTCCGTCATAATTAGGCATAACTAAATCCATGGTTACTAAGTCTGGCTTCAAATCTTTATATAATCCTACTGCATCTTCTCCATTAGAAGCTTCCCCTATAACTTCCGCAAAATCCATATTCCCTATAATTTTTTTAATTCGATTTCTTACAAATGTTGCATCATCAACTATCAATATTTTTGATTTCTTAATTTAACTCACTTTTTTTAATGGTTTATTATAGGTGTTTTATGACTCTAAATTAGTAAAAGAACTTTATTATAAAGTTATCCGATACTGCCTAATTTCGTTATCATTAATAGTACATCAAGTGACAAGTTTGTTTCTACGATGTTAAAATAGACGACAAAACAATATGCTAAAAAAAGTATCGAAACTTTGAAAAAAACAATCAAAGAAACTTTAATTACTTAATAATCACTTTAAAATTTTGATATAAATGACTGAATTAGTAGAGAAACTATTTACTCAAAACTGGAATTATAAAAATCGTCAAGAAGTTATTAAAAGATTACAGAAAAATCATTATGATATTATCGTAATAGGAGCAGGTATCACTGGAGCGGGTGTTGCAAGAGAAGCTTCTATGAGAAACTTAAAAGTTGCCGTTGTAGATAAACAAGATTTTGCCGCTGGAACCTCTTCACGGAGTTCAAAACTAGCACATGGAGGTATAAGATATTTAGGTCTAGGGGAAATGGATCTTGTTCGAGAATCAACAACAGAAAGAAATTGGATGAGAGTCCATATCCCACATTTAGTAAGACCAATACCATTTCTGTTTATTGCATTAAAAGGGGGTAAATATAAGAAGCGAGACATAATTGGGGCATGTAGAATTTATGATTTTTTAGGTAATGACAAATCTGATTTTAAGAATTATAAAAATCACAGTTGGTATTTACCAGAAGAAATTTTTAAGATGGAACCTGAGTTTATTAGGGAAGGAAATATTGGTGGTGCTGTGTATTATGATAATAATGTTGATGATGCTAGACTAACCATTGAAACCTTAAAAGAAGCCATTGTTAGAGGTGCAGATGTAGTAAATTATTGCAAAGTAATTGGTTATATTAAAGATAACGCCAAAATCTTGGGAGTAAAATGCACAGATTTAGAAAATGAATCAGATTTTGAAATAAAGGGGACTTTAGTAATAAATGCTACAGGAATTTGGACTGATGAATTATTAGAGACTTATCCTGAACATATTCCAAAACCATTAATTCGCCCTACAAAAGGAGTTCATTTACAATTTAAAAGGGAACATGTTAAAAATAATATGGCTACGATTATTCGCTCAATTCATGACGATAGAGCTTTTTTTGTATTACCCCGAAATGATAATTTTACTATAATTGGAACTACTGATACAGATTATAAAGCTAATTTAGAAAATCCATTTTGTAATAAAGATGATGCTGATTATTTATTAAAATCTGTAAAACATTATTTTCCCAATGCGGAGTTAGAATATGATAACATTTTATCCACATATGCCGGGATAAGACCTTTAGTTATGCAAAAAGGCAAATCTGAAAGTGAAATTTCCCGAAAACACATTATTTTTTTCTCAAATGATGGATTATTAACAATAACGGGTGGGAAATTAACAGCATTTAGGAGTATGGCTGAAGATTTATTTAAAAAAATTGAAGAAAAAGAGATATTTCCTGCTATTGCAAGAAAGGATAATTTTTCAAAACAAAAATATTTAATTAGCTTAGATAAACACGAATGGCTTGAAATCTTGAAAAATTCAGACATTCAATTAGATGAAGATATAACTGAACATATTTATCAGCAATATGGAAAAGGAACCTTAAAAATTCTTGAGATTATCAAAGAAAATGAAACTCTTAAAGAGAAAATTCTAAAAGAAAATTATTTTATTAAAGCAGAAATAGTTTATTGTCTGAGATATGAAATGACACAACATTTAATGGATTTGTTTTGTCGTCGAACAGAGATGTCTCTCTGGATTGGTCATAAAAATGCGATTAAAGCAGCTGAAATAGTCGCTGACATCATGGCAAGAGAATATGATTGGAATGAAGAGAAGAAAAAGCAAGAAATAAATGCCTACATTGAATATGTTAAAAAAACAGTTTCTTTTATCTAAATATTTACTTTCTTTTTTTTTTTGAAATATTGGACTATATATTTTTAATAAATATTATTTTATATATTCATTATAATAATATATCCAAAATTAAATTAAAGCGTGATTAAATTGATTTTTGAGTGGGACTTTACAGACAATTTTTTAAAACCCCTTGGAGAATTTGGTGGTTTTTTCATGATAATTCTAGGGATAATCTGGGTAATTTTCGTGGCATACGAAACACGAAGAAGAAAATCTTTTAAAAAAAGGAAAGTGGAAGAGTGGGATTTTGATGTAACGAAATTCTTGAAGATTTTAACGTATCTGGGATTTTTAATTGGACTATTTAGCATTTTAACTGGAGCTGCAGAATTAATGTTTGATATACCACCAACGAATAGATTTGAAGATGTAAATGGCGATGCTACTAGTGTTTTTACAGCAATTATGTTGATTATATTAGGAATTTTAACATTTGTTAAACCTGGAAATGATCTTCCGATTGCAAGCATGTTTGGTATTTTTGCAGCTTCAGCAGTTATAATTATTATTACACTCGTTCTCCCACCAGAAGTTGAACAAGTGATTGGTGCTTTTATAAACTTTCGATTATTCTTGTTCATTGTTTTTATAATTATTTTCGCGATAATCGCTCTTATCGTGAAATTTTATACATCTGGCTTCATGGCTGTTTCTAAAGCACTCTCGTGGCCACCTTTGGCAGTTATTGTTGCTGCATTCTGTTTTATACAAGGATTTTTGTTACTGGTGTTTGGAGTTTCAATTACAGGTGTATTTTAAATCTTAATTTATTTTTTATTTTTATCTTTAAAAGATTTAAAAATTTCATTTGTTTCATTCAAATTTAATACTTTCAATAGAAACTAAATCTATGTGAGAGATTTTTATTAATTTCTCCAATAATATCATTATTTAGCTTATAGGCACATTTTGGGCATTTTTTTTCATTTGTAACATCTATTTTCTTAAAACTATATCCTCTTCTTTCAAATAATAAATGTCCACAATTTGGACAATATGTATTACTCCCTTGCTCATGGTTTATATTGCCTACATAGGGAAAATATAATCCCACATCCTTTGCAACTTTATATGCCATATCTAAAGTTGCATAGGGTGTTCTTTTATTAGAAGGAGCTTTGAAATCAGGATGATATGCAGAAAAATGTGTAGGAGTATCTTTTCCTAAATTATCTACAATCCAATTACATAATTTTTCAATATCTTCTTTACTATCATTTAGATCTGGAATGATCAAATTTGTAATCTCAACATGCATACCATTTGTTTTAAAATATTTAGCTGTTTCTAGTACGGGTTGTACAGATTTAACTCCACAAATTTTTTTATAAAAATCATCTTTCATTGCTTTAATATCGACATTAGCCGCATCAATACCCGCTTGTACGAGCTCCTTAGAAGCTTCTGGTGTAGAATATCCATTTGTAACTAAAATAGTTTTAATATCTTTCTCTTTAAGTAATCTTGCTGTATCTAATATCCATTCATGCCAAATTAAAGGTTCGTTATATGTATATGCTAAGGTTTTTGCCCCACTCTTAACAACTTTTTTAACTAGCTGGTCAGGAGTCATTTCTACTAAAGACATTCCTCGTCCCTGATAGCCCTCAAGATCATAAAATCCATTTTTTCCATTATCTGTTGGGTTAGCTTGAGATATAGACCAATTTTGACAATTCTGACACTTAAAAGAACATCCTATTGATGCTATTGAGTAAGCTGTGGCGCCTGGCCAAAAATTGTAGAGTGGTTTTTTTTCAATAGGATCAAGACTTCCAGCAGAAATATGGGATCCATAAATTAAAGTGAATAATTCTCCATCAAAATTTTTTCTCGTTCGACATATACCCACTTTTTCAGGTAAAATAATACATTCATTTGCACAAATATGACATTGAACTTTATTGTTATCTAGGCTATTCCATAACCTTGCTTTTACTTTCATAATAATCCACTTACTTTATTTGATTTTCATTGAGATTATTCTCTAAATATATAATAGATAGGTAATTTTATATTTCTTATAGATTTAAAATATTATTTTCAAAACATTAGGCAGGTATTCGAAATGTCAAGGGTAGAAAAAGCTGTTTCTTCTTTTAGAGGAGATTTTAATTGTGCTCAATCCATATTGAGCACATATGGTATTCAATATGGACTAAATCGAGATACAGCTTTAAAATTAGCTACAGGTTTTGGCGGGGGCATGGCAAGATTTGGGAGAACATGTGGTGCCATTTCTGCGGCTTTTATGGTCATTGGCTTAAAATATGGTATGGGAATAAATGGGAAAATAAAATTAAAAGAAAAGACATATCAGCTTATTAGAGAATTTTCTAGCCAATTTCAAGGAATTCATGGCTCTTTAATTTGTAGGGAATTACTCGAGTGTGATATTAATACACCAGAAGGTAAGAACTATTACTCTCAAAATGAATTATTTGAAAAGAAATGTCTGCAATATGTAAAGAACTCAGCAGAAATTTTAGAAAAAATATTAGAATGAGATTAAGTAAAACAATTAGTTTTAATTTGAATTTTTATGACAAATAATGAAACAGATCTCAATAAAGAGGAATTGCAAGGTTTATTAAATAGAAAGCAGGAAAATATTGCAGAGTTAGAAAAAATCGGTAAAAATTCAAATTATATTAAAGAATTAAGTGATATCGCTTTAATTCAACTGCAATTAGAACAATATAATGACTCAGAGAAAAATCTTTTAATTTGTTTAAAGCATTTTGAGAAACAAAAAGATAGATTAGGACAAGCTTCTGTTTATGGAATATTAGGAACCTTGTTCTATAAAAAAGGTGATTATCTAATATCTATTGAGTATTATGAAAAAGCATATGAGATATATGAGGAATTAATACAAATTCAAGAAAAGATCACCTGTTTAAAAGGAATAGGTAATAGTTTAATAAAATTAAACAAATTGGACGAAGCTTGTGATATTTTTTTAGATTGTAGTGCTATTTGTTCTGATAATAATGATATCTACAATTTATTAGACTGTCTAGGAAATTTAATTTATATTTATGAAACAAATGAAACATGGGATGTAGTTTTTGAACTTTATAAAAAAACTTTAAAAGCTTTTAAACAAATAAATGATTCTAAAGGAATAATTACATCATATTATAACTTAGGAATCCTTGAAAAAAATAATCATAATATGAGAGAGGCACTACGATATTTTAAGAAAGGCACTAATAAAGCAATTGATTCTAACTATACTGAGTTAATTATTAAAGGTTTAGGCTATGTTGGAGAGAGTTTGTTTTATTTAGGAGAAATTAAAGACGCTAAAAATCAATTTATAAAAGCATTACACTTAGCAAATCAAATTAAAGCCGAGAATGCTAAACTTCAATTCCATGTCTTGCTCCAATCACTTGGGTTAAAAGATCAACAAATTATAGATGAATTAAGGATGTATAAATATAGTTTGAAATGAAATTTCATGAAAATTTAGAAAAATCTGGTTTTCTTTTTTCAAAAAATGCTTTAAAAGCTTCTTGAGCTTCAGGAGATCTCTGTCTTCTTACAAATTCGGCTCCTTCTTCTGGCATTAGTTTTTCAAGAACTCCAGTGTAGTACTTTTTTATGTATGCTTTTGTTTGTCGTAAAGCCTCTGGAGGTTTTTCAGCTAAGTTTTCTGCTAAAAGAGTTACTTCTTTGATTAACTCACTTTCTGGAAAAATTTTATTTATGATTCCAATCTCATTAGCTTCTTCAGCGCTAAACCAATCTCCAAAGAAGAATAATTCATTAGCACGTTGACGTCCTATTAATTCTGGTAGATTAAATGTACTCCCAAATTCAGGGATTAATCCCAAATTAACAAACGGAAATTGAAATCTGGTATCCTTTGCGGCATAGACTAAATCAAAGTGTAATAACATAGTAACTCCAACACCAATTGCATATCCATGAACAGCAGCTAATATAGGTTTCTTTGCTTCTAAAATCCATTGTGTCCAACTTCTTGATGGTCTAGAACCTGATGCCCAATTAAGATCCTGAAAATCTTTTAAATCATTCCCGGCACAAAAACATTTTCCATTACCATATAGTAAAATAACTTTAATATTTGGATCATTTTCAGCCTTCTCTATACCTTCAGCAATTCCAGCATACATAACTCTTGTAAGTGCATTCCTTTTCTCCGCTCTGTTAAAGATAATATGAAAAACTCCATTTTCAGATTTAAATATTATTTGATCACTCATTTTTTCACTTACGATCTGATATTTTCTTAATAACAATTAATATCTCATCATTTTAAAGAAGAAAGGTTTTAAAAAAATAAGTTAAAAAATTACGAAGAATGTTTATGCAAAGTTTATAATCCAAAACTATTTCACATTTTTTATTGCTTTTTCTTGATAAAAATAGAATACTATAGATGCTTTTAGAATAACAAATCCTAAAAACTTTTTGTGAGAAAAATAGTTGGGTTAAGGTTTAATCAAGTATATTGGTTATTAAGAGTGTTTAACTTTCCATTTTAGACAACTAACTTAATGAAATTTGATTTAAATAATTATAAATAAATTAATTTTTATTTTTTAATAAAGAGATTCTAGTAATAATCAAAATATGTTTTTATATCTATGAAGATCTGTCCTTATTGCAAACAACTTATTGCAGATGAACAATCATATTGCCCTAATTGTAATAAACCTTTAATTTCAAATCTGGGAAATCTCGTAAGTAATAATTTAACATCTGGATTTGACGAACCTGCAGTTTTTTCTTCAATTATGGAAGAAGAAGATGAATATTATGAAGATACAATCATAAATGATAGAGAAATAGAACTTGAAATAAAAAAATTAGATGAAGAGTTGGAGAGAAAAGAACTACTAGGAGATCCAATTCCAGGGTCGCTATTATTAGAAAAATCGAGTTTGTATTATAAAAAGAGAGATTTACCTAATGCTATAAAAAGTCTTGAGTTAGCATTAAGAAATTTTGAAAAGGAAAATGATTTGTTTAATGTGGCAATATGTCATAATGAAATTGGTCTCATTCAAGAAGATATTGGATTTTTTGATCAAGCAATTTATCACTTTAATAGATCTCTTGAAATACTTAAGGATGTAAATGATAATCAAAAAATAATCAAAGTTTTAAACAATCTAGGAAATATATATTATTCGATTAAAGATTTAGAACAATCCTATAAATATTATCAAGAGGCCTTGGATTTATCTAAACGAGACAAGTTAAGCTATGACGAAATAAAAACAGCTAACAATTTAGTAGAAGTTCTTTACTTACTGAAAGAATATGAAAGGATTAAAAGAATTTTATCGAGAAATTCAGAATTTTTCAAGCATAATGAAGATGCCTATGGAATGATTCAAGTCCATATAAAATATGGGAAATTATATTATTTTATTGGTGAAGATTACAATCAAGCATATGAGAGTTTAAATAGTGCATTACAATTAATTGAGAGAATAAGTGAAAAACTTTCTATTTATATGAGAGCAAAATTAGAATGGGAATGTTTCCTATATCTTGGAAAATTATACTTATTATGGGGTAATCTAGTTGATGCTGAAATATATTTTTTAAAAAGTCTTGAAGCGGTCCGTATTTTCGAAATTGGGGAAAATATTAATCAAGGAAATATATTGGAAAGTTTAGCTGAGCTATATGATATAAAAGGAGAAAAAGACAAAACAATAGAATATTATATTTTAGCTTGTGAAATTTACTATAAATATGGGGATAATACGAAATGCGCTCAGATTAAATATAAAATTGGGAAAATATATTTGGAGGATGAAAAGGATACATCTAATTCAATACAATTTTTTGAAGAAGCATTAGATTTGTATGAGGATCTACAATATATGAAAGAAGCCGCTGATGTTCTTCATAAGTTGGGAGATATCTATATTGATATTAGAATGCCTGATATAGCTAAAGAAAATTTTGAAAAAGCACGAAATTATTATAAGGAGCTTCAAGATGATTATAATTTTAATTTAATAGAGGAAAAAATCAGATCTTTATATAATGTCTAATCATCCTCAATTTCAAAATCTTCTTTTTTGTAAACTCTTCTCTCATATTCCTCAAATCCAATTCCTTTAATAAAAGCATATGATACTATATTATCTTTATACACTTCACATCTAAGTTCTTTTACATGAGGGTAGTGTTCTTTTAAATAGTTCCATGCCGCCATTCCCAGTATAGTTCCAACGCCCCTCCTTTGAAATCTAGGAATGACTGCTAAGGCTGCAATTACAGCATATTCATTATTCTCACCCTCAAAATCTAATAATACAAATGCGGCATCAATACCATAAATTTTTCCAATGAGGAATACAGTGTCTGGATGTTTGAGAATTGTTAATAAATCAGTTTTAGTAATTGGTCTAAAAGGAGTATTACTCGTTAACCAAGCTCGATTATATATATTTTTGAGAGTATCAAGATCTTCTTTTATTGCCTCTCTGATTTTCGCTTGGATGATATTATGTTCAATTTTTTCTAATAATTGATCTTCAAATCCTTTAGTTATTTTTTCTACAGGAAGTCTCATCTGAATGTATACCATACCATCTAGGTAAAGTTCTTCTGTAGATCTGTCTACTACTTCTTTTCGCTTCCTCTTAGTTTCTATAGAAAGAAATAGTGCTCTCATTCTTCTCTTTTTAAGATCGACTCTTTCTTTACGTTCTAATTTAGATCTTGGCATAATAAAATAGACATATTAAAATTAGGGTAATAAATTAAGATTTTCCCGAATAATTCCTTCAATATTTTCATTAATTAGAACTTTTTCTTTTAATTTTGAAACACCAAGCTGAATCTTTTTCTTTAAATTCACATCTTTGATCAAGTTTTTTCTTTCGGATGAAAATTCAAAGTTTGATCTTACTGCCATATCATCTTCAATTCTCTCAATTAGAAGATTTTGTAATTTCATTAAAGGATCGGAGATATATTCATAAATATTATTTGGATCATTTGTAATATATCCTGGAAATAAAATATTCATACGTTCTTCCATATTCTCTTCATTTTCGATAAATATGACGTAAACGGGCATATAAATCCATTGTATGGGTCTTGAAAACAATTCTGATTGATTGTCACTTAATGACGTTCTGACTAGTTCTTGAGCTTCTTGTATGCATTTATTTTGCTTTAACTCTATGATTTCTTTAATGTTATTAAACATAGTCGTTATCTTTTCTTCCAGACTTTTTAAGCTCGTAATTTTTTCTTCTTTTTCACTTTCAAATTCTGAGAGTAATTTGTCTCTATCTTTTAATTTTAAATTCTGTGATTCCCTAAACGTATCTAATTTTATTTTAGCTTCTTCATCTATTTTAAGTGCTCTTTCCTTTAATTCGACATATCTTTGGTTAAGTCCTTCAAGAGATTCTAAAAATTTCTTACCTTCTTCTTTCAAATAATTAAAGTGATTCTCAAAATGGGGCAAAATATCTTCATAAACCCTAGTTTTTAAGGAATCATCACTGGTAAAAAATTTATTTTTCTTAATCATTTCTTCAAGATTTCTCTCAGATGTTTTAAACAATGTTGAGATACCCTCAATTATTTTTTTTTTCTCCTCTACAATCCATTGGTCGATTTTATCTTGTTCTAATTTCACTTGGTGGTCTATCTGGGTTGGATCTATTGTTGATGATGCTTTATTCATCTGACTAGAATATCTCATATCAAGGTCTTTAATTTGTACGTTTAGATCAATAAGCCATTTCTCTACTTCTTTTTCTATCAACTCTATTTGAGTTTTCCATCTATAAGCATTCCCCTTCATTATATCTATTATGTTACGATAATTTTCGGATATATTTAAGGCGTTATCAGTGGTAATACTATGATCTAATACAGTATAATCAATTATTGGTTTGTATTCTATTAATGGAATTATCGTGATCAATGTTTGGAGAAACTCAGGATTTATCAAACCATTTATTTCAAGTGTTTGATATTCAGATTCTTCACCTTCCCCTATTTCTTCTGCTTCTGTGTCTTTATAAGTCAAAATCTCTATTAGTTTATTCAATTCATCTATTTTTGTTCGATTTTCAATGTTTCTTAGAATATGACCGACCAGTGGTTGACGTGGGGGATTTGAAAATCTATCTCTTTTAGTAAAGATGCCTAATCCATCTATCATTATGTGAGTGCCAATAGTTCCTTGTATACTTAAAAAAGGCCAAAGTAGTCTCGAAAATGAAAGAATTCTTTCATTTTTACTTAAATCTCTCGTTAAAAGATAAAAAGCGAGGGATAATTCATCATTTCCTTGAATAACAGGTCCTCTTGTAATTTTATCAATAAAAAAAGGCAATAGATATTGGTTACCATGTACAGACAAGGATTTTCACCTACTTTTTAATTTCTTTATATTAAAATAATTCTGAATATATTAAATTTAAAGCGATTCAGTTTTAAAATTTTAATCTTTTTGAAAAAGATAGTAAAAAACTTAGAGTCTAAATATTACAATAATTAATTATGAAATGAATTATGAAATGAAATTTAGAGTTTAAAAGGCACAAAATCATTTGAGCTGTTCATAGTTATTAGCTATTACCATTATAAGGAGTGCTAATAATATTATCAATGGTGGTACTATTGCTCTTACATGAGGTAAATCAGCTACGTCAAGTGCCCCTTGTAATATTCTTCCTCCAATAAAATATAAGAGGAACCCAATAGCGTTTAAGGCATATGATTTTCTTAATACTCCAAAAGTTTTCCAGGCAAGATATAGAAATATAAATGGGATTAACGCCAGGAACAATGGCATAAAAATGAAATTAAATAAAAATCTCCCAATAGGATATTCCCAAGATCCTATTTTTATTAATTTTATATCACCTGATATACTATATTGACTTGGAAAATCTGGATCCATGAAAAGCCATTCTGATAGAGTTAAAGAGAGAAAACCTATTATGACAGGAACAACAATTAAACCAAGACGAATCAGTAATTTGATGTTATTTTTATTATTGAACCAATCTCTAATTGATTTACCCTTCTCTTCCTCTTTTTCTGCCCCTGCCTCCGGAGGAAACAGTAAAATTCCCAATACTCCTACAGCACAAGCAGTTCCCAACCAAGTAAAAAATGTAGCAAAACGGTAATTAAACATTAAAAAATCTACAACTTCTGCGCCATTTCCAGGGGGTGGAGAAGATTCATAAAGTTCTGGAGCGTAAAAATAATATATTATAAAAAATACCCGTGCAATACCAAAACATAGAAAAAATAAGCTAAAAAATAACCAATATAATTTCTTAGAAGTTCGAAATCTTATAAATAGGAAGTAGAAAAACAATAAAAAGAAATAGCCTACAATGACATAGTAAAGACCCATTTCAATAGCATCCCAAAACCCAAAATATTGATAAATATCTTGAAACAACATAATAAGTTAATTTTTTTTATTACTTTGAATAATATTATTATCTTTTAGTTGTATAAAAATTTATTTCAATTTGAGTAATTCTTAAAATACAAATATTATCAATTACTTTAAAAATCTATATGAAAATCGAGAATAACATTGAAACGTTTAACTCATTAATAAAACGTCGCGGGTTCATTTGGGGCCCATCACCAGAAATTTATGGTGGTTTTGCTGGTTTTTACTCCTATGGTCCGGCAGGGATGGCTCTTAAAAACAATATATTAGAACTTTTTAGACGAGAATGTCGTTTTTTTGGTTTTGGGGAAGTTGAGTGCCCAACAATAATGCCAAGTATCGTTTGGGAAGCTTCAGGGCACTTAGAAAGATTTATTGACCCAGTGATGAGATGTAATAAATGTAACACATTATATAGAGCAGATAAATTACTTCAAGAAAATCTTCCTGATCTTATGATTGATGGCTTATCATTTGATGAAATGGAGAATTTAGTTAAGAAACATGAATTATCTTGCCCTAAATGTGGATATAAATTTCAAAAAATCGAAGAATATAATTTAATGCTAAAAACTTCTGTAGGAAACAATGTCACAGCTTATTTACGCCCTGAAACGGCAACTACAACATATCTACTTTTCAATCGTTTAAACCAAGATGCACGTAGACAATATCCTATTAAAATATATCAATTTGGTAAAGCATATAGGAATGAAATCTCACCTAGACAAGGAGTTCTACGAATGAGGTCTTTTGATCAATTTGAACTTCAAATATTTATCAGTCGAGAACAAGAAATGGATTACGAGGATTATGAAGATGTAAAACTGAACAAATTACCACTTTTAGATTGGAAATTACAAGAAAAAGGTATTAGTAAACCTAATATAATTTCACTTGATAAAGCTATAAAAGATAAAACTCTTAAAAAACCAGCTTATGCTTATTGCCTTTATGTGGCATACTATTTAACAAAAATTCTAGGTATCCCAGAAGAATTAATCAGATTTAGACAACATTCAATAAATGAACGGGCTCATTACGCTGACGATGCGTGGGATTTAGAAATTAAAACAAGACAATTTGATTGGGTAGAAATATGCGGAATTCATGATAGAACTGATTATGATCTGAAAAGGCACGCTGAATATTCAAAACAAAACTTTGAGATTAATATGGGAACTGACCCAAGTATTAAGGAAATTCCACAAGTTCTTGAAATTGCCTTTGGAATTGATAGAATTATTTACACACTACTCGAAACTACCTTTAATATTGATGAAGGAAGAATTATACTCAAACTTAAACCAACTTTAGCACCAAATACAGTAGCAGTATTTCCTCTCGTTAGAAATAAAGAAAATATTAGAAAACTCGCATTAAAGATTCACAGAGACTTGTTGGAAAATCGTATAAGCTCTTTTTATGATGCAGCCGGTTCTATAGGGAAGAGATATCGAAGGCAAGACGAGCTAGGTACTAAATGGTGTATAACTATAGATTATGAATCATTAGATGACAATTCTATTACACTTAGAGACCGTGATTCAATGGAACAAATACGAATTAATATTTCAAATCTTTCTGAAACTATAAAAAAGAAACAACAAGAGTAATTTCTTACATTTTTGCTTAATATTTTGATCTTTTTGATTCTTTCAGAAAAAATTTTAAAGAGAAGCATTTTTTAAAAATATAAATTGAAAATTATACCATTATTACAAATATCAATCTTATTCAATCTGATATGAGTTTTTTTAAATTCTATACTATAGGAAAGAAACATAGGCAAAAAAAACAATATATTAAAATATTAATCTGTATTTTCTTTGCTTTACTCTTTACATTAAACTTTTTCGATCATTTATCTTTAAACCAAGTAAATGGTCCTATTAAAGATTTTAATAGCGAGAATAAAGATCTTTTCAATTTTGATAAATCTGATTTAGATATCACTACAGATCTTTCTATGCTTGAAAATCCTTTTACTGAAAATTTTGATTTACTACGAATTTTTTTTGACACTAAGTATAAATCCAGTTTAGATCTTGATATCTTTCTATATTATAGAGAGGGAGATACAAATGGAATAATCACAGATGACACGATTTATTCAGAGGATAATCTGCTAATGTACAATTCATTAATGAAAACGGAATTAGACTCAACTGAAATTTTTAATACTTATTTAAAGTTGAAATCAACTCCTTTATGGTATGAGGATGATAATGGGCAATTCAATTACGGTTTTGTAAGGTCAGTTGATAACTCTACTGGTGAAGTGAAGGATGATAATAGATATTTAATTGATAACGTGTTACCAATTTTTTTACTGATTGAAACTATTGGCGAAGACATCGATGATATTTCAATAAATGGCGAATTTCCTAAAGATTCAATTGAAGAAATGTTTTCTCTTATAAATTCTACTAATTTTTGGGATGAAACTTATGATGGATTTTTTAATTCTAATTCCACATCAAATAAATACTCTGAAAGCAACTTTTATAGTATTTTGGCAAATCTACTAATCCATCGGACATATCATCAACAAAATATAGGTAATAATATAAAAGATAGAGCATATGAATTAGCAGATAAGACAATGGATGCTATTATAAATAATATGTGGGATTCAACTGGTAAAGCTTTTTATTATAATGCAGATATAGATTGGGACACTTCAACTGCAGGACAAAAATATTATCACTTAGATGTGAATGCTTTAGGAATCATAGCTTTATTAGAATATTGGGTTGGATCTGGAATGGAAAGTGATTCACCCTTTTTTATAAAAGCAGTAAACCTTTACAATAGCTTAGATAGTAACTTATGGAATTCAATTGATAAACTCTATCACAAAGTTGCTCAACCTAATTGGAATATTATCAATTTTGATTATGACCTTGCTGCGAATGCTCTAATGCTAGAAGCGTGTATACGCTTATTCCAGCTTACAGGAAATATAACCTATTACGATAGAGCTATTGAAATTTTCAATTCATTTGAAAATAATTTATTTGATAGCACAAATAATGCATATAATTATGCTTTAGCAGATACTAGCAAGAATTTTAACTCCAACTTAAAGTTATTTGATGCTTATCTGAGAGCATCTAACACTTTTAGTAGTACAATATTAGATGCAAACTATAATCTGACTGCTACAGTCCCTAATTTTGTTTTTAATCAAGATATTATGAATTTAACATCATATTTTGCATTTGAGAATATAGAATACTATTACAACCTTTCAATTGATTCCTATGTTCCTTTTACTACAAAACATAATATTACTGATGCCGATATAAATTATATCTTTAAATATCCAAATGGGACATTTTTAGACCAATTTAATCATCAAATTATTAGTCCAGATGAGTCTCATACTCTCATATACGATATCGAAGAAACCCTTCCGATAGGAGAAGGTTATTATATTTATATTTGGGCGAATAAAACATATTTTAATCTGGCTGACACTATTAAACGCTTCAATGTCAATTCTGGGCTAATAAATGAAACAATTGAGGGCCTAGTTAGTTTTCTCTATCAAGGACCACTCTTAAATATAACACTTCCCATTAATTATACTAGAAAAGACAATTTAACACTAACCGCGTCTTTGGAGGGTAATGATATAATTAATTTTACGGCACAAGAAATTAATTTTACCGCAAGTACTGAATTGGATGAACTCACTTATATTGAATTTAATCTTACTGCTAGACTTGGAGCTATTCCTGGTCCTAGTGTAATTGTATTTAAAATAACTCAAGGAAATATATTATATCTTGAAATAAAAAAAATAATAGAAATTGGGTATTCATTTGATTATGAAAATCTATTATATCAAAGTAGGGTTGTTAGTGGTGAAAATATTGAAATTTTTATGAACTTGATCAATTACTTACCAAATGCTACACAATTATTGAATGTGAGTTTTACAGGAAAAACAAAAAATTCAATTGAACCTTATATTCAAGAAGAAACTTTAGATGAAAAAGAGATAAGAACAGTTTCTTACAATCTAAAAACTCTTGAAAATATTGAAAATGATATTATTAGAATCGAAATGGCTATAAAACAAAATACAACAACATATTACACTGAAGAATTGACTATAGAAATTATACCTAGATTTGAAATTATAAGTGTCTCATTCCCAAAAACAGTCACTCAAGGAGCAGCAGCTTACTTTATAGCTGTATTAAAAAATAACTTAGATCATCCAGAAGGAATTTCTTTATTTTTTAATGGAGAATTAGTGCAATCTAACATTGAAGAACTTATCCCTGGTGAGAACAGGATTGAAAAAAAAATCATCCCTGCTACAAATCCATATGAGTTTGGAACTAAGACTTATAGGGTAATCCTAAAAGATAGTGAAAATAATGAAATTGCAAGATTCTTTTTTGAAATTACATTAGAACTCTCAACATTTAATTTAATAATTTTCTATGTCGTCCCTGTTATCATTCCGATTGGTATTATTTTATACTTTTTACATAAACAGTTAAAATATAAAAAATTGAGAAGATGAAAACTATTGAGAAATAGAAAACATATCAGTATTGCTTTAATTCTTTTTATTGTATTTAGTACTTTTTTTAGTGTTGCTTTATTTTCCTTTAGCGAAGCCCCAATTTCAGATATAGATAATGAAAAAAGATCTTTCAAACCCAAATTAGCAGATGGCCCTCCCTTACCTTATTATGCGATAAATCGAAGTGCTGAAAGCATTTATCGACTTTTTGAGTCTGTTAATTTCACAATTGACACCTTCGGATATAGCGACGTTGATCATGCGGATATGCGAATAGATTTTTCTAATGGCTCTACTATAGATTATAATATGCAAAATGTTGCGCCTAATAGATATTCCTATGAGTATAAACCAAGGTATGATGCACATTTAGGACTTCAGAATGTAAGTTTTCTTATTTACAATATTACCAATACACTATTAAATGCACATACAACTTATACAAATTTTACAATTAAAACTAACTACTTAGCAACCAATATTAATTCTGAATATTACATTGGAGATGAATTAAATCCGAATTTTCTTATTACAAATTGTTCAAAATGGAATCTTACCATTGTAGATAGTACAGTTGAATCGGTACAGCGCAATATAACTAACTTTGAATATAATTCTTTTCAATTTACTTATCGAATTAACAACGAAACTTTTTATAACTTTTTAGATCAAACTTTTTTTATTAAACTCAATATGACAAATACAGACTTTGGGATTAAAGGCGCTGCATATTTTCCATTTAAAGTTTTAAATACGAATCCCATAATAAATATTGCTTCAATTACATTTACTCCAGAAGAACCATACAGGGATGAAGATTGTGAGATTACTCTAAATGTGACTGATTTAGAAGACCTCTCAGAAAATCTGAAAGTAATTGTGTCTATTGAAGATCCTAACGGGCTCTTACTTAAAACGATTGTATTAAGTCATGATGCTAATATCACTTTTTCAGGGGATTTTTCTGTTCCTACGGAAAGGCCTGTTGGAAGATATAAGGCTGATATTAGAGCAGAAGACCTAGTTGATGGAACTGAATCTATAACTGTATATTTCATGGTCAAAAATAACCTACCTGAAATTCACAGCTATAAGATTAATGGAAGATCAGGGGATCAAGGATTGTCAATATTATATGGTAAAAATTTGATCTTTTCTTTTAATGTTTCGGATGTAGAAGGAGTTGCTTACGTTAAAGTCGCTCTTTTAGATGAAAATTATGAATGGTATAATATAACTCGAGATTATATCGGGATTGATACAGAAATAACTATCCGGACTATTGATTTAATAACTGGTGTCTGGTATGTCTATATTTATGTTATAGATTCTGACGGAGTAATCATAAGCCTTATAGATGATTATGATAAAGCACCTCAAGCAATAACTATTATTCCTGATCGATTAAGTGATTACTTACCCTGGATAATTTTTTTTCTGGGATTAATCTTAGGTATTTTAATAAGTGTTGGGCTTGTTTACAGACATTTTAAATCAAAAATGATTGATTCAAAAGCTGTACTTCCCAAAAAGAAAGAAATATCACCAAAAAAACCGTCAGAAAAGAAAAAAGTGGAACAAGTTAAAGAAATTGTTGAAGAAAAAGACACAATAGAAAAAACGCCAGAACAAAAAGAAGAGAGGGTGCCTAAACGTAGAATAAAAAGAAGATTATAAATGTATAAAATTTCTCTGTTATTTTCTTCTTTATAAAATCACTATTTTAATTTATTATTGTAAGATATCGTAAAGCTTATATTGAAATTTCCCAAGTTTACCTCCAAAATTACCTGCAGAGATTCTATTTATACCAGAAACTTTTACCGCTGCTTCAATTCCTAGTTTCATCGCAGTTTTTATCGATTTTTCTGTAGCTCCATCTAAGATTATCTCATAAACACAGTTATCTCCTTCACGCAAATCTGAATTTTCAATTTTATTTTTAAGAGTTGGACAGAGTGGATCATTAGTGGATGCATTCAAAAAACTATATTTTGATCCTACTTTTGATCCAGATCGTGCTATACCACCAGGGAATGGAGCTATCACGTTGGGCACATCTTTTATTGCATCTATTGCCTTTTCGGCAGCTTCAAGGGCAAGATCTTGATTTTCTCCAATTATTAAGAAATTTCCTCCCGCAATTCCCTTCCCTACTTTCGCCATACTTTGGACTATAAATTCTCCTTCCATAACTGGTATTGACCACGCCTCAAAGGGGAACTTACCTTCAATCTTCTCTTGAAACCCATCACCAAAAAATTTAAGATTTGCGCCTATTTTTATTTCAAATTCTTTTTCAGGGTCTAATGATTCATCTAATGCATCATAACAAGCAGTGGTGGGGCATGTCAAGACACATTGTCCCAGTCGATTCATTACAACGTTACTCACCTGATCCTTTTTTGTTTTAAAAAACATTACTATCACTCCCGGACGATTATCTGGGGTTCTATCTGAAGGGACAAAGATATCTATTCCTGCTTCAGCATCACAATGAATTGTTGATGTTCCATAACCTGTTGAAACTAATGCAGCAATTTTCGCCCACTTTTCATTCTTAGCAGTAATTAGTATTCGTGTAAAGAAACCACCAAAAGCTTCACAGAAGGTATCTTCAATTTCTACACCATTTAAATCCATTTTGAGTATTACTCCTTCTAATTTATTATTTTCAAAATATAATTTTTAATTATTGTATGAACTAATAGCATTCTATTTTATATAAAATTTTAAAAAAAAAATAAAAACATTGAACAATTGTATGGAATTATATTTTCAAATTAAAATTGAAATTACTAACTATGCTGTAAAAAATGAGTGAAAGAGTACTTAAGATTGGAATATTAAAGAATGGAACTATTGGATCATCTCTATTACTTGCTTTCTTAATGGATGAGCGTGCTGAAGCTACGCGGATTAATGTATACGAAGTTACATCTGGTGCAAAAATGCACCCTCCCGAAATGTGCACAAAAACTATGGAAGATCTACTAAAATGGAATCCTGAACTAATTGTTATGTCAAGTCCTAATGCTGCTTTACCAGGACCAAAATCGGCCAGAGAAATGGCAGGAGATATTCCTACAATAGTTATTTCAGATGCACCGGCTAAAAAAGCGGTTGATGAAATTAAAGAAAAGAACATGGGTTATATTTTAGTAAATTGTGACAGTATGATTGGAGCACGCAGACCCTTCCTCGACCCGATCGAGATGAGTATTTACAATTCTGACTTATTAAAGGTTCTTGCAATAACTGGAGCACTTCAAGTAATTACTGAAGAATTAAATAAAGTTATTATGGACATGTTAGAGGGAAGAGCACCTACTTTACCACAAATAATCGTGGACTCGAATAAAGCTACAGCAGCTGCGAATTTCTCTAATCCATATGCAAGAGCAAAAGCTATTGCTGCTTTTGAATTAGCGGCATCTGTTTCAAATATTACAGGAAAGGCATGTTTTCAGTTAAAAGAGAGATCTGAATATATGCCATTACTTGCAACTGCCCATGAGATGATGAGAACTGCTGCTCTAATGTGTGATGAAGCAAGAGAAATTGAGAAAGCTAATGATACGGTAATAAGAAGACCGCATCACGCTAAGCAGCAGCTCCTCACAAAAATAGGATTATATGATAAAGAACAGTGATTACTCAATCAGAAAGGAAATAGTCTTCAATATTTTCTTTTTTATTTTAAATATTTTTTTTCTAAATAAGCTAAAATTCAGAAGATTTTAAATATATTTTTAAATTATTGAAAGCCTCTCCATTGAGAGCACCCATTACTCCTGCAAAAACTTCGGGTCGCTTACTTCTTGTAACAGCCATTAAAACGGCTCCATTAATAACTTCTTTTACTAATATCCAACAATCTTCTGATTCGTAAACTACAGTTGATAATTTTAATGGAGATAAATTCGAGATATTTTGAAATTCCATGATTTGTTGATAAATACCATAGATATTAGAATCTAGCGTTCCAATCTCAAATTTCATAAATTGTAAAGGCTTAGATTCAAATTTACCAAATGTTGATGTAATTAATAAGCCATCAGGCTGGTTGAATAAGAGGTATTCTGATAAAGTATTAATCTTTAATTCATCCAGTAAATGACGAATCTTTCCTAAACGTTGTAGGGATAAAGTATTTTTCTGGATCTCAAAATCTAAAATTTCTATTAACCTATGTTGAGCACTTCCTTCTTTTACGGACACAGGAGTGAACGAAATCTTATCAAGTAATTTCCCGTTTAGCCCTTTAGATAATACCTCGTAATATTCATCTTCTTTTGATTCTTGTAAATCAATTTTATTTAACAATACATATGCTTGATCTATTTCAGGAGAAAATTCGAACAAATATTTCAAGAAATTATCAAAAATATCACGTACTCCCGCGTCTACTAGAGCAGAATCCACCATAAAAACTGCAGTAGTGACTTCTGAAAATATAAGTCCTCGCTGAGATTCGGAGAAATATCTTTCTAAATATCGCTCTTGACCACCTAAATCCCAAATTGATAACTCTAAAATTCCTCTAAAAATAAAATTTTCTCTTGAAACACCTTTAGTAGGTTTTAAATTGAGAACTTTCATAAAATTGTATCCTAGACAGGTAGTTCTCATTAAGCTTGTCTTTCCTGCACCAGCAGGTCCAAATAAAAGAACTTTCATCGTGATTTAATTTTTTTTTAGAATATAATTAAGAAATCAATACATTAATATTATTTTCTATGAAATTAATTGATTTTATATAATCTTTATAATTTTATCTTTATTTAATTTTTTCTAATTCTTAAAAAGAGAATTTAGATTAAAATTAAATTGATGAAATGACGATCCAATTAAATATAATTTTTAATTTAATTAAATACGATATAAATATAATCATAAAAAAAAGGATCAAAAATAAAATGGACCTTTTAAAATATATACGCAATGTACCTGATTTTCCAGTTAAAGGAATCCAATTCAAGGACATTACTACTTTGGCTAAACTTCACGCACCTTTTAAAGATTCTTGCGACCAAATAATAAATCACTTCAGAGATAAAGGTATAACTAAAGTCACTGCAATTGAAGCAAGAGGGTACGTTTGGGGGGGAGTTATAGCATACCAATTAGGAGCTGGGTTTGTTTTAATTAGAAAGCCAGGAAAATTACCTGCTCAGACGATTAGTGAGACATATGAACTTGAATATGGCACAGATTCTATTGAAATGCACCGTGATGCTATTGAAGAAGGAGAGAAAGTATTAGTTTTTGATGACTTACTAGCAACTGGTGGCACAGCGAAAGCAGCATGCAATCTAGTTGAGAAAGCAGGGGGAGTAGTTGTTGGGGTTGCTTTTATAATTGAGTTAACGGGAAGTTTACATGGTAGAGATAAATTAAAGGGTTATAATACCATTTCTTTAATAGAGATTCCAGTTGAAGAATAAAATAATATGTAAAGATATTTAATCAAGTCTTTTTTTTAAATTCCATCCAACTCGGCAGGAATATATCCAAAGGTAATAAAAAATCTCTTTTTTACTTGCTCTAAATTAAAAACTTGTGTTTGTGCCCCTGTAGTTTCAACCACAAATGAGCCAATAATAGCTCCTAGTCGACATGAATCTAATAGAGTCATATTTAATATTAAACCAGTTAATATTCCAGCACGATATCCATCTCCTGCCCCAGTAGTGTCTTTAATTTCTTTAGGAGTAGCAATTGGGATATTAATCTCAAATATTTTATTACCATCATCCTTATAGATCAATTCAGATCCTTCAGATCCTTTAGTTATAATTATTGCCTTAACATGTTCAAGTATCTGTTCCTCATCCAACTCAGATTTTTCTTTTATTTGATTAATTTCATAATTATTTCCAATTAAAATTTCTGATTTATTGAGAATCTCTATTAAGCTTCCTTTTCGGAATAGTGGAGTTACTTGACCAGGATCAAATATTGTAGGAATTTTTAAATCATATAATTGGATAGAAAAATTTGTCATAGCTTCAATACTCTGTGTTGAATTTATTGCATAAATATATTCTTCTGGATTTGATATCTTTTCTCTTAAATCAATCTCCTTACACTTATCTAAAGCACCACCATGGAAAATGATCATTTGATTAGATTTTATATCGTTAACTATATAACACGCAGCTGTGAAAAGATTTTCATGTTCATCAATTAATAATTCTATATTGTTAAACCTTTTTATATGATCCTTATATCCTAATCTTTCAAAATCATTTCCAACTGAACCAAATAAAGAAACATTCGCAATATTTAAGATTCCTAGATTATATGCAATATTCCCTGCTGTTCCACCAAAATATTGATGACGAGTGTCTGCTGTAACAGTGCTTTGATATTCTTCCTTATCATGGTCAATCGATACTGCATTAATAAAATTTTCTTTAAACCCCATTATATAATCAAAAGCTAGTGATCCAAGAACAAGAACTTTGGTTTTTTGCATGAGATTCTAAATTAAAATTATGAAATAAATTCTATAATAATCTTTTCAATATTAAACCTTAATAGGTATAGCTATTCTGTTAAACTTTTTCATTAACTACTTGGGTTAAATATAATTTATTAAATTTCAAATATTATAATTTAAAAAACTTCAAAAGGGAAAAAAAATGGGACAACAAAAAATTGGTATAATTGGTGGTTCTGGATTGGATGATCCGGACATTTTAAAGGATGCTAAAGATATAAATGTCGATACATTATATGGAAAACCTTCCTCACCTCTAAAAATTGGAAAAATTCATGATGTTGATGTAGTTCTTATAGCAAGACATGGAAGAGAGCATACTATTCCACCAACGCAAATAAATTATAGAGCTAACATACAAGCTTTAAAAGATCAGGGTTGTACTCATATATTAGCAACGACAGCTTGTGGGAGCTTGAGAGAAGAAATAGGGCGAGGTGATTTTGTCATTCTTGATCAGTTTATTGATTTCACTAGGCTGAGAAAAGTATCTTTTTTTGAAGAGTTTGCTCCCGGGGATATGAAACACACTCCAATGGCTCATCCTTATTCAGAAGAGTTAAGAAACATCCTTATTGAAACAGCAAAGGAGCTTAATCTTAAATATCATGAAAAAGGGACTGTGGTTACTATAGAAGGACCAAGATTCTCAACAAGGGCTGAATCAGAAATGTTTAGGATATGGGGGGCAGATGTGATTAACATGAGTATCGCTTCTGAAACAATTTTGGCTAATGAAGCAGGTATCCCGTATGCCGCTGTAGCTATGTCAACAGATTATGATTGCTGGAAAGATGACGAAGTTCCAGTTACATGGGAAGAGATCTTGGATATTTTTGGGAAAAACGTTGATAATGTTATTGCTCTACTAACTAATAGTATAAAAAAGATAAGTTAATTTTTTGGTTTCTTGATTATTACTTTTTTTTATAATCTTTAGAATAAAAAGAATTGATAATTACAGAAATCCAAATCTTCTTGAATTTAATAAAATTATTATTTTTTTACATATTAATTTTATATAAAAAATGTTTTCACGCTTATAAAATTCTTAGGGACTTTCAAAAATGGTGAGTATTTCTTTTCTCGGAGGTTGTAGGGAAATTGGGAGAAGCGCTGTATTAGTGGAATCTAAAAGCGGTATTAAGTGCATGTTAGATTATGGGATTCGATTCCGAGGAGAAGAAAGACTTCCTATGAGTACCAACATCGAAAATCTAAAAGCAATCGCTTTAACTCATAGTCACATTGATCATTCTGGAGGATTACCTTTATTATATAAAACGGAGAAGGTACCATTCTTTACAAATTCCATTTCTCTTGCATTAACTGAAATTTTAGTAAAAGATATGATAAAAATATCAAATTATCCATATCCCTTTGGATATAGAGAATTAGACTTATTAAAACAAAATTCATTTTTCCTTAAAAACGGGACAAGACAAAAAATAGCTGATGATTTCTTTATTACATTCATCGATGCAGGCCATATTCCGGGGAGTGTATCTATTTTGCTCGAAGTAGATCATAAAACTATTTTGTATTCTGGTGATATTAACACACAGAATACTAATTTAATTCGTTCCGCAAGCTATTTGGATATCCCTAAGATAGATACATTAATTATTGAATCTACTTATGCTCTCCGAGAACATCCTCCAAGAGAGCAACTTGAGAAAGAATTTATAGAGAAAATACAGAATATTACCAATAATGGTGGAACAGTACTAATTCCCGCTTTCGGTGTAGCTCGTTCACAAGAAGCTCTACTTATTTTGGAGAAATATAACTATAATGGAAAAATCTTCATCGACGGCTTGGCAAGAAAAATATCAAAATTATGTTTAGATTATCCAGATTATATCAAAAACATTAAAGTATTTAGGAATGCTTTGAAAAAAGCACATTTTGTATCGAAACCAAAAACTAGGGCACGTATAAAAAAATCTAGTGGAGTTATAATTTCTCCATCTGGTATGTTGAAGGGGGGGGCTGCAATAGATTATATTCAATCAATATTGTTGGATCCTTTATCAGCAATTTATCTTGTAGGTTATCAAGTGGAAGGAACACCTGGTAGAAATTTATTAGATGAGGGAATTTTCGAGTTAAAAGAATCTCGAAAAAATAAACCTAATTTTAATCTAAAAATTGAAGCTCAATGCGATTACGATTATTTCGACTTTTCAAGTCATTCTGATAGTATTCATATTCATGATTACATTGAAAACCTGACATTCAAAAAAAATACTAATAGTGATATTTTCTGTATTCATGGGGATAATAAATCAACAACCAGCCTAGCTAGCGAATTAGTGAACAAAAATTATAACTCAGTTGCTCCTGAAATAGGAGAGATTTATCAAGTTTAGACATAGGGTTTTCAAAATGTAATCCTATTTTTTCTTAATTGATTTCGAACTGCTATATTACACTTTTCCAGAAATAATTCAACTTTCTCAATAGGGATTTTTGTTCCCGCTGCTGGTGGATGTCCTCCTCCTAATACATCTAAATTTGATTGTTTACATGCATCTCTAATCGCTTCTGAGAGATTTATACCTTGATTTACAATCACTTCATCTGCTCTTCCTGAAACTTTATATACATCCTCATCAGTTCTCTTCGCTAATCCAAATATTGGTTTTGATTTATCTATACCTTTAATATTTTCGTAGATTAACATTGAAGTAATCGTTCCTATAATACTTTCAGGAATTACATCCTCCCCAAAAAAATATTGAATCGAGTCTTTTTCTTGAATTTTTTCATTTTCTTGAATCCAAGAAAGGCTCTCAACCAAAGACTTTCTGTAATTTTTTAAAACTTCCTTAGATCGCTGGTAAACTTCCTTTCTATTTCCCATTGCAATGGCTATCCCTAACGATGAATTATGAGTTCGACCACATGCATTTAGTAGATTGGAAAATTCTTTAGCATCATGAAGTTCTGAGCCAACGGGTTCCTTTTTTAATATATATCGATTCACAATTAATTTTTTAATTATTTTTTTAGGTTCTAAATCTAGTTTAAGTGATGCATATTCAATAATAGCTGACGAAATTTTTTGTTTCTCATCTTGGTTTAATTCATTCAACGTTTTTACATTACCTTCAGAATTTTCCATTAAAATTCCTTGAGTTTTCAAGAAAATCAAAGATCTATTTGCATCCTTCGATAATCCAGGTAAAAAAATTTCTGTTGAATAAGCAATTGCTTCATTTAAAGGTTTTAGACTAGGAAAATTTAAATCATTTACAACTTCGATTAATTCTAAATTCATCGCATCTTCTAAAATTAACTTGTTTA
This sequence comes from Candidatus Hodarchaeota archaeon, assembly GCA_048886685.1. Classification (GTDB taxonomy): domain Archaea; phylum Asgardarchaeota; class Lokiarchaeia; order Sigyniarchaeales; family SOKP01; genus Loki-b32. The sequence continues at coordinate 122,117 of JBHLKM010000003.1, forward strand.
GTCCTATAAAAGATTTGTTTAATCCCTGATTTTGAATATCCCCAATTGCCCCAACAATAGCGATTGGTGATAAGTCTGAATTTTCTTGATTCAAACATTTCGCGAAATAATAGCATAATCCAGCACCAGAAATTTGATTACTACCGTCAATGTCATAAAAATAAGGATTAATGTGCCATTTTTTTGTTTTTTCATAAATTTCTTCAATTTTTTTAATTTCTTCTTTATTGGAAACATTCTGGGGTATGTGATGATCCAGAATTAGAAAAGAATTAAAATCTGCTTCATGAATTAATTTTGATTGTATTTCTAAATACTGTCCACTTCCAAAATCAGAAAAGATTAAAAAATTCTTAAATTCTTGAACTTTTTTTAATATCTTCTCAATTTCTTTTTTTTCTAATTGTCTCAGTACAGTAATTTGAAATGGTATTTCTTCTCGATATAAAGCTTTGCCGAGAATTGCACCCGAGCTTAATCCATCTGCATCCAGATGGGTATATATATGAACAGGAGTGTTCATTGTATTGATACACTTCAGTAAGTTATTCTTTACAACCTCAAGATTGATAAGCAATTTAGCTAATTTTTCTTTATCTTTGTCCATTTTAGATAATCATAAATTCAAAATTGAAACTATAATATAATAAGATATCAAAATTATAATAAATACCTCATTTAAAAAAAGTAAATTTACTAAAGTGAAAATAAATGCATCATGTAAAAATAAATGAACTAGCAGAAAAAATTGTAGAGAAAATAATCAGTAGTAAAGAAATCTATAAAGTCAATATAAATAAATTATCTAATAATTCTACTATTTTAGATATGACAAATGCTTCATGGAAAGGAGGCAAATTGGTAGGAGAAATATGTATGGGTGGTTTGGGATATGTAAAATTTTCACACTATAATTTAGATGGACATTTCATACCAAGTGTCATTGTTCATACTTCAGAACCGTTACTATCATGCATGGCTTCTCAATTAGCAGGTTGGAACGTAAAATTAAAGAAAGAAGTAGAAAAAAATGGGCAGATGAAAAAGAAAGTGGTTTTCCAATCATTAGGTTCAGGGCCTGCTCGAGCTAAAAGCAAACTCGAAAAGATATTTGATGAAATTGATTACACAGATATATCTGATTGTGCTGTGATTGTTTTTGAAACACCTAAACTACCAAATGAAGAAGTTATGAATATAGTCGCCGAAAAATGTGGTGTTGATACAAGCAAAACTTATGCCGTTTGCGCTCCAACGGCTTGTTTAACAGGATCTATTCAAGTAGCGGCAAGAATTGTTGAGACAGGTATTCACAAATTGCATGAAATTAATTTCCCAATTGAATTAATCAAAGATGGATATGGAACAACAACGATTGCTCCAATTGCGAAAGATGATTTAGGAGCAATGGGGCGCACTAATGATTCTATAAGCGCAGGTGGTATGACGTACTATACTATCGACATTGAGAAAGAAAAAGAAGAAGAACTATTTGAACTTATTAGAAAAGGTCCTGCGAACACATCCTCCAGTTATGGAAAACCATTTATAGAAACTTTTAAAGCAGTAAATTATAACTTTTACGACATCGATCCTGGATTATTCGCTCCAGCAACATACACTTTAACAAACGTTAGAACAGGAAAAAGTTTAAGTGTTGGAAAAGTAAATCATGAACTTTTAAAACAATCTTATGGATTAAACTAGTTGAAAATAAAAAAATTCTATAACTATTTATTTTTTTAAATTTATAAAAAGAGAAGCTAAATATTAGTTAATTCTTCTTGATACTTTAAAATTTCATTTACAGAAATGTCTCTATCGAAATTTATTTTCTTATGTATCCCTAAGTATGCACATGCAAGGTTAGCAGCAGCAGCAATTTCAGCTTTTTTAAGAGTTTTGGAATATTCATCCTGCGTGAGTTGTTCTTCTTGGTAAGTACTTTCTTGATGCTGACGTTCTTTAAAGTTAGTAGCTCTTTCACTTTTCATATGATACAACAAAGATGCCATTTTATCAGCCACCTTAAAAGGTAACTGGTTCCTAACAATTAAACGAATTATATTGTTTACGTCAAAATAATTCAAGGTTTCATATTTAGCACGCAGGAAACTTTTAAGATTTTCAGAATCTTTTTCACATTCTATTTCTGTCCAATCATGGATAGCTAGTTTTCTTCTAAAAAATATCAGTTCCCAATCAATTCCCAGTTCTTTTAGAAATTCAAGTAGTTTTAAATCATTAGCTTTTCTTGATTCAATAATTATATAAAGTTGAAGACCATAATATTTATGTTCTTGTTGAAGAAAAAAGCCTCTTTGTTGCATAGATGCAAGAATTAATAGCTTTATTGAGAGGACATTTTCGGAAACATTCTTTTTGCTACAATTTAGGTAGATTACATTTCCCTCTTCACTCACATATTCACAATCTAAAAATCCTAAAATGCTTTCTTTATTTTCCTTAATAAATTTGTTTAGTCCATTTAAAGTAGGTTTTACGTCAAAACGTATTAAATCCTCTTGACCTATAGTAACATAATCGTTATAATTGCTACCAACTGCAAGTTTAATCGCGTTTAATTTAAATTCTTTATCAATTCCAAATACTTTCTGAAAAGCTTCATTTATAGGAAAAACTTCATCTTCGAGAATCTTAACATCTGCCATAGAACTCTCATATGGTTCCTGTTCATTTAACATTTTGTTTAATATAGGTGCTTCTGAAGCCTCTACTTCAATTTCATATGATTTTGCTAAGTCTCTTCTAATAATGCAGACAGATCTCTTTTTTTTATTAAAAATTGAAAGCGAATTATTATTATCAATCACTGCTCGAAATTTCTCAGTGAATTTATCTTCTGCGTTCTCTGAACCTACTCTTCTTCTTCGAATTTTTAATCAACTAATTATTTTTGAAAATTGATCTTAGTTAATTTATTTATACAATTTTTATCTTAAATTCTTATCTAAAAGAAATTATTAATCTTAAATTTATATTAAATTGAAAAAGGGACAGCCTTAAAATTAAATAATTTATGAATGGATACTATTATTTTATCATAACCCAAAATAAATGTATTATTCTATCTCATCTTCTAAGAAATAATCGTTGTTTTTTTTTATATAAACAGTTGTAGAACCAAAATTATTACGAATAGTATATTTATCTCCTTGAACATCTAATATTTCTATAGAATATGATAATTTCCTTTTATTTAAGATATCTTCGACTATTTTTTTCTCTTCTTTAGAATCCATATTTTAGTTTTATATTTCAAATCAAAAAAAATTTACTGTTTTTTCTAATATTTAGATAGTAAAATCATAGATAATAAGCTCTTCTTCTTACATTATTAAGATCTTATATAATCTTATTATATTGTAAAGTATAAACTTAGAATAAGGTTTCGATTGAATTAAAAAAGCGGAATTTTATTTCCTAAATAAAAATTTGAGGTATTTCTAGCGATTTTTATCCCAATAGGTGCAATTCCATGATTTTATTAAAAATCGGAGTTTTTTTTAATAATCAGTTTAATAAATAAATGAGTATTTCATTAAAATATCTACATAGTAAAATTATAAAGATAATCGATCTCTCGTCTCTGAAGTGATATGGTTCAACAGAAACTTGACATTGGATTCTTTACCAGTATGTATAGCCAAACTAATGGTACAGCCCATGCTGTGCGATTTCTATCCGAGGCAATCGCAAAACATACAAGTCATACAGTTCATGTTTATGCACCAGGAATTCAGAAACCGAAAAACATTCCAAAAAATCTTTATCTTCATAATTTCTTTGGTGCTAAAATAGCACCTAAAACGGGTTTTGTTCTAAGTTTTCCGATTCATAAATATTTTTTCTGCCAAAAAGATTATTTAGATATTGCTCATATTCATACACATGCAACATTTGGCAGTATGGCAATAAATTGGGCAAAATATATCGGGATTCCAATGGTAGGAACTCATAATTCACCCCTTTCCTTTTACACATCGCAATATATACCTATAGTGGGAGGTCTTTTGTCTAAAATGGATTGGGTTTGGCGATATGAAAGACATATCTTAGATAAATATGATCTTGTATCAGTACCAACAAAATCTAAGAAAGAGCTGCTTAGGAAGCAAAGATTTAAAGAACCTATTGTCTGCCTTTCCAATGGGATTCATGATAGCTATTTCACAGATGTTAAAGAAAACGGTGTTCGGGATAAATATAACCTAGATAATAAAAAGATTCTCCTTTATGCTTCAAGACTTTCTCCTGAAAAACATCAATTAAGTATTATTAAAATATTTAAAAAAATACATAAAGAGGTACCCAATTCACAATTAGTACTTGTAGGCAGCGATGGACCATTAACTTCACATGTTCTAAAACTTATTAAAAAGAAGCATTATAAAGATTTTGTCTCGTATTTAGGTAGAGTCCCATTCAACGATCTATTGAAACTTTATAATACTGCTGATTTATCTTGCCTATGGTCTTGGATAGAAGCAGAAGGGTTGGTACTTCTGGAAAGTATGGCTCAAGGAACACCATGTATAGGTTCTAACAGTATTGGAATTTCAGATGTGATAAGGCACGGTCATACTGGATATTTAAGTCAAGATTTAAATGATTTTAAGGAGAGAATAATAAATCTATTTAAAGATGATGATCTTCGACTTGAAATGGGTAAAAATGCCAGAAAAGTTGCTGAAAATTATAGGATAAGCAATGTAGCAAAAACCTGGGTAGAATTATATAAGTTTTTAATTAATGAACTTTACCCGCTTAGGTATTACAAAAAAGAGCGGAAAGAAAGGGTAACGTTGGTAAAGGAGTTTGTACATAAATTGCCAATAGTTAGTTTTTAAGTTGAGACTTGTATTAGAAATTGAAATTTTTTCTAATTTCACTTAATTTTATTTTACAGATATCACATAATTCATATGATTTCTTATCAATTTCATCAACGTCTTTAGAAAACCTCATAACACATGAATTTTCCTCACAATGAGCAGATCCTATAAAAATATGTCCAATTTCATGAATTATTTCCTTAATAACTCTTTGTTCAAATAGTTCACTATCTTTTCGTCTATCATAATATTGCTCTTTTAGTTTAAGAGTAGAGACTACGCTGCACCGATGTTTTAAATGAGTTTCTCCAAATAAAAATAGAATATTGTTGTCGCTACTGGAATAGATAGGAAGATCTGTGAGTGCAATTATCATCCCAAGTTTTTCCCTCGTTCTAATATTAATTAATGATTGATAAAATTTATTAGTGGGGTGAATATTTAATTTATGATTAATTCCTTTCATTTCTTTATACTCTTTTTTTACACCTTTAGAGAGAAGTTCTTTTGAAAAATAAAATTGCCCCAAATTTCTAACTTCAAAAAAGTAGGAATCATAAACCTGATTTAAGTAAAATTTGATCTTGTTAAATAAGTTAGGATCAAACTCGGCATAAAACAAAATTCCCAAATAACAAGGCAATATTAATCTTTGTAGTTCATCATCCACTAGTTCAAATTCTTCCGAATAAAAAATTCCAATTCTGGTGACAAGTTTTTTTAACTTCTCTTTGTATTTGCGTATTTTCTGCTCATATTTTTGAAATTTAGGCATTATCTATCAAAACAAAATTTTAGATTATCTAAAATAATCATTCTCTTAAAATAAAATTAGTTTAAAATCATTAATAATAGGTATTTAAATCATTAATTATATTATAAAATAAAATATTTCAATTTGGTTGAAAATTAAACGTAGGATTATGGTTGAAAATTCAAAAAGCTCAGATGATTTGGAGCATAAGGGAGAAGATATTGAACGTATCTCAAAAAGTTTTAATACAAATGAAAAAATTATCGAAAAGGATTTTATTCCTCACTACTTTCCAACATATAGAATCAAAAGAAAATTATATCCTGTTCCAATAATTCTAGTTGTAATAATTTCAGGTATATTAGCATATTTAACATATGTAGAAGCAGGAGTTCAAATAGAAGGAGGATATTTCTCAGAAAGCGAATATGGAGCAATTGGGGGGATAATTAATGGAATTATATATACGGTGCTAGCGGGTTTCTCTGCTTTTGTTATTATTTACATTATTAAAAAAAGAGGAGTGGGGACTTTAATATATATTTTTGGAATAGGTTTTGGGATAGTAGCCTTTTTTCAAACTTGGTTCTTTGGTGAGATAATATTATATCTTTCAGTTGCTAATTATCCTAGATTATACTATACTCTTGATGTTGAATTAATTTTTCTTACAGCAGTATTTACCATATTTATAATTTACAGATATTTTACCTCAAAATCAATTAAGATAAAAAATTTCATTGTGTTATATATTGGATTACTAATTGGGGCTTCTATGGGTGTTTTAATGCCTCTTTGGACTACTCTAGCCATATTAATAGGAATTTCGTTATGGGATATGTTTGCTGTTTTGTATAAACATGGACCTATAAAGCAATTAATTGATATTGTTTCTGAATCTAATGACAACAATATTTCAGAAAAAGAATTAAAAGATAAAATTAATAGCGGAGAATTTAGATATGATACTTCCAAATTGGAGATCGGAATTGGTGATCTAGCATTTTATAGTATGCTTACATCCAGTGCTCTTGTTCAAACAAATAATATAATCATTATGATTTTAACTTCAGTAGCTATAATAGTTGGAACAGGAATTACAATAATGGGATTAAAAAGAAATAAAATCCTACCAGGTCTACCTATCTCAATCTTTTTAGGAATTGGAACAATGTTGCTCTCCTGGTATATTTTTTCATTCATATTTGTTTAACATTAAATTTCTAATTTTTTAAAGTAAATTACATTTTATTTTTTATTACCAAATAAAAGGTGTATCTTTATCGTAACAATAGATGATATTAAAACAATAGTAGTAATAGGTGCAGGGGTTATGGGTCATGAAATTGCTCAAGTAGCTCTTATGGGCGGTTTTGAAAATATAATTTTAAATGACTTAAATGAGGAAATTATTAATAAAGCTGTGATCAGAATTAAAAGTGGTTTGGAACGACTTGAGCTAAAAGGTAAGTTAAATGAAAGTTATACAACCACTAATCTAATGGATAATCTAATAGGGGAGGTTAGTTTAGAAAAAGCCCTATCCAGAGCAGACTTTGTTATTGAAGCAATTCCAGAAGTTATGAAAATTAAAAAAGATCTTTTTGAGAAATTAGGTAATTATTCCCCCGAAAATGCAATTTTGGCAACAAATACGTCTACAATGAGTATTTCTGAGATAGCTTCAACATCAGGAAGACCTGATAAAGTTATAGGATGCCATTTTTTTACACCCATAGTCGTACTACGATTAATTGAAATCATTAAGGGAAAAAAAACTTCAGACGAAACTGTAAAAATAGCAAAAGAAATCTGTCAAAAATTACCCTCTCTTCAAGGAAAACGCTTTTTACCAGTACTTCAAAAAGAAAGTCCCGGATTCATTGTAAATAGGTTAAATGCTGTTTCTTTTCTCTATTTAAACTGGCTTCTGGAATATTCTATGGAAAAAGGTATAGCCTTGGAAAATTTAGATGCAGATGCTGAATCTCTGGCAGAAGTTGGTCCATATGCTAAATTGGATTATCTTGGTCTTGATACAGTATTTAATGCCATGATATATTTCGCAGGAGCTGTTTCTTCAGATTTTACTCCAGGAAAAACTATAACAAGACTAGTAAGTAAAGGAAATCTTGGAAGAAAAACAGGAAAAGGACTTTTTAATTGGAATGGAGAGAAATTAAAAATTTCTAAAAAAGAGAAAGCTGGTCTCTTAGACATTGAGCTTCTTATGGCAACCCAATTAAATGAGGGATGTAGACTTTTAGAAGAAGGTGTAGTTCCTGGTTATAAAATAATTGATGACGCTATGATGGCAGGAATGAACATACCTGGTCCCTTTGGCCCTGGAAAAAGAAATTATGGGAAATGGACAAATTTATTAGAAGATTTTGTAGAAAAATCAGGTATTACATATTTAAAACCGTGTAAACTGATGAAATCTGGCGATTTTATTAATATGAGAAAATAAAGATTTTTTCATAAACCTTTAATAAAACTTTTCATAACTTTATTAAAAAAAGGAAAAAGCTTAGCAGTCATAATGTCTTTTATAAACGGTCTTAAGATCTTCTTTAAAAAACCGTTATATGTTCTCATTTTAGGTTTGTTTATTGTTGCTTGGATTTTAATTTTATTTGGTTATACTATCTTTATTATTCAAGGATATTATCGATTTCTTTTCTTCTTTATTGGTATTTTGGCAGGATTTACCCTACTCTTATTCATTTCCACTTTCTTTAAACCAATTGATGATATAAGTTATATTTTTATTATCATTATATTTATGATTTCAATTCCGATTATATTAATATTTAAAGGGCTTATTATATCAATAATCATCCCCTTTTTGATAGTAAATCAATTGTTAACAGCATTTTTTGCATTTAAATTATGTATGGATTCATCAACTAAAGTTGATGATTATTTCTATGTTAAAGAAAAATCTCGGAAGTTCGTAAGACCATTAGAATTCATATTATTTGGATTTATAGCTTTATCAGTATTTGTTATAACATGGAATATAATGCGCCGTTTAACTCCTGGTGCTGCAAAAAGAAGTGCAAATATCTTTAGAATTATTTTTTGGGTCAATATAATTTTAATTATTATCGTAATAACAAGACTACCTATTACCAAAAAATTAGCGGCATACATTACATTATTTTTTTTATTAACTTATTTATATATCTTATATATCATAATAGATTTGATTGCCGTTATTATATTTCCAGATACGTTAAGTTTCACTTGGTATTTCTTTATAATTGACATCATATTATTCTTTTACATCATCGGTTCTATATTTGATAAAGTAGAATATTTAGAACAAAAATTTAAAATTTTCAAGGTAGAAACATTATCTTTATTTGTAATCATATTGAAATTATTTACTCAATTCTTTAAAATTATCCCGGATATTCCTGGTTTAAGAGTCTCTTTTAATTATGTAAAGATACAATTATATTTACAATTATTTCTGTTATGGATGTTTGTAATTTTTATTCTAATTTTTGGCATTCATTCGATAATTGTCCATAAAGAAGGTAATAATAAATTGAATGATTTAGGGGATAAAAAAATGAACTAATACAATCCATAAATTATAGCATTATGATTTTTTAAATGTATTAAATTTATATTATTAAAGTAAATAATTAAAAACCTATTTCATGTCCAAACCAGAAAAAGGTATAAAAACAGGATTAGAGAAGATTATAGATTATTTCAATAATAATCTTGAAGAAAACCATCCTATAGCTATTGCGAAAGTTGTAGAAGACACAGGCTTCTCTTGGAGTTTTATTAAGAAAACATTAGCTAAGATAAAAGAGAATTACGACGGATTTCATTTTGAAAAATCAGGAAATACCTGGATTACATGGAAAGACCGAGACCACATAATTAAGAAGCTAGATGACACATGTTCTCGTTTTTTAGAAGATTCTGATGATGAGTGTTAAGATATTATAGATTAAATTCATTTGTTTAAAATCTTTCTTTCATATTTTTCAATTTTTTGAAAAATTAATCATTAATCTGTAAAAAATAACTAGATTCTATCAAAAAACTTTTTATTAGTGTGAGATTTCATTTAGTGTGAAGTTTCACACCAAATAAAATTAATGTATCTGGTTAATTCAAATGAAAATTGAAAAATCAAGCCAAGATCTCGAAAATGAGGTAATATATGCGGGTTTATGTATCCATTGTGGAAGTTGTAATGCTTTTTGCCCGCATATGGATTTTAACAAAGAAACTGGGGAAGCTTATGTTGTGGATGAATGTGCTGAGACAGTAGGACTCTGTTATAATGCATGCCCTAGAAGTTTTCTCCCTATATCTGAAATCGAACAAAAATTATTCGGGAAGACGCGTGTTGATTTAGCAGTAGGTGTTTATAATGATATAATTCAGGTAAAATCCAAGAATAAGGATGAAATATTGTATAACCTCGCATTAGCTGCTTTTGAATCTGGAATTATAAAACATATGGTTTTGAGTGAACCAAAGAGTAAGAAACCTCCTGTAGCATTCCCAGTTGTCGTAGATAATGCAAAGGATGCTAAGAAATATATACCGAAAGCAACAATGGATAATGCAGGACCGCTGATTACTGGCATTGGCGTAGCATATAAAGATTATAAACGCGATATTGGAATAATCGCAAATCCATGTCATTTACAGGGATTAGCAAAAATTCTCACCAGTGATTTTAACACCGGAGCAGAAAGAACATCCTTATGTATTGCTTATGCATGTTCCTCTGGGGGGATGACTGGTTGTAAATATTGTACTGACTTTTCTGGTGAATTTTCTGATATTTCATATTCACCCTGGGGTGCTCCTAAAGGTTCTGGTGAAGCTTTCTTAATAATCAGAACTGAAGTTGGTCAAAAAGTAGTCGATACTGCTGTTAAACAGAAATTAATTGAAATAACCGACCCAAATCCTGATTTATCAGAAATGAAAAAATTTCTAAATAAAAAACGCAAAAAGAATTTCTTAACGCTTCTTGGAAAAGATTTAATCACGGCAAAATACTTAGATCTTAATGTTGATGAGTTAAAAGATATTCTTGAAGAATAACCAATATTTTTATTTCTATTTCTTTTTACTTTTGTTTTTCAACCGTTTACTTAAATTTTAATAGAGTAATTCTTCTTTAAAACGAAAATCTTCTTGAATTAGATTAATTATGTTAGGATATTTTGTTTTATCAAAATTAAACGAGTTAATGTTTCAAAAATTTTTTTATTATTTTCTCCACTTTTGGATGAGGTTTCAAAGAAATGGCTTATTTTATATTTTTCTTTAAATTCCTCTGCTTGTTCAATATCTATACTCCGTCTTATATCCGCTAAATCAAGCTTTTCTCCAACTAAAATAAAAACCGAATTGAGAGTGTTATTATAGACAATATCATACCATTCTTCTAAACTTTCAAAGCTAGTTCTTCTTGTTATGTCATAACATAAAAGGCACCCTACTGCGCCACGTGCGTAATTAGGTAAAAAAATTCTGAATCGCCTTTCACCCGCGAAATCCCATATTTGAAGTCTTACGCTAGTTGAATTATTAACTTCTATATCAAAAGTCGCGAGATCTGTTCCTATTGTTATTTTCTGGCTTATGAAGAGTCCTGTTATCAACCTCTGTACCATAGTTGATTTTCCTATGCCCCCATCTCCAACAATAACGACTTTAAAGATTAATTTTCGCTGCGACATGATCCAGAATCTTAATGTTATAAGGAAATCTTAATATTAATATGTATAAAGATTTTTATAAAGTTTTACTCAATATTTAATTGGTCTTTTATTTTATTATCAAGAGCCTTAAGGTGTTCAAGTATAATAATTTGAATATTCTCAGGCAAGGATTTAAGAATCTTTTCTAATTCTTCTTTGCTAAAATTGCTAACATCCCGATAGGTTAGAATCAGAGATATGATTGCAATAAGAGGTGATATTAACAGGATAAAATAAATAAGAGAAGAATTAGTCATTGGATCTGATCCCGCAATTCCCGTTCCAGGTAGATTAAGGTGAATAATAAAGATTGTGTTTTGATTTAAAGTAATAATTAAAATGAAATTTAGAATGTTTAGAGCAATGAAAACAAATAAGTTAATTATGGCAATTAATCTATAATTTTTTAATCTTAAAAATGAAACGATGGAATCATAAGTTTTAGGATTCTCTTTATTAATTGTGTTAAGATTAATTTCAACTTTTGAATACTTCCATAGATCAACAAAAATCCATAAAAATCCAAATGTGTATAAAAAAATAAACAACAAGTTAAAATATGGGAAATAATCTTCAACTATATGCGGATTGTAAAGAGATTCGCCCCCTATCCAAAATAATAGAATTAATTGGAAAAGAGCTGAGAAAAATAAGCGATTCGCGTGTTTCTTTTCTAAACCTAATGGATTATAAATAATAGGCTTCTCCTCAAATTCAGTTCTCCATTTATTTGTATTAACAATTCTAAAAAATATTGAAAAAGCAAAAGAAATAAGCGGAAATAATAAAAGAGATATATTTTCCCATACTTGAGTAATTATTAATAGAAAAAGAAAACTAAAAATGATTAAATCACGAATAATGGTTTCATTAAAAAGATCTTTTATTGATATGTAAAAATTATTATTAACTTCACTCATTTTCTTATTAAAAGCAATCTTAATAATTAAACTTTTATGATTAATAGTTTTGAATTATCTGCTTATAGCTTACGAATAAATTAGATTCTATTTCATCAAAGCATAACTCTTATTAACCCTAAAAATTTAAATTAACCACACTATTTTATTCCACATCATACATCTTACACATTAAATAGTGTTAAGATGGTGTAGTAAAAGTGAAAAGTGAAAAACTCGGAAGCCGAAAGACGCCTCTCTATGATATTCATGTAAACCTTGGCGCACGAATGGTAAATTTTTCTGGATGGCTAATGCCTGTTCAATATGAGAGTATTATTAAGGAGCATGAAGCAGTCCGTTCTAATGCAGGAGTGTTTGATATATCCCATATGGGTGAGTTTCTACTTAATGGTCAAGATGTAATTCCCTTTTTACAATATATCATGATAAACGATTTAAAATTATTGGAAATATCAAAGGGTCAATATTCTTGTATGTGTTACGAAAATGGCACTGTAGTTGATGATTTAGTTTATTATGAGGAAAAAGAAGATCTCTTTAGAATGATTGTTAATGCTGGTAATATTGAGAAAGATTTTGAATGGTTAAAAAATCATATTAATAAATATGATATAAGTATGCAGGATCTCTCATCTGAACGAAGTCGTTTAGCGTTTCAAGGTCCTAAAGCAGACGATCTACTTCAACCACTGGTAGATGTTGACCTTTCCGAAATAAATAGATTCTATTTTCGGCATTGTAACCTTAATAATATGCCAATATTCATAGCTAGAACAGGCTACACAGGGGAACGTGGCTTTGAGATCTCATTTGAAAATAAATATTCAGAAGAAATTTGGAATAATTTGACGAATACAGGAGCTAGTCCAGCAGGCTTAGGAGCAAGAGATTCCTTAAGGTTAGAAGCGTGTTATTCTTTATATGGACATGAAATAAGTGATACAATTACGCCAATAGAAGCGGGATTAAATTGGTTAGTAAAACCAAAGGAAGGTATTGACTATATTGGTAAAGAAGTGCTTTTAAAACAAAAATCTGAAGGTACTGAAAGAACTTTAGTTGGTCTAAATTTGTTAGATAAAGGTATCATAAGGGAAAACTATAAGATCTTCAAGAATGGAAATCAAATTGGTTATGTAACTTCTGGTGGATTTTCACCTACCCTTAAAAAAACCATTGGATTAGGATTGGTGAAATCTCAATATAAAGAAGTGGGGATGGATTTGGAAATCGAAATTCGAGGAAAATTATTGAAAGGAATTACTGTCTCTACACCATTTTATCGAAATGTGTAAAAGGCGTATAAATTTAGAGAAAGAGTGAATACTAATGAGTTATGAATTTCCTAGTGAATTAAAATATACAACAACTCATGAATGGGTAGATTTAAGTGATAATATTGCTACTGTTGGCATTACTGACTATGCTCAACATCAACTTGGTGATATAGTTTTTGTGGAACTTCCTGTTGTGGGAATTGTATTAGAGAAAGAAAGTAATGCTGGTGAAATTGAGTCAGTAAAAGCTGTTGGAGATCTTATAATGCCGTTATCAGGAGAAATTATTGAGATAAATGAGAAACTTGCTGAAAGTCCAGAACTCGTAAATTCATCTCCTTTTGGGGATGGTTGGATGATAAAGATTAAAATTTCTCATGCTACCGAAATTGATGAACTTATATCTGTTGAAAGATATAAAGAATTAGTTAAATCAGAAGAACAATAATATTTTTTTTTATTTATTCGTTAAATTATTTTTGTTGATTATTTATATCAAATAATAGAGTTGAAAAATTAAGTGGATTTTGTACCTCACGATAAAAAAACAGTTACCGAGATGTTAAGGGTAATTGGTGTCGTTGATATAGAAGAATTATTCCAAGATATCCCTAATGATTTGATTAAAGAAAAGTTGAATTTACCTAAAGGATTATCTGAACCTGATCTTTTTCGGCATTTGAAGGAACTCTCGGAAAAAAATCGAAATTACTTGAGCTCATTCATAGGTGCTGGTTGTTATTACCATTATATCCCTTCATTAGTAGATTTTGTTATTTCCAGATCTGAATTTTACACTTCATATACCCCTTATCAAGCAGAAGCGAGTCAAGGCTATTTACAAGCCATTTATGAATATCAAACATTGATTTCCAGACTTACTCAAATGGATATTGCTAACGCAAGTATGTATGATGGTTCTACTGCTCTTGCTGAAGCGGCTATTATGGCCACACTAATTACTAATAAAAAATCTATACTTTTATTAGAAGGAATACACCCCGAATATATTGAAGTTGTTAAAACATATTGTTGGGGTCAAGATATTAGTATTAAAATAATAAATGAGGATAAATTAATAACTGAGTTAAATGAAGATATTGCCGCTTTATTGTTCCAGAGTCCTAATTTTTTTGGCGATGTAGAGGATGTCTCAATATTAATAAAAAAAGTTAGAGAAAAAGCTCCAAAATGTTTGCTAGTTCAAGTAATGACTGATCCCACATGCCTAGGAGTCTTAAAACCTCCAGGACTAACAGATATTGATATCTTTGTAGCTGAAGGACAATCTTTTGGCATAAGTCCATCTTTCGGAGGGCCTGGATTAGGGATTTTTACTGCTAAAAAGAAATATCTAAGAAAAATACCAGGTAGGTTGATTGGTAAAACTAAGGAGATTAATGGAACAGGAGAAGGATTTATCTTAACATTACAAGCGCGAGAGCAACACATCCGACGCGAAAAGGCAAGTTCAAATATATGTACAAATCAAGCACTATGTTCATTGGCAGCATCAGTTTATTTAATGGCAATGGGAAGAACTGGATTAAGAGAGATTGCAATCCAGAATTTTCAAAAAGCTCATTACCTCAAATTTGAACTAGGAAAAATCCCTGGTTATAAAATCTTAAATACTAAACCCACATATAACGAGTTTTTAGTTAATTGTCCTAATATTGATTCTCTTATTATTCAATGTAAACAGCGTAACTTACTTCCACCCCTTAGAATATCAAAATATTATCCTCAAATGAAAAACACCGCTTTAGTGTGTATAACAGAAATGAATTCAAAAGATTCTATTGAAGCATTTCTTCAAGCTGCTCAAGTGGCATCAAACAAAAAAGAGGAGGGAGAAATATAATGAAATCAAAAACACCTTTAATCTTTGAAAAGGGAATAGATGAAGAACTTCAAAATTATATACCTAAAATGGATATAAAAGCAGTAGATCTTAAAGAAATCATTTCCCAGGATCTATTAAGAAATAATATCCCTATCCCTAATGTTCCAGAAATTGAAATTGTTCGTCATTTTATGAATTTAAGTCACAAAAATTTTGGTGTTGATACTGGAATTTATCCTTTAGGTTCATGCACAATGAAATATAATCCTAAAATCAATGAATATGTTGAAAGATTACATGGATTCAGTCAAATCCATCCATTACAAGAGGAAAACCAAGGTTCTCTCGAGTTATTATTTAATATATCAAAAATCTTAGGAGAAATAACAGGCATGGATGGATTTACACTTCAACCGGCAGCGGGAGCGCATGGAGAATTAACAGGATTATTAATAATGAAAAAATTTTTTGAAGAAAAAGGTATAACAAAAAAAAAAATTATTGTACCTGATTCTGCTCATGGAACTAATCCGGCTTCGGCAAAAATGGCAGGCTTCTCAATAATAGAATTAAATTCAAATGAACAAGGAGAAGTACCACTTGACCATTTAGAATATGCAATGCAGGGTGGTGAAGTTGCTGGAATAATGCTCACAAATCCTAATACTTTAGGAATCTTTGACCGGAATATTAAGGAAATAACCCAAATTGTACATAATAATGGAGGTTTATGTTATTACGATGGAGCGAATTTAAATCCAATGTTAGGTATATGTAGGCCTCGAGACATGGGATTTGATATCGTTCATCTTAATTTACATAAAACTTTTGCTACACCACATGGAGGAGGTGGTCCAGGGTCAGGACCCGTAGGTGTAATCAATAAGCTTAGCCCTTTTCTTCCTGAACCATGTATTATTTCAACTGAACATGGTTTAGTATGCAAAGAGTCTACTGGTAAATCTATAGGCAGAATTAAATCTTTTTGGGGTAATTTTGGAGTTATTGTTAGAGCCTATGCTTATATCTTAGCTTTAGGTAGAGACGGTCTGAAAAAAGTTGGTCAAATGGCTGTTTTAAATGCCAATTATTTACGTGTTTTATTACAAAAAAAATATTTTCTACCTTTTAATCGAGTATGTCAGCATGAATTTGTAATTTCCGATAGGAATATGCCTAATAATGTAACAACTGAAGATATAGCTAAAAGAATTCTAGATTATGGGATTTATGCTCCAACTATTTATTTTCCTCTGATAATTCAAGGGGCTATGATGATAGAACCTACTGAAACTGAGTCAAAAAGCTCATTAGATTATTTCATTGAGATTATGGAAAAGATTTATAGAGAAGCAGAATCTACTCCTGAAGTTTTAAGAAATGCACCACATAATACGCCAATCAAGCGTTTAGATGCAGTACTTGCTGCTAGAAAGCCTGTATTACATGATTAATATTGGTATTTGAATAAATTTTTATACTCTTTGGCAATATAAAATTTAAAAAAAATAAATTTAGTAAGACCTAGCTAATTACAATTTTGGTGTACAAAAATAAATTACTTATCTTTTTTTCCGTATGATAAATTTAGGAGAGATCAAGAAAATATTATCAAGCAAATTGAAAATGATTCGAAAACTAAAAAAAATATATTATTAGTAGCTCCTAATGGAACTGGAAAAACAATAATTGCGTTAAGTGGACTTCTGCCATTAGCATATGAAAAAAATTTAAAGATCATTTACATGTGTAGAACACATTCTCAAAATCGAAGAATCATTAAGGAATTAACTAAAATTTCCCAGAAAATAACTAAAGATAACCTTTCAGTAAAATTAAATGGTCTTTCTATTAGAGGAAGAAACGAGATGTGCTTGAATGAAACATTATTAACATTAAAACTAAATCCAAAAGAATCAATGTCAGTCTGTAGGGATTTAAGGCAAAACAGAAATTGTGGGCATTTCTTAAATTTATTAAAACAAAAAGGAGAATTGGAAAAACCCGTATTACTGGCACCAGAACTATTTAATAAGCCTATTGATGCTGAAGAGTTAATAAACTTTTGTAGGAATAAGAGATTATGTCCTTATTTTTTATGCAAATTCCTTTTAAAGGAAATGAAAGTTATTATTTGTAATTATCAATGGCTTTTTAATCCATATATTCGAGAACTATTTTTACAATTTGTTGATCGGGAACTGAAAAATTGTATTTTAGTTCTTGATGAATGTCATAATATAATTGACTTGGCAACAGAGGTAAATTCAGAAAAACTAACACCCTATTCACTGAAGCTATGTCTAAAAGATCTTGAAATGTACAGATCACCAGATATTATGCAGGATTTTGTTAAAATTTTATTGGATAACTTGAATGAAAAAAAACGTGATTTAAACATAGGAGACCAAGAAGTAGATCCAAATAAATATTTAAAATATATATTTGAAGTATTAAACTTCAGTGATTTGAATGGGTTTAAGAATCTAATTCAAGACATTCAAGAATTTAGTGTATCAATTCATGAAGAGAAGTTAGCTAATGGCAAAGTTTCTAGGGATTTCTTAGGTTCTCTTGCTGAATTTTGGTTAAAATGGTTAAAAACATTCACTTTAGATCAATTTTTTTTTTGTTTTAATCTTAAGGATATAAAAGGAAAAAGATCCATTTCACTAGAAATAGTTGCTTTAGATCCAAGAGAAATTGTAATCCCAATTTTGAAATCTGCTTATACCTCCATAAGCCTTTCTGGAACGGTAAATCCTTACGTTTATAACAATCTAATGGGTTTAAAAGATAGCGGTAAAAGCTATAGAGGAATCGTAACAGACTCTCCATTTCAAAAGAAAAATATAAAAGCTATTATAACCGAGGGTGTGGATACAAAAAGGAATAATAGAACCCCAGCAATGTTCAATAAAATGATAAACAAAATCAACGAAGTGTTGGCTTGTACACCCGCTAATATTGGTATTTTTTGTGCATCATATCAAATACTTAAAGGTCTTCATTCGAATGGAATTGAGAATATCGTAAAAAAGAACAACAAAAAATTATTTATTGAAGAACCTGGATTATCCGCTTCAGAAAACAATACAATGATAGATAATTTCAAAGCTTTTGCCTCAAATGGAGGAGCGGTTTTATTAGGAGTATGTGGAGGTAGAAATTCAGAAGGAGAGGATTATCCTGGAGATTATATGAATTCTGTAGTTATTGCGGGATTTCCTTACCATTTACCTACTCCTAGAGTTGAAGCAAAAATAAAGTATTATGATAAAGTTTTTAATAAACAAGGGTGGAATTTTGCCTATCTTTATCCAGCCATTCAAAGAGCGAACCAAGCTTCTGGTCGTCCTATAAGAAAGATTTCTGATAAAGGAGCAATAATATTTATGGATAGCCGCTTTAAAGCGAAATATAAATGGATTTCAGAATGGATTAGAGGAGAACTAGAAATCATTCCTGATAGACCCAATGCTATAATACAGAATCTAGATCCATTTTGGAATTAAAATAAAGTCATTTTTAACTCCAATTGAAAATGATCAACTTGATTTATTATTAGAAGAAATGGATTTCTATGAATTTCTCTTAAAATTTTTAAAAAACTGTTGATTTGGTTTAAATTTTATGAATACTATTACAACTGCTAATAACGGAAAGATTATCATGAAAGAGATAGCTATATCATACGCATCATCAAAAATCATTAATAAAAGACTGAAAAACAATCCACCTAAAAAACTCCCTAAGAAGCTACTAGTGTTTGCATAACCCATGTATATCCCTTTATTCAGAGGTATTGAATTTTGAGCTATATGAATTATACTTACTGACCATAACATAGAATAACTAAATGCTACAAAAATCTGAGCTAATAAAAAACCAAAAAAATCTTCTGAGAATATATATCCAAGAGCTGCAATTGCACTGAATAAATACCCAAATATTAATATAAATTTGTCATTTTTTTCTGTAATAATATGACCCATTAAAAGCATTAAAGCTACTTGAATTAAAAAATTTAGACCAATCAAAAATCCAACCTCTGTGGTACTTGATAAATAATAACCCATGATCAATGATAAAACAGTTACAATTGGCTTTAAACCGAAGCTTCTAAGAAATAAACCATAATATATTGAATTTGAAATTGTTTTTTCCTCTTTAAATTCGTAATGAACTTCTTTAATATTATCCTGATAATGATTTAGTATAATAGGTCTGTTTTCCTTTATAAAAACGACGAGAAAAAAGTTTATCAATGATATAATTGATAAAAATAGGAAAATGTTCTCAACAGTATAGATATCAATAAAAATCCCCCCCAATTGGCTTCCTAAAAACCATCCCCCAGTACTTAGTGCGTTATAAATTGAAATTAACCTTTGTTCATTTCGGACCAATTCACTATATAATGTAAATATAGTTCTATAACTCGCGCCAAAAAATCCATAAATAATTGATAATAGAACTATTAGAAATAGATTTTTAGTAAATACTAATATAAAGAAAGAAATAGTAACCCCAACAGCTCCAAGTATAACAAATAAAATCCGATTTTGAATCTTATCTGAATATTTCCCTAGTATAGGAGGAAAAATAAATAATGTTAACGGAAAAATTGTCATAATTAATTGAATTATTGGTTTTTTGGTGCCGACATGTTCTAAATATTTCGGCATATAAGTAACCATTCCTATACTTGCTGTACTTAAAACCAAAATAGAAAATAAAATAAGAATAACTGATCGTTTCGAAAGAATCAAATTTTTTACTCTTATGCTTTTAATACTGATTTTCTTTTATTTTAATATATAAGCTAATTAATTTTTTAGACACTTTACTCCAGCGAAAATTATTTTCTACTCTTTTATAACAATTTTCTTTAATTTTATGATAAAAACTTGGATTTAGTAAAACTAAAGACTTCAGTATTTCATCAGGTATTTGATTAACCATATTAAGTGTCTCTTGTTCATAAATTGAATTTTCATTTTTCATTCTCTTCGAAATTTCTGCCAGCAGAAAAAGAGAAATTAAAGCTTTAGCAAATTGAGAAGGGTTATCCTTTTCAATTAAAATACCAGTACCTATTTCAGAGAAACTTCTAACATCAATAATGGTTTCTTGAAAGCCTCCTACTCGTGTAGCAATAATGGGAAGCTTTAAAGACATTGCTTCCAAGGCAATAATACCAAAAGGTTCCCATCTTGATAATGCACAATATACATCTGCGGAAATGTGTGCTAAATGAAAAATATCTTTCGCAACCCCAAAAATTATACGAAGATTATCTGAGTACTTTTGGACAATTTGAGCATAAGATTTAATTTCTCCCAAACTGTACTCCGTAGGAAGTATTAGAAATAGGAATTTTGCGTTTGGTATAACCTTAAGTACTTCAGGTATTGCTTCGAAAATAGTTTCAAAGCCTTTCTGTTGTGATATCCTTCCTGTAGTAATTACTAAAGGTCCCATTTCTTTAAACGCTTTTACATTTCCATTCTTAATAAATTGATTACCATTTGAGATCTCATTTATTACATTAAGTATTTTTTCAGAACGAATGAGAGGACTTTTGTCTAAATGAGCAATTTTATGAGTTAAAAGATATTTCTTCATATCTGGTAATGATAATTTCTTCTCAATTGGAATATCTAAAAATAACCGTATTTCATCCCCATGTTTATCTATAACCTCTTGATAAATCTCTAGGTAATCCCAATCGCACCCATCCCAAATAAAATCGGATTTAAATTCAATTAAGTCTTTTCCACAATTCGGTATTATGTCTGATATAAGATATGATTGACTAACAGTTGTAACTATATCACATACAACCGCACCAACCTTTTCCACAGTTGGAATTTGGTCCATTTCATTAAGTGGGCTATTTTTTTTACATAAATCAAAAATTTCCCTTAAATTTAGTAGATTATGACCATTTTTTAATTGTACTTTAATTGGGGTTCGATCTATACCACATCCCCTAAAAAAGTTAATATCATACCTAGGCCACGTTAATAAGTGGATAGTAATTATTGAGTTGACATCTAAACCATTTTTAGTCAAAATTTGCTTTATGCCAATAAATGGAATTACAGCATGATAATCATGTATATGAATTATCCTTGGTAAGTCATCTTTTCGATAATCAATAAGATACTCAATATAACATCGCATTCCAATGCTAAATAAATTAATTTTCCCACTGAGAGTATCAGGATTATATACTGCGGGATCATCTAAAAATCTGTTTGTAAATGAATTTTCTCCTGCCAACAAAACGATATTTACATTATTGATCTTAGATTTATGAAATGAAATACTATAATTACTTTCAGGCTCATTTAATCCAAAAATTGAGGGATTAATTTGACCAACACAATTGAAAGGTAACTTCTCCCATTCATATTCATTTTTAAGATTATCTAACTGACCATGAGATGGAATAAAGACTGTAATTTCAAAATTATCTGCAATATGTTTTGCTTGGTTAGCTGGTACTTCTCCTAAACCCCCTACCTTAACAATTCCAGCATATTCGAATGTAAATATCCAAACTATATCTCTTTTCTCACTCACGATGCTTCAAATCTTTTTTGAGCGCCGTTAACAGCAAAAAAGCAAATTAAAATTCATGTTGATTTAATCTAAGTCTTTAAAAAAAGAATTTTATTAAAACTTAATTAAAAACAGATATCTTTGATTCGAATACGACAAAAGGTAAATATTTTGGGGAATATAATAAAAGCTAATGAAAATATTTTATATTAATTCAAAAAAATAGTGAATTATAAGAAAATAAATTGGTGTTATGTAAAATGGTCAATATTGAAGTGATAGATACTGGTACTCCCAAAGCAGGACCCTATAGTCTTGGTATAAAAGCAGGAAACCTTGTTTTTGTTTCAGGTCAGGTTACTGATCCAGGAGCTAAGGATATTACTAAACAAACTTTAATTGCTTTAGAAAAAATTAAGAAAATTTTAGAATCAGCTGGTACAAGAGTTTCAAATATCGTAAAAACCACAGTTTATTTAAAAAAGATGTCAGATTTCAAGGACATGAATGATGCTTATAAAGAGTTTTTTATAAACTATGGTGTTAAAGAAAAATTTCCAGCAAGAACTACTATCGAAGCTACTTGTCCACTTCCAAATGGATTAATTGAAATTGATGCTATAGCAGTTCTTTAAATAAAATCTTTAAAAACGTCTATCTATATGAATAAAAATTGGTCTACTGAATTCTTTTAATTTTTTTATTAATTTTTAAAATAAAACTAAAGAAAAAGTAAAGAGTGATAATTATGAAAAACAAATACATCATTATTGATTCAAAAGATAATTGTGCCACAGCTCTCGAGGATATTCCTCAAGATGCAAACGTAAATCTTAAAGATAAATCTATTAAAACCAATCATAAAATTTCATTAGGACATAAATTTGCTATCAACAATATCGAAAAAGATGATTATATAATAAAATATGGTGAAATAGTGGGAATTGCAACAGAAAATATAAATGAGGGTGATTGGATTCATACACATAACATTAAAAGTACATATTTAGAGGAGAAAAAGGATGGATGAAGGCTTTTTAGGGCATCCCCGTTCTAACGGGATGGTTGGGATTCGTAACAAAATAGTTGTTGTATCCTCAGTGGTTTGTGTGAATACTGTCGCTCGAAGAGTTGCTGACAAAATAAATAATGCCGTAGCAATCACACATCCTTATGGATGTGGTCAATGGGGAATAAGTTATTCAAATACATTTAATATTTTAGCAGGTCTCGCAAGTAATCCAAATGTTTATGGGGCTCTTGTTATTGGATTAGGATGTGAAAATATTTTTAGTAATCTTTTAGCTGATAAAATAAAAGAATCACAAAAGCCAGTCGAATCTTTTAATGTGCAGGACGTGCAAGGGGGCACTATCGGTGCAATTGAAAAAGGTGTAAGTATTTGCAAAAAATTTGATAAAGAAGCACAAAAGTTAAAGAAAGAATTTTTTGATTTTTCACATATTACTTTAGGTTTGGAATGTGGTGGTTCCGATTCAACCTCGGGCCTAACAGCCAATCCATCACTTGGAATTGTATCTGATAAGTTAGTAAGCTTAGGAGGAACCAGTATCCTTCCAGAAATGGCAGAATGGGCTGGAGCAGAACATTTATTAAGTAAAAGGGCAATAAATGAAGAAGTTTCTAAAGAAATTATGAAACTTTTTGAAGGAAAAAAATTTGAAAACCGTTCTCCGGGAAATATAGAGGGTGGATTAAGTACTCCTGAAGAAAAATCGCTAGGGAATATAGCTAAAGGTGGAAAAGCTACTATACAAGGTGTTATTCAATATACAGAAAAACCTAGAGGAAAAGGATTATGGTTAATGGTAGAACCCGGATTAGACGTTGTATCAGTGACTGCTCTTGCTGCAGCAGGAGCAAATATAATTGTTTTTACAACTGGTCGTGGAACACCATTTGGAAGCCCAGTAGCTCCAGTAATTAAAATCTGTGGAAACCCAAGAACATGCGATTATATGGCAAACAATTTTGATATAGATGCCAGTCAAATCATAACAATTGACAAATCAATAGAAGATATTTCAGATTTATTATGGAAAAAGCTAATAGATGTTTGTAACGGAGAAAAAACCATTGCTGAAAAATTAGGGTTCGAAGAAGATATCGGGATTTGGCGAGCATAGTCCAAATTTTATTGATTTTTAAAACGAATTTTTAGAAGTATTTCAACTTCTTCCTTTTTATTCTAATTTTAAACCTTTATAAAGTATTTTTAATGATCAAATTAAAGATTACTAAAAAATAAAAAAAAATTAATTTAATATTATGTGTGACACATATGTTGCACTTGGGACTGCTACTTTAGATAAGAGTATTATTTTTGGTAAGAATTCAGACAGAAAGATTTCAGAAGCTCAAATTATTACATTTTCTCCTCATAAAAATTATTCTAAAGAGCAAGATCTTAAATGTACTCATATTTCCATACCTCAGGTATCAGAGACAAATGCTGTCATTCTCTCAAAACCTTTTTGGATATGGGGTTCAGAAATGGGTGTCAATGAGTATGATGTTGTAATCGGGAATGAAGCATTGGCAACAAAAGAACCATTAAAAGAGGAAGGATTAATAGGGATGGATCTTTTAAGATTGGGACTTGAACGAGGAACAACTGCAAAAGAGTCATTGGATATTATAATAGAATTAATTGAGAGGTTCGGTCAAGGAGGAGCTCATTTTCAAGATGGTGCTAATTATCATAATTCATTTATTATTGCCGATCCTGATGAAGCGTATGTAATAGAAGTAGCAGGTGATTGGTGGATTGTTGAGAAAGCAAAAGACTTTAGATCAATATCCAATGATCTTTCTATAAGAGGAAAGGGTGATTTAAGAAGAGACGGTATTATCCAACACGCGATAGAGAAAGGGTATTGCAAAGACGATCAGGATTTTGATTTTGCTTCTACATTCTCGTCAGAAAGACCTTTCCCTAATTACATTGAATATTCTAATCAACAATTACAAGAAAACAAGGGAAAAATTACTCCCTCCTTAATGATGGATTTTCTTCGACAACATGAAGGAAATATATGTAGACATCTGAGGAAAGATCTAACTGCTGGTTCTCAAGTATCCCAATTACAAAAGGGAAAAAATAAAATATCTATTCATTGGTTTACTGGAAGCAGTTTAACATGTTTAAGCGTATTTAAGCCTTACATTTTTCCATTGGATAATCAAGAAATTCTTGAACCAAAATCATATTCTGAAGTCAATCCTGACTGGTTTTGGAAAAGACACTTAGATTTTATTAAACCCTTTATTTCAAAGCCAAATAAAGAAAATCCTGAGCGAGAAGCCTATCGTAAAAGGCTTAGGGATGTTGAGAATGATTTGATTATGAATATTCATGAAATAATTTCAGAAGATTATGATTTATCAGAAAAAGAAATCATTAAAAGGATCAATTCTCTTAATCAAAAAGCCTGGGAACAGTCTGAAAAGTTGATTAACTGATGTGTGATACATTTATAGCGCTTGGGAATGCTAGTAAAGATGGAAATGTTATTTTTGGTAAAAATTCAGATCGCCCTTTTGATGAAGTCCAGTTAATAGTCTATGTCCCTCGAGAAAAGCATGAAAGTGGAGACCTTTTGAAATGTACATATATCGAAATTCCTCAAGTTAATGAAACTCATGCTGTTCTTTTGAGTCAACCTTGGTGGATGTGGGGTGCAGAGATGGGTACAAATGAGTATGGTGTAGTAATAGGGAATGAAGCGGTACATACACTAGAACCAATAAGGAATATTGGATTATTAGGGATGGATTTATTGAGATTAGGTCTTGAACGAGGAAAAACAGCAAGAGAGGCGTTGGATGTAATTATTGAGTTGTTAGAAACATATGGTCAGGGTGGAGGTTGTGCTTATAATGATCCAAGTTGGATGTATCATAATTCATTTATTATTGCCGATCCTGATGAGGCTTATGTTTTAGAAACTGCTGATGAGTGGTGGATTGTTGAAAAAATAAACAGTGTAAGATCTATATCCAACAGTATCTCTATTAGGGGTAAAGGGGATCTGCGAAGAGATGGAATTATAAATCATGCTATAAAGAGAAATTACTGTAAGGATGAAAATGATTTTGATTTTGCTACAACTTTTTCAGGATCTCTAATATCTACGATGCCTTCACCTCATTCTAGGGAAGGAAAGGCTACTCTATTATTGAAAGAAAATATAAATCAAATTTCTCCAAAATTGATGATGGACTTTCTTAGAGAACATCAAGCAGGAATTTGCATGCATGGGGGTTTTGAATCAACTGGTTCACAAGTTTCTCATCTAATGAAAACCAAGAAATCAATTCATTGGTTTACAGGAACTACTCTCCCTTGCGTTAGCATATATAAACCTTATGCATTTCCTATTAATGGCCAAAAATTCTATGATTCAGGACCGTATTCAAATATTAACTCAGATTGGTTTTGGTGTAAACATACCATGTCAAAACCTATAAAAAGGAAAAAAGAAATTAGAAATATTGAAGATTCCCTTATTTCTAAAATTGAAAAGCTGTTAAGTCAGGGAGACAAAATCTCTGAAGATGAATTTATAGAAAAAATAGGAAAGCTTAATATTGAAGCTTGGAACAAATCCTACCAGATGTCTCAATAATGAGAAATTTCTATTTCATTTGGTTTGTCATATCTCACTGAAAAGTTAATAAAATCTTTTTTTAATAAAACTTAATAGCTTAAGAGTATTTCTTCTTTTATTATATTACAACAAAATCTTTATTGATTTTT
This sequence comes from Candidatus Hodarchaeota archaeon, assembly GCA_048886685.1. Classification (GTDB taxonomy): domain Archaea; phylum Asgardarchaeota; class Lokiarchaeia; order Sigyniarchaeales; family SOKP01; genus Loki-b32. The sequence continues at coordinate 148,873 of JBHLKM010000003.1, forward strand.
CAGATGTCACAGAGTAAATTAGATCTTTTAGGTATGGAAGGAGTAATTTCAAATTATAAACGAGGGCGTCATACTATTCACCAGAAACATTGCATATTAGTTTTCACGGATATTAAGACTAGAAAAGATGCAAATCGGCTTATTGGTCGAACTGTCGTTTGGAAAAGTTCATCTGGTAAGGAATTAAAAGGGATAATTACTCGAGCTCATGGTAACAATGGAGCCGTCCGGGCTCATTTTAAGAAAGCAGGAGTCCCAGGCCAAGCTCTTGGAACAAAAATAAAAATCATAAAATAATATTTTTTGTTCAAAAGGATTTTTTCTTTTTTCTTATATCTGGATATTACATGATACATGAATAATATATTCTTTTTTGTATTTTTGACATTGTAAGATCTTTGATAAAGCGATTTGTAAAGATTTTCGAATTTATTGGTTGGGTTTAAATTTTTAAAATGTCAGATCAAGTTTGCCGATTTTGCCAAAGATATGTGCAGTTGACTTATTATTGTGATGAGTGTGGTGCTAATTGTTGTTCTGACTGTTTACATGAAAAAAAAGTTGATTATTATCTTTGCCAAGAGTGCAATTCGAAAAATATAGGTCCTCCTGATTCTGATAAAAACAAAGTATGTAATGATTGTGGTAATGACAATATAATTAAAATAAACCAACCTTTAAAATCATGTCCAAAGTGTGGATCTCACAAAATTATTAACATTTATGAAAAGAAAGAAGATTTAGAAAAAGAATTTTTAGAATTGATAAAAAATTCTCGCTTATTTATTAATCCCTTAAGAGAGGTTCTCGATAAGTTATTTATCCTTCAACAAGAAATAAAAAAAGCCAGAGATCCTCCTATAAGATGTTACCATTTTCCTAAAATGGAATCTGATTTATTAGCTCTCTTTAAATTGTTTGTTTACGTGCAAAATACATTATTTGATAAAATTAATGCCCACTTTCATCAAATGGTTTTATACAAAGAATACTTTTTTGATATTTACTCTCAACCAAATTCTAATATAACAATTATTGAAGGTATCTTTGATAATCTCCTTAGAAGTCATAATTCTATCAATGATTTTGTATTCAATAACGTTAAGACTTTTAAAGATAGTATCGCTTCTTTTGAAGCTAACCTAAAATTTGTTGAAAAAATTAGTCTTTATTTCTCCACTTATAAGAAATTAATAAAATTGGCAGAAAAAGAAAAACCTGTCTATGCAATCTACGCTAAACTAGTCAATGGACTGAACACAGATGATAGGTTTAAGAAAGACAGAGGAATTTTATTTATCACTAATTTAGATTTATCTTTCATTCATGAGTTTGGTTTAAGAAAGAAAAAGCGGGCATTGATTTTTAAAGCCCCAGTTCGAGATTTAATTAGGATAAAAGAAAAAGGAAAAGTCTTCAAAAAATTATACCTTGAATTTGAGTATGGGAAATATGAATTTACATTACCAAATAATGCTCTTTCTAGAGTTATAGAATATATTCTATTGGCAAGAACATTTGACGAATCCACCGTTTATGATAGTAAATCAGCAACTAAACTCCAAAGAGTCGAAATCGATTTAAATGAGCTAGCAAATTTTATTGAAGAAAGCATTAACTCATTCTTTAGCCTAAAATGTCAATACAATAAAAGTTCTCAAAAGATAAGTAGGTATAATCAAATTTTTCCTCAATTTTATAATGGGCAAACTAACCAAATTCCAATTTCAATGCATCAATCTCGAAATCAAGAATTTCCTTATCAAAGTGAAAATTTAGGACAGTTAGAGATGAATCAGGCATTTATTCAAAATCCAAATAATCAATATCTTCCATTTTACATTCGAGGAGTAGGTCAATCTCCTCAAGGTTTATATAACTATATTAGCTCTTTGAATCATTATCAACAATCCAACCCAGCCCAAAGTAGGTTCTTTCCACAAAATTTCATCAATCCAAATCGCTTTCAAAATTATAATCCTCAAAAAATCAAATCCAACTTTGAAGAGCTTCTCGATATTGAAGAGAACGATATTCTAACGAGAAATTTAGAACAAACACAAGCTTTTAATCCACAATACCGGAATCAAATAGAACCTGAAATTTTAAATGATAGAAATAGCTTTCAAGAATTTAACAAAAATCATTTATCTGACCTGTTTAATATAAATAATTCTTTAACTCAGCAATCTTATAAGCATAAAAGGAAGTTGTTTAAATTAGATCGAGAAAAACATGAAAAAATGCTTGAACTAGAAAAGGAAAGATACAGTCTTAAAGCAACGTTGAAAAAACTTGAAACTAAATTTGATCAAGGATCCATATCAGAAAGCGATTATTTTCGTACCTATAGAAATTTAAATAAAGAAATTTATTTAATCGATAATAAAATTCAAAAATTAAGACAGAGTTTAGAAGAATTAGAATCCCTTAAACAAAACAGCAGAAATTTTGATAATAAAAGATTCTATACCTAGCTCTTTATTAATACATATTTTATGCAAATTCTGCATATTCTACGTTATTTAAATTTATATTCTTTTAAATTTTATAGAAGATATGGATAATCCCCCGTTTTCCACAGTAGTTGGAAGTTGGCCATTGAGCAATAATGCGGAGAATATGCTTAGGGTATTTAATGATCTAATTCAAATTGGCATTGATTATCCATGTTATCCTCAATTAATTTCTATGATTTCTCAGTTTTTAATCCCACTATCAAATGAAATTGCCCAATTAGAAGAAATTAACAACAAATTTTATTTATCAGATGATTTCGAAATCCCAAAAATCCCGATAGCTTTAGAGTATGGAGAATTCATAAAAAATTTTTTTAATGAACGAGTACAGCTTTCAAAACAAATTATGGGAACAAAAGCCTGTTTAACAGGGCCAATAACGTTAGCATCTGAAATTATATTAAAAGGTGAAATTGCAAATGACCTCAAACCTAGAATCTTTACAGAATCTAGAGCAGTAATGGTAGATTGGATCGTGGAAAAATTAGCAGGAATTATGAAAAAGTTAGGAAAAGCATATAATAGTATGGGTATAAATATAATTTCTATGGATGAACCTCTTTTGGGTATTTTAATTGGAAGAAAGGTGCTTTTTCACTCGGAGGAGTTCATTGTAGAAATTCTAAATGAGGCTATCTCAGAAATAAAGTCTTTATCATCAATTCATGTGTGTGGCAGAATTAGCCCTAAATGCCGTGACATACTCCTTCAAACTGATGTGAACATATTGGACCATGAGTTTAGAACTAATGAGGAAAATTTTGATATTTTTCAAAAAGAGCATTTAGAAAATAATGATAAATTATTAGCTTTAGGCACAGTTAAATCGAAGTTCACACCAATAGAAGGATGTGAAATCAATGATTACATCGAAGGAATAAATTCTTTAGAAGCTTATATTAGAACAGCTATTAAACAGTATGGTAAGGAAAATTTAATAATCAAGCCCGATTGCGGTTTTTTATCTTTAAAAGATTCATTTGGGGAAGAAATCGGTTATGAAATAGCAATAAGAAAAGTAAAGAATATGGTACAAGCTCTAAAAAGAATTAAATAACTAATAATATTCTTTTAATGTGTAAAAAATTTATGAAAAAGTGTTATCCTTGTAATTCTTTTCTTAGTTTTTCTATTTCTTTATTTAATTTTTCTTTAGATTTTACTTCGTCTAATTCTTCAATTTCATACTCTGGAATATATTGTAAATCATCTGAAGGAATTTCTGGCATTGCCCCTCCTTGGTCAAGAAGCATTTCCGTCTCAAGTTGATTCAATTCCTCTGTCACATCAATCGCAAGATCAATTTCAGGGTCTCCTGCCAAAATATCCGCTGCTTCTTCAATTTCTGCAACATATGCCTCAGAGTCTTCCGCAATTTCTGCAACTTTAGCAGGTGAAGCTCTTGTGGCGATATACTCCAATTCATCGCGTATTCCACTAAAGATGTCTCCTGTAGCTGAGATTAATTGGCCCTCCTCAATAGCCTGAATCTGACGTTCTATTTTTGCCCTAATGTTATTTGTTCTATCAACTTTAGCGTTATAAGATTTGTATTGAATAAGATAATTTTTTGCGCGATCTTTTTCACCCCGTTTCAATGCAATTTTAGCATTCTTACGGCTTATCTCAGCTCGTTTGGTGTAATTTCTATTAATTAAATTTAATCTATGAATATGGCTCTTAGCTTTTGATACTAAGTCGTCTTTCTCTTTACCTTTCCGAGGAAAGAGCTTTTTTTTTAATCCCACTGACTATTCAACTCTTTTTTTTATGATTTATATGATTTTTCTAACTTAAAAATTTAATATTATTCAATATAATATAATAAATTAATTCTCAACAAAAAAGTTTTCATAGACCGAAATTTGATTTATTATGAAAAAAATAATCCTAAATTTTGAGATTAAGAAAAAGAATTTTAAGGAATTAGTTCAAGAAGCATTTAATAAGGATATCTTAAATTATTTAGTTTCAAATAAAACTTATTCTGATTTTAAAGGCATAGAAAGGATTAATCTATTTACAAGAGATCTGGATATTCCAGCACAATATTTTATAACTGATAATAGAGAGAACCTAAAAGTATTATTAGATAATAATAAATTCTCGGAAAGAATAATTGGATTTTATAAAGAATTAAAATCGAAAGACGATGAGAAAGTAATTGTCGAACTTTCTAAAAGTAAACAAGTAGATTTTATTATTGTTTCGGCTAAAGACTGGAAAATTATCCCTTTTGAAAACCTTATTGCTGAAATGCATAAAACAGATACTGATTTAATTGCAGCAGTAGATACGGTTGATGAAGCAGAATTAATGTTAAAGACTTTAGAAATTGGCGTAGATGGGATACTTTTAACACCAGAAGATATTGATGACATTATTCATTTAAAAAAACTTTTGGATGTCACTTTTCAGATTGAACTTTCAAAAGCAAAAGTAGTCAATATTGAGAATATACCTGAAGCTGAAAGAGTATGTGTTGATACAACATCACTTCTAAAAGTAGGAGAAGGCCTTCTCGTAGGTTCAACAGCGACAGGTTTTTGTTTAATCCATTCTGAAACATTTGAAACTCAATTTGTAGCATCCAGGCCATTTAGAGTTAATGCAGGGGATGTATCTGCTTATGTTTTAGTACCTGATGATGATCCTGAAAAAATATTTCGTACCAAATATCTGAGCGAATTAAAAGGTGGAGATAAAGTATTAGCCATTACAGAAAGAGGTGAAGTAAGAATTGTATCAATCGGAAGGGTTAAAATTGAAACTAGACCAATGTTGAGATTTGAATTAGAAGCTTCATTAGAGGATAAAAAAATACCTATCAGTTGCATTTGCCAGAACGCTGAAACAATTCGCTTAGTTGGTGTTGATGGTAAGGCTAAATCTGTTGTTGATATTAAAATTGGTGATGAGGTTTTAGTCCATATAGGTCCTGGAGCAACTCATTTCGGTACTCCAATAAAAGAAACTATAATTGAAAAATAAATATATTAGAAAGATAGATAACTATTAGACGTTTCCATCCTTGAACAATGGAATTATTTCTTCACTCACTATTCTTGAAGCATCCCAGTAAGTAAATGGAGCATTTTTGCTAGAAGCCCTATTTGTGGATGAAAATATGAAATGATTAGCACCAGCCTCGATGTAAGATTTAATTCTTTTAATAATATCTTCTTTAGTTCCAATCATTAAACTTTCATGTATTAACTCATCTGGAATATCTTGAACTATAGGTTCTAATTTTCCTATATCAAATCTCCTTACGTCCTCTCTATCAATTTTTAAGATGTTCATATCTTCACTTTTACGACCAGTTGCTCCTAAATAAAGTTCCTCATATTCATCTTTCCAATATCCTAGTTCTTTTATTCGTCTTGGATTTGTTAGTAATTCATATTTATTCCCTAGTATTCTCTGATTGATTAATTTCTCGTTGTCATTTATAAATAGGAAATGAAAAATCCCAAATGAGAAATTTTCTAAATCCCTTCCTATTTCGTTCATAACCTTAATAATTTCTTGTCTCTTTTTCTTATACGTGACCTTATCAATTCCAACAGGCATCCAACCATCTGCTATCTCTCCTGTTAGTTTTAATGTTTTAGGGCTATTTGCACCAATCCAGATCGGTATAGTCGATACAGGTTGAGGGAGTAAATTCGCATTTTTCGCTTTGTAGTGTTGCCCTTCAAATGAAACATTCCTACCTTCAGTCCAAAATGATTTCATATAATTAATAGATTCCCTCATTTTGGAAAGTGCACGGTCAGAGGGTATACCATAAGCTTTTAAATTCATGCCTTCCCCAGCGCCAATACCCAAAATAAGATTTCCTTCAGTAAGGTGGTTTATAGAGGTGCATAACTGTGCCAGAACTGCAGGATGTATTCTATGAGGATCTGTAACTGCAGTTCCAAATGATTTTCCTTTAACCAATTCTGCCATTGCCCCAAATAATGCCCAAGGACTTAAAAAATCGTCAACCAAAGTACCTCCCATGCCAGATAGGTGATCGGGGAGCCAAAGAGAATCCCAATTTTCCTTACTTGCTGCTATTACTTTTTTTCGGAAAAAATCATACGAATGAAGATAGTATATTTGATGACCGAATTTTATTTCACTCAAATTTATCACTCAAAAACCATTTAGATTTTGTTAACAAATAGTACATAGTTTTAAAAATTCTCTCTTTCTTAAATTATTATATAGCAAATTAATACCAATAAAAGAACCATGACAACATTTTGGGCTCCATTATTACACATTTACCAACCACCTACACAAGATCTTAAAGTTTTAAAATCAATAGATGAAGAATGCTACAAACCTTTATTTAGTCTAGTTGATGCTTATGATGAAGTTAAATTTAGTTTAAATGTAAGTGGTATTCTCATTGAGTTATTATATGAATTCGGTTTATCTGATACGATGGATTTATTAAAAAACCTTGTATCTGAAGACAAAATTGAGGTTGTTGGAACAGCTAAATATCACCCCATACTTCCATTGATACCAAAAAAAGAAGCTCAATATCAAATTCAAATGAATGAAGAAATAAATCGAAGAGAATTTGGTCGATGGCAAAGAAAAGGTTTTTTTCCACCCGAAATGGCAATATCTGGAAGTGTTGCTAAATATATTCGCCATTTAGGATACAAATGGGTTATAATGAGTGGTATTGCTTGCCCTGAAGATTGGTCTTACGATAAAATTTATATTTCTCCTAATGGACTTCAATTATTCTTTAGAGATGATATTCTAAGTAACAAGATTTCCTTCAAGAGCATCTCACCAAAGGAATTTATAAAAACGGTTAAAGAGATTTTCCAGCCAAATTTAGATCCAAAGAAAAAATCCATCACTGAGATTGATAGATATATAATTACAGCTATGGATGGTGAAACATTTGGTCATCATATCAAAAATTATGAAAAAACTTTTCTAAAAAAGGTATTAGATCTCATTAATGATGAAGAAAGCATTAGAACTGTGTTTATATCAGAATTAGATCGATATTTCCCATTAAGTAATAAAAAAATTATCCCACGTGAATCGAGCTGGAGTACAACTTATGAAGATATTCAAGCAGGTATTCCTTATCCATTATGGAAACATCCAGAAAACAACGTTCATAAATATTATTGGAAATTAATGAAATCTCTGAATAATTTAATGAATTTAGCTGACAACATAGATTTAACAGTAGATTGGGAGGTTGAGAATTATTACAATACTGCAAGGTACTTTTATAATCGTGGAATATATTCATGTCCAACCTGGTGGGCTAATCCGCAAAATAAAACATGGAGTCCTAATCTTATTTATAAGGGAATAGAACTACTCATGAGAGCAGCACTGAATGCTCAATTGGCGTTGGTTTACGTTGGAAAATCTGATCATAGTGATGGTTACTATGATTCCATCTCATTATATCACAGTTTGCTCTTAATGGAATTGTCTAATATAACAAAAAAGAACATAAAAAGGTATAATCAAAATAAAGACTAGCAGAATTAATGATTTTACTTAATTAATTTTCCAAGAACCTCATTCCACTTTTCTAAATCACGCACATACCATGCAATTGAATCAGTTACTCCTTTTTCATTTGTAAATATTACATTTAAAAGAGGTCTTAACACTGATCTGTACATATGAGATTTTGGATTTTTTATCTCAATGATAGATTTAACTGGAATTAATATTTTTTTTTTAGGTTTCCACATACCAAAGAATAGTTCCTCTTCTGTTAGCAATAGAACACCATTTCCACGAATTTTACCTAATCCTAACAATTCTTGTCCGAAAAAATTACTTGAATCGTCTTTAATTAATACATCCTCATCCTTATATTTTTTATGGATTTCATTTATCCGTTTCCTAAATAATTTTTTTAACATATAATTATCAAATCATAATTCTCTATATTTTAACCTAGTCCCATTAATCATTCATTTGTTTTCTTCAATTATATACCAATCTTCGAAATGGAATTTTAACACTTAAATTTGTAGGAATATAAGGAGGTTAATCTTCATACCGCCATGATCGAGGTTGAAATTGTGTAACTGGAAAAAAATCAGTTTTTAAAGTCATACACGATATCGGAACAGCGTCAAGTTTTTCGAAATAAAAAGCTCTTCTTACTCTCTCCTTACCATTCATAGAATTTCAATTGAATCTAATTATTAATTAATGATCAAAATATAAACATAAATTATTTAATACCTAGTTTATATATTAAACCAGATATAAATTTAAAAAAGAATTCAACTTGAAAACAGAGTTCTTATAATTTTAACGTACTTGGTAAATAATGTCAAAAGATAATAAAAAAAAAATTAAATACTGTATTTATTGTGGCACTGATGTCGAAAATAATCAAACTTATTGCCCAAAATGCGGTAAATTAATTTTAAAACTTAGCTCAAGTGAAACACCAACAGAACCAAGTTCTATCCATAAACCTGTTTCCACCAAAAAGGTTGAAATTTCGCGTAAATGTCCTGGTTGTGGATCACTTGTTACCTCGATAATTTTGGATCAGTGTCCAATATGCAATGCCACCTTAGAAAAAATCTCTGAGGTAAAAAAAATTGCTATCCAAAAAAAGCCAGGATTGATATTTACAGACAAAAAATTAGAGCCTGAACAAAAATTTATACTAAAAAAGGATAGATGGAATTTAAAAGAAGGAATAAATGTCTTTGGAACATGTATATACATTTTCATAATAGCATATTTTCTTATTTACTTTCTGCTTATTTTTCAAGCGGAAGAGGATTCAATTGAACCAAGTATTCAAATTTATATACTAAACCAAATCCCTGAAATATTAATAATTATCTATCCCATATATTATATACTATCTAAAAATCATAGCTTTACAAAATTAGGCTTTATTAAAAGTCCTAAGAAGATTCTAACAGGAATCCTTATAGGTGCAATAGGAGCGATAAGTTTAATATTAATAAATATTCTTTTCAGTTCTTTAATCAATTATTTAGCCGAAGTAGGCTTAGACTTTTTTGATATGGATACAGAGATCAATTTACAAAATCAAATTATTAGAGATGCTGATTTTATTTGGGTATTCATGCTAATAACATTAATTGCTATGGGGGCGATATCATTAGAATTTGTATATAGAGGTGTACTACATAACACTTTAAAACAGAGATTTCGTAATGATATTTATACAATTTTAACCGTTGCAGTAATTTATTCAATTCTTATGCTTTTTATAGCTCCAAATCCTGCCTATTTCCTCTTGAATTTCTTGTTATTTGTAGTTTTAGGAATTCTCTGGGAATTATCTAATGGGAACATCTATAGTACTCTCATTGCAAGTGTTTTTTATAATATTCTTTTAATTATATTAATCTATTTTTAGTTATAACCTTACATTACTCCCTCAATATAAAGTTTTAATAATAAGGAAAATCAATAATAATATCATTAGATAGGAGTAAAAAGATTGAGTAAGACAGTTTACAGAAATAAGGGTTCTAAGGATAATATAGTCCTTTCCCTTGCGGGTGTTCATGGAGTAGGTAAAACAACAATCTTCAATCTTTTTAAAAAAACACTCCAAGATAATAATAAATTCAAATTTTTTCCTGAAAGATATGTAAAAAAACCACCATTTCCATTTGGTTCTTCGAATAAACAGATTGGTTTTAGAAGTGAACTTCATTTTCTTCAACAGCTTATTAGAAGAAATCAAAATATCATTAATTTTGATAATAAATATAACGGTAGAATAATAGTATTAGATAGAACCCCTTTATGTGTATTAATTTATTCTAAAAGTCTAAATCTTAAAGAAAAAGATTTTAATCTCATTTTAGACACATACAATTCCATTATATGGAAGGAAGATTATATAATTTATTTGACCGCGAAACCTGACATAATTCTAAAAAGGATAATACAGAGAGGTTCACTTGATAAAATAAGAAGAGAGTGGAATGAGGATGATACTGACTATTTACTAAAAATTCTTGCTTATTATAAACAATATTTATCTACTAAAACCAACGTATTTCCTATTAATACAAATGATCTTACTCCTAATGATGTAGTTAATAAAATTAAAAAAATAATAACAGACTTATCTGATTATTCTTTTGAAAAGATTGCACAATCTCCTACAACTCAAATGAATTTAGATAAATTCATAAAATAGAATAAAGATAAATATATTAAAATGGTCTATCTATTTATACTTAAATCTCAATAAAAAAATCTTATTCGATTCAAATTATCTAGTATAGGAATAATAAATGTCATCAATTGCTAGTGATATACAAGAAAAAATGATGTACTTGCTAAAGGAAGAAGAGAGTAAAACTGAATTAGAAAATTTGGTAGTCCTTGATAGAGTAGGAATGAAAATTGCAACCGCATCATCTTCAGAGCTTGATGCAGATGCAACCTCTGCCTCTAGTACTGCTTTAATTGATTTAGGTTTGAGATTAAATCAAGCAACTGATCATGGCGCTTTAACAGAAATAGTTTTACATAATTCTTCTGGATATAGTATTTTAATGGCAATAAATGATGAATATATCGTTTTTGGTGGATTAAGAGCTGTTGTTCGAATAGGTTTTTATCTAGGCTATTTGAGAGACTTAGCAAGAAAGTTGAATAAATTAATTTCTGGCGACCAAGAAACTGAAATGATGCTTTCTTTAGAAGCGTCAGAAATGGAGAAAATAGAGAAGCAACAAATGGAGGAAGAGACTTCTATCCTCAAAAAACCTTCAGTTGAACAAGATAAAGCGGCTTTAGATGATCTTTTAGGATTTTTAGATGATTGGGAAAAAGAAGGTGAAGAATTTGAGGATCTTGAAGCAGGAGTTGATAGTAATGTTGTCTCAATCCCTAAGTCTGTTGGGCTCGAGATAGATCATGAACTAAAAGAAATGGGGGAAGCTCCAATCCCTCAAGTTGAAGAAACATCTATCCTGGAAACTCAATCAGAATTTAAAGTTTATGATGATGAAGTTCCCCCAATTGCTCTGGATGACTACACACCGATGGAAATTGAGGAAGATTTATCTTCTGAAGAACCTTTACCTGTAGAAGAAGCAACTACTTATGAGGAATCTCCGCCAGTAGAAGAATTACCCTCATCAAGCGACTTACCTTCGTTAGAAGAATTAGCACCCCCTGATTTTGAGATTGAATCTTCTGCTTCTGAATACGATACTGAATTTGTATTAGAAGAAGAATCAGAAACATTGGGATCTGTTCTACGCGACCTCGGTTGGGACCAAGAAGAAGATTAAACCCTATTTCATGGATTTAACTTTAAAAATAGAAAAGAGAAAGAAATAGCTGTACAAATTTCGAAATTTTAATAATTTAATATCTTCTATCTTTTGAAATAATTTTTACATTTAAGGCTTCTGGTCCTTTTCCCTCTTTTGAATCTTTGATTTCAAATTCTACCTCATCTCCCATATCTAACTTACGAAATCCTGACATTTCAATATTTGAGAAGTGGACGAAAATATCTTCTTGACCATCAACACTGATAAATCCGTATCCTTTTCTTGCATCAAACCATTTAACAATACCTTTTAATCTATTGAACATTTTAGTTCTGTATCTCAACTATAACGTAAAATAAAATTATATAGAAAAAGATATTTTGCTTTTAAAATTTTTTTAAATACCCTCTTTTAACTAAGATAAAATCAATAAATAATAATATACTACAATTATGTAAATATGATTTTTGATAAAGTATTACAAATTTTCCAAAAATATTGTATATGTGTCCATTGTCTTGGTAGAATGTTTTCTTTGTTAGCCTCACAAACAACAAACCAAAAAAGAGGAGATTCTTTATTACTGTCATTAACTATGGAAAATCATAGAAAACTTTTATCAAATAGTATTCAAGATCAAAAGGAGGCAATATTTAATTTAAAAATATTAGCTGAAAATGCTAATTATTTACCTGCTCAGAAAGTATTAAAAACTGAGGTTATAGAATATATATTAAGGGATGAGCACCAACCTTGTTATCTTTGCAATGATATTTTTTTAAAAATTGAAAGGTATGAAAGGAAAGCTATAGAAGATCTAGAGGGAATTGAATTTAATAACTTCTTAGTTGGATCAACACCTGATTCTCAAATAATAAACAAAGAGGATAAATTCAAATCAGAATTTAATATATTAGAAGCAGAATCTTTTAAAAGTCATTTCAATCGCGTTATTGGTAAACTTCTAATGGATAAACTTAATAAATTTCCTGAATTCGATAATCCAGAGGTATTAATTGTATTTTTTATAGGTTTTGAATCATTTAGTATCAAGTTAATCCTACGATCTCTTTTTATATTTGGAAGATATAATAAACTTTTGAGAGGAATTCCCCAAACTCACTGGTTTTGTAAGAATTGCAAGGGAAAAGGATGTGAAGAATGTAATTTTACTGGAAAACAATATTTAATAAGTGTAGAAGAATTAATAAGTCCAGAATTCATTAAAGCATCTGGAGCTACAGATTCTAAATTTCATGGTGCTGGAAGGGAAGATATAGACGTGAGGATGCTAGGTTTAGGAAGACCATTTATTCTGGAACTAAGATCTCCAAAAATTCGTAATATAAATCTGTCTAAAATGGAGAAAAGTGTAAACCGAAAAAACAAGAAGAAAGTTAGAATTCAAGATCTAAGATATAGCAGTAAGAGAGAAGTGATCAAACTTAAAGCAGAAGCAAAAGACGCTAAAAAATTTTATAGATCATTAGTAGAATCTGTTGTTAAAATATCTAAAGAAGAATTTGAAGAAAAATTGATTCTACTGAAAAATAGGTTTGAAAATCAAGAAATTCATCAACGAACACCCTACAGAGTTTCTCATCGCCGTGCTGATAAAATTAGAGGGAAGATAATCTATAATATAGAGGGAAAGTATATCAAACCCAATTTGTTTGAATTTATAATCGAAACACAAGGGGGAACTTACATAAAAGAACTTATTAATGGTGATAACGGGAGAACTTCTCCCTCATTTTCAGAAATTTTCGAAATATTATTAGTATGTAAAGAATTAGATGTAATAAAAATCTCATCCTAAACTTATCTAATAACTAACACACTCATATGAAATCAAAAAATAAATAAACAATAAATCATAATTCTACTAAATCAATTGATTTTAGTACATAATTTAATTCTTATAGGTGTGAGTACAATAACAAAACATCATGGATTTCGTGCGAAAACGAGACATAAACACAGAAAAAATGTCCGTAAACGAGGACTTGGAAGTATTGAAAAATATTTAATTGATTATAAAGTAAATGACAAAGTTGATATAATTACTGATCCCTCACATCACAAGCGAGGCATGCCTCACAGTCGTTATCATGGTAGAACTGGTACAATCATAGAGAAAAGAGGGCGATGTTATCTAGTGGAAGTAAAATTAGGGAATTCAACAAAAACTCTAATAATTGGTACTGAACACTTAAGATTAAATCCTGTTTCTGCAAAATAAAAATGATTTAAATATTGGTATAGCAATGTCTGGACGAAAATTAGACGAAAAAACGGTTTCAATCCCGGAAGTAAAAGAAATTATGGAATATGTTAAGGAACAAATGGAAGAAATTGATTCTGAGGAAGGTATGTCTCACTTTCAAGAAATTACATACAATTATGTCAATAAATTTGCTAAAATAGACACCAAAAAGGCAAAAGAAATAAAGAAATTTCTTATAGAGAAATATGATCTTGAAGAAATTTATGCCATTAACATTGTAAACATAGATCCTCAAACTGTGCCTGAATTAAGAATTATTCTAGAAAAATCTTTTACTGGAAAAACATTGAATGATAAACAATTGGAAATTCTTATTGAAGAGCTTGAAGAAATCAAAACTTCTTAAAATTTAGATCGAAGAATTTATAAATCTATATTGTTTTAAATTCTAATGAACTACCCCAACTCATTAAGTAGTTTATAAAAAATAAAATTTCGAAATGGCTATCGGAAAATTAAAAATCAATAATATTGGTAATGATGGAAAGAAGAGATCGATACAGAGGTCCACCTCGCAGAAGAGGATATCAAAGTGGTCCCAAAAAGAAAAAACAGTTTATAAAAAAATTTCGGGAGATTATAGTCTTAGATCTTCTTTTGCACGGTCATCCAGAGGAAGATAAACCAAGTTGGGCAAAAACGCCGATAGCACAAGTTCTTACTTTTCCAGATTTTGTTCTCTATGAGGTTAAGATGAATAAGAATTCCAATATTGGAGTACAAGAACAAAAAACCTATGAGGAATTTTTAAACGAAGATAAATTAAGAGATGTCTTAAAGAAAATCGATTTTAATGATTTAACCAGTACTTCAAAAGCGTTGATTCAGCCTATTCTTGAAAAAGAGGTCTTAAAATATGAGGAAGAATTTATTAACTTCTTTAATAACTCCACCTCGATTACTCCCCGTATGCACGCTTTAAAATTATTACCCGGGATTGGTCAAAAACATATGTGGGAAATTCTTGAAGCAAGAGAAAGACAAAAATTTGTAACATTTCAAGATATTTCTGATAGAACGAGCATTTCAAACCCCGCTAAACTTATTGCTCAACGAATTATAAAAGAACTCCAAAGAGATGCAAAATATTACCTTTTTAGTAAAACTCAAAAATATGAGTAAATAATATGAATTTTAAAGACGTACAACTAATCCTTAATCAGTTGGATTTCAAACCTAAAAGACAATTAGGTCAAAATTTCTTAACTGACCCAAATATATTAGAAAAAATCATACGCATATCTGAGATATCAAAAGAGGATACAATATTAGAAGTAGGACCCGGTATTGGGGCATTAACAGAATCATTAATAGAGAAAGCTAAGAAAGTATATGCAATAGAAATCGACCCGATTCTAAGCAAATTCCTTTCAGAAAAATTTTCAATGTATAATAATATTGAAATAATTAATGATGACATCTTAAAAGTTAATCTTCCTTCACATAATAAGGTTATATCAAATATACCATATAAGATAACCGGCCCTATTTTAGAAAAGGTGTTTTTTAAACAAAATCCACCTCAAGGGATCTTAACTATTGAAAAAAGTATTGCAAACCGAATTTTTTTATTAAAAAATTATAAGAATTTTTCTAGAATTAGCGTAGGTTTAAATTTTTTCATGAAACCAATTAAAAAGTATTCAATTCCACGAAATAGCTTTTATCCGATTCCAAAAATTGACTTAACTCTTATTAAAATTGTTCCCAAAGAAAATCTAAATCCCCTTCTACTGAAGGAAGAATCTATTCAACTATTTTTAAAGTTTATTGCTGGTATCATGCCTTACAAAAATAAAAATATCGTAAATGCTCTCTACTTCTTTTTAAAAGCTAATAATTACTCTTACCCTACAAAAGAGCAAATTTTACAAATCTTACAAGAAAAAAATTTTGAAAACAAGAAACTATTTAACTTTAATATAGAAGAATTTATTGAGCTAAGCCAAATTTTTTATTCCTAAATTAAAACTTCTGAGGATTTGATTACAATTAATTTTATACCTGATCTATTAATTGAATGTGATTTTAAAAATGTTTATTATCCATCTGACGATTCATATTTATTAATTGATTATTTTAGAAAAAAAATAAATGAGGATTTCTTTGATGGTATTAAGCTAGAAAAAGTTGAAAAAATATTAGATATGGGTACCGGTACAGGTATAATCGCAATTTTTTTTCAAATCCTAAAATCTCTCTACCCAAAATTCAAACCTATAATATATGCCTCGGATATTTCAGAAGAATCTATTATTTGTGCTAAAGGTAATGAAATCCTTAATAAAATCAATTATGAAATTGAATACTTTCAATCTGATTTATTTAAGTCTTTCCCAGATTCTTTAAGATCTAAATTTAATATTATAGTTTTTAATCCCCCTTATTTACCCACTTCTTCAGTTATAAAGGAAAGCACTAATAAAAAAGCTATTGATCATAGTTGGGATGGAGGCTATAAAGGAATTGAAATATTAACTGATTTCCTTAAAGAAGCGAAGAAATTTCTAAATTTAAAGAACCCTCATTATGTCTATTATATTAGTTCTAGTAGCTCAAAAATAGACGAGTTGGATAAACAAATAATTGACCTAGGATATGAGAATGAAAAATTAGAAAAAATTCATATGTTCTTCGAAGATATTATTTTAAACCGAATACAATATATTAAAAGTTAAAAAGGTCTTCGATTTCTTCTTTTTTCTAATAATGAAATACCATCATTATGCAAAGTTCTTGTCAGATTGTTCATTAAAAGATCAACTTCATTTGGTTTAAATAATGAACGTATATGTGCCTCAATTTGAGGAATTGGCAGTCCATAATGTTGATTTAGACTTGATATAGGTAATAAAATTGAAGATATTAAATCCGCTTTCTTAGAAGCTTTTTCGATAGGCTCCTCTTCGTCCATAAAAAATTCGATCCTACAAGGCGTATCATATCTGGTTGTTTTAAGATAAAATGCATAAAATGAAAGTGGAAAATAATATGGAATTTCCTTTTTTATCCCTGTGTCTCTAATTTTATCAATCTCTCGTTTACAATTAAAAATGCAGCTCCTTTCAGACTTTTTCAGTATCCTATTAAATAAATCGATGTCTGAGAAATATTTAATAACTTCCCGATAATTTAATTTAACTACATCACTTAACTTTGAATAACTTGGCTTTAATAACTGAATTGAATCACATAAAAGATTTGATAATGCAGATGTTCTTGTATCCTTAATAGATCCAATAAGAATAATACCTTTTTCTTTACAGTATGAATATAGTTTGTGATATGCTTTTAATAGACTATCATATTTTATCGATATTTCAGGATCTTTTGAAAATAATAAATTTATAGGCATAATGACAATAGATCCATCAATAATTATAAGATCTATATCATCAGATTTTTTTATCATCTTATTAAGTAAATTGATTTCTATATATCTCAGGTCCATTGAGACATCTGCATCAACGGTATTCTCATCTCGATTAATAAAATTCCCCTGAACGAAATAGTTATTAAAACCACTTAAATCTGGGAAATACTCTATATTAGCAACATGGTTTTCTTTAAAATAGTATTTCACAGCAATTCCTTTTAAAAATGAAAAATCAACATTCATAAATTTCCTTATCACTGAGCTTCCATCAACACTTACTACATTTAAGCCTCTTAAATTCGAAGATAACAATGATTTCTTTAGGAACTTTTCTTTAATATAAAATCTAGGAAATTTTATAAAATGTGAAAAATCTAAATCTTCTATATTTTTTAAGATAATCTTAGAAAATGTTTTCTTTAATTTTTCAACCTTAAGATATTCGTTAGCAATAATTTTTAAATCTTTCAATAAAATTTGTTCTTTTGTTAAGCCTATATTATTTCTTAATGCACTTTTATTATTGAGAAATGTTAATTTCTCATTATTAAGCTTAATGGGATTTTCTCTTATTGTCATTACAAGAACTAAAAAATAAGGATAATAATAATAATAATGAGATATTTAATTTTTTGATTTTTTAAGGTTAATTGAAAAGAAAATTTATAATAGATTATCAATGCAGTTAGGAAAAAATCCCTGGATTTTAATCGGGTTAATTTTTCTGGAGATACTCTTTGTTTTAGTACCTGCTTACATTTCAAGCAAAATTGAGAAAAAAACATTCAAAACGTTATTGTTTGAAATGGGATTTCAGAAGAATAATGATTTTTTAATTAAAATTATTGCGGGATTAAGTATTGGGGTCATATTTTTCTCATTTGGGGATTTCATTCTTATTTTTTTTCGACATATGGTAATAGAAAATTTGTTTGGTACTGAATTTATTGAGGAGGGACAAGAAGGAGTAATTAATACTATCCCTTTCCAACCCGATTTGGTCCAAATAATCATTTTTGTTATCCTACAAATAATTATAATTGGCCCTTGTGAAGAAGCTTTTTTTAGAGGATTTATTATTAAAAAACTTAATGTAAAAATAAAAACAGCATATTCTGTAATAATTTCATCGATTTTTTTTGCACTTTATCACGTTCCCCCTATGATTGTACCTTTATCTACAACCATTACCTATTTTGGTTATTATTTTGCAATTGGTTTGTTATTAGCTTCGACTTTCATATCGTTTGAATATTCTTTAATTCCCTGTTCGATATCTCATTCTTGTCTTAATGTCCTAATATTCTTAATATGAATTTTAGTTCATATGAAATATTAAATTTAAATTAAACAAAAACTAATTAATATTAGGGCTATTAATATCATAAGGTTTTTTTACACTTTTAATATGATATAACCCTAAAAGCTAAGAGAAATTCCCGAAGGAAATTATTCGTTGAGGAGAATGACACAATACGATTATACGTTTAAATTAATGATGTTGGGTGATGCTTCAGTAGGAAAAACATCACTCACTCTTAGATACATCTCTGGATACTTCATGCAAGACTTAAAACTGACATTAGGCGTTGATTTCTATTCTAAGACAACGGTCTTTAACGGTAAGAAAGTTAAATTACAAATTTGGGATTTTGGTGGAGAAGAGCGATTTAGATTTCTGCTTTCTCAATATAGTAAAGGGGCAAATGGTGCCTTCTTTCTTTATGATATAACAAATCCAATGAGTCTGGAACATCTCCCAGATTGGACTCAAATTGTTAGAGAAAATGCGGGAGACATTCCAATAATGTTAATTGGTTCAAAAAAAGATTTAGATGAATTTCGAGCAGTTCCACGAGAAGATGGAATATTAGCCGCTAAAAAATATAATCTTGCTTCTTTTGTTGAACTATCTTCAAAAACAGGAGAAAATGTCGAGAAGGCATTTGATGTATTAACTGAGTTACTTTTTGAAGATTAATAAGATCAAAGAAGTCATTTTTTTTTTAAGATTCTTGTATTAAGCTTAAAATGATATTTACAGATTATAATAATATAGTTTAAATCGTATAAGAATAGAATGATTATTATGAACGATGAAGAACCGCCAAGACCTAAAGGAATAGATACAAACATTGAAGCACCTCAAATAGATACCGTAGATATTTATGAAAATAAAATCAATTTAAGTGAGCTTCTCAAGGAATATGATGGAGTTTTAATAGATTTCTTTCGAGGAAACTGGTGAAGTCATTGTAAAAAGCATTTAAAATTGTTGACAGAAAATTTATCAGAATTTACAACGCGAAATATAAAAATAATCTCTATTGTAAGTGATAGTGTAAGATTACTGAGAACTTTTAAAGAAGAAAATAATTTTAAAGTCGATTTAATCTCTGATCGTGGTGCTAAAATAGCTAAGGAATATGATGTCTATTGGTTTGCCCCTGGAGGAGGAAAAAAATACAAAATAAAACAAGCAGTTCCAAGTAAATTTTTAATTGATAAAAAAGGAATGATTATATGGAAATATATCGGCAAAGATAAAACAGATAGACCTTCCATTGAAATGATGACATCGATTATTGATAAAAATATGAAAAATCCTAATTAAGAATGAATTGTGCGTGAAAAAACCGAGACGCCCGAGGACGACCCTGCAAGGGACGGGATTTACTTTTCTAATTTTTTTATTGTTTTCTTAGAAAATTTTTTATTTATCATTTATTATGTATTGTTCAAAACTTAGTTTACTAAACTTGAGAAAATTATGTTTAATCGAGCATTTAAAAACTTCTTGACGAAGAAACCTTCAAAGGATGACCTATACCCCTATCTATACTCTATTGCTTTTGGAGAATTAGGAAAACCTAAAGAAGAAATTAAAACTAAACCAATTAGATGTAGTAACTGTGATGCAATCTTCACTGATACTGATTTAATTCAGATAGATTCTCAAAAAGGTTCTTATTATGTATGTGAATTCTGTGGAACAGTCAATACAATTGATAAATCAAAGATTGAGAAAAAGCTCCCAAATGACGTTGATTTTATTTTAATAGAAGCATTAAAAAAAGGAGCAGAAAAAGAAGAAAAAATTACAAAAATGGATAAAATCGAGGGAGATCTTTATATTTCTGTGATAGATATCTCTGGTAGTATGAGTGGTGCTAAAATTGAAGCTGTTAAGAAATCATTAATTCAGACTTTAAAAGATTATAAAATTAATTCTCCTCTCACTAAATATTTATTAATCACATTTGAGAGCTCTGTTTACTATTATTTAAGACATGACAAAAATCCTCTAATATTTAGTGGAGATTTACTATTTTCCTTTGAAGGAATGAAAGATCAATTGAATAAATCATTAAAAAAGGAAAAATTTTTGGGTTCCTTAGGTGAATTCGCTGATGACTGGATAAGAAAAGTAAAGAGTCTTAGATCGATGGATATGACTGCATTGGGTCCCGCACTATATTTTGCAATTCATTCTTTTGAATTATTCAATCATACTGGAAGAATTACATTATTAACTGATGGATTAGCAAATCAAGGAATAGGAAATTTATCTGGTACTAGTCCTGTTGCTGAAAAAACTTATGAAAATATGGCGGAATTATGTAATCAATATAAAATTATTGTTGATATTGTAGGAGTATCAGCAAGTGGAGATAATAATGAAATGGGGCTACAAACATTAGGAAAACTAACTGATAAGACAGGAGGAACATTATATTTAATATCAAGCGAAGAAATGGAAGCAATTTTTTCTGAACTTAGGCAAATGAGATATATAGCAAAAGATGTAAAGGTTAAAGTTATAGTTCCTCCCAACATTATTATCAAGAACATAACAGGTGCTTATAGCGCTAAAGGTGTTGTTGAAGGTTCTGAAATAAACTTAGGGGCGATTACAGAAGATAGGGAATTATTCTTAGAACTTGAATCGGCTAAAGAACTAGTGGAAAAAGAAGAAGTTCCTGTACAACTTCAAGTGGAATACTTGGATAACGATGGTCGCAAGAGAATGAGAGTTATTAATGATAGAGTAAAGGTGACAAAAGATGAAAAGAAATTTAAATCTCAATATGACCAGAGATTTAACGTAATGATGAATATCCAAGCAGCTGGAGGCAGTTTTTATGCAGGAAAAGCCAGAGAATCAAAAAAACGGTTAATAAACTTAAAACGTGAGATGTTAGCTGAATTTAATCATATGAGATCATCAGGTTTGGGTATTAGTGGACAAAATTTTTCTAAGGGATTAGCTTATCTAGATGATGAATTGGAGGAAATTGAGATGGAAGAAGAAAAAGCAGCTCATGCTCCGACACAAAGCTACTGGGCAGTTAAAGGTCAAAAAAGAGCAAGAATTTCCTCAAGTGCTCTAAAAAAACGGATGGAAAAGAAGAAAAAATAAAAAAAGAAGATTGGCAGTTCTACTTATATGGGTTTTAATTATCTCTACAAAGACAATTTGCTACTAGTTCTTTTCAAATATTCCTTGTATAACCACAATTCGTCCTTCTTTAAGGTTATGGACAATATTTCTCCACTTTGTCGTAGGATCCTCAACTATAACACCAAGATTAATTGGTTGGGGATTTTTAGATCGAGGTTTGTTTCTCATATGTTGAATACCTTCAAGTATTTTCATTGTATCGTCACTCCATGAAATTTCTCTAAATCCACTATTATTAATTAGTTGCCTAAGCTCACTAGCCGTGAGAAGAAAACTGATTTCAGGATTGTTCGCCCATATCACAGGGAAATGTATAGGTGTGATCGAACCGGCGCAAACTGTATTAAGTGCCAGGCGACCTTTTGGTCGAAGAACACGACTAATTTGAGAAAACAAACGTTCTTTATTCTCGATATTCATTAGGACGTGTTGTAAAAATGCTATATCAAATTCGCCTTTATCAAAAGGCATGTCTAGCCCATTTCCTTGTCGAATCTCTATTTTATTATTTAAGCCTACCTTATCGTTTATTATTTCTGCAGCACGACAGTATTCTTCACAAAGGTCTAGTCCTGTAATATAACAACCGAACTCAGCTACTAATGTCCTAGCAGGACCACCAATACCACTTCCTATATCAAGTACTCGCATACTTTCATTAAGTTCAACCTTTTGAGCAAGTTCCATGGTTGCCGATCTTCCACGGAGGTGAAGCTCTTCAACAGGTGCAATAACATCTTGAATCAATTTTGCGGTTTCAATCCCTTCATCTTTTAATATAGTGAGAATCTTTTCACCAAGATCATTTTGTCCGTATTGGGCGTTTATGGCTTCTTCATAATTCAAACTAAACAAATCCTTCTTATTTGTTTAGTACAATATCATATCTTAAAAAAAGTTATGTTTGGAATTAAAAAGACTAGATTATTTCAAAAAGTGCTAAAACGATTTGCTATAGTGTATTGGAGGTTTTCGATCTACCCATGGTCTTTCTTGCTCCAATTGGGCTGCCAAACGGAAAAGAGTCGCCTCATCACCAAAACGAGCTGCAAATTGAATGCCTATAGGAATATTATCCGCTGTCCAATATAACGGAACTGACATAGCTGGTTGACCTGTTGCATTATATACAAAAGTAAAGGCAACAAGATTATTCATTAATTGGATAGTTTTGCCTACTTTCGTCGAACTTTCTGGCGAAAAAGAACCTATTTTAGGAGGGGGAATTGTCAATGTCGGAGTGAGAAGTATATCATAACCACCCTTATGAAACCATCGTGCTACTTTCCGTGAAAAACGCTGACATTCTTCTATAGCACTTAAATACTCGGCTCCAGTTCGAGTCATCGCGTTTTGATAAAACAACCAGGTCATAAGCTCCACTTGATCTTCTGTTATCTTTTTACCTAATTCTTTTTCCCAATATGTGAACATATGACCAGTTGTACTAGCAAATATAATGCCAAAATGCATAAAAAGATTTGTATAGCTCAATTCTTCTGCATTTATCTCATCAACATTATGTCCTAAACTTTCGGATAACTTGGCTGCATCTCTCACTGCTTTTTCACATTCTGGATGTATTTTAGGTCCAAAACTCCAACCATTAGGAATAGATGTTAAAAAGCCAATATTTAAGCGCCCTACTTCTTTCTCAACTTCTTCTAAGAAAGGCCGTTTCTTTGGCGGGGCATAATAAGGATCTCCAATATCTGGTCCTGAGGTTACATCCAAAAGGGCGGCTGAATCTCTAACTGTTCGAGTGAGTGCATGTTCTACAACAACTCCACTCCCAAAATCACCTAAAAGTGGACCTAGAGGGTTCCGTGCTCGAGTTGGTTTCATTCCGAAGACTCCACAACATGAGGCAGGGATACGAATCGAGCCTCCTCCATCATTTCCATGAGCCATTGGTACAATACCAGCTGCTACAGCTACTGCTGAACCCCCACTAGAGCCTCCTGATATTATATCTGGGTTCCAAGGATTAGTTGTTGGTCCATATATTATAGGTTCTGTAGTGGGAAGACATCCAAATTCAGGTGTATTAGTTTTGCCAATAATTATCAATCCGGCATTTTTTTGTCGTTTCACGAGTTCTGAATCAAATTTCGATATATACCCCTTAACGACACCAGAACCTTCATTAAGAGGAGCCCCTTCATATTCAGCAATTAAATCTTTTAAGAGAAAGGGTACACCACTAAAAATAGCATCAGTACGTCTACCTGAACTAATTTCCTTATCCCATTTTTTTGCTATTTTATGTGCTTCGTCATACATCTTATGAATCACGGCATTAAGTTTAGGATTAACACGCTCAATTCGTTCAATAGTCATCTCAACTAATTCAGATGGCTTAACTTCTCCTTCACGTACCATTTCTCCCAAACCAATCGCATCATACTCCATCAATTCAACTTTCAAGATTTTACACTTTTTAATTTTTATTTGTAGTTGGATTAATTTTTATTTTTAAATATTAATCAATTAAGTAAAAAAAACTTATATACATATGTGTAGAATATTATACTGCTGATTTACCAACAAAATACTATTACTACTAAGATCAAACACTAATGTTATCTATTAAAAAAATCCAAAAAAAAAACAAAATAAAAAGAATACAAAAAAAATAATGGTATTCTTATTTTATTTTTTTGATTATAAAAAGACCTAATCCCATAGCACCACCAATAATGCTCCAGACTATGGCAATCCACATCCAGATGATTATATCACCAGGAAAGAAAGGATAGAATATCCATAGAATGACTAAAATAACCGCCCAAATAGTTCCAATTGTTTTTTCTTTTTTTTCACTCTCACTCATGAAAAATATTAAATGTAGGACAGCACCAATGATGCTCCAAATAATTGCCAACCACATCCAAAAAAATATGTCACCAGGAAAGAACGGGTAAAAAATCCACAAAAATACTAAAATAATTACCCAAACAGTTCCTGTTATCTTTTTTATTTTATCTATATCTCCCATTTTATTTTTCTTCCTTTTGTTTATTGTTTTACTTAATTTTAAGGAAAATAAATTGTTGATATAATAGAATAAAGTTACTTTTTATAAAAATCAGATCTCCTCATTCGAGAATTATGGCTAAAGCCTTTATAAAAAAACAGAAAAGGTAATCTTATTAAAAATAATATCAAATTGATAAATATGAACAAGAAGACTAAAGTTTTATTATATAGTCTTGGGTTTCTTGAGGGACCCAGATGGCGAAATGGGAAGTTGTTCTTTTCAGATGCTGTCGTAGGAAAAAGTTATTGTGTTGATGGTAAAGGGAATTCAGAAGTCATCGTTAAAATGGCTAGTCCATAACACTTTTTGAGAAGGTGAAAAGATTTGAATGAAAGGATCTCAAAGGATGATTATTTCATGAAAATAGCAGAAGTGGCATCTTTACGCTCTACGTGTATTAAGAGAAAAGTGGGAGCAGTACTGGTAAAAAATGACCACATTTTATCTACAGGATATAATGGTGCACCCTCTGGATTTGCCCATTGCACTTCTGACTCATGTGTTCGAAAACATCTTATGCCTGGTGAACGACCAGAATGGTGTAGGGGGGTTCACGCCGAGATTAATTGTATCATCCAAGCCGCACTTCATGGGACAGCAATCGAAGGGACTACTTCACTCTATACCACTACCTTTCCCTGTATGAGCTGTCTAAAATTGATTATTAATGCGAAAATCAAACGATTGGTCTACAAGGAAGGATATAACATGGAAAATCGAATAAAAGAGGAATTGGTACAAGAATCTGAGATTGAAATTGTAAAATTGGATTGAAAATGGTTATAAAATGAAGTGATTATCATGATTAAGATTTGGTTCAATTCTAAAATATATAGAAAAAAGAATGAAAAAAAAATATAGTTTTTATTTTTTTTGAAGAAAATAACAAAAAAATTGCTTAGATTAATCCGATAGCAATTTTCATATCAGCTGCGGTTACTTTCTTTCTGCCAGAGTGTTTAGCAATATCAAGCGCACAACCAGTAAGGCTTTTCGCATATTCTTCTAAATAATCCATTAATTTATCAACTGCAGCTCGACTTACGATTTCTGCTCCGGCTTTTTTCATTAGAGCCCTTAATGGACTCCATGCAAATGCTGCCATTTTTTTATTCCTCCACTAATTTTTAATTTAGGTTTGTTTTATTTAAGATTAAATACTTTAATAAAATTGATGTATTTATAATTCTAAATTGTTGTTTCTTATATATAAATATGTTGGTTGGTTTTCGATAACCGAGCAATTTGATCAACTAGATCTAATCGACAAAAAAAATCGGGATAGAAAAAAATATTTGTTTTTATTACTAAATTCCAATTATAAGATCTGATCAATATCTGAGATCATTTGGGGCACTTTATGATCTTGAATTAGTAATTTCATTATGAGCTGGTTAAAATTATTGATATATTTGTGAATAATCTTTTATGAAATAAAATTTCAAAATACATATCGAGCTAAATTTCTACACATTTATTTAATAGAGCCTTAATTTCACGCTTTTAACCATTTATAAAATTATCTAAAACTCAAATTTTTTGAAAAAGAATTCATCTTTTTAAATTACTTTTTGGGGGATTGGTCTTCCTATTCTGTCTAATTAGAAGGAGCCCGAGAAGTAGGAAAACTAAATCAAAAAGTATATCCTTAACGTACACAATACTTTCTTTAAATCCGAAAAATACCCTAATATTTAAGGCAATAATCCCATATAAAATAGAGATTAATCCAAAACTAAAAAGCAATATACCCATAAAAAAGGTAAAATCATTTTTTCTCCTCATATCTTTAATCTGAGATTATGCTTTTACTTAATATTATGAAATTTAAGTATTTAACAGATTTCCTTTTCTAAAAATTCTCATAATTAGTAGATTTTATATTAAATTTTTTTTATATTAAATATGTTTTATAAATAAATCGAACTCATTCTCTTTTAAGGATCCTATAAATGGAAAATAGATAGAAAAAATAATTATATTATTTAGTATAATTAATTTTAATTGAACCAAGATTATTTAAGGAGATCTTTAAAATATGAGTGAAATTAATCCTATAATTTTAGTAATTTCTGATATTCATTTAGGATCCTTGGATAGTGAAAAAGATTTGTTCCTTCGGTTTTTAAAAAAAATTATTAATGGGGAATTTGGGACTGAATTAAAAGCACTCTTAATATTAGGAGATTTTATTGATTTATGTACAGATATTCCTGAAACTCTTTTGAAAAGACCGCAAATCCAGGAGATATTCACTCTTTTATTAGAAATTAAAACGGATATGAATCTCATTTTTATACTTGGAAATCATGAAATTCCTGTAACAGGAGATTACGATGAAAAATTCAAACATCGAAAAGAAAAATTTTTGAACAGATTTAGGAGTAGTAATTTCGGTGAATTATTTAATAATGATGAGATTTACTGTCAATACATGTTATTAAAAAAGGTGAATAAAGAGGATTTTCTTTTGTTATATGATACAAGAGAAGAAATTGAGGAAAATCCAATTAACAAAATAAGGATTGAAGGAATTGAATTAGATGAAGATTATAGATGTTTTATGACACATGGCTATCAATTTGATGGCGATATCTATCGCTTTTTTGTTGGGCAAATATGGAGATCCTTAATCGCTAGGAATAAAATTGAAGTAAAGGAGGCATATGATTATTTTTGGAATGAAGTAATTAAGAATGGGAGAAAAATCAAACCAGTTACATTTGAAATGATGAAAAAAGATTTGGCTAATTTAAAAAATGTGTCTATAGAATCACAAGATATCCTTTTTTCAGAATTAAACATTTTAGAATTTAATCTAATAAAAGCAAACATGCGGATATTGAAGAAATGGGAACATGCTAGTAAACCGGATTATTACTTTAATGAGATAAAAAGGTTCTTAGAGGATGATGAATATAATTTATCAAAAATAAATCATTTAATATATGGGCATTCACACCATAAGGAAGTGTATGATGGAATAGTAAATGGTCATTCAATAAGAGTGGTAAACGATGGCTCATGGCAACATATAGGGCCATCCTATGTAGAAATTTATAAGAGGGGGATTATTAACTTAAAATCTTTTAGTGCATAGGTATGCTTGAAAGTACCATCCAAATTCTCATTTATTTTGGTTTTGTATTTAAATAATGTTCACAATTTATAAATCTCAACCTTTATTTTAAATTATTAAGCTAAAATTATTAACATATTAGGGATAAGTTTTTATCTATGACAGAGCAAGAAACCCCAATCTTTAAGATGAATCATGAGAAAAAACCAATCTATATTTTCAAGATCGTAATTTTGGGTCAAGAGCGTGTAGGGAAGACCTGCATTGCCAAACGCTTATGTTTTAATATGTTTGATGTTGAGACAAAAGAAACGCTTGGAATTGAGTTCTATACATATGATCTTCCCATTAGAGTTGCTGGAGAAGAAACTTTTATTAGAATTAGCATATGGGATTTTGGTGGTCGGGAGCAGTTTAAAAAATTATTTCCGTATTATATTAATGGTGCCAATGGTATTTTTATGGTATTTAGTTTAGTAGATCTTCAAACTTTATTAAGATTAGATTGGTGGTATGAGAGATTAGGTGAATATAATCATGCGGAAACTCCAAGAATATTTATTGGTGCTAAAAATGATCTTGTAGGAAATGTTGACAATAAAACGCGAGTAGATAAATTGGTTATAGATAGATTTATGAAACGGCATGATGAAAGTGATTTTTTCAAAACTTCCTCAAAAGAAAATTATAATATTAAAAAAATTTTTAAAGAGCTGGTTATTAAGATTTTAGACAAGAACAAATTAGATTACGACCAACTTGAATAAAAAAAAAGTTATTTATTTTCTTATTAAAAACGTAATACACTCCTTTTAGTGGATTTTATAATGGTTGATATATTTTATGAAGAAGATGGAGATCTTTCAAAATTAGATGGGAAGACTATAGCAATCATAGGCTATGGTAATCAGGGACGTGCCCAAGCGCTCAATTTAAGAGATTCAGGGCTAAACATTATTATTGGAAATGTTGAAGATAAGTATGGGAAAATAGCCACGAATGATGGTTTTCCTGTCTTTTCAATTAAAGAGGCCTCCAAAAAATCAGATGTAATATTTCTTCTTATTCCTGATGAAGTAATGAATGATGTCTTTGAAAGAGAAATCAGACCTAATATCCAAGCTTATTCAACTTTAGTATTTGCGAGTGGATATAATATTGGATTTAAATTATTGAAACCGCCTAAAGATCTTGACGTTTTATTAATAGCACCGAGAATGATTGGTGTTGGAGTAAGGGAGAAATTCCTTAAAGATGAGGGTTTTTTTAGTTTTGTCGCAATTGAGCAAGATGCGTCTGGAAAAGCAAAACAAATTTTATTAGCATTAGCTAAGGGTATTGGAACATTGAAAAAAGGAGCTATAATGATTAATTTCAAGCAAGAAGCAGAGTTGGATTTATTCAACGAACAAGGATTTGGTCCTGCTTTTGGTAGGGTATTACTATCAAGTATTTATACTTTAATTAAAGCAGGATATCCTAAAGAAGCTGTATTGGTTGAAATGTATATGAGCGGAGAGATGGCATATACATATCAGAAAATGGCTGACATAGGAATAATCAAACAAGTAGATTTTCATTCTCAAACAAGTCAGTATGGAGCTTTGAGTCGCGGTATTCGCTTTAGAAAACTTCCTCTCAAGGTAAAGATGAGTGAAATCTTAAAAGAAATCCAAAATGGTGAATTTACTAAAGAATGGGAAAAAAGAATCAATAAGCTTAAATTTAAAATGTTTAAATATTTCGCAACTAAACAGAAAATAAATAAATTAGAAAAACAAGTTAGAAAAAATCTTAGATTAAAATTATATGATATATATGAAGAACTACTTCCGACTAAAGCAGAGCTTTCTGAATTAAAAAAGATTTCAGACGAATTAGACCTGTTTGAACAATATTATGATTAGGTACCTTATAATTCAAGAAGTATTACTATTACACCTAAAATAGTTAAAACTACACCAACAAAACCAAATTTAGAAATAGTTTCCTTATTTACAAAATATGTCAATGGAAGTGCAAAGAGAGGACTAGCACTTGCGATTAATGCTACAACATCAGCTCCTGCTACATGAACGGATTCAGTATATAGATATGCTCCAAGTGAAGTTCCTATAATTGAGGCACCAATTAATAGAGTCCATGTACGGAGAGATTTCTTACTACTCATTAAATTATAGTCTCTCTTTTTTAAGTAATGCTCCCGCCACACCATTGAACTCAAGATCATTAAGGCGAATGGAAACCGAATAACATTTCCTATAATAGAACTAAGTTCCTCTTTTTGGATAATCTGATCTATTCTACCTGTTGCAAATTCAATCATGATGGCCCCAACGGCCCAACCTATAGATGCAGTGAAGCAATAAATAATTGCTTTAACAATATTTTTCTCAAAGACTTCTTGGAATTTTATCTTTATTGTTGGTTTTGCTATTAAGTTTCCATTTTCGAGTGGATTCTCAGAGTTTATTTTGGATTTTCCAATGATCGTGATTCCTACACCAATTAGAAGAAGTGAAATAATCAAATTGAGTTTAAATGGTTTTTTGAGAAAAATTAGAGATAATATGAAAGTAAAAAGAGGAAAAGTCATCGAAATAGCAAGAGCAATGGTTGTTCCTAGTTTTTTTTGAGCAGTAAAATAAGCTGTATCCCCAATCACTTGACCAAATACAAAACTAAAAATTAATAACACCCAGATTTCCCATGGGATTACAAAAATGAGATCTAACTGATTTAAAAAGAAAGCTATAAGGAAGAAAGTTAATGTACCTACGGCTGTTCGAAAAAAGTTGATAAAGGTTGGGCTAGCTTCATGCTCTGTTCTGCGAAAAATAACATTGGAGGCAACAAATGTTAGTACAGCTAAAATTGCGATAATTTCTCCTAGCATTTTATAAGAAAATTAAAGAACGCATAAATTGTTTTCTATCAAAAAGGATTTAAGATTTAAATATAAACGAGGTAGATACTAATTATTTTCTTTATTATGTCGTGCTATTTTTTTTCCAAATTCGTACAGTTTTAGGAATGATTTAGCTGCAGCTTCAAGAGAGGGGTAAACAAGAAAATTATCCTTAAGGAGCATATCAACAAAAATCTTACGAGATTCACTAGGATATTGATGTAAGATAATAATCATGGTTTTATTCTGGCTTTCTACATAATCTCTTATTTCTTTTAAATTACTGTAATACCCTTGAAAGCTTCTACCCTCTATATCTTTCCATGCATCTGTTTCTAATATTATTAAACTAATGTTTTCATCAACTGCAGCCTTGGTCACATCTACTAATTCTTTTTGGTATGTTACAAATGGTAAATCTAAAGGATTTGATAAACTCCCTACTCGAATCGGATAGATCTTAGTAAGTTTTTCGAGTGTTTCACCTTTAAACTGGGGGACTTCAAGCCCCATTTCTATTAATGTATCCGTTGCTAAAATTCCAAAACCACCAGACCATAATATAATTAAAGCCCTTTTATTCCTAGGATATACAATTTCTCTTTCTAGTTTCTTGAATCGGTTAAAGTATGAGGAAAATAAATATGCATCATCAATTAATTGATCCAGAGAGGAAGGAACTTCAATAATCGGAGTTTGTTTAAATATGGCATTCCAAATATTCTGTTTAGTTGCCATGGAGCCCGTATGTGATAAAACTGCTGTTTGACCTCTTTCAGTTTTTCCTCCTCTCATAAATAAAACTGGTTTTGTCATACCTCTTAAAACTTTAAATAAATTTTTTCCTTCACTTGTATGTATTGGAGAAATTCCTTCAAAATATACACAGATTACATCTGTATCGTTATCTTCATTCAAATATTGTAGAACCTCAGAAATTTGAATATCAACACAATTACCAATACTTACTCCAATTGAAAATCGAAGATGATATCTCCTAGATCCAAATTTAATCATTTTTGAATGTAAATCTCCTGATTGAAAAATCAGACCAATATTTCCATGTTCTTCCGGGAATGAAGAATAATACGCTGTTTTTCCTCTTGGACTATAAATTCCCATGCAATTGGGGCCGATACTTCTTGTTCTCTTGTAATCATCTAATATTTCTTTTATTTTATATTCAATTTCAGTCCCTTTTTCATCAAATTCACCAGTCCCAGCAGTAAATATATGAATAAAATTTACTTTTTTTTTTGAAAGAACCTCTTGTAAAGTTTCAACGAGAAGGTCTCTTCTAATAGATAAAATTAAAAGATCAATTTTATTTGCGGGAATATCGTCAATGGATTTATAACACTTAAGCCCTAAAAAACTTTCCTCTTTAGGAGACACTAAATATAAATTGTCTAGATTAAATCCCTGCCTTTGAAATCCTTTTACAAAAAAATCGACCGCATTACTTATTCTATATATGGCAACATTTTTTGGATTAAACAACAATTCTAATGAAATCCTATTATCATTTGACTCCGACATTTTCCTCATTTTTTAGTATTAATTTTGTATCGCAATTATAACAGTAAATAGGAGTTGAATTAAATTCTGTTCCACAGTTAGGACACTTTGATTTTATCTGATTCATTATAATTTGTAAATCCTCCATTTGTTCTTCGATTTCAACTTTTGTAATCCTCTTCAAAAGCAAAGAAAACGCTATAGAAACCAAGATAATTAAAAATATTAGGAGGATTGAATGTAAAAGATGACTAGAAAAATTGGTTTTAAAATAATCTTTTGAATAGCGGGATAAAAAGACATAACCAAAAAAATTTGGAAAAAAGAATGTCATGACATTCATAGAATACGCTTTTTTAAAATCGTTATATAAGAAAATAGGAATGACTGATACTAAGATCCAAGTTAAGTAAATAAAAATCAGACCAGATAAATCATCAAATAAAATATAATTCGTAATGAATTGGGTAATTCTTTTCTGAGCAATTGAAGCATCTGTATTAAAACTTACATTAAATTTATATCCAAAATAAAATATAAATAAACTCAGAATGAGAATCTGAATAATAAAGAGAATAATTTTACTCCTAAAAAAATCGATTATCTTCATTATTAATTATGTAAATTATAACCTAAAATTAAACTCTTTTAAACTTCAATTGAATTTCTCGCTGAAAATGATAAAATTTTTATTATTTGTTATCTTTATTTAGTTACAGTGGAAGGCTCACTATCTTATTTTTTAAAATTAGCAAATCATCATCAATGTAGAGGATGTTTTCTCCTATGATGTATTCTTCTTCTTCAAAAAATATATGGATGGATGTTAATATGGAGGTAAATAGCAAATGAGTTATACTTTTTCTAGAACTAAAATGATTGAAAAAATCAAATTTGGACTGCTTAGTCCAGATGAGATAAGAAAAATGTCTGCTGCTCGTATTATAACCGCAGATACGTATGACGAGGATGGGTTACCTATTCCTAGTGGTTTAATGGACCAACGACTTGGTACAATTGAGCCAGGACAGCGTTGCCAAACTTGCGGCAATCTCGTATCGAATTGCATGGGTCACTTTGGACATATAGAATTAGCACGCCCCGTTATACATGTAGGATATGCAAAAAAGGTTTTAAAAGTGCTCCGCAGTATTTGTCCAGATTGCTCTCGATTAATGCTCACTGAAGAGGAAAAGGATAAATTCAGACAAGAGCAAATAAAACATAGAAAAATTTTCTTCGAGGGTGATGAAGATGCTGCAAAAATCGTGTTTAAACGAGCCAGAAAAGCTAAAAATTGTCCTTATTGTGGCACAAAGAAGAAAAAAATTATTATTGAAAAACCTACCACTTTTTATGAAGAAGAAGAAGGAAAGGGTTCCCGTAGAATAACTCCTATAGAGATTTTAGAACGTCTTAAGAAGATGAGTGATGTTGATCTTAGAATTTTAGGTATTTCTCCTGAAAATGCTCGACTTGAGTGGGTTATTTTTACTGTGCTTCCTATCCCGCCAGTATGTGCAAGACCATCGATTACTTTAGATAGTGGTATCCGTTCTGAAGATGATCTAACGCATAAACTAGTAGACGTTATAAGAATTAATCAAAGATTAAGAGAAAATATTGATGCTGGAGCACCTCATTTAATTGTAGAAGATCTTTGGGAATTATTACAATATCATATTACTACCTATTTTGATAATCAGGTTTCTGGGATCCCACCTGCAAGACATCGTTCAGGAAGAGCTCTAAGAACCCTAACTCAAAGATTAAAAGGTAAAGAAGGTAGATTTAGAAGTAATTTAAGTGGTAAGAGAGTGGATTTTTCAGCAAGGAGTGTAATATCGCCAAATCCATATATTAGTATGAATGAAGTAGGTGTACCCATAGAAATAGCGAAAATTTTAACTATTCCCACTAATGTTAACGATTGGAATATTGAAGAAATGAAACAGATGGTTTTAAATGGGCCTCTTCATCATCCTGGAGCTAATTATATTATAAGGAATGATCGTAGAAGAATTGATTTGCGTTATGTTAAAAATAGAAAAATTATTGCAGATATGCTAGCACCAGGATTCACTGTTGAGCGTCATTTGAATGATGGGGATTTGGTACTGTTTAATCGTCAACCCTCGCTTCATAGAATGTCGATAATGGCACATGAAGTAAAAATCATGGATGGACGAACTTTTAGATTAAATTTGACTGTATGTCCTCCTTATAACGCTGATTTTGATGGAGACGAAATGAACTTGCATGTACCTCAAAGTGAAGAAGCACGAACAGAAGCAGAATTACTTCTTAAAGTACAAGAGCACATATTATCACCCCGTTTTGGAGGTCCAATTTTAGGCGGAATACAAGATTTTATTTCAAGCGTTTTTCAATTCACGAGAAAAGACTCTTTATTCAATAAAAAAGAGGCATTAAATTTACTTTATAAAGGAGGGGTATTTAATGATAACCCTAATTTTAGTTTAGAGCAATTAACTCCAGTGGTAAAGGATCCAGAACCTTTATATTCTGGTAAAGATATATTCAGTAGCTTATTTCCTGATGATTTAAACATCAAAGTAAAATCAAAATTTTGCAATAGATGCGATGTATGTGAAGAAGAAAACTGCCCCTATGATGCTTACGTTGTAATTAAAAATGGAAAATTAATAACTGGAACATTAGATGAAAAATCTTTTGGAGCGATGCAACCAAATAGCATTTTGCAGCGAATTATTAAGGATCATGGAAATGCGCGAGGTCGACAGTTCTTAGATAGCGCTACTAAAATGTTGCTGGGTGTTATTCGAAAAAATGGTATGACTATGGGATTGGATGAAGTTTATGTTCATGGTCATGCATCTGATGAAATTCAAAAAATATTAAAAAAAGCTAATGAAGAATCTCATAAACTAATAAAAGCCTTTAATGAAAATGATACTACAATTCTAAAAAGGGCTCCTGGTCGTTCTATGAGAGAAACCCTAGAGTTAAGAATCCGGCAGGTGTTAGCAGATGCACAAAAAAAAGCAGAGGAATCAGCATCTGAATTCATTGGAGATGAAGCACACTCAGTTATTATGACTAAAACTGGAGCGAGAGGAAATACGCTTAATTTAGGAATGATGTCTGCTGTTGTAGGACAAATGGCTATAAGAGGTGAAAGGATTAACAGAGGTTATATTGGATATAGGAGAACATTACCTCATTTTAAAGTAGACGATCTCTCACCAAAATCTAGAGGTTTTGTAGCTTCATCTTTTCGAAATGGATTAAAACCTGTAGAATTCTTTTTTCATGCTATGGGAGGGAGAGAAGGACTTGTTGATACCGCGGTAAGAACATCTCAGAGTGGATATATGCAAAGAAGATTAGTAAATGCATTACAAGATATGGTTGTAGAAAATGATGGAACTGTTAGAAATTCTGATAAAAATATAATTCAATTTAAATTTGGTGACGATGGTATAGATGCAATGCATACAGACCACGGTTTAGCAGTCAATTTAGATGTCCTATTATTAAAAGCAAAGGCTCTTAATGTAGAAGAGATTCGTGAAGAAATTAAACAAAATTCTCTAATTCAAAAAACTACTCCTAAAACAAAAAAAGCTACTCCTCAAAAAGAGAAACCCAAAAAAGAACCAAAACCTAAAAAAGAAAAAATAGTTCTTGATGAAGAAACATTGATAAAACAATTTGAGGACGAAACTGGAAAGAACGCTATTTGGAGAGGGAAAGAAACAAAAGCTTATTTAGAGTGGAAGCAAGAAAAACTTGGATAAGAAAAAAAAAACAAAACATTTGGTAAGATATAATAAAATTTGTAAGGTTTATAGAAGATGGCAAAAATAACTCAACAACATCTAGAAGAACAATTAGAAATGTTAAAAAAGGATGGAATTCCTGAAGATTTAATCTTAAAAATTAGAGAAAAAATTAAAAATGAAGATCTTGAGGAAGAACAACTAGAATATCTTTTAAACAAAATATTTATAAATTTTAATAATGCCCTTGTAGAAACATCAGAACCAGTTGGAACTGTAGCTGCACAATCAATAGGAGAACCTGGTACCCAGATGACACTAAAAACCTTTCATTATGCAGGACTTGAAGAGTTTAGTGTTACACAAGGGCTTCCACGCCTAATTGAAATAGTTGATGCTCGACGATTTCCTTCAACTCCAGCAATGGAAGTGTATCTAATTGATAAGTATAAAGAAACGGAAGAAAAAGCAATAGAAGTTCACAATCGTATAGAACAGATACGTATAGAACAAATAACTTCTGATGTAGACTTAGATTTTGTAAATTGGAAAATAGTTGTAAATTTAATTCCTGAAATTTGTGAAAAAAAGGGAATTGACATAAATGAAATACCTGAAATTTTAAAACGCTATAAAAAAAAAGGAACAATTAAACGTGAGGGAAATTCAATTATAATAGATCCAGGAATAGAAGATCTTCAAAGTCTGCAAAAATTAAGAGAAAAGATACTAAAAAAAGTAGTTAAAGGTATTAGAGGAGTAAAGAGGGGATTATTAACACCTTCTGATGATGGAGAAGAATGGATAATTAAAACAGAGGGTACTAATTTACAAGGTGTAATTCAAATTGAAGGAGTTGATGATACTAGGTCCGTTTCAAACCATATCCATGAAATAGAAAAATTATATGGTATCGAAGCCGCACGTCAGATGATAATTATCGAGTCTCAAAAAGTTCTGGAACAACAAGGATTAGATGTGGATTTAAGGCATCTCCTTATTCTGGCAGATTTGATGTGTTATTCGGGATCAATTCAATCAATTGGGAGACATGGGATTTCTGGATCAAAATCAAGTGTTTTTGCTCGCGCTGCATTTGAGGTTACCGTAAACCAATTACTTGATGCAGGGCTTTACGGAGAGGAGGAGCGATTGCTTGGAATTCCAGAAAATGTAATTGTGGGACAAATATCACCAATCGGAAGTGGTCGTGTAAACGTGATGTTTGATCTCGATGCTAATCTGGAAATACTGAAACAAAAGAAAAAATAAAACTCGTTTTCAAAGAATAAAATACACCAAAAAAAACTTAAACATTAAATTATTATTATTACTAATTATATAGACACGTTTTGAAAATATCATGGCAAAGAAGAAAATTAAAGGCATTACGGAAAAAGTTGATTTATCGCGTAAGAAAAAGAAGGAATTTGATGTTGATACAAATATTAGAGTAGCATATAAAACTGGTAAAGTTGTCTATGGGAAAAATAATGTATTAAAACATCTTAGAGAAAGTCTATTCAAATTATTAATTATCGCAAATAATTGTCCCGCAGATTTGGAAAGTCAATTAAACTATTATAATTCTCTCATGAAGGATAAAATATATATTCATAAGTATAAAGGGTCTTCTTGGGATCTCGGTTTAGCTTGTGCAAAGCCTTACATGATCTCTGTTATTGGAGTTGTTCATGAGGGTGATTCAGATCTCTTAACTTTAAAGACAAGATGAAAATAATTATATAATATGGATTTTATTCATGCTAAAGAAGAATATTAAGATTGATAGAGAAGCAATGGAACTTATCTCGTTGTTTAATAATATTTCTGGAGCGATTATAAAAGATTGCCTGACATTTAAAAATCCGGAAAATAATTCCGAAGTTATCATCTTTCTTGTAAAGGAAGAAGATGTTGGAAAGGCTATTGGGAAAGCAGGTGAGCATGTTAAAGATCTAAAATCAAAACTTAACAAAAAAATTGATGTAATTGCGTTTTCAGAAAATCTGAGTAAATTTATTCAAAATATTTTGCAGACTACAAAAAATTCAATTGTGGTTCAAAATATTGAAATAAAAGAAAGCAGAAATTTAAAGAAAACAGTTATTATAACTGTAAGACCACAGGATCGCGGAAAAGCAATTGGAAAAGATGGATCAATGATAAGAAAAATTAAAGAACTTGTTTTAAGGTATTTTGAAGTTGATAATGTAATTATCAATACAAAAAATATCTGATTCTTATTGATAACTCTTAATTCAAACACAAAATTATATTTTCAAGTGATTAAGTTTCCATCCTTAAAATTGTATAATGAACAAGCTGCTATAAATCATGTTAAATCGTTAAATTTTAGGCGTTATGCGGCAACTGAGGGTGAAACTAAAACAATAAATTATCTCCGAAAAGAATTGGAGAATGAGAAGGTTAAAATTAAAGTAGAATCTTTTGAATGGACTAAAATATTAATTAAATTAAATAAAATGTTTTTTTTATGGACATTTTTTATTCTTTTGGGTAGTGAGATACTTTTATTATATCCCCTATTCACGTGGATAATCCTTCCTCTCAATGGTCTCTTTTTTGTTGTATTAATATTTGGAGGAAAGTATATTTTTGATCATTCTAGAATAATTTACAGTGGTAAGAGAAGAGAGTCAAAAAATGTAATAGCAACTATTCAAGCTAAAGATCTATATCCAAAAAGACC
Organism: Candidatus Hodarchaeota archaeon; assembly: GCA_048886685.1. Lineage (GTDB taxonomy): Archaea > Asgardarchaeota > Lokiarchaeia > Sigyniarchaeales > SOKP01 > Loki-b32. Next base: position 187,826 of record JBHLKM010000003.1, read on the forward strand.
TGTTATAATCTTTTCAGCACATCATGATTCAGTTTCATCAAATTTTCCATACAAACTGGGGAAAATATTACTCATTTCGGTAGTATTATTTTTGCTCTCAATTCTTCTTATAAACTTAATTCTTTCAATCTGGTCAATTTTGGCTATCTTTACAGCAATTCAAATTGATAAAATTTATCTATGGATAAGAAATATCTCATTAATTATTGGTATTATTCTACTGTCAGAAATCTTCATAACATTTTTTTCGAAAAAGACTAATAATTCTCTCGGTTCACTAGATAATGCGTCTGGTGTTGCAGTCCTATTAGAATTAGCGAAAATTGTTAATAAAAATCCCCTTGAAAGAACCGATGTAATTTTTTTATGGTGTGGAGCAGAGGAAATGGGACTATGGGGTTCAAAACAATACTGTTCTAAACACATTGAAGAATTAGATAATGATTACGACTTAAATAAATCATATAACATTAATATAGACGGGGTGGGTACTTACATAGGTCTAATTGATGAGACTGGATTAATTAAGAAAAAAAAAATGAATGAAAATCTGAATGATGTTATTAAAGCATCAGATATGCACCAAAAAATCCCTCCTAGGAAGGCAAATGAAGGATTTGGATCAGGAAGTGATCATCTGGTTTTTAAGGCTTTTACAAAAAGAGCAGAAAAGACTGGTTTTCAAGTAACTTGCTTTACATCAAAGAAGGATATAAAATATGTACATTCTAAAAAGGATACACCTGAACTATGTTCTGCTGAAAATCTAAATGGATGCATCGATATTTGTTTCAATGCAATAAATAGCCTTGATTTGAGAGTTGAATAAATTCTCTTTCCTTTATTTTAATTAATACAAACCAAAATTAGCATGAAATTAATTCATTTACATAAATTTTAAGTTCTATGATATATTTTTTCTCAATATATAAATTTTTAAATTTGGTGAATATTTTGCCAAAAGGACTATATGCTGCAAGAAAACTTCAAACGAATAGGAAAAAGTTTAAATGGTCAAAAACTAAATATAAACGTAGGAAACTAAAGCTAAAACAGAAAGTTGACCCTTTAGAAGGAAGTTGTCAAGCACTTGGGATAGTACTTCAGAAGGTTGGCCGAGAAAGTAAACAACCTAATTCAGCTATTAGAAAATGTGTAAGAGTTCAACTGAAAAAAAATGGAAAAGGTGTTACTGCATTTCTCCCTGGAGATGGGGCGCTTAACTTCATCGAGGAACATGATAGAGTCATTGTTGAGGGAATTGGTGGGGCAAAAGGGAGAAGTATAGGCGATCTTCCGGGAGTACGTTATAAAGTAGTTAAAGTTAATGGTGTAAGCCTAGAGGCTCTTTTGTCTGGAAAGAAAGAAAAGCCTTTACGTTAAAGGGAAAAAAAATATGAGCAAAACGAAAAAAGAAATTAAATTATTTAATAAATGGTCTTTTGAAGACATCAGTATTGCAGATCGGACACTTGAAAATTACATCAACTTAAAACCGATCATTATTCCCCATTCTGCTGGGAGACATGAGCATAGAAGATTTTGGAAATCTTCTAAAGTGTCAATACTAGAACGATTTACAAATAGATTACTTTCTCCTGGATTTATTGGAAGTAGAATTAAGGGACATAAAAGTTCTTCTAATTCTGGCAAAAAAGGAAAATTATTGAGAAGTATAAAGAATGCATTTGTCTTAATCGAGCTAACTACAGAGGAAAATCCGATTCAAGTTTTAATAGATGCGATAGTAAATACCTCTCCAAGAGAAGAAACGACGAAAATCGCAATGGGAGGCATCAGTTACGCTTCAGCAGTGGATATCGCACCCCAGCGCAGAGTTGATTTGGCTATAAAATATCTATCTCAAGCTATAGGTGCAAGATCTCATTCTAATGAGAAACAATTTGAAGAAAACTTAGCAGAAGAGTTAATATTAGCAGCAAGAAATAGTCAAGAATCTAGGGCTGTCAGGCGTAAAGATGAAATAGAAAGGATCGCAGTTTCAGCTAGATAAAGACCTTCATAATAAAAACTAAGCATATCAATTAATTTAAGAAGATTCTTGAGACATTAGAGTTCCAATTACCCCATATAAATAATCAATAAAAAAAACATACATTTTTTGATAAATTAAAGTCAAAAAAATCTTTATTTAAAAAATATACCAATCTCTTTTTATATCAATAATAAATTATACTAACTTAGGGATATTTTAAATGATTAATGCGAAGAGGTGATGGAACATTAAGGTGTTAAAGAAAAGACAATGGCTTATAAAAGACGAAAAAATGAAAGGTATAAGCCCTAAAAAGTACTATGAAGAAATGTTTAAAGAACTTGTAAAAGAAATTAATGAAAATGAAAAAAGCGTCAAGAAATTCATTACTATAAAAAATTAAGTTAAATTTAAATAAACTCATTTACTTAAACTATGATCTAATTATTAGGAAGCACCACAAAATACATAGAATTTTGTTTCAGAATTAGCTGGTGCTTCAGAATATTTACATAATTTTGATTTGGCAGAATCTGCATATTCAAATCTGTGAACCATATTATAATGGCTCTTTGCTGATAATATCAAGTAGAAAAAAAAATATGAGTTAGTTTTTAATTGTATAATCCAAAACAGTACCAATAACAACAAAAACAAAAAATGTGCTAATAGAAATGTTCTGAATTAAGTACTCGGTAGGTGGTAAAATAGCTATATATAATATTGTTATGAAGAAGTCATATACTAAAAATGAAGTCCATAAAGCTATAGTTGTTGTTCTAATTGGTTTTTTTGTGACAAAACTAATGGTTAGACCTATAAGAGCATAAATAAGAATAATAATAAGAGGTAGTGGTACCCAATCAAATTCAGGTGGAATTAAAGTTACATATATGAAAAATATGATTACTGAGAAAATTAAGAAGAAATTAATATAGTACAACAAACGCCTTATTAAGTTCTTTTCTTGATCTATTTTGAACCATAATATACCAAAAGATATGAATAATAACCAAGCATAAATCAAATTTAATGCATCCAAAAAAGTGAATCCAACATCTATAAGGTAATGTGTACCTCTTAACGCATAAATGATTCCGTATCCTAGAATTTGAGTAAGCAAAATGTGGTATGTCGATCTTCCTATTAATGAAATCACATGTGAAAATTTATTATCTGAATTTTGTGGTAGACACTTCATTGCAAGTAAAAATAGAAAGGCGGAATATGGAGAGATTAAGAAATGATAGTCTCCTCTTAAAAGTGGAACGCCACCAATCATAATCCTAAAACCAAAAAATTGATAGGCACAAATAAACGCTAAACTAATAGGATATATAATCCACATGAAGAAATTTCTATTTTGTTCTAGTTTATAGCCAAATGAGAACCACATACCAAAGCCAATCGCAGGTAGATAAAATAAAATAGAGGTCATGAACATATTAAGCATATGTATTTTTGACCAAGAAATTACACTCCCAGGATATAGGTTGCCAATAAAGAAAAAAATGGCTAAATGCATTGCGATCTCAATAATAAAGCATAGGATTAATGTTAAATTTGGTTTTTTAGTTAATGCTTTATAGAGTAAAGGTAAGATTATGATAGACTGGAAAATTAATGGTAGAAACCAATTTCCAGGACCCCAAAATGGTAAAATTCCTATAAATAAATTCATAAAACCATGGCTGGGGTAATACTGACCATGATACATCTCTGAAATGTTGAATTGATAAAGAATTAGCCCCAATAATGTAGAAAATCCGTATAAAACAAGAAAAGGTACAATATACCGTAAAATTTTACTTTTAAAATAATTCCAAGAATATAATTCCTTTAACGATTGATCCCCTTTTCTTTGGAATGAAATTCCCATATTAAATCCCATTATTACTAAAAATACTGGAATAGATATTCTCTCCCATAGTGTGACAGCGATATTGCTTTTTACTCCCCATGAAACCATATGATCAAAAATTACTAAAAATATCATTGCTGCTTTTAAGAAATCTACTTGGAAATATTGTCTAGTGTCTATTATCAAAACTTTCTGTTTGGTTTCAGTTATAAATAATTCAGATTTTTTTTTTTTCTTCATATCCATTATAATACTCTTTTTTGAAAAAGTTAAAAAAATTTACTTAAGAAATTAATTTTTTTTCCAATAATATAACGATAAAGTAGTCCAATTTTTACAATTAAGATAATTGAATCAAATGAAATTTATAAGTTTTTGATCTTAATGTCTAAATACTGAAGCCATATATCACAATTCTCTTAATTTCATGTTGGGTATCACCTATATATTACCTTAATTGAATCTTAGCTTATAAAAATCCTAAATTTTTATATAATTGATAATCATATTATTTAGTTAAGCAGATTTAAAGAATTTGTATAGATTCGATAAGTAAAGTGGCTTCCGACAAAAATAGTAACTTCTTAGAAAAGCAACTAAAGACGTTAGGTCAAAAAGTAAGAATAGATATTTTGAAAAAATTAAAAGTTGTTCAGGATCATTGTTCCTTTTCGAAACTCCAAAAAGAAGTTCTGGAACATAATCTTTCTTCTGTGAATTTTTCTTTTCATTTAAATACATTAAAAAAATGTGAGCTCATTGATTCATCAGAAAAAGGATATTTTATAACAAAATTAGGGAAACAAATTTTAAACAATATATTGTCAATAGAACAAATCCTCACCGATAGATCCAAATCCAGAATGATTAGGACTTCAAAATATTCAAAAGAATTATTCGATTCTAATAAAATTGAAGAATATCTTGTTGTTGAAGGGGAATTAGATGTTTTTTTGGCTAAGCAAATTGCTCGAGAAGTTGAAGAACGTTTATCAAAAACAAATATTGAATATTTAACTGCCCCATTAATGCGAGAATATATTAACGCGATTTTATTAGAAAATGGTTTAGAAGAGGTAAGACATAAGCTTACAAGACTTGGAACTCCCCCTTTTGAAGTGTTTAAATTATTCAATTCAAAAGAAAGTGAAATAACACCAGAGTGTTTTATAAGAAAGCTAGGTTCTGATGTTTCTGAACAATTTTTACTTTTAAATCTCCTTCCTAAAAACCTCGCTGATTTATATCTAACGGGAGAAATAGCATTCCTGCATTTAAATTACTGGAGTTTAAGGCCTTTAAGTATTTATTTAAATTCTAATTCTGTTCTTAACTATATTATAAACAATTACCCAAATGTATCAGATAATTTCGAGAAAACAGAAAATTTAATTCATCTAATTTTAGGTTTCTGCGATTTGTTGAATAAATGTAAACAATTTTATTCAGAAGATTTATTATTAGGGGAATTTTATAATCATTTTCTAGCAAATTTCAATTTTGCGGTAGAAAAGTCTTATATTATCGATCTATTAACTTCTCAGATGCTCAGCGTTAATAAAGGCTTCAATAATGGTCGATCACATTTATCTTTAGGGTTTAATATGACACGGTCTCCAAATAATGATAGTATCTTACTTAATCCCCCAGTTAAACAATTTCTATATTCTTTTACTGAAAAACCAGCAAAGAATAATATCCCATTATTATTGTTTAGATACTCAGATTTTCTTTCTCAAAATTCAACTAGAGATACTATCAATGATCTTTTCTCTCATTCCTTAAAAAATAATATAATCCTCCAGAATAACAGTCTTTCAAATTTGCTAAATTCTACCATAATTAATGTTTTAAATCCAAAACAAAACAGAATTATTCTAGATAAGATATTAATAAATTTGCATATGATTTCTGTAGAAGCAAGACAAAATGATGATATCTTCCTTGAATTGTTGCAAGATAAAATTGGATCAACTTTTGAATTATTCAATTTAAAGGAAAAGCTTGCGAATAAAAAACTAAGTACACTTAATAATTGGGGTAAAATAATACTACAAATATTTGGTGAAAAAAAGGATAACATATTAAAGGATTCAATAAAATCAATAAGTTTTTTTGGGTTAAATAAAGCTATCTTAAATCATTGTGGTATAGAACTTGATAGAACGGAGGGTAGTGCTTCATTTGCCCTAAAAATTCTTAGTTTTATGAAAACTCTTATTGAAGAAAAGAATGAATTAGAAAATGAATACTTTACACTGTCGCAGCCCCATCCTGATAAATATTTACAAGATTGTTGGAACAATGGAACTCTACATAATGAACAAAGAATCAATTGTTATTCGTCTAAAATTATTAGAGAGAATTCTACCCTATCTTTACTCAAGAAACTCTCCCTATTTAAAAAATTTGAGAAAATTATAAATGGGGGGTCAATATTTGATCAATCCATTGATGCAAATGATATCACCCTTAATAAATATCTAAAAATGTTAATAAATTTAAAAATTAATGCTTTTTCTTTGAGAAACTTTAAATAAAAAATTAATAATGACTTTTTGCTTCTCTCTATTCTCTCATTAGTTCTGCTAAAAGAGCTTTTCTCATAGGAATGCCGTAAAAAGTCTGTTTAAAATAAATTGTTTTTTCAGAAGCATCAACATTGGGAGAAATTTCTGTAATTCGCGGTAAAGGATGTAATAAACGAAATTTATCTTTAGTATTTTCAAGATCATTTTCTCCAAAGGTGTAAAAACCTTTCACCTTTTCATACTCTTCTAAATCTATAAATCTTTCTTTTTGAACTCGTGTCATATAAAGTACATCCAATATATTTAAAATCTTTCTATAATCCGTTATTTCCTTATACTTCATATGTCGTTGTTGTAAGAAATCTTTATCTCGATTTCTCATTTTCAATTCCACAGGGCTTATGAAATAAATATTAACGTCATAATTAGATAGGAGAATCGAGAGTGAATGAACTGTTCTACCATATTTAAGATCTCCCATTACTCCGATGTTCAACCCATCTAATGCACCGCATTCTTCAGTAATGGTTAAAAGATCTAATAAAGCTTGAGTAGGATGTTCTCCACTTCCGGATCCAGCATTAATAACTGGCACTCGTGCAAAGTTTGAAGCCATTCTCGCAGCCCCTTCAAGTGAGTGCCTCATTACAATACAATCGCTATAATTTTCTACTGTTCTAATTGTATCTGCAATACTCTCCCCTTTTTTAATAGAGGACACATCTCCTGAATGAAATCCAATTACATTCCCTCCCAATCTATACATAGCAGATTCAAAACTAAGTCGAGTTCGAGTAGAAGGTTCAAAAAATAAAGTTGCTAGAATTTTACCTTTAAGAAGATTTGAGTTTTTTTCACTCAACATTTCTTTACCTCTTTTCAAGATATACTCAATATCTTCTCTATCAAATTGTTTAGCACTTATTATTCCTTCTGCAAATTTCTCATGGAACATTTAAATTCTCATTTATAATGTTTTTATTAACATTATGAAAGTAAGATTTAAATTATTTATTATTAAACTACGGTTTTTCAAAAGAAATAGGCTAAACTAATAAAATTTAAAATTTATAAATAATTAAATTAGTTACTCAGATAAAATAGTTGTTCTATATATGAAGTATCCTAAAACCACAAGGAAATATTGCCCTAGTTGCCGTTCACATCAAATACATAATGTTTCACTGTACAAAAGGGGTAAAGAACGCGCTCTTAATCATGGTAGGAGAAGAGTAGAGCGTAAAAAGAGGGGTTATGGGAGTTTTCCAAAAGAAATTTTTCATAAAAACGCTAAAATCAATAAAAAAAGTACTCCTATTTTAGAATGTACTGAATGTGGAAAAAAACAATATGCAAAATCTTATCGTGTTAAACGTCTTGAACTACAAGAAGTATAAGAAAAAAGGTAAAATTAAATGGTTAGAGATAAAAAATCAAAGGATCTAATACCCCAACCAAAAAGCCGATTTTTACGTGTAAAATGCTTAAATTGTGGAAACCAACAAATAATTTTTGGATGTTCGGCAACTGATGTAGAATGTTTAGTGTGTGGAAAAACTTTACTCCAATCCACAGGTGGGAAAGCTCGAATTCTTACCAAAATTTTAGAAGTTCTTTCTTAACCACAGGTTTTAATGTTCGATTACTTTTTTTAGCTAAAAGATCATGAAACTGAAATTTCATGTTTATACTGCTATATCTCTGTAATATTATTATTGTTTCGTCTAATAAGAAATATAATTTATCCTTGACGCCAAGTGTGTTTACATTTTACACATCTAAAAAAATGAGTACTCGGCTCATCTGAGCTTCTAATTTGAATTTGCCAGGTTTCAGCTTCCTGATTTTGACATTTAGGGCAACTTCTTTTAACTATTGGGTGGACTTTAATTTTATCTTCTTCTGATATAATTATTAAATTTTTTTTTAAGGCTTCTTTCTTCTTTTCAATAGTCTTGTGATCTATTGAGCTGTTTAAGATTTCTTGATAACCACACTTACATACAAGATAATCATTTCCATCTTCAGTTTTTTTACGTAAAAGATTTGAACACTCAGGGCAGAATTGTACCATTAGTCGTCATCCACATTTTTTCTAACTACAAATACTCTTTTTTCAGTTCATATAACTTTAGATAGTATTCAAAATTTAATTTATTCATGTCTTGAATGATTTCTGCCACGATTGTCTTCCCTCCATCCATTTTGATGACAAGCTCACCAATAACATTTACAAGATCTTCCTTTTTATACCCAAAATCGACATTTTTAATATCAACACTAATTTGTCCACTCCCATCATTTAATACGATATGTTCTTTCTCAACAATATTTTTTACATACCCAGTTACTTGGATTCGAACATCATCTTTCTTGATATCTTTTATAGTTCTTTGCTTCGCAGACTGTATTGACATTTTTTCTTTAAAAATCTTAAGAGTTAGTTATAACATATACATTGAAAAATTAAGATAACTATAAATAATTATTTTAATACCTAGAATTGGTTTTATTAAAAGACTAATATTAAACATTATTAATAATGCTAATAAAACATTATTATCTTAATTATAATTGAATAAAGGTACTGAAAGAATATGAGCTTTACGTTAAAATTGGAAAATAGTCGAATATTGAAAGGAATTGTTGAAACTCTTGCTAGTATTATAGACGAAACTGAGTTTCGAGTCACTCCTAAAGAGTTTACAATCTCAGCAATGGATCCTAGTAGAATCTGCCTATTAAAATTATCAATAAAAAAAGATGACTTTGATGATTATCAATGTAATAAAGAATCCAAAGTAGGCTTAAACTTGGATGATCTGGATAAGATCCTGAAGAGAAGTGCTGCTAATGATTCAGTTGAGATTAACTTTAATGAAACTGATCAAAAAATAAAAATCAAAATGCAAAGAGAAGGAGTATCGCGAACAAGAACATTTAGTCTAGCTTTATTAGATATTGATATCGAGGAAATTCCAATGGATAACTTATTGAAGATTGAATATCCCTCGAATTGGGTCTTAGACCCAGACTTTTTAGTTGAGGCAATTAAGGATGCTGAAATTTATTCTGAAATTCTCAATATAAACGCCAATGAAGGACAGGGGCTCATTTTTAGCTCATCAGGACAAATAGGTGAAATGGAATACGATCTCAATGAAGATGACTTAATCGAGAGTGATCTCCAAGGTTCAAGTAGCGGGGCTTATTCCTTAACATTCCTTAAGGCTATTTTAAAAATTGCTTCAATTACAGAGAAATTAAAAATATCTTTAAAGACTGATCATCCCTTAAAAATGAATTTTGATCTTCTCGAAGGGGGAAAACTAAGCTACTTCCTTGCACCAAGAGTAGAAGAAGAGGAATTTGACGAAGACGAGGATATGGACGAATTTTAAATGATTCTTTCTCAAATTTTAACTTATTTGATTTTTAGTAGTTTTTTTAACTTTAACAATAAACCATTCTACTCTTAACTTATTATAATTTAAAAATGTCAAATTTCTTAATAATTAGATAATACTAATCACGACTGTAAATTTATTGAAAAATGAGTGAAAATTTGGATTTGGTAAAGCGTTATCCTTGGCTTCCTTCTTTGAAAGATTGCTATCCTAGAATAGCAATAAAAGGACCTATGGAATTTATTGATGAAGTCTTCTCAAATGACAATGATAATGATCTTGGTAGTAGAATCTTGGAATTTTTTAAAGCAGCGATAGATAACCTTGAAGAGTTTTCTTATTATATGGATGATGAGACCAATATACACTTTTATATCCTAATCAGAATAATTTTAAGTATATTAAACAGGATACAAATTACCAATAGAGTTGCAGAATTATATTCGAAGACTGCATATAGAAAATTGAATAAAGAATTAAATAATGCTTCAAATTTATATAGAATTTATAAGGATTTGAAATTAGATTTTATCTATAAAGAAGAACCTATAATATATAAAAAAATTAAATTAAAAGATCAAGAACTATTTGAAAAAACTAATTTTAGAATCCATTTTATTGATTATCTCCAACTCGCTGCTAATCTAAAGGATGATCATCGAAAATTAACAAATAACCCGATAACAGATGGTTATGTATTTATTCAACCCAAAAATCTCAATAGATTAATTCAAGAATTCGTACGTAAGAAAATTTTAACTTTAATGCAAATTGAAGAACATAAAGAATCCTTACTCAAAAATAAAGTATTTGCAAATATTTATAAAACAATTGAAAATATTTGGGAAGTAAAAAAAGAAAAATATCAACAAATTGAAATCTCTAATATCAATGGAAAGAGCCAAAGAGATTATTTCCCTCCATGTATAAGAGAGATATTTAAAAAAGCAGAGGAAGGTCAGAACTTAATACATATCGAAAGATTATTTATTGTCTGGTTTTTGAATGCTCTTAAATTTCCTGAGGAAGAGATAATAAATATATTTTCAACGCTTCCTGATTTTGATAGAGATAAAACAACTTATCAGGTAAGATATGCAATGAGAAAAGGATATACACCTTATTCGTGTGAATCTGTAAAATCTTATGATTTATGCTATGCTAAGATATATAATGATGATATATGTTTAAAGGGATATTACTCAAGAACTCAAGATAAACAAATGGAACTTACCCAACCTTTAAGATATGTCGGGATAAAACAATTTCGTCAATCTAAAAAACCAAAATCTTCTAATAACAAACCACAAGAAAATGATGAAAGATCTTAAATACTTAAATCGCATATTTATCGAATATTATAAAAATAAAAAGGCCAATATCTCATTTATTGATTTATTACCGCAAAGAGAGTTTGCTTTTTTTCTTTGGGATAAGAAATCAATCATGATGAGGCACATGGGCTTTAATAATAAAGACAATTTCATTAATTTTTTAATTAATAATGGACCTCGACATGTTTATTCTAGCGGAGCTTTTTATCAAATCCCAGAAAATCAAAATATGGATGGTAAAGGCTATTTAGGTTGTGATTTTATTATAGATATAGATGTAGATCATTTTTATACACCCTGTAAAGAAGATCATGATTTATGGAATTGTAGAGAATGTGGTAAAAGTGGGACGGGAATGGTCTCTAAATGTCCACATTGTAGTAAGACGAAAATACAAACTATAACTTGGATATGTGAGGAATGCTTAAATATAGCAAAAAATGAGATAATTAAGCTACTATATAACTTTTTAATACCAGATTTCGGAATTTCTCTAGATCAAATGAAAATTGCATACTCAGGTCACCGTGGATATCATTTGAAAGTAAAAGATGAAAAAATAAGAACGTTATCTAGTGAAGAAAGAAGAGAAATTGCAGATTATGTTTCAGGAGAAAATATTTCCTTTGAGCTTTTAGGATTGCGAGAAAAACGAGGTACTATTTTTGGATTTTCAAAAGAAAATATTGGATGGTCTCAAAAATGCCTAGAAAAAATTAAAGAAATTTTAAACAAATCTGATGCAGAAATTCATCATATCTTACTTAATAAAAGATTATTTAATCTTAAAGCAGATCAAATTACAAGTTTTATAAATTTCAAAGACGAACTTCTAAATATAATTCAAAATAATACGAATAATGTATGGCCCAGTGATAATTTCGGGATAAAATCATGGATGAATTTCTTAAGTGGAATAGTTCATGAAATAGGAGTTGAAATCGATACACCAGTAACTGTTGATATTCATAGACTCATCAGATATCCTGGATCTCTTCATGGAAAAACGGGATTTAAAGTACAAGAATTGAATCCTGATGATTTAGATAATTTCAATCCTCTAAATGAAATAAATGAGAGACTAGATCCAATTGTTTTTGAAAGTAAAGTGGAAACTACTCAAAAAATAGAAATCACTATTCCTGAGGTACCAGCAACTAAGATAAAAGAAAAAGTTTATGGACCGTATGTAATGGGACAAATAATCAAAGTTCCTCATCATATAGCGGTATTTCTTTTATGTAAAGAAGTAGCAAAAACCATATGAGTTAAAAATTTATTTACATGAACACTAAGATAAATTATTAATATAAAAAGTTTCGATATTAATGGATTTAAAAAAAGAATACGAAAATTTATATCAGCATTGGCTTAAAGAATTCCAACAAGCAGAATTAACTAATTTGAATCAGAAACTATTTGAAAAATATGGTAAACTCCTAAATTCTGTTGACAATCATCAAGAAAATGAATCTGATATCATTAAATCCCAAGTATTTGAAACCTATAAAAAAAACCTTAATTTCCTATATGAGGATCTTTTAAAGATGAGAGAACTTAAAATTGTTAATACAGCACTAGCTCTTAAAGAAATTGATATTGATAATGTTATTGAAGCTGAAAAATTACTTTACCAAAATTTAGTGAGTTCAATTAAAGGATTCAACAAAGTTAAAGCTATTTCTAAGTTTGAAGGAGGAGAACAATTAAAAATTGAAGAAATTATTAAACCTAAAACTGATAAAGAACCTGAAATAATAGAATCAGAATTATCAATAAAAGAAAAAAATTCGATTATCTCTGAAATAATCAGTGATCAAAAGGAAGAACAAGTAGATTTTACCTTATTAAGATTCATAAAAAAAACACCACCATTAGTAGGTATTGATCTTATTAATTATGGACCATTCGAGGAGGAAGATATAGCGTATATTCCTTCTCAAAATGCGAATATCCTTGTATTGGAAAAATTTGCAGAAAAAATAGAAATTTCTTAATAATTAGTTAAATTTCTTTTCAAATTCTTCTTTAAAGTACTTTAATCGATATTTACCATATTTATCTATTAAAGAAAATTTCGGGGGTTTTGGATTTACCAACTGACCTCCACAATATCGACACTTTGAATTAGGATTTGCTAAACCATATTTATTACAGCTACTACACTTCTGTAAATATTTTGTCATAGGTTAATCAAACATATTTATTTGGAATCTAGTCTCTTATGAATTCAAATGTGCCATTGTATTGAATTGTTTTTTGTTCAATAACTTCTAAAGCATCAGACAATATATTTTCAGCGTCTAAATAATCTTTTGTTATCACTTCTAATCGATAGAATGGTGCAGCTAAATAATTAATTTTAATATTACGAGTTTCCTTTGAGTCAATGACTTTTGTGGCTTCCAGTAATGATTCTTTAATTTGATCTATTCCATTTTCTGAATTAAATGATAACTTAACCTTCCCTGATATACTTACTGTTGAAATTTCTACATTCTCATTTACTATTTTCAATAAAATTGTCTTAATATCATCGGAAACTCCTTCTAATTCACTTAAAATTTCTTCACCATTCTCTTTCAGATTTTCTATCGCCTCTTGGTATGTATCAAAATAATCTAAGACAGGAAATCCTATTAATTCATAAGCTTCATCAAGAGTCATGTTAACTCCTTCAGCTTCTGTAAGGAATTGCAATAGGTTTTCAAATTTTACAGCATATTTCCATTCTTTTAATCTTATCTCTCTTTGAGCTGAATTCACTCTTCGTAATGACAAATCGACATGACCTTTTTCTGGATCAACTCGCAACACACGTAATACTATCCTCTGACCAATTCGAACATAATTTCTTATATTCTTAATCCATCTAGAGCTTATCTCCGATATATGTATCATCCCTCTTGCTGTATTTTCAGAAGATAAGCCTTCAAAATCAATCAGATCCACGTATACATATTGATCTTGAACTACAGTAACTTTTGCAATAACAAACTCCCCTTCCTTTGGAAAATTTGTTCTACTCTTTACCATAATACTAATTTACTTTTGTTTGTTCTCTTCCTTTTTTTTAATTATTACAATATTTAACGATCTATCGTTTTTTATTTTTATTATCTCATTCACTTAGAATTCATAACAAATACTAAAAATTATTTTGAAATTAGATTATAAGATGAAAAAGACCATAAGTTTGGTAGAATATAGTAAAAAATATAAACTCAACAACATTTAAAAATAACATCTAATAAAAATAAATTTAATTTGGAAATTTAAAATTTAAAGAAATAAATAATTATTAATAGAGGAAATTGATGAATTATGCCAACTGATAAGCCTCATTTGAACTTAGTAATTATTGGGCATATAGATCACGGTAAGAGCACTATGATGGGTGCTTTACTCATCGAAACTGGTGCGGTAACAGATAGAGAAGCTCGTGAATTAGAAAAACTTGCTAAAGAATATGATCGAGAATCTTGGTCTTATGCTTTCGTATTTGACAAGTTAAAAGAAGAACGACAGCGAGGAATCACAATTGATTTAGCTTTCCGCAAATTCGAAACTCCGAATCGATATTTCACTATTATTGATGCACCAGGTCATGCAGACTTTGTCAAGAACATGATAACTGGCGCCAGTCAGGCCGATGCCGCAATCCTCGTCGTATCTGGGAAGAAAGGTGAAATGGAGGTTGGAATTGCTGCGAATGGGCAAACCCGTGAACATGCATATTTAGCACAAACCTTAGGTGTAAAGCAAATAGTTGTTGCGGTAAATAAAGCTGATATTTATGATTATAGTGAGGATCGTTTTAATGAAGTTAAAGAATCTGTTGGTGATCTTCTAAAAAACATAGGTTTTCGAGTAAAAGATGTACCATTTGTACCTACTAGTGGTATGGCAATGGAGAACTTATCAAAAAAGAGTGATAAAATGCCATGGTATGATGGTCCAACCTTAATTGATGCAATCGATAAATTCGTACTTCCTGAAAAGCCTACTGGTAAACCCTTAAGGATTCCAATACAGGATTCTTATAGGATTAAGGGAACTGGCGTTGTACCTGTAGGTCGAGTAGAAACAGGTATTCTGAAGAAGGGTGATAAAGTTGTAATTAATCCAACAGGTTTTCAGGGTGAAATTCGAACGATTGAAATGCATCATGAGGAAATCCCCCAAGCTGAGCCAGGTGATAACATAGGTATGAGTATCCGTGGAATTACTATGCAGGATGCGAGTCGAGGAGATTGTATAGGACATCCTAGTGATCCTCCTACTGTAATCACTCCAAATGGAAAATGGACTGGACAAATCATAGTAATCTGGCATCCAACCGCTGTAGCGCAAGGTTATACTCCAGTAATTCATGCCCACACAGCCCAAGTTGCCGCAAGATTTGCAAGCTTGGTTAAAAAATTAGATCCGAAAACTGGTGCTGTAATTGAGGATTCTCCTAAGTTCTTAAAAAGAAATGAAACCGCTATCGTTGAGTTATCTCCTATTAAGAAGATGTGTCTCGAAAAATATGAAGTAATTCCAGAAATGGGTCGATTTGCTGTAAGAGATATGGGACGCACCGTAGCGGTCGGAATAGTTAAGGATCTTGACACCGGAGCATAAAAAACCTTTTTTTTTTGAACTTTTTTATTTTAAACTTATTTTAATTGAGACTTTTTTGAAATTTTTTTTAATTAACTTCTGAATTCAGTTTTGCTTTATCTTTATTATATATTAGAATATTCCCATGATATAGGAATATTATTTTAATTTTTGAAGCTTAAATCACCTTTTCTTAGTAAGAAGATTCTAATAAGGGAAGGTTGATTGGAAGTACTCTCGACAAAAACGAAAATATGTTTTGTAGGGCAAAATGGAGTTGGAAAATCTTCATTGTTATCATTACTTCAAGGAAGGAAGATTTCAAAGAAAATAAACCCAACTGTTGGGTTAGAAATACAAGATTCAGTATTAAATGGAAGTAAAGTCAATATTTGGGATTTTGGGGGTCAAGAACGTTTTAGATTCATGTGGCAAGATTTTTTGAAAGGTGCAGGATTAGCAGTTCTAGTATGCGATTCTACTGAAGATAATATCGAAAAGACACGAGAAATCTATAGTAAGTTTTCACGTTATATCGGTTCAAAAATAATTGCAATAGCAAATAAACAAGATCTTCCTGATGCCTTAAGTGCTGAACAAGTTGAAAAAAAATTAGGCATCCCCACTTATGGAATGTCTGCGATAAGAGTAGATCTACGTGGAAGAATTAGGCGCATTTTAGAATATGAACTTGATAATAACAAATGATTGAACACTCAAAACAATTTTCCAATTAAGTGGGCAAGGCGAAGACACTCTGGTAATTTAGAATCAATACTGCTCTTTTGTATTAAGAATTCTAATTCAGAAAGCTCTATACCTTTTAAATGAAAATATATATTTGAGAATCCGCCTGCAGTTTGGATTCTGGTTTTGTATAAATTTCCAGCATTTACTATACATTTGATTTTTTCCTTGTAATGTTCTGGAAATTTTTTAATTAGAGCATTGATAACAGAATCGAGATTAACACTTTGATCATTAAATGCAATTATGGGTTTTTTCAGTTCATTGTAAATTCGTTCAAGGTTAATGATATTGAAACCTCCGAATGTAATTGTATGGGTCATTATATATTGGATGTGTTTCTCATTTTGTCGTACAAGTTCAATTAACTTCTCAGTTGCATTATTTCCATCAATATCAATTTCTGTTCTAATTACATTTACCATCCTAATACCTTGACAGACAACTCCAATTAATTGAGTTGTTTTAACTCCAGATTTAAAATCGAAGGTTGAATCATCTATTCCAATAATAATAGGATTTTCTTTCATAATGTTATTTCTTAGGCAAAAATTCTTTAATATAATTAAAAAATATAGTAAATGCTTCTGTAGCACTCGCTATTTCTTCATTTCTAACATTTAAATCTCCACTTAAATTCTCTGATAGGTAGTTAATTATATCATCTATAGTAATTTTCTTACTGAGCCAGGCATAGGCGACTAAGGCTTCAGCTGTATCAGCAAAATCATGCGCATCAGCACGGGTTTTTGCGAAATTTTTCATATTAGCATTTTTCAAAGCATTAGCCAAAATTTTTTTACTAACTTTTACTCCAGTTCTCAAAATTTTGTTATTTGGGCTGTTTTTAGTCAAATATATTGATTTTGCCATGGAATAAGTAAGATTTACGATTCCATCTCCTATTTTTGCTAACCCTTTATCTGTCCCTATCGCTTTTTGGGATTTATTTAGGTCTAGATCTTTAATTAAAAACTCATAATCCATTAATTTAAGTTGAATTATGGCATCTTATAAAGTTTTCATAAAAAGATTATAAAAGTAGTTAAGTAAGTTTTTGAAAGAGTTTTTGAACCTCAATTACTTCCTCCCTAAGAGATTCAATTGCTTCATATAAGATATCTTTGATTTTATACTTTTTATCGGGATCAAGGCGGATAAATATTTGGGCTGGTACTATACCTGTTACTTTATATGCTGCCGCATTAACACCCTCAATATTTAATAGATGCTTGACCAGAATATTACAGAAACCATGGGATTGACCTTCAACAACAAGTTCATAATCATTCTCACCGACTATTTTAGTTAAATTTAATTTGAGGTGCTTATAATCAGGAAATCTAGCTTCTTCTTCTATTTCAAATTCTTCCTCTGGAAGTACATCAATATCATCATCATCTACTGAAGAAGAAACAACCTCCTTTTCTTTTTTATCATTAACTTCAGGATATTCACCTATATCATCATCGAGTAGATCATCTTCTAGGTCATCTAAATCTTCTTCATCTTCATCTTCTGGTTTCACAGCTTTTTTCTTAGCCATCGTAAAAACTCCAAATAATTAAGAATTGATAATAAGAAATATTTAAACTAAAATAAAATTTTTATGGTTTTGTAGAAAAAGTCAAATTTTATAGATATTGATTGGCTAGGTCTTTTAATCTTTCAGTTGCAAGATTTTGAAGATCTCGTGAACCAAATAAAGTAATCTTTATGCTTTTTCCCTCAACACTTGCATTTAAATTGAGATAGTTTATCTTTTTTTGCACATTTTCAAGGAATTTAATTATATTATCTAAAGAACCACTATTATTGTGGAAATGAATGACTTTTTTACCTTCTTTTTTCAAATCTAAACACTTTATAATGGTTGTTATAAAAAAATATTGAGTTAATTTAAAAAAAGTTAAAATCTTAAAGGTTCAGATACATTCCTATAGTCATTTGCCAGTTTTCTTGTCTCAGTATTACCACATCTTTCACACCTTAACTTATTATAACCAATTTTATCCAGCGGAGTTCCACAAATAACACAATCTGCATAAATTACTCCAAAGTCCTTCCCGCTAGTACTTAAGTTATATTCATTATAATTTAAGCTTATTACTCGAGCTCTTACAATATCAGTAATTTGAAAAGCATCTTGTATTTTTTCGATATATCTATCCGAGATTTGAGATACATGGATATTACCAAAATAACCTGAATTAAAATGAATTTTATTATTAATAGTATAAAAGTTTATGCCAACTGAATACTGTCGTAAAAATAAAATAGGGCCAATGACGATGTCTCCTATTTTTACGATTTTTCGGTCTTTTTCTTGATGAGTTTTTATTTCAATTTTTCTTTTTTCGTTGTCCATATCAATAATTCCTGATTTAGTTGCATATATTTGTCCATCTTTAACAAAGGTTGATTGTTTATCAGGTAGAAATTCCTCAACTACTCCAAGATATTGACCTGTTAACACGATATCGTCATTATTTAAAGATTTTTTATCCAATAATATCAACAATAATCTTATAATTTCCCAATTTCTTTCTATTTTAAGTAAATAGTATTAAATAAAATAAATAAATTTAATGTATTAATTATAAAAGAGTAAACATTTTTACGGATGAAAATCAACAAAAAAGAATTAATCTCTATCATCCAAAACACTGAACCATTTATTAAACCTAAAATTGAATTAGAACAATATTGTATTGATGCCATTAGTGCTGTTGATATAATAATGTTTGCCGGTTTTGAATATAATGATATTGATAATAAATTTATTGTTGATCTAGGCTCAGGAACAGGAAGATTATCTATAGCAAGTACTTACTTAAATGCTAAATCAGTTTTAAGTGTTGATATAGATATTAGCGCTTTAAATATTTTAAAAAAGAACATTCATGCCCTGGGATTAAAAAATATCGTATTTCCTTTATGTGCAAATGTAAAAAATCTTGAATTTTCAAATAAGTACCTCTTCAACAATATAAAAATTACAACAATAATGAATCCTCCTTTTGGTGTTAAAAAAAGAACTGCTGATCGCATTTTTTTAGAAAAGGCATTCTCCTTTTCAGATGTTGTTTATTCTATTCATCTAGCTGGAGAAAAGGTTTTTAGGTTTATCTCAAAATTTTGTGAGAGATTTGATTGGCATATTGATAATTTCTTTCCTTATAATATGAGTCTAGAAAGAACCTTCCAATTTCACACGAAAAAAACTAAGGTTATTGATGTAAATGTATTTAGATTTGTAAAAAATGGAATATAAATTAATTATGTGTTGAGTAAATGCTTATTGAAATTTTTTCCATGAATCTAAATATTCTGGATACATTGCTTTATTTCCTAGCATCTCTTCAATTCTAAGAAGTTGATTAAATTTTGCACAACGGTCACTTCGGCACGTGGCTCCTGTTTTAAGCTGACCTGTACAAAGTCCAACTGCTAAGTCCGCAATGAATGGATCCTCAGTTTCTCCCGAACGGTGCGATACCATAACATTAAATCCATTATTGAAGGACATCTTACATGCATTTATTGCTTCTGTAAGAGAACCAATTTGGTTGACTTTTAATAGTAAAGTGTTTCCCGCTTTTTCATTTATAGCTTTTTCCAAAATTTTTATATTAGTTACCGTTAAATCATCATCAACAACTTGCATAGTCTTATCAATTTTAGCAGTTAGTTTAGCAAAGCTCTTAAAATCTTTTTCATTAAAAGGGTCCTCAATCGATTTAAATGGATACTCCTGAACTAGATCGAGATAATATTGTAATAACTCTTCTTCACTTAATTTTTTTCCATCAATGTTATAAATCCCATCTTCATAAAATTCACTAGCTGCTGCATCCATTCCTAAAACAAAATCAGTACCCATTAAAAAACCTGCTTCTTCAATAGCTTCAATTATAATATCAACTGCTTCGGATGTTAAAGAAAGGTTTGGGGCGAACCCTCCCTCATCTCCAACATTAATTGCCGATGGCCCATATTTTTTAGCTAATAAGATTTTTAACGTCTGGTATACTTCAGCTACATTCTGAATAGCTTCTGAGAATGATTTAGCACCTATAGGAAGGACCATAAATTCTTGAATTGATAAATTATTTCCCGCATGTTCTCCTCCATTGATAATATTGCAGGATGGCAATGGTAAGAGATAATCTTGTCTTGTCTTATTAAATGCTAAATTATGAATATGAGCATATAATGGTATATCGGATAAATCTGCAGCTAATTTAGCAACTGCTAATGAAACAGATAAAATAGCGTTAGCTCCTAAATTACTCTTATTTTCAGTTCCATCAATATTTATCATCTCTTCATCGATTTTTGATTGTTCTCGCACATCAAAACCTAACAATTTTTTACTTAGGATCTCATTAACATTTGCTACTGCTTTTGTGACATGTTTACCCTTAAAAGCTTTTCCACCGTCCCGCAATTCAAGTGCTTCTAAAACGCCAGTAGATGCACCAGAAGGAACAGCCGCTCTCGCGTACTTTCTTCTAGCATAGACCTCTGATTCTACAGTGGGATTTCCACGTGAATCTAAAATCCATCTTGACTTTATATTTGTAATTTTGAATTCAGTCATAAATATCCTATATATTTTTTTTCTAGATATGAATATTAATAAGGAATTAAGAAAATTTAATTCTTAATATAATCTAATATAAATTAAATTTATCTATAAAAAAAATGACTCTTGAGAATAGGCCTTTCGTAGAAAAATATCGTCCTAGATTTTTGGATGAAGTGGTAAATCAAAAAGGAATCATTAAACGGTTGAAACAATTTGTTAAAGATAAATCCATGCCTCATCTTATTTTTGCTGGTCCAGCTGGTACGGGTAAAACCACTTCTGCGTTGGCAATGGTTCGAGAATTATATGGGCGAAAGATGGCAGTGAATAGAACCTATTTAGAATTGAATGCCAGTGACGCGAGAGGTATCGATGTCATAAGAACATTTATTAAGGATTTTGCTAAAGCACGACCATCAATAGATATTCCCTTTAAAATATTGATATTAGACGAAGCAGACAACATGACATCCCCTGCTCAACAAGCTTTAAGGAGAACAATGGAAAAATATACAAAAAATTGTCGGATGATTTTAATCTGTAATTATTCAAATAAAATCATTCCACCTATTCAATCAAGATGCGTTGTGTTTCGATTTTCATCCTTAAGTAATAAAGATATCAAGAAAAGAGTGAATTATGTTGCAAACCAAGAAAAGATTATTTTAACTCCTGGAGGCTTAAATGCATTAGTAGATGTTTCTAGAGGAGATTGTAGACGAGCTATAAATTACCTACAATCCTGTGGCACAATCTCTAAGAAAATTGATAACGATATTGTCTTTAGAGTTGCTGGAGAAGTTCCTCCTGAAAAGATAAAAGATATTTTAAAAGCTGCTTTAGAAAGCCAATTACAATTATCAATCAATTTACTTAACGATTTAATTAATGATTACGGGCTCTCAGGACAAAATATTATTAAAAATATTTATAGAGAAATATACGACTTGAATGTTTCTGAAGATATGAAAATTGAACTAACCAAACTTTTGGCTGAATTTGAATATCGTCTTAGCCAAGGTGGAACAGAAGAAATACAGCTACAGGCGTTATTAGCCAAAATTGTGATGTTGCAAGAGGTTGAATAATTGATGTTTGAAATTAAAATAAAACTTCCTTTTCAAGAAAAAACTTTCCATTCTTTCCTTAGATTTAAAATCCTCTATTAAATTAACTTTTTCATCATAAACAACGTCCCATAATATTAATCCCCTTGGATCAGCAGGTTGATATGAAATATTCTGCGAGGAATCAAATAATTGAATGAAATCATCTAACAAGATTTCACCCATACCTAACTCTATGACTTTCTTTACCATACGACGAACTTGTTGTCTTAAGAATGCTTTACTTTTAAATTGAAAAATAATAAAATCAGCTTCAATTGATAAATTTACTGAGTTCATATCTCGTTCAGTATTTACTTCACTCTTATCCCTTTTCGAGAAATTGACAAAATCATGTCGTCCTTCTAAGAATCGACAAGCATTATGCATGGCTTCTATATTTAAAGAGTTATTTTTTTGAAGATACGATAGAGGTGTAGGAACAAGATATATATAATGGCGTAATATCGCATTATACCGAGAAGAGAAATTTAGAGGTACTTTTGTATAAGCCCAAATCCCTATCTCATTGGGTAAGGCTGAATTAATTTCCATTAACACTGGCTTTTTCTCCAATATACAAGTAAAACATGCACCTCGTGCAGATACAAATCTATCTGTTCTGCTCGCCGCTTCAAATCCTGAGAGTCTAATGTTTTGAATATATTTTTTTTTCACCAATGCTCTTAAAATACATTCTTCAATAGATAAAAAATTAGATTGTCTTTGAGATCCAAAAAATTTGGATTTTCCTATATAATACATTTTCAAAAGATATTTACTTTTTTCCATCATTAATAGAACAACTTTATTTAACGTATTAATTAAAGAAGCCAAAAATCCAAAATATTTTTATTTTTTTTCTACAATTTTGCATTTTACAATGTGTTAGATTAAAGAAAAACATTTTAATCTGAAGCATATTTTTTATATTCAAAATTTAATTATGGTTTATAAATTACCAATTTTATTAAAATTTTAAATGAAATGTTATGGTAAAGATCGTTGCCTCACTCAGAAATTTCCGTGATCGTATCAGAACCTCAATAAGTATAAAAACCCAAAATGTATTGTTTTTCTTCGCAATTTTTTTGGTTATATTCTTAGCTATACTATTAAGGATTAGTCCAATAATTAGAGGCCCACGTTTAATTAAAGCTTTTGATCCTTGGATACAATGGTATAATGCAGAATATTTATCAGAACATTCTTTATATGAATACTTCTCATGGCATGATTTTAAGAGCTGGTATCCAAATGGATTTTACCGTGGAACTCTACGTCCAGGTTTGACCTTTACTGTTGTAATAATATATAAAATACTAACCTTTTTTGGTATTCCTATCTCTCTCTATGACATTTGCTATTTCTTCCCCGCAGTTATGGGAGGTTTAACAGTTTTAGTCATTTATTTCTTAGGAAAAGAAATTCTTGATCGAGGGACTGGATTAATTGCTGCTTTTTTCCTAGCCTTTAATCCGGGTTATATGCAACGTACAATGGTAGGATTTTTTGATAATGAAACAATCGGCGTTTTTGCTTCTCTGTTGACATTTTTATTTCTTCTAAAAGCTATAAGAACTGGAAGATTTTTATATTCCATTCTTAGTGGTCTTTCTTTAGGCTATTTGTCTCTAAGTTGGGGGGGGTATCAATTTGTGTATTTGATTATCCCACTACTATGTATTATATTAATCCTAATTGATAAATACAATGAAAATATACTAATTTCTTATGCTGTTGTTGAAGGAACTGGGTTGTTAATTTTCTCTTTATATACAGGTTTTAGATATGATGCTCTATTTTCAGATTTAGAAACAGGCGGCATTTTTCTATTTACTATTATTTTAATTATATTTCATATAATACAAACAAAAAGAGTGGAACACCCATCTTTATATAAGAGTATATTAAATGCTGTAAAGTGGGGTTTTATACCCGTTTTTTTAATTGGTGCAATAATTATATGGACTGCTCCTGATCTGCTTCCTTTTGGTTTTGGTGCAAAATTTCAAACAATTCTTAACCCTTTATTTCGAGATGAAATAAGTCTAGTAGCTTCAGTTGCTGAACAGATGCCAAGTCCGTGGAGCGTTTTTTATTATAATACTTTGATTCCATTAGTTTTAACACCCCTTGGAGTTTATTTCTGCTTCAAAGTGTTAAATGCCCCAGAAATTTTTCTAATAACATTTGTAATCCTAATGTTTTATTTTACAGGGAGTATGATTCGGATCATATTAATATTTTCACCTGCAGTTTCTTTGATGGGTGCATATGGATTAGTAAGTGTATTAAAAATCTTTGGTAGCTTTTTAGGGGACAGGAGAGAAGGTATTAGTAGAAAACGCAAAAGACAATTAAAAGGCACAATTGGGAATTCTGAAATTCTTGCGATTTTCATGATTGTTGGGTTTTTAGGAGTTGCTCAAATTGTTCATGCATCTGACATTTCGATTGACCAGTTTTCTTATACACAAATATCACCGGCTGGTGTTCTTCACGATTGGGAAGAATCTCTCATGTGGATGAGATCTAACTTAGAAGGAACGGATGTGGTTGTATCTTGGTGGGATTACGGCTATTGGCTTACCCCTATCGGTAACGTGACCACAGTTAATGATAATGCCACCATGAATTCAACTAGAATTGGTTTAACGGGTATGGCTCTAATGCAGACCAATGAAATTTATAGTGCAAAAGCATTTCGTAGGTTGAAAGCAGATTATGTCTTAGTATACTTTGGATTAATGATTAGTGGCTTGGGTGGAGATGAAGGGAAATGGCCTTGGATGATAAGAATTTGTAATGATAATTATGCAAGGTATAAAGCTCGTGGTATGGAGGAGGATAATTGGGGTGAAGATTTTGTATTTAATGAAAGTTCGTACCAAGATCCCAATACCGGAAGAATGTGTCCTAATTGGTTTAATAGCCAGCTGGTTAAATTGATGTTTTCTTCGGCTCCTGAATTAGGATATTACCTGCCAACGAATCGGGATGAAGTACAGAGAGAAGATATAAGGTGGACCTATGTTAATACGATTAACAACGAAAATAATCCTACTTGTGAAGGTGGAGTATGGAAAGACTATATCCCAGACAATGGATTATACGATTACAACATATTTATTCCCACATATATCTCATCTACAGGCTTAGTGAAACTTTTTAAACTTGACTATACAGTCTTAGAATCAAGTTTTACAATACAAGAAGCGGAGGTTTTTGAAAACGGATATGCTACATTCAAACTCACGAATACTGGTACGAAAGATTTGACTATAAAAAGTGTAAAGATTAATGGAACTGATTATGATTTTGTGATAAGCAATAGTGCCGAAATTAATAAAATTGAGAATGGTGCTTCAGAGATGGTTTGGGTTGACATTAAATCGAAAGGTACAACTTTTCAAAAAAATGATGTAGTAAATATTGATGTAACTGCTGAATCGGTAGCATTACAAGGAAAAAAATATGAATTTTCAAATGCTACTAAAAATTTCTTTGTAAAAGTACCAGCACAAGGTGCTATAAAAATTAATAAAGAAAATAGTTCGATAATCCAAAAAGACCTTTTAACAACAGATATATATCTTGAAGTAGAAAACTACGGAGAATCGATTGAAGTCTTAGAAAGATTTTATTTAAACGAGGATACTATTGAAAATGAAATAAATTCTAATAATATTGAATATCTTAGTGGTTCATCTATATTAAAACCAGGGGAAAAAGCAGACATATATATAAATGACATAAATGTTATTGATTTTGATTCTGTTGAGATTATGGGTACTAACTTGTATGTTTCTAAAATTGGGGTTGCAACCCCTAATAATGTAAGTGATGAGGTATTATTTAGCTCAACTCTGGAAAATTATTCGATCTCTATTTTGAGTGAAGAGAGGATTATTTCTCCTGAAGCTCTGCTAGCAATTAATAGTATTAAAAGAGTACACATTCCTGCTAATTTCAATTTCACTCATGGATTTACATATGAGAATGAAAGTACAATCTTGAAAATTAATGTGAAAAATACTGGAGATATTGTATTTGGAATAGATTCAATTTATTTAACAGATTCTTTGATTGAAGTTGATTATGCAGATTTCTATACACAAAGTGGAAGCGTACTTTTGTATGAAAACCAAGAAGATTTTATAATTATTGATGCAACCAATTATGGTAATTTTGAGATTAATGATGAAATACTAGTCTGTGTTACTGGAAGTTTTGGAATAACAGGTTCGGTAACATCAGATATAGGTTATATTCATACAGTTAAAGATGATCCAGATATTCAAATAATTGAAAATATCGATGATATAATGACTTCTTTTATTTATGCTAATGAGACAGGGAAATTAGTAATTAAAAATACCGGAGATGAGCCTGTGACCATTGATGATATCTATGTGAATTCCACTCTTGCTACAAATATAACATATCTCTCGGGAAAACCTTCTCTTGACATTCAAGAATGCGCAATTGTATCTTTTGACATTCCAGATTTAATGTTAAACAAATCAACCGAAATAATTGTGAATATTACAACTACTTCTACCGCTACAACTAGCGAGACTTTTAATGCTTATGTAGATCCAGCATATTATAGTCTTGTGATTGATGACGATGCAACTGAGGTAGATAACAATGCAAATATGACTTTATTATTTACAAATACCGGAAAGGCTAATGTAACAATTGAATCCCTCTATGTAAATGATACTTATGTTCCGTTATCAAATATTTATGCTTATTTTAATAATACTTGGGTACCATTAACAAGTAGTAATATATTAGCTTTTGAAATAGGCATTGGAGATACTATGGAATTAACCATCAGAGTTAATGATCTCGAAGTGATTACAGGTCTTACGATTAATGTTGATGATGAAGTAATAATCACTATACGAACTGAAGAGGGTCCTGAGATTATTCACGAAGAAATTGTAATTCCTTAGAATTAACCTATATATTTTAACTTAAATAATATTCATTTCTTTAGAAATAATCATAACATATGGTTCATTAGAATATTTATAGTCTTATCTCTTATATATTACATTTTATATAAATTAAAAATAAATCAAATTATCAATTAAAAACTAAATGATTATGGATTTTCAATTACAAACTGAATATAAACCTGCAGGCGATCAACCTTTAGCTATTCAAACATTAACAGAGAATATTAGGAATGCTAAAAGTTTTCAAACCTTATTGGGCGCAACTGGGACAGGGAAAACATTTAGTATTGCTCAAATAATACAAGAAGTACAGAAACCAACATTAGTAATGTCTCCTAACAAAACTTTATGTGCCCAACTCTATAATGAGTTTAAAGAACTCTTTCCTGAAAATGCCGTTCACTACTTTGTCTCTTACTATGACTATTATCAGCCAGAAAGAACATTTCATTAAGAAATTTTCTGGAAGCATACATGCCTGTTTCGGGGATGTACATAGAAAAAGACTTCAGTGTGAACGAGGAAATAGAAAGATTACGATTGGCTGCTACTCACGCTATTAGGACAAGAAAAGATGTTATTATAGTCGCTTCTGTTTCATGCCTTTATGGAATTGGGAACCCAGAGGTTTGGACAGCAGTTTCTCTCAGTTTAGAAACAGGACAAACGATTAACCGGGGGGAAATATTGAAAAGGCTAATTAGCATTAATTATGAGCGAAACAATATTGATTTTAAACCAGGCGTGGTAAGGGTAAGAGGAGACATTATAGATATATGGCCAGCATACTTAATTAATGCTTTACGGGTTTCGCTTTTTGGGGATGAGATTGAATCAATTCAAGAGATACATCCAATTTCGAGTGAAGTATTAAACGATTTACCTAATTGCCGAATTTTCCCTGCCACTCATTTCATCATTCCAGAAGAAAATAAAGTGAAAGCGCTTGAATCAATAGAGGTTGAATTAACTGATCAACTTGATAAATTTAAGAAAGAAAAAAAATATGCTGAAGCACAACGATTAGAAAGACGCATTAAATTTGATTTAGAAATGTTAAGAGAAATGGGGTGGTGCAAAGGTATAGAGAACTATTCTAGACATCTAGATGGAAGAGCACCCGGTTCTCCTCCTATGACATTAATTGACTACTTCCCAGAAGATTTCCTTATTGTCGTGGATGAATCTCATGTTTCAATCCCTCAAATTCATGGACAAATCGGGGGAGATAGATCTCGTAAGAAAAATCTTGTAGACTATGGGTGGCGTTTGCCAAGTGCCTACGATAATAGGCCACTTACTTTTGAGGAGTGGGAGAGTAAAATTAAATATACAATTTTCATGAGTGCTACTCCGGGAGATTATGAATTAGAGAAAAGTGGGGAAATTTCAGCAGAGCAAATAATTAGACCTACAGGTCTTGTAGATCCTCAGGTTGAGGTTAGACCTGCGAAGAACCAAATTGATGATTTGTTAGGAGAAATTAGAAAAGTCGTAGACAATAACGGCAGGGTTTTAGTTACTACACTTACTAAGAGGATGGCTGAAGATATAGCAGATTATTATTCTGAATTGGGAGTTAAAATAGAATACTTACACTCAGAAGTCGATACTGTGGAGAGATTTGAGATATTAAGGCAATTAAGAGATGGTACTTATGATGTTGTAGTAGGAATTAATCTTCTTCGAGAAGGATTAGATCTTCCTGAAGTGCAATTAGTTGCAATCTTAGATGCTGACAAACTTGGATTTCTACGCGATACTCGTTCTTTAATTCAAACAATTGGAAGAGCCTCTAGAAATGTTGAAGGAAAAGCAATCTTATACGGTGATAGAACCTCTATAGCAATGAAAGCGGCGATAGACGAAACAAATAGGAGAAGGAATAAACAGATTGCGTACAATGAGAAAAATGATATAACCCCTCAAACAATTAAGAAAAATATTCTAAAATCTTTATCAGAGGAAAAAGAATATAAAGAAAGAGAAGTAAAAAGATTAAAACAGAATGTTAAAGCAAAAATAGATCAATTACAAGAGGAAGGAGATATTGAGATTGTGATTGAATATCTTGAGAATAAAATGTTTATGGCTGCAAAGGAACTTAGATTTGAGGATGCAGCATATCTACGTGATAAAATTAAGGAAATACAAAAAGATTATAAAAAAACATAATGATGTCTATTTTTTAATATCAACGTACCATATTAGGAGCCACTATAAGCTAGAATTTGATTTTTTTCAAAGGAGCTCAAAAATAATGATGGTGATTAAGCTCTCTTAGTCTTATAAAACTGAAAAAGCTATATATAAAAATAATCTAATTATATCTATTTAATAATATATTCCAATTATAAAAAGGAGAAAAAAATGTCAAGTGATGTTTTAATTTATGAAGTTAAAGATCAGATTACATACATAACATTAAACAATCCAAAGCGAAATTTGCTAGATCCTCCTTTATGTAAAGCCTTGGGAGAAGCATGGGAACGCTTTGCTGACGACTCCGAAAGTAGAGTTGCAATTCTCGGTGCAAATGGTCCAGACTTTAGTTTTGGTGCAGATCTCAGACACAGAGGTTTATTAAAAGATCTTCGTAAGGCATTTCCCCCTAATGGGACTAAAATCCTGAAACCTATCGTTGGAGCAGTACATGGAACTGTTGCGGGAAGTGGATATGGGCTTGCGATTAGAGGTACAGATATAACTTATGCTACAGAAGATGCTCAGTTTATCTTTGGTGAAGCGTGGGTAGGAATTGTAGGTGGAATTATAGAATATACCCCTTACATGCCTTTTAAGATTGCTATGGAATTTTATATGGGTGGGCAACCAATGAGTGGTAAACGGGCTTATGAAGTGGGTTTAATCAATCATATAACTAAAAACAAAGAGGAGCTTATGGTAGAAGCCATCAAAATGGCTGAAATTCTACGCGACAATGCGCCATTAACACTAAAAGCGATTAAATATGGGCTTTATAAGAATTTGGAGCCTGCAGCAAGAAAAGCAACGCGTTTAGCACAGGAGGAATTCAATACGTTTATTCAACCTCAATTAGATAGTGAAGACCTGCAGGAAGGTATCGCAGCGCTTAGAGAAAATAGAAAGCCAATATTTAAAGGGCGCTAATACGTCGCTTTAGTATTTTTTTGGAAGAAGAAATAAGAAGAACTAATAAGAAAATGAGTAAGAATTGGCAATAATTTATTATTGAGTTATCTTCCTTTTTTTTTTTGAAAGAATCCTTATTTTAATTCAGGATGATTTTAAAAAAAAATGAGAATTTAAACTTGGAAAATATAAACTTAGCCAAAAATATTTAAGCTTATTCCTTTGGGATATTCATCTCTTACTTTTACCATTTTGATTGCGTTATTAGGACAATTCACAGCACAGGTTCCACATCCTATACACATTTCTTCTCTGACTTTCATTCTTTCATCCGATGAATCTGGTTTATTTGGCCAAATATGATAAATTGCTTCATTTGGACATTTTTCCATACATATTTCACATTTAGTACAGAGTTCCATATCAAATTCAGGAGCAAAATTGGTCTGATTTACGCCCTTATAATGATATAATTTTGCTGGAAGAAGTGCTCCGCAATGGCAACTACAACAGTTGCAAATCCACTGTGAGGTCTCCTTACTGGTATCTGCAACAGTATTATGAATAAGTCCTGCTTTTTCAGTTTCTCTAATAAATTCAATAGCTTGTTCCTTAGTTAGTCTTTTTGCCCCATAAGAGATTTGCCTTTCTGCAGCTTCTCCAGTTAAAAAACAACCCATTTCAGCGGATGCTACTTCACAAGGCTCATCTGTATATTCACCAATTAACCGACATTGACAAGGTACAACCGCAAACGATTCATTTTTATCGATCATATCTTTAACTACCTCAAAAGGAAGCACTTGAGTCTCAACATCTAAAGATTCATCAACTTTAATTAGCTTCTCCTCAGAGTCATATGGAAGCAAAGGACGGAATCCTCTTCTGATATTATCAACATTATCTAAATCTGGTGTCCTGTTCTTAAAAATATAGCGATAAATCTCTGCAACCTTGCGAAGATTTTCTTGGGAATCCTTACGTCTTATGAAATACATTTCAAATATACCCGGTACAAGAGGTAATAATCTATAATCTGACCCAGATCTTAAAATAGTACCATTTCTTGCCGATCTTCTTAATAGTTCTTCTATTTCTTCTTCTGATTTACCTGTTTTTTCCGCTAATTCTTTTCGTAAGGTTATTTTACCAACATTATTAAATTGAGACAAAATTTTTATCTCTTCTTCATTCCAGAAAATCTTCATCAATTTGAATATTTTTTTGTGGTTAGGAGCAGTTATTCTACCTATTTGTAGTTTTTGTCTTACAATTTCATAATAGTCAACCACAGTCATAAAATAATTGAGGATTGTATTTATTATAAATTTTTCAGATCAATATGAAACTTAATTTTTAAGATTTCAAAATCTGTTTTAAGGAAAAAGCATGAGTTTTACATACGAATTTTTCTTATCTTTCTATTGTTTTTATCCTTTTTAAGCTTCCTAGAATTTATTAAAGCTTAATAAATACCATTTATCAGGAAACTTAAGATTATAAAGGAAAAAAAAAAATTAATTTTGAATTTATTATAAATTCTTACTTCAACATATGTCTCTTTTTTCTTATAATAGTGTATCCGATTCCGAGAATAGCTATTAATGATGCAGATAAAACTGAGTAAACTGAATAACCTGGGATCAATGCTTTTTCACGCTCAGTTGGTGAGTATTTAATCAATTCATAATGCATGAAACCCCAATACCAGCTATAATCCCAATCTTTATCGACGGCATGCCCAATCAGATCATTTGCTAGATATATCTGTGGATATTGATAGTTTTGAGCCCAATCACATAGTTTATTATATGAATCCTGTTGTCCAGTACTGTTTTGAAACCACATTTTAGCTATTAATTCGTCGCAAGTTGTATTATAGTTAAAGCCCATATTCATAAATCCAGTGTATGGAAAAAATTGCCCGTCAGCCAAGCTATTACCTTTATAATAGGCTTGAATGTAAGCAAGAACGTTTACTCGGGTATAATACCATTTTATTGCAAATCCATCACATGTAAACCAAGGAAATGACCAACTACCACCGGTCATTGAAGTATAAGTATCAGGGTCATTTTTGGTAAGCGTTATACCACATCCAATATCCTTAAGACTGGTTGTCATCAAATCTTTAGTTTCTAGATGAGCATCATCATAACTATAATCAAAGTTATAAATAGGGTTGGTCTCTGCTATATAATTCCATTCTGCTGTCGAATTAGAAAGATCCAGCTCTCTATCAGCACATATTGGTCCCCAAAAATCATCATCGAGAAGGGCTTGGCGTGCTATGTCAAGATCATGATAAGCAAGTGGTATGGAGCTATTATAATATACATTGTTTTTTGGAAGCAATCCTCCACCACGCTCTACACGATCATCAAAAGCAACATGTACGTATGTGTCATAATCAAAAGCATAAGAAATCGCTTTCCTAAACGCTCGATTCACTCCCTCTGCGTTTATCGTGCCATCTGGATTCATTATTCCTGAACCCATGAATGGATACTGGAGACCTGGGTAAATGTTGTATGGAGCGCTATTCATGGGGATGTCTCCATCAGCAAAATACGTTTTCAACCATGTTTCGTTGATGCAATTTAAAATGATGTTTTCTCCATAATTTTCAAGACCCATAGGTATATATCTTATATCAGGGGCAGCAATCATATCCTCATAATTAATAGGTTCCCATGCACGGTCATAAGCCCAGTCAATTTCTCCAGCAACCATAGCAGTACTCCTTGCTTGATATCCATCTTCGCTGTGGGCAAATGTAGCTAGTGCAACATATGGAACCATATGCCAACCCCGAGCTTGTGAATCAGTAGCGTTCCACCAATCATCAAATCTATTCATTGTACCAATACCACTTCCAAGGTTATGACCTACAAACTGATACGGACCTGTACCTATCAGATGTCCAGTTTCGTATCCCTCCATAATAGTATCTTCATAGGCTTTATACGCCTCCATTGATATCATCCGTAATCCTACAGCTCCGCTGAGATAACCTGGGCCAGTTCGCCAATCATTAAAAGAAATGTTTACCTTTCCTCCCGATTGTAGATTTTCTGTGATTGTCACACCTGCAATCCGGGGAAAGCGGCTAACATAATCTCCAGAAGCCCCATATTCTGCATAAGTTGATGGCACTCCATCAAATTGCGTAACATTCCAACCGACTGTTTCATAATCTTCCCAATCAGCTACTTTTAACCACCAAGTTGTTCTCACACTAATTAAACTTTGTGGAATAGACGAGGGGAGAATACCACTGATATTTCCTGTAATTCTCATAACTCTATCAATATTCCATTTACATACTGTAGCATTCCAATCTGAGCCGTCATGGAATTTAACACCTGATCGAAGGGTTACCTCCATTGACTTTATTCCCGCATAATTCATAAAACCAGCAGCATTTATTTCATTCGGTCTATTTTCAAATTCCCAGCTTGTTGCAAGTACTGGGTCAAGTTCGCTATAGTCACCACTCCAACCATCTCGAGGTGAAAATAACGCTTCAATAGCGCTAAACATGTAATAATCACCAGTACTGGTCACAAAACAAGTTGGGTCCCAATTGGCTATGGGTCGTGCTCCACAAGCACCCACAACAAAAAGAGGTATATCATCCTGAGCGTTTACTGTTATAGGTATGATTGGCAGTAACATAGAAGTAAGACAAAGAGTTAATATTAATCTTTTTGAATACTTTCTCATATTATTTATTCGCCTTATATAATTATTTTACACAAAATTTATTTTTCGATTTTTTTGTTAAAATTTAAATTTACTTCGTAAATTTATTTAAAGGTTATGATTATAATATATTTAAACATTACTGAAAATGATCAGTATTTACCAAGAAACCATTAATTAAAAAAAATATAAAGAATTAAATCATAACGAAGCGAAGAATTTAAGAAAATTAAAAAATTTTTAATTTAATCCTATAGAGATGAGAAAGGATGGCTAAACCAAAAACAAATATGATAAAATATATCCTCAGACGGATATTAATGATGGTACCAATGCTGATTCTTGTTCTAACTTTTGCCTGGATTTTGTCGCATATGATGACTGTAAGCCCAGTTACCAATAAATTAAGTGGATTAGTCGAACCTGAATTCATCGAAGCAGAATTACAGAGAATTGGATATTATGATCCCTGGTATGTTCAACTTGGTGCCTATTATAAGAATTTTTTTACAGGAAATTGGGGTACTTCTTATGTAATTCGAGATGGTGAACCTGTACTCAAATTTGTTTTAGAAGTATTTCCAAAAACAATAGAATTAATGATAATTCCGATCATAATAAGTCCTATTATTGCAGTTAAGCTTGGATTATCATCCGCAGTCCATAAGGACAAATCAAGAGATCTTTTCATTAGAACTCTAGCAATTTTTGGAGCTGGATTTCCAGTGTTTTGGATTGCTACTTTGCTCCAGCTCTTCTTTGGTTATTATATAGATATATTTACATACGGACAGTTTGATTTACCCATTATGTTCCAAAATCAACCTGGATTATCAGCTCCTGTACCAGATGGTGCATTTAGCACAGGATTTCGTATTATTGATAGTTTCATCTATAATGATCAAGAATTTCTTTGGGATACAATATTACATTTATTTGTTCCAGCTCTTTGTTTAACTTTTGTTTCATTAGCTAGTGTTACAAGGCAAACCCGATCAAGTATGTTAGACGTTTTAGATCAAGATTATATTAGAACTGCGCGGGCCAAAGGTGTTTTAGAAAAGGATGTTATAAATAAACATGCCCTTCGCAACGCTTTATTACCTACCAGTAATCTTATTATAGGAGGGACCGCAACGGCATTGCTAGGATCTTTTTTTATAGAAGTAACTTTTACCTATAACGGTTTTGGATATTATATGGTGAATTCTATATTCGCAGGGGATTATTTGGTTATTAACGGACTCTTAGTATTTGCAACTATAATACTTATTTCAGGAACATTAGTTGCAGATGTAATGTATACTATTATTGATCCTAGAATAACATACAGATAAGATAAAATTGAGAGGGAGTTGAAAATTACAGAACAAGCTTTTATAGAGGATATAGCTAATAAGCAATCTAAATCACTAACGAAAGAGAAATTTATTCGATTTTTAAGATTTTATTTAATTCCTGGTTGGCGAGATCCTGAATTTGCTTCTCAAGAATATGAATCAGAAAAAATAAAATCTAAAAGGAGAATGTTTAGACGCCTTCTTAAACCTCTAACAATAACAGGATTCGTAATGATTATATTCATTTTAATATTAGCAGTATATGCTCCTTGGTTAACTCAATATAGCCTAGGTGAAATTATATCACCATATTATCCTCCCGAAGGAAATCCTTTTGATGATCCATCACCAGAACATCCGTTTGGGACAACAAAGTATGGATATGATATTTTAGCAAGACTTATTTGGGGAAGTCGAACTACTGTCGTAATGGCATTAATCCCAGTAACCATTGCTATTGGAGGAGGTATTCTCTTAGGGACAATAGCAGCATATTTTGGTGGAATGGTTGATTATGTTATGATGCGTTTTGTAGATTTAATGTATGCATTTCCGAATTTGATACTTGTCATCATACTTGTTCCTATATTGGGACAAGAATTATTAACTAGTCTTGTAATTTACGGAATTCTTTTTATACCATATAATATCAGGTTTATGCGATCACTTGTATTACAAGTAAAACAACTGGAATTTATTGAAGCAGCAAAAACGGGTGGTGCGCAAAAATTCAAAGTGATGTTTAAACATATTATACCAAATGCAATATCTCCTATATTAATAGCTTTTTTTGGAGGTGCAGCAATTGCAATATTAGGGCTAGCAGGTCTAGCTTTTATAGGACTTGGAGATCCAACTGTTGCTAGCTGGGGAACCGATATTAATTGGGCAAGAGCTTCATTTAGCAATTTCAATGCAGCTGTTTGGCCCGGATTTTTTATAGGAATAACAGCTATAGGGTTTATGCTCATAGGAGATGGTTTGCGAGATGCATTGGATCCACGATTAAGTAAATAAAAAAAAGGGGGATAAAAGGTTTTAGATACAATATATCAAACTGTGTATGGATTAAATTATGGAATGGCTTTTGTTGAATCTATTATTGCGACATTGATTTTGTTCCTAATTGTAAATATTATTAATAACGAAATTCCTGAAGAACAACAGATCTCCAAAAAATTCCATAGAAAGAGTTCAGCTGTAATTAGCATCATACTTTTTGGTATAATATTTGGCATTCGGTCTATTTTTGAAACTCTAGGGACTTTTTTTTCCAAGTTTTTAATTTTCAATAATGATGCTTTGATGTTTGCACTAATGACAACACTTTTTTATTTTCTGTATAAAAAATTAGTGTTTAAAAAAGAAATATTCGGGTCTATAGGAGAGGGGCTTTTTAGTAATCCATTTCTAAAAATATTTAGATACTTTATTATATTATGTTGCATAATCGCTGGCATATTCCTCTCAATTTCTATTCTAAGAATTAGAATGGATAATCCTGATACTTTTAACCTCGGATTTATATGGGCTGCTTTAACGGTTGCATTTGATATTATCGTTACAAATATTATAAATAGGATTCGTTCAATTGAAAAACGTATCCCTAAACAAATTCTTAAATATTCTATGTTTACTGGTGCACTCATTTCTTTCGGAATTTGGTCAATACAACTAATAATTTTTGAATTGTATTTGAATAAACTATTTGGATTAATGCTATATGAGCAAGATATTCGTGTACTATTTGGAGTAGTTAGTGCTATATATGGTTCTATATTTTATTTATCTTTAAAAAAGAAATTTATGCCTACTGCTGAGGAAAAAAGCAAGTTAAAAATCCAAAAAGCACTCGAAATAGTTAGTGAGCAAACTGTACAAAATTTTACTTCAGGAGGGAATCATACGATTCTTGAAGTGAAAGATCTCGTTACCTATTTTCATACAGAAGAAGGTGTTGTTCATGCTGTAGAGGGTGTTTCTTTTCAAGTATATGAGGGAGAAGTTCTTGGTCTTGTGGGCGAAACTGGTTGTGGGAAATCTGTAACTGCATTATCGATTCTCCGAGTAATTAGACCTCCAGGAAAAATTGAGAAAGGCAGTGTTATTTTTAGAGGAGAAAACCTATTAATAAAACCTGAATCAGAAATGCTAAAATATCGTGGCAAAGATATTACAATGATTTTTCAAGATCCACTAAATTCTCTTAATCCCGTTTTTAGAATAGGTAAACAAATCTCTGAAGTATTTTTATTGCATATGGAAAATGAAATGCTTGCTGAAGCTTCCAAGTTTCCCGATAAAACCACATATGGTATTGCTCGAGAATGGAGCATAGAGCTCTTAAGAGAATTAAATATACCTTTTCCTCAAGTAATTATCGATCGATATCCACATGAATTAAGTGGTGGAATGCGACAAAGAGTTCAGATCGCTATGGCTCTTGCCTGTAGACCTAAATTACTAATTGCTGACGAACCGACTACTGCGCTAGATGTAACAGTACAGAACCAAATTCTAAAACTGATGAAAGAACTTCGAAAAAAATTTAATACAACCATATTATTTATTACTCACGATCTTGGAATTATCTCTAAAATGTGTGATCGTGTTGCTGTAATGTATTGTGGGTCTATTGTTGAATATGGAGATATAAAGAAGCTCTTTACTACTCCATATCATCCATACACTAGAGGACTTATAGCTTCTGTTCCTCTTATGAGGAGAAGACAACGACAACTTGAAGTTATACCTGGAATGGTACCAAATTTAATTTATCCACCTTTAGGATGTAGATTTCATCCTAGATGTCAATATTGCTTCGAGCCCTGTGATTCAAAAGTTCCAAAACAAATTGAGATTGAACCGGGATATTTTGTTAGATGTCATCTCTATGATCCCGAATATGAAAGTCAAGCAGAAATTTCTATAAAGAAAATAGGAGATATATCAGAATAAATAAAAATTAGAGGTTAGTTATAATCTTGGTTGGTCTAATAGAATTTGTCATTATTCCCGTCGTTATATTTATAATAGGTTTTTTTATAATGAGACGATTAATAAAAGGAAAGAGATGGGAGAATTCAATAAGAATAACACTAGTAATAAATCTGATCTGGTTAATTTTCAGTATAATTTCTAATGTTATAATTTTAAAAACTTTCGGTGATTCACTTCTTTCTAAGATTATATTATTTATAATACTCATACCAGTTGGCATATTAATCCTTTGGGGAATTTATGATAAAAATGTTCTCGAGTCACTCGAAGTTGTTAGCCTTATCCTAGCAGCATTGCTAGTAATATCGTTATTTTTAAGCGGTATTCAAGAAATTCTCAAAATCTGGCAAATTGAAGGAAATGATGATTTAGATGGTTCTAAATTTACATTTGCTATGGCATTTCTTTTCGTTTTTGGTCTATCTATTTTTTTAGCTTATTGGGGAGATAAAATACAATTAGTGCGATTCAGGATAACTTTTGCTATAGGTAGTATAACACCTGGAACTTATTATTTGATGCAAACCTTTATTTCTCAGAATGAAAACTTTTACAATGAAATAGTTATTGATCTCTTTATTGCCTTTACAATTGCGATTGTTACTATTTTTATTGTAAAGCAAATTGCTTATCAAACTATTGAGTTCAAAGAAATTAGAGGTTTAGCTGTCCTTGAGAAGGATAAACCATTATTAAAGGTAAAAGATCTTAAAGTACATTATCCACTCTTTAAGGGAACCCTTAAAAGACAAATCGGAGCTGTAAAAGCAGTAAATGGAGTCAATTTCAGCCTAAAAACAGGTCAAACCCTCGGGCTAGTTGGAGAGAGTGGATGTGGGAAAACGACGATTGCAAAAGCAATTCTCGGTTTGGTTGACAAAACAGACGGAGAAATTCTTTTCCGGGATAATCCCATCCCTCCTGAGTATTCAGTTTATTTAAGACATAAAATACAAATGGTTTTTCAAGATCCAGATGCATCCTTGAATCCCCGTTTAAAAGTAGTCGATATAATAGCAGAACCACTTAGGAATTTACTAGGTATTACTAATAAAATGGAAATCAGAAGACGAGTTCTAAATTTGTTAGATGAGGTTTCCTTAAAACGAGAGCACATGGATCGCTATCCACATGAATTTTCTGGTGGTCAGAAGCAAAGAATTGTTATAGCAAGAGCCTTAGCTTGCAATCCAGAATTAATTATTTTAGATGAACCTTCCTCTGCTCTTGATGTATCAGTCCAAGCACAAATCCTTAATCTTCTTAGAGAATTACAAGCACAATATGGGTATGGCTATCTGTTTATTACTCATAATTTAGCTGTTGTAAATTATATTGCTGATCGTGTAGCCGTCATGTATCTTGGCAAAATTGTAGAAATAGGAAGTAAAGAACAAGTTTTTAAAAGACCAACTCATCCATATACTCAAGCTCTTCTCTCTTCACATTCTGATATTGATCCTTACAATCAAGAGATCAGTTTTGTTATCACGGGGGAAGTACCAAGTCCTATAGCACCTCCACCGGGATGTACATTTAATCCACGCTGCTCTTCAGATGCCCGAACTAAAGATTGTGAACTTGAACTACCTCATAAAATAAAAATCGAGGAAGGTCATTATATTTGGTGTATTAATCCTCCGACTTCACTGCAATCAGAAACTCAAGAACCTAAAGAGAGTTTATCATTGAATAATTAAAAAAAAATACGTTTCTTCTTCATGTAATTAATAAAATCTGCAATTAAAATTTAACTAAATCCATTTTTCTTAAATAATAGTCTAATTTTCAAGGATTAATGATAATACTTCTTCTTATGAATGGTTATAATTAGTTTAAAAATAAATTTACATAATTAATTTAAAATAATAAAAAAACAATATTTGAATTATGGTAGTTCAAGATATCAGATTGACTCCTCTTCAAGGGATACCTTCAGAGAGGATTAGAAAAATTAGAGACAGGATGTTGTCCCAACCCTTCGAATATGATCTAGAGCGTGCACGCTGTTATTCAAGAATTTGGAAACAGATGGAAGATGCTCATCCCTATATGAAAAAAGCCAAAGCATTAAAGGAATTCTTACGCTGCCTTCCTATAAGGATTGATTCCGATGAATTTCTTGTAGGAGTAAAATCCAGTAAAATAAGAGCTGATCCTTTTGAAATAGAACTTGGAAGGCATGTTCGAATGTATGATTTCCTTTTAGATGATTCAATAGATGAAACAACTAAGGATTATTTCCGTAGACGTAATCCCATTCTTAGACGTTATGTCCCTTTTACAGAAGAAGAACTTAACGAATTGAAAAATGATATTATCCCTGTTTGGAAAGGGAAGACATTAACAGACCTGAAAGAAAAACTTTGGATAGAAGCAGGCTTATTCAAGGAGAAAAAGAGTTCTATGGAACGAGCTGAGAGTTGGATTAACCCATTTTATGCAAATATGCAGGGTCATACCATTCCAGGTTATAAACGAGTTCT
Source organism: Candidatus Hodarchaeota archaeon (assembly GCA_048886685.1). Classification (GTDB taxonomy): domain Archaea; phylum Asgardarchaeota; class Lokiarchaeia; order Sigyniarchaeales; family SOKP01; genus Loki-b32. The sequence continues at coordinate 228,619 of JBHLKM010000003.1, forward strand.
TAAAATAGGATTTAAAGGAATAGAAGAGATAGCTACTGAAGAACTTGAAAAACTTAAAGAAGATGATGAGGATTACGAAAATCGCAAGACTTTTTATGAAGCAGTTCAAGTTTGTGCCAAAGCTGTTTGTGATTATTCTAATCGTTACGCAGATCTGGTAATGGAGATGGCTGAAAATGCATCAGAATATAGAAGAGCAGAACTTTTAGATATTGCTGAACGGACAAGAAGAGTGCCTGCTCTCCCACCCAGAAGTTTCATGGAAGCACTTCAATCGGTATGGATGACCAACGTCGTCATGGAAATGAGCTATGGTAATGGTAATATATTTTCTCAAGGACGAGTAGACCAATATCTTTACCCTTATTATATCGCAGATTTAAAAGAAGGACTTATTACTTATGAGGAAGCTTTAGAAGCCATTGAGGAATATTTAGTTAAACTTGCCACTGTTGTTATCGCAGGACAGAATAATATAACTATTGGAGGATTAGATAAGGATGGAAATGATGCTACTAATGACGTTTCATACATGTTTCTTGAAGCTGTTGCAAATGTAAAAAGTTTATTGAATACGTTATCAATACGGATTTCTTCTAAAACACCCCGAGATTTTCTGAAAAGAACCATTGAAGCTTTTAAATACACTGGCGGAATGGGAATTCATAATGATGAAATTTTAGTACCACAGCTTCAAAAAGACGGGTATTCATTAGAACATGCTAGAGATTACTCACTCGTAGGGTGTGTAGAACCTCATGGTACTGGGTTTGATTTTTCATACACTGCGGGTAATGGCGTTCGATTGTCAACCGTTTTACATATGGCTTTAAATGAAGGACGAATTCTTATAGCAGGGAACCGTCAATTTGGAGCAAAAACACCTGATCCAAATACTTTTAAAACTTTCGAAGATGTGAAAAAAGCTTTTGTAGATCAGCTTTCCTTTGGAGTAGATTTAGTTGTGAAAAAGGCAGAATTAAAAGATAGAGCCTTTGCAGAATATTTTCCTTCCCCATTGCTTTCATCTACAATAGAGGGATGCCTAGAGAGTGGAAAAGATGTAACTCGAAATGGAGCGCGCTATAATAACAACCCTATTGGCTGTCAAGCATTAGCAACCGTAACCAATTCATTAGCAGCAATTCGCTGGGCAGTATTCGAAGAAAAATTAGTGACAATGGGAGAATTAGTTACGCATCTTAATAATAATTTCAAGGGAGCAGATAAACTTAAAGAACTTTTAAGAAATAAGGCTCCAAAATACGGTAATGGTGATGAGAGGACAGACGAACTTGCAAGATGGGTTGCGCATACTCTATGTGATATTGTCAGAAAATATCCTGCTAGAGGTGGTGCTGGTATTTATCGCACATATTTTGTGTCTTCAGGACTTAATATTCTTGAGGGTAAAATGTTAGGAGCGACTCCCGATGGAAGATTATCTGGTGAAGCTGTTTCTAATGGCATATCTCCTGCAAACGGAACAGAGAAAAATGGGCTTACTATGACGCTCCGATCAGTAGCTTTAGCAACAAAAGATGCTCTCCTAACCGGTGGAGTAACCATGAACATAAGAATCAATCCCAGTTTAATAGAAACAGATGAAGGTATAGATAAATTAACATCTATTGTTGACGCTTATTTGGAATTAGGAGGAAGAGAACTTCAGATTAATCCTGTAAGTACAGAAACATTAAGAGACGCACAAGCTCATCCAGAAAAATACCCTGACTTATCAGTTAAGGTCACAGGTTATTCTGCTCGGTTCATAGAAGTGGGTAGAAGTCTTCAAAATGACATCATTGCCCGTACGGTATTTAATGAATTATAAAATTTCGTTTTAATTTTTTTTTAATATTTTTAAATAGCCCTAAAGAAATACTTATTAAAAAATTATAAAAGATTTTACATTATTACAATAATTTATAAATAAATTAACATAGTTAATTTAAATAATAAAAAAACTATATTAGAATTATGGTAGTTCAAGGTACTAAAATGACCCCTCTTCAAGGGATTCCCTCCGAGAGGGTTCGAAAGATTAGAGATAGAATGCTTGCTATGCCTAGAGAACTTGATATTGAACGAGCTCGGTGTTATACAAGAATATACAAACAAATGGAAGATGCTCCGCCCTGTATGAAGAATGTCAAAGCATTAGAGGAATTCTTACGATGTCTTCCAATAAGGATTGAGGAAGATGAGCTTCTTGTAGGCGTAAAATCTAGTAAAGTGAGAGCTGATCCAATGGAAATTGAACGTGGAATGCGTGCTAGCGTTTATGGGTTTATGTTTAATGATTCAATAGATAAAAAAATAAGAGATAGGTTTGCCAAAAGCTCACGTCTTCTTAATCGTTCTGTTCCCTTACCAAAGGAAGAAATGGATGAGTTGAAATATGAAATCATCCCCTTCTGGAAAGATAGAACTGTAGCAGCTCGAAAGCGAGAATATTGGAAAGAAGCAGGCTTAATTGAAACAGGGGCGGCATTAGGTCCTACGGGTAGGTCTCGGAGTGGTACTGATTTATTTGCAGGTGCTAGCATGCAAGGACATGTCATTCCAGGATATAGACGAGTTCTTAAAATGGGATTTAGAGGAATTGAAAAGATGGCGCAAGAAGGCCTTGCGAAACTCAAGGAAACAGACGAAAAATATGACCAACGGAAAGATTTTTATGAATCAGTGGTGATAGCAGCAAGAGCAGTCTGTGATTATTCCAATCGCTATACAGATCTTGCAATGAAAATGGCAGAAAATGCTTCAGAAACAAGAAAGGCTGAACTATTAGATATTGCTGAACGAACAAGACGAGTGCCAGCACTTCCCCCTAGAACATTCATAGAAGCACTTCAATCAATTTGGATGACTAATGTTGTTATGGAAATGAGTTATGGTGCAGGAAATATCTTTTCTCAAGGACGGGTTGATCAATATCTTTATCCATATTATGTTGCTGATTTAGCCGAAGGTCGTATAACATATGAAGAAGCTTTGGAACTCATTGAAGAATATTTAGTTAAACTTGCTTCTGTCGTTATCGCAGGACAGAATAATGTAACTATCGGTGGATTAGATAAAGATGGGAATGATGCTACTACTGATGTGTCATACATGTTTCTCGAGGCTGTTGCAAATGTAAAAAGCTTATTGAATACAATATCGATACGTATTTCTTCCAAGACACCCTATAATTTTTTGAAAAGAACTATTGAAGCTTTCAAGTATACAGCCGGAATGGGTATTCATAATGATGATGTGTTAGTACCACAGCTTCATAATACAGGATATTCATTAGAGGATGCTAGAGATTATTCACTTGTAGGATGTGTAGAACCCCATGGTACTGGTAATGATTTCTCTTATACTGCAGGGAACGCTATTCAGATTACAATCCTTCTTAACATGGCATTAAATGAAGGACGTACTATTTATTCAAGAAATAAAACTGTCGGAGCGAAAACACCCCCAGCTAAAACTTTTAAATCTTTTGAAGATGTGAAGAAAGCCTATGTAGACCAGCTTAAATTTGCCATAGATCTCGCTGTGAGAAAAGCTGAATTAAAGGATAAAGCATATGCAGACTATCTTCCTTCCCCATTACTTTCATCTACAATAGAAGGATGTCTCGAAAGCGGAATGGACGCAACTCGAAACGGCGCTAAATATAACAATAACCCTATGGGCTCACAAGGATTAGCGACTGTTACTGATTCCTTAGCAGCAATTCGTTGGGCTGTATTTGAAGAGAAATTAGTGACAATGGAAGAATTAGTTACCCACATGAATAATAATTTCAAAGGAGCAGAAAAACTTCGAGAAAAATTACGAAATAAAGCTCCTAAATATGGAAATGGTGATGAGCGAACAGACGAACTTGCAAAGTGGTTTGCATCTACCCTATGTGATATTACAAGAAAATATAAAGCGAGAGGCGGTGATGGTATATATCACAATTGCCTCGTATCTTCTGGAGGACAAGTTGCGGAAGGTAGAGCATTGGGGGCGACTGCGGATGGAAGATTAGCTTATGAGCCTATATCAAACGGCATTTCTCCTGCAAACGGTATGGAAAAGAATGGGCTTACCATGACACTCCGATCAGTAGCTTATGCAACTGGTGAACCGCATCTAACTAATGGAGCATCAATGAATATAAGAATTAATCCTACCTTAATAGAAACAGATGAAGGAGTCGATCAATTAGCTTCTATAGTAAAGGCTTATTTAGAGTTAGGAGGACGAGAACTTCAGATAAATCCAATAAGTACAGAAACATTAAGAGATGCACAAGCTCATCCAGAAAAATATCCCGACCTATCAGTTAAGGTTACAGGCTACTCCGCTCGATTCATAGATTTAACAAAAGAGCTTCAAGAGGATATTATCGCAAGAACAGTATTTAATGAATTATAAAATTTTTTCATACTTTTTTTAATTTTGTCATATTTAGTTTTCAATTTTTAATTTGATTATATTCTCGTTTTAGATCTGAAATACTTTTGATAATTTTGTATAAGAAATAAGTAAAAGAATATCTTTTCTGTAAGTTATTATGCAAATTGGTTTATTTCGATTTAACGAGTTAAACCAGACCATTTAACCTTTTTAACCCCAGTACTTTTAGCAATTTCAAGAAAATTTTCCATCTCCTCTTTTGTCATTAATGGTTCATCTTTTAAAGGCCATGACATATCTAATCTTGAATATTTAATTTCGCAGAGTTTATTAAAACTTAATAGATCCCACTGATCAGGAATATTAATTAATTCATTTACAATGAATTTTCCAATTTCCCTAATATTCTCTTCCGTGGCAGTATAATGTGGTATTATTGGTGTCCTTATCCACATTATCTTTCCATTTTCTTTGGTATATCGTGAAATCCATTTAGCATTTTCTAAGATTCTTTTATTTGAAACGCCCGTATATTCTTCATGTTTTTTAGCATCAATAACCTTTATATCTAAAAGAACTATATCAACGTAGGGTAATAAATCTTGATAAACTTTTTTACTTGAATATCCACATGTGTCTAAAGCAGTAGAAATGTCATTTTCCTTACATAATTTTAAAAGTTGTAAGAGAAAATCAGGTTGAAATGTAGGTTCACCACCAGAAACGGTTATACCTCCTTTTGTTTTATTAAAAAATATCTTTTCTTTCTCTATTTCGCGAAAAAGAATATCTAGATCCCACCACTTGCCAAACATAGTTAATGCCGTACTGGGACAGGCTTCTACACAATCTCCGCAACTATTACATTTTACTCTATTAATATGTAAACCATCTTCTTCAAAAAATAAAGTGTCCTCTTGGCAAGCATCTATACAACTATTACAACCAATGCATTTACGATCTATCCATTGAAGCTGAGGCTTTTTTGGAATTGATTCCGGATTGTGACACCAAACACAATTTAAGGGACAATAATTAAAAAAAATTGTTGTACGGACACCAGGACCATCGTCAGTAGCCATTCTCTCAATTTTAAAAATTAAACCTTTAGATTTTGACTCTATAATACGGCACCATAATAATTGCTAAAATGTTCTTTAAAAGAAAATACAAAAAGTACTTGAATAAAAAAATATTTAAATTTATTATGTAAATTTAAAATCATTTTTATGTTCTGTGAAATTCATGATTGATGAAAAAAGCATTTCTCATAGTAATAAAAAAACGAGAAGTAGATCACCTGAGAAGAAAGCTCAACAATTTGATACTATTTTAGAAGTAGGGAAGCAATTATTCCAAGAACAAGGACGAGATGGTTTTACACTACGTGGATTAGCAAAAAAATTAAATATGAGTCAAAATAATCTCTATAATTATGTGGAAAGTAAACGAGAACTATGGATTGCGATAAGAAAGAAGTTTTATGAACAATATCGGAATGAAAACCGGGATATTATTAAGAATTTTAGTGGATCAACCGTTGAATTATTATTAAAAATTTTTCAACACTTTTTTGAATTTGCAGAAAGAGACTATGCTGCCTTTCGAATGATGCACATTATCCGCTCCCCTCCATCAGATAAAACAGGACCGTTTGAGAGGGAATATAAACCATTTAGGTTTCTAGACGGAACCACTCGTGTAATTCAAAACGCAATTGATAAAGGAGAAATCAAAGAAAAAAATGCTGCTTTAATCTCATCCTTTTTATTTAGTATATTATTAGGCGCAGCGATGGTAGAATACGTCATGCGGGATATTGAAACAACTAATAAAAAATCAGGAAAAAAAGTAGAGGAATTTAAACAATTTGAAACTCGAAATTTCACAAGCAATGAATTTAGGAAATATGTATTAAGGAAAATTCAAAAAGGATTACTTGATCCCAATTTGGTTTTAGATGAAACTGAATATAAATAAGAGTATAAGCTTTTTTCACTTATTTATAACTAAATAAAAAAATGGGTGTATAATTATAACAGCGAATGAGTCTACTGAATCAAGCGATCCTCTTTTCACCGAGCCATATATTGATATTGATGAGTGGCGGGATGAGCCCGTACGTCATAGATATGTCCATGGTGGTTTTAAAGGTACCGATGCCCTATTTTCGATCTATTTCCCACCGAAGGAACAATATGATGGTCAGTTCTTCCAGTATATCATGCCGATATCGGGGAACGAGAAGGTTGCACAATCACCAGAATCCTCTAATGCCAGCTATGCGTTAGGCTTTGTCTTCGAGAGTGGCGCTTATTTTGTTGAATCAAACCTGGGGAGGAAGGACATGTTCCCTGGCGAAGATCCTACCATCGCGGGGTATCGAACAAGTGCGGCAGTAGCGAACTACTCGCGCGTTTTGGCCTCTAAAATGTATGGTCCCCAACGCCACTATGGTTATGCATGGGGTGGTAGTGGTGGAGGATATAAGACCATCAGTTGTATTGAAAACACAGAAGGTGTTTGGGACGGTGCGGTCCCATTTATTCACGCAACACCAATGGCCATGATCAATGTATTCTCTGTGCAGGCCCATGCAATGCGCATATTGAAAGAAAAGGTACCCTCCATCGTCGATGCGGTAGAACCTGGTGGTAGTGGAGACATGTACGCTGATTTAAATGAAGAGGAACGAGAAGCTCTTACCGAAGTGACTAAGATGGGATTTCCGCCAAGAGCTTGGTTCAATTACAGGAGGATAGCGTTCGGCTACACCGGAGTCTTAACCACCCTCCTTGACATAGTGATTAAATGGGATCCCACATATTTTGAAGATTTTTGGAAGGTTCCGGGTTACCTTGGTGCGGATCCGCCCGAGTCACTCCTACGCGCCCGGATCCAGCATGAAACAACAATTACCAAACTTATAATGCCCGAAGATATCAAGAAAATGGGTCAGTCACTGTCAATATCTGCCGGGCAAGCGGGTAACATAACAGTCCCAGCAGGATTAGTATTCGAAAGCGTGCCTGAGGGTGAAATACAAGGAGCATCATTGTTTTTAAAAAGTGGTGAAGCAGAGGGTCGAGTTGCTTATGCTGTTGCAGCCTTCGGTAATACGGTAATGCTTGCCTATGGGGAGGAAAACTATCCATATCTAGCAGGTATCAAGGTGGGTGACAAAGTGCTGATTGATAATTCTAATTATCTCGCTGCTCAAACCTATCATCGCCATCAGGTACCCTCACCTGAATATAAGGTTTGGGACCAGTTCCGAGATGCTGATGGTAAACCGGTGTATCCACAGCGACCCGAGATATTAGGCCCGCGTCACGCCTATCAAGGAGCAGGCTCGGTTCAGATTGGTAAGTTTAAGGGTAAGATGATTGTAGTAAATACTTTGATGGACGAAGCTGCCTATCCTTGGCAGGCTGATTGGTATCGTTTGAAGGTAAAAGAGGCATTGGGAGATAAATTCGATGACAACTACCGGCTCTGGTTTATTGACCATGCAATGCATACACCACCGGTGATCACATCATTCAATTCCCGTCCAGCAATAACTACACGCATCATCAATTATAGTGGGGTGTTGCAACAAGCGCTGCGTGATGTGAGCGCATGGGTAGAAAAAGGTGTGGTTCCCCCTGCGAGTACTACTTACAAAGTGGTAGATGGTCAAGTGCAAGTACCACCGACTGCTATTGGCCGCAAGGGAGTGCAACCGGTTGTCAACCTTACAGTAAATGGGGGTGTGCGTGCAGACGTTACAGTTGGAGAGACGGTTGAATTCTCTGGAGTTATCGAAGCACCCTCAGATGCCGGTTCAATAGTCTCTGCGGAATGGGATTTCGAGGGTGCTGGTGATTATCCAGTCAAGCACCAACTTAATGACATCAAGAGTACTCGTGTGGAAGTGAAAACTACTTATGCCTTCTCCAAACCTGGCACTTACTTCCCAGTAATTCGTGGATCATTACATAGACAAGGTGACCCAGAAACTAAATGGGCACGGATCCAGAATCTCGGTCGTGTAAGGGTCGTAGTAAAGTAATTATATTGAATGATACTCAAGGTTTATATATTTAATAATATCTTCCTACAAAATTTTGTTATCTTAGATTAATCTATTAATAATTGATATTGATTCCAAATTTAAATTCAATACTAATTTCATGTTCTTCAATCAAATGAAGGACATAATTAGAAAATTGATACCCTTTAGGAGCAAAAATATAATATTTGAGGTTTATAAAACAAAAACATGAAATTTTTGTTGTATAAATGATTATAAAAAATAGTCATAAAAATGAGTCAGAATTCAATTATTATTAAAGGAGCAAGGCAGAACAATCTAAAAAACATAAATGTTATAATTCCTCGTAATAAATTAGTAGTTATTACTGGAATTAGTGGGAGTGGAAAGTCATCTTTAGCAATGGATACATTGTATGCGGAGGGACAAAGAAGGTTTTTAGAATCACTATCCAGTTATGCAAGACAATTCTTAGGTGAAATGGACAAGCCAGATGTAGATTCAATTGAAGGATTGTCGCCTGCAATTGCAATAGAACAAAAACCACTCTCTAAAAATCCAAGAAGTACGGTAGGAACTGTCACAGAAATTTATGATTATTATAGGTTATTATTTGCTAATATTGGTATCCCACATTGCCCCAATTGTGGAAAAGAAATAAAACCCCAAACACCACAACAAATTATTCAAATACTTCTAAATTCTATTAAAGAAAATCAGAAATTTATAATCAAGGCCCCTCTAATAAGAGACAGAAAGGGGGAATATAAAGAACTTCTGCAGGATTTAAGAAAGCAGGGTTATGTAAGAGTAGAAGTAGATGGGATTCAGTATACTTTAGATGAAGAGATAACAATGAAAAAGAATATGAAGCATAATATCAACGTAATCCTTGACAGATTAGTAATGCGTAAAGATATAAAAACAAGATTAGCTGATTCGATCGAAAATGCCTTAGATCTAGCAGAAGGATTAGTTATCGTTGAAATCATTGACGAAGGAGAACAAATATATTCAGAACACCTTGCTTGTATAGATTGTGGAATATCATTTCCTCAGCTAGATCATAAAATGTTTTCATTTAATATCCCTCATGGAAGTTGTAGGTATTGTAGTGGATTAGGCACTGTTATGGAATTTGATTATGGATTAGTATTAGGAAATGATTTAACTGCACCACTTAAAGACACCCCAATCAGAGATATTCCTGGATTTGGATCTGAGACAGGTTATTCTTGGCAAACCATAGAACAAGTCGCAAAACATTATGGGTTTAATGCCAATAAGACTCAATTACAAGAAATTGATCCGGAGAAATTACACAGGTTATTATTTGGTTCTGAAAATGAATCAATAGATTTTCATTTTGAAAATAATGGAAATGATTACAAGAACCAAAATGGTGAATTTAAATCATCCTGGGATGTTGTGAGACCTTTCGAGGGAATTATTCCAATATTACATAGAAGATATATGGAGACTCGCTCTGAATGGGCTCGGGAGATCTATGAAAGTTTTATGAATAGGATTTCATGTCCTCAATGTAAAGGAAAAAGGTTAAAACCTGAGAGCTTAGCAGTTACTATAAATGATCTAAACATCGCACAACTATCAGATTTGACAGTAAAAGAATCAACTAAATTTTTTAATTTATTGCAGCTAAGTGAAACTGAAAAAACCATAGCAAAAGAAATATTAAAAGAAATTTCGGATAGATTGTCATTTTTAGAAAATGTGGGTTTGGATTATATTTCATTAAGCCGTCGCTCACACACATTATCTGTTGGAGAAGCAGAGAGAATAAGATTAGCAACTCAATTAGGTTCTAGTTTAGTAGGTGTATTATATGTATTAGATGAGCCAAGTGTAGGTCTACATCAACGAGATATAGATAGACTCATAAATATGTTAAAAAAATTAAGAGATTTAGGTAATACTGTTATTGTAGTTGAGCATGATGAGGCAATAATGCAAAATGCAGATCATATCATTGATTTAGGACCCTTAGCTGGTGAAAAGGGTGGAGAAATAGTAGCAGAGGGACCAATAGAACAAATTATTAAAGCTAATACGTTAACTGGAAGATATTTATCAGGAAAGGAAAAAATTGATATACCACAGAGTAGACGTAAAACAAATTATGAATTTCTTCAAGTAATAGGAGCAAGAGAAAATAATTTGAAGAATATTAATGTGAAGATTCCTCTAGGGATATTTACTTGTGTAACAGGCGTTTCAGGGGCAGGTAAGACAAGTTTGATTATCGATTGTCTATATAAAGGTTTACATAATCTTATCAACACACGTAGTTCAAAAATCAGTGAAGGGGATTTTGATACTATTGAAGGTTATGAAAAAATAGATAAAATTATTAATATTGACCAATCACCAATAGGAAGAACTCCAAGATCAGTTCCCTCAACTTATACAAAAGCTTTAGATTATATCAGAGATATTTTTGCTCAATTACCTGAATCAAAAGAAAGGGGTTATAAAAAAGGGAGATTTAGTTTCAATACTAAAGCAGGTCATTGTAAGAAATGCAAGGGTACTGGTTATATCCTAAAAGAAATGTACTTCCTTCCTGATGTTTATATTAGATGCGATTTATGTAAAGGAAAACGATATAATGCAGAAACATTAGAAATCAAATATAGAGAAAAATCGATTTCAGATGTTTTAAAAATGACATTTAATCAAGCTTTAGAATTTTTTGACAGCTTTCCAAATTTAAAGAGAACTTTACAAACAGTAGTAGATGTAGGTTTAGGTTATTTAGAATTAGGTCAATCATCAACAACTCTTAGTGGTGGAGAATCCCAAAGACTAAAAATCGCAAGGGAATTACGAAAAACTAGTACAGGAAATACTCTCTATATCTTAGATGAGCCTACCACCGGATTACACATGTATGATATTAAATTTTTGTTAGATGTACTTCAAAAATTAGTCGATAAAGGTAACACAGTAATAATTATTGAGCATAATATGGATATAATTAAATCTGTTGATTATATAATAGATCTTGGGCCCGAGGGTGGAGAAAAAGGCGGAGAGATTGTAGTTTTAGGGACTCCCGAAGAAATTGCTAAAGATAATAATTCTTACACCTCTCAATTTTTAAATAAATACTTAAATAATTAATAAATCCTTAACAACTTAAGGTGTTCTAAATACAAATAATTTCAGCAGAGGAATCCCATCTACCAGGGATATTGGAAGTATGGAAAGAATTTATGGATTATCATAAAAATTTAGATTCTTTGTTTACCAGAAGAGAAAATGGTCATCTAAATTTCGAAACATATATTAAGGAATTAATTAAGTCAAATAGTGCTCAGGTTTTAGTAGTTTTAGACAAAGAAGATGTTGTAGGATATTCAATATCTCTTATACAATTTTACCCTCCCGTCTTTAAACGAAGAATTTATGGTTTAATTAATGATTTAGCCGTAAAAGAATCCCATAGAAGGAAAGGTTTAGGAGAACAAATGCTTTTTAAAATGTTTCAATGGTTTGAATCTCATGGGTTAGATAGAATCGAATTGCGCGTCTCTGTGAGAAATAAAATAGCCTATTCATTTTGGAAGAAACATGGATTTAAAGACTATCAGCATATTTTATATTTAAAAAGGTAATAGAATAAGATTAGTTTCAGAAGATATGATAATTTTCATCTTTATTTAGGATAAGATTCTAAACTTATTGTTGATATTTTTATTATAATAGTTTAAATTATAAAGAATTTATTAATTATTTGAGATTCGTGGTATTTTATGACTGAAGCTGAAAATAAGATAATTAGAGCTCCAATTACATGCATTTTAGGTCATATAGATCATGGTAAAACCACTATCCTAGATTACATTAGAGGAACGGTGGTTCAACAAAGAGAGGCTGCTGGAATTACACAACACATTGGAGCATCTTATTTTCCAACTAAAGATATTAAAGATTTTTTAAGAAAATCAAAGCAAGAATTCGCGGAGAAAGAGATTAACCTTCCAGGGATATTAGTAATCGATACACCGGGACATGCGGCTTTTTTAAATCTCCGTCGGCGTGGGGGCGCAGTTGCAGATATAGCCATTTTAGTCATTGATGTAACCGCAGGTACAATGCCAATAACATGGGAATCTGTAAGGATTTTACGAGATAGAAAAACTCCATTTGTTATTGCAGCAAATAAAATCGATCGAATATCAGGCTGGAAATCAAAAATAGATGCTGATTTTTTAGATTCCTACAACTCTCAAAAACCTCATGTAAAAGATTTCTTAGATGAGAAGATTCTGCAAATCATGGGTGATTTCTTGGAGGAAGGTTTCAAGGGAATTGATAGATATGATAAGATTAAAGACTTTACAAAAAAGGTAGCAATTGTACCTACTAGTGGGAAGACTGGTGAGGGTATTTCTACACTTCTCATGGTTTTAATGGGATTAGTTCAGCAATATTTAACAGAAAATCTTAAATTCTCTGAAGGGGCAGCAAAAGGTGTTGTATTAGAAGTTAAAAAAGAGAAAGGGCAGGGAAAAACCATGGATGTTTTGATTTATGATGGTATTATTAATAAAGGTGATGAGTTTATTGTGGGAGGTTTAGAACATCCAATCAAATCAAAAGTTAGAGCTCTGCTAATTCCGAAACCTCTAGATGAAATACGAGATCCCAGGCAAAAGTTCGATTCCGTTGATCTCGTAAGTGCCGCAGCCGGTATTAAGATTTTAGCACCCAACATTGACGATGTCGTAGCGGGTTCTCCCTTTAAAAGTATAACAGACCCTTCAGAAGAAGAAATTGTATACAAGGAAATTGAATCAGAAGTCGAAAGTATCCGTATTAAAACTGAAAAAGCAGGAGTCGTCCTAAAAGCGGATACTTTGGGATCTCTTGAGGCTTTAGAAAACCATTTTACTAAAAATGGAGTAAAAATTAGTATCGCTGACGTAGGGCCCATTAAAAAAGAGGACATAATCAATGCTAATATTGTAAAAACCTTTGACCCTTACTCTGCAACAGTATTAGGGTTTAATGTCCCGATCTTACCTGAAGCAAATGAACAAGCTTTTATTGATAATATTAGAATTTTTACAAATAATGTTATTTATCGTTTATTAGAGGATTATATTGAATATGCTGAAACAAGAAAAGCCGAGGACACTGCTAAAGGACTAAGTGAACTAATCTTACCTGCTAAATTAAAAATGTTCCCAGAGTTTATATTTAGGAATTCAGATCCCGCAGTATTTGGTGTTAAAGTTGAAGCTGGTACCTTATATCCTAAAGTACCTTTAATAACCAATGAAGGTAAGAGAGTAAGGCGAGTTCATCAAATTCAAGACAAAGGAGAAACATTAGAAAAAGCAGAAAAAGATGCTGAGGTTGCCATTTCCATTCGGGGCATTGAAATAGGAAGAGAAATTGGAAAAGATGAAACCCTATTTGTAAATGTTCCTGAATCTCACGTAAGACAATTAATGGGAAAATTTCTTGATGAATTAACTACAGATCAAAAACAAGTTTTAAGAGAGTTCATTTCTTTAATGCGTAAAACAAATCATCCTTGGTGGGGGATGTAATTCACTTAATGACATTAATTGATGAAGTTTTTGCAGAAGTCTTAAAAGATATTACTCCAACTCCGGAAGAAATATCATTGATTAACGATATCACTGCAAAATTAATATTTTTACTGAATAAAAAAGCAAAAGAATTGAATATTACTTATACAAAAATAGAACCTCAAGGCTCAACAGGAATTAAACAGACACAATTAAAAAATGATTTTGATATCGATCTCTTTATTGGGTTAGACTATAAAGATTTTGAACCAAATTATAAAGGATTAAGTAAGAATAAATTAAAAAAAGCATCAAAAAAGGATTTTTTGAATTTATGCAATAATTGGGTTATCCCAAGCTTAAGTTTGAATGAATTTCACAATCCTCGGCTTTTATATGCTGAACATCCGTATGTTACAGTTGATTTTCATCTGGATGACATAGCATTAAAGATTGATATTGTTCTTTATTTTGATTTAAGTAAAGAAGTAATTAAACAAGAAGGGCCAATAACAGCTGTTGATCGTTCTCCTTGGCATGGGCGTTTTGTAAAAGAGGAACTTTCTGAGGATCAAAAAAATGATGTACGCCTTCTGAAACAATTTTTTAAAGCAAATCATAGTTATGGGGATAAAAGCTCTGTAGGTAAAGTAGGATTTATAGGATACAGCTCAGAACTCCTCATTTATTATTTTGATAATATAAAAAACCTTTTCAATAATTTTGATAATTTATATTCAAAGCCATTAGATTTTTATAAGAGAAATCTGAAAGATATACAAAAAATTCTACATTTTCAAAATGATTATTTAATCATCGTAGATCCTATTGATAAAAACAGAAACGTTGCATCAGCTATCTCAGAAAGAGCATATAAATATTGTAATTATAGAATCAGTGAATTTTTAAAACAACCGAATAAAGAATTTTTTGAAATTAAACCTATTGTAGAGACAGATTTAAGAAATTCAACCAAATTGTTCCTCTCAAATATATATATTGTAGAATTAAAGAATTGTGAAAAAGAAATTCATTATACAATTAATAGAGATAAACTATATTCAATAGGGGAAAGTATTGTAGATAATGGAGAAAAAGAATATACTCATGCAGATCGATTTGGTACTATTATTTTTGAAGTATATTTTGAAGATGAAGCTGATGAATACAACATAGCAATTTATTGCGAAAATCCAGACATTTCTCAAACTTATATTCGCAAAGGACCTCCAATTGAAGAATCTTTCCATGTAAACAATTTTAAGAAGAAAAACCCAGACTGTTTTGAACGTGATGGGTATTTATGGGTAGAAACTCGCAGAGAATTTAACAACTTCCTTAAATTTCTAAACTATTTTATTAAAAGTAAAATTCCAGATAATTTTGAAATTATTAATATTGCTAAGTCCTTCAAAACAATAGCATCATCGGGAAAGAGAGCGATAACAATCCTGGCCGAAATGGTTTTACCATTTTGTTTCTAGAATTTAATGCGTTTCAGGGATTAAAATAATAATCTTAGTACCTTTCTTGTAATCTCCTTTAGCTCTATCTTCAGCCCATACTTTGCCATTAAAACTTTGAATAACTTCTCTTACAAGTAATAAACCTAACCCAATTCTCTTAAAACTTTTCGCTTTCTCATAAATTTTATAAAAAATATTTTCCTTCATTTTCTCTGGTATTCCAGAACCATTATCTATGAATTCCATTCTTATATAATTAATTTCCTCCTCCTGTTCACGAAAAATATTTATTATGACTTGCACTTCAGGGTTATCATTATACCGAATTGAATTATTTAAGATTATTCGAAAAACATCATATAAAATTTCACTAGCCTTTACAATATAAGTTTCTTCCTTGGGATCGAAAGTAATATTAACAATTTTATCAGGAAATCTCGTTTTATTATATTCTATAGCTTTTTTTAAGATTTCATTTACGTTTATGGGTGTATTCCTAATTTTCCCTAATTCTAAATCGGAAAGTTTCCTTACATTAATCCCGAGTTCTGCACCCCTATTCACTTGAGTTTTCGCAAGGTTTAACAGTTCTTTAATGTCCTCCTTAACATTATGCTTAGCACATTCCTGAGAAATAATTTCTAAAGAGAATTCTAAATTTTGTAGGATATTATTAATATCATGCACAAAGAGATCTTTATAAAATTCTGCTCTATTGTATGCTAACCGATATTTACTTTCAGATCTTACTATCCTTTCTTCAATTATAGCGACTATGCCTGTAATTAACAATACTGTAGCCATAAGAACTCTTGAAAACTCTAATAATTCATCTCCATAAGCATACCCTTGATCTCTAAGCATGCTTGCTAATATTTGAAATAATCCTGTACTTAGTATGAAACACATAAATGCATGAATTGGGGTTTTTTTTTTCAAATATATCCTTATGATTAGGAACATTGCAATAAATAATAATAATGCAATTGCTATTTGTAATACTAATGAAGTAAATTTTTGTTGGAAAAGGAAAAAAATCATAGGAACAAATGCTTTCTTCTTGGATTTTGAAAATGTCCTATAATATTCATGAGACACTGCAATTACAAATAATAAGACAGTCAAAGCTGAGAAACTGATACTTATTATTTCGGAAGTATCATACTGTTCTTGAGAGAGTAATCTGAAAACTTCAGATAACGTAGCACTAATATATGCAGATAGCCATGAGAATAAATCTTTTCTTTTGAAACACACCAAAGCAAACAATAAAGTTGCGATGAAAATAACAATTGTAGTGGATAAATTCATCACAAAAAATTCTTTCAACTCTAAAACCTTAATTCCTCGTAAATTTAATGGTTAAAATATTAATAGAGTTGACTATTTTAAATTTACCCTTGTGTTACCATAATGAGAAATTACTAAAAAATGACAATTTATAGCTTAGATTCATAAAATTTTTATGATTTCGTATACTTTCTTTTTCATTATACTTAGATAGAAAATTAGTAAAAAACAAAGTGAAATTTTCATGGTTAAAGTTAAGAACCCAGAGGAAATAGCTCAATTGGTAACCTCTGGATCATATGATAAAAAGAGAATATTTTCGATCACCGCCCACATCGATCACGGTAAAACTACAGCTACAGATTATCTATTAAGACGTGCGGGTCTTATGCGACCCGAAGATGCAGGTCAACTTCAAATGACAGACTCAGATGACGAAGAGCAAGAAAGAGGCATTACTATTTTTACAAGTGTAGTTCTCCTTGCATTTAATGACCCAAGAAAGCCAGATGATCTTGAACCCTATATCATTCAATTAAATGATACTCCGGGACACATTAGTTTTACAGGAGAGGTGTCAAGAGCACTCAGAGGAAGCGATGGTGCAATAATTTTAGTGGATGCCCTTGAAGGTGTTATGACTCAGACAGAAACTAATATTCGCCTATCCGTTGGAGAGGAACTTTGCAAACCTGTCTTATTTATTAATAAGGTTGACAGATTAATAAGTGAACTAAAGTTGAGTCCTCAAGAAACATTTGCTAAAATAGATAAAATTACACGAGAAGTTAATGATCTAATTAAAAAAGTTCGACCTGAAGGTTCGGATTGGTCAATTGATTTTGCGAAGAATTCAGTAGCTGTTGGTTCAGCGAAGCATGGTTGGGGTTTTACTTATGAAATTCTACTGGAAAAAGGTTTAAAACCTCAGGATGTTTTTGCGAAATATAACGAAGGAGATATACAATGGTTAAGAGATAATTTGCCATTAGATGAACCAATGTTAAGAATGATTGTAGATCACCTTCCAGATCCTATTTCTGCTGCTAAATATAGAATACCTCATATCTGGGGAGGTGACCTGAGTACGGAACTAGGACAATCTTTACAGAAGAGTGACCCGAATGGGCCGCTTTATGGAATGATAACTAAGATTTTCTTAGATCCTAAGAGGAACTATCAAGCTACCTTGATTGGGAGAGTTTTCAGTGGCATATTTGACCAGACAGATTCGATTTATTTAATTAATAGTGATTCAAGCAATCGTGTAAAGAGACTTGGTGTCATGGAGATAACTGATATCTTAGATATTCCCAAAATTCCTGCAGGAAATCTTTTTGCATTGTTTGGTTTTGTATGTCCTGCTGGTGAAACATTTATGCTTACAAATGATGTTCCTAAAGATAAAGAAGAAAAGAAAATGTTGCATCCATTTGAAAAAATTCAATATGCCTGTGAGGCTGTTGTATCAAGAAGTATTAAGCCAAAGGATCCACATGAAATTGATAAATTAGATGAAGTAGTAGGAAAATGGCTAAAAGCGAACCCAGAAGCAGAATATCGAAGAGATGATGAATCTGGTGAATTCATTTTAAGTGGCATCGATCCACTTCAGATAGAAATCCTGACAAAAAGGATTAATAATCAAGTACAAATTAACATTGGAGAACCAATTATCATTTATAGAGAGAAAATTACTAAAAAGAGTCCTGAGTATTATACAAAATCTGCAAATACTCATAATCGTATCTTGTTATACATAGAACCATTAGATGAGACTACAGAAAGATTGATTGAAACAGGAAAAGTTAATGATTTACAAAATGAAAAGGATAGAGCTCAAATTCTCCGTGAAGATGCAGGATGGGATGCAAAAGAAGCAAGACGTATAGTTGATGTCTATCATGGAAGTGTTCTGGTTAATGGAACTACAGGATTACAAAGATTTGATCGTGTGAGATCTTACTTGAGTGCTGCTTTTAGGGATTGGCTTGGCAATTGTATTATAGCAAAAGAACCTGCAGCCGGAGTAAAAGTGGTTTTTACAGATATGACCATACACGAGGATCCCCGGCATACGCAATATGGACAGATTGCTGGAATGGCCTTTTCTGCCTTGTCTTTAGCAATGTTAGATGCAGAACCTCATCTATATGAACCAGTACAAAAAATTGATATAAAAACACCACAAGGAACGGAAGGAGGAGTCACCACGATTATAACCAAGCGTAGAGGTAGAATAACAAATGTCATTCCTGAAGGTGAATATGTGAGAATTCAAGGTCAAATTCCTGCTGCCGAGACAATTGGAATAGCTGACGATATTAGAGGCTCAACCCAAGGACGTGCGTTTTTCGGCTATGAGTTCAAAGGTTTCGAAAAGGTTCCTGCTTCTTTAGAGGAAGATCTTGTAATGGAAATCCGTAAACGCAAAGCTATGCCTCTAGAAATGCCAAACAGAAAGAGCTGGGAACGTTTTATTTACAAACGTACCTAATAAATTAAATTTTTTTGATTAATTTATTTTTCAGACTTTAATTTAGAATTAATTAAATAAATTCAGATTCTTCCATATAAAAAACAAAAATTTAAATACTCCCTTTAAGAAAAGCTCGGAATTTTGGCAATCATATATAATTTTCTAACAAGAGCTTTAAAGGCATCAGTTACGCCTTGACCTGTTAGCGCACTTGTTTTATAATAACCAATGAACCTATTATCTTTCGTAAATTGACCCACATTATCATCTGATCTTGGATTATCTGGATTCTCAGTTAATCCTCCATCAATAACTAAATCAACTTTATTTCCAAATAAAACAATCGGAATGTTTCCACAATGTTTCTTGAGATCAGCAAGCCATTTACTTACATGATTATAGCTTTCTGCTTGTTCAGGTGCATGAGAAAAAACTATGATCACTCCACTACTACCAGTATAGAATCTTTTGCGTAATGCTTCAAATGAATCCTGACCAGCTATATCCCAAAGATACAATTCAACTTTCTCTCCATCAATTATTTCTTCATATTTAGAAAATTGGGTTCCTAAAGTTGCAATATATTCATTCTGAAAAGAATCTTGAGTGTATTTTTTAATTAATGAAGTTTTACCTACTGCACCATCTCCGATCACCGTTATTTTAAATCCATAACCTGTTCCATTACTCAACTTATGTACCCACCATTTTGTTTTAATTTCCCTTTCTTTGCTAGTAAAACTAAGACATTTTAAATTTTTACAAAAGAATATTCAATTAAACTACGATATACTAAATTGAATAGCCAATATTAAAAGATTATAATATCAATATATGGTAGAAAAACGATTAAAGCTAAGAAGAGAAATTATTTTATATTGTAGCTCTTTGATATAGTTTGAACACTAATGCTTGAAATGCTTCTTTTACATCTTGACCTGTTAAAGCACTAGTTTTATAATATTTAATAATTTTATTATCTTGGGCAAATTGATTTACATGAACATCTGAAGTTGCATAATTTGGGCTTGTTGCTAATGCATTTTGGTCTACTAAATCAGCCTTGTTTCCAAATAATATAGTAGGAATATTCCCACAAGCTTCTTTTATATTTGAGAGCCATTTAGTAACATGGTTATAAGTTTCAATTTCTTCAGGAGAAAGGGAAAAAACGACAATAGCACCACTACTTCCTGTATAAAACCTGTCACGTAGAGTGCTAAATGACTCTTGACCCGCTAAATCCCATAAAAATAATTCTACCTTCTCCTCTGCTACATTCTCCTCATATTTCGAAAATTGCATACCTAATGTTGAAATATAATCTTTTTCAAAAGAATTTGTTGTATATCTTCTGATTAGCGAAGTTTTCCCAACCGCAGCATCACCCACAACCACAATCTTAAATTTGAAAGCATCACTCAAATGATTCACCACTTATTTCATTATCTATTTCCTAAATAGTAAAAATGAGCTATTTTAAATTTTTACAATAAAATAATCCTGAAAAATTTTCTAGAATAACTATAAACATTCGGGATAAAAAATGCATATCGTATTGCTTAAATACAAATGTATCAAAAAGATTAATCAGCACCAAAAAGTTCAATTAATTCTTCTGTGTTGTCAACTAATATATCTGGATAATGTTCTAGGAGAGTTTCTTTTTTGGCAAGACCAGAAGCGACGCACACCATTTTTACATTTGCAGATTTTCCCGCGTCTATATCAGTTGTCATATCTCCTATGAAAATTGTTTCTGATGGCTTTATTTTCCATTTATCTAAAATTTTCAATATTCCTTCTGGACTTGGTTTCACTTCTGAAACTTCATTAAATCCTATAATAGTATCAAAAAATTTGGTCAAATTAAATTTTTCTAAAACTTCTTCAGCATATTGGCTTTTATTGTTTGTTAAAATTGCTAATCTTAGTTTTTTATCATGAATTTTTTTAATTAAATTATCTATCCCATCATAAATCGAAGATTCAGCGTCTTTATACTTATTGAATTGGTTAAATAAAAAGATAGCAATACGTAATTTTTTAAAAAAACTTAATCCTTCTAAGAACTGTACCTGTAACAAATCATATGAATTAAGAAGAATTTTTGGGACGGGATAATTTTGGATTTCCTCAATTAAATGTGCGAGTTCTTCCATTATATCTTCTGTATTTACATTCATTTCATACTTTTCTACTGAATCATCGACTGCTTTTTCTATTGCTTCAGAAATATTAAAAATCACACCATCCATATCAAAAATGATTCCCTTATAATTTTCTAAGTTAATTTTTTCCATGCTAAAGTGAATAAATATTTAGAACAATTTTAATTATACGAATGGCAATATTTTATTTAAACAAGTATCAACTATTATATTAACTAAACTTCTCAGTTTAAAATGAATGACAACAAAGAAGGAGAGAAGGAAACATTTGAAGAAGAGGAGGAAGAATTAGAAGACGACGATTTAAAAGTTTACTTAGAAGAAATGAAGGCATTAGAGACAGATTTTTCTGATTTAGAGGATTTAGACATGGAAGAACTTCAAGAAATACAAGACGCCATTGCTCTTGTGAAAGAAAGCGAGGAACCATCAGAAATTGAAGTAATTGATGAAATATTAACTGAAGATGGAATTATGGATGAGTTAAAGGAAGAAAGAGAATTTAGGGAAGCAATGGTTACTGACTTTTCAGATATGGATGAAATCGAATTTGAAGAATTAAAAGATATGCAAGATGCAATCCAATCAGTTAAACAAGAGGAAATGAAAGCTGTTGTTGAAGGAGAGGCTGAAATCCAACCAACCCAAGAAGTTTCTAGAGAATTAGAGGAGAGAATTAAGCAAGAACTCTTAAAAAGAAAAGAAGTTGAGGAAAAAGTCATTACACCAGAGAAATTTCTAGATTACATTAAAAATAAACGGGATAAAATTTGGTATCATGCCCTCTACTATCTTGTTTTTAATGTTGAGGATCACATTGCTTCAAAGATGTTATTATACGATGTTTTAAAAGAAGTGACTAGTAAATCGCCTATTGATCCAATTCCAGAACACCAATTTTATTTTGGATTGGGTTATATTTTACGACTAAGTCTGAATAATAAACAAGTTGTAAGATTTTTGAAGGATGGGAAGTTTAAGATTAATATCAATGTGGATAATTTAAAAGAAATGTTAGAGATAGCGGGAGAACCTATAAGTACACGTCCAATTATAAAGGAAGAAGAAAAGAAAAAAATGTATATGGATTTTCTTAAGGAAGATTTTTTTAATATCTGAATTTTTATGATTCTTGATAATTTAAATGAAAATGAGTGAAAAACCTTCTTTATTAATTATAGGAAATTCAAATGTAGGTAAAAGCTCTATTACAAAATTAATACTGCCGAACCCTAAGATGTTCAAAGGTAAAATTGGGAAATCCCCTGGTAGCACCTTATTGATAAAACCAATAACCCAACCCAATTTAGCCTATAAAATAATTGATCTCCCTGGTTTTGGATACACCAAACATTCAAGTCACAGACGACAAGAACACATAAAAAAACAGATTATTATCCATATTGAAAAGCATTATGAAGACTACTTTTTTGGATTAGTTGTATTAAATATTGTAAGGATTGAAGATGAAATCAACAAGTATTTCATTAAGGATAAAAAAACTATTCCATTGAGTTTTGAACTCATTCAATTTTTAAATGGGTTTAGAATCCCAATTTTAATCATTTTAAATAAAATTGATAAGCTCTCCAATTTTGATAAAGAAAGAATTATTAGCTTGCTTTTAAAGGCTGCTAAGGAATATAATCTTAATTTAATCCATTTAAATAACTATGATTATAAAACTAGCTTTAAAATCCCTTATCTAGAATTTTCAGCATTGAAGAAAATTAATTTAAAAGGTTTGAAAACAGCTATTCAACACTTTTTAAAGAAAAAACTATAATTTTTTTAGTTTTAAGTGATTAGAGATAATATTTTTCAGTTCAGAATATTCTGAAACAACTGGAAATTGGGGGAACTCTTTCTTTACATTTGCAGAAGGTCTAAATAAGATTCCGAAATCTGCTTCCATTAACATTCTAATATCATTGTAAGAATCTCCTACTGCAATTACATTGTACTTCAATTTTTTCAGTGCTTTGACAGTCTTCTTTTTCATATCTTTAAGTCTCAAAATATAGTTAACAATCATGCCTGTGTTGTCTATTTTGAGATTGTTGCAGAATATTAAGGGATAATTTAGTTTCTTTGCAAATGGCTGAACAAACTCTACAAAACTGCCAGTTGCAATTATTACCTGCACGTTGGATCTAAGCCAATCTAAAAATTCAAGGGCTCCTGGCAAAAGATCAATTTCTGTTATTATTTCTTGGATATCATTTAAGGTAATATTATTATTTCTGAGAATATTCAACCTTTGCTTCATAAGTGCATCATAATCAGCTATATCTCTAGTGGTTAACTTCAATTTTTCAATCCCAGAAGCAGCAGCAACAGCCTCCCATATTTCAGGAGTGAGAACACCTTCTAAATCTAAACAAATAACATACATTCCAATATGAATAGGTATGGGATCAATATGAATTTTGTGATCTTATAAGAGTTAATAAGGTCTAAAGAGTGTATTTTCTTTTAAATGGAGTTTATAATTTAGTTATTTTTGGATCCTTTTCTTTATCCCAATTCACAGCAAATAGAAAGTCTCTACTTGCCTGATTTTTATAAATTATAGGGAATCCACTGATCTCCTCAAATTTAAGTGCAAAATTTTCTAAAAAATCGTAATCAGGAAAATAGTAGTGTAATTCTTTATCACTCTTTAACCGATCTTTTATAAGTAACGCTTTAGCTTGTAATGTAAAACCTTTTATCTCAAAGAAATTTGGATTTGCTCTCTTGATTATCTTTTTATAATTCTCGATATATTTTTCATCAATATTTAAGTTTTTGATAGCTGTTAACCTAATTAAAGATCTACAAGATAATGAATCCAATAACTCTAAACTTTCATTTAATTTATTCCAACCATTTTTAATCATTGGTCGACAAACTTTTTTATATAATTGCTCATTTGGTGCTGGTAAAGTAATATATAATTGACTTGGTAAAGGATTCAAGTCTGTAATTCTGTCTGGGAGGGTTCCGTTTGTGACTATAAATGTTGTCATATTACGATCTTTAAATTCTTGTACAAGTTCAGACATCTTTGGATACAATAATGGCTCCCCATCAAGAGATATTGCAGCATGATTAGGTATCATTGCCTCACTATGAGCCTGCATAATCTCATCTGGAGTGGTTAATGCTCGGTTAATTAAAACTTCTATCTCTTCTCTTGAATTAATACAACATTGAATATCATCGTCTAGTTCAAATGCAGTGAGTCCATGATTTACATTCTTAACAAAATTTTGATTTTTTAGGAGATTAATTGCCCTTTCAATTTTATTTTTTGAAACATGAATTTTATTCGTTAGAGAATCTACGTTATAGACCCCTTTTCGATTCAATAACATATAAAATAAAATGTCAATCATTATTTCATAATTATCAAGATATCGCCTTAGAGGTAAATGATTTTGTATGATATCTTGATGATGGCGAAACATTTCATCAACTATATCTTTAGGATCATCAGGTTCAACATTAAACTCACTTCCCAGAGATCCAGTTTCTATATCCCGCCAACAGAATACACATTGGTGGTTACAAAATGGTAAAGAAGGAGTATTTTGTAAACATCTGTGACTTTTTATTCCAAAAACATCCTTATAGCAATTTCGATTATTTCTTCCAGTCATTAATCTCTGTTCTAACCAATGACAAGGTTTAATGGAGGTGTGTTTATTTTTTCCTATGATTCTATAAGTAGTTTTTGTATAGGTTTCGATAAATTCATTAGTGATTCTGTTATCAACGATGAACCGTTTTTTCATTAAACAGCCACTTTTATCGTAAAATTCTCAATACTTTATATAAATAAATGTATTTTATTTAGATATTAAATTATTTTCTTAAAATTTATAAGTATATGTATAATTAGCACTAAACTTTTAGAATATAATCAAAACTATTGTTTTAACTAATTACCATAAATAAATGGTTTAAAATGTTAAACAGAATAAAAAGCGAGCTGTTAAATATAGGATTGAAATTTTTAAGCGTGGATGAGAAAATCGTTCGTATGCTACTTGAGACAAGCCCCTCAAATGTAAATGAAATTGTAATTCTCCCTGCTATCAAGATTGTGATGAAAAAAATTTTACGAAAATTACAAAATAAGAGGAATTATGGACGAGTGTATAATGGAGAGATAAATAATATAGGGGTAAGCGTTATTCGCTCTTTAGTAGGCGCCCCAAATTGCGCGATGACCATTGAATGTTTGAAAAGATGTAAAACAAAAATTATAATTAGATTAGATACATGTGGGGGAATTGAATCACCTAATATGAAAGTTGATATAGGTAATATCTTAATACCTAAACTAGCTTTTTGCGATGAGGGTACAAGTCCTCAATATATTAGAGAAAACCCTTCTATGGCAAATGATTTAGAGGCCATATCAAATCCATTCACGAAATCTCAAAACCTACTAACTGGGAATCAAACAATATTCATTTCACGTCCTAATCTAAATTTAAATGAGATATTATTAAATTCAGGAAATAATCTTTTCCCAAATAAGATTATATCAGGGGATTTATGGACTACTGACGCACTTTTCTGTGAGAGTTTGGATTTTATCAGAGCATTACAATCAATCAATATTCAGGGTATCGATATGGAATCTTCAATTTTATTCTTGTTAGGTAAACTTTATAATTTAAAAACAGCATCCATCCTCTCTGTTTCGGATTTACCCGGTCATCCTAAATATGATTTACTTAATTCAAATGAGATACATCCCGAGATGGAGAATGGAATCGATAATGCAATAAAATTATTATTTAACATATTACCAAAGCTTAATTTAATTCTTAAAGCATAACTATCAAAGAACTTAAATAAGCAAAATAAGAATTATTCCTAAAAATTTAGAAAAAGAGAGGAAAAAGTTTAGCAAAATGGCTTCTCGAATGACCACACCTAAACTTATATTCCTCTATTCTATATTACTTTTTTTTTAAATATAAAATTTGGCTTAATAATTATTGTTAAAAATTGATAAGGAGATGGGGGGATTTAAAGACCTTGTAATAATTTACTAAAATCCGGTTCTTTAAAAAATTCATTATACTTTTTTAATAATTCGATATTTACAAGAAAAATCTTTTTCCCTGATTGATTTCTAGTAGATTTTACTAAATTAAGATCTTTTAGTTTGTTAATATGGTATAGTATAGTTCCTGAATAAATATCTAAATTTTCTCCCATTTTTGAAACCGTTACCGATTCATCTTTAAAGATTTCTTCTAATATCTTTGGGATTAAGGGATTTAAAAATACAATTTTAAACTTATCGTAATCTTCAGATACATCAGATAAAAAGTAATGAAGAGATTTACCAATTTTTTTGGATCTTATAAGATTAAATCTTTCCAGAGTCATTACGTGTTTAAGAAAAGGGGTTCTAGTGATATTTAATTCTTCTTCAATTTTATCATCTCTAGCATGGATTCCAGGATTATCTTTAATAAAATCTAATATTTTTACGAGCTTTTCATTAGTAAGTATCTCTAGTTTTGTACGTCTCTCGTTAGTCACAATCCATGTCTTTTTTTCTAAATCCCTTATACTAAGGAAAATTTCCTCCTTACTATAACCTTTTTTATAAGATAATTTTGCTATACATTTTGCATATAGTTTTTCAATAATTGGATATTTTTGTATTTGACTCTCAGATTCAATCTCAAATTCAGCATCATATCGCTTTAATTTTAGGATATCTTTTGCAATTTCTAAAACATCTTGATCGATTTCGGTTAATTCATCGACAAGAGCCTCTTCTTTTAGTTTTTTTTCTTCTGTGTCCGCTCCTTCCTGTAAAGGTTTAAAATCTAAACGCCTAAATAAGCTTTCTTCTAAAATTTCTTTTTCCTTTTCTTTTTTAACTTCTCTTCTTCTTTCGAGCGACATTTTTAGGCGTTTTCCTCTAAGAATTGAATAAATTTAATTCGTTCTTGAGTGTCCATGTATTTTAATTGATCTATGAGATGATTAATATACTTTGGGTCAACATTAGGGAGCTTTCGAATTCTTTCTATTAATTTTCTAGGAATTTCTTTATATAAATCGACTAAAGCTTCTACATATTTAACCTGCTCTTCTTTATTTAAGAATGCAAGTTCCTCCAATAACTCTCTTTTTTCTTTTTTGGAGATTTTTAAATTAGAAATTTGCTGCCTTAGATCTTTTGATAATACAGCAAAAATTTTTGAAAAATATTCTTTTACAAGTTTTTTGTCCTTTTCATCTTTTACAGGCAGAAGAGACTCATGAAGTCTTAATTCAATTTCTTCTTCTTTTCTTTCCTTATCCTCCTTATCTAAGATCTCTTCTAATTCTTCAACTTTACCTAACTCTTCTTCGATTTTTGCTTTAGGTATTGGTGTTATTGGAATTGGTTCAATTGCAGGTTCCTTTTGATCATTTTTTATATCTTCTGTAGGGATTTTTCCTTCTACTTTGACCACCGTGGAAGGTTCAGGAGGATGATATTCTTTTTCTTCTATGGTGGGAATTCGGACTTGATCTGAAGGTTTACCAGCAAGAAGGAAAAATATTAAAGCTCCCTTTAATAAAATAAAGATACCTGAGGCATAAAAAATAGTACCCATTATTCCTATTATAACTAATCTAACACCATCCTTAACTTCAAATTTTAATTTTTCTTTAATATCTGACTTTTGCCTACTATCCATAATTAAAGCTACAATTGCGATCAGTAGAAAACCAAGATAGATTAACATGCCTATAGGAATTTCAATTGAATAAGGGATTTTAATTATGTCAGAACCACTTGTAGGAAGATAAATTCTATCAGAATATGCTCTATATATACCCATAAGGAGGATAACAAATCCAGCTTTATTAGAAAGATAATTAAGGGAATTTTTTGCTAATAAACCAAAATCATATGCTTTAAGATTGGTATTCTCTCGATCAGTTATAACATAGATGAATATAAAAATACCTTTAATTAAGAGAATTACTCCTGTTCCATACAGAATACATCCCAAAATTCCCCAACAAAAAGCATCAAGGAAAACTTCATTATATTGTTTCTCTTTTATTTTGGGAGCAATATATGCTCTATCATATATTAATAAAAAAACTCCAATTAATCCTAGCAATAATCGATTAAAAAGAACAGAAGGCCAAATACTCCAATTAAATATTAATTCTACCATTAAACCAAATGAAATTATAGTAAAAATAAAAATAGGAATAAACGAAATTTTATTTAAAAATTGAATAAATTTATCTATTTTAGACGTATCTTTCTCAGATAAAACGGGTATTCGGCTAAACTTTTTAATAACTGGTGTCGGTGCCGGTTTAAATGTTACGCCTTCCAAAATAAAAGGAGAACCACACCTCTCACAATAAACTTGCACTCTTTTTTCAATTAAATTGGAAAGTTCACTAGGGAACGCATACCCGCATTCTCTACATATGAATAATTTTTTTGACATATTATTTAATTACACCTTAATAATTATTTTTTTATTCAATTACTTTAATCTTTTTTGAATAGAAAATGATAAAATATTAATGAGCTGGAATTATAAGTCTTGGAAGTTCAGCTAGAGTATATTCTTTTCCACAGTTCACACAAAAAACATTTCCATGTGCAAATATTTTCTTCATCATTTTTTCTGAAAATCCTTTTCCACATTCCTTACAGTATAGTGTATTGCGATTTATTTGGGTGAATTGATTTTCAATATGAATGTTATTATTATATATTTGTTTTTTAGATTTATATTCCCCTGAAACTAAATTATAAAATCCTTTACATAATTTAAAAATCCCCAGACCGATACCCTTAAGGAGATAGTAAATCCCCTTAAGGGTATAAAATATCAAATAAGCAATTCCTTTTATTACATAGTATATAAGTGTGACAGCTAAAGCTAACAGTGCGATAATACCTATAATTGCTAATATTTGCCCATAAATCGGCTGAACTAAATACCAATCTAAAAATTCGTTATACCATAAATATATATTATCTATTATATTTCTCCAATCCATATTTTTATACACTTTAATTACTGTTTTACTCTTTAATTTTAGATATTTATAATTGATTTTAAAAAAATTGGAGTCCAATTTTTATAAGAAATAAGTTAAAAAACAAATCAATTAAAGCAAAGAAAAAACAATTATAGAAATCTCAAGTATTTAAGATCAAGTGCCTCCAATTAATTGATTTAACCACTCTGTGAAGGAAATGATCATCGTCTACAATGTTATATTCTAAATTTTTAAAGAATTTCTCTGCTCTTTCTTGAGTTTGTTTATATTGAACGACTGAATCATTTTTTCCATGAAAAACAGTTACAGGGACATCCACAGCTTTATAAAAAGAAGGTTTAAGCTTACGAGATACTAAAAAAGGGGCCAATAATATCAAACGTTTAACATTACTTGGATTCTTTAGAGTATATATTGCTCCCATTAAACCTCCGAAACTAGACCCAATAATAATCCAATTTTTTTTTTTTTCTAAAATTGAGTTTAATTCGCTCATTCTATCTTTTAATAGTTTATACATAGGGATATTTGGGTCAAATTTTTTAAAATCTGGGGTAAGAATTTCCGGAAATATAGTTTTTAAGAATCTACCTTTAAATCCTTTCCCTGAACTCTCAAGCCCATGTATAAATATAATATTTTGCATAACTTATACGCGTTCTAGTCTATTTTCAATTTAAATTTTATTAAGTTTTTCAAGATTATTCAGTTTCTTCTTCCGAAATATAAGGATATTCTTTCAATCTTAATAATTTCATTTCTTTTTTATGTCCAAAATAGATTAAAGCTCCAAATACAGAAAAATATGTGATAAGAATCAAGAGCGTGTAGAAATAGTACTTATAGGTGAAAGACATAAAGTGAAGTGCATTTCCAATGATAAAACCAGTGAATAACCTTGATCCCGTAGTACTTTTTCTTAATAAAAGCCGTTGAGTACCCCAATCAATTATACCCGGTAGTGGTAATATTATAATCAAAATTAAAGCAATTTCACTACTAAATTCTGTTTGAAATGTTTGTTCAAGCATGTGAGTGCCAAACAATGCTACTAAACCTCCAAGTATCACGCCGGAACATCTCGAGCAAAAATAAATTTTTGTTCTGCCAAATTTAAGATAAAACGTATGATCACTCGCAGAAACAGGATGGTGAGTGAGTATCATGGAATATAAGTGATTCTCTTCAGCAGCAAATATTTTATCATATAATATTAATAGGATTGGCACTAAGAAGACAATTGAGATTAGAGCTTGGGAAAAGAATTTAAATCCATAATCAATTATGATACTTTCAAGGGTAAATTGGCCAGGATAATATAATAGTTGAAGTAAAATTATGATTCCTGTAATAATAAAAGAACTTATTACTAAAGCAAGAAATGTATAATAGACTTTTATTCCTTCATGGTATTTCAATGGTTTATATTTATAGAGCCCTACTAAGAGTCCTAAAATAGCTACAATCAAACACCATTCAAAATAAATCTCATGATAATATGCAATCTGATAAACAAGTTCCGCTAGAAAACCATCTATTAAACCATGTATTGATCCCGCCAAAACAGAAAGAAAAGTAAATATTAATAACGCAGTACCAAATCGTATATAATATTCTTGATTTTCTATAAAATAAGTTGATATCGATTCAAAAGCTTCTGATGTATATATATATGAGATAATAATAAAGATACTTATCAATAAATTTATAAAAATTAAACGTGAATAGTTTTTTCCCTCTTCTTTTTGAGGTATTTCATTCAATATAACTATTAACTCTCTTTATATTTTATACCATTAATTTAATATAGTTTTAATTAAATATTTCATCAAGCTCTTCAAGTAATTTTTCCTTTGTAAGTTCAAATCCTTTACGAAGAACTGTTAATATAATGTTTTTGCCCATTGGAACCTTTAATATCGAATCATCGCTCTCCACAATTGATATTCCTTGTTCATTATAATCCAATTGACGTTTTAGAGCTTGATAAGCTTTTTCTTTTGTTTTAAAAGTTGCTCTTGATAATTCACTATAATCTTTAATGTTCTCGTTAACCTTCAAAAACAAAACGCTCTCTTCTACTTGAGTTATAAAGCATTTTTTCGTTACTTCCTTTAATTTTTGATAGTTGCGGTGATCCTTCTTGCATTGTCTATCCGTTTGATCATTCTCTAAATATATTGGAAAATTTTTATTAATAATCCTTTCAAACTGTTCTTTTGATCCATCTCCATTTACTATTAATTCTTTAGCAGAATCGAGTGTTACTCTAATCTGTTCTAATGTACCTACTTTAGCATCTTTGTCACTCCAATATTTGTAAAAAGATTTAACGATAGGTTTTACTAAAACATTTAAGACACCTGTATCTAACTCTGAATCTATTAAAGACTTCCCATAATTAAGAGAAATATCCATTTGTTCAATCATTCTTTTCTCTAGAATTTTATAGTTTCTCTCAATAACATACATTTCAATATCTCAGATAAAAAATGTGCTAATAAATTTTAGAGTCATTTATGGGTTAAATTATTTTTGATTATAGGTTTCATTTAATGACTTTATAAATTCTGCTTTGGTACACTCAAAGCCACTCCTTAATAATTTCACAATTATTTTTTTAGCTACGGGGATTTTAAGAATGGATGGATCTTCTTCAATTATTCTTATACCCCTATCTGTAAATTCTAATTGTTTCATTAAATTTTGTTCGGCCACCTCTTTTGTACTAAATGCAACTCGGCATAAATCTCCATAATCTTCTACATCTTCTTTTACTTCTAAAAGTTTCACTACTTCTTTCAAATAATTTATAAACGTTTCTTTTGCCACTTGTTTTAGTCTTTCATAATTCTTATGCGAGTGTGAACAGTTGCGTGAAGCTTGATCCGCCTTAAGATACTTTGGGAAAGAATCTCCAACAATCTTTTTAAAATTCTGCTCATTATTGTCATTAAATAGTAAATCTCTTCCAGATTCTAAAGTAATTTGAATTTGTTTTAGTGTACCTTCCTTTACATCGCTTTTTGACCAATAATCATAAAATGTTTTAATAATCGGTTTAATTATAAAGTTTAAAACCCCTGTATCTAATTCAGTATCAATAAGATTTCTCCCTAAAGCAATTGAATCTTCCATCTGCTGAATCATTCGCTCTCGAACTATATCAAAATTTCTTTTGAAGTAATCCAAAGTTTAATCTCCAATTAGTTCAAAACAAAAATATAAATTCCCAAACTCAATTAATTATTATTAAAAGAATTCTATTCTTTTAAAATAATTCCATAAGTTTTATACTATTAATTTTATGTGATCAATTCATAGGTGATTTTAAAAAAATCATAAAATAAAAAAGAGAGTAAATAAAATAAAAAAGTAGAAATAAAAAAAAATCTGAAAATATGCATTATATCTTTAAGGTTTTGATTTTATCTGGAGATCCAGATACAAGTCATCTTTATACCTCAAGAGCATTTGGTGAACCTGGTGAAGATAAGGAAACATATTTTGAGTGGTATAAAGAAGTAAAAATCTTTGAAGATACCTGCGATTTAGAAATTGATGCGATCACAAGCATTTATGCAGATTTAGATGAGATTCTGCCGCTGGTGGATGGAATCATTTACTTTTTAAATCCTTTAGTTAAGGAAGAATATGAACTCCTCGAAATGGTGCTACCAGATATTTTTTCAGTTAAACGAGATATTCCAACAATAGTTATAGTTTATGATCAGAATGGAATTCTTCCAATATCTGTAAATGAGCTCTTAACAAATGTATGGGTTAATTATCCTAGTCTCGAAGCCTTTGCTAATCTAAATCCTGAAGAATTTCATCAAGCTCTTCAATCATTATGTTTGGCGATGATTAATGGAGAAACCCCGTTGAATATTGAGAATGCTTGGATGAGATTTCCAATATTTATTCAAATGGCAAATGTATATTTTGAAAATAAAAATTATTATTATGCGGCTCAAGCTGTAAGAAAAGCTGCTATGATTGCTGAAATTTACAATAAAGAGGAATATTTCATAATTACTGAGCAAGCTGCATATTTGTATTCAAAGATTAACTTATATCTGGAAGCAAGTCAAATTTTAGAAAATATCGATAAATCGAAGTCGCTTAATTTTAAGAAACTATATGTAGATGCAATGAAAAGAGAAGGAAATCTGTATTTTAATAAAAACGAGTATGAAACTGCTGCGAAACAATATGAACGAGCGGGACAATGGGCTAGTATTGAGTTATTAGAGAAAAAAATTATTGAAGAGGCATTCAGATTAGCAATAACCTCGTGGATATCGGCATGTAAAGTTGAGAACGCATTTAGAATTCTTGAAAATCTGTCGCATCAAGAATCTCAGACAATTCTAAAGGAGGTTGTCGATAAAATTGGTAACGCAGCAGAATTTTTAGTTGAAACTAATAGATTCGAGTTAGCAAAAGAACAATTATATACTGCAATATATAAATATCAAAGAGAAGCACTTTCAGACGAATTAGAAGGCCTCACCATCAAATTAACGAAAATTTTAATCGATATCTTTAAACATCAAATTGAAGTTAAGGAATTTCACGCTGCGAGGTATACTTATGACGAAATTGAAAACATGTGGGATTCGTATAATGTTAAAAAAACTAATTTAGATGCAACTTTAAAAATCCTAATTAACCTTTTCTTAGAAAAAAATAACTTTGGGATGGCAACAACGCTTATTAATAAATTAAATTCTTTGAAGTTAAAACAAGAATTAACCAAATTAAGTGGTGAAATTGAGGATACTTATAAAACCTCATTGAAAAAGGAATTAGAGGAAATGATTAAAAAAGGAGTAGAATTCATAACTGAATTTGTTAATGCTGAGTTAGATATTATTGCCGAAATGAATAAAAAAAAAATTGAGGTAGCCGAAGAGTTCATTAATCATGGTAAATATCTTAAAGCATCGAGATATTTAGTAGATCAGGCGGACTATTTAAAAAAAATAGGAAAGGAGGGTATAAGAGATCAAATTCTTACAAAGGCTTTAGATATTCTCCTGGAGGGTGATATTTTTGAAGAATTTTTCATTACTTTCAACCTTTTGTCAGTAGAAATGAAAAATAATTATTTGATTAGAGTTTTTCCAAAATTTCTTGGAAATCTAAAAGATATTGAAAAATTGGAGAATTTTGAAATAATTGCAAGAATTATGGAAGATTCCAACAGAATTTATCGTGATCACTTATTATATGACGAATCCAAAAAGATTAGTTTGGTTTATATAAAAACAATTAAACATGAAGCTTTAAATCTACTTCAAAGAGAAGAAAATCGTACAGGAATTATAAGGGTAAATGAACTTGTAAAAAAAGCTAATAATGTCTCTTCTGCTTATTTAGAAAAAGAAGAAAGCTTAAAAATAAATTATGACAAAATTTTTAAAAAAATTGCTGAAATATATATTAAACTAGATGATTTGCCGAATGCTCATGCTTATAATGATAGAATTGAGAATAAACAATATAAAAAAGAGATTCATGATATAATCGATAAACTTGAAGCAGAAAAGAGTGCTATTCGCTCTAAGAAAGCAAAAGAAACTCGGGAAGAAAAGCTTTTGGAAGAAATACGCTCAATTATTCAAAACAAAGCAAGAGAGTATAAGGGTTTAGATCGCGAAAAAGAAATTAGGGAAAGAAATGCTAGAAAAACAAGATATTTTAGAAAAGCGTTAGCTTATATAGCTGATAAAGAGTATGACAAAGCAATTGACTTGTATAAGGAAACTATAGTCGAATTAAATAGAATTAAAAAATATAATTTAGCGGGTGTTTCATTAGTAATCGTGAGTTTATTACTACTTAAAGAACAGAGAATGGAAGAAGTCAGACAAATATTAGAGGAGACAAAACGTAGTTTGACAGGATTAGGAAAATTATTTTCTGATACTTTCCCAGTTACCTTAGTCGAATACATCCTTCAAGCAAAAAAGTTTAATGACGAAGCTAAGTTTAATGAAGCTTTATATCTTATGGAATATCTACCATTATTTGATGAAGAATTGAAAATTCTCCATGATTTCTTTAGTGAGGATTATAAAGACAAAGAAAAACATAAAGAACAAAAGACAGAGACTATTCAAGTTGAAGAGGTCAAAGAATTATCAAAAGAGCAAGCTATAGAAATTGATCAAAGATATGGGAAAATAGAATCAAAATTAGGAGATACTAGAAGAGAGAAAGAAGAATTGCTAAATAAACGAAAAGCTACAAAAAGAATTTTCTATAATCAAATTTTTAAATTATTAGAAGCACATAATTTCACAGAAGCAGCTACTAAATATTATGAATTAGCTGAAACCATGGCTTCTAAAAGAAAAGATCTTAAAACGAGTTCGCTCCTTATCCTTTTACATGGACTATGTTTATTAAAATCAAAAGAACCATTTCCTCTCATTAAAGAAAGCATTTATCAATTTTTAAATAAACGGGGTGTTAAAAAATTGGTAGAAGATATATATGATATTATGTTAATCCTTTTTATTATTGATGTCAAAAAATATAACTTAGAAAATTATTTACCTAAAATTAAGGGTATGTTAGAAATTCTACCTTTATTTGAAGAAGAAATAGAGTTAGTAGAGGATATTCAAAATTAATCTACAATATTTGCATATTTTTGAAGGTCTTTCACACGCATGCGAAGTGTAACCTCTGTAACTTTCGCGAGCTGGGAAATTTCTTTCTGCGTTCTATTTTCATTACATATCTTTGATGCTATATAGATAGCAGCAGCAGCAATTCCTTTAGGGTCTTTACCTGCCGAGTTGAATCCACTATCTCTTGCCTTTTCAATTAATTTTACAGCTATATTTCTACACTGCATTGAGAGCTTAAGTTCTTCATTAAATTTATCGACATATCTATCAGCTGAAAAATGTTGTACCTTCATCCCGAGTTTTGGCAGAACTTCCATGAGAATTAAACGGTAACTTTTGATTACTTTCTTTTTAGGAATTTGTGCAATTTTTGTTATTTCTTCAGCAGTTCTTGGTATTCCATGAACTCTTAAAGCAGCAAATATAGATGCTGACAATAATGTATCTATACTTCTTCCCATAGTTAATTTCTTTTTTACTGTTTGGGTATATATCCTAAGTGCATCCTCAGCTACGGCATCTGGAATCCCTAATCTTTTTTGTAAACGCTGTAAATTAGGTAGAGCAATCCATAAGTTTCTCTCATAACTAGTTGTTAAAGATCTATGAATTTTAGCCAATCTATTAAATTTAGATTTGTATTTTGGGCTTAGTAAAGTACCTCTGGCGTCTCTTGATCCTCTGATAATCGTTCTGGGACCTATAGGGCTATAAACTCTTTCACTACTTTTTCTCTTCTGAATTTCTTCTTGAGTAAAAGCTCTACGAGGACTATCATCAAGTATTCTAGAATATACAAAACCACAGTTTAAGCAGACATAAAATCCATCTTCCTCACTAACTTTAGGGCTATCGCAGCAGGGTGTACTTTCTTCACCCATATCTTCAAAAAAATCATTATCTTCAAAGTGAGATGGCATAATAGCTGATGTTCAGTAAAAAATGAATTAGGGCAATTTCATTTTTAGTATAAAATACATACTCTATAAAATATTTAAGTTTAATCTATTTAAAATTAAGTTGTGAAAATTTAAATCTTAGACTTTTTAACTAGTATCATATAAGTTTAATAAATAATAATAAAAACAAAATTAACCTATTAATACTAAAAGAATCAATGTTTACTATGTCCTCTGAAAGTTCCGATATTATAAAGGTCATTTCCAAATTTTTAGACCCCAAATCTGTTAAAATTGAAAAATTAGAAAAGATAGATGAGATTTTAAAATTACCAATTCAATCCTACAAATTTATAGATAAAGAAGAATCAACTATAATAAAAAATCTATTTGAAATTACTAAAATCAAAGAAATTCTAAAACTGAGCAAAGAGGATCCTTTCGAAAGTCTATCCATATTAGAAGAATCTGAAGAATCTCTTGAATTAACAGAAAATTTAAAGGAAAAAATTGAGGAACTAAAAAATAAATATCCCGCCTTAGAAAATAAATTACGAAAAGCAGTTACTATTAGCACACTCATAAATAGCCTTACTGAGGAAAAAGAAGGTATTGAACCCGAAGCTCAAAAAGTTTTAGTAGCTGGTCTCGATGCTGCAGGTAAAACATCTTTATTATCGAAATTTGGGGGACGCTTAGGGATAAGTGATATGATTGCTACTCATCCAACTAAGGGAGTAGTTAGGATGAAATTCGGTACTTCCAATCTTTCACTATTTATCTGGGATCTTGGTGGTCAAGAGGAGTATAGAGAACGATATTTAAACAATCCCGAACAATATTTTATTCAATTAGATTTATTAATATATGTTATAGATGTACAAGATCCAGATAGATTTGAAGAATCTTTAGACTATCTTGATAAAATACTTGACTCACTTGTAATGTTAGAAGAAACTCCTTATGTATTACTATTCATTCATAAATTTGACCCTGATTTAAAAGGAGACCCTAAAATACTCCTTAACATTGAACTTTTAAAAGACAATATAAGGGAGCTCCTTAGAACTAAGAAATATGATTTTGAAATTGAAATTTATTTAACCTCCATTTATTCTTTAATTTCTCACGAACCTCAATTTGCGAAATATATAAAAAATTTAATGAGTGCAACATATTCTCTTACTGATCCAACAGTAAAGAAGGTAGAGGGTCTCGGTAAAACATTGGAAGAAACTCTTAATGCTGTTATTCGTCTTTCTGAGAGCATTTCTACACAAATAAATGATCTTGATAGTCGTCTCCGGGCTATAGAATCAGGTGCATTTCAAGCCGCACAAAGCGGACAACCTCTTGAAATCGCAAACCCCTCCTTAAGTTCCCATAGAGCTGGAGAGAATTCACGATTAACCGTTCTAAATGAGTTAAAAGACTTATTTAGTAAAAGAAAGAGCTTAGATCTTTAAATTTTTTTTTTCCCCGTAGAGTTATCTTTAATGTTTTTATAGGTAGCAGACAAAAAAATTACTACACAAATTACGATCCATAAGATAAGATACCACACATTTTCATATATCATTGAATTTAATTGGCGATATTCAATCGTATACACAACAAATTGCTCAAAATATTTAAAAATTATTTCAAATACAGGAGCAACAATAAAAACTGAAACGAAGAATCCTACTATACCAATTAAACAACCAAATATTACATCAGAGGGATAATGGACACCCAACTGAATTCTTGAAAAGGAGATTATAATTGCTAGTATTGACATTAAAATTATCATCATGGGTGATTTTAGAAAGAAACCACCCACCAATAATCCGTATGCGACAATATTATATGAGTGCCAAGAAGGAAAACTCTTTGATCGTGGTTTTGTTTCTAGCACCTTTAGTTTATCTTTTTCTATCTTATCAAATGGTCTTGATCTATTAACAAATTGTTTAATTGCAGCAATTAATAATAAACCAGTTAAAAATATACCAGCTAAGTTGGCAAGCAAAAAGGGGTCATACCAGATAAATAAATAAAAAGCGATTAAAAAAATCCATATTGTTTCCCTTCCAAAGAATGAAAAAAACTTCAGAATGTAAGTAGCAGGCTTCCCTCCAATACCATTATATTTTATTATAACCTTTTGGTCCCATTCATCGATTTTGTTAGAAAAGGCTTTAAACTCCATAATAACTTGCGTTAATGATAAATTTAAAATGAATCTATATACCTATAGGCTCCTTTCACGTTATTAATCTGACTTTCAAAATAATCTAATGAATGTGAATCAGAGCCAACAAAAAATTTTCCTCCTTCCTTCATTAAAAGAGATATTACCGATTTTGAAGGGAAAGAACGTCCAATTGAAAATTTCTTCCCAGATAAATTATATTCAATACGTATATTGTTTTTTATGCAAAGTCGACCTAATTCCAACACTCGTTCTTCTGAGACGTCACAGTCCTCCTCAGGTTTTATGTCATTTTCATTAATATATCGGAATATCGTATCGATATGACAAATATTTTTGAAAATTTTAGAATTTATCATCATTTCTGATGTTTCAAAATATTCATCAATAATCTCTTTCATTTTTTTCTTTTCGAGAAATTTGATTAATTTCTCTTTGGACGTTATAGGATACCCAAAAATCCATTCATGGATGGTACCCCCAATGAAATCTAATTCTTTTTCATAATCATCCATAAATTCCAATAGCTCTATTTCTCTATCTTTATAATACTCAACTTCAAGTCCACTATAAATGAAATCATATGTTTCCTTTATCTCATCGAGTTCCTCTAAGTAGTTATCAATATTCCCATTATAGAATGGATTGCTCTTATCTTTTTCAATATAGTACAGCTCATAATGTTCTAAAAAACAGACATTTATTTCATTTTTCTCCGCTATTTTTATATAATCCTCGAATATGGGACCATTTTCTTCGATATCAGCACTCCATTTAGCAGTGTGAACATGATAATCAGTATATTTAAACTTCATAATTTATAAGGTTTATAATTAAAGAAGAATAATAAAAATACTTATTAACTATTCAATTGAATCTTCTTTATCAAAAAATACTTCATAAAATAGCTCTTTTTCTCCTTCTTCAGGCGGAGTTATTTTTGTATAACCACCTTGTTGTATTATACGGATAGTACTCTTATTTTGAATATGAATATTCCCATAAAATCCTTTTATACCTTTTTCCTTTGCTACAATAATTAAATGTTGGTAAAGAAAAGTCCCGACTCCTTTCCCTCGATAGTCTTCTCTTACTAGAAAGCTGTATTCAGCAGTATTCAGTTTAGGATTTAAATAATAAGTAGCATTTCCCACCATATCTTCTTTTCCTATTTCTCCCACAAAAGCTCCTATAGAAAAAACCTTATCGTAATCAATATTCACTTCACTTTGAGTTTTTGAATGTGTAAATTCTTTCTTCATCCCAAAAAATCTCAAATATCGGTCTCTCTCATTCAAAGAATAATATAGTTCTTTAAGTAATGATTCATCTGTAGTTTTAACTGGTCTTATTCTAATCTTTTCGTTATTAAAAGCTGTATAAATCGTTTCATACTCAGAAGGGTATAAACATATGTGCCCATTTTCATCACACGGAAGTAGTTGATCTGAATAAACATAATTCAGTTTTTTTGCTTCCTCCAAGAGTGATTGTCGGAAGTTCGGGTGAGCAACACATATCAATTCAAGCACTCTTTCTCGAATCGTTTTACCATGAAGATATGCAACACCCCATTCAGTTACAACATAATGTACATCTCCCCGAGACAACATTATTCCAGCACCCTCATCTAAATGAGGAACTATTCTAGACTTTTTACCATCTCGAGATGTGGATGGAATAATTATAATTGGTTTCCCTCTTTTTGAAAATGCAGCACCTCTCATAAAATCTATAGTTTCTCCCAATCCTGAATAGAATTGGTAACCTTCTGTTGCGGCATTTACCTGTCCAGTAAGATCTATTTGTCGAGCAGAGTTAATTGATATCAAATTCTTATTCCTTCCAATATATCTTGGATTACAAACATAATCAGAAGGGAAAAATTCAATATATGGATTATTATGTACAAAATCATATAGTTTTTTCGTTCCTAGAGCAAAGCTTGTAATAATTTTTTCAGGATGGAAACTTTTCTTTCTACAAGTAAGGATACCGCCTTCTATAAGTGGAATTATATTGTCCGTAATATAATGTGAATGCATTCCTAAATCTTTTTTATCAAATAAATATTTTAGAGTAGCATTTGGTAGATCCCCAAATCCTATATGGATTGTGGATTTATTATCAACTAAGTTAGCTAAATTCTGTCCTATTCTTTCAGCAATATCATCCGGTTCATCAAAATTAAACTCTAGCAAAGGTGTATCATTATATACAAAAAAATCAATTTCTTTCATATGAATAAAACTATTCCCTAAAGTACGAGGCATTTGGGGATTAATTTCAGCAATCGTAATGAATGATGATTGAGCTATTGGCTTTGCGATATCGACATTTATTCCTAATGAACAAAAGCCATAAGGATCAGGAGGAGAGACTTGTACGAGTGCCACATCAATATGTTTTCGACCTGATATAAATAAAGAAGGAATCTCACTAGCATAAATTGGAGTATAATCTGCTTGGCCCTTATTAATTTCCTCGCGAAGTGTTTTACCGATAAAAAATGCATTGTGACGAAAAAGATCTTCTGCTTTATCCTTGAAATACTTTTCAGGTCCAATTGTTAAAAAATGAAGGATTTCTGTGTCAATCAGCTTTTCTGAATTTTTTATTAATTCTGATGTTAACAATTGTGGCTCTGAACACCCAGAGTCAATAAAAACTCTATTCCCCGGAATAATTTTTTTAATGGCTTCCTCAGCACTAATTTCTTTTTCTTTCCATTTTTCCCTCCAAGTTTCATCAATCAAACTATAACTTACCATTGCTGACGTTTAAACTAAATCCTTTAATTTTTTAATTTATAAAAATTAACTCCAGTCCTTTTATTATTTGTATTTTCATCAATATAATGTTTTTGAAATTATAAATAAAATGTTTAAATTCCATTCAATTCTTTTTTGAATTAGAAGTATCCTAATTTAATATGAAATAAATAATATTTTAATCTAGCAATAAAAAACTATAATTTGAAATTCAAAAGTGTAAATAATAATGTCAAAAGAAGAAAGAATGAAAAGCATTCTCACTGAAAATCGTATATTTAATCCTGTTGACCTCAATCCAGATTATACTAAAACAGGCATGTCGATGGAAGAATATAAAAAACTCTATAAACAATCAATTGAAGATATGGAAGGATTTTGGGGTGAACAAGCAAAATCACTTGATTGGTTTAAACCCTATGAAAAAGTCTGGGAGAAGACAGACTTATTTCCAGGGAAATGGTTTGTAGGAGGAAAACTTAATGTTGCTTATAATTGTTTAGATAGACATGTCAATGCAGGAAACGGGGACAGAATTGCTCTAATTTGGGAAGCAGATGAACCTGGGCAAGTGAGAAAATTTTCTTACAGTGAACTTCTAAAAGAAGTCAGTAAAGTTGCGAATGCTATGAAAGATCTTGGACTTAAAAAGGGTGATTGTGTTACTCTGTGGCTTCCAATGGTCCCTGAACTTGCAATCATTACGTTAGCATGTGCGAGGATTGGTGTTATTCATTCGATTGTTTTTGGTGGATTTTCGAAGGAAGCTGTAAAAGATAGAATAGAAGATTCTGACTCTCGTCTCCTTTTCACTAGTGACGAAACATTAAGGGCTGGTAAATTTTATCCTAAGATGGCTGATATGGTTCAAATAATTGATGAGGTTCCTACTATTGAACATGTAATTGTTGTCCAGCGTTCTGGAAGAGAGGTTCCTCACACAAAAAAAGATATCTGGTATCATGATTTCATTGATGGCATGAGTGAAGAATGCGAACCTGTAATAATGGATTCTGAGGATACCTTATTTATTTTATATACAAGTGGAACAACTGGTAAACCAAAAGGAGTAAAGCATACCACTGCGGGATATATTTTATATACTTCGTTTACACATAAAGTTGTTTTTAATTATCAAGAGGGAGATATATGGTATTGTACAGCCGATATTGGATGGATTACTGGACATTCATACATTGTTTACGGACCATTAGCAAATGGTGCTACAAGCTTAATGTTTGAAGGGGTTCCAACTTATCCTGATGTTGATCGCTTCTGGGACATCGTAGAGCGACACAAAGTTACTCATTTTTATACAGCCCCAACAGCTATTAGAGCTTTAATGAGATATGGAGAAGATCCTGTTGAAAAACATGATATAAGTTCATTAAAGGTCTTAGGAACTGTTGGCGAACCGATAAATCCAGAAGCTTGGACATGGTATCATAGAGTCATAGGGAAAAGTCGTTGTCCAATCGTTGATACATACTGGCAAACTGAAACTGGAGGTTTTATTATGACTCCTATAGCAACTGCAACTCCTACAAAACCAGGATCTTGCTGCATGCCATTTTTAGGTATTAAACCTATTATCTTCGACCTTGAAGGCGATGAAGTTACTGAACCAGATGAAGGTGGATATTTTGCTATGGGGCAACCTTGGCCTGGTATGTTGAGGGATGTTTGGGGCAATACTGAGCGATTTATCTCAACATATCTAGAAAAATACCCTGGTTATTATTATACTGGGGATGGGGCACGTAGAGACGAAGATGGTTATTATTGGATTTTAGGACGATTAGATGATGTAATAAAGGTATCAGGACATCGAATAGGAACAATGGAAGTAGAGTCTGCTCTTGTAAGTCATCCAAGTGTTGCAGAAGCAGCCGTTGCTCCCTTTCCTCATAAAATTAAAGGTCAAGCAATCTGGGCATATGTAACCCTTATGCAAGGAGTTGAAAAGTCAGCGAAACTATCAAAAGAGATAAGAATGCATGTAAGGCAAGAGATTGGTCCAGTCTTCCAACCTGATGTAATTCAATTTGCTGATGCTTTACCAAAAACTAGAAGTGGCAAAATAATGCGCAGAATTCTGAAAGCTATTGCAGCTGGAACTGATATTGGAAATGTAACAACTTTAGCTGATCCTACTGTAGTTGATGCCCTATTAGAAGAACGTAAGAAAATGGAAATTGAAATAGGTTAATTATTTTTTTAAATTTTTTTTTTCAATTAATGTTACTATTCATCTTAAAAAGGCGGTCTATAAACATCTGAATAATTTAAAGAAATTTGCATAAAAGGAAATAAAATGGTTTTATTTTAGAGATAGTAAGCAAAAATAGAGCAAAACGCTTAAATAATTGAAAATGAAATATTAATAAATATGAAATTAATAACAAAACAATCTCTAATAATTCTCTTTTCAATATTTATACCTATCTCTTTCTTACTAACTTTTACGTCACCTTGTAACGCTGCTACAAATCCAGGTGTATTATTTGCATATAAAGAGACAGAGGGAAGAACTTGGGGGGCTTGGGTTATGGATGATATTAATGGTGATGGATGGCGAGAAATAGGTATATGTGGTGCTATTTATACGAAAGCTCTTGATGTAAATCCTGCTCATGGTGGTCCGAAAGAGATCTGGGATCAGTGGGGATTACATCATGAAGTACTTTGGGGTTGTGATTCTAGATTAGATGCAAATGGGGATGGTATTACGGAACAGTTAGTATTTGAAGCCGTTTGGAATAATCACTATCTACTTAATGGGCAGAATGGGGTTGCTTTAGATAGTCCCGATGAAGAAAATAGGAGAGGTGGGTTTTATTGGCCTATTATTGATTGCGGTT
Organism: Candidatus Hodarchaeota archaeon; assembly: GCA_048886685.1. Lineage (GTDB taxonomy): Archaea > Asgardarchaeota > Lokiarchaeia > Sigyniarchaeales > SOKP01 > Loki-b32. The sequence goes on from JBHLKM010000003.1 coordinate 273,441, forward strand.
TCGGTTTAGTCCATGATGTAAATGGGAATGGTTTTAACGACTATGTCATTACAGGTATAAATTATAGTCCAAAAGCTATAATTCAATGTATTGAAAGCACAAATGCATCGGTGATATGGGAATTTGAGCTTTCACATGTTTCTAATGGATTACGACCAATATACATAAATTCAACACAGCATATTTTAATAATTCCAGGAGGATTTTTACAAGTATTCTCACACAATGGTATTGAAGTATGGAATCGGTCGGGATTTGGAGGAGGACTTGATATCATTCCAAATGGTGCCGGATTTGGCTCAGATGCAATTATAACTAGCACAGGAGCAGGATTTACCTTGATAAATGCATCAGACAACACTATTATATGGTCGAATATAATGTATATGCATTCATTGCATTATGTGGGTGATATAAATAATGATGGATTTGGTGATTTTGGTGGTTTATACCCTACCGGTGATAAAGTTGGTGTTTGTTCAGGAAAGGATGGAACATTAATCCGCAATCATACTGCGCAAACCCTTTTAAATTACATGCATGGGGTAACATATTGCGGTGATGTGAATGGTGATGGATATGACGATTATGGAATTTTTGGGGATTTTTACCCTCATGAAGTTTTTTCAGGAAATAACGGTTCTCAATTAATTTCGATTGGTGGACCTGATTTTAAGGGTGCTGAAGAGATGTATATTGTTCCAGATATCAATGGAAATGGTACTCCTGATATAATGTTATTTGATGGGGGCATTGCTGCGGTTGAGGGAAGTTTTCAAGGTAATGCTAATTTATATTATGAAGAAGAAGGAGGAGGAATTAAAATAAATGGATTTTCAGTTATAATAATAACTTTAGTACTTGTGGTGGGTACAATTCCTATTTCATATAAAATCATTAAAACTATGAAATAAGAGGAATTAATTTCAAAATCAATTTTTCTAATTTTTTTTGCTTAATTCACTAGTATTATGATTTTAAAAGTTTTTTTATATGATTTTTTAACTGTATTTCTAATTTTGGATCAGTGGGATATCCTACTTTTATTCCTTTTGATATTTTATTACTTAAATATTGTTCAAGATCAAGAAAATCATCTAATTTGTCTCTCAAATTCTTAGTTTGCGCATCACTTTTCAATATTTGGGAAAGGTAAACATATTTAATAATACTAATAGCTTCCTCAGATTTACTTGAGCCTATCACGAGAATGGAATGATTATCAAATAAACTACCTAAATAGCTGAAAATGTTTGTATTACTCCATTTCTGAAGTTTATATTTTAAAAAATCTAAAACCCCGAGGATTTCTGAAGGATCTTTATCCTTCTCGAGTTTAAAGAATATTCCAGATTTTTCCTCATTCTCATACTTATTTATTAAATGTTCTATGTGTTTGAGAAATTGTGTATCAGAAGACATAGATTTATTTCAATGTAGTTAATTTACCATTATCTATAATACAAATTATTTTTTACGATTTTTTAGATCAATAAACATAAATAAATCTATTTTTTTGTATAAATTCAAAGGTTAACTATTTTCAATTATTTGAATAGAATTTGTAAATGTTGAGGTTATAGAATTGAAACCTAATAATAAACAAGTCCTCAAAGAAATTGATTCTATGAATCCAGAAGAAGCTATTGAATCGCTCCTCTCAATTTTAAAATCTTCAGAAACCTGGGATCATAAAGTAAAAGTGGTTGATTTATTACTACAATTTCAAGATGATCAGAAAATCCCTTTTCAAGAAATTAAAAGGGTATTTCTAGAAGACAAACATCCTCAATTACGTATTGCTTTAATCGAATTATTAGCTACATGTTACAAAAATGAGGGAATTGAGTTTTTAAAAAGCCAATATAAAAACTGTAGTGATGGAACCGTCAGAAAAAGTTTGATTGAAGTAGTTGGTGCATTCGACTTAAATAGGTCAACATCTTTTTTCATTGAAGCTTTAGGTGATGCTAATATTGAATCCAAAAAGTTAGCGATTAATTATTTAGGTAAAACTGGAAACGAAGAAGCTTTAGTTCCCTTAATGGAGTTATTACATTTTAGGAATATGGAGATATATAATCTTTTGATAAATTCTATCATAAGACTAGGAAGAAAAGGACACATACATATTATTAATGAATATATTAATACAGAAGATCCAAATATCAGAAGAGAAATACCCGTTATTTTAGGCAAAATTGGGATCAAGGAGAGTGAGAATTTATTAATTTCGCTTTTAAAAGATGAAAATCCTTCTGTAAGAAAGAATTCTGTAAAAGCACTAGAAAAAATCATAGAATTAAAAAATATAAAAAATATTTTAGACACTCTTAATGATACAGACATGGAAGTAAGAAAAGAAACTATACGAGTTCTTGGAAATGTAGGTAGTAAAAGAGCTATTAAACCCTTATTAGAAATTTTGAAAGAAAAAAATATCAAGATTAGAAATCTTGCTCGAAATGCTCTATATAAAATTCTTTCTAAATCAAAAAACTATGAAGTTCTTTACGAAGTTATTAAGGGGAGAAATCTTGAAGCTAGAAAAGAGGCAATTAGATTAGTAGGAATGTTAAAAAATAATAATTCAATTGATCTATTAATAAAAACATTCAATAGTAAAGTTGCAAGTTTAAGAAGATCTGCTTATAAAGCAATCCTAGTAATTCTAGACAAAAATGTTGATAATTTAATTATAGACGGGTTAACGGATAAGTCATGGCAAATTCGAATGTATTGTACAAAAATTTTAGGAGAAATAGCAGATCCTACAACGATTAAACCTATTTTTGATTTAATAGAGGATGAAAATGGGAGTGTCAGAAAAGCTGCAATTGATGGCTTGACCCATTTTAATCCTGATAAAGTTCTTGGTTTAGCAAAGGAAGCAGTTAATAGTTCAAATTGGAAAATTAGGAGAGCAGGAGTAAAGTTACTCATAATGTTAGGAGATAACGAGTCAATAAATGTATTAATTTCATGTTTAAACGACGATGATATTTATATTAAAAGTTGGGCTGCTATGGCTCTAGGGAAACTTAAAAATGTTGATTCAATTGAACCATTTATTTCATTATTAAATGAATCTGATGAGAAAACTCGAATGTCAGCAGTTAAAGCACTGGGTGAAATTGGGAATAGAGACGCTATAAAACCTCTTATTGCAATATTAGGGGATGATAATTGGGATTTTAGGAAAGAAGTAGAGAATGCATTAAACAAAATCAATCCAGATTGGATGAATGAATTATAACAAAAAGCCTATTCAATTTGATAAACTAAGAATTTTGTGAATATATTTTTCTAAATCATCCAATATTATGCTAGAATTTGATTGTGTATTTAATATACATGTCAAAAATGAATTTTTATCAATCTCAACAATAATAATGGTTTCACCCTTTAATTCCGCTATTATTTTATTTATTTTTTGACTTCCCATTGTTTTACTAAGGCCTGTAGCTCCTTCTAAAACAGAGGCACACATTGAAACAAATTCTTTGCTATTAATAGATTTCTCACTATTTTCATTAATGAGTTCCCCATTTCGTTTAGCAAAAAAAATCCCTGTAAAGTTTCCTTTATTCTTTATTTCATTTAAAATTCGAATTAATTCGGTAATATCTTCTGTTTCTTCCTTTTCAATCTCTTTCATAATGATAATTGCTTAAAATTAAGATAATTAAATTAATTAATTACCTAATTTAACTATTGAATATATATGAAACCAATTAACAAAATTGAAAACGATCTAAAAAATAGGAATAAGAATTTCATTGATAATGAACTACGACCATTCCTAAGAATCCCCAGTAATACAACAAATAAAGAAGGCATTCAAAAAACAAAAGACTATATCATCTCCTACGTTAGTTCTTTTTCAGATGACATAACAGAATATCAAGGGACACACAATCCACTGTTTTTGGCTAAGGTTAGTGGTAAAATAAAGGATGATCTGTTAATTTATATGATGTATGATACCCAACCCATTAGTGAACCTAAAGATTGGATAAGTGATCCATTTGGTGCTGAAATCCATAAACTTGATTATCCCCTAGACGTTTTAGGAGATTGTATTATAGCGAGAGGTGCATATAATTCGAAAACTCCGTTGATTTGCTTTTTAAATGTAGTGAGAGAATTAAAAAGAACTAATGAATTACCAATATCTCTACTGTTACTATTTGATGGTGAGGAAGAAATAGGGTCTCCAACTTTATTAAAATTCATTCTCAAAAAAAAAGAATTATTTAAAGATTGTATTGATGCATACTATCCGGCAACAAAGCAATCCCTTAACGGAGACTCCATTTTAAAGCTCGGATATAAAGGTATCTTATCTCTGACTATAGAAGTGTCATCAAAGAACAAGGAACCACATTCAGCTTATAGTGCAATGATTCCTAATCCTACAATTGATTTAATTTCGATACTTAACTTAATATATTCAAATGGAGAGTTCCAAATCAATTCACTAAAGGAACCTTATGATTTGACTAAAGAAGAAGAATCAATTCTCAATGAATTATTAAACAAAATAGATATTAAAAATATAAAAAAAAAAGCAGGAATCCTACAGACTATTGAAACTGATACAAGACTGGATTTTGTAAATTATTTATTTAAGCCAACATTTAATATTTCCACATTAAAATCTGGATTTTTAGGGGAAGGATTTAAAAATTACGTACCTAATAATGCGGAATGCAATATAGATATTAGATTTGCCCATAATATTCCTGTAGACGTTATTTTTCGTGAAATTAAAGAAGAGATTGATAAATTCTCTATAACTTCAAATTCTGAAATTAAATTAACTAAAAATCTTAGTTATGAGAGTTCTAGAGTCAAAAAAGACACTCCTTTAGTAAAAAGCCTCATTGAAAGTGCAAAAATGTTAGGAGTAACAACTGAAATATGGCCAATAAGTGCCGCTGCTGCTCCTTTAAGTAAAATTCAAAAAGATTTGAACTTAAATTTTATTACAGGTGGTTTAGGAATAGGAGGATCAGCCCATTCTGCGAATGAGTTTATTCAATATAAATCAGTAATTAATACAAGATTATCATATTATAATTTTCTAAAAATTTATTCTCAATTAGTACAAGAACAAGATAAGAATTAATTTTTACTAAATAATCCCCCTATACCTCTGGTTTTTGCTTTAATGGCACTTTCGTTACACAATTCAGCACAACAAAAACATGAAATGCATTTGCTTCGTAAGAATGTAGGGAAACTATTCGTTTCAAACTCGATAGCTTCAGCAGGGCAATTTAGAGCACAATCTCCGCATTGTATACATTTAGATTTTATTAGTTTAGGAATCTTTTTAATTATTTTATATCCAATATGTCCTGACATATAACCAATAAAATTAGTAAATCTTGTTCCTGGTACTTTAAATTTAGGAGTTCGTTCCTTAGCTTCCTCAAGAGGTAAGCCTAGAATTTCTATATTTTCTATTTTTCCTATCCCTAAGTTTCGCTCTATCCCATTTTTAATATGAGGTACACTTTTTGATTTTATCTTACCAATTTCTAAAGCAACAATATCTAAAGCTAATTCGTCTGTTCCAGCAAGAATTAAATCCCATTGTTTCATTTTACCCCCTCCAGGTCCCATTCTCCCTTCCATAATCTCTTGTAAATCATATACCGTTAATCTATTTGGTTTATTCTTTACCACCCATGAAAAATTATCTGCAAGAACTTCCCCAAATTGTTCAGCTGTTTTTCCATATAAATGATAATGAGCTTTTAGACCTCCAGGAATAATACCCCAATAATTCTTTATGGCTCCTGTCATTGTTGCCTCTAAATGGGATTTCAAGCGTGGTAAATTTATTAATATATCACAATCTTTAACAGTTTTAGCAACACGAATTTCTTTTAATCTTAAAGCACCTTCGATTGTTTCAATTATTGGTATATCACTTTCAAAATCTACAAAATTTAATCCGTGAGTTTCACATATTTCATAAATTCCAATTTCTTTGGCAACATCAGAACCTAATTTCTGAGATTGGCCTGGGGAGTCTCCTAAATAAACATTATCCATAGAAACTCCAATCGCCTTCAGATAAGAAACAATACCTTCAATAAAACCGGGTTGAGTACAAGCCTCTTTTTTTGCTGTTAACAAATTTGGCTTTAAAAGAACATTTTTAGATTTAATAAAATCAAAATGAATATCTTTTTCGATTAATTTGATTGCACCGACGACAGCATCAGGAATGTCATCAAAATCATTAACATTTACGATACTTATCTTAGTCAACATATCTAATCAATTTTGGAAATTTTGAAAGAAATTAAAATATCATTATATCTCTCAATAAATTTTTCAGAAAATATAAAATCTTCTTATTCAAAAAGGAATAAATGTTTATACTTATCTAATATTTTACTACAGTCGAATCCTCTTAATTTCCGAAGATCCATGTTTAAATTCTTTTTCTGATTCGTGAAATTTAGATTGAAATAGTCTAAAGATAAATGCATATCATCATTAGTATTCAACCTTAAAGAATTCTTTAAAAGATTGTAATCTTGAAAGAAAAGTCTCTCACTCCTCTTTAATTTTTATTTTTTCTTTAATTATAAAATAGTGGATTGTCTGATTATATGATGCATTTATTATAATTTATAGCTTGAAATAATTATTTTTCCTGTTTCACTCAACTGGTTTTCCAACTCTATCACTTATAATTTTTTTTCTAATAAAACTATAAAGATTTATCAAGGTGTTTTAAGATCATTTTAACATAAAACTTCAACAATAAAAATGGAAAGCTTAGACTTACTACTAGGATTAATCTTTTCATCAGAAGATAATGTTATATATGAAAATATCAAACTATCAAAAAAATTACCAGAAGAAAATATCCAATACTTAAGCCAATTACCTATACGGTTTCTTGGACCTTTATTCATGACTTTAGCTTATGATATAGAAAAAAAATGGAATATTGATTTTATTGAATCAACATTATCATCATATCAGGAACATATTATTGAAGAAACTTTTATGCAATCATTCCTATGCCTAAATTCTTCAGTTGAAGCAGAAAATAACATGACTTATCTCTTTGCATTTATTGGATCTCCATATACAGAAGATCCTAAGATGTTATATGAAAAAATGAATAAATATATTCATCAAAGTATCATTCAAGGGAGATATGTAGCCCAAAAGACTCATGGGGTTGAGTTTAGTTATAGCAAATTCGTAAATGGAGAGTTAAGAAGAGGTATAAATTTGATAAAACATTCATTAGGATCTTCAAGAAAGATGTACTGGGAAGAAAAAAAAAAATATTATTCTGTGGGACTAATAGAAAGACAAAAAAATGGAGATTCTGTTGAATCTAACTTATACACATTTGATACTAATGATACTTTAAGAAAAAGGTCTTTAAAAGCTATTCCTTCCTACTATTTGATGGCAATATTACCTGATTACTTTGAAAGTCGTATCATCGAAACCTTAAAGCTATTTGAAAAAACAGAAATTTATCCTAACATTAGAAAGATAAAATTAAGTAGTTTTAATAATGAGGTTTTGTATATAGAGGAATTTTCAATTGAGAATCAAATCAGAAGAAGCATTGGTTTGATATTAATTCCAACAAATGAAGATTTACCAGAGAGTTATGACATTTCATTTTTTAAGAAAAAATTAAGGTTCATATTAGACAAGAAGAAGAATTTTGAAGAAATTATAATTGAGATAAATTCAAGAATTAACCCGTTCGATAAATGGAGAACAGATTCTCAAGAAAGCCTTAATAATATTAAAGAATTACTTGATAACAAAAATTAAGATAACAGGGAAATGGGGTAAGTTTATTGGAAAGGATTGAATTCAACAAATTGTTTAAGATTGAAAAAGAAAGATTATTGTCGAATTACCAGAGAATAAATCGTATGTTTAAAAATCTAAACCCAACAGATATCATCGCTAAATTCTTAATAAATCAATCAGTAGGCTTTTCCCCCAATAGCATTATAGAAATCCTCAATTATTACAAACCTAAAATTAGGGAAGGTAAGACCTTATTAGATCTTGCAATTGAATGGATTCGAGCGAATAGAATTCGAGTTGATTATAAGAAATTTATCAATTTAGGAACGTATGAAGACCAAAAAAGTGCCATCGATGATATTATTTTTCTTTTCTTTTTGGATTATGATAAACATATTAGAGAATTACTAATAAAAAAAATAAGTGAACGTGAAATCTGCGCATTATACGAGATATTTTTTAATCCTAATCAAGTAGATTATACAAATATCGATACCTTTTTAAGAAAAAAGGAATATAGAGTACACACTATTTTTAAAGGAGAAGAAAAAGTAAATACTAATATTTTTACATTACGAGAGGGTTTATCAGCGATGATCAAGAAAGATTATAGTGAACTGAACTCATCGAAAGTCGAAATTAAAAGTGATCAGCAAAAACTAGAAAATGATCCTTTATCACCTATAAATGAATTCGATGGATCAATGTTAGAAAGATTAATTAAATCTTACCGTTATACCAAACAAAAAATAATTGAGAGGGAGCTTGAAAACTCAATTTCTAGGTTTTTATCTTCTTTTTTCAAATTTGGTCAATTTTATAACTATGAAGATTTTAAAGATGAATTGACTCAAAATTTAATAGATAGTTGGTATTCAGGAATAGAAAAAATTCCTAATGATAGTTCATTAAATATTTTCATTTCTGATAACTTACTTAATTTTGAAAACACGATTGAAAAGCAAAAATTAGATGGTTTGGCTTGGATTAAGGATTTAACTCCTGTGTTAAAAGATATTATTATAAGAATCATTGATATGTTATAAATTTCACGTAAACGTGAATCGTAATCATTTTCAGCCCAAACCTGGAGGTTAGTAATGTTTTATAGAAGTAATTAGTAGAGACTTGTTATAGAATAGATATAAAATATATATCGATCTTAAATTGTTTTAAATATTGAAAGCAATTATTTTTAAAAATATAATTTATTATATTATAAAAAATCACTAAAACATTAAGTTCAATAAAAATTTAGAAATTGAATTCTTTTGATTAAAATAAGCTTAAAATAATATCGAATATCAACCAATTGGGTGAAAAGAACTATTCCACAGAGTGAAGCATTGTTTAAGGTTTGTCTATTCGGAGATGGCGGAGTTGGGAAGACCACATTAATTAATCGTTACCTTACAGGTGTTTTTCAGGGTGGTTCAGATATTACTATCGGCGTTGATTTTCACATAAAAAAGCTTTTAATTGAAGACACGCGAATCAGCTTGCAAATTTGGGATTTTGCTGGTGAAGAGCGATTTCGATTCCTTTTACCTAGTTATGTTTTAGGTGCTTCTGGTGGAATCTTCATGTATGATATTACTCGATATTCAAGCTTGAAAAATTTTCAAGATTGGTTAGATATTTTCAAGCATGGGTATAAAGGGCCTTCAAATCAGATACCCGTTATTATGGTTGGAAGTAAATTAGATCTCGAACACAAAAGAACTGTTTCTAGAACTGAAGCATATGAATTAGCAAAAGTCAATGATTTATACGGTTATATTGAGTGTTCTTCTAAAGATGGTCAAAATGTAGAAGAAATATTTTTAGAAATAGGAAGATTAATGCTGAGACAAGCCAAAATGGCTAGTACTTAGATTAATTATAATAAAGAAATTTATTCTAAATTAATTTTTAAAAATATCTGCTAATTTTTCAATAACTAAATCAGGGATTAGATTTTTATCGAAATCATTTGATTTTATTGACTTTTCTTTTAAAATTTCAATCATATATCTTGTAGTAACTCCGGTTAAAACTGCTATCGATGTAATTCCGGCTCTATTGCCTGCTAATATATCAGTATTTAGGCGATCTCCCAAAATACATGCTTTTTTGGGAGGAATATTTGTATCATTCAAAATTAATTTAATGCCAAAAGGTTCAGGTTTTCCAAAAATTCTAATCGGTTCTCTCCCTGTGCAAGTAATTAAGGCATTAACCATTACACCAGCTCCTGGTTTAAAACCCCTAGCAACTGGTAAAGTAGAATCTGTATTTGTGGCATAAAATTGTGCATTTCCTTCTAATATGCATTTTTGGGCAATTGCTAGCTTATCATATTTGAAATCCCTATCAAGGCCTACTATCACAAAATCAATTTCTTTATAATTTTTAGGGTTTGTTTCAATATTGTGTCCTACTGATCTCAATTCTTGTCTAAGTCCCATTTCTCCTATTACATAGATATTTGAATCTTCCTTAATCTTTGTGATCTCGGTAGCGGTTATAGATGCACTTGTATAAAAATCTGTTATTTTACTTTTTATATTGAAGTTTTTTAATCTCTCAACATATGTTTTCCTTGTTGCGGTTGAATTATTAGAATTATAAACTACTTTAATTGACAGATCCTTAAGTTTACTTATAACTTTATCTGCATTTTGGATTAATTTTTCCCCACGATAAATAACTCCGTCAAGGTCAAATATCGCAAGTTGAATATCTTTCAAATTATCAATTAATTCGCTCATTTCTCAAAATAACTGGATATTTTATAATTATTTTTAAAACCAACCGACTGGTAACCCTAATATAGCTATAAAAATCTGAATTCCTATTGGTATAAATATCGGATTTAATAAATTATCGGCAGTATATATCGGGAAATAATCTGTGATAAAAAATATAACAGCTCCGATAATAGCATAAATTGGACCTACGATAATTAATCCAATAAAGTATGCTACGATAGTACCGGCTAAAAAACCTTCAATAGATTTTTTGTCTTTACTTCTAACTTGGATTTTATGTTTTCCATATTTTCTTCCAATTAAAGCTGCTGCAGCATCTGAAAGGCAAGCAATAAGTATTCCTGAGAAAACTGCTAATATATCGAGTATCCCTGCCATAAATAACATATATGAGAAAACAAATCCTGTAATAATATAAATCTGTGGTCCTGCTGCATTTCTTTCTTTATTTCTTAACATTGATTTTGTTAAAAAATTAAAAACTGAGTACTCTGGACCCCAAATTATACGAATTAAATCAGAAATTAAGGCAAACATTAAAGCACCTATAAGTGCCATCATAGTTAAACCAATTAATGCTTGAGGATCATTTATAGTATATGAAAAGAGTGATAAATCACCCCATATAAGATTATATGCTGGTTCTATGTTATTTATTAATACTATCACACTATCACTTATTATTAATGTTACTGGGTTAAGAAGCGAGAAAAATCCAAAATATGCTAATATTAACAATAATCCAGTTAAATGAAAACTTTTTCTTATTAATTCCATTTTAAACGTAATTTCTGACCTATAAGGATTTTCCTTGGTCATTCTTTCTACATATCTTCTTAGAATCGGTTTTTTTTTACCCTCCAAAGAACCTTCTAGGTTCTCCCTATTGATTTTCTTTTCTTCCCTTTTAATTATTATAGAAAAAATAAAATTGACCAAAATTATAATCCCTATCCACCACACCATAAATCCATTATAAGGATAAGGAAAAAATCTTACAATAGAATTATAATATCCAAAAATCAAAAAACAAACACCACAAATTATGGTAGATACACCACCATACCGATTATCTGCTTTAAATCCCTTTCTTCCTATATAAAACATAAGAAACATAATTACGAAAAACGAGAAAGATAATGTAAGGTTATAAACCTCATCTACTCCAGTCCAATAGTCCATAATCACTCAGAAATATAATTGTATTAATTAAATAATTAATAACCTAATAAGTAATTTTTCCAAAAATTTTTAATTTCTTTAATAAAACAACAAAATTATAAGTTCAACATAAATAATAAGAGGATCATATTGGAAGATGGGGTTAAAGGAGCTTCTTTCGGAAAATCCATTAATATTGGCTGAAGGTGCTGTAATCGAAAGGATCAAGCGAGAGTTTAAGTATAAATTAGATCCATACATTCAAAATGCTGCTATGGTGTATGATTCTGTGGGTAAGTATATCCTTAATAAAATTTATAATCAGTATATTTCTGTGGCTATTGAATTTGATCTTCCAATGCTCAATTTAGCACCTACATGGCGTACAAATCCAGAATATATTGAGTTGGCGGGATATAAAAATTATAACGTTAATGCCGACTGTATAAAGTTTTTAAATCAAATTAGAACTTATTATAGCCATAAAGCGACAAAAATCTTAATAGGCGGACTGGTGGGATGTAAAGGTGATGCGTATGATCCTAATGAGGCTTTATCAAGCGAAGAAGCATATAGCTTTCATAAGATTCAAGTAAAAGAGCTAAATGAAGCAGGTGTGGATTTTCTTTTAGCTAGTACTCTACCTGCATCTTCAGAAGCACTTGGAATAGCCAAAGCAATGGCAGAATCAGATTGTGAATATATAATAAGTTTTGTTATTCGCCCAGATGGAAATATACTGGACGGAACTTCCCTTTATAAAGCTATATCGACTATAGATAATTCAGTCTCACCAAAACCTGCTTTTTATATGTTAAATTGTGTTCATCCAACTAATTGTAAAAGGGCGATCAATACTAAACCTAATAATACAGGATTAGTTAGAACTCGACTTAAAGGATTGCAAGCAAATGGTTCTTCGAAGAGTACTGAAGAATTAGAATTACTTGATAAAGTTGATTCCGAAAATCCAAAAACATGGAGCAAGAAAATGATTGATTTATACCTAAACTCAGAAATACAAATCCTTGGCGGTTGTTGTGGCACAAATCACCATCATATCAGGAGTATAGCTAAAAATTACAAAAAAATTAAATGAAAATAAGTTGAATTTAAAGCATATTGTCAAGTTACCTTTCGAATTCGACAAAAAATTAAAAGGGATGACTAATATAAAATTGTATATAATAAGATTCTAAAAGATATATCATCTTCTAAATCTTCATATTACAAAAATTTCAAACCTAAATTAATAAAGAAATAATAATATAATTTATTAGAGAATAAGTAATACAAAAAAATAAATAAAATTAAAATAAGTAAATTATATCTATATTATTAATAGGTATAATAATAAATCATAATCAATAAACACATCCGAGAACATGACTACCATGGGTGAACCAACTACTGAGTCGTTAGATGACATCTTGAAAAAGCTTTTATCTGCAATTCCAGAAGTGAAAGCTGCAGCGATAGTTTCAGCCGAAGGTCTCCCAATTGCATCTGCACTGCCGCAGGGAGTCGATGAGACTAGGATTGCTGCCATGACTGCTGCGTTGCTCTCCTTGGCTGAAAGATCAATTGTGGAGATGGAAAAGGGAGACTTTGATACTCTGTACGTTAAGGGAAGTGATGGGTATCTATTAGTTTTCCAGGCTGGCCCCAATGCGGTATTAACTGTTTCTACGACTTCCGATGTAAGATTAGGGTTAATATTTTTGGATTGTAAACGAACTTGCGATAAGATTGCGCAGTTAATATAATTCTAATTACGATCAACTTCTTTCTCTATTGATTCTAAAAAAGATCTATTAAATCATATAGGTTTCCACATTAGAGTATTGATATTTATTATTTTTTAAACTTTTAAAGAAATTTAAAATTCTGTGAAATAAAGTCTTATAATTCGGATTAACGAAATTTATATCAATTAATTCTTTCATAGAAATAATAATATCAATAACTATCAATTTTGATTCAAATGACTGATGTGAACTTAAATGACTATATGTATAATTTCATAGAAAAAGTTTGTACTGAGGTTGGTCCAAGGGAATCTGGAACTGAGCAAGAGATCCTCGCAGGGAACATGATTGAAGAAGAATTAAAAAAATTTTGCGATGAGGCTCATCAGGAAGAGTTTATTAGTAGTCCTCATGCATTTCTTGGAGGTATAAGGTATGGAGCCTTTTTGGTTCTCGTATCAATAATATTATATTGGCTCTCATTGTTGATTGACCTTGGGGTATTACAGATTGAAAGTTTCTATAGTTTAATCTTTATGAACATAGTTGTAATTCTTATTGTAATAAGTGTAAGTTACTTTCTCTTGGAAACAATGAAATATCATGAGATATATGATTTCCTTTTTCCTAAGAAAAAGTCAAACAATATTATTGGCACTATAAATCCTTCAAGTGATATTAATCACTCTATTATTTTTTCAGCACATCACGATTCTGCTTTTGAATTCAATACATTTTATTATTTGAAAAGATTCGGTCAAATTATAATAAATGTTGGTTATCTTGGTGTGATGATTATATTCATAGTAGTTGTTTTAAAAATAATTCTACAATTATTATCAATTGAACTTGATATTTTATTTATTTCATTTGGTTTCTTCTTTTTTATTTTTATTCCAATTATTCTAGTGTACATGTTATTTCATACATACCATCCAGTTCAAGGTGCTTTTGATAACTTATCAGGGGTGTCAGTTGTTTTAGGAATAGGTAAATTTCTAGCAGAGAATAAAAACAATGTTGAAATTTACCCCAAAAATACAAAGATTTATCTAATTTCTTTTGCGGGAGAAGAAGCAGGCCTAAGAGGTGCAAAACGTTATATTGAGGCTCATTATAATCAATTGAAGGAAGAGGGAACAATAATAGTCAATATGGATGGGATTGGAAAAAAAGATCTCATTATTATCCATGATAACGAACCGGGGATCGGAGCGAAGCACGATCCAAGAATATATAAACCTATATTAGAGATATCTAAAAAAATAAATCCTAATGCAAAATTATCTCCTTTACCATTTGGAGCCACGGATGGTGCAGCATTTAGTAAAAAAGGGATCTCTGCAGCCTCGATAGGAGGACTTAACTTGAAAGATGAGCTTCCTCCTTATTATCATACAAGACTAGACACCCCCGAAACTGTTGATAAAGAAGCACTAGGACAATTTGTTAAAATATGTTTGGAATATCTAAAATATATAGATTCGCAATAAAAATTGGAGAGGATTAAAATAAAAAGAAAAAAAATTTCATTTTTTTTAGATGTTGAAAAAGCACCTAAATTTATGCAAATGGAAGGATTAGAAACAACTATTCTCACGGGATTAAATAATGAAAAAATGATGATGGCACTCAATGCTACTTTACCAGGCTATACAGTTCCAATACATTCACATAAACATGAACAAGTAGGTATGGTCTATGCTGGTGAAGCAAAGCTTAAAATTGGAGATGAAGAACATATTGTAAAACAAGGAGATTTTTTTTGTATTCCCTCAAATACTCCTCACTCAGATACATGTATAGGAAATGAGCCTTTTGTTATGTTAGACATTTTTTACCCCTCAAGAAAGGATTTTTTGAAGAAGTTAAGAGAAAATAAAAATATAAAATGATATTTTTTTAATTTGCTTTAATTACACTAATCTTTTAACATTTTCTTGAATTGATTTTGCATTTGGAATGAGCGCTTTTTCTAGTTTATCAGCATAAGGAATTGGAACATCCGGAGTATTAAGCCTAATTACATTTTTCTTTAAAAATTGAAAACCCTCTTCTGCAACAAGCGCAGCAATTTCCGAACTCACAGAACAAGTTTTACAGCCCTCGTCAACAATAAGTAATCTTCCTGTTTTTTCAACTGAATTTAAAATAGATTTTTTATCCAAAGGCACTAGAGTTCTTGGATCTAATACTTCACAATGAATATTCTCTGTTTCTAGTTTTTTCGCAGCATTAATACTTTCAGTTACCATAGCTCCTATAGCGACTATAGTCACATCATCACCCTCAGTAAATTTTCTTGCTTGCCCAAATGGTATTGTGAAATCTTTATCCAATGGTACCTCACCAGTAAGGAAATATGCCCTTTTATTTTCAAAGAAAATTACAGGATCATCATCTCTTATTGCTGTCTTAAGTAATCCTTTAAAGTCACGACCATCAGAGGGTAAAACAACTTTTAAACCTGGCACGTGCATGAACCATGATTCAAAAGACTGGGAATGTTGCGCAGCTCCCATTATACCAGTTCCAAAAGGGACTCTAATAGTAACTGGAACAGAAATTTGACCTCCATACATATATCTTGCTTTTGCAGCTTGATTTACTATCATCTCCATACATACACACAAAAAGTCCGCAAACATAATTTCAGCAATGGGACGCATTCCAGCCATAGCGGCCCCAACAGCACACCCTAAAATCGCATTTTCACTAATTGGAGTATCACGAACCCTTTCAGGGCCAAATTTTTCAAGTAAACCCTCAGTGACAAAAAAGGGACCTCCAAATTTCCCAATATCTTCTCCCATTATGAACACCGCTTCATCACGTTCCATTTCTTCTTCAATAGCTAACCGTATTGCATCCAAACCTCTCATTATTTTAGTTTCTTCCGCCATTTCAATTCCCTCTCAAATTGCTTGGACTTTTATATATATTATCTAAAACTGTATTTACATCTGGCTTTGGACTTTTTTTACTAAATTTAACGCTAAGTTCGATCTGTGTTGCTGTATCTTCCTCAATTTCTTTAATAATCGCTTGATCAATAACTTCACCTCTTATAAGCCTTATCTTATAGGCTTCAATTGGACATTTTTTTTTCCATTCTTCCTTTTCTTCATTGGATCGATATTTATCAGCATCCATCGTAGTTTGACCTTGCCACCTATAAGTTTTGCATTCAATTAATATAGGACCGCCTCCTTTTCTTGCGAGATCAACTGCCTCTTTAATAGTCCTATATACTTCGATAACATCGTTACCGTTAATAGTAATACCTTTCATCCCATACCCTTGAGCCCGAAGTGAAAGATCTTCAACAGGGGATGCATAATTAGTAGGGGTACTCCATCCATACATGTTATTCTCTAAAACAAAAATTACAGGGAGCTTCCATATTGCAGCAAGATTCATTGATTCATGTAACATTCCTTGATTTGCTGCTCCATCCCCAAAGAAAGTAAGGACCACCTTACCTTCATCTCTCATCTTTGAAGCTAAGGCAACTCCAAGTGCTAAAGGAGGGCCTGCTCCTACAATACCATTTGCTCCTAGCATATTTTTAGAAAAATCAGCAACATGCATCGAACCACCACGACCTTTACAAATTCCTCCCTCCTTTCCGTAAATTTCTGCCATAAGTGAATTTATATCTCCACCTTTGGCAATAAAATGACCATGTCCCCTGTGTGTAGAAGTAATATAATCATCATCATTAATGGCAGCACAAGCACCAACAGCTATAGCTTCTTCACCGGTATACGTATGAACTAAAGCTGATTTGATTTTGCCGGCATCATTCGTAATCCTTTGCTCAAATTCACGAATTATTAACATCTTTTTGTAAAGATTAATTAATTCTTCATGACTCAAATCTTTAGGTAATTCATCTTTACTCATTTTTAACCGCTCTACATTTTAATAAAAATAGTTAATTTTATCACTTTATATTATTAAAACCTTATTAATTAAAATTTAATCCAGAACATTTAATTAATTCTTATCTTTGATTAATATATCGCAACGGTATTGGTAATTTCAAAAATATAAAGAATTCTTACTTATAATGAGCAAATTAAACCACTATTACGCAATTATAAAACCTTATCGTCAAGACTTTATTACAAATCCGAAGGAAAATGAAAATAAAATAATGGAACATCATTTTAATTATTTAAAATCATTACTGAAACAGAAAAAATTGTTTTTCGCAGGTCCAACATTGATCCCCGAAGATCCATTTGGAATTATAATTTTAGAAACAAAAACTGAGGAGGAAGCAAAATATCTGCTTGAAAATGATCCTTCAATAAAAGCTGGAATTCAAAAAATTAAAGATCTAAGACCAATTCGACTATCTTTGACTAGAAAATAATATTTCTATGATCTATAGACTTGATTCTTTAATTGCTTCATCTACATCATAATTTTTATGCACAATCAAATATAGAGCTCTTACAAACTTAGTAGGATCATCTGCTTGGAAAACATTCCTTCCAAATGCTACACCCGCACCACCCACTTCAACTGACTGCTTAGTGATTTCTAAAATATCCCTTATCCCTGCCCGCTCTCCCCCTGCGATTATAACAGGCGCCATACAACCATCAACAACTTCTTTAAAGGAATCAGAATCCCCCGTCCAATTAGTTTTTACTATATCTGCACCCAACTCAGCTGCAACTCTAGCAGCTATCTTAACTACTTCAACGTCTTGCTCATCTTCTATATTTTCACCTCTAGGGTACATCATCGCGATGAGAGGCATTCCAAGGTCTCTACATTCTCTTGACACACTTCCTAAAGTTTCTAACATTTCAGGATCTGACTCAGTACCAATATTGATATGAATAGAAACTCCATCTGCCCCAAATTTTACAGCCTCTAATACATTATTTACAAGAACTTTATAATTTGAATTTGGACTTAACGAGGTTGAGCCTGATAAATGTAAAATTAATCCTATATCTGGACCATACCCCCTGTGGGCATATAAAGGGATACCAACATGTCCGATAACAGCATTAGCACCTCCAAGAGCAATTTTATTTACAACTTCTCCTAAATCTTTTTCGATCCCTTTAATTGGTCCTACAGTTAATCCATGATCCATTGGTATAATAATAGTTCGTTTTGTCTCTCTATTAATGATTCTTTCCAATCTAATCTTCTTACCAATATAACCAGACATATTCAAATTTCCCTCATTTTATCATTTAATCTATAAAGAATATTAAAAAAAATCAAAGTAGCTTTAATAATTCTATCTTTTAGTTGATACTTAATCTTAAATCACTATTTTTAAAATAAGAAAATCATAAACTATTAATTTTTTTGTTCATTCTATAACATACAAGACTTCATTAAACTTCATTTAATTAACTGGTATATTTTTATGTTTAAGCTTTTTACTATTGAGGGAAAAATCGAAATACCACCTTTTCTCTTTGGTCAAGAAAAAACTGTGAGTGCACGAATAATCTTAAGTGAAGATTATGAGGGGATTATTACTCGCGATTATGGATTTATTATAGCTGTCGTTGATGTTCTTAATGTAGGGAAAGGAATAATAATACCTGGTAACGCTAACACGTTCCATGAAGTAGAATTTACAATTCTTACGTTTAAACCAACAGTTTCAGAGGTTGTTGAGGGCACTGTAGTAGAAATTGTTGATTTTGGCTCTTTTATACGACTAGGGCCATTAGATGGATTAGTTCACGTATCTCAAATCTGTGACGATTATATCTCTTATGAACAAGTTGGAAACCGATTTATCGGTAAGGAAACTGGAAAAATCCTTGAAGTAAATGATCAGGTGAGAGCTAAAATAATAGCTGTATCCTTAGGTACTGGAAGAAGTGGAAAACTTGGTTTAACAATGAGACAGAAATTCTTGGGTAAGCAAGAATGGATTGAAAACGATATTGAGGAAGATTTCTCTGAAAAGCAGACAGAAAAAACAGAAGTAAGTGAAGAAGAAGAAGGTTCTTCAGATTAAATAAAATAAAAAAACTTCAGGTGATTAAGTGAAAGAAAAAGCATGTAAAAATTGCCATCTAATAACTAAAAACGAAACGATATGTCCTAAATGCAAAACACACACTTTGAGTGAAGATTTTACAGGAGAAGTTATAATCATAAATCCTAAAGAATCTAAATTTGCTCAACATTTAAAGGTCGTCTATCCTGGAAAATATGCTTTAAGAGTTCGGTAAATCAATCAATCTAAAAGACATAAACTCAAAAATCAAGTAATTTATTATATATCGATATATTTTCTAACTTAATTTTATAACATTTTTTATATTTATTATTCTTAAATTACTTGATATAGATGGATTATAATTTAAAAATTCCTCAAAATAAAAGACATCTATTTACCGAACCTCTCGATATCTTAATTGCAGGTGCACGAGAAGAGACAATAAGTCAGGTTGAAAATCTCTTCAGAGATTATTTAAAATCTAATATAACCTTAAATTTTTACATTGTAGGAGACATAGTTGCTAAGGATTTCTTCTCTAATTCTTTTTTAAAATCATTCATAAAAATCTGTGTTATTGATGAGAAAACTCAAAGGAATCATTTCAAAATAAATTTTGAGGACTTTTTTGAAGATGTTATTGAATTTCAAAATCAAGCTGGCACAATTCATAAGGATTGTTGGGAACTATTTAAGAAAGTTATTAATTCTGGTAAGAAAACCTTGATTAAAATAACTCAGGGGGAAGAGGATCTACTTATTCTCCCTCTTATTTTAGAATTTCCTATTGAACAACAAAAAGGTCATTTTGCATTTTATGGTCAACCCCCTATAACAGATTCAAAATTTGTAATTCCAGAAGGAATTGTCATTGTGAATATTGATAAGCATATCCAAAAAAAAGTAAGTAAACTTATATCAATAATGGAAAAATTCTAGCTCTTCTTCTTGTTCTTTTTACATTTATATTAGTAAAAAGCAAAATTTTATTTTCTATCTATTCTTTAGATTTCTATAAATCTTATTATATCATATAGGATTTAAGCATAATAAGAAAAAAAAGGTTCAAAATGTCATTTGAAATTGAAATTACAGAAGAAAAGAAAAACCCATTAATTGACAGAACGGAGTTAACATTCAGAGTTGATCATTTTGGGGTTAGTTCCCCAAATCGATTAGAGGTAAAAAAGAAAATTGCAGCATTACAAGGCTCTGATGAGAGTTTAACTATAGTAAAAAAGCTTGATACTCATTTTGGAGCATCGTACTCTCTGGGAAAGGTATATATCTATGATAATGCTAAGGAACTGCAATTTTTTGAACCATTTCATATAAAAGTTCGTAATCTTGAAAAAGAAAAACGAGTTGAAATATATCAGCTAAAAAGGAGAAAAGAACCTTACAAGCATTTGTTTAAATAATTATAATTATTTGAAAGTAATATAAAAAATGGACGCGTCAAAATATTATAAACTCGAAGGAGATAAGTTAGTTAGAACTCATAGGTCATGTCCTAAATGTGGCCCTAGTTATTTTTTAGCAAATCATTATGATAGATGGAGTTGTGGAAAATGTGGTTATGCTGTATTCAAAAGAAAGGGTGCAGCTAAAGGAAAGGCCGCTAGAAGATCTCCTCGTAAACGAGTAAAATCTTTCGAGAGTTAGATTAATCCCTCAATTGGAGATACTTTAACTCGTGAGTGAAATTCTTTTTAAACAGTTCTTTTTCAATTTCAGGATTTTATATTTTATTAGTAAATTTTGGCGGAATTAATGAAAAAATTCTGTTTAGGTATTGAAAGTACTGCACACACTTGGGGTGTGGGAATAGTTGACTTTGAAGGAGAAGTGCACGCCCTAATAAATGACACTTTTATACCTGAAAAAGGTGGACTGCATCCTGCTCTAGTACGAGAACATCACTTAAATAATTTTATGGAAGTGATTAGTAAAGCTCTTTTAGATGCACATCTAACAATATACGATATTGACCTTGTTGCATTTAGTCAAAGTCCTGGTTTAGGACCTGTCTTAAAAATAGGGGCTTTAGTCGCCCGTATGTTGAGTCAAATTTTAAAAATTCCTGTTGTAGGTGTGAATCATTGCATTGCCCATGTAGAGATCGGACGTTTAAAGTGTAAAATCGAAGATCCTTTAACTTTATACGTTTCTGGAGGTAATACTATTATTAGTGCTTATGAATCAAATAGATATCAGATTTTTGGAGAGACTCTTGATTTGGCAGTAGGCAATATGATTGATTCTTTTGCTCGAGATGCTGGATTGAGCCATCCTGGAGGACCTAAAATAGAAAAATTAGCATCAAAATCAAAAAAGTACCTTCCATTGCCTTATATTGTTAAAGGAATGGATTTATCCTTTTCAGGACTTTATACATCTGCTAAACGATTATTAGAATCTCCAGATTTTAATAATAAATATGATTTAAATGATATTGCTAATTCACTTCAAGAAACTGCATTTGCTATGTTAACTGAAGTAACTGAAAGAGCGCTTGCTCATACAGATATAAAGGAAGTATTACTAACAGGGGGAGTAGCAGCAAATAAAAGATTACAGCAAATGATTCAATATATTAGTAATGAACATGACGCCCGATTTGAAGTAGTTCCTTTAAGGTACGCAGGAGATAATGGTGCGATGATCGCATGGACAGGGATCTTAAGATATCTATCTGATGGTGGGCATGAAATAACAGAAACTATAGTCAAACCCAAAGAAAGAATGGATAACATTACAGTTCCATGGAGGGCTGAAAAGAAAACATGAGTTCTGAGATATATAAAGAGAAATTGATTTATAAAGGTGCGGAAGCTAGTCTTTGGCTTGGCTATTGGTTTGGAAAAAAGGTAATTTTCAAGTATCGTATTCCCAAAAAATATCGTTTAGAAGAAATCGATAAAAGAATTAGAACTGAACGGACTATAAATGAAGCAAAAGCATTAATCAAGGTTAAATCTTATGGTTTAAATGTCCCTCAAGTTTATGAAATTGATATTCAAAACCCAACTATAATAATGAAATATATTGAGGGAGAAAAACTAAAAAATCTTTTAAAAAGGTTAAATGATAACAAGAAAGAGAGTTATTTTAAACAAATTGGCATTTATGTTGCAAAGTTACATAAAAACGGGCACATCCATGGTGATATCACTACAAGCAATTTAATAATTACGAAAGGAGAAGAAATTTTCCTTATCGATTTTGGATTACATGATTATTCTGATACAATAGAAGATAAGAGCGTAGACCTTCATCTCTTTAAGAGAGTGTTAATATCATCCCATGGATATGACTATGAGTTCTGTTTTAAAGCATTTCTTGAAGGTTATAGATCTGGATATAGGAAAACAAACAAAATTGAATGCAATCAGATTATTAAAAATATTAATGCCATCGAGACGCGTGGAAGATATGTAAAATCAGAAGATAGATTATAATACTCATATTTCATCTAAAAAGAGAATTATTAAAGATTGGTTGGATTTTTAATAAGAATAAAATATTTTCAATCATACTCTTATTTATACATATAATTTGTTCACCTAAATAATTAAACAATCAAAATAATTTATATCTGATATTGGAATCTTTAGATACTTTAAATAGGGATAAATAAATTTATATTGATATTTTACTTACTATATAATATTAGAAAAGAGTGAAAAGAGTAGGGACAAGAATATATCTGCGTTTCTAATTCACTTTTTCATCTGTTAGCAACAGCAGTTTAAAGTCCATATAGCTTGGAGTTAAATAAATGATGAGTAGTGAGAAAAAGAAAACTAAACCTAAAATGGTCAATATTACAATCAATTTACCTGAAATATATGATCAAAATATTCAGAAGCTCATAAAAATGAAGTTAGTCCCTAGTCGATCTGAAGCAATTCGTGTTGCGCTACGAGAATTTTTACATAACGAGTATAAAAATCTGAAATTGTTAGGTTTTTTCGAAGAAAATGTTTAAGGTTTTTGCAAAATCAATAATCGCTCTAAATTTTTCTGATATGGTTAAATCAAAATATTTCTTCATTTTGCTATAGTTAAAATTTAAAACCTTCTTTTACTTAGTAAAACTAAGGGTTTACAATATTTTTAAAAATTGAAAATTTAACCGCATTGATAATATATAGTGTTTTTGAGAATGGAGTTTTAAGAAAGATAAGTAAAGTTGATTTCAGCAATACTAAAGTTTATCTAATTGATGACTTTAAAACGATATATTTATGGTATGGTTCAAAATCATCCAAAAGAAAGAGAGAATTTGGTAAAAAAAAAGCAAACAGTTTAAATAATAAGCGGAAAGCTCCTGCTAAAATCCAAATTATTAATCAGGATAAGGAATTTGGTGCCTTCCTTGCTATTATGGATCTTCTAAAGAAGGGTTCGGGCGAACAAGAATCTTTCGAAAAGAGGGAGGAATTAGAGTTAGAAATTGAAAACACTTTAGAACTTATTGATGCAGGATTAGAAATGGATCTAGAAGCTGAAATAACTCTTGCTGCCCATAAACTTTCAAACAAAAAAGTTTCATATGAGGATTTATCAAGACGATTAGCTGAATTACAATTGACTCTTTTAAAAGCTAATAAAAAACCTTCAGAAGCGGAAATTAACAAAAAAACTAAAGAAATTCTTAAATCCTCCTCCACTTATGAAGAACTATGTTGGCTTGTATCGGAGCTTGAAATTTTAATAGAGAAAAAGCATTTGGTGGATAAATAATTGTATAATTAATTAATTATTAAGCTTATCCCAACCGCGTTAGAGATTACAGCAGCAAAAAAGATTTGTATTATACTGAAAGAAACTATTACCACAAGATAAAAACTATTTATTTTCTCAAATATTTTCGTGTTCTGTATTATAACTAGTACAAAAATAAGAAAAGTAAATAATAAAGACGGAAAATAAGATAATCGCTTAGTTAAAAACATTAAGCTAATTAAAACTAAAATTGTTGTTATCATAACTACTTTGTTTTTTGAACCTTTTGACTTTAAGAACTTTAGTTGTGGATATATCACCTTCCTGAGAAGTAATTCTATGGACAAAAACACTGGAAAAGCAAAATATCCTAGAATAATATGAACAGCAAAATTAGATGGCCAAATGAAACTAAAGGGATAATAAAATGAGAACATCATATAGATCGTTAAAAGATAAACTGTGCTTAGTATAGTAAAGATTAGGTATTTCAATTTAAATTGAGCTTTTACTTTTTTGGTAAAATTAAGCTTCACACCAATTTTCTTAGGCTTTTTCAAGAAAATTATTAGTTTTATTAGATAATATATTAAAATCATATTCAGAGAAGCAAATAATACCCCTGGTAAACCAAAAATTCTTTCCAATATCACCCAATTCAGTAAAAATGCTCCAATCGAGAGAACTACTTTCAAAATTTGTCTTTTTTTATATGAATTTGAAAATAATATTTCATAATTAATTGAGTTTAAATCTTCAATCCCCTCCTCTTTTCTAAAAAATAATCTACTTGATATTGATATAAGATATATAACATTAATAAATAGTAAAGCCAAATTGATAATAATTAGGACGTAATTCCAGTAAAATGTTATATATATAGGGCCATTTATCACTTCAGAATTAAAGAAATGATATTCAAACCAATTTATTGAAATCTTAAGAACTTTGTCTGAAAATAATTGATGTGCTCCTCCAATCATAAAGCCCTTCATTGTCATTAAAGAACAATTTGTTAATTGTTGAGCTTTTAAGGCGTTTTCTGTATAGTCTAAAATTTCATCATTAATATGATGGATTATTAAGAGATTTTCAGTATTTTCTTTATTTAATAGGTTTACAGGGATATATTTAAGAAATTCTTCATTGTAGATAAAACCAAATCTAGGTGGTTCAAAATTTACTAATGGAGCTAATACAACAGTCACTTTGAATCGAGAATCTAAAGCTTGATTCATTAATACAACCATCCCCCCAAGAGAATGACCAATTAAACCAATTTGCGAAATGTTAACATCTCTATAAAATGGCAAAGTTTCTAACTTATCCAATAATTTAGAACAATCTTGTGCTAATGCGGGAATACTGGTTATAGGATCAATATTATTAATGTTTCCTTCGCTCTCACCGTGCCCTTGATAATCTAAAGCAACAACATAAAAACCCCTTTTTGTAAATTCAATTGGTATCCTTAAGTCAAAATCTCTTTTTGACCCGATCCCATGACAATAAATGACTAATGGCTTAGTTTCTTGAAAATTTAAAGATTTTGAAGGATAGTACAAATTCGCATACAATTTTGCTCCAGATGATTCAAATTGAATCCTTTCATATCTATTGTAACTAATCTCTTTATTTAGTTGCAAAATAGAAAGAGAAATGATGAGTAATATGATAAAAATTAATAAAATCTTCAAATTTTTGTGATCTTTAGGAGTCATCTCACCAACAATAATGTATTCTGTTTCTTCTATAACAGTTGATTGGTTGTTTGAGATAATTCTTTCTCACCTATTTTTCATTTTTCAAACTTCGTGAAACCACAATTTATATATAATAAACATACTATTTAAATGTTTTCACAAAGTTTGAAATTTAGGAAAAATAAAGATCAATTTAAATTAGAATAAAAATAAGGATTATACAAGATACAATAATGCATTCATAATATTTTATCTAAACATGGAAATATGGGTTAAAGGTATATTGAAATTTAATAAAGCTAAAAGGAATTCTAAAAATTCTTATAAAGGTAATAATTTCTACATTAATAAATACAAAAGGAAAAGTTATCTACGTCCTCTTATTTTACGTGCTTCTCTTTCTACTTCTCGTAGAATCACTATATCGTCCATTCTGATAGGACCCTTCACATTACGGGTTAAAATACGATTTTTATCTGGGCCTTCCAAAATTCTTACTTTTATTTGAGTTATTTCACCTGTGAGTCCAGTTCGTCCTATTACTTGAATTACTTGAGCAGGGATTGATTGATCTTGAACACTAACTCCCTTAGATTTATCTAATTTAACCATATAATTTCACCAGGTTTATTTACTTTTTAATTTCTTCCAATTTTTTAATAACGTCATCTAAAACGCCTTCATTTCCTGTTCCAACGTTTTCTATAGCTATAGCACTTGCTGATACATTAATTCTCGCTGTATTTCCTAATTCTTTTTTAGTTGATAAATATCCATAAGGAATTCCTTTCTCTTCACATAAAAGTGGAATGTGGAATAGAATTTCTGGAGGACTAACATCTTCAGCCATAATAATTAGTTTTGCAAGCTGTCTTTCAATAGATTTGGTAACCTCGTTCATTCCTTTTCGGATTTTAGAATCCCGAGTTTCTGCAATTTTGCTTAACGCGTTCTTTAATGAAGATTTTAATTTGTCTGGAACTTGATATTTAACATATGAAATTTTTTATCATCTCCTTCAAATATACATAAAAATTAATATATTTTCATAATTCATCGATATTTGATACAGTATTTAATACAAGATTAAAAATAAAATTTGTCATTTAGAAGGCAAAATCTAAAAATTTTTTTATCATGTTTCTTTGTAAAAATTATGATTATACCAATCCGTTGTTTTTCATGTGGCAAGCTCATTGCTCATATATACAAACCTTATTTAGAATATCTGGAAAAAGGGGAAAGTTCTGAGAAGGCTTTTAAGGAGCTAGGAATTGAGAGATGGTGCTGTAAGAGAATGATTGTTGGGCACGTTGACTTAATAGATGAGCTACTTAAATTTCCTCGATTACAATAAGGAAAACCTTCTACTCTTAGACCATTTCTAATAACTCTAAAAAAAACTAGATTTTTATTTACTGCTTTCCGTAGTGAGCAGTCCATCTTGTTTTTCTTGCTTTTTTATTATAATCAAGCATCGATTTTCTGCACTTATTAGTACAAAAGTGTAAGATTGTCCCGTCTCTCCTAATGAACATCACCCCTCTACCTATAGGAATATCAAAACCGCAGAAACTGCATTTTTTAACTTTAACCATGATTATTCATCTTGTAAATTATCTATTCTTTTTCTTTCTTGAAAAGTTCGGCTTCTCCGTATTTAACAACTTTCAAATTGATCAGAGTCATGTCATAGGTTACTTCATTACCTCTTACCGTTTTTCTTTTCTTCTCACCTTTCCTTCTGGGTTTGTAACCTATACCTCGTTTGGAGACAAGAATCTTTTTCTTTACGGGTCCATGTACGTCTTTTCTCATTGGAAATCCACTTGAATCGCTCCCACCCGTAATTTCAAACTCATAGTTCGGAAATCCTACAAGCCCTCCTTTGATATTATCCCCGATTTTCATTCCTTCAAATCTAAACTTTTTTTCATCAATTTCAATTAGTTTAGACATCCCTTTTCCAGGACCTTTATTCCCACCGCTTATATTTAATTTATAGACAATTTTCTCAGAGGACACGATTCATCATAATAGAACTTGAATAAACAAGATTAACATCAAAAATGTATATATTCATAAAAATTTTATGAATTTAGGGTTTAGATTTATTTTCTGTATATCTTTATTTACTGCAATTTATTTTAACTATAATAACCTATAAAAATTATATAGGAATTTCATGTATCACCTATTATGCAGATATTTGAAGTAATTGAACGAGTAGAATTTCCTTTCATGGAAACAAAAGAACTGATAGATGGAGTATTAGTTAGTGACATAATAAGTGATAATAGCGATGGTAAGGTATTTTTATTAGTAGATCACGATACCAAAAGAATTTGGACTTATAATGGACATCAGAGTTCACTTAAACTTCAAATTTATGGTGGGATTCTAGCGGGTATGCTACGACAACAATTAAAATTATTTTACAGAGTGTATCCCTTGAATATGTACTCTCAAGCAGATAAAGAATTTCAAGAAATAATGAAAAAGCAATTAGGTCCTGGACGTGCGAAATCCATTGAAGAAAAAGATTTCTCGAAGAAAGCCCCAGACAAATATATTGTAGATGCATCAATCCAAAACCCTCATTCAACAAAAGCAATTGAATATATTAACCAGTTTCCAAAGCCAGAAAATTTAATTCGAAGATTTATGATAATAGGAGGGAAAATTTTCACAGATGAAGAAATTACCGAAGCATTTTTGAAAGAAGAAATAAAGTCAACGAAGCCTGTAAAATTAGGGCAGTTAAATAATGGGTTTACTTTTTTTCAAGATCGTAATTATTCGACAAGATTAATTATCAGAGATAGAAAAATTCAAGGATTAGAATTGTATACTAAAAAAGAAGATAAGTCTATTCCATTGGAATTACAAATCCCCATAATTTATGAAGATAAATTTAATAAACCAGGTTCTATTGAAGATATATTGAAAGCTTTTAAAATTCCAGACCAAGTACCTGAAGATAATAATGGACAAGATTTAACAAACAAAGAACTTAACTCAATTAATAATGATTCTTCTGATCAATCCTAAAACTTCAAAATCTTCAGAAATTCAAAGAAAATTTTTTAGAGAGCCTAATTTAGGCATTTTGTATTTAGCAGCAGTCCTAGATTCAAATAATATTCCTGTTGATATACTAGATCTCGAACAATACTTAGATTTAGATGAAATAGAGTTAAAAAAATTAATAAAAGAAAAAATTCCCTTATATAAAATCTTTGGAATTACATCTCTCACCAATACTTTCCATATCGCTCTTGATATCGCTAGAATTATAAAGGAACAAGATAAAAAGAATTTTGTGGTTCTTGGTGGGCCTCATGTTACCTTTATGTATAAAGAAATATTAGAAAATGATTTTAAAACTGAAAAATTAATAGATTTTATTTGTATTGGGGAGGCTGAAAATTCATTTCTCAAATTGGCAAAATTTTTAATCTTTCATCTATCAAATATTAAAAATTTAAAGGAAATTGAAAATAATTTATCTTCTATTCAAGGAATTGCTTTTAATAACTCAAAAGGAAATCTTATAGTGAATAAAGCAGTTATTTCAACTGACTTAAAGCGTTTACCTTTACCAGCACGTTATAAATTATCTCATGAATATTATTACTACACAGTTGCTAACGTGATTGTTAATAGGGGATGTCCTAATCAATGTTCTTTTTGTTCAAGGCAGAAACTTTTCAAAAAAACTGAAATTAGGAGCATCGAGTCAATTCAATCTGAGATCAGAGATATTATGTCCATGCAAACTTATAATTACATTAATTTCTATGATAATATTAATATCAATAGGGAATTTTTCAGAGAATTTTGTAGAATGTTTATAAGAAACAAATTAGATATTCCATGGGGATGTGAGCTTCGAGTAGATGTGATTTCCGATGACGATGCTCGTTTATTAAAAAAGGCAGGATGTAGATTAATAGCTACAGGAATAGAATCTGCAAGTATAGATGTTTTACAAAAAAATTTGAAATATCAAGATCCTTCCTCAGTAAAGAATGGAATATTAAACTTAAAAAATTATGATATTCCTATTCAAGCCTATTTTGTATTAGGTTTACCAGGAGAAACAGAATATACATTTAATAAAACAATTGATTATATTAAGAAATTACAATTAGGAAAAGAGGATACAGTTAATTACTTTGTAGCTACACCTTATCCAGGTTCTCAATTATGGGATCAAAAGGATTATTTCGCTATTAAAATAATCGAAAATAATTTCACAAAATATGATTGTAATCATATAATATACGAAACACCAGATTTAAATTATAAAAAATTAGAGAAATTATATACTATTGCTAAAAAAATTGAATCTGAGTATTGAGAAGGTGTACAGTAATCCCTAGTGCTTTTACTGAAAATATCATATATGTTATTAAAAATATCCCTAAAGGGAAAGTTTTAACTTATGGATCCATAGCTAAATTAGCAGGAAATCCTAGAGCTGCGAGACAAGTCTCTTGGATTCTGCATTCTTCTAGTAAGAAATATAACTTACCATGGCACCGTGTCATAAGTTCAAATGGTAAATTATTAATGACTTCAATTGAAGATAAACAATACCATAAAAAACTTTTAGAATTAGAAGGTATTGAATTTTCAGATGAATTTAAAATTGATTTGAAGAAATATCTTTGGGATATCAAATCAATCGAAAATATATAAATTGGATATTTTAAAGCCTGGATTTATGTGGTAAACATGTTGGAAATGTTCTAAAAAATAATGAAAATGCAATATCTTCCTTTCCTTCTCTAATTAGTCTCTTTACTTCTTCCATATTATCTTTCTGATTATTAATTAATTCAGTATCCATACCTAATTCAGCAAATTGAAGGAATCTTTTCTCTAAGAGTTCATAAATCTTATTTCCATTATCTTTCTTAAAATTCCTAAAATCTTTTCTGCACACTTTCAATATATTTTCATATCCTGATTTTTTAGGGAACTTTCCCTCAGTTATTGTATATACGATCCTCTTTCACCGTTTCAGTTAATAAACTCAAATTTGATTCTTTGATATAATTGTCAATTTTGATTTAAATAATTTGCTAGGTATAAAAGTATTGTTAGTATCAAAAATAATAATGAGTTCCTAAATAATCAAGCATAATTGCATTTAAGACAAACCAATGGAAATATATTTTATACTCCTTTCTATTATTTCAAAACAAAAAAAAAGAAAATGCCAAAATTTCAACCTTTTCTTATGGAACGTTGGATGTCCAAATATGAGCAAGAAGTTGATTTCAACTTATCTGAAAGTGGTGTTCATCCAATTTTACTCAGTGAATTATTATCAGATGATCCTAATTACATCAACAAGTTACTTGCTACTGAACTTAATTACCCTCATGTAAATGGTATTCCTGAATTAAGGCAAAACATTGCAGCATTATATGAGGGGGCCACAGCAGAAAATATTTTAGTCACTACTGGTGCTGTTGAGGCTAATTATAATATCCTTCATACAGTACTCAATAAAGGTGATGAAATTGTAATGATGTTACCTAATTACATGCAAATTTGGGGTATCGCTAAGAACTCTGGTTTTAAATTAAAATCTTTCTATCTACGCGAAGAAAATGGTTGGGCACCTGATTTGGATGAGTTAAAAAAAAGTGTAACAAAAAATACAAAACTTATTGCCATTTGTAATCCTAATAATCCTACTGGTTACATTCTATCAGAGAATGAAATGGATGCAATTGTAGAAGTTGCAGAACTAGTTGACTCGTGGATTTTAGCTGATGAAGTGTACACGGGTGCAGAACGTATAAGAGATGATGAAACACCCTCCTTTTTTGGGCGTTATAACAAAGTTTTAGCTGTAGGTAGTATGAGCAAAGCTTATGGATTACCTGGGTTACGTATAGGTTGGGTAATTGCTCCTATTGACACTATAAATAAAATTTGGGCACGACATGAATACACTACTATCAGTGCCACGATGTTATCAAACAAACTGGCTGCCTTAGCTCTGTCTCCTGAAGTGCGGCCACGTCTTATAAAACGAACTCGCAAATTCATCGAAAATGGGTATCAAATCTTACAAAATTGGATGGATAGTCATGAAAATACATTCACAGTTGTTCCTCCCCAAGCAGCCGCAATTGCGTTCGTTCGATATCATTTAAATATCAACTCTACTGAATTTGCAGAGCGTTTACGTAAGGAAAAAAATGTTTTTATAGTACCAGGAGACCATTTTGGTATGGATAAATTTTTTAGAATTAGTTTTGGATTACCCCCAGATTACCTTACTTCAGGTCTTAATCGTATACATGATTTAATTATGGAAATTAGGCGATAAATTTTAAGCTCTTTTTTATTATATAAGAGATAAATCAATCAATAATTTTATAACTCTTTTATAACTCTAGATAATTGTAGTGTTATCTCAAAAATACACTATTATAAATAATTAATCTCCGAAAAATTATAAAAAGAAATTTAAAAAATTATAAAAGGAAAATTGTATGCCAAAACCGGACTATTTTATCGGAGAAGCATTAATAGGAGAGGGCGATGATTTAGCTCATGTAGATTTGATAATTGGTTCAAAAGATGGTCCTGTAGGGATTTCATTCGCAAATGCATTAAGTACACCTTCAAAAGGTCACGGTGGTCTTCTCGGAGCAATTCGTCCCAATTTATTGTCTAAACCTGTATCACTTGTCGTACCTAAAGTAACGGTTTCCGATTTGGAAGATGCTAATAAGATTTTTGGCCCTGCCCAAGCGGCAGTAGCCAAAGGGATTGCAGATTCCGTTGAAGAAGGCTTAATTCCCTTGAATAAAGTAGATGATTGGGTAATAATTGCAAGTGTATTTATCCATCCAGCAGCTAAAGATTATCGAAAAATTTATCAATACAATTATGGGGCAACAAAATTAGCAATTCAGAGAGCTCTAAGAGGATATCCTCCAATCGAAAAGATTTTTTATGATAAAGATCGTGCAAAACACCCTATTGCTGGAATTAGAGTTCCCAGATTATGGAGACCTCCTTATATTCAAGTTGCATTGGATCATCCTGCTTTGGAGAAACAAATAAAGGTCGTTAAAGAATTACCAAAGAGTGATCGAATTATATTAGAAGTTGGTACACCATTTCTTAAGAAATATGGCGTAGAATCGATTAAACAAATTCGGGAAGTCGCTAGAGAAAAGTTTATTGTAGCTGATTTAAAGACCTTAGATGTTGGAAAATTAGAAGTTGACTTTGCTTTTGATGCAACCGCCGATGGAGTTGTAGCAAGTGGTTTAGCTGCTACAGCCTCACTTGATAAATTTATTTTAGAAGCACAAAGACTCGGAATTCATGCTTTTGTTGATACTATGGAAGTTCAAAATCCTATTGAGAAGTTAAGCTCATTAAAACAAATCCCTGATGTGGTTATTATACATAGAGGAATTGATGTAGAACAATCTGCAGAAGGAGATAAATCCCCAGATGCCCAACAAAAACAGAGATGGGCATTAGCTCCAAAAATTAAAGATTTGTATGCAAGTAAAAAGAAAGCTTCTGGAAAAGATAGAGTACTTGTTGCTGTTGCTGGTGGAATTGAACCAAGTTCTGCGACTTATGCCTTAGATGCAGGAGCGGATATTCTGATTGTAGGAAGATTTATAGCCTCTGCAAAAGATGTAAAGTTTGCAATGAGGAGGATGCTTGGCGTTCTTCCGGGTTATCAAGATATCGACTTGAAGAG
Organism: Candidatus Hodarchaeota archaeon; assembly: GCA_048886685.1. Taxonomy (GTDB): domain Archaea; phylum Asgardarchaeota; class Lokiarchaeia; order Sigyniarchaeales; family SOKP01; genus Loki-b32. Next base: position 307,091 of record JBHLKM010000003.1, read on the forward strand.
AATACACACAGAAGATGATGATAACTCAATAAAAAAAGCTACATGGGATTAGGCATTTAAAAAGGCTATAAGAAATTAATTTTTTTTAGACCTCACATTTTCCTTACTTAATTAATCACTAACAAATATAGAAATTTAAATTTTCTTTAGTATTTTCAAATTAGTAAATTGATGTGATAGAGAGCGACTTATGAGTAATAGTCAAAATAAAATTTGTGAAGAATTATTACCAAGACCTGGTTCAGCGCTTTATAATATGAATCATCCAGATGAAAAAATTAGGGAAAAAACACTAAAGAAGTATAAAAGGCTAAACAAATACCTTGTTATTCCTTTATATAGATCAAGGATTCTACCACTTCTAGGATTTGGAAGAATTTTCCTTATTTTAATAACAATAGGTCGAAAAACAGGAAAAGAAAGGAGGACACCATTAGAATATCATTGGATAGATGGTATTATAACTATTTTTTCGGGAAGAGGAGAAGATTCAGGATGGTTGAAAAACATACGAGCAAATCCAGATTCAGTTTATGTTAGACATGGATTTCATAAATTCCCTGCAAGAATAAAATTTATGTCGAATGAAAATGATATTTTAAAAATTATAAGATGGTATGTTGTAAAACATAGTAAATCAGCAAAAATGCTTTTTGGTTGGAATAAAAAGATCGATGATCCTAAAACTACCGATTTCTCTAAATTAATGGATATTGTTTTAATTATCCAACTTTTTGATAAAGAAAAAGAAACCTAAATTTTAGAATTAACAGCATCAAAAATACTGTTCATTTTACTATTTTATATTAAAATACAATGAATGAATTAATTTTTTGACATTATTTTTAAAAAAAGTTTATATCCATTAACAAATTAAATACAACCATTAAAGTCTTACTTTAATATATACTAAAAAAAGGAGATTGTTAAAAATGCCAGATAAATATAATGTTGATATGACACTTGGGGATCTTTTAGCTGATCCAGTTTCTGAAAAATTCTTAAAGAGTCTTCCAGGAATGGCACAGCTTATTGAAAGCCCTCAAGCTCAAATGGCTATGGGCTTCTCACTACGCCAAATTCAAGAATATTCTGAATCGATGGCTCCCGGACAGTTTACTAAGGAGCAGCTTGAACAAATTGACGAAGGCTTAAAGGCATTATAAAAATATATCAATTACTAAAACAAATTTATAATTTTTTTTTTATTATATCTCTATTAGTATTAAAAAGAGAGAAATAAAATTAGGATTTTGACATTTCCCAGTACATATAGGGTATCAGCTTATAATCTCTTATCTTTCAATTAAATAAAAAATAAGAATATAGAATTACTTAAATTTTTAGGGTTTACTTTTTTACATGTTCACTATTCTCTTGTCAATTTTCTCTGATTTCTTGTTTTCTATCAGTCTCCTCTTCCCAAATTTATTTAATTGGTCGTGAGTTAGCTTGGAATATAGGACCTATAAACTGACTGTAGAGTACGGAATACGCTGCTTGATTAGAAACAACGGCAATCATTTCTGATTCTTTGTCTGAATGAGGGCAGAGTATTACCTCTTCTGCATCACGGGTTACGGCATAAAAATCAGAAGGAGTTTGTAATTGTCGAAATTGTATGTTTCCAAGCTGCTTCATCTTATTTATGATTCCAGAGTATGCTGATAGATCAAAATGACTAGTGAGCATGAATCGGACAGCTTTTTTCTGAAAAGCATATTCGGAAACTACTTGAAGTATCTCCGGGACTACTACTGGCATTACAATAATAATAGAGGATTTAACCCGATAAATCGCATCTTTCATTACGGCGATCATAGCATCTCTTCCTATTACTTGCCATGTGGTAACCTTTGATATTTCTGGAATTGAACTCGAAGCATAATGAATATCCTTAAGTTTATCTTCATTATTTTCACCAAGTTCAGTAGCATCATCAATGGAATTCATGAATTGCAGTGTAAAATCAGCGACTACATCTTTAAGATTTTGGATAGTATCTCGAGTCGTATTTGATAAGCTATTTTGAAGAGTTTTAGCGTTTTGCTCATATTTGGTTTTATGATCCGCTAGCATATTAGTTAAATTGTTATCCATATCCTTTGCTTCAGCATCCCATAATCTGATTTCACTATCAATTTTTTCTGAGCTGGCACGTTTTCCTTCAGTAAATTTAGTGTCTACTTCTCTCACCCAGTTTTCTTTTATACTTTTAACCTCAGAGTCAAAGTTTGTATAATGTCGTAAACTATTATCTCTATGGATATTAATTGCATCCTCATATTGTCTATGATGCTGTTTTAATGAACTTTCTAAAGAATCCTTTAACTTTATATTGGTATCAGAACAATCTTTTATACCAGTTTGTAATGTGTCGTCCACTTCACCAGCTAAATCGGTAGCTAAGTTTTCCAATTGAGCATCTATAGTTTCCTGAGCTTTAAAATCAAGATCATTGGTTTCTCCAGCTAAAGCATCATTTTCATTTACCATAATATCAGTTACATCCGATTTAATTTGGTCTGTAGTTATTCGTGTATTAACAATGTAATCATCGCTTGTTTTAGAAAAATCTTCTTTCATGGGTTTTGTGTATTTAAGGATATTTTGAATGGTAGTTTCATGTCGCGCTTTGTATTTTTTCTTCTTTCCCATCCAGAAAAATCCTTTTTTGGCCATATCTTCAGAAAAATCGGTGAATCTGTTTGCGTGTTCGAGTAAATTATCAATCAAAGTCAGAGTCATACTTTTGAAGTTAATTGTTTGATCAGTTAATGTTCGATGTCTATCATCAACAGTTGCTTTTAAGCTGGTTTGCAGTGTATCTGTTGTATTTTTTAAGTGATTAGTATGTTCTTTTAATATATTTGAAATTCTTTCTTTTATATCAGAAACCACTTTATCCATGCGTTCAAGGTACTTTTCTAATATTTGTTCCATTCTTGGTTTAAGCTGATTAGCAGTAGTTTCATGTCTTTCTACGTGTTCATTTAATTCCATCTTTAATTCTTTATCTAATTCATCAACTCTCGTTGAAAAATCTTTTAACAAATTTTCAATAAGAGTAGTTAAATTTTCTTTAGTATTATTTATTTCAGTTTCATACTTATCAATGTGAGTGCTTGAGATATTTTGTAAATTTGTGTTTAGAGTATCTAATATCGAATGAAGATTACTTTCAAGAGTTTTACTTGTTTCAGTAAAACGATTTGTGGCATTATCTATTCTATTTCTTTTGGTAGAGTTTTTAGAATCAGAATCTTCAAAAAAGTTCTTAATCTGAGAGTCAACTGCGTGTTCTACTTCTCTTATACTTTTGTTCTGAATATCTTCCAGTTTCTCAAAGCGATTAGATTGATCGGCTAAAATTGTATCTTTAATTTTAGCAATTTCACTTCTAAAGAGTTCTGATTCATTAGTGAATAACTCGAAAAAAGGTTCTAATGGAATAAACCTTGGTACTATTCCCTCAATCCTTTTTAAAAAATTCTTCTCCACTAACCAATCAGTAATTTCTATAACCGTTTCATATTGCAGTCCCTCATCTTCTGCTGCTAATGTCATAAATACCTCTGATGTTGTAGCACGTGGAACTCTTAAGTATGCTAAATAGATATTTATATGCTCTTCGCTAAATCCATATCGAGTAAATACTTCTTTACTGAATTCTTTTAATGACATAAATTTATCTCCATAATTGGTATAAAATTCAAATTAAAATAATTTTAAGATGAATTCCATATAAATATTTTAATTTGATTATCTTTAATAATATTTTCAAAATTATAATATAAAAACTTAGACTTCGATATCTTAAATTTAATCTTCTAAAAATTTCAGAAAACTAAGTAATTCTGCTATTATAAGCAAAAGGAATAAAATTGACTTAAAGCTTTTTAGGTATTCTTCAAAATTATACGCCTAGCATAATTAATCAAGCCGTCATTAGAGACAATCTCTTCTATAAAGGTAGGAATTTTCTTCACATGTATTTTTAAATTTGTAGAGATATTCTTAATAACTCCTTCTGTAAATCTAATTTCTATTTCATCACCAGTGCTTATAGCTTCAATGTCTTTACATTCAATTATCGGCAATCCTATATTTATTGCATTCCTAAAAAATATCCGTGCAAATGATAATGCTATAATACATTTAATTCCCACAGATTTTAGAGCAATAGGCGCTTGTTCTCTGCTTGAACCACATCCAAAATTCGATCCCGCAACTAATAATGTATAACCAAATTTGTTTTTTTTTTCAATAAATTTAGCATCTAGATCTTCCATACAATGTTTAGCCAAATATTCAGCATCAGATGTAGTTAAATATCTTGCGGGAATGATCAAATCTGTATTAATATCTTTCATATCATATTTTATAACTTTACCAATCACTTTTTTCTCCTTAAATAAATTCTGGTGAAGTAATATATCCCTTAATAGCCGAGGCAGCAGCAACAGCGGGACTTGATAAATACACTTCACTTTCTATATGTCCCATCCTGCCAGTAAAATTCCTATTTGTTGTAGAGATTGCTTTTTCTCCTGCAGCAAGAATCCCCATATGACCTCCCAAACAAGGACCACAAGTAGGTGTCGAGACTATCGCACCAGCATTAATGAAAATCTCTATTAATCCTTCTTTTAATGCTTGAAGATATATATTTTGAGTACCTGGGATGATAATACACCTTACATTACAATGAATTTTTTGGTTTTTTAAAATATTCGCAGCAATTTTCAAATCTTCCATGCGACCATTAGTACAAGAACCTATTATCGATTGATCTATTTCTACTCTCATATTATTTACTTCTGAGATTGGTTTAGAATTTTCTGGAAGAGGAGGTAGAGCGACTTGCGGTTCTATTTTTTTACATTCAATTTCAATAGTATCAATATATTCAGCATTTTTATCACTTTCATAGATCTTATATATTGAATTTCCCGTCTTTTCCAAATAATCTAACGTAATCTTATCAGGTACTATGATTCCGTTTTTAGCACCGGCTTCAATTACCATATTACACATTGTAAATCTATTATCCATAGATAAATTTCTAATAGAATCTCCTGCAAACTCCATTGCTTTATATGTTGCCCCATCAACTCCTATTTTTCCAATAGTATACAAAATTAAATCTTTACCAGAAACCCATTTATTTAGCTTTCCAGAAAAATCAAAAAGTATAGATTCAGGTATTTTAAGCCAACATTTTCCTAAGGTCATCGCGACACCTAAATCTGTAGACCCTACGCCTGTTGAGAAAGCACCAAGAGCACCATATGTGCAAGTATGGGAATCAGCACCTATAAAAAGCTCCCCTGGTGCAACTAATCCTTGTTCTGGGATAAGACAATGCTCAATTCCACCATGACCAACTTCAAAATAATTTAAAACATCATATTTATGAGCAAATTCTCTGAGTATTTCACACTGTATTGCTGAGGCAACATCTTTATTCGGTGTAAAATGATCAGGAGTTAAAATTATTTTATTTTTATCAAAAAGACCTTTATCTGATCCTTCAATAACCTTTTTAAAAACTTCTATTGCTATAGGTGCAGTAATATCGTTAGCTAAACATCGATCAATTTCAGCTAAAATGAAATCTCCAGCAACCACTGATTTATCATGAGCATGCTCTCTTAAGATTTTCTCTGTTATTGTTAACCCCATATTTGCTTTACCTTATCTTGGCTTCAAAATCATAGATAGATTAACTTATGTGAATATTAAAGGTTTTTTTAATCGCTGGATGAATTCTTTTTCTTAACTATAAGGTTAAGTCCTTTTAGTAGTGACAAAACGGAACTCATTACGATATCTTCATGAGTAGCACTTGCTTTTACTATATGATTACTATCGATATCCATAATTTCAATAGTAGTGTGTCCTAGTGCTTCAGTTCCCCCTGTTATTGCATCAATTTGATAATTTAATAGCTTTATTTTACTCATTGGTTTAAAGCATTTAATAATTGCATTAACTGATGCATCTACAGGTCCAACTCCAACTGAAGAGGCTACTTTCTCAATACTATTTCCATTATCATCAATTTTTAAGCGTACAGTCGAAGTGGGAGTAACAGAGCCAGTTAATACAGTTAATTCTTCGAGTTTTACGAATTGATCTTCTTCAGGTAGGTCTTCAAAAACATCTTTTAAAATAGCAAAGAAATCTTCTTCGGTTACTTCATGTCCTTTATCTCCAAAAGCTTTAACATGGTTCATAATATTAGAAAACTGAACGTCTGTAGTATGAATACCTAAGTCTTCTAATTTTGCTTTAAGTGCATGTCCTCCTGTATGCTTTCCCAATTTTATTGATTGTTTAATTATTTCTTCTACATTGTCAGATCGTTTAATGCCTATTAACTCTGGTGTTATAGGTTCATATGCACGAGCATGTTGAATCATTGCATGAGCATGAATACCTGATTCATGGGCAAATGCATTCTGACCAATTAATGGCGTCAATCGACCAATAGTTACTTTTCCCCCGCATAAGCTTTCAACTAATTTTGCAGTTGGAAATATCAATCTTGTGTGTATCTGCATTGGGATTTGATATAAGGCATAAAGAGACATAGCAGTTTCTTCAAATGCCGCATTTCCTGCTCTCTCACCCAACCCTAATATTGTTGTTTGAGCTTCGGAAGCACCATTTTCAAATCCAGCTATTGTATTTGCCACGGCTAAGCCAAAATCATTATGACAGTGCACCGCAATCCTCACACTTTTAGGTAATGAGTCATAATTTTTCCTAACAATATATCCATATGCAGTTGGAGATATCGTACCAACAGTATCAGGTATATTAATTCGAGTTGCTCCACTTTCGACGGCAACTTGATTAACCTTGATCAGATAATCTAAATCTGACCTTGTAGCATCTTCGGCTGAAAATTCAATCTTAGAATAATGATCTTTAGCATAAGATATTAATTCTCCAACGATATCAATAACGTCCTCTCTCGTCATTTTTAGTTTTTCTTTCAAATGTAAGTCTGAAGTTGCGATAAATACATGAATTGAATCCATATCTGCTTCAATAACCTTATCTATATCAATCTTCTTAATACGAGCTAAACCAATTACTTCTGAATCCAAACCAAGTTTCGAAATTTCTTTGCATGCATCAAAATCGCCTTGGGATATGACTGGAAATCCTGCCTCAATTACATCTATACCCAGCTCATTTAATGATTGGGCAATAGATATTTTTTCCTTTAGTGTAAAGCTAATTCCTGGTGTTTGTTCTCCATCACGTAGAGTGGTGTCGAAGAAATATGCTTTTTTGGGTAAGACTAATGTCCCACGAATTTTTTCCATCATATCAGAAACCATAATATCGCTTTTTTCGTTCATTTCCTTTAACCTTTTTAAAATTCTTTAGTTTTTACCAGCCCTCTTATTACTATGAGAGAAGAACTTCCATAGATAAAGAAGGTTTATTATAATAATAATAAATCTAAATCTAATTCAGTTAAACACAACCCTAATGAAAAAAAACGCTTCAAATAATTTTTAAGTTTAGATTTATATGATAGTGGAAGCATTTTCATTTCTCTTAATCCAATAGAATTGTATTTTATAAAATAAATTGCTTGTAGTTTTAAAAATATTTCGATAAATTCAACTTATATGTTTGATTAAAATGTATTATTTATTGAGATTCAAAATGGGGATAAATGTTCCTTAATCCTTTTTATATCAAACATATTTTTTTTATTTAGAAAAACTTTGGCTTAAAAAATAATGAAAAAAATTAATAAAATATTGATTGGAACCTTTGCTTTAGCGATTCTTTTTACAATATTAAGCACTAGTACTGTATTAGCCGCAGAAGCTTCTATAGATATTAATGATGATACTTATCAAACAAGAATACAAGCAAACAATCGTGTAATGTTTACGTTTCGACAGAGGACAAGACTAACATTTGATACTAATGTTAATATTGATGTAGATATTAACTGTGATTCTTTGAGGATTGGTATTAAGTCATTCGAAATTGAAATTGACTGTAATCAAGATCTTCAAATGAATATGACATGTACTGAAGAGCAAGCTGAATTAGGATTGTTGATGGGAAACAGATACACTGTACGAAACCGACATAGATATCAATACCAAGAAGGTTTTTGTTTTTTACTTCAGTGTAATAATTCAGGTGAAATTCAAGCTAAATTAAAAATACAAGCGAATAATCAAAATCATAATGGAAACTGGGCTTATTATGATGAAAATTCTGAAGAATGGGTTACAGTTCCAACAACGATAGAAGATGGATATTTAGTTACTGAGACTGATCACTTCTCATACTGGACTGTACTAATTCCCGAATCTGAAAATAACATCTTAATTTATATCGGTCTCATAAGTGCTGTTGGCATCATCGCTGTGGTTTCATTTATTATTCTTAGAAAAAGAAAATAGTACTAAGCAAAGAATTATAAAAAAATTATTTTTTTATTTTAATAATAAATTTATAGAAGAATATTAGAATTTTGAAGATAATTGGCCTATAAAAAAATACTTAATAGGAAAAAACACGGATTTAACCTTATAATATTAATTCTAATTCTTCTTGAAATAAATGTAATTATATCTGATACATTTGCGAGAACTGAAAACATTTCGGAGTTTTGGACGGTTGATATAGTTGAAGCCGATGAATACGTTTATTACCATTTTCCAAATAACATTAATTTTGAAATTACAACAAATTCAAGGATAAATCTCTACTTAGAATATGAAAATAAGATAGCTAATCGTCAGTGTTCATTTTCTTTTTATAATAATGAATCAATTTCTTTAAATATAACATCAAAAACAACTATGAGAAATTTTGGGATATCACAACCCCCTAATTCACCTAAAAAAGGAAACTTTCACCTACGATATCAATATAACTGCATTTTCAAGATTCAGTCAAATTCATCAATTCAAAATTTTTCAATTAGCTATCGCAAAATAAATCAATATGGATTAAATCATGAAGTAAATTATTCATTAGCGCTCTTCAAAATTAATCAAGAATCATGGGAATTAGTTGAAACCGAAGAAAACTTTAATGAATCTAACTCAGAATTATATTTAGAAAGCACTTTATATGATATTGAAAGTGATACAGAATATTATATAACACTTTTCGAGTTTGCCAGAGAACCTTATGATTGGACTTGGTTAATTTTTACTATTACTATTGTAGCAGTAGGTATACTTTCAATCGCGTTTTTAATATCAAAAAAGGAATATTTCCACTATTTAAGAAAAAGGACTGTTCCTATTGAGAAAGGGGCTCATAGATTATCTTTAGATGAGGTATTGGAAAATGAAAATCGAAATATAATTATTGATCTCATATTGAATGAACCAGGAATCCATTTTAACGAATTATTAAGAAAAACTGGGCTTGCGGCAGGAAATTTAGTTTGGCATCTCGATATTCTGCAGACATATAAAATTATAGGGAAAAAGAGAGTAGGTAATTTTATCGCATATTTTCCATATTACCAGAAAAATCCACTTTCTAATGTAGATTTAAAACTACAAAAAAGTAAACTTACTTTGGAAATTTTAGAAATGATTGAGCAAGAACCAGGCATTTGGAATAATTTAATTACAAAAAAATTCAAGTTGGATCATAAAACAATTCACTACCATTTACAGAAATTACATGAACTCGGGTTAATTAAATTAGAAAAAGAAGGAAGAAAAAAGAAAATCTTTCCAAATTTTGAATCAGATTATTATAAATTCAAAAATAATAATAGCTCATAAAAATCTACTACTTTTAATCTGTAATAATCCAATTATATCCAATTATTAAAGTGAACAATAACTTATAGGTTATAACTTATATAAAAAGTATTTTTAATACTTTTCAGATATAAAAAGATTAAGTTATGAATTTAATGGTATAATTATCATGATTGATCCAAAGATTTTATTAGATTTCATTAAAGCAAGAAGAAGCATAAGGGCATTTCAAGATAAGCCAATTCCAGAAAAAGAAATAGAAATGATATTGGAAGCAGGACGGTGGGCACCAAGTGCTTCAAATCGTCAACCCTGGCAATTTATTGTCGTTAAAAGCAAGGATATATTAAAAAAAATAGCTAGAGTAACTGGTTATGGTTGGTTTATTGCTGAAGCTTCATTTGCTATAGCTATTATGGGAAAACCAAGGGTAAGTGGCAAGTGGTATGTAATTGATACTTCCCTAGTCTCAATGAACATGATGTTAATGGCTTGGTCTTTAGGAATAGGCAGTTGTTGGATAGGTTCAATGAATAAAGAGAAAGTAAAACAAATTCTAGGTCTAAATGCAGATGATTATTTATTAACTGTACTCCCCTTTGGATATATTCAAGGAAATATTCCAAAACCCACCGATAGAAAACCCTTAAATAAAATTATTAAAGAAATGTAATTCTCAACAGTTTCAACATTATGTATATAATATAATTATATATGAGCTAATCATTAGAAATATTCTTTTTTCACCTGTATACTAATTTCATCAGGAATTTATTATTATGACAGTAAAAATTGCAATTTTGGGAGATACTCACATAAGGAGTTTTAAAGATTTACCAAGGGATATGATGGAAGAAATTGAAGATTCAGATTGGATTATTCATGTTGGAGATTATGTTTCTTTAGACGTTCTAGATGGTTTGATCCAACTTAAAGGAGATAATTTTAAAGGTGTTTATGGTAATGCTGATCCTAAATATATTTTAGATAAAGTTCCATCAAAAGAGATTTTTGAGATTTCAGGGAAAAAGATAGGTATTACTCATCCAGCGAGTGGGGGGCCTACTGAACTTATTAAATCTAAAGTATTAGATTTATTTAAGGATGATAATGTTGATATTGTCGCTTATGGACATACACATGAGCCGGAAATAATATATAATGAAAAAATATTACTTATCAATCCAGGAAAAGGGTATTTAGAGACAGAATATTTTGGACCATCCACTACTATTGCAATTCTTACATTGAACCAAGAAATTAATTATAAAATAAAAGAAATTAATAAGTAAGTAAAGTTCAAAGAATAAAAATTGCTGCAGCTATTACAGATGCCCATTCATTTTCCTCTCTGACAGTTGCAAATTCAGTAATACTTTTAGTTTCAACTATTTTTCCTCCCATTTTATATACTTCTCTCTTCTCATCATAATTAGCATCTGGATCAAATGGAATCCCTAAAGTGGAAGCTAACATTTCTGCTGCTAAGTCTTCAGCCATATCTCCTGTATTTTCTGGTTTTATACCAAATGTATGGTGTTCAGACAAATATCCGTATTGACTCTTTTCTGCTGGTTTTGCAACTCCTATTGATGCACAAATTAATCGATTATATTCATTAGATTCTGCCCTAGCTAAAACAGCATATATAATCTGACCTGGTCGGAGTTGTTTTAAGCCATCGTCTTGATTTATTTCGATACAATAAGGAGGGAGTATTGAGGAAACATTTACAATATTATATTTTTCAATTCCCGCCCTCCTTAGTGCTTGTTCAAAAGCAGCTAGCTTAGATTTATGAAATCCTTTACCTTTAACAAAGAATACCTTCTTTGGGACTAATGACATAGCTTAATCGTAAGTTATTTATAACATATAGTTAAGATTTTAGTATAAAAGATTATATTTAAATTTATTTTAATAACTAATGATATATTCTAGCTTTTAACTCCTAAACTATCAAAATTCTGCTTATTTGATGAACTCACTGTCCTTATTAAATTTTATTATAAATAAGGGTACCATTTAGGATTAAATTAGTAAAATAAAAGTAATTTTAATGATTCATATCTAAAATATATTATCTAAGGAAATTATTCAGACAAAATAACATAATTTCAAGGCTTTTTAAAAAAATTAAAATACATCAATTTAAAACTGTTAAAGCATTTAACTTTATTTATGAATACCCGTCAAAAAGAAGATTATTTAATAAGGAAGGTAAAACCATTTGATGCTACAAAAGTAAAAAATACAGATGATCTTTTAATAGCTCTTAAAAACTGTGGTTTCCAAGGAAGAAATCTTGGTATAGCTCTTGATATCTTGGAAAAAATGGTAAGTGATAACAACATTTTAACAGTTCTTACAATTTCAGGAGCACTTGTGCCCGCAGGGATGGGTGAATTGATAATCTCATTAATAGAATTAAATTTAATTGACGTTTTAATTAGTACTGGTGCAAATATTACACACGATTTAGTAGATGCAACATGCAATATAGGTCATTATCTCGGAAGTTCTAACGTTGATGATGATGAATTATTTAAATTCAGGATAAATCGAATTTATGATATTTTCCTCCCAGAGGATAGTTATTCAAATGCAGATAAAAGGTTATTTGAAATTATTCAATCTGTTTACAGCACAAAAAATATTCACACTACACCATCTGAATTTTTGAAAAAAATCGGAAGTAATGTAAAGCAACGATCTATCTTATCGATGGCTGCTGAAAAGGATATTCCCGTTTTTGTTCCCGCTTTTTCCGATTCTGAATTAAGTTTAAAATTACTAAAATATGCATATTATTCAGAATATAACTTTCAATTTGATATTTTAGAGGATGTAAAGAAGTTTGCAGATATAATAAGAAAATCAAATGAATATGGCACTCTAATAGTTGGAGGAGGTGTTCCAAGGAACTGGGCTCAACAGATTTTTCCGATGCTTGATGAATTGGATAAAATTGAGAGAATGGGTTATAATTATTCAGTTCGTATACACACTGCTACTGAATATGATGGAGGGCTTTCAGGGAGCACTTTTTCTGAAGCAAAATCATGGGGAAAATATGATCTGGAATCTAAACATGTGAGTGTATGGTGTGATGCAACAATCGCCTTGCCAATTTTAATTTCTGGGTTATACCATCGATTAAATATTATATAAAATAATTTAGGCATCCTCTAATTCTATCACATTATTAAGGGTTATGAAAGCTTTTTTTTTTTCGTTTTCATCAAGTAGACATTTTGTTACTTTCCAAAATCTATATTCATGATTTAAATAAGCAGAACATTTACTTCTAAACTCTTCAGGGCAATCAGTAATTTGCCAACATTGAAATATCTTACTTTCAAAGAATCTATGAAATTTGTTTGGCAGGTTTTTATAAGTACAACCTTGTTTTTTAAGATAATCATCTAAGATGTTTGAATTGTAAGTATTCCAAAATAATACCTTTTTAGATTTATTCCCACTTTCTTTAAGAAAATCTAACATTCCTGCCATAGCTTTACCAGTGTACGTAGTTTCTAATTTAAAGTTTCTTTTTTTTCCCTCCAAATGATAAACTGTATCAACCGCATTCTGACTCTTTATCGTCTTAATACCATATCCAGAACCTAAATACCCGGTGATAAACTCAAAATCATCTTTGGAAACTTTTATATTAGGAATAGAATTATCACATTTATGTAAGTATTTAAGGGCCTTATTGGCATTTCTCATTACAGCGGAAGGATTTGACATAAAATCATCATACACTGCCACAACATGAACTTTAGTTTTTAATCCAAGAAGTTTACAACCAGCAACTAATCCCCCACTTGTACCATTAGTTCCTCCTGCAACAAATATTGCATCTGGTTCTGGTATTATATTTTCTTCAATTTGTTTTTTCAGTTCACATATGGCATTTATAAAACCCACCGTCCCTATAGAACTTCCAAAACCAAAAAGTGGAGATCCTCCGGGAAATATGAAATAAAATTTTGGATGATTTAATTGGAAAAATAACGCTTTTATAAATGTACTTATAACTCCCTTACTAAGATGCAATTTTGCTCCAAAATAATCAAAAAGTATTAAAGATCTCTGTACATGCCATGTAAGTGGTTGAGGAAATAGAAATAACTCACATTTTAATGGTGGATCTAAGTTGCTACATACAATAGTACAAGCTAAACCATGGTTAGTGCCGATACCGCCTGTGGTTATAATTCCTTTTTTCTTTTTTTTTATAATATCCCCAAAAATGAATTCAAACTTTCTAAGTTTGTTTCCGCCATAAATAGGATGATTTTTATCATCACGTTTAATATATATTTCTCCACCATTTAAATCACATCTTTTTTCCAATTCAAAAAGCCTTTCAATAGGAGTAGGAATTTTCGTAAGCAAAGGAATCCAAGGGATTATCTTCTTTAAATTAGGAAATCTTTTAAATAGAATAGGCTCTTCTCGTTCCATGAATAATAGAATATCCAATTGATAAAAAAATTATATATTACTCAATCTCTTATAAATCCTAATAAAAGTACAATCTTTATGAAAACTATTTTAAAATGAATTTTGATATTAGAGATTATAATTTATTTGATGAATTTGGACCAGAAAAGATAATATTTTTGAATAATCCAACTGTTGATATGAATGCGGTATTAATTATTGATAATACTGTCTATGGACCTACAGGTGGTGGCGTGAGATTCGCTCCAGACATTACAGTTGATGAAATGATTAGACTAGCTCGTGCTATGACTCTAAAATTTTCTACCTATAATATCCCAGTAGGTGGGGCAAAGTCAGGAATCTGGGGAGATCCTCTTGATTTACAGAAAAAAGATATTTTACTTTCTAGCTTTGCAGACTCAATTGAACTATTTGTTAAGAGTGATATATATTACCCGGGACCTGATATGGGTACGGATGATAATGATCTTATTAAAATTTTTAAAACTCTCAAATTACCAAATCGAGCACCTAAAAAAATCAAATTAATTAAAATGGGGATACCCGTAGAAGAACTATTCACCGGATATGGAGTGGTATATTGTTTAACGACAATCTATGATAATATTGAAAAAATCATAATAAAACACATTCATAAAAATCACAAACCTCGTGTAATCATGGAAGGATTTGGTAAAGTTGGGACCGCTTTAGCAATGAGTTTAAATGAGATTGGTTATAAATTAACAGGTGTTTCTACGATAAATGGTGCTATTTTCGATGAAGATGGTCTTAATGTGGAAGATCTAATTAAATTAAAATTAACCTATGGTGACCAATTGGTTAATCAATACGAGAGTAAGAATCTAGTCAGAGTTCCTAAAGAAAAATTGTTTGAATTATCTTCTGAGTATCCTACCGAGTTTATAATTCCAGGTGCCCGTCCTGATGCAATTAATAAAGAAAACGTCGGTAAAATTCAAGCATTATCAATTGTTCCAGCAGCTAATATTCCTTATGAGAAAGGAGTGACAGAAACATTAAAAGATATGAATATCATAGCATTTCCAGACTTTGTGGTAAACGCTGGAGAGGTTTTGGCACTCAATTTTAGTTTTAATAGAGCCGTCCAGAATGCAGACGAGATTTTTGAATATATCAAATCAAAAATCACTGAAAAAACAATGGAAGTAATTCAAGGTGCTGCTGAAGAAAGAATCTCACCCTATAATTATGCTGTTGAAAATGCTCTAAAAGAAATTAAGAAAAGGCTTCAAAAAAAGAAAAAATCAATTGAAAAACTTACTAAAAGATAATAAATTCAATTATTTAATTTAACTAAGAACAAATCCATCTTCTTTTTGTTCAATTATATTTTGAGAAACAAATTTATCAAAATGCTTCTCAATCATTACCATTTCTGATAATACTTCAAAATTTTTGAAGGTATATCTTCTGTAAATTAGATTCTTACCTTTAAGATCTATTAAACGAGTAGATTTGCTTTCAGATAAACTTGCCAGTATTCTTTCATCCCTTTTATATATAACTGATTGGAAATTATCTAGTTCTTGTTTTATATTACTTCTACCAAAAATTGGATCCCTATGTCCTAAAATAGCAACTTCAATGTCAATACGCTTGAGCTTCTCAATTGACCGTTCAAAATCCATTAAATTTGAGTCAATCGTTGCATAATAGGGAAACCGAGTAAGATCCATATCACCAAAAAATGCGATTCTTGAATTCATTTCATAAAATCCGCAATGTCCTGCCGTATGACCTGGTGTAAAAATAGTTTTCAACCTTAAATCGTCTCCAATATTAATAATTTCCTCATCTTCAATAGTTTTATGGATTTTTACATTCTTCAATCTATAAAAATCTAAAATGGTCTGGAATTCATTAGCAGCTACTGTATTTTCAACATTATAATAAGGGATAATCAAGTCTACATTTTCGATAGGATTTTTATCCTTGATGTGGCATAAAAATTTTGATTTTTCCAAGAGGCCATTTCCAGAAATATGATCCTCATGCCAATGGCTTAAAAGTACAAAGTTAATCGGAAATTGTTTTTGAACTTTTATTAAATAATTAGCAGAAATTCCTGTGTCTATTAAATGATCTCCAATGAGTAAAGAGTGAGAGAACGGATAATTCCCATTTCTATCTCCGTTAACAAAATATATATTTTTAAATTCTTCAGAAAGTGGTTTTATAAAGTCATACATCACAATACAATTTTAAAAAAGTTTGAGAAACTTAAAGGATGTAATTTTCATAAAGTTTTGTATTAAATTTACCTAATAAATAAAATTATAGGAGTTTTTATGGTTTTTTATAAATAAACACTTAAGATATATCTAATGAAAACAAATAAATAAGAGTTTAAAAATTTATAACTAAAAACCAAACTGTAGGTCTTAAGAATATGTATTATTCTTGCCCGAAATGCTCTTCGAAAAAAACCGAAACTTATAAATTATTTTCTCCAATAACTGCGAAGCGTTTAGAATGCGGATACATAAACATAGAAAAAAAAATTATTAACGAAGAAGAGCGTTCTTCAAATACACTACTCAATTATTCTCATTGAGTTATTATAATTCTATCTTTTTTTTAAAAAAAGGCTTCAAGCGGTATCTACAATAGTATATTATAACATAAAAAAATGAAAAAAAAAGATTTTTATTTTCTATTACTGAATCATTTTAAAGCATAATAGCATCGTTTAGGAGAAAATACTTTTCCTTCTTCTCTTAACTCTTTTATAAATTTAGAAACCTTCTTAGATTCAATCCCGAGTTCTTTTGCTATATCACCCGGACGAAGTGGCTTATCAGTGTTCTTAAAAATTCCTAAAACAGCATCTTTATCCGACATGTTTTTTCAGAATTGATAGTTTGAATTAATCTATAAAATTATTGTTGTTATTAAAATTAAAAATAATTTATTCTATTAATACAAAAATGGTCTAAATTAAGATTTAGTAAATATTAATATACGAATTTAACCCTTCTTAAATTAACAAAGAATATTAACCTTTTATTTAAAAACACAAATTTATAAAAAACTTCTTGTATAATATAAGAAAATTTAGTCGATTTTATAATGAAAAAAATCCTAAAGGCAAATTTAACCAAAACTATTTCAATACTTTTAATTTTTCTGATAACTTTTCCATTAATCTCGCAATTTATAGTGATCCCTAGTAATCATAAAGATAAAGATAAAAGTTTAGAACCTAAGCTAAATGCTCCAACAATTATAATATATGAACCAACAAACAATTCTCTTTTTAGTGACACTTCTCCTAATTATAACCTAACAACAACAGATCCACAAGGAATAAATACAACTTGGTATCAATTAAATAACAGTACGGATTGGTCAGGAAATTTCACTTTTAGTGGATCAACAGGTCAAATAGATCAAAATGCTTGGGACTTGTTCGGAAATGGAACTGTTACTATTCTGTTTTACGCTAACAATACATTAGGGGAGGAATCTTTTAACTGGATTACAGTAAGAAAGGATATAATAGCACCAGTTATTACGATCAATTCACCAACTCCCAACCAGTTATTTGGAACCATTTCTCCTGATTACGATGTAACAATTACAGATCCCTCGGGGCTAAATACAACTTGGTACCAACTACATAATGGTACTGATTGGTCAGGAAATTTCACTTTCAGCGGATCAACTGGACAAATAGATCAAGGAGCGTGGGACTTATTCGGAAACGGGACAGTTACAATTCGGTTTTATGCCAATGATAGTGCGGGAAATCTTATATGGGAGGAAGTAGTTGTGAGAAAAGATATTGAACTTCCAACAATTACGATCAATTCACCAACTCCCAACCAGTTATTTGGAACCATTTCTCCTGATTTCGATGTAACAATTACAGATCCCTCGGGGCTGAATACAACTTGGTATCAATTACATAATGGTACCGATTGGTCAGGAAATTTCACTTTTAGCGGATCAACTGGACAGATAGATCAAGGAGCGTGGGACTTGTTCGGAAACGGGACGGTAACAATTCGGTTTTATGCCAATGATAGTGCGGGAAATCTTATATGGGATGAAGTAGTCACGAGAAAAGATATTGAAGTTCCATCAATTACAATTGATTTACCAACTCCTAACCAATTATTTGGAACCACTGCTCCTGATTTCGATGTAACAATTACGGATCCCTCGGGACTAAATACAACTTG